>NZ_JBIVUX010000008.1:0-408738 GCF_044757385.1 Streptomyces sp. NPDC091282
CACAAAGATGACGCGTACGGCAGCGAGGCGTCGATCGCACTCGCCGTGCCCCGGAGTTGCGGGCTGAGGATCGCGCCGATGGGGCCGGGATAGACCGAGCCGTAGGCGTGTCCGCCCGCGCGTTCATAGACGGGGCACACGTTGAGGCAGGCGGAGCAGCGGATGCAGCGCAGTGCCTGGCGGCCGACGTCGTCGGCGAGGGTGTCGGTGCGGCCGTTGTCCAGGAGGATGAGGTGGAAGGTGCGGGGGCCGTCACTGTCGGTGGTGCCGGTCCACATGCTGGTGTAGGGGTTCATGCGTTCGGCGGTGGAGGAGCGGGGCAGGGTCTGCAGGAAGACTTCGAGGTCCTGCCAGGTCGGGACGATCTTCTCGATGCCGACGACCGAGATCAGCGTCTCGGGGAGGGTCAGGCACATTCGGCCGTTGCCCTCGGACTCGACGACCACCAGGGTGCCGGTCTCGGCGACCATGAAGTTCGCGCCCGAAACACCGACCTTGGCGCGCAGGAACTTCTCGCGCAGGTGCAGGCGGGCCGCCTCGGCGAGTTCGGCCGGGGTGTCGGTGAGGTCGTCGGGCGCGGGGCGGCCCCACTGGCTCATCTCGCGGCGGAAGATGTCCCGGATCTCGCCCCGGTTGCGGTGGATCGCCGGGACCAGGATGTGCGAGGGCCGGTCGTGGCCCAACTGCACGATCAGCTCCGCGAGATCGGTCTCGTACGCGCGGATGCCCTCGGCCTCCAGAGCCTCGTTCAGCCCGGTCTCCTGCGTGGCCATCGACTTGACCTTCACGACCTCGGTCTCACCGGTCTCCTTGACCAGGTCCGTCACGATCCGGTTGGCCTCTTCGGCGTCGGCCGCCCAGTGCACGATCCCACCGACACGGGTGACAGAAGCTTCGAGCTGTTCCAGATAGGTGTCCAGATGCCGCAGCGTGTGGTCCTTGATCTGCTTCCCGGCCTCCCGCAGCGCCTCCCAGTCGGAGACCTCGGCGACGGCCCTGGCCCGCTTCGCGCGGATCGTGTGCGTGGCGTGGCGCAGATTCCCGCGCAGCGTCGCATCGTTGACGGCCTCGTGCGCGGCCTGCGGGAACGCCGGCATCCCCAGATAGGTTCCGCTCATGCCGCGGGCTCCTCCTCCGTGCTCGCCAGGATCTCCGCGAGGTGCACCGGCCGCAGGTCCGTCCCCAGCCGGGTCATCGTCCCCCCGAGGTGCATCAGACACGAGTTGTCCGCCGCGCACAGCACCTGCGCGCCCGTCGAGACGGCACTGGCGACCTTGTCCGCGCCCATCGCCGCCGACACGTCCGGGTTCTTGACCGCGAACGTCCCCCCGAACCCGCAGCACTCCTCCGCGCCCGGCAGCTCCACCAGCTCCAGGCCCCGCACCGCCTCCAGCAGCCGCCGCGGCCGGTCGCCCAGCCCCAGGCTCCGCAGGCCGTGACAGGTCGGGTGATACGTCACCCGGTGCGGATACCAGGCACCCACGTCCGTCACCCCCAGGACGTCCACCAGGAACTCGGTCAGCTCGTACGTCCTCGCCGCCACCGGCGCCAGCACGGCCGCGAGGTCCCCGCCCCGGCCCTGCGCCCGCGCCCGGTCACCCAGCCGCGGATACAGCTCCCGCACCATCGCCCCGCACGACCCCGACGGCGTCACGATCGCCTCGTACCCGCCGAAGACATCGGAGAAATGCCGTGCCAACGGCTCCGCCTCATGCCGGTAGCCGGTGTTGAAGTGGGCCTGCCCGCAACACGTCTGACCCATCGGGAAATCGACCTCGACACCCAGCCTGGACAGCAGCTTCACCACCGCACGACCCGTATCCGGATACAACGTGTCGTTGACACAGGTCAGGAACAAGGCGACACGCATCGCGGTCATTCCTTGGTGGCGCCGGCGAGCATGCCGGCCACCAAGGTGCGCTGGGAGACGAGGAACAGCGCGAGCACGGGCAGGATGGCGAGGATGATCGCCAGGGCCAGTTCGGGAAGGGTGATGTTCAGGCCCGCGCCGGCGACCGGATTGAACGACGGCGTGGAGGTGAGCAGTTGGTTCAGGCCCACCTGGATCGGGAACTGCTCGCTGTTGGGCAGCACCAGGTACGGCAGGAAGAAGTTGTTCCAGTTGCCGACGAAGCCGAAGAAGGCGACGAGTCCGATGACGGGCTTGGCCAGGGGCAGTGCGATCCGGGTGAAGAGCTGCCACTCGGTGCACCCGTCGATCCGGGCGGCGGCCAGCAGGTCCCTGGGCAGGCTGCTGCCGAAGTAGATGTACACGAGGTACACGCCGAACGGGTAGAACGAGAAGGGCAGGATGACCGACCAGACCGTCCCGATCAGGTGGAAGCGGTTGAGCTCCAGGAAGACGGGGAGCACCAGGGTGGCCTGCGGCATGATCATGGTGACGAGGGTGATCACCAGGAGCGTCCTGCGGCCCCGGAAGTCGGTCAGGGCCAGTGCGTAGCCCGCGGGGACGCTGACGAGCAGGGTGAGGACGAGCGCACCGCCCGAGTAGATCGCGGAGTTGCCGAGCCAGGTGAGCATGGCACCGTCCTGGAAGGCGAACAGGTGCTTCCAGGCTGCGCCGATCTGGTGGAAGGAGCCGAAGGAGAGCGGGTTGTCCCGGACCACTTCGCCGGCGGTCTTGGAGGGCGCGAGGAGCAGCCAGACGACGGGCAGGACGAAGAAGACCAGCAGTGCCGTCAGCAGGATGCCGACGACGACGTAGGACAGGAGACGGCCGGGCCGGACGAGTCGGCCGGTGGCCGGTGAAACGGAAGCGGGTAGCGTCATTTTTCATCCAACGTGAACAGGTTCGAGCGGGCTACCAGGAGGCCGGCGGCGAGCAGTCCCACGACCAGCAGGCAGACGGAGATCGCGGCGGCACCGTTGAAGTCGCCCTGCTGGAAGGCGTAGACGTAGGCCAGCTGGTTGGGTGACCAGGTCGGGCTCACCCGGCCGAGGCTGGCGGTCTGGAGCAGTTGCGGTTCGACGAAGAGCTGGGTGCCCGTCGCGAACGCCAGGATGGTCATGTAGACGATCCACTGCCGGATCATGGGGATCTGGATGTGCCACGCGGTGCGCCAGGGGCCGGCGCCGTCCATGCGGGCGGCTTCCAGCACCTCGTCGGGGATGTTGTTCAGGGCTCCGTACATCACGACCATCCAGCCGCCCGCACCGGTCCAGAACGCGATCAGCATCAGGATGAGCGGGAGGTTTCCGGGTGAGAGGACGGCGGCGAAGGTGTGCATGCCCATGCTCTCCAGCAGCCAGGACACCGGGCTGACGTCCGGATCCAGCATGAACAGCCAGACCAGGACGCTGGCCACGCCTGCCAGGGCGCCGGGAAGGTAGTACAGGAAGCGCAGGAGCGCGGACATTCCGGAGCTGACCCGGCTGCGGAGCACCACGGCGACCAGGACGACCAGGACGACGAGCGTGACCAGCCACAGGGCGAGATAGACGAGCATGTGGCCGAAGGCGGGCAGGAACCGGTAGTCCTGGGCGACCTTCACGAACTGGTTGAGGCCGGTGAACTGGCCGCGGTCGTTGGTGAGGGCCAGGTAGAAGGAGTACCCGGTCGGGAAGACGCCGAAGGCGAGCAGCAGCAGGGTGTATCCGGCGACGAAGAGGTAGCCGGCCGCGCTGCGGCGCCTCCGCCGCGGCTCGGTGCCGCGGCGGAGAGCGGGGACGGCGACGCGCTCGGTCTCGAGCAGGGTCACTTGGTGGCCACCTTGTATCCCTGGGCCTTGGCCTCGTTGCCGATCTCCTGCTGCCAGGCGGGCAGGGTGGCCATGAGGCTCTTGCCCGCGGTGAGGGCGGGCAGGACGACGCTGGACCAGGCCGTGGAGTCCGAGAACCGGGTGTTGGACCAGTCGGTCCACACAGCGTCGGCGGCCTTCTGGAAGGCGGGGCCGACGTCGTTGGCGAAGTAGTCGCTGTTGGCCGGGTTGGCCAGCCAGGCCTGTGCCGCCTTGGTGTAGGCGGGATAGGTGGGCGCGGACGCCTGGTTGGCGTCGGAGGTGGTCAGCCAGGTGACGAGGTCGGTGGCGGCCTTGAGGTCGGCGCTGTGCGAGGAGACCATCCACACGCCGCCGCCGACGTTGCCGGTGGCGACCGTCGACTCGCCCTGCCAGGTCAGCGGGGGCGCGGCGGCGATCTGCTTGGCGGGCGTCTTGAAGGCGGCCTTGAACAGGTACTGGCCGTACCAGGACGGGCCGTAGGCCATGAGGACCTTGTTTCCGCTGTCCTTGGCGAAGCCCTGGCTGAAGAAGCCCTTGGTGGTGACCGCCTTGGCGTCGATCAGGCCGTCCAGGAGTTTCGCGGTGCGGGTGCAGTGCGGGTCCTGGAGGTCGGTGCGCAGGGTGTCCGGCTTGACCAGGTCGAACGCGGGGCACTGTCCGGACCAGAAGTACGACTCGTGGGAGTTGGTGTCGCCGACCGAGCCGACGAGGTAACCGGGGTGCTCCTGGGCGACCTTCTTGCCGAGTGCCTCGTACTGCTCCCAGGTGGTGGGGACTTGGTAGCCCCACTTGTCCATGAGGGACTTGTTGTACCAGAGGACGACCTGTGCGATGTCGTTGCGCAGGCAGTAGGTGTGTCCGTTGAACTGGCAGGGGGTGAGGGAGCCCTTGGCGAAGCCGTCCAGGGTGCTCTGCCCCACCAGCTTGTCGTCCAGCGGCGCGGCGAAGGGCTGGGCACCGGACTTGGTGGGCTGCGAGGCCCAGGTGACGTCGGTGGGCGAGCCGAAGACGACGTCGGGCCAGCCGCTGCCGGTCCGGTCGAACAGCTGGACCTTGGACTGCAGGTAGGTCGAGCCGTCCGCTCCGCCGTCGTAGGTGACGATCTTCAGCTTCGCGTCCGGGTGGGCCTTCTGGTAGGCCTGGACGGCCGGCAGCCGGGTGGAGTCGGCCCACACGGTGATCTCGGAGCCGTCCTTCTGCTGGGCCGGCTTGAACGCGGCGCCGGAAGAAGAGGAGGACTGCGTGCTGGTGTCGGCGCTGGCGCAGCCGGCCAGCAGGGCCGCGGTGGCCAGGGAGACGGCCGCGGCGGCGGTACGGACGACCGCTCGGCGGCGGGCGGCTCTCGGAGATCCGGAAGACCTCATCGTCTTGCCTTTCTGTTCTCACTGCGTTCTGTGCCGGCGGGGTCGGTCCTCGCACGGCTCGGGTGGTGCGCCGGATGGGGGGCGTCCGCGGTGGGCGCCGTCGCGGTGGACGGCGGCCACCGCCGACTCAGCACGGTTGTTCGACGAAGGGCAGCAGTGCGTCGCCGTAGCCGAAGTCGAGGGGGAGGGCGATGCCCGGTCCGGTGGGAGCGTGGACCAGGCCCTGGTCGTCCACGTGGCGTTCGCGTACGACGTGCGCGGAGGTCACCAGGGACTCGTAGTAGGTGGTGTTGGAGATGGCCATGCACAGGTGGTGGTTCGGGATGTCCGAGCCGTGCACCTCGGCCCGCAGCCGGTAGGCGTCGGCGAGGTGGGCGGTGCGCATGGCTCCGGTGATGCCGCCCCGCAGGGTGGTGCCGGCGCGGACGCCGAAGGTGGCGGCGCCGGCCCGGATGAAGTCCGCGGAGTTCATGTGGGCTCCGTCGGAGGTCTCGGCGACCAGCAGCGGGATGTCGACGGCTTCGGCGAGCCGCTGGTAGGCGGTGATGCTGAACTCGCGCATCGGCTCCTCGTACCAGAGGTAGTCGGCCTCGGAGAGCGCGCGGCCCAGCCGGATGGCGTCGGGCAGGTCGAAGCCCGCGGAGCCGTCGTACATGAGGGGGATGTCGGGGCCCACGTGGTCGCGCAGGGCGTGGCAGAGCGCCGCGTCCCGGCGGGCGTCGCCCCAGGCGTGCAGCTTGATGCCGCGGTAGCCCAGTGCCAGGCACTGGTCGGCGACGTCGAGGAACTCCTCGGTGGAGGAGAACGTGGAGGTGGAGGCGTAGGCCGGGATGGCCTCGCGGAAGCCGCCGAGCAGCCGCCAGACCGGCTGCCCGTGGTAGCGGCCGGCCAGGTCCCACAGCGCGGTGTCGACGAGTCCGAGGGCGGGGAGCGGGAGTTCGTGGATGCGGTCCAGTTCCCACACGCGGTGCCACAGCCATTCCCGCTGGAAGGGGTCGGCTCCGAGCAGTTCGTCCCGGAAGACCCGGTCCACCAGGTCGGTGAGGGTGGTGAGGGCTCCGGGGCGGGCGAACACCGCCACGCCTTCGGCGCCTTCGTCGGTGCCGATGTGCAGGACCGCGCCGTCGCCGACCTCGGGGCTGCCGCTCAGGCCGTCGCGCCACCGGAAGGGTGGGCTGGCCGCCGGAACGTCGATCCGGTGTACTTCGACATGGGTGATCTTCATTCTGGCTTTCGTCTCTGGGTGGGAGGAGCCGGCCGGGCGCCGGCGGCGGGAGGGCCGCCGGGCGCCCGCCGTGCGGGTGGCTCAGAAGCCGCCGTACGCCTGGAGTTCGTAGATGCTGCCGCCGTTCCAGTTGGATCCGGTGACCGTCAGGCGCAGGTAGCGTGCGGTGACCGGGTGGCCGGCGAAGGCGTAGGTGGTCGCGGAGGTGGTGTCGTCCGCGGTGTGGTCGTCGAACAGGGACCAGCTCTCGCCGTCGGTGGAGTACTCCAGGCGGTACTTGTAGCCGCTGGACTTCTCGAAGGTGACCGCGACGCTGGAGACGTCGGTGGCGTCGCCGAGGTCGACCTGGATCCAGGACGGGTCGGGCAGGCCGAGGCCCTGCGCCCAGCGCGTGGACAGGTCGCCGTCGACGGCGTTGGCGGGCGCGTATCCGTCCGACTCGGAAGACGCGGTGGCGGGCTTGTGCAGGGCGAGGTCGTCGTCGGCGGGCGTGGTGACGGTGGCCGCGGGGCTCGGGTCGGACGCGTTCAGTGCGGCGTCCCGCGCCACGACGGTGAAGGTGTACGGAGTGGCGGCGGTCAGGCCGGTGACCCGCAGGGCGGTGTCGTCGGTGACGGCGATGCGCTTGCCGTCCTGGTAGACGACATAGCTGGTGACGGCCGTGTCGTCGGTGGCGGCCGGCCAGCTGAGGTCCAGGGCGCCGGGGGCCAGCGGGTGGACCTGGGGCTGTCCGGGCCGTGAGGGCGCGGTGTGGTCCGAGGAGGGGGCGGCCGGGTCGCCGTAGACCTGGAGGTCGAAGATGCTGCCGCCGTTGCCGCTGGAGCCGGTCACGGTGAGCCGTACGTACCGGCCGGTGACGGGGGTGGCGGTGTGGTCGTAGACGGTCTGTGCGGTGGTGTTGGTGCCGGTGCGGTCGGCGAGGGTCTTCCAGTGGACCTCGTCGGGTGACACCTCGACGCGGTACTTGTACCCGCTCGCCTTCTCGAAGGTGGTGACGGTGCCGTCGACGTCGTAGGAGGCGCCGAGGTCGACCTGGATCCAGGACGGGTCGGGCAGGCCCAGGCCCTGCGCCCAGCGCGTGGACAGGTCGCCGTCCACCGCCTTCTCGGGGTGGTTGTCCTCGGAGTCGGAGGAGGCGGTGACCGGCTTCTTCAGGGCCAGGTCCCGGCCGGCGGGCATGGTGAGCGTGAGGGTGCGGCTCGGTGCCGACTCGTTGCCGGCCGCGTCGCGCGCGGTGACCCGGAAGGTGTACGTCCTTCCGGCCGTCAGTCCGGGGATGCGGACGGCGGGGCCGGCGGCGGCGTTGACCAGCTTGCCGTCCTGGAACACCGAGTAGCCGGTGACGGCGGTGTCGTCGGTGGCGGCGGGCCAGCTCAGATCGGCCACGGTCGGGAAGTCGGTGACGGCGGTCGGGGTGCCGGGTGCGCCGGGGGCCCGGTGGTCGGTCACGGCGGGGCCGGGGTCGAGGTGCCGGTAGGGCTTCTGGAGGCCGGCGCCGTTCACGATGGAGGCGGGCAGCTGGTCGCAGGCGCCCACGGTGACGTTGCCGTTCACGGTGTCGTTCTTGCTGAGGTACTGGACGCTGAAGGCGGGGTTGGTCGTGTAGTTGCCGGTGGCCCGGCTGTCCTCGGCGTGGTTCATCAGGAGCCACTGGAAGGCGATGTCGCAGAACGCGTTGCCGGTGTTCGTCCAGTGGCGGCTGCCCTCGTCGTGGTAGACGGCACCGTAGGCGGGTCCGGGGACGCCGTGGATGTAGTTGCCGGAGACGCGGCCGCCGGGGTTGTCGCTCAGGGTGTAGACCGCGCCGCCGTCGGCCTGCGACTTCATGATGTCGTAGATCTCGTTGTCGCTGACGACGTTGTCACGGCTGATGGTCGGGGTGTCGGAGACCGGGACGCCCGCGTTGCCCGGGTAGGCCGAGTTGCCGCCCTGGTCGGTCAGGCCCCAGCCCCAGCCGACCGAGATGCCGCTGTAGGGCAGGTCGTGGACCTTGTTGTGGGTGATCACCGTGGTGTCGGTGTAGCCGGCCAGGATGCCGAGGGAGCCGTTGTACTGGTCGGCGACCTGGGTGACGACGTTGTTGTCGACGCGGGTGTCCCGGGTGGTGTCCCGCGGGTCGGCGGGGTGGGCGTCCTGCCAGGTGACGCCGCCGATCTGGATGCCGGTGGCGGCAATCTGCCGGAAGACGTTGCCGGTGATGTCGGTGTGCTGGGTGCCGGTGTTCAGGTTGAGGCCGACCGCGCCGAGGTGGGTGAAGGTGTTGTCCTCGAAGCCGATGTCCCTGCCGTGGCTGACGTTGACGGCGCCCGGGGTCTTCTTCCAGTTCAGGCGGGTGGAGTCGAACGTCGGGTTGTCGTCGCCGACCATCCGGAAGCCGGCCTGGCCCTCGATGAGTCCGTCGGCCGAACTCGGCTCCAGCCAGGTGGAGTAGGAGAAGGTGATGCCCTGGAACGCCACGTCGGTGACGGGGTGGTCGCGGGTGCCGTTCAGGTCGACGAGGTCCTGGATCGCGGGCACGGTGACGTCCGCGCTCTTCATGTTCTCGCCCGGCTCGGGCATGTAGTAGATCTCGCCGGCGCTCTTGTCCAGGTACCACTCCCCCGGGCTGTCGAGCAGTTCGCGGGCGTTCTCCAGCCAGGTCGGGTTCTGGATCTCCTGGCCCTGCTGGAGGTTGGCGTTGTGCCAGCAGGGCTGACGCATCGTCATGGTGGTGCCGGAGACGGACGCGACGGGGCAGCGCATCAGCTTCCAGCCCCAGGAGCTGACGACTTCGAGGTCGGCGGGGTGCTTGTAGGCGCTGATGGAGCTGTCGGTGAAGGTGTAGCCGGTGGCGGTCTTGCTGAAGCCCGACGGGTTCTTCCCGCTGCGGGCCCGGGTCCTCGGCTCGCCGTTGACGTAGAGCTGGCGGGTGTCGAGACCGGTCAGCTTCGCCTTGTAGACCTTGCCGTCGGCGTCGGCCTTCGTCCAGCCGCTGACCTGGCGGCCGCCGCTGATCACCGGGTGGGCGCCGGGTGCGGCCTCGTAGACGATCTTCTGCCCGTTCCTGCCGGAGTCGCGGGCGGTCAGGGTGAAGGTGCGGCTGAGCCGGTACGTGCCGGACAGCAGCCGCACGTGGATGTCGCCGCCCGTAAGGGACTTGGCGTCGCGCACGTAGTCCCGGGCGTGTTCCAGGGTCTTGAAGGGGTGGCTCGCGCTCCCCTTTCCGGTGTCCTTGCCGTCCGGGGAGACGTAGACGGTCAGCCCGGCGGCCTTCGGGGCCGCCTGGGCCGGGGCTGCGGCGAGCGGGGCCACCGCCAGGGCGATCGGCAGGGCGGTTATGAGGATTCTCGGCAGGGGCACGGCTCTGCCCCTGCGTACAGACAGAAGAGACACGGAGATCCAATCGTCTGGGGAACGGAACACAGGAAACGGGTCGTCCGCCCTGTTCCTGGTACGCCGGTCGGCGCGGGCCCGTCGCGCGAGGGCGGCGGGTCCGCGGCCGGTCTAGGACGCCGATGTCTGCGGGGGCTCCGCAGCGGGGCCGGGGCCGCTGTCCGCCGACGGCCGCGCGGGCGCCCCGGGGGCGGTGCGGTCGTCGAGGTTGAACAGCCGGTCGCGGATCTTGCGCTCGAACTGGCTCTGGGTGGTGGCGATGTGTTCCACCATCAGCCGTTCGGCGAGTTCGGCCTCCCCCGCGGAGACCGCCTCGGCGATGGCGAGGTGCTGGCGCGCGGCGACCTCGAGGGAGCCGGGCGCGTCGCCGTGGAAGAGCAGTACGTCGGACTGGCCCGCGAGTCGCCGTACGCCGGCGACGCTGGACCGGAGGAACACGTTGTGCGAGGCGGCGCCGACCGCGTCGTGGAAGGACTCGTCGGCGCGGGCGAAGGCGTGCACCTCGTGCCGGGCCGCGGCGTCCAGCGTGGCCTGGGCGCTGTCCTTGATGGCGCGGACCTCGATGGGGGTGGCGAGGGTGGCGGCCCTGCGGGCCGTCTCCGACTCGATCACCGACCGGTAGTCCAGGAGCATCAGGACGTCTTCCATGCTCGTCGGCCGGAACCGGGAGATCTGGTCGTCGACGAGACCGCCGCCGCCCTCGGCGACGAAGATGCCCGCTCCGCGCCGCACGCTCAACCGGCCGATGGCCGCCAGGACCTTCACGGCCTCCCGGGTGACGTTGCGGGTCGCGCCCAGGATCTCGGCGAGGCCCTGCTCGGTGGGGAGCCGGTCGCCGGGACGCAGCCCCTGTCCGGAGATGTACTCCAGCAGTTGCTCGGCCACCAGCTCGTACCCGGGCCGGTAGGGACGTGACGCGTCGTCATCCCCCTTGCCCGGGACGGGCGACGGATCGGCCACGGTGCACTCCTTCTCACTCGTCAAATGAATCTGGTTCATCGGCGAGGTCACTATGACATCTGCGTTACGTGATGGATAGATGTCAACGACGACCAGTTTGAAATCCGGCGTAACCTGCCGGAGTCGGCGGTCGAAGACGGTTTGCGAGCCCTCTGTTGCGTCAGAGCGATCTCATCCTTATGGTCCTGATCGTCAGATGAAGCAGATCCATCCCGTTCGGCGGGATGTCGGAAACCCGACTCCGCGGTCGTGTCGCGGGAGCGTCCGGCGCAAGCCGCCTGGCACGCCCCGGGTCGGACGACCTCGCACTGCACCCTGACGGCCGAAGTTCCAAGGCACTGTTGCGGGAGAGAGTTCTATGAGACTGGCCCGGCACGGCTCGGCAGGCGCCGAGACACCCCTGATATCCGGATCGGACGGCGTGTGGCACGATCTGCGCCCGGTCGTCGGCGACTTGACCGGTGACACGCTGCCGTCGGTCCTGGCCGGAGTCGACCTGGACGCGCTGCCCGTGGTCGAGCGGCCGGGCCGGTTCGGGCCACCGCTGAGCGGCGTGGGCAAGGTCGTCTGCGTCGGACTGAACTACCGGCAGCACGCGGCCGAGACGGGTGCCGCCGTCCCGGACGAGCCGATCGTCTTCCTCAAGGCCGCCGACACCGTGGTGGGGCCGGACGACCGGGTGCTGATCCCGCGCGGCTCGGTCAAGACCGACTACGAGGTCGAACTCGCCGTCGTCATCGGCCGCGAGGCCCGCTACCTCCCCGACGAAGCGGCCGCGGCCGCCTGCGTGGCGGGGTACGCGATCAGCAACGACGTCTCCGAGCGCGAGTTCCAGCTGGAACGAGGCGGTCAGTGGGACAAGGGCAAGAACTGCGAGACCTTCAACCCGCTCGGGCCCTGGCTGCTCACCGCCGACGAGGTGCCCGACCCCCAGGCCCTGGGCCTGCGGCTCTCGGTCAACGGCCAGGTCCGCCAGGACGGCAGCACGTCCGACATGATCTTCGGCGTCCACGAACTGGTCCGCTACCTCAGCCACTTCATGGTCCTGCGCCCCGGTGACGTGATCAACACCGGCACACCGGCCGGGGTCGCCCTCGGGCTGGCCGGCACTCCCTACCTGCGGGCCGGCGATGTCGTCGACGTGGAGATCGACGGACTCGGCCGCCAGCGCCAGACGTTCGAGGAGGCCTGACATGGGTGCGTTCGACGGGCTTCGCGCCCTGGTCACCGGCGGCGCCTCGGGCATCGGGCTGGCCACCGCCCGGCTGCTCGCCTCCCAGGGGGCACGCGTCGCGATCCTGGACCTGGCCCAGGACTCCCCCGAGGGGTTCGCGGCGTGCGTGCGGGCCGACGTCGGTGACGACACCTCCGTCACCTCGGCCGTGAGCAGCGCGGTCGACACCCTCGGCGGCCTGGACGTCCTGGTCAACAACGCGGGGATCGGCGCCCAGGGCGCCGTCGCGGACAACTCCGACGACGAGTGGCACCGGGTGTGGGACATCAACGTCGTCGGACTCGTGCGGGTCACCCGCGCCGCGCTGCCGGCGCTGCGGTCCTCCGCGCACGGTGCGATCGTCAACGTCTCCTCCATCGCCGCGACGGCGGGCCTGCCCCAGCGGGCGCTGTACTCCGCCACCAAGGGCGCGGTGCTGTCCCTGACCCGCGCGATGGCGGCGGATCTGCTCGCCGAAGGCATCAGGGTCAACGCCGTCTGCCCCGGCACCGCCGACACACCGTGGGTGGCACGCCTCCTGGAACGGGCTCCCGACCCCGCGGCCGAATACGCCGCACTGGCGGCCCGCCAGCCGCACGGCCGGCTCGTCTCCGCCGACGAAGTCGCCACGGCGATCGCCTACTTGGCCTCCGCCGCGGCCGGATCGACCACCGGGACCAGCCTGGCCGTGGACGGCGGCATGGACGGACTGCGGCTGCGGAAGGAGGGCTGAGCGATGGAACGCCACGCCGCCGTGGTCCGGCTCCGCCCGGAGAAGGAAGCCGAATACCGGGCACTGCACGCCGCGGCCTGGCCCGGCGTCCTCGCGGCGCTCAGGCGCGCCCGCATCGGCAACTACTCGATCTTCCTGCGCGACGGGCTGCTGTTCAGCTACCTCGAATACACCGGTGACGACTACGCGGCCGACACCGCCGCGATCGCCGCCGACCCGGTCTCACAGCGGTGGTGGGCCCTGACCGACCCCTGCCAGCAGCCGCTGGACAGCGGCGGCGACGGCCGGCTGTGGGCGAGCGCCGAGGAACTCTTCCACCTCGACTGACCCCGCCTCGCGCCGGACCGCGCCACCGTCCGCCCGCCGTCTCTCTCACCAGGAACGACCATGCGCATCGACGCCCATCACCACCTGTGGGACCTGGCGGTCCGTGACCAGCCCTGGGTCCACGGCCTGCCCGAACTGGACCGCAGCTTCGGCCCGTTCGACCTGCGGCCCCTGCTCGCACACCACGCGGTCGACACGGCCGTGGTCGTACAGACCGTGGCCGACGCCGAGGAGACACCGGAGCTGCTCGCGCTGACCACCACCGACACGCATGTGAAGGCCGTGGTCGGGTGGACGGACCTGACCGATCCCGCGGTCGCCGACCGCCTCGGCGAGCTGCGGGCCGCACCGGGCGGGACGGCGCTCGTGGGGATCCGCCACGGCATCCAGAACGAACCGGTGTCCGACTGGACGTCCCGCCGTGACGTCCGCCGTGGTCTCCAGGCCGTCGCCGCCGCCGGCCTCGCCTACGACCTGCTGGTACGACCCGACCAACTCGCCGACGCCGTCAGGACCGTTCGCGAACTGCCCGACGTGCGCTTCGTCCTGGACCACGCCGGCAATCCCGTGATCAGCGCGGCCGGCCTGGACACCTGGACGGCCGAGATGAGGGACCTTGCCGCCTGCCCGAACGTCGCCGTGAAGCTGTCCGGTCTCGTGACCCGGACGCCCTCCGGATCGGACCCGGTGCGCGCGCTGCGCCCGTTCACGGACGTGCTGTGGTCGGCCTTCGGGCCGCACCGCGTCATGTTCGGGTCGGACTGGCCGGTCTGTCTCCTGGCGGCCGACTACGACGAAGTCCTCGCCGTGACCGACGCCCTGTGCGAGGACCTGAGCGGCACGGAACGCGAAGCCGTCCTCGGCACGACCGCCGCGCGCTGGTACGGAATCCCGGCATGAACATCACCCGGCTGGGCCGCACGAAGGTACCCGTCAGCGCGCTGGGCTTCGGCGCCGCTCCGCTCGGCAACCTCTACAGCGCCATCGGCGACGACGAGGCCCGAGCCACGGTCGACGCCGCCTGGGACGCCGGGCTGCGCTACTTCGACACCGCGCCGCACTACGGGCTGGGACTGTCGGAACGGCGCCTGGGCGCGGCACTCGCCCACCGGCCGCGGGAGGATTTCGCCGTCTCCACCAAGGTCGGCCGGCTCCTGGAACCGCACCCCGCACCCACCGGGTCCGACTTGGCGGCGGGCGGCTTCGCGGTACCGGACACACTGATCCGCCGGCCCGACTACTCCCGGTCGGGCGTGCTGCGCAGCCTGGAGGCGAGCCTGGACCGCCTGGGGCTGGACCGGGTCGACATCGTGTACGTCCACGACCCCGACGATCACCTGGACACCGCCGTCGGCGAGGCCGTCCCCGCGCTGCTGGAGCTGCGCGACCAGGGAGTCGTCGGCGCCGTGGGCGTGGGTGCGAACCAGGTGGGCCCGCTCCTGCGGTCCGTCACCGAGACGGACGTCGACACGGTCATGGTGGCCGGGCGGTGGACCCTGCTCGACCGCAGCGCCGGCCCGCTGCTCGACGTCTGCGCGGCGCGAGGAGTGTCCGTCGTCGCCGCGGCACCCTTCAACTCGGGCCTCCTGAGCCGTCCTCACCCGGCGGCGGACGCCACCTTCGACTACGGTCCGGTTCCCGCGGCCGTGCTGGACCGCGTCCGCGGTCTCGTCGAGGTGTGCGCCCGGCACCGGACCGTCCTCCCCCACGCCGCCGTGCGTTTCCCCCTGCGCAGTCCCGAAGTGGCCTGCGTGGTGGCGGGATTCCGCTCCGGTGACGAAGTGCGGGCCGCCGCCCGCTGGGCCGCGGCCGACCTGACCGAGGCGGCCTGGGCCGACTTGGACCGGGCCGTCGAAGCCGCACGCTGACCCCGCTCGACCGTTGCTCGTCCCACCTCTTGCACAACCAAGCCACGCCAAGGAGTAGATGTGCCGTCGACGTCCCGTTCCTACGATGTCAGTCCCAGCTACGAGGCCGTGGAAGGGCAGGTGGTCGCGGGCTGGCCGGCGGCCGTCGCCGAGCTGCCCGCGGGTCCACTCGTGCTGTCCGTGGACGGTCCTGCCGCGCTGGACTGGGCATCGCTGGCCGAAGGCCTGTCGGCGGCCGTCCGCGCCGCGGGGCGTGAGGTGCGGACGGTGGACGTGCGCCACCATCACGAACCCACGGCCGCCGACCGCATCGCCGCCCGTCCCGTCCCTGCCGACGACCCCTTCTTCACGCCCCTGTCCGAGGCACGGGTCCGTGACCTCTTCTCCGTCGTGCCACGGGCCGACAGGCTCCAGGGCGACGGCGTCGTGGTGGTGTTCGGTCCGGGCGCGGGACTGTGCGAGCCGGATGTGCTCTGGTACGCGGACCTGCCGAAGCGGTTTGCCGAGGCCGCCGTGGCGCACGGGCGGCTCCCGGTCGGCGTCAACCTGGGACGTCCCGGCCGATCCGGTGAGCTGGTACGGCTGTTCTACACCGACTGGCCCGTGCTGGACCGGCACCGTGACGCGCTCGCGGCACGCGTCGACCGGTGGATCGACACGCAGGACCCGTCGGCGCCCGCCTCGCTGGACGGCCCCGCGCTGCGCAGCACCGTGGAGCACCTGGTGCGCGGCCCCGTGCGCACCCGCCCGTACTTCAACTCCACGCCGTGGGGCGGGCAATGGGCAGCGAGCGAAATCGGTTTCACCCCGCAGGCCGGCAACACCGCCCTCGGATATGAACTGATCGCCCCCGAAGCTGGAGTCCTCGTCGGCGACAAGGACGGGCCGCAGGTCGAGATCCCGTTCCAGCTGCTCTGCGTCCTGCATCCGAAGGCCATGCTCGGCGAAGAGGTCCACCGCGCCTTCGGCACGTCCTTCCCGATCCGCTTCGACTACCTCGACACCGTCGGGGGCGGCAACCTCTCCCTGCACTGCCACCCCCAGGAGCAGTACATGCGGGACGTGTTCGGCTGGCCCTACACCCAGCACGAGACGTACTACGTGACCGCGTGCGAGCCCGGAGCGCAGATCCTCCTCGGGCTCACCGAGCACGCGGATCCCGACGTGATGCGCCGCCAGGTGCAGGACGCCATCGCCCACGGCACCCCCGTGCCCGTCGAGGACCACGTGCAGATTCATCCGGCCACCGTCGGCCAGTTGTTCATGATCCCCGCCGGTACCCCGCACGCCTCCGGCGCGGGCAACCTGGTGCTGGAGGTCAGCGCGACGCCCTACCTGTACTCGCTGCGCTTCTACGACTGGCTCCGCAAGGACGCGGCCGGCGCCTCCCGGCCGCTCCCCTACGCCCACGGCTTCGCCAACCTCGACACCACCCGGCGCGGCGAGGACGTGACGAAGGACCTGATCCAGCAGCCGCGCACCCTGCGTGCCGGCGAGGGCTGGCGGGAGGAGGTCATCGGCGCGCTGCCGGAGATGTTCTACGCGGTGCACCGCCTGGTCGTGGCCCCGGAAGCCGCCGTCGCCGACGACACCGCAGGCCGCTTCCACATCCTGAACGTCGCCGCGGGTCAGGGCGCCGTCATCGAGACGGCGGCGGGCAGTCACTTCCTGGCGTTCGCGGAGACCATCACCGTGCCCGCCGCGGCGGGCCCGTACCGGATCAGCGCGGTGGGCGGCGACGAGGTGCACGTCGTCAAGGCCCTGGTGGTCCGGCCGTGACCGACGGTGCCGTCCGGCCGTCCGGTGCGCCGGTCCCCGTGCTCGACATCGGCGGAACCCACGTCACCGCCGCCCTGGTCGATCCCGGGACCGGCCGCCCCGTACCGTCCACGGTGGTGCGCAGGCCCCTCGCTTCCGACGGCACGGCCGAGGGCATCCTCGACACCATCGCCCTGGCCGCCCTGGAACTGCCCGCCGGACACCGGCCGTGGTGGGGCGTGGCCGTACCAGGGCCTTTCGACTACGACACCGGGGTGGGCCGCTTCACGGACATCGGGAAGTTCGAGTCCCTGTCCGGTGTCGACGTCGGCGCCGGACTGCGCGAGCGGTTGGGTCGCAGGGCCGAGCGCGTGCGGTTCCTCAACGACGCCGACGCCTTCGCGATCGGCGAGTACCACGCAGGCGCGGCGGCGGGGCATGAGCGCGTGGTCTGCCTGACGCTGGGCACCGGCGTGGGCTCGTCGTTCCTGCGCGGCGGCCTGCCTGTGCACGATGACGCGCGGGTGCCTCCCGGCGGTCACGTGCACCGGCTGACCCTGCGCGGCCGACCGCTGGAGGAATCGGTCTCGCGCCGTGCCCTCCGCGCCCACTACGCCGTCCTCGCACCGCTCGCGGAGGACCGCGGCCTGCCGGACGTCCACGAGATCGCCGCCCTCGCGAGAGACGGGGACCCGGCGGCCTCGGAGGCCTTCCGTCACGTCTTCAGCGGCCTCGGCCAGGCCCTGGCCCCGTGGATCACCCGCTTCGCTGCCACGGCGGTGGTGGTCGGCGGTTCCATCGCTCAGTCGTGGGACCTGATCCGTCCTCCCCTCTCCGCCGGGCTCGGCCTGACCGGTGGGACGTTGGTGCGCCTGCTGCCGGCGAGGCGGCCGGCGGAGGCACCGCTGATCGGAGCCGCTCACTGGACCCGGGTCACCGCCGCCGAGGTGCCCTGAGGCGCGACCGGATGCGGGGACTCCCCTACCTCGTGGGGTTCGCCCCGGCCGCGATGAGGAGTTCGGCGGTCTCGGGGTGGGGTCCGTTGCGCGCCCAGTCCAGGGGAGTCCAGCCTGTTCCGTGGTCTTCCCGCAGGTTCGGGTCGGCGCCGTGGGCGAGGAGTTCGCGCACCGTCCGGGTGTGTCCCCAGCACGCGGCCGCGCACAGCGGTGTGCCCTCCGAGCCGACTCCCCCGCTCTCGGTGTCCGCGCGGGCCCCGGCTTCCAGGAGCAGACGCGCGATCTCCGCTTCTCCCTGGACGGACGCCAGATAGAGAGGAGTGGTGCCGTCGCGGTCCGCTTGCTCCGGGTGCGCGCCCGCCCGCAGAAGGGCCTGCACGCGGGCGGGGTCGGCCGCCGCTGTCGCTTCTAAGAGATGACGGGAGAGCTTCTTCTGCCGGCGCCGGTTCATGGTCGGCGAGGCTAGCGAGCGCGGACGTGGTGCCACCAGCCATTTCCGGTTCGCGACACCGGCGACTTCGCCACCGACGCGACGGGCGCCGTCGTACTGAGCACCGTGGTCGACCTCCTGGTCGTCGACCGGCTGGAGGTGACGTCGCTTCAGGGTACGTGCGGACCGGAGACGTAGCGCCCGTTCTCGTCGTACGGCCAGGCATTGGCGACACATCCGTGCAGGCCCTTGATCTGCTGCATCATGACGGGAGCCTGTTGTCCGGGACCGGCGCAGGTCATGTGGGTGAGGCCCAGGGCGTGTCCCATCTCGTGGTTGATGATCAGCGCACGGTACTCGTGTATCGGGCCGTCGAATGTGGGCGAGCCCTTGACCCAGCGCTTCAGGTTCACCACCACACCGCCGGGGATCTCGCAGTTGTACTCGCCGTGGGTGCTCTGGTGGATCCCCGCCCAGCACAGGGCGTCGGCCGTCCCGGGCGTCGCGATCTTCATCACGAGGTCGTACGACTCCCCCGCTCCCGCCAGCCGGAACGAGTTGTTCCCGCTGTGGGTCCAGCCTCGCCGGGCGGCGAGGATGCCGGCGATCTCCTCGGCCGCCCGGTCCGGCGAGATGTCGAGCCCGCTCTCGACCTGTACCGCGTAGCGGATCAGATGCGCACCACGACCCACCTTCGCGCCGGCGGCCCGTGCGCTGACGAAGGTCCCGCTGCCGGTCTCGGGGACGGCGATCTCCGTCTTCGTCGGAGTGGGTTTCGGAGTCGGCGAGAGGGCCGGTCCTGACGGGTGGTGGGTGGTGGGCGCCGTGCCGCGCGAAGGCGCCCGGCGGCTGCTCGCCGTGTCGCCCGGCCTGCCGTTCAGGAAGAACGCGGCGGAGCCGAGCAGGCCGACCGCCACCAGCGCCGTGATCAGAATCCGTGTGCCGAGGCGGCGCGGGCCGCTGCGGCGGTGGGAGGACTGCTGACGCCCGCCACGACGTGAAACCCGCTGTCGCCGACGGCTGCGGCGGGAGGCGGCGTCAACGGTGGGTGGTGCGGAGTCCCGCTCTCGTGCCGAGTACATGGCAGCTCAAGCTGGCCATTCCAGATGATCGCCATGAGCTCGAATGATCACGAAAAGATAACTACAGGGTCGCCATATGACCGTTCTGCCACAAGGCCGGGGACGGGCACTTTCCGGGGCGGTCGCGGAAAGCGGTCCGCCTACACTGTCGAGGTGCCGCGAGTCCTTATTGTCGAAGACGACCTGGATGTCCGTAACGCCGTCGAGTTGGCGCTGCGCCACCAGGGCCACCACGTCATGGCTGCCGGGACGGGCGAAGAGGGCCTGGAACAGCTCCACCCCTTCCGCCCGGACGTGGTGGTGCTCGACCTCATGCTGCCCGGCATCTCCGGCCTGGACGTCTGCCGCCGGATCAGGGACCGCGACCAGGTGCCGATCATCATCGTGACGGCCCGGGGCGACGACGTCGACGTGGTCGTGGGACTGGAGGCCGGCGCCGACGACTACGTGGTCAAGCCCGTGCAGGCCAGGGTGCTCGACGCGCGCATACGTGCCGTGCTGCGCCGGCAGGCCCCGTCGTTCGCCGACGGCGCCCGGCCCCGGGCGGAGTCGCACGGCACGCTGGTCATCGACCGGGCCGGGCTCGTGGTGACGCACCACGGCGAACCCGTGGCACTCGCCCCGTCGGAGCTGCGGCTGCTGCTGACCCTGTCGGCCTCGCCCGGCCGGACGTTCAGCCGCCAGCAACTCCTGGAGGCGGTCTGGGAGCACAGCTACCACGGCGACATACGCCTGGTGGACGCCTGCGTGAAGCGACTGCGCGCCAAGCTCGGCGAGCTGAGCGGGGATCCCCAGTACATACAGACCGTACGCGGCTTCGGCTACCGGTTCGTCTCGCCGTGAACGGAACGGACGTCGCAGGGGCGCGCGAGGCGGCGGGAGAGCGCGAGGTGGCAGGGGCGCGCGAGGCCGCGGAGAGCCACCCGGTCGTACGAGAGCACGAATCCGCGGCCTCGGAGCCGGCCGCCGGCCGTGTGCGGTTCTTCCGGGCGCTCCTGGCACGCGTCCCGCTCCCGCTGCGCGGACTGCGCGCCCGTCTGGTGGCTGCCTTCGTCCTGGTGGCCGTCGTCAGCGCCCTGAGCACCGGGGCCCTCGCGTTCCGGGAGGCGCGCACCGGCGTGCTCCAGCAGAGCCAGGACTCGGTGATCCAGCAGTTCCGCAAGAGCGTCGACAGCGTGGCCCCGTACACCCCCGCGAAACCGAACCAGAACGACCTGCAGACGGCGGCGAACCACGTCCTCTACGACAACCCGTCGCAGGGCTGGCGGGTGCTGGCGACCTACGGCGAGCTGCGCGCCTGGGCACCGGACGCCGAGTTCAAAGGGCTCAGTCCTGAACTGCGCCGGACCGTGGCCACCACGAGCGCCACGGTGTTCCAGCGGGTCGACGTGGACGGGCATCCCTGGCTGGTCGTCGGCACGCCGGTGACCTACGGCGACAGCGACGGGACGCGGTCCGGACTGTCCGGCATGGCGATGTACCTGATGGTGTCGCAGAACACCGAGGACGGATACGTCCGGGCGATGGTCAGCGGCATCGAGCGTGCCACCGTCGTCGCACTGGCCCTCGCCGTCGTCCTGGCGCTGCTGGCCGCGAGCGGCGTGCTCCGTCCGGTGCGGGCCCTGCGCGGGGCGACGCGCCGGATGGCCGAGGGGCATCTCGACGTCCGGCTGGCCGTCAACGGTTCCGACGAACTGGCCGAGCTGTCGCAGTCCTTCAACGGCACGGCCGCCGCGCTTGAACGGTCGGTCGCGGAGCTGCGCCGCATGGAGGCGCGGGCGCGCCGCTTCGCCGCCGACGTCTCGCACGAGCTGCGGACACCGCTCACGGCGATGGCGGCGCTCACCGACGTACTCGACGAGAACGCGCTGCACCACGACCGGGAGACGGGTGACGCGCTGCGGCTCATCAGCGAGGGCACCACGCGGCTGAGCGGACTGGTCGAGGACCTGATGGAGATCTCCCGCTTCGACGCGGGCGCGATCACCCTGAACCTGGACGAGGTCGACCTCGCCGAGTCCGTACGGCGCACACTCGCCTCCCGTGGCTGGCAGGACCGGGTGGAGACCCGTCTGCCAGGACCCGGCGTACTCAGGACGCGGGTGGATCCGCGCCGCCTCGACGTCGTCGTGGCCAACCTGGTCGGCAACGCGCTGCGGCACGGGGCCCCGCCGGTGCGGCTGGCCGTGAGCGTGCGGAGGGAGCCGGCGGGCATGGCGTGGGCCGTCATCGAGGTGACCGACGGCGGGCCGGGGATCGCCGAGGAGGCGCTGCCGTACGTCTTCGAGCGCTTCTACAAGGCCGGCGCCTCACGGGCCAGGAGCGAGAGCAGCGGGCTGGGGCTGGCCATCACCGCGGAGAACGTACACCTGCACGGCGGACGGATCAGCGCGGCGAACCGGCCGCAGGGCGGGGCGGCCTTCACGGTCGAACTGCCGCTGCACCGCGAGTCCCCGGTGCCCGGCCGGGATGCCCCGGCGGGTGTCCGATGAGGCGCGCTCGCGTGGCGGCGGTGCTGGCCGGGCTCGCGGCCGGGCTCACGCTCGCGGGGTGCGGGGTGCCTCCGTCCGGTGTCATCCAGGCAGGCCCGGCGGCCAGCGGGATCACCCGGCCCGACGCGAACCCGACGACACGCTCGGTCGTCGTCCTCTATTTCATCCACGACGGGGCCCTCAGGCCCTACCCGCGCACGGTCGGCAGCGCCGCGGACCACCGGTCCGTCCTGGCCATGCTGTTCGACGGACCGGACGCACAGGAATCCGCGACGGCCACCACGATGCTGCCCCGCCTGCCGAGCGCGCCCGACGTCACGACCGACGGCGCCGGCGCCCTCGTCGTCCGGCTCCCGGACGACGCCGGCCACCCGGACCACCTGGCCCTGATGCAGCTGGCGTGCACCGTGGCCGGGGTCGCGGAACCGCTGACCGCGAAGCCCGCGCGCGGCGGCGCCTCCCTGACCACACCCAGCCCCGGCCACGGCTCCCCGGCGCACACCGGGGTCACGGTGACCGGGAACGGCTGGTCGACGACCCTGCCCGCGGGTTCCTGCCCCGGCCTGCTCCCGTCATAGCGGGGTGGCGACCCGCTCCGACCGGCCTGCGGAGCGGGCCGCAGCGGGCGGCGAGTCTCCGTACGACATCGGTCGCTGTGCCCAGGGCGGGGTCTCCCGTCCGGCCTAACCCTGCTGGTGTAGGCCAAACGGACCAGCCACGATGACGGAGGGGGTCGACTCCTTCACCTAGGGAAACCGCAGACATGAGAGCAACAGACACGGGAGCCGTACGCTCCCTGCCCGGAGCCCGCCGCCTGCGCCGGCTCGCCGCGGCAGCGCTCCTGACCGCGACGGCGACGACGATGAGTGCCTGCGGCACCGTCCGGGACGGCGCCGTGTCGGACACCGCCCAGGGCAGGGCGGCCGTGGCCGACGCCGCCAAGTACGTGCCGTGCGGCAATCCGCCGCAGAAGCTGGAGAAGATCGACCAGGACTTCCTGGACCAGCTCGCTGCCGCCGGCGGCAAGCCCCTGTACGACCTGTCGTACCCGGCCGCCCGTGACGTGCTGAACAAGCTCCAGGCCGGGCCCGTGTCGATGCTGCCCGCCGAGATCACCGAGCGCACCGTGCCGGGCGGCCCGACGGGCCCGGTCCACGTGCACATCGTGCGCCCCGCGGGCGTCAAGGGGACGCTGCCCGGCGTCGTCTTCATCCACGGCGGCGGCTGGGTCCTCGGCAACTTCAAGACCCATGAGCGCCTTGTCCGCGAACTCGCGGGCGGCGCCCGCGCCGAGGTCGTGTTCGTCGACTACACGCCCTCTCCCGAGGCCCAGTTCCCCGTCCCGATCGAGCAGGCGTACGCCGTCGCCAAGTGGGTCGGCACCCACGGCGCGGAGATCGACCTGGACTCCGGCCGGCTGGCGGTCGCCGGTGACTCGGTCGGCGGCGACATGACCGCCGCGGTCACGATGATGGCCAAGCAGCGCGGTGGCCCGCACTTCCGCCAGCAGGTCATGCTCTACCCGGTCACGGACGCCGACTTCGACACGGCGTCGTACTCGCGCTTCGCGGAGAACTGCTGGCTCACCCGGCCCGCCATGAAGTGGTTCTGGAACGCCTACGCCCCGAAGACCGCCGACCGTGCCGACCCGCTGGCCTCGCCGCTGAAGGCGACCGTCCAGCAACTGCGAGGCCTGCCCCCGGCCTTGCTGATCACCGACTCCGACGTGCTCATGGACGCGGCCAACTCCTACGCCGCCAAGCTCAGGTCGGCGGGCGTCCAGGTCACCTCGACGCACTACGGCGGAGTCACCCACGACTTCATGATGCTCAACGCCCTGCGCGACACCCAGGCGAACAAGGCGGCGGTCGCCCAGGCCTCGGCGACCCTCCACGAGGCGCTCTACGCGCCGGCGGACCCGGCGGGCGGCAAGTAGCCCGCGACCCGTCCCGACTCCGGAGTGCGGCGGCCATGGGGGCCGCCGCATCTCCGTGCGGGGACAGGGCCGTTGGCGACGTCGCCTCAACACTCAGCCCGCTTTCCGCTTCGCCGTGATGCCGGAATCGGTTTGAATGGGCAGGTGGAGCGGACAACGAACATCCAACTGGGTTTCACCGAGGCCGACTTGCAGAGGGCGGCTGGGCCGACGTCCTTCAGCCGCGGCGAGGACTACGCCGGCGCGGTGCAGGGCCTCGACATCCGCGAGACCTCGATCCGCGCCGCTGTACCGGGCCGGGAAACGTACCGGGTGGAGCTCGTCGTCGCACACCAGACCGGATTGACGGGCTCCTGCGACTGCGCGTACGGAGCCGACGGCCACTTCTGCAAGCACTGCGTCGCGGTGGGCCTGGCAGCCCTGCGGCAGACCACCCCGGTGGCGCCCCGGTCGGCGGATGCCCAGGTCCCAGTCCCACCGCCCGCCCCCACGCCGCGCGCTTCGCAGGACCTGGTGACGCCCTGGCTCAGGTCGCTGGACCGGGACGCCCTGCTCGCGCTCCTGAACGAGGAGTCGGCTGCCGACTCCGGCGTGCGCGACCGGCTGCTGCTACGGGCCAGGGTCGTGCAGGCAGACCGCGCCGAGGTACGTGACCTGGTCAAAGGACTGCTCGCGCCGGGGACGTTCGCTCACGACGGGTACGCCGAACGTGCTCTCTACGTCCAGGACGTGGCCCAGGCGACGACGATCCTGCGCACCCTGATCGCGGCAGGCCGGGTGGCGGAAGCAGTGGATGGGGCCCGGTGGGCGCTCTGGCGCCTGGCCGAGGTCTACGAGTCGGCGGGAGACGCCGACGAACTCTTCACACCCCTGCACGGTCTCGTGGCGGTGCACCTGCGCGCGTGTGAGGCGGCGCGTCCAGACCCGGAGGCGACCGCTCGCTGGCTCGTCGGGCACCTGCTCGGCCCGTTCGGCGAGATGACCCCGGTCGACCCGGCCGACTACGGCGACATCCTCGGCCCGACAGGACTGGCCCGAGCACTGGCCCTGGCCACCGAAGCATGGCGGAACGACCCCACCGACAAGGCGGCCCGCCTCAAAGAGCGGCTGCTGAAGGCGCAAGGCGACGTCGACGCACTGATCGCCGCCTACGCGGACGATCTCGCCCCGGACGGTGCCACACACCTACGCATCGCGCTGGAACTGGATCAGGCCGGCCGCGCCGGGGAAGCCCTGGACTGGGCTGAGCGAGGTCTGCGGACCGCAGGAGACCGGCGCGACGTCGACCAACAGCTGGTGGAGTGGACCTGCGTCCGCTACCTGCGAGCCGGACGACTCGACGACGCCCTCGCGATACGCCGCACCCGCTTCCGCGCGCACGGTTCGCTGGCCTCCTACCGGTCACTGCGGTCGGCGGCGCGGGGCTGCGGCCGCTGGGAGGCGGAGCGGGAAGCCGCGCTGGAGCTACTGCGCGGCAACGGCAGCCGCGGTGGCTTCGGCCATTCCCCCCGCCTGCTGGTCGACGTCCTGCTCGACGAGGGCGAGGTCGACGCCGCCTGGGACGCCGCCGCGGGACACGCAGACGACCGCCAACTGCGCACGCTGGCCGACCGGATGAGAGACCACCGCCCGGCCGACGCACTCGGCGTCTACCTGCGCCTGCTCGAACCGCTGAAGCAGTCGACCAAGGACGAGTCCTACCAGGAGATCACCCGGCTGCTGCGCAGCATCCGCGCATGCCACCAACGCCTGGGCACTCCGGGCGAGTTCTCCCGCCACATGGCGGCACTGCGCACCGAACTCAAACGCAAGCGGAAGCTGATGCAGTTGCTCGACGCGAATGATCTCTGATCCCCACCCCGACTGACACACGCATCGCCCGCCTCCGAACCTCCGCGCCAGGCCGCCGAGGTCGACGGATGTCGACCGAAGAGAACGCAACCGTCGTTGGTGCGCGGGCAATTCCCTTGCCGTGGCGGACACTGTCAGCGATGCTGAGCCGATGCCGGGGCAGCGCAAGAGGAAACGTCAGCAGAGGGACGAGACGCGGCGCGCTGCCGACCGCTTCGCACCGGAGACAGGCCGCTGGGAAATGCTTTTCGAGACCCAGGATGAGCTGGAGTGGCGCGAGTACATTCGCCGTCTCCGGGCGTCGGACACGCAGATCGACTGGTCCGCAGCGCGCATGGACACGTTCTGCGGGCGCCTGATGCAGCCGACGACGTACCGGCTGAGCCTCTTCGTGCGGAGCGAGGACGGCACGAGCAGCCGGTGGGATGTGGACGCCTGAACGCACGAGACCGTGGGGACGACGACGGTTGCGGCGGAACCCGATCGCGTGGTGGCCGGAGCGCATGGTCGGACACGGTGGCTCCTCCGTGGGCGGGCTGGGGTCAGGTGTGCGTGGTGAGGTAGGCCGGGCCCTCTCCGCGCCTGGCTCGTTCGGTGGCGGCGAGGCGGGCGAAGTCGCGTGGCGTCATCAACTCCTGCCAGGCGGCGAGGTCGTGCACGGCCCACATGTCGTGCTCGGCGGGATCGATGCGGATCCGGGCCAGCTGGTCCGCGGTGAGCCGCCCTCCGTCGAAGATCAGGCCCACTCGGTTCAGCGGCATGCGCGGGCCGGCGTGCAGGAAGTGGGTGAGGAGCAGCCGTGGTCCGTCCGGGCCGAGTTCCAGGCCGGTCTCCTCCACCGCTTCGCGCTGGGCGGTCCGGAGCGGGTCCTCCCCCGGTGCGTCGAGGTTGCCACCCGGGTACTGCCAGGAACGCGATCCGTAGACCGAACGCAGTTGTACCGGCCGGTCGTACTCGTCGCGGACATACAGGCAGCCGTACACCGTGTGGTGCGGGATGGTCAGTGCGTACTGCGACGGTGTCATCGGCATCGGGCGGCCAGGCCGAGCGGGGCGGTGGTCGAACTCGAAGGCGAGCACGCCGAGGGCTTCTTGGGCCGGCGAGTAGAGGGCCCGGAGGTCGGCGAGCGCTTCCCCGTCGTGGGCGTCGGGGTTGATGTCCGCGGGATCCTCCGACGCGAGAAGTTCCTCGAAGGAGGCGTAGCGTGCGATCCGCCGTACGGCGACGTCGAGTTCGCGGTCGCCGTCCCGGAGGTGGAGGATGAGCGCGTCACCGACCGAGACGGCACGCTTCTGCGGGGTGGCGACGCGGACTTCGATCGTCTTGCGGCCCGATTCCACCTGGCTGTAGAACTTCGGGAGCAGGCGCATGTGGTGCTCGCGCCGATCGCCGGAGACCGCAGGACCGGGAGCGGTCGTGACGGCAGGCTGAGGGTCGTCGGGCACGTGCGCCTCCGATCGATGCTTGTGCGCCTTCACGCATCCATCTTCTCCGCACGCCGACGGCCTGGTCGAGAGCGCCTGCCGTCTCGTCGAGGTCACGCGGCCGCCCCTGCCATCGTGCCGCGCTGACCCCCACCTGGTGTGTTCCCTCCGGTAGTGCCGTCGCTCGCGACCGCTCTCGCTCGCTTGTGCGAGGGAACGGCCGTCGTCCGAGGCGATATCCCGGCGAACCTGGGTAACCGGCAGGCACATGGCGGTTGGCCGCCCACCCTTCAAGGAGAACCATGTTCGCACTCACGTCCCGTCGTCTTCGCGCAACGGCCCGTCGGGTCTTCGGCTGGCAGCAGCTGCGTCCGGCCCAACTGAACGCGATGAAGGCCGTGATGAAGGGACGTGACGTACTCGCCGTCATGCCGACAGGCTCGGGCAAGTCCGCCGTCTACCAGGTCCCCGCGGCGCTGCTCGGTGGTCCGGTCGTGGTCGTATCGCCGCTGATCGCGCTTCAGCGGGACCAGATGCGCGGCCTCCTCGAATCGGGAGCGCTGCGGGCCGCCGCCATCAACTCCGCGCAGCGCCGCAGCGACAACGAAACGGCCTGGGACCGCATCAGCGCCTCGTCCGTCGACGTGGTCTTCCTCGCTCCCGAGCAACTGGCCAAGCCGGAGGTCACCGACCGGCTCGCTGCCGTACGGCCTCGGCTGCTGGTCGTGGACGAGGCACACTGCGTCTCGTCGTGGGGGCACGACTTCCGGCCGGACTACCTACGGCTGCGCCACGCGCGCGAGCGGCTCGGAAACCCGCCGGTGCTCGCCCTGACCGCGAACGCGGCGGCCCCGGTCCGGCGGGACATAGCCGAACGTCTCGGCATGAACGACTCGGTGGAGATCGTGGCCGGCTTCGACCGTCCCAACATTCACCTCGACGTGGCGACCTTCCAGGACGCGACGGCCCAGGAGCGGTTCGTCCTGGAGCGGGCGGTCGCCGAGGAGAAGCCCGGCATCGTGTACGCGGGGACCAGGCGGGCCGCGGACAACTACGCCGAGCAGTTGAACGGCCTCGGACTCCGCGCCGCGAGCTACCACGCGGGCCGGTCCGCCGCCGAACGCGGCGACACTCAGGACCGGTTCACCTCGGGTGACCTCGACGTGGTCGTGGCGACCTCGGCGTTCGGGATGGGAATCGACAAGGCGAACGTACGGTTCGTACTGCACGCCTCCGTCCCCGGCTCGCTGGATGCCTACTACCAGGAGATCGGCCGGGCCGGCCGCGACGGGGCACCGGCGAGGGCGATCCTCGCGTACCGCCCGCAGGACCTGGGCCTGCAACGCTTCTTCGCCGCCGGTGCCCCCGACGCCGACGCGCTCCGACGCGTCGCCGAACGCCTGCGCGGCGAGAAGGGGTCGGTGGCCACAGCCCGGCTCCGGGCCGACTGCGAACTCGGCGCGACGGCCCTGTCCGCGGTACTGAACCTGCTGGAGGAGGCGGGGGCCGTGCGCAGCGGACGGGAGGGAAACCGCTTCGTCGGCGCGGCCGAGGCAGGTGGCACCTCCGCGGATGACGACGTCGAGGCCGCCGTACAGAACGCGCTCGCCGTCCACGCCACGCACCGCAAGCTCGAACAGTCACGGGTCGACATGATGCGGGGATACGCGGAGACGACCGGCTGCCGACGGCGTTTCCTGCTCGGATACTTCGGCGAGTCGGTCCGCACCCCGTGCGAGGCGTGCGACAACTGCACCGGCACGGTGCCCGAGCCAGCTGAACGGCTGCGGCGCGAGCCGGCCAAAGATGCCGGACGGCCGTACAAGTCGGCCGGCCGGCAGCGCCGGTGGACCCGGCCCCGCAGGCGCGCGAACTCCCCCACGGGTGCCGTCCGGGCCGCGGAGACGACCGCACACACGCCGGCGGACGGCCACGCCTACCTGCCGGGGGTCCGTGTGCGCCACGACCAGTGGGGTCCGGGTGAGGTGATGAGCGAGGACGACGGCAAGATCACGGTGCTGTTCGAGTCGGTCGGCTACCGCACCCTGTCGCTGGCCGTGGTGACGGACAAGCAGTTGCTCGCCACGTTGCCGGGGACCACGGGCTGACGTGGGCGATCTGGAGCCGCGAGGACCGCTTCAGGGGAACGGCGGAGGCCGCGCGCCGGGTCTCGACCCTCGTCGAGGTCACCGGCACGCGGCCTCCGCCTGTCTCACCAGGCCGCTGGGGCCGGAGGTACGACCACCGGGGGACGGTCGTCGCAGGTGATGGTGTTCGGCAGCTCCCATGACGCCAGCCAGGGGCCGGTCGTGCCGCCTCCGTCGTTGCCGCCGAGGTCGTTCACGGCGAACTCGGAGCCGGTCGCGGGGAAGTTGAAGGATCCGCAGTTGTTGATGCCGACCGCTCCGACGTTACGGGCGTCCACGTTCTCGAAGGACGCGGATCCGGCGGAGCGGGCGCTGAGGACGGAGGTGCCGGTGCCGTCGACGCGGATGTCCTTGAAGTGGACGCCCCGGATCGCGTACTTGTCCTTCACGGGGAAGTCGGAGACCAGCATGATCGCGTTGTAGGTGTTGTCGAGGAAGTGGTCGCCGGTGACCTGGATGTCGGCGTCGATGTCCCGCTCCAGGGCGTAGAACCAGATGGCTCCCAGGCCGATCTTCCAGTTCAGTTCGAACGGCCCCGAGCGCACCGTGGTGTTGTCGGAGATCGTCAGCTGCCCGGTGAAGGGCTCCGCGCCGAAGCGGGAGCCGACCTGGATGGCGCTGCCCTCCCTGACGGGGTCGGCGATGAGGTTGCCGGTGACGGTGTTGTCGGTGCCGCCGTACAGGGCGATGCCGTTGGCGAGGACCGGGGACTGCACGGTGTTGTGGGCGAAGACGTTGCGGGCGTCGGCCGTCTTCTCCGACCACATGGCGAGACCGTCGTCGCCCGTGTTGCGGACGAAGCTGTTCGTGACACTCGAATCGGTGACGCCGGTATGGAAGTTGAGGCCGTCGGCGATCTGGTCGGCGATCACGGTCCGGGTGACGCGCAGGCCGCTCATCGGGCCGTCGAACCACATGCCGACCTTGGTGTGGTGGAGGTAGAGCCCGTCGATCGTCGAGTCGCTGAGCGCTCCGCCGACGGCGTTGACCTGGTCGGTGTCGATGCGCTCGCGTACGTCGCCCTCGACGGTGAAGCCCGAGAGGTGGACGTTGCGACTTCCGCCGTCCGCCGCGTCCTTGCCGTAGAAGCCCACTCCGGTGTGGACCGAGCCGTCGGGAGCGGGGGTGTCGAGGGTGACCTGGTGTCCCTTGACGATCGTGTACCAGCTGCCGGCCCCGACGATCGTCACGTCGTCCACGATGATGTGGCGGTTCACCTGATAGGTGCCCGGCGGCACATACACCTTGAGGTGCCGCTTCTTGGCGTAGGCGATGGCCCGGTCGAAGGCGTCGCCCGCGTCCCGCCGGCCGGTGGGATCGGCTCCGAAGGCGATGACGTTCGCCGCGTGTGCCTCGATGTGCGGGGCGCCCACGAGTTGGGTGTCGAGCAGGTCGATCACGGTCCAGGCCGCGGTGCTGTTCCTGGGCGCGGTGAGACGGACGGTGTCACCGGCCGCGTAGCGCTTCCCGAGGAGCAGTCGCTGCTCGTCGTAGAAGTGGCTGGGCCGGAACGGCTTGTCGATGGTGGGCGTCGGTGTGGTGGACGCGGGGACGCAGCCGCACTCGGTGATCCACCAGTCGGGGTGCAGCAGGTCCCCCTGGGGGTCGTTGCTGAACGGGTACTGGTTGTAGAGCCAGGAGTACTGGGAGGTGAGGGTCATCGTGGCGCGGTGCCGGCCGTCCACGGCGACGTCGAGGGGCGCGGTGATGCCGCCGCCGCGCGGGGCGTCGGGAATGCTGTAGCGGACGGTGAGGGCGTCGGCCGCGCGCGGGAGGGTGAACTCCACGTACTGGCCCGGCTTCAGGCGTACCGCCGTGCGGCCGGACGCCTCCGACGGGAGCGTGTAGGCGGTGCGGTCGGGGCCGATGACGGTGCCGTTCGTAGGCGCGTTCTCCGCCTCCTGTTCGACGAAGTCGACCGAGGCGCCGCGTCCCGCGACGAGGGCGGGATCCAGGCCGGCCCGGGTCACCGCCGGCGTGCCCGTGGTGTCACCGTGGCCGGGCGCCGCCGGAGCCGGTGCGCTCAGCCCGAGCACCAGTCCGGCGGCGGCCGCGGTCAGCACCGCCACGGTCCGAGCCGGTCTTCGCCCACGGCCTCTCCACCGTTCCGCGGCCAGGTCACTGCCGTTACGCGCCATCGGATACCCGTTTCTCTCGGAGCGGAGGTCACCGAGGGCACCCCGGTGCACGCCGGCACGAGGGGAAGGACCGTGCCAGGGCGTACCCGGGACATTAGGACCCGACGAGACGGCCCGACAAGACGTCAGACGCGAACTTCCATGCTTTAGTTCGAAAACTGCAAGTGATTGTTGCTTTTTTGCGTCGGCATCTCGTCTCCCCCGATCGCCCTGTGAACCACGCATTCGACGGACGTGCGGGTACGGGTTGGCGGAAGGGTCTCACCGGTTGAGGTGAGACCCTTCCGCGCACCTGGGCAGGTTCAGCCGTGCGACAGAGTCGGCGGTGCCGGCTGTTCGCTCATGCCAGGGAGAACTTCTGGGCGCCTGAGCCGTTGCAGTCCCAGATCTGCAATCGTGTGCCGTTCGCCGTGGCGCCCGACGGTGAGTCGATGCAGCGTCCGCTGGTCGGGTTGTACATCGAGCCGTCGGAGTTCACGACCCAGTTCTGGTATCCCCCGCCGTTGCAGGTGGCCAGCTGCAGCTTGGTACCCGCGGCACTGTTGCCACCAGCGATGTCCAAGCACTTGCCGAGCGTGCGCAGGGTCTGGCCGTTCCAGGTCCACTTCTGGTCGAGCGAGGTGGCCTGCTGGCAGTCCCAGAGCTGGACCGCGGTCCCGTCGCCGCCGGTGTCGTCACCGGCCACGTCCACACACTTGCCGCCAGGACCGTAGATCGGGGTCCCGATGGCGAAGTTCTGGGCGCCGGAGCCGTTGCAGTCCCAGATCTGCAGGCGCGTGCCGTTCGCGGTGGCGCCCGACGGCGAGTCGATGCACCGGCCGCTGGTCGGATTCCGCAGCGAGCCGTCGCTCTGCCGCACCCACGACTGGTAGCCGCCGCTGTTGCACGTGGCGAGCTGCAGCTTGGTACCCGCGGCACTGTTGCCACCCGCGATGTCCAGGCACTTGCCGAGGGTCTGCAGGGTCTGGCCGCTCCACGTCCAGTGCTGGTCCTTGGCCGCCGACTGGCAGTCCCACAGCTGGACCGCGGTGCCGTCGCCGCCGGTGTCGTCACCGGCCACGTCCACGCACTTGCCGCCGGGACCGGTGATCGTCTGGCCGGTCGCCGAACCGCCGCCACCGCCGCCGGAGCCCGGGCCCTTGTTGTAGACGGCCACCGAGTCGATGACCAGCTTGCCGCCGGAGACGGTGGCCGCGTTGGGACCTCCGCCGAAGGCGTCCGGGAAGCCACCGCCGATGGCCAGGTCGTAGATGATGAAGAAGGGGTGGTCGACCGCGTCCGCCCAGGTCGTCGCGTCCACCTGGTTGGCGTTGACGGTGAAGAAATTGTTCCCGTCGAGGTAGAACCTGATCTGCTCCGGCGACACGGAACGGTCGATCTCCGCCGCGTAGTCGTGGAAGCCGGTCTGGCAGCCCGAGCAGGCGCGTTCACCGGAGCCGATGCCGGTCGACTCGTTGCACGGCCCGCCCGGGTTCACGCCGCAGTGAAGGGTGCTGAAGACCGAGCTGCGGCCGTTGATGTCCTCCATGATGTCGACCTCGCCGGACTTCGGCCAGACGACACCGTCGCGAAGGGGCGCACCCAGCATCCAGAACGCCGGCCAATAGCCCGCGCCGTTCGAGGTGTTGACGTTGGGCTGCTGCAGGACGGACTCGATGCGGACGACTCCGCCGGCCGGGGCGCCGAAGGACGCCGACTGGGTCTCCACACGCCCCGAGGTCCATCCGCTGCGCGCGTCGGAACCGGAGTGCAGGGCCTGGAGCACCAGATGGCCCTGGCCGTCGTAGTAGACGTTCGAGGTGCTGTTGGTCATGGTCTCGATCTCGCCGGTGCCGAAATTGCTGCCCGGCCCGGTGTCGTACTTCCACAGGCTCTGGTCGATGCCCGTGCCGGACGCACCGTTGAAGTCGTCGCTCCAGGTGAGCGAGAAGCCGGACGGTGTCGGGGGCACGGCAGCCTGGGCGCTGGCGGTCGTGGTGGCGGTGGCCGCCGCCGCTATCAGCGCGACGACGGGGACCAGTCCGAGCGTCCTTCTCCATCTGTGGCGCAGGGGTCTTGCCGAGTTCCATCGCATGTACGTGACCTCCGAGTGAGATGAATGACGACGGCGAACGGGGTGGTTGCCCGGCCTGGCGCGCCGTGCAAGCAGGGGGGTTTCGGCGCGCGCAGCACGCCTCGGTGACACTGCGCGGCCGCGGTGCGCGTGGCCGCCGGCCGGCTCTCCGTGGTCCTACAGGAACTGCCAGAGGTGGTCGGCGGTGCCGTTGTCGTCGTACTGGACGACGTGCGCACTGTTGGCCGTCGACATCAGGTCGACACCCATCACCTTGCCGGAGTTCTTGTTGCGGATGCGGAACCAGCTGTCACCGTTGTCGACCAACTGCCAGAGGTGGTCGGCGGTGCCGTTGTCGTCGTACTGGACGACGTGGGCACTGTTCGCGGTCGACATCAGGTCGACGCCGAGGACCTTCTGCGAGTTCTGGTTGCGGATGCGGTACCAGCCATCGCCGTTGTCGATCAACTGCCAGAGATGGTCGGCGGTGCCGTTGTCGTCGAACTGGACGACGTGGGCACTGTTGGCCGTCGACATCAGGTCGACACCCATCACCTTGCCGGAGTTCTTGTTGCGGAGCCGTCGGTAGTCGGCGACCGGCTGCCACGGGTGGCCGGTCGGTGAGGTGGTGGGGAACGCGGAGATCCGCAGCCGGGCCGCGCCCATGGGGATCAGCGTCACGGTCTCGACGGCGGCGGTGCTGCGTGCCGGCGAGTCCTGCACCGGGGCGACCACGTGCTGACTGTCGGCCTGCCACTCGGCGATCTTTCGCGCGGGGGCGGTGATCCGCACCGGAGTCGTGTCGCGCTTGAAGGGGTCGGCGGGAAGCGCGCCGCCGCTTCGGGTGAAGGTCCAGGTTCCGTCGTTCGGCGCGAGCCCGTAGTTCCAGGCCGTGGTGGCGTGCACCTCGTACTCGGGGAACTGCGAACTCCCGCCGTACTGCACGTAGTTCTCGCCGATACTGAGCGAGTACGTGAGGGGCCCGCGGTCGACCGCGGTGAGCTGGTGATTGCCGGGCCAGGTGCGCAGCACGGTCGACTGCGGGAAGCGCAGCGTCACGGTGTCGCCGTTGTTCCAGGTGCGCGTGACCACGCTCCAGGACGGTCCTGCCGACGCGGAGACGGCGGCCCCGGCGACGGTGACCTGCGGCGCTCCGCACCAGCCGGGGATGCGCAGGTACAGCGGGAAGGCGAGCGGCTTGGGTGTGGCGAGGGTCAGGGTGATCGTGTCGCCGAAGGGGTAGTCGGTGGTCTCGGTGACGGTCACCGCGGTGCCGTCGGCTACCTTCGCGGTGACCTGGCTCGGCGCGTACATCGCGGCCGCCAGCCCCTTGTCCGGTGTGGCGAGCCACAACTCCTCGGTGAAGTAGGGCCATCCCATGCCGTAGTTGTGCGGACAGCAGCGGTACTGGTCGACGCCCGGCATGAACGCCTGCATGGCGAAGTTGTTCTGGAACTGCCCCTGCGTCTTGGCGACGTCGTCCAGGTCCACGCTGTTGGCACTGGTGATGTAGTGGATGCCCTTCCCGGACGGATCGAGCGCCGCGGGCAGCGAGTTGAAGGCCAGGTCCTCGCACCGGTCGCCCCACACCGCGTCGCCGGTGATCCGGGTCAGCAGCTGATGGCTGGCCATGAACTCGACGATCCCGCAGGTCTCGAAGCCCTGCCGGGGGTCACCGAATCCGGGTCGCGCGTTCTCGTCGCCGGCGAATCCCCCGCCCGGGAACTGTCCGTACGAGGTCATCACCGACGTGTAGTTCTGATACGCGGCCTGAGTCAGCGCGCTGGACGGTGAACGGAGCGCGTACTGGGCGGGCTCGCGGAAACCCTGCGCGATGTTCACGTTGTGCAGCGACGGCAGGTTGTTGACCCAGTTGGCGCCGTTGGTGTGAATCTTGTCGGCGAGGGAGAGCAGGAACGAGTCGCCGGTGCGGTTGTACAGCCAGAAGACGCTGTCCAGGCCGTCACCCCAGCGCACCGACACCCAGCTCTGGTTGAACGCCGAGGGGCCCTGCGCGTTCATGAAGCGGAAGAAGCCGGTGAGCAGCGGGACGATCCGGCTGTCCCCGCTGTATTCCTGCCAGTTGCGCAGTGCCCAGGTGAGCGGCAGGAAGGGCCAGAAGTCCGGGCCTCCGCCGAGGGAGGTGCGCAGCGCGGTAGGACCGAACCAGCCGTCGGACTGCCGGGTGGCCACGATCGCGTCGATCCACTGGCGGACGGCGGCCAGCGCGGTGGCGTCCTGGGTGAGGATCGCCAGGTCCACGTATCCGCGCAGCCAGTACGGGACTTCCTCCCAGCCGGTGCGCTCGGGGTGCACCCAGCCGGACTCGGACATGACCAGGAAGTGCGAGACCGCGGCGTACTGCCCGCACAGCCCGGCGAGTTGCTGACGCAGCCGCGCGTCGAGCCATCCGCGAGCGGTGACCGCGCCGGGCGGCAGGCGCAGGAAGGCGGTGGGCGAGAGCGGTGCGGCGTTGGGCGAGTAGAGCCCGCCGGGCGCGGGCGCCACGCGCGACGACACCGTGGCCTCTGCGCCGCGGGTGCCGTGCGGCGCCGCCTGGGCGGTGCCGGCCATGCCGAGCGGGAGCCCGCTCGCTCCGGCCGCGGTGAGCGCGCCGGCCACGAAGTGTCTGCGGTTCAGGGGCATGGGGGAGCCTCCTGGCACGATCCGGGACGTGGGGGACCAGGAACCGCGAGTCCAAGACCGGGGCGCCTGGGGTATTTCAACGTTGGAAAGCAGAGAGCCAACGGGCATGACAGCACGGACCGGGGGCCGTGTCCAGAGGGTGCGCGCGAGCTGTGCAGTCCGGGGGTGGCGCGGAGCGGCAAGGACAACTTCGTTGCGGGCGCGGTGACTTCGCCGTCGAGGGCCGGGGAGGGGGCCTCGAGCCCTGGGTGCCAGGGCTCGGCTTCGCCGGTCGCGCAAGGGCGGACGGCCGCTGAGCGCACCCGGTCGTCGCCCTCTCCGGCGTCCGCGTCACCGGCGCCCTGTACTCACGGGACGGAGGAACGGGCGTCCGGCCGGGCAGTGGCCCTCCGATTCGCCACTCGTGCCGGGAAGCCCCGGCATCCCGTTCACGGTGACCGGCACCGTGCCCCGGTGGAGGTCTGTGGGCAGTGGGCAGCGGGCAGCGGGCAGCTACGGCCAGGCACAAAAGTGGGTCACGTCCAGGCCCGCTCGTGCCATGTCAGGCCCCGGATCGCGGCTCCGGCTGGTGCTTGCCGGAGGTGGGCGTGGCTCCACTCCCGGCCGGCGGTGGCTCCGCTCCCGGCTTGAGGCAGTCCACGATCGGATAGACAGTGAGAACCATGAACCGGCACCGGCAGCCACCACGGCGAGCCCCGTGGATCGCGGGCGGCGCGGCCGTCGTCGCCGTCGGCGCCGGCCTGGGGGCCTGGGCACTGGTGTCCTCCGGCAACGGCGGCGGCTCGTCACACCCGACGTCGTCACCCTCGGTGACGGCATTGCCGTCGGAGCAGCCGTCGGTGTCCGAGTCACCGTCGGTGACGACGACTCCCCCGACACCGAGCCCGTCCCTGTCCCCGTCGACACGGCCGCCGGCCTCGCGCACGCCGGCCTCCAAGACACCGGGACCGGCACACACACCGGCGCCCAGACCGCCTCAGCCCCTGCCTCCGGTGCCACCCGGCACCCGGCCGACGCCCCACCGGACACCCTTGCCTCCCCCGCCGCCGGTGCACACACCGACGACCAAGCCGCCGCCTCCCCACACACCGCCCCCGAAGCCGACCCTCACACCCACCCTGCCGACGTCACCGACGCCGCCCAGCTCGACGCCCCCGCACACCGCCCCGGCGTCGACGCCCCCACAGACTTCCCCAGCGTCCACGCCTCCAGAGACCTCCCCGACGTCGACGCCCCCACGCACCTCCCCGACGTCTCCGAGGCCGCCAAGGCTGCCGAGCCCGCCGTCCACACCGGCCCCGACCCGGCCCCAGCCGTCACGGTCCCCCGCGACGACGCTACCGAGGCCGCCCGCGGCGACCCCGCAGCCGTCGCGGACACCGTCGCCCACGACTCCGACGACTCCGGCCCCGACCGCCACCGGCACGAAGCCGGGCACGACCACCTGGGTCACGTCGCCAGAGGCCGTGGCCGCCGCCCAGCGGATGGCAGCGGCGAACAAGGTCGGCGACCCGGTCTGCAGCCTCTCGGCCGTGGGACAGCCGAACCCGAGCCTCGTACCCCAGGGCCGGCACATCGCCATCGGGCACTACGGCACCTACTGGTGCCTGATCTGGTGACCCAGCATGGATGTGCCTGGACGACACACATCCAGTCCCCCGTTCACCCCCCTGGGCTAACGCACATCCACTCGCTGCATGTGTCCGCACCGGCCGGCGAACCGCTCACACATCGTCCCTGCCGGACAGCACCCAGGACAGTCACCGACGAAGGCCCGCTAGGCAGGCGGCGCGACGAGTGTCGGAGACTGGTGTGAGCGACGAAGGGCGTCGGCCACAAACCCCTCTGCCCTGAGTTCTTCCAGCACCGCGTGCAGGAAACGTACGGTCTCGTCCGCGCACGTCCGGGGAACCCCGACAGCCTGTCTGATCTCCATGAAGCGATCTTCGATCAGCCGGACCTGGTCCGCGTGGGCCGCGACAAAGGCCGTCATCGGCTGGCGGATTCCCGCCGCGGCTTCCAGGCCTCGCGCTTGGAAGACCTCCACGCCCTCCGCACCACGTACGACGGTGGCGTGCCGAAGGGTTCGGCTCAGGTAGAGGTCGTAGGCGGAGCCCTCCTTGACCCCGATGCGGACGCCTGGCCGGTCGACGTCGGCGGCGGACAGGCCTTCCGAGTCGAGGGGCACGGCGTACACACCTTCGATGACCACGTAGGGCGCGGTGAAGGCGACCTCCGCCTCCCGGGCCGGTTCGACTGCGAGGAAACAGAGATCCGCCCGGTGGGAAGCCATGGCCTCGAACGACTTGCGCGCCGCGTCGAAGCAGACGAGTTCCACGGGCACTCCAAGCCGCCGGCCGATCTCGCGTGCGATGTCCACCGTGACACCGGCGGGCTCCGCGGGGGTGCCTTGCGCGAGGACAGGGTTGCCCAGGTTGATCGACGCTCTCAACACTCCCGTTGGAGCCAGGTCTTCGACGACGTTCGCAGAAACGATCTCCATGGGTGGAGTGTAGGACGGTCACGGGAAGGCACCGAGGAGTTCTTCGCGTCGGGCCATCGCCCAGGCACGCTCCTCCTCGATGTCCGGGACGAAGTTCCGCCGCAGAAATGTCGCCCAAGGATCCGCGCCGAGCGGGCCCAGGCGTGCGATCCGATCGGTCTCCTCGCGCTGCAACCGAGCCAGCGCGTCCAACACATCGGCCGGGCGTGCGCCGTAGGCGTCACAGAGGAGCCGCAGTCGTCGGGCCAACGGCGCACCACCGGCGCCGTAGCCGACCCTTCGCTGGCGTTCGGGGAGCCTCAAGGGCACGCTGTACCAGGCTAGTTGCGCCAGGTCGTCCAACGCCTCCCCAGGCATGGCCAGGTCCCAGTCGATGACACCGACCAGCCGGTCCTCAGTCCAGACCGAGTTCCAGGTCGTGAGGTCACCGTGCCGAACGATCAGCCCGGGACGCCAGTGGGCGTCCGGGTCGCACCAGACGGCCCGCGGCGAGGGCCGGAAGTCGCGTACCGCCTCGTGATAGGCGCGCAGCCACCTGCCGAGTGCGACGACGCCCTCGTCCCCGAGGAGCATCCGTGGCCACGGGGAGAGTCCGACTTCGCCGTGGAGCAGCGACACGACTTCGTGGCCGTCCACGGGACCGTCTCCAAGGGCGCGCGGCGCACCGTCGAATCCCACCCGCTCCAAGTGCCGTAGCAGTTCCCGCACGGCCGGGGTCCACGGACGCCAGGGCCTGAGGACGGTCTCGCCCTGACGGCGTACCGTCGACAGTCCCCCGCGCATCGATTCACCGTCCTGGATCACGTGGGAAATCTACGGCGGAAAGTCGTCGACGGTCATGGAGTTGTAGAGGCGTGCGCTCTTGGTGGTGAGGCGGAGGAGGGCGCGGCTGGGGCCGGCGGGCAGGGCGGAGATCAGGCGAGCGCCCTGGGCCAGGCCCCACACGCCGAGTGGGGACGTGGGGATCAGAGTCTTCGCCGCGCTCAACGCGACCGCGCGGCTGCCGCGCACGTGTGCCGCCATCACGCGCTCGTAGGCCGGGAAGGCGTGTTCGTGGTCGCCGCCCGCTCGTGCCAGTTCTCCGGCGAGGACGTAGGCGCCGACGACGGCCAGGGTGGTGCTGCCTCCTACGGCAGGACCCGGACAGTAGCCCGCGTCGCCGACGAGCGTCACTCTTCCCTGCGACCAGGTGTCCATGTGGAGTTGCGTGATCGAGTCGAAGTAGAACGCCGGGGTGCGGTCGAGTTCGTCCAGCCAGCGGTCCACGTGGGTGTGCATGCCAGCGAACGCGCCCCGCAGCAGCTCCTTCTGCCGGGGCACATCGCGGTAGTGGTAGTCGAGTTCGCGCTCGCTCCGGAACAGGAACAGCGCCCGTGCCTCGCCGAGGTGGCGGGCACCGTACATGCAGGCCGTGCGACCGACGCCGACGTGGATGAGGAGTTCGCCGTCGAGGTCGGAGACGTTCGGCAGGGTCAGTACACCGAGGTAGGCCCCGATGAAGGTGCTGTGGCGGGACTGCTCATCGAAGACGAGGTGACGCACGTTGGAGTGCAGTCCGTCCGCGCCGACGATGAGGTCGAAGCGGCGCGGCGAGGCGTTTTCGAACCGCACTTCGCCTTCGGTCGAGATCGCGGTGATCGAGTCGTCGAAGACGTACTCGACGTCGTCGCGTGTGGCGTCGCAGTAGATCTGGCTCAAGTCGTCGCGCATGATCTCGACATGCCGGTCGGACGTGGCTCCGAAGATCTTGGAGAGGTCCGCCCGGACGGGACGCCGTGAGCCCTCTCGGTAGACGGTCATCCGGTTCGTACCGGTGGCCCGTTCCTCGATACGCGGCAGTACGCCCATCTTCTCCGAGATGTCCATCGCGGGGCGGAACAGGTCGACCGCGTGACCGCCGGTCCTCCGCAGCGCCGGCGCGCGCTCGACGACGGTGACGGAGAAGCCGTGCCGGGTCAGCCAGTAGGCCAACACCGGGCCGGCGACACTGGCGCCTGAGATGAGAATCCGCATCGCATCCGTCCTTTCCTTCAGCCCCTGCGTTCGGCGGCCGTCCAGGGCACCGCCGTCCGGGCGCGGCCTGCCGTCGGAAACAGTCCTGGGCACACTGTCGCCGGGGACGCCCGTCTGCGGATTGGACGAATGTTCCCCAGCGGTGGTCCCGCCTCTTTGTGTCAGGCTTTTTGGTGCAGCCGCACGCATGACTGACTGATCGTTTCAGAATGAGGCCTGCGGGACGGCGGCGACGTGGAGCGCCTTGCTATGAGCGAAATGGCCACGCGGGGGTGCTGGCTGGTGCTGTACAACGATCGCTATGAGCTGGGTGGCGAACGTGATGATTTCGGTCGATGTGGCCGACGGCGCAGAGGTGAAGGCGCTGAGCGAGTGGTTGCGGACGGATGCTCCGCATCGTGCCCACCCGGAGGTCCATGGAGTCGGCTTCTTGAAGCTGCTCACCAGCCTTGAGACCAACCAATGGGGCGGCTGGAAGAACCCCGAATGCGAGGTGTGGGCGGGTGCTCTGAACCATGCCGACCTCGATGCCCTGAAGCGGCGCGTGTTCGAGGTGCCGTGGCGCGAGCCGAACCTGGTACAGCTCCTGATCATGGATCAGGAGGAAGGGTTCTTCCGTATGTGGATGATCAGAGCTGGCGAGTTGCGGCAATTCGCACCGCTGCAACCCAACGAGGAGGACGAAGGCTTCTACCAAGGCTATTGAGCAGGGCCCGTGGCCCATGCCGATCTTCCCGTCGAACGTCGTGTACGTATCGGAACACCGCTCACTGGTCCTCGCCCTGTTCGCGCAGGCCCTGAAGCCGGGCGGACACCTCATCATCGGAACACACGTCGGCGACGAGGACGCAGTGCGAACGGAGGCCTACGGAGGTGTGCCCGTCCACTGGACGACGCACAAATGGCGGCCGGAACTCGGCCAGGACGACGTGGCCGCGGACGACGACGTCTTCGACCAGGGCTGCGGTTCGCTGACGAGCCTGCGGCTGACCGGCCGTATCGAGGCGGTGCTGGACCGCGTGGTCGACGTCGGGCCCGTCTTTCGCTGCCGCACGGCACGGGCCCGCAGCCACGCGCTCACCCCCTGAGCCCGGGGAGCCTCGGCGACGGGCCACCCGTGACGTCTGCTATTCGTCCGGTGCTACGGCCGGACGTTACTGGCTCTCGGGCGACCGGGTCGCACCGTAGCGGGCGCAGATGGAGTTCACCTCGAAGTGTCTGGGCAGCGTGATGGACCCGTCGTCCACGTGGCCGCCGATCAGCCGGATGACGTCCGCGACCCGCTCCTAGGACATCGCCACCTCGGGGGTCAGTGCCTCCAGCCTGTACAAGTCCTCGATGGTGAAGCCGAGTTCGGCCAGCGCCAATGAGTGAAAGACGAGATCCTGCACCAGCCGGTGGTCCGGACCGACCGTGGGGGTCTTCTGCGGAGCGACCAGACGGACCAGGGTGCAGACCAGAAAGGGGATCTCCGCCGGACTCACCATGACATCGGTTTCGGACATGTGCGAGCGCTCCATTTAAGGATGTGCGGGCGGTGACGGGACGCGAGCCTGCACATCACGGCTCGGTCTGCGCCGTCGTGTCGCACCGCCACGGCGTCCCACCAGGCAGTCGGACCGGCGAGCACCGCTTCGTTCGCGCCGCGCGGACGCAGTCCGGTCTGCCGTGAAGTTGCCGGTTCAAATGCCTGCGCACGGGCCTGACTTGGACCCAGAATCTTGATGGCGCAAGGTGTCCAGGCCGTGTTGCGTCCGCGAAGGACGGCCTGGCTTACTGGCACGGCATGGCCGGCGCATCCCACCTGCGCCGGACCCATGGACACCGGGCGGGACGTACTGCGGGCACGACGTGCCCGACGGGGAGGATGGACAGTGACCGACACCCTGCACACGGGGCTGACGACGGCGAGCCTGCTGGCCGCGGACAAGGGCGACGGCAGCAACTTCGTCCTCTACTTCAACACCATTCTGATCGTCCTCGTCGTGACCGTCGTCATCGTCCGTCAGTTCACGGTCCGGGCGGTCACCCAGCGCATGTACTTCTGGGCGGGTGTGCTCATCGTCCGCGGCTGCATCCTTCCGGGCCCGGCCGAGTTGAAGCCGGGGAGCATCGTCCTGCTCGTCCTCTCGCTGCTCGCGTCGGTCGCCTTCGGCTACTGGCGGGGCGCGGCCTTCCCCATGTGGAAGGAGAGCGACGGACGTGTGCTGCGCAAGGGCGACCGCCGCATCCTCCTCCTGTGGCTCGCGACCGTCGCCGTCCGGCTGGTGTTCGGGGCGATCGGCGCGGTCGCGTTCGGCGAGGCCTTCAACGCCAACGCGCTCTGGCTCGGCATGGGCGTGACGCTGGCCGTACAGCACGTGATCATGATGCGCCGCAGGGACGAGGCACCGCTGAGGGCGCCGCAGACCGAGGCGGAGGCGGCCCCGGCCAGAACGGCGGCGGCCGAGAGGTGAGCAGCGCCGTCCAGGGGCGACGGATGCCACGGATCAGGCACTGTGGCCAGATAACTCCGCAGGTCAGCGGCTACCTCCAGCGGGACTGGACCGGAGGCTTCCCTCAACTGTCGAAGGCATGACGGCATGCGGGAAGACGGGCGCGCAGGCATGGACTCGCTCGGTGCTCATACGGACTCGACACCCACATGATCATCAGCGGCCATGCCTGTTCTGCGTCCAGGGGCACCTCTGACAGAAGCCGACAAGCCGTCACATCTTGGCTCTCAACAGGCGAACCGCTTGATTCCAGGTACAGCCTGCGGTGGCCACAACGATGATCGCGGCCAGCACCTCAGGGTTCCCTCGCCGACGATGTCCACCACCCTTCGACCGTTCCGGAGCCGGCGGAACCACCCGTTGGAACAACTCCCACAGGTCTTGCGGCGCCAACCGTTCGACAAACGCAGCAGTCATCACCTCTGACTGCCACAAGACCACGCAGCCTGAAATGACGTCTAGAATTCCTAAGACCGTGTCCTACGCGGTGAGGCGGACGAGCCGCTTGTAGCAGCAGAGTGCTGCGGCCAGGCCGAGAAATGCCAGGTAGTTGCGGGGATTTCGTTCGTAGCGGGGGGCTGAGGCGTCGGTAGCCGGACAGCCATGACATGGTGCGTTCGATGACCCAGCGGCGGCGCCCTAATCGTTCACTGGACTCGACTCCTTTGCGGGCGATGCGCACACCGATGTGCTTCCCCCATAGCCATTTCCGCAGGCGCGGTACGTCGTACGCCTTGTCTGCATGGAGCCGCTGGGGCTTGAAGTGCCGTCCGCGGTGAGGGTCCTGTTTCGTTTGGTGACCCTCGATCATGGGCTTCAGCCCTTCGCTGTCGTGGACGTTGCCGACGGAGACGCCGACGAGGAGGGGCAGTCCGTTCGCGGTGTCGAGGACGACGCGGGTGACGTCGATGAGGCCGGCGTCGTCGAGGCGGTGCAGGACGGCCTCGTGCAGGCGGCCCCAGACGCCGGCTCTGGACCAGATCAGGAACCGGCGGTGAGCGGTCGACTTCGATATCCCGAAGCACGGCGGCAACGCCCGCGAGGCGCATCCGCCGACCAGGACGTAGACGATCGCCGCGAACAGCGTCTCATCAGGCGTGTCCTGCGTTCCGCCGCCCTGCGGCCGCACCCTTGGCTGCGGGATCAGCGGCTTCGCGATCTCCCACAGTCCGTCCGGCACGATCCAGCTCCATTTCCTGGGCTATCTGGTGACCGCCCGCCGTATTTCGGATACGCCGGAAGGGGCGTCGACCGCCGCTCAGTGAATGGGATGTCGGCCGACGGGAGCCCGCCGTGCGTGATCGCGGGTCCGGCCGACGGTGAAGAAGTGGGGCGCCGGGCAGTGAGAGAGGGACTGCGCGGCCAAGTTGTTACGGCGGCGAGGCTCGTCGCCTTCTTCGTCACTCTGCGATTGAGGCGAACCCGCCCGGCATTGAGTGAGTGTCAGGTCCATCATGCCTGCTCGGGCATGGTGTGCGGTAGGACGGAGCGCACGTCCGTTCAGGCTTGTCCGGGGTGGTGGCCTGACCGCAGACTCGTCGTCATCCACTCTCCGACGTCCGTGTCGGCATCCCTCCTCGGGTGCCGACGCGTTCGTCGTGCTGCCTCGTCGCGGGACGGGCGCAGGTGGGAGTGGGGGAACGGAGGGGGATCGATGGATCAGGAAATGGTCATGCGGGCGCGGGTACAGCTGCTGAGTTCCAACCGGCTGGTCGTGCGCGGTACGGAGGGGCTGCGGATCTACCGTCTGCTGGCGCAGGTCGAGCCCGAGGTGTACGGGTCGAAGCTGGCTTACGTCCTGGTGGAGGCCAGCGCGTCAGCGCAGGTACGGGACCTGCCCGAGCGGCGGTTGGCGCTGCTGGAGGAGGCGGTGGCGGTCGCCTCCTCGCTGAGCAGCGCGAATCCCTTCCGGGCCAAGATGCTGTCGAGGGCGCTTGCCGCGAAGCGGGAACTGGAGGGGCGGCCGGCGCAAGGGACGTGAGGCGGGGTCGCGGTGCGACTCTGGCGTGATTGAGGCTCTGGCGGTCGGGATGTGTGCGGTATCGGCGCATCCCTACCTGTCCGGGTCGGTGGCCAGCCGGATGCGGGCGCGTTCGGCACGCTCCTCGTCGGGCCGGCGATCGGGAGGGGGCGGATCCGGCGCCGGTGGGCTGCGTCTCCGCGCGGCCCCTCAGTCGTGCGGCGCGAAGGACTCGACGTAGGCCAAGGCGCCGTACAGCGCGTCGCGCAGGGGCGTGGAATCGCCGGCCGCCTGGTCCAGCAGGGCTCCGCCCTGGAACGCGGCCGTGAGGAGATGCGCGAGTGCGGTCGGGTCGGCCTCCGGTCGCAGTTCGCCGCGCTCGCGCATGGTGCTCAGGCCGCGCCTGAACAGCGCCTGCCAGCGTTCGAAGCCGTCGGCCACCGCGTCCCGGTGGGACGGTTCGTTCTTGACGACCTCGGCGGCCAGGGAGCCGAAGGTGCAGCCGCCGCGCAGCATGTCCTTCGAGGCGATGTAGGAGTCGGCCCACCGGCGCAGGGCGGCGAAGCTGTCCAGCTCGCCCAGCTCGGGTGCCTGGTGGCGGGTGACGATGTCGTCGGCCTGCCAGGCGAGCACGGCTCGGACCAGGGACTCCTTGGTCGGGAAGTGGCGCGTCAGCTGCGATCCGCTGACCCCGGCGGCTTCACGGATCTGCTCGTTGTTGGTGTTCTGCGCGCCCTGTTCGTAGATCAGCCCGGCGGCCGCCCTGACGATGCGCTCACGGGTGGCCAGCCCCTTGGCGGTCAGCTTCTGACCGGTCGCTTCGCTGGTGGTGGTCATGCAGACCATCGTACCGCAAGAAAGGGCTTGACAACCCATTCTGTGAGAGGTTCCCTGGAGGTGAGCAAAAAGGGCTGTCAAGCCCATTTATTCCTCATAGACCCGCCGCCTCCCGTCAGGAAACGGAGATCACCCTCATGGCACGGAACCTCCTCGTAATCGGGGCCACCGGCAAGACCGGCGGCCGCACCACCGAGCTGCTGCTCCAGCGCGGTCACCGCGTCCGCGCACTCGTCCGCGGCCACGACGACCGCGCCCGCCGGCTCGCCGGCCTCGGAGCCGACACCGTCGTCGGTGACGTCCTCGACCTGGACTCCCTGGCCCGGGCGACCCAGGGCATCGACGCCCTGTACTTCACCTATCCGATCCGTCCCGGCCTGATGGAAGCCACCGCGAACGTGGCCCAGGCCGCGGCGGAGACCGGGGTCCAGGCGATCGTGAACATGTCGCAGATCTCCGCGCGCCGCGACAGCGCCAGCAACGCGGCACGCCAGCACTGGGTCGGCGAACGCGTCCTGGACCGCTTCCCGGTCCCGGTCACCCACCTCCGCCCGACCTTCTTCACCAACTGGCTGATCGACACCTGGGCCGACGGAACCGGCGAGCTGCGCCTGCCGTTCGCCGACGGACGCCACGCTCCCATCGCGGAGAGCGACCAGGCGAAGGTGATCGCGGCCGTCCTGGAGGACCCCGCACCGCACGCCGGCCAGATCTACCCGCTGTACGGCGCCGAGGAGCTCGATCACTACGAGATCGCCGAGCGGATGTCACGCGCCCTGGGCCGTGACGTCACCTACGTGCCCATCGAACTCGACGAATTCGCCGCCATCCTGCGAGGCCGCGGCGCACCGGACCACTTGATCCAGCACCTGCTCGCCGTGGCCGTCGACTACCGCAACGGAGTCTTCGCCGGCACTAACGACCTGGTGAAGACGATCGGCGGCAGCGACCCGCTCGGCGTCGAGGAATTCGTCCGCCAGAACCGCGCGGCCTTCGCCCCGCGCACCACCTGAGCACCCGAATAGCTCAGTACCTCAATGCCTCAATGCCTGAATTCCGGAGAAGACAATGAGCGTCTGGTTCATCACGGGGTCGTCCCGCGGCCTCGGCCTGGAGATCGCCCTTGCCGCACTCGCAGCGGGCCACCAGGTGGTCGCGACCGCCAGGAACGCCGAAACCGTCCGTGACCGGTTTCCCGACGCCGACGACGGGCTGCTCACCGTGGCGCTGGACGTGACCGATCAGCGCAGCGTCCGCACGGCCGTCGACGCCGCCGTCGAGCGGTTCGGCAGGATCGACGTCCTGGTCAACAACGCCGGCAGCGGCCTGCTCGCCGCCGTCGAGGAGTCCGACGACGCCGCGGTCCGCGCGCTGTACGAGACCAACGTGTTCGGCCCGCTCGCCGTGCAGCGTGCCGTGCTGCCGGTGCTGCGCCGCCGGCGCGCCGGGCACGTGATCAACATCAGCTCCATCGTGGGCTTCGCCACCGCGCCCGGCTGGGGCGTCTACGCCTCCACGTAGTTCGCCGTCGAGGGCTTCACCGAGACCCTCCACACCGAACTCGCCCCTCTCGGCATCCATGTGACCCTCGTCGAACCGGGCTTCTTCCGCACCGACTTCCTCGATCCCGCCAGCCTGCACACCGGCCCTTACACGATCGAGGACTACGCGTCCACCGCCGGAGCGATGCGCGCGGCCGCCGTGAGCCTGAACCACGCGCAGCCGGGCGATCCGGCCAAGGCCGCCCGCGCCGTCGTCGAGATGGCGGCCGCGCCGGAACCGCCGTTGCGGCTTCCGCTCGGTGCGGACACGCTCCAGGCGTTCGAGGCCAAGCTGGAGGCCTTCCGCAAGGAGATGGACGCCTGGCGGCATGTCGCCCTCGCCACCGACCACGAACAGGACCAGGGCCAGAACCAGGGCCAGAACCAGGACCGGGAGACTCCGAGCAGGTAAGTGCCGGGAAATAATTCTGTCCGCATTCTGACAGCACCGGCGATCCGGCGCCCGCAGCTCCCGGCCGGCCACTCGGATTCTCACGATCCGCATAACGAACTATTACGTCAGGGCCATTCGGGCGGAAGAATTCTTGCAGCCCGTTCCGGGCGGAGGACTAGCGTGGTGAATGCACGAAGCGCCCGTACAAGTTGACGATTTTACGGGTTGCTCTTTCTCCTCCGAGGAGGCCGCCATGCACGTGCGTACACGCGTAGCCGCAGCATCCGGGATGTCCGTCGCACTGCTCTGCGCGGGCGCCGGCGGAGCCATGGCCGCGACCGCGACCACGCCACCGGCACATCCCACCTCGATCACGGTCAAGGCACATCCCACGACCGTCAAGGCCGGGCACACGGTCCGTTTCGCCGGCCGTGCCTCCGGCATCAGGCCCGGAGCGCCCGTGACCCTGCAGATGGACAAGAACGGCACTTGGATGCCGCTGCACGTCGACTCCAAGGTGAAGAAGGGCGACACGTACGCCCTCGCCACCCGAGTGACGACGAAAGGCACCCAGGACTTCCGTGTGGCCTCGGGGAAGACCCACTCCTCCACCGTCAAGGTGATGGTGAAGTGAGCTGACACCTCAGGACACGATCCAACACGATCCACATGACCTGCGGGGATCGTTCGACGCGTGGTGTACGCCCGTTTCGGGGCGTACACCACGCGCGGTCGTTCACCTCGACCGGCGCCCCCGGCACCAGTGGTGTCACGGTGGACTCAGGCGGACCCGCCGCGACGCCCGCGCAGCGCGAGCACCAGGCAGACCACGGTCGCGGCGACGGCGAGGGAGGCGGGCAGCCGCGCCCACGAGGTGTCCGAGACCGGTGCCTGGGCCGCGAGCAGCACCACTGCCGTCGCGGCGGCGGCCGCCACAGCCGGTGTGGCCCGCGGGCGGCCCGGCGGAGCGGTGACGCCGGCTGTCCACGCGTCGGTGACGAGCAGGTAGGCGAGCAGCAGGGCGGCGACGCAGACGGCCACCGGGAGCGCGGGACCAGTGGCCGCGGAGACCGCGATCGCCGCGGCCGGCAGCACCGTCGTCCGGTACCGGGCCGCGACGGTCCGCCAGTGCCACGACGTCAGGACGGGCCGTGCGTCGACCATCGGGGCGGCCCACCAGGCGGCGGCAGCGGCCACCACGACGAGCACCTTCACCAGCGGGGACGCGTGCAGGGCGGCGGGCGGGTCGCAGGCGGCGACGGCGAGCGCGGTGCCGAGCAGGCGGTCGGTGGTGCGGGTGGTGAGCCCCGTGACGAACCGGGCGGCCCGGATCCCGGCCGGGTTCGCGCCGGTCCGGGCGGTACGCGCGCTCGGGGTGGTCATCGGGTCCCTCCTCGGATGCGGGCGCGCAGCAGCGGCGCGAGGGCGAGGTCGAGGGTCTCGCCGGGCCGGTGGGCGACGACCGCGATGCCGCGTTCCACCAGGGCGAAGCGCATGGCGTCGCGGTCGGCCCGCCACAGCCGCAGCGCGAGTTCGCCCTCGGTGTCGCCGGGTTCCACGACCGGCTCGCCGGACGGGATCTCGACCACGACCATAGGATTGGCGCGTCCGCGGACCTGGTGCAGGATGTCGAGGATCCGCTGGTCGGTCAGCGGCGTGACGACGTACACCAGCGCGCCTTCGGGCAGCGCGGGCGGCGGGAGCAGTCCGAGTCCCTCGGCGCGGTAGGCGATGTCCTTGCGGACCTCCAGCACGCTCTCGACGATGCGGTAGAAGTACCCCTGGCCGCTTCCGGGTTGAAGCCAGCGAGTCGCACCGCCGACGGACACGACACCGACCCGGTCGTGGGTGCGCAGGTAGGCGCGGACCAGGCCGGCGGCGGCCCGGAAGGTCTCGTCCAGCGAGGACGCTCCGGTGACCGGGTCGACCACGTCGGCGAGCACGTCCAGCAGGACGACGGTGTCGGCGGTGCGCTCCGCCGCGAACTGGTGCACCTGGAGGCTGCCGCGGCGGGTGGTGGCGGGCCAGTGGATCCGCCGCTGCCGTTCGCCGCGCACGTACGGGTGCACGCCGGTGACCTCGACTCCCTCCCCGCGCTGCTGTGCGGTGTGCTCGCCGAGCCGTTGCGGCAGCCGTACCGGGATGGGGGTGAGGCCGGCGTGTCCGGGCACCGGGAAGACGGCGACCTCACCGAGTTCGACCCGGACCGTGTGCCGGGCCAGCCCGCCGCGGTCGTAGACGTCGACGTCGACCGTGCCGAGCGTCCAGCGGCCCCAGCGTTCCGCGGTCAGGACGAGGTCGACGTGGTGCGGGCCGACCGCGAGATGATCGAGCCGGACTCCGTGTCCGAGGGTGACGCCGGGGTCCAGGCGGCCGCTCTCGTCGTCGTACGACACCCTGATCCGTACCCTCACCCGCTCGCCCTCGAAGCAACGGCGCGGTTCCACCTCGACCTCGGCGGTCACCTCCTGGGAGCGCGGCCCGCTCGGCAGGGCGAGGGCGAGCAGCACCAACGGCGGTGCGGCCAGGGCGAGTACCCAGGGCCGCCCGGTGATCAGTGCGGCGGCGAGTGCGACGACGGCCAACGTGCCCAGTCGCAGGGCGCGTTCACCGGCACGCCAACCTGGCGGAGGAGGCGGTGGGGGTTGCGCGGACTCGTCGTGGCGGCCGTCCAGGGCCCGTTGAACCGCGGCGGCGGCCCTGCGGTCCGGAACCGGCTGGGTCATGAGGCGACCGGTGTGCGGGGCAGGGTCTGCGGGGCGGGCACGGACTGCACGATCTCGCGCAGCACGTCGTCGCCGTCGATCTGCCGGACCCACAGCTCCGGCTTGAGGGTGACGCGGTGCGCGAGGGCCGGTACCGCCACCGACTTGACGTCCTCCGGGGTCGCGTAGTCGCGCAGGTCCAGGACGGCACGGGCGCGGGCGAGCTGGACCAGGGCCAGTCCGCCGCGCGGCGAGGCGCCGACCTGGATGTGCGGGTGGGCGCGGGTGGCGCGGACCAGGGCGACGGCGTACTCCAGCAGGTCGTCGTCCACCTCGACCTTCTCGACGGCGTCCCGCATGGCCAGCACCTCGCCGGGGTCGCTGAGCGTGCGCAGCACGGCCTCGGGCGCCGCCCTGTCGACACGTGCGCGCAGCATGCCCGTCTCCTCGGAGGCCTCCAGGTAGCCCATGCGCACCCGCAGCAGGAACCGGTCGAGCTGGGCCTCGGGCAGGCTGTAGGTGCCCTCGTACTCGATGGGGTTGGCGGTGGCGACGACCACGAAGGGCATGGGCAGCGGCCTGGTGCTTCCGTCGACGGACACCTGTGACTCGGCCATCGCCTCCAGCAGCGCGGCCTGGGTCTTGGGCGGGGTGCGGTTGATCTCGTCGGCGAGCAGGAGGTGGGTGAAGACGGGGCCGGGTCTGAAGACCATGTCGGCGGTCCGCTGGTCGTAGAACGGCGCTCCGGTGACGTCGGAGGGCAGCAGGTCGGGAGTGAACTGGATGCGGCGGAAGTCCAGGCCGAGTGTGGTGGCGAAGGAGCGTGCCAGCAGGGTCTTACCGAGTCCGGGCAGGTCCTCGATGAGCACGTGGCCGCCGGCGAGGATGCCGAGCATCACCAGTGCCAGCGGTTCCGGCTTGCCGATCACCGCCGTGCGGATCTCTTCGAGCACGGCGGCGGCCCGCTCACCCGCCTGGCGGGGGGTCAGGGCGGCGTGGTCCGGGGCGGGTTGCGGGCTGGTCACGGTCGATTCCTCACGGGGCGGGGTCGGTTGCGCGGGCTGCCGGCCCGGCAGCGGCTTCGGTCACAGGGTTTCCAGGCGGTCGAGCAGGGAGCGCAGGACGGGCTCGGGCAGGGTGGGCTGCGGGGCGGTCGTCCCGGGGTCGATCCAGGGCCACAGTTCGGCACCGACCAGGGCGCGGGCCCGCTGCGGGGTTCGGTACATCTCCACGCCGTGCCGTTCGGCCAGCCGGGCGGCGAAGAGCCGCTGCAACTGCGGCCGCATGACGGTGTCGTAGCGGGCGTCGTCGTCGGCCGCGAGGGACTTGGCCACGATGCGCTGCCAGCCGCCGAGCGCCGGGGCGCGGCTGTTCAGCAGGCGCATCGGCCTGCGGTAGCCGCTGTCCTGGGCGGCGCCGCCGGCGGCGAAGCGTCCGAGGACGAGCGCGGTCGCGGTGATGAGGGCGAGGCCGGTGGCGGCCGCGCCGGCACCGTCGGTGAGGGCCAGCAGCGCTTCGGCGGCGACCGCGGCGATGCCGAACACGGCCATCGAGTGGCGCACCGAACCGGGCTTCGTGCGCGCGGAGTTCAGGAGGGCCCGGATCCGGGCGGGCGCCGTCACGGGGTGCCCGTCATGGCGTGGCGGCCGGAGGTCCGCGTCCGCAGGCCGTCGGCGATCTCGGCGAGCGCGGCCGCGGCCCGGTCGCGGTGACGGGCGTCCATCGGGTGGGTGGAGTAGCGGGCCTCGCGGAACAGGGCGGTGAGCGCGGCGGCGGCCGTCTCCGCGGGCAGGCCGTCGGCGACGGCACGCTCCAGCAGGTCCTGCGGGCTGTCCGAGGCGCGTCTGGTCACGCCGGACTCGGCGAGGGACTCCTCCATGGCGGCGTAGCAGGCGATGACGGCCGCGCGGGCGTCGGTCGCGCCCGTCAGGGCTCGGCGCCCGGAATCCACGGCCTGGGCGAGGCGGTCCTGTTCGTCGTCGAGGACCGCGTACGTCGCCGCGGTGTCGGGCGTCAACGGCCGTCCCAGATGACGCCACAGGCGCAGTGCGGCCATCACGACGACCACGACGACCAGGGCGATGGCAAGGACGAGCAGGACGCGCTCCAGCCCGAGGTGCATGCCGCGGCCGGCGTGCTCGGCGGAATGCGCGGGCGGCGGGGTGGGGAGCAGGTCCTGCGGCGGGGTGGGACGCGGCGACGGTCGCTGGTCGGTCTGGTGGCTACTGGCGGACATGCCGAAGCGGTGCAGCACCAGGACGAGCAGGGGGACGAGCAGCGTCGCGGCCAGCAGGACCCGGTTCGTGCCGTCGGCCAGCCGCTGTTCCACGGCGGTGAGTTCGCGGCCCGTGCCGATCCGGTCCCGGTACTTCTCCCGCAGTGCCAGGCCGCCGAGGAGTCCCAGCAGGGCGAGGCCGACGACGAGGACGCCGTTGCCGCCGAGCGGGCCGCGGCCCTTGGCCAGCAGGTCCGTGCCGGGGCGCAACAGCAGCGCCGCCAGGGCCAGTCCGGCCACCACCAGCACCGCCAACGCGGCCTGTGCGACGCCGATCGTGCCGTGCCGCCGTCGCACGTCCGGTATGTGCTCCCGCCCCACTGCCACGCTCCTCCCCTGTGATCGGCAGCTTCGCACACCGGTCAGCGGTGGTTCGGCAGCGGGTCACGGGTAGGACGGCGGAGCGGACCTCGGCCACCGGGCGGCGGCGCTCACGGCGCGTACGTCCACGTCACGGACGTACGCTCAGGGTCGTCCGCTCGCCGGTCTCGTGGCGCCGAACGGAGTCCCCGGGAGCACGCGACACCCAGCCGCCTCCGGTGTCCGGGCCCGGCTGGGCACAGGACACCGGAGGCGGGCGCGGGCGTCAGCCTCGGACGATGTTCTCGGCCTGCGGGCCCTTCTGGCCCTGGGTGACGTCGAACGTGACGGGCTCGCCCTCGACCAACTCGCGGTACCCGTTGCCGGAGATGTTGGAGTAGTGGGCGAAGACGTCCGGTCCGCCGCCGTCCTGGGCGATGAAGCCGAAGCCCTTTTCGGAGTTGAACCACTTCACGGTGCCGCTGGCCATACTGCTTCGTCCTTCGGTATTGCCGGGGGTGCCGGCCGGGATGAATAGCAGGATCTTCCTACCCCGCTCGGGGTCATGCCATTCGATCATCGGCCCTCGGATCGCGGCTCGCCACAGCGGACACGCCGACCCAAGCGGAGGTACTGCGCGAGTAAAGATCTCTACAACCCGTCGGACGCCTCGTGAGTCTTGATCATCACGGGCGAGAACCTCCGTCCCGATCAAGACCAGAGGGCCGAATGAACTCAACTCGACGACGCACGTTCGCGGCGTCCGCGACCGCCGTCGTGCTCGCCACCGCGAGTGGTGTGCTCACCGTGACCGCCGTCCCGGCGTCCGCCACGACGACCTGCACCTCACCGGTGTACAAGCGGCAGTTCTATGCGAACACCACCTTCTCGGGCACCCCGAAACGGACCGACTGCGACAGCGGCATCGACGAGAAGTGGGGCGCCAAGGCCCCCGCGTCCGGCCTGCCGTCGAACAACTTCGCGGTCCGGTGGAGCGTCACCCGCGATTTCGGCTCCGGGGGTCCCTTCACCCTCTCGGTCGCGGTCCAGGACGGCATTCGGGTGTACGTCGACACCTCCCGCAAGATCGACCTGTGGAAGAACGGCTCGTCGACGGTGAAGAAGACCGTCGACGTCACGATCCCGGCGGGCCGTCACACGCTGCGCGTGGACTACGTCAACTGGACGGGCTCGGCGAACGTGAAGTTCGGCTACGCTCCGCGCACTTCGGCGACCGCCGACAAGGTCAAGCCGCTCACGCCTACGGGCGTGTCGGCGTCGTACGACACGACGACGGGCAAGGCGAGGCTCGGCTGGGCCGGGAACAGCGAGATGGACCTCGCCGGCTACCGCGTCTACCGCCGCCTCAAGGGCGCGGCCTTCGGCAGCACTCCGCTGGCCACCACCACCTCCACGTCGTACACCGACACGCCGCCGGCGAGCGGTGAGACGTACTACTACGAGGTCCGGGCGTACGACAGGACGGGGAACGTCTCCACGGGCTCCTCCGACCGGGCGGTGGTGAGTGCCGACCGAACCGCGCCCGCCGTTCCCGCGGGACCGGGCACGGTCGCCGAGGGCGGCGGGTTGCGGGTCAGGTGGAGCGCGGTCGCGGGAGCGGCGTCGTACCGGGTCTACCGGGCGACGGGTGCTCAGGGGACGTACACCCTGGTCGGCGCCACCGGTCAGGTGTCGTACCTGGACACCACGGCCGCCGAGGACGTCGGCTACTCCTACCGTGTGACCGCGCTGGACGCGGCCGGGAACGAGTCCGGGCGGTCCGTCGCCGTCGGCGGCACGCGCAGGGACCTCACTGCGCCGTCCGCCGTCACCGGGGTCGCCGTCGTCCCGACCGAGTACGGCTTCGAGGTGAGCTGGGACGCGAACCCGACGCCGGACCTGGCGCGCTACGTGGTCCGCCGCGGTGAGCTGTGGGGCGACGACGACGAGAAGATCTGCTCCCTGTACCCGGGCTACTACGTAGGGGCCGACACCACCTCGTACGCGTACACCACCCTCCCCGACGGCGAGGAGAGCTGCTTCATCGTCGACGCCGTCGACGACGCCGGGAACTCCGCGTTCCAGTGGACCGGCAACGCGCAGATCGTGACCGCGACGGAGCTGGACATGACGCCGAGCGTCGCGACACCCGAAGGCTCGCCCCTGCGCCTGGACGTCTCCGCCGTGGAGGGCGGCGAAGGCAATCGTCTGACCTGGTCCGGACCCGGTGCGGGCGACGACGGCTCCGCTGGTTCCGCGGCGGGCTACCGCATCTACCGGTGGGACCCGGCCACCACCGCCTACGAGAGGATCGGCGAGGCCTCGGCCGGGACCTCCTCGTACGTCGACACCGGCGTCCGGCGCGGCACGACCAGCTACTACTGGGTGACCGGCGTACGGGCCGACGGCACGGAGACCCTGCCCGCCGGGGACTGGACGGTCACCGCCCCGGAGGCCTGACGCCCGCCTCCGTCCGTCAAGGTCCCCTGCGTTCGGCTGTTTCGCGGGTGAAGGCGTGCGGCGCGGGGCCGTGTTCGTGCAGGTGTTCCAGCCTGGCGACACCGTCCCGCCAGGTGGGTGTCACGCCCTCGGGGACCCACCAGAAGACGTGACCCGGGTGGCCTGTCCTCTCGAACCAGTCGTAGCGCCGGTTCAGCGCCTCACGGTGCAGGCCGGTGTAGACGGCTTCGGAGGCGGAGCGCAGGTCGGTCCAGAGGGAGAGGGTCGCGGCCAAGGCGGTGGTCTCCGCCGTACGGCCCTTGGCGTACCAGGCCGGTACGGCGAACTCTCCCCACGCGCCCCAGTCCGCCTCGAAGAGCGTGCCGCGGTCGCCGTGCGCGGCCTCGGCGTGCGCAAGGTGTCCGGGGTGCCGGCTGATCTTGCGGTAGATGGCCTCGCCCCGTGCGTAGAACTCGTCCATGAGGGGGCTGGGTTCGGCGAGAGGTGACTTCAGGACGCCGAAGGTGTATAGCGCGAGATGGGGCATGCGTTTCTCCCTGGGTTCGCGGGTCGTGACCCACGCGTCCTTCGCGGGCGGCACGGGGTGCACCAACTCCGTGGCGGCCGTGGGCGGTCGCCGAGGACCTGAGGAAGGTAGCCGCCGCCGCGGGCTCTGTCGACGTTGCGTTTCGCCCGGACATGTGGCCTCTTGCGCCGGCCGACGCGAGGGGCCGCCTGGACTCCGGCGCCATGACCGCCGCCGCTCCCCCGCCGTCGGCCGCGCCGGGGCCGAAGCCCGTGTGATCCCGTGCGCGATAAACCCGGCGACGGGCGCGATCCTCGTCGGAATACTGGTCGTCCATGGATGAGGTCGAAGTCGTCGTCGCCCATTCCGAGCGTGCGACCCTGCGCGTCGGCGACGTGTTCCTGAAGGTGGACGCCGATCAGGCGCGGATCGACGTCGAGGTCGAGGCGATGGCGCTCGTGCCGGTCCCGACGCCAAAGGTGCTGTGGCGCAAGCCGCCCGTGCTCGCGCTCGCCGCGCTCCCGGGGACGACGCTCGGGCGCCTCGGCGGCCCGGCGACCGGTTCGCCTGCCGGGTGGGCCGCGGCGGGCGCCGCCATCAGGAAGCTGCACGACGCACCCCTGCCGGCCCGGACGGGGCAGGCCGGCCGGAGCGTCGCCGCGGTGACGGCGGAACTCGACGCCGAGTGCGCGGCGCTCGTGGCGAACGGCATGCTGCCCGCCGACCTGGTCGCCCGCAACCGCCAGGTCGCCGAGGCCGCGCTGCGCCCGTGGACACCGGCGTTCACCCATGGCGACCTGCAGATCGCTCACGTCTTCGTCGACGATGACGAGGTCACCGGCATCATCGACTGGTCCGAGGCGGGCCGGGGCGATGCCCTGCACGACCTCGCCACCTTCACGCTCGGACACGAGGAGCACCTCGCCGACGTCCTCGTCGGCTACGGCACCGACGTCGACCTGGACGTGATCCGGGCGTGGTGGTCGCTGCGCAGCCTGCTGGTGGTCCGCTGGCTGGCGGAGCACGGCTTCGACCCCTTCGCACCGGGCTGTGAGGTCGACGTCCTGCGGTCCCGGATGTGAGGCGGCCGGGGCCGGCCCGGTCCGGTGCGAGCGGGCAGTGGTCGCACCGGACCGGGCGCCGGAGCACGGGTGCCCCGGCGGGGTCTAGCTGTTGGGGACGGTGTCCTCGAAGGTCGTACCGGCCGAGCGGTAGGCGTTGATCTTGGCGGTGACCTGGGCCGGGGTCAGGACCTGGTCCTTGACGTGCAGGACGTAGTCGACCTGCTCGTCGTAGGACCGGGGTGTGGTGCCGGTCTGGCCGGCGAGGTCGATCAGCCACTGGTTGATGTTGATCGACATCGGCCGCTCGGGCAGGTAGGCGGAGTCGTGGGTGCCGAAGAGCTGCCCGTCGATGTAGTACTTGATGCTGCTGTTGTCGATGGTGAGCAGCAGGTCGTGCCAGCCGGCGTAGCTCTGCCGGGATTCGGTGTGCTGGTTGACCGCCTGCCACGGATCCGGGTTGTACGTCTCCCAGGACGTCGTGTACAGGATGTTCGAGGGCTCGCCCCAGCCTCCGTTGGGCAGGTACTCGAAGTCGTACTCGGCGTAGTCGTCGGCCATCGGGGCCGTCAGGTCGTTGATGGTGAAGAAGGTCTGCACGAGGTGGTCGCCGTCCGGGCCGGAGACCGGCGTGTCGGCGAACTTCACGCGCGCCGCGTAGGTGCCGTTCTTGAACTTCATGGACTTGGTGGCCACTTCGGTCTGCCGGGTGCTCTCGGCGGTGCCGGAGGTCGACGTCCGCAGGTTCATCACCGAGTTGCCGGCGGAGCTGGCGAACGTGACGTTCTCCGGGGCCCAGGTGGCGCCGGGCACGCCGGGTCCGCCGGAGTTGGAGCGGACGTTCCAGCCGTTCGCGGAGATCTTCGGGTCGCTGGAGGTGCTGTAGTTGAAGTCGTCGAACAGGCTCTGCCCGCCGGCCGGAGGATCGGTGGGCGGATCCGTCGGGTCGGTCGGGTCGTTCCCTGCCGGGGCCGTGCCCCACACGGTGCTGCCGGACAGCTGCGCGGTGACCTTGGACCAGTCCGCGTAGGCCGTCTGGGAGGCGTTGAAGGAGTAGTCGTCGCTCTGGTTCAGCGTCTGCCAGTCGGCGCGGTAGAACCGCAGTTGCATGTCTCCGGTGTCGGATCCGGGTGCCAGACTGCCCGCGCCGGAGGTGAACGCGATGTCGAGGTAACGGTCGGCGGTGGCCGTGGGGTTGGACAGCGTGCCGAAGGTTCCCGTGATGTTGGCGCAGCCCTTGACCGCCCAGGAGCAGGCGAAGCGGTAACTCGTGCTGGCGGAGTCGGACTTGAAGTAGTAGCGGACCTTGACGGCGGAGAGCTGGACGGTCGCGGTCCCGGTGTTCTTGACCTTGAGCCATGGTTCGGCCTGGTCCGCGGTGGCTCCGGTGGCGCTGGTGCGGTACTGCACGGTCAGGGGTGCGGCGGCGGCGCTGGCCGTGCCGGACAGGGCGGCGAGACCGGCGGTTCCGGTGGCCATGGCGACGACCGCTGCTGCGGCGGCGCGCCATCTGCGGGTGGTGGTCAGGGACTTCATGGCGTTCCTCTCGGATCGGTCTGGGTTTCGGACGGTGCGGTGGGGCCGTTTCAGGGGTGGCGGGTCACCTGGAGGGCGTCCAGGCGTGCCGTGTGCTCCCGCAGGCGGGCGGCGAAGTCGGGCCAGGGGGTGGGGCCGCTCCAGCCGTTGTCGGCCAGGGCGCACAGGCGGGGATAGGTGAGGTACTCGATGCGGTCCGGGGTGGCGACGTACTCGGTCCACAGCTGTGCCTGGGAGCCGAGGACGTGTGCTTCCGCCTCGGCGGGCAGGCCGTCGGGCACGGGATCGTGGCCGTGGACGTCCCGGAGGGACACGACCGATCCCGGCTGTCCGGCCGGCTCGTCGGCCGCGCCGCTCTGCGGATAGTCGAAGTAGGTGGCCCGGTGGTAGGCGTTGATCACGTCGTGGCCCCGGGCGGCGGCGGAGGTGACGTGGGCGGGGTCGCGCCAGACCATGGCGGTGAAGTCGCGGGGCAGTCGGGTGCCGGTCTCGCTCCAGCCAACGGCCCGGCGGCCGTTGCCGCCGACGAAGGCGCCGACCTGGCCGAGGAACCAGCCGTGCAGCGCCGCGGCGTCGTCCAGTCCGGCGGTGCGCATGCGGGTGCGGGCCGCGGGGCTCCGCTCCCATTCGGTGAGGGGGCACTCCTCTCCGCCCAGATGGATGTAGGGCGAGGGGAAGACGTCCATGACCTCCTCCAGCACCGTGCGGCAGAAGTCGAGGACCTCGTCGTGGACGCCGAGGACGGTGTCGCAGACGCCCCAGCGGGTCCAGACGTCCAGGGCCCGGTCGGGGTTGTTCCCCAGGTGCGGGTAGGCGGCCAGGGCGGCTCGCACGTGTCCGGGCATCTCGATCTCGGGCATGACCGTGACGCCACGGGCCGCGGCGTGGTCGACCAGCCGGGCCAGCTCCGTCCGTGTGTAGGCGCCGCCGTGCGCGATGCCGTCGTACCGGTCGCCGCTCGGGCCGATCATGGACTGGACGCGGTGTCCGCCGATCTCGGTGAGCTTGGGATAGGCCGCCACCGGCATCCGCCAGCCCTGGTCGTCGGTCAGGTGCAGGTGGAAGACGTTGATCTTGTGCAGGGCGAGCAGGTCGACGTAGCGCAGCAGGTACGACAGGGGCTGGAAGTGGCGGGCCACGTCGAGCATGGCCCCTCGCCAGGGCCGGCTGGGCAGGTCCGTGATCTCGGCGCACGGCAGGGTCCAGGTCACGCCGCGCTGCGGGGTGGTCCGCAGGGCCTCGACGGGCAGGAGCTGGCGGACGGTCTGCACTCCGCGCAGCAGCCCGGTCACCTCCCGGGCGCGCAGCAGTACGGAGTTCGGCCCGATGGTCAGTCCGTACCCTTCGACGCCCAGTCCGGTGAGCGCGGAGTCCAGGTGGAGGACGAAGGAGGCGTCGGCGGCGGTGTCGAGGGTCAGGCCGGTGGCGGGTGACAGGAGGGTGCGCAGCAGGTCGGCCGCGGGTTCCGCGCCGGTGCTGACGCGCAGGCGGGTGTCGGCGTCGAAGGTGAACTGGCCGTGCGTGAAGCGGGCGTGGGAGGGGCGGGGCACGAGCGAGGTGCGCGGCAGGGTGGTGGACACGGCTCAACTCCGGGGTTCGGTGCGGGAGAAGGGCGGAGCGGACTCAGCCCTTGACGGCGCCGGCGGCGAAGCCGGAGGTCACATGGCGCTGCAGGAGCAGGAACACCGCGAGTGCGGGGAGCGCGAAGAGGGTGGAGGCGGCCATGGTGGCGCCCCAGTCCGTGCCGAAGACGTTCTGGAAGGAGGACAGCCACACCGGCAGGGTCCGGCTGTCCTGCTGCTTGATGATCAGGAAGTTGGCGTAGGCGAACTCGTTCCACGCGGTGACGTAGCCGAAGAGGGAGGTGGCCATCAGCCCGGGGGCGAGCAGGGGGAAGGTGATGTGGCGGAAGGCGCTTCGGCGTGTGCAGCCGTCGACCTGGGCGGCTTCCTCCAGTTCCTCGGGAATGGCGGCGATGAACCCGCGCAGGACGACGATGGTGAACGGCAGGGTCATCATGAAGTAGACGAGGGTGAGCGTCGGGAGGCGGTCGAGCATGCCGGTGTCGCGGGAGATGATGTAGACCGGGATGATCAGGGCTTCCCAGGGCGCCATCTGGGCGATGAAGACCATCAGCATGAACTGGCGTCTGCCGCGCCAGCGCATCCGGGCCACCGCGAAGGAGGCTCCGAGCGCGACGATCAGGGCGAGCAGGACGGCGCCGGCGGTCACGAGCAGGCTGTTGCGCCAGAACAGGGCGAATCCCTGGGCTCCGACAGCGGTCCTGAAGTGTTCCAAGGTCCAGGTGTGGGGCCAGAGTTGCGGGGTGTCGGACTGGATGTCCCGGCCCGGTTTGAAGGCCGTGGTGACCATCCAGTAGACGGGGAAGAGGCAGACGGCGACGGTCGCCGTGGCGGCCGCGTGCAGGGGAAGGCGTCGAAGACCGGGTCGTCGTACGCTCACGGCGTCTCGCCCTCCTGACGGTGCATCTGGCGGAAGTAGAAGACGAGTACGGCCGCCATCAGCAGGACGGTGACCATCGAGGCCGCGGAGCCGAGGTCGTAGCGCTGGCTGGACAGGGCGGTCTGGACCGCGTAGACGGGCAGGATGGTGGTGGCGTCGCCGGGCCCGCCGTTGGTCATCACCCAGATCTGCACGAACGCCTTGAAGGTCCAGATGACTTCCAGCGAGAACACCAGCATGAAGATCGGGCGGATCATGGGAAAGGTGATGGCCCGGAAGATGCGGGCGGCCGAGGCGCCGTCGAGCCGGGCCGACTCGTACAGCTCCGCGGGGACGGTGGTCAGGGCCGAGTACACGGTGATCGCGGCGAACGGCACGGACTGCCAGACGACCAGCAGCACCAGGATGGTGAAGGCGGCTGGGCCGTGCGCGAACCACGGGTAGCGGTCGAAGGAGGTGAAGCCGAGCCGTGTCAGGGACCAGTTCACGATGCCGAACTCGGAGTGGAACAGCCACTGGAAGACCGTGGTGGCGGCGATGACCGGCATGGCCCAGGCCAGTACCAGCGAGCTGAGCACGGCCAGGCGCCAGCGGCGGCCGAGCCGTTCGACGAGCAGGGCGACGAGTGTGGCGAGGACCATGATGAGGACGACGTTGACCGCCATGAAGACGAAGGTGCGGCGGACGACCTGCCAGAACCGCTCGTCGGTGAGCAGCGTCCGGTAGTTGCGCAGTCCGACGAACCGGGCGTGGCCGGAGATGAGCTGGCGCAGCCGGAAGTCCTGCAGCGACATCAGCACGGCGCGGGCGAGCGGGTAGGCGAGCAGGTAGAGCATGCCGAGGACCGTGGGAGTGATCAGCAGGTAGGGCCAGAGTCCGGCGCGGTCCTGTCCCCGGCGGCCGGGTGCGGGCCGTGCGGAGGGCTGCGAGGGGCCGCGGTGCCGGGTCAGGGCCGGCGCCGCGGGGCGTTCGTGGACGATCGACACGGCTTCGTCTCCTGTCGGTGTGCGGGCGAGAGCCTGCGTCGCGGGGGTGCGGCGCAGGCCGTCACGGCTCAGGAGCTGCCCTTCATGGCGTCGGTGATCGCGGCGGAGGCCTTGGCCGCCTGCTTGCGGGCGTCGGCGCCCGTGAGCACGGCGGTCATGTAGTCCTTGACGGGGTTCTTGGCCTCGACCGCGGCCCAGCCAGGGGTGTTGGGTGTCGCCCGGCCGACGGCGGCGCCCGCGGCCATCGCGGAGGCGCCCGGGTCGGAGGCGACCGCGTCGGCCAGGGTGGTCTTGTTCGGTACGTAGCTCATGGCGGCGGCGAGCTTGCGCTGCCAGGTGTCGCCGGTGAGGTCCTTGACGAAGGTGAAGGCGGCTTCCTGCTTGCCGGAGGCCGCGGGGATGACGAGGTCGGAGCCGCCGATGAAGACGGATCCCGGGTGGGCGGCGGTCTTCCCCGGGATCGGGAAGAAGCCGAGCTTGCCCTTGAGTCCGGGATTGTTCTGGGTGATCACGTTGGCGCCGCCGGGCGTGGAGATGATCTGTGCGACCTGCCCCTTGGCCATGACCTCGGCCTGCGGCGGTTGCGCCTCGTCGGAGTCCTTGGGGCCCTTGCCGAGCGCCTGGAGGCGCTGGTAGAAGTCCATGCCGCGCAGGGCCTGCGGAGTGTCCAGGGCTCCCTTCCAGGAGCCGCCGCTCCGCACGGCGAGGTCGCCGCCCTCGTCCCAGATGAACCCGGCCAGCGCATACCACATCTGGCCGGGCAGGTAGATCCCCTGGGTCTGCGCGTTGTCGAGCTTCTTCGTGGCGGCGATCCACTGGTCGCGGGTCTTCAGGGCCGAGGCGTCGATGCCGGCCTTCTTGAACAGGTCGGTCCGGTAGATCACGACGCGGTTGGCGGCGTAGTAGGGGATGCCGTACTGCTTGCCCTCGTAGGCACCCGGTTCGGCCAGGCCCTTGAGCCAGCTGCCGCCTCCCAGCTCGCCGACCTTGTCGCTGAGGTCGAGCAGGCCGCCGCTCTGGGCGAACTGCGCGACCTGGGTGTTGCCCGTCTCGATGACGTCGGGGGCGTCGTTGCTGGCGAGCGCGGCGGTGACCTTCTCGCCGATCCCGTCCCACTCCTGGATCTGGACCTTCACCTTGATCCGCGGGTGGGCGGCCTCGAAGCCGGAGACGAACTCCTTCTGGAACTGGGCGGAGACGCTGTCGCGCATGAGCCAGACGTCGATCGTGGTCGTGCCGTCCGAGGACGACGCGGAGTTGTCGCTGCAGGCGCTGAGGCCTGCGGCGATCATCAGTGCGGACACACCTGCGAGCATGCGGAGCTTCACGGTTCACCTCGTAAGGGATGACACCAAGCGACTTGACCAGTTGGGTCAACTGGACAAGTGACCTGTCGGTGGTCGATGAAGGTGGCATAGACCAATAGTGGCGTCAACCCCCCAGGTGATAGGGAGTTCTGACACCTCGCCACTGCCGGATCTTGGCTAATCCGAGCGAAAGACGACTACACTGCACTTGACCAGTGGCGGTCAGTGGTAAGGACCGGATGGGCTGGCGCAGGTAAATTTCTCGGACGGCGGGGCAGGAGCGGGCGACATGAAGGCTGACGGTTCGGGAGCGGTCCTCAAGCGTGAACGGGTGCGGGACCACATCCTTCAGCTCACCGAGTCACTCCACCCGGGGGACGCCATCCCCTCCGAACGGTCCCTCTGCGACACCCTGCAGGTGTCCCGGCCGACGCTGCGGGCCGCGGTCGACGAACTCGTCGCGGCGGGAGTCCTGGTCCGCAGACACGGCCGCGGCATGTTCGTGGCGCCGGAGAAGATCACGCAGGAACTCGTCTCCGACTCGGCGGGCATGACCCTCCCCCAGGCGTCCGGCACCTGGTCGAGCCGGCTGCTGGAGTTCACCACCCACGCCGCCGGCGCCCGGGTGGGCCGCAGGCTGCACGTGTCGCCCGCCGCCGACATCGTCTACGCGGCGCGCCTGCGGCTCGTCGACGGCGCCCCCATGGCCATCGAGCACCTGCACATCCCCGCGGACGTGGCACCCTCGCTCACCGCGGGCGAGCTGGAGAGCGGCGACCTGTACGAGCATCTGCGCGAGCGGCACCGGGTCCAGGTGAGCAAGGCGGTGCAGACGATCGAGCCGACCGTCGTCAGCCCGGCCGAGTCCAGGATCCTGGAAGTGCCGCACCTCTCCCCCGCGTTGCTGTTCGAGCGCCTGACCACCGACGCCGACGACCGGCCCGTCGAGTACGTCCACTCGATCTACCGGGGCGACCGCTACCGCATCGTCTCCCGCCTCTCCCTGGACTCGCCTCCCGCGCCCGGGGCGGCATCCGCGGCGGGTCTCGTGCCGGGCATGGCACCGGGCACGGCCGCGCCGTGGTGACCGGGCCAGGCCGTTGACAGGCGCATGCAAAATGCCGATCCTACGGGCGGGGCCGCCGGTACGGACCGGACGCCGTGTCCCCGTGTACGGCATGGCGCGCCATTCCCCCACAGGAGCTCACATGCGTCTCCTCCGCACTGCCGTCACCACCCTCGCCCTCGGCCTGCTGACAACGATGTCGGCCGTGCTCCCCGGCCCGGCCCAGGCCGCCACCGCCATCTGCGACAAGTACTGCGACGGCCGGGATCCCGCGCTCTCCCCCGGCGACCGGACACCCGTCACCACCACCCTCTTCTGGCGCTCCATCACGCTGCACCTCGACGACGGCGACGACATGGGCTGGGCCTCGATCGACAACGGCAGCCCGACGGACGAGGTATGGCTCGACCGGTCCTTCGACGGCGGCCGCACGTGGAGTTCGGGCAGCCGGCTGGGTGACACCACCGTGCCGTCCGGGCAGCGCGGATGGCGCACCCTCATGTACAACGCCGACGACTGGAACAACCACGGGGTGGGCGCCCTGCGGGCCTGCGGGAAGGCGGGCGACCGGGCCGACATCGCGTGCACGCCCTGGGCCCGCACCACCTGGAACGCCGCGGACCGCCACGGCGCCGCGGCCACCGCGCTCATGGAGTTCTACGACTACGGGACCGGGCTGTTCGCGACGACCGGCTGGTGGAACTCGGCCAACGCCCTGACCTCGCTGATCGGCAGCATCCGCACGACCGGCATCACGAGCTACCAGTACGCCGTCGGACGGACGTACGACCTCAACGTCAACGCCCAGGGCGGGCAGTTCAGGAACTCCTACATCGACGACACGGGCTGGTGGGGTCTCGCCTGGGTGGCGGCCTACGACCTCACCAAGGACAGCCGCTACCTCGCCACCGCGCGGGCCGACGCGGACTACATGGCGTCGTACTGGGACTCCGTCTGCGGTGGCGGCGTGTACTGGAGTACGGCGAAGTCCACCAAGAACGCCATCCCGAACTCCCTGTACATCCAGCTCAACGCCGCGCTGCACAACCGGATCCCGGGCGACTCCGCCTACCTGGGCCGGGCCCGTGCGGGATGGTCGTGGCTGAAGGGCACCGGCCTCGTCACCGCCGCCGGCACCGTCTCCGACGGCCTGTCGCTGTCCACCTGCAAGACCGGCGACGGCACCGTCTGGTCCTACAACCAGGGTGTCCTCATCGGCGCCCTCACCGAACTCCACACCGCCACCGGGGACGGCACCCTGCTGGACACCGCCCGGCGCATCGCCGACGCCAACACCACCTCGGCGCAGCTCAACACCGCCGACGGCATCCTCAAGGACCCTTGCGAGTCCGGTGACTGCGGAGCCGACGGCCCCTCCTTCAAGGGCGCCGACGTCCGGGGCCTGGCACAGCTCAACGGCGCGCTGGCCGACCACCCCTACACCGCCTACCTGCAGCGCCAGGCCACCCGCGCCTACGGCAACGACCGCAACGCCCTGGACCAGTACGGCCTGCGCTGGTACGGCCCCGTGGACTCCACCGACGCGGCCCGGCAGCAGAGCGCCCTCGACCTCATGAACGCGGCTCCGTAGCCTACTGACCGCCGATCAGCGCCAGGATCCACCCAGGTGTGCACCCGGGCGATGTTCGCCAGCGGGCTCGCGGCGGGGTGGCGGGCTTCAGTGTTCGTGGGGCTCGTCCCGGTGTACCGGGCCGTGTGGCTCCTCGCAGTGACCGTCGTCGTCCAGGGGGAGCAGGTCGCGGTCGCCGGGAAGGGGGCCGTCCAGGAGGGTGGCGGCGGCGTGGTCGACCTGGAGGGTGGTGTGGGTGATGCCGTGGTCGTGGCGCAGGAGTTCCTCCAGGTCGCGGCGGACGGCATGGCAGTCGCCGCCGGGCTCGACCAGGATGTGCGCGGACAGGGCCGCCTGCCCCGAGGTGATCTGCCAGACGTGCAGGTCGTGGACCTCGACCACCTTCGGTTCGGCGACGAGTTCGTCGCCCAGGGCGTCCGGGTCGACGTCGGAAGGCGCCGCCTCCAGGAAGATGCGGCCGGACTCGCGCAGCAGGCCGTAGCCGGCCTTCACCATCAGGGCGACCACGACGAGGGTGGCGATGGCGTCGGCGCGGGCGAAGCCGGTCACCACGATGATCCCGGCGGCGACGGCGGTGCCGATGAAGGCGAACAGGTCGTTGAGGATGTGCTGGTAGGCACCCTCCACGTTGAGGGAGGAGCGGTTGGCCCGGGACAGGCACCAGGTCGCGGCCACGTTCACCACGATGCCGGCGAGCGCCGTGGCGAGCATGAGCCCGCCCGCCACCTCCGGCGGGCTGATCAGACGCCGCACGGCCTCGTAGGCGAGCCACGCGCCGAGCAGCAGCAGGGTCAGCCCGTTGGCCTGGGCGGAGAGGATCTCGGCGCGCTTGAGGCCGTAGGTGAAGCCGCCCTTGGCCGGGCGGGCCGCGAGCCGCATGGCGACCAGCGCGAGGACGATCGAGGCGGCGTCGGTGAGCATGTGCGCCGCGTCGGAGATCAGGGCCAGGGAGCCGGCGACGATGCCGACGACGACCTCGATCGCCATGAACGCGGTGATCAGGGTGAGGGCGAGGGCCAGCCAGCGGCGGTCGGCGTCGGCCGAGACGCCGTGGGCGTGACCGGCGTGGCCGCCCCCGGCGTGCCCGGAATCGTGCCCGTGATCGTGATCGCTCATGGTGAGGCCTTCCCTCTCCCGACAAGTGCTCCAAGCGCAGTGAAACCCACCGGTTCCCCGATCACCAAAGGCTGCACCGGTGACCGTTGTCATCTCCGATAGTCGCGCTCTGACCTGCGGAAACCTGCCACGTCCAAGGCGCGGCGCAACCACCTCGCCGCTAGTGTCACCCTGTCGTGAACCCGCGACCGCCGCGGCCGGTACGCTTCCAGGGCGCGCCGCGAAGCCGGCCCGCACGATTCCCCTCCCACCGCTCCGTCCGCTCGTGGACGGCCGTCGAAGGCCCGAACCCATGCACCCGTACCGCCCGCGGGAAGCCGGCTCTCCGGCGTCCGGTGCGCTCAGGGGGCTGCGGGCGGGCCTGCTGGCGGTGCTGTGCGTGCTGCTGCCGCTGGCCGGGCACGCGCTGGCACGGTGCCATGCGCCCCGCCTGATCATCGTGGCCGCCATGGCCGCGGTCGCGGTGCCGGGCGCGGTGGTCCTCACCCGGCGACGGCTGACGGACGCCCAGCTGCTTGCGGTGCTCGCGGTCGCGCAGCTGGTCTGCCACGCCGCGTACGCGATGCCCGGTGCGGGTGCCGGTGCCTCGGGGGCCGGGACCGGCGGTTCCGCCGCGAGCCTCTCGTCGCTGGTCGAGCACGACGCGGCGGCCGGTCGGCCCGCCGGTGTGCTGGTGGCAGGGCACCTGGTCACGTTGCTGCTCACGGCCCGGTTGCTGGGCCTGAGCGAGCGGTTGCTGTGGCAGAGCACAGCCTTTCTGACGGTCGTACGGCGTCTGCTGCTGTTCCTGTGGCCGCGGCTCGCCGTCGGCCGCGGTACGGGTCCGCGGGTCGCCCTGCCCGAGAGCGCGGCGCCGCTGTGGTCCGCGCTGCTGGTGCGCCTGCACGAGGGGCGGGCTCCTCCGCGGGACGGGCGCAGTTCGCTCGCCCTGCTCCGGCCTTCGCCGATCGGCGGTCCCTGCCTGCCCTGACGGGCACGGCACGAGGGTGACCGCCGGGCGGGCCGGGGCTCCCTTCCGGAAGACTCGGAGAGTCCCGCACCATGAACGCCCTTTCCCCGCGTGCCGCGCGCGTCCCGGCACGCTGTCTCGCCGTACCCGTGACGGCGGTGACGCTCCTGGCCGTCGCCGCTCCGAGCCGGCCGTGGCTCACACCTCACTCCGGCGAGGAATCATGAAGAAGCTCCACAGGCAACTCCTGGTGGCCGCGGTGCTGATGGCGGGATTCGCCGCCGCCTTCGGCTCCTACCTGCTGTTCGCGCCCGACGACCGCGAAGGCCAGGGGCTGGGCGTGCGGCCGGCCGCCGACGCGGTGCCCGTGCGCGCGTCCAGCCACCGGCTCACCGATCCGGGGAGGAGCGAACTGACGGTCGTCGAGTTCCTCGACTTCGAGTGCGAGGCGTGCGGCGCGTACCACCCGGTCGTGGAGAAGCTCCGCGCGGAGTACGGCGACCGGGTCACCTTCGTCGCCCGCTACTTCCCGATGCCGGGCCACCGCAACGGCGAACTCGCCGCGCGCACCGCCGAAGCCGCCGCCCGGCAGGGCAGGTTCGAGGAGATGTACCAAAAGCTCTTCGCCACCCAGAAGGAGTGGGGTGAGTCGCGGGACGGGAAGCAGCAGGTCTTCCGTGACTACGCGCGCCGACTCGGACTGGACATGGCCGCGTTCGACGCCGATCTGGCCGATCCGGACGTCGCCGCACGGATCCGGGTCGACCAGCGGGACGGCGTCGCGCTGGGGGTGCGGGGCACTCCGACCTTCTTCGTCGACGGCGAACCGATCGCGGCGCCTGGTTCCTACGAGGCGTTCAAAGCAGTCATCGACGACCGGCTGGCCGGGTGACGCGGCCGGGAGGTGCCGGGGCGGTCCACGCCGCCTCTGCCGCCTCGGCACCTTCCTGGCCTGGCGTGAACAGTGCCCTGCGGCCTCACGTATACGACAGGGTGAACGCCCGTGGCCTCCTTCTCCCGGCACGCTCTCCGTGCGGCGTGATGACGTGACCGGGCACGGGGAGCGTGCCGTGACGGACCGGGCCGGCCCCGCGGGAACCTGTGTGCGGGCCGGTCTGTTCGCCGTGCTCGGCACCGTCCTCGCGGCCCTCGGGCATCATGCGATCGCCGAAGGCGCGGTGCCCTGGCGGCTGGTGGGCGCGATGGCGGTGCTCCAGTTCGCGGCCGTCTGGCCGCTGGCCCGCAGGCGCTGCCCGCCCGCCGCGACCGTCCTGTGCACGCTGGCCGTGCAGGGCGCGCTGCATCTCGTCCTGTCGTGCGTGGCCGGTGACGCGTCGACGGCGATGCCGGGGCACGCCGGTCACACCGTCGTCGATGCCGGGGACGGGCATGCGTGGCATCACGCCGGGGCGGCGATGACCACCGTGCACGTGGTCGCCGCGCTGGCCGTGGCGTGGCTGCTGTGCCGGGCCGACGCCCGGATGACGGCCGCGCTCGCCACGCTGACCACGGTCACCAGGGCAGCCGCGGCGGGCCTGGCCCAGGTGCTGCTGCGGCCGGTCCGCGTCACCGGCCGCCCGGCGGTCGTGCCGTCCGGCCGGTGGCCCGGGGCCGCCTTCGAGACGGCGGCGGCGCCGTGGGACGACGTACTGGAGCACGCGGTGGTGCGCAGGGGGCCGCCGCGCGCGGGAGCACGTCCAGTCCGTCATCCGGTCCCGGCGACCACGGGACCGGTTAGTCCCGTACCCGCGAGGAGTTCCCCGTGTCCACGTCCATGTCCCTCACTCCGGTGGCCCTGGCCGGCCGCCGTATCGCTCTCGCCGGTGCTGCCGCGCTGACGGCCTCGCTGGCCCTGGCCGCACCGGCATCCGCGCACGCCGAGGTCGAGGCCGACACCCCGCAGGCCCTGGCCGAGAACGTCACGCTCAGGTTCGTCTCCGAGGCCGAGTCCGGCACGGCCGGTTTCACCGAGCTGCGGATCGTGCTGCCCGAGGGCATCGCCCCCGGTGACGTGACCCTCGGCGAAGCGCCCGAAGGGTGGCGGCTGACGGCCACCGGCGACGGCTACCGCCTCGCAGGTCCCGCCCTCAAGGCCGGTGTCGACGCCGAACACAGCATCAGGGTCAGGCAGTTGCCGGACGCGAAGGAGATCGCCTTCAAGACGGTCGAGACCTACAGCGACGGCGAGGTGTCCCGCTGGATCGAACTGCCCACCGGCGGCGCGGAGTCGGAGCAGCCCGCGCCGGTGCTGAAGCTGCGGGCGGCCGCCGCGGGCGCCGAGCCGGAGAGTGCGTCGCCGAGCCCGGCCGAGAGCACGCCGCCCACGCCGTCGGCCGCCGGGTCGAAGTCCGCGGACGACGACGGCGGCGCCACGGCCGCGCAGGAGGACGGGAACGGCTCGACCGGTGTGACCGTCGCCGTCGTCCTGGCAGCGGCTGCCGTGCTCGCCGCCGGGGCGTGGTGGCTGCTGAGGCGGCGCAACTCGCCGCCGTCACAGGGCTGATCACGACAGCGGAGCCCCGGGCACGATGGCCCGGGGCTCCGTCGTCGGTGCTTCGTTCAGCGGCGCGTGAGGGCCTGGCGCAGCACGTCGTACACGTAGGTGTTGGCGTGCTTGCCGGTGAAGCGGTCGGACAGCGGGCCGGCCGCGGTCACCGGAACGTCCACACCGGTGTGGCCGGACGTCGTCCAGTCGATGTAGAAGCTCTTCTCGCTGCCGCGGATGCTGAACGGGCCGTCCTCGGCGGAGATGCCGGTGCCGGACTCGTCGGTGGCGTCCGTGTCCTCGACGGCCAGGCCGCCGGTCTCGTGGTCGCCGGTCACGACCAGCAGGGTGTCGGGGTGCGTGGCGACGTAGGCGCGGGCCACGGCCACCGCCTTCTCGAGTTCCTGCATGGACTGCAGGACGCGAGTGCCGTTGTTCGAGTGGGCGAACTCGTCGACGCCTTCTTCCTCGACCATGAGGAAGAAGCCCTTCTTGTTCTTGTCCAGCGTGCTCAGCGCCTTGCTGGTCATGGTGGAGAGGCCGACCACCGGGCTGTACACGTCGCCCTGGCCCTCGGCGCGCTGCTGGAACATCTCCTCGTTGGCGAAGAGACCGAGGAGCTTGCCGCTCTTGGCGCGGTTGAGCTGGTCCGCGCTGGAGACGTAGGAGTAACCGGCCTTCTTGGCCTTGGCGATGAGGTTGCCCTTGGTGCCCTTGCTCGCCTCGGACGGGTCCTCGGCGGGCTGGTCCTTGAAGGCGCCGGCGCTGCCCGCGGGCAGCCACCAGTCCTCGCCACCGCCCAGGATGACGTCCGGCTTGCTGACCTCGATGTACTGGCGGGCGATCTCGTCCTGCGCCGAACGGTTGGCGGTGTTCGAGAAGAACGCCGCCGGCGACGCGTCGGTGACCTGCGCGGTGGTGACCAGGCCGGTGGCCTTGCCGGCGGCCTTGGCCTGCTGGCCGAGGGTGGCCAGCGGGTTGCCGTCCACGTCGACGCTGATCGCGCCGTTGTAGGTCTTCTCGCCGGTGGCCCACGCGGTCGCCGCGGCGGCCGAGTCGGTGACGACGGCCTTCGGGTCGTCCGGCTCGGTGGTCAGCTGGCCCGAGGTCGGCAGCTTGTCCATCGCGAGCTGGCCGCCCATGCCGGCCAGGTGCAGGCGGGCCGCCTGGCGGGTGGCGGCGCCCATGCCGTCACCGTTGATGAAGATGACGTTCTTGGCGGTCGGGGTCTTGGCCGACGCGTGCGGAGCCGAGGCCGACGCGCCCGGCGTCGGGTTGACCACCATCGTCACGACCGCGGCGGCGACCGCGGCGGTTGCGGGAGCGGCGAACCGCCGAGCCCTACGAACATCCAGGGACACAACGTCCTCCGTTACTGTTCTTGCCCATTGCTTGACCGCGAACATAAGGTCCTTTTGGAGGGTGTTGACCAAGAACAGATGACCAACACACGACGGGATCTTCACCGGGAGGTAAAGGCGCAGGTCCCGAACTTGTCCGGACAGGTCACACGGGAACGGGCTCGGCCGTTCGGCGTCCGGATTCATCCGAAGCGGTGACCGGCGGCGCGCGGGCGCGCAGGCACGGACTCGCGCGCAAGGCCCTACGGACCTCGTACGCGACGGGAGAGCGGCCTCCGGGCGCCGCCGAACGCCGGGGCGCGGTCCGCGTTTCGGCAGGAGCCCTGCGCTGTCGGTTGATTACCCTGTGCGTTCATGAGGGCTGGCTCGGTCGTGTGCGGCGGCCGCTCCGTGGCACGGACCGGAGCGGTGCTCCTGCTGTTGCTGGCCGCGCTCACGCACGTGCTGGACTGCGCGCACGGGCCGAACGCCGGTCTGGCCGAGCGGGCCGACACCCTCCTGCTGTCGCCGTCCGGGGGCTGTGCACAGCCGTCAGGACCTGCGCCGCGGACGGCCGTCGGGCGGACGGCTCCCGAGCAGGACGGCACCACGCACTGCTGCGGTGCGGACGAGCCGACGCTCCAGCCTCCGCGCGACGTGGCGCTGACGGTCCCGGCGGCCGTCCACGGCGCCCCGGTGACCTGCCCGTTCGACGCGCGGCCCGCCGTGGGTCCGGCCTCGCTGCGCTCGCTCCCCGACCCCGACGTGCTCTCTCCGACAGGCGCGCGGGCCCGCCTCGGCGTGTGGCGGACCTGAGCGGCCCCGCCGCCGCCCACCGACACGTGCCCGCGGCAGGCAGCCGAACATGTCAGCCCCCTTCCCCCGACCCACGGCCGGCTCCTGCCCCGGAGTCCGGCCGCAGGAGTAGCACGCCATGAACCACACCCCCCGCAGTGCTGTGCCCACTTCCCCGGCCCAGCTACTCGCCGACGCCAAACGTCCTGTGCACACACCCGCCGGCCTGGTCGGCGACACGCCCGTCCTGTGGATCGGCGCTCCCTTCACCGCCGCGGGCCGCGGCTTCTGGGCCAAGCTCGAAGGGCACAACCCCGGTGGCATCAAGGACCGCACCGCCCTGTACATGGTCCGCGCCGCCCGCGAACGCGGACAGCTGACGCCGGGCGGCCGCATCGTCGAGTCCACCTCCGGCACCCTCGGTCTCGGGCTGGCGCTCGCCGGTGCCATCCACGGCCACCCCGTCACGGTGGTCACCGATCCCGGCATGGAACCCCTGATGACCGGTCTGCTCACCGCGTACGGCGCGGAGATCGACCTCGTCGACGTCCCGCATCCCGTCGGAGGCTGGCAGGAGGCGCGCCGCGGGCGGGTCGCCGAACTCCTCGGCGTGCACCCGAACTCCTGGTGTCCCGACCAGTACGACAACCCCGACAACGTGGCCGCCTATGCGCCGCTCGCGCACGAACTCGTCGCCCAGCTCGGCCGCGTCGACACGCTCGTCGTCTCGGTCGGCACGGGCGGACACTCCGCGGGCATCGCCTCCGTCCTGCGTGGCTTCTTCCCCGGCCTGCGGGTCGTCGGGGTGGACACGACCGGCTCGACCATCTTCGGCCAGCCCGCCGGACCCCGGCTGATGCGCGGCCTGGGCAGCAGCATCTATCCCGGCAACGTCGCCTACGACCTCTTCGACGAGGTCCACTGGGTCGCGGCGCCGGAGGCGGTGTGGGCCGCCCGCCGGCTGGCCCGCGACCACTACGCGACCGGCGGCTGGAGCGTCGGCGCGGTCTCGCTGGTGGCCCGCTGGCTGAGCCGTACGCTGCCCGCTGAGGACCGGATCGTCGCCGTCTTCCCTGACGGACCGCAGCGGTACGTCGGCACGGTCTTCGACGACGCCTACTGCCGTGAGCACCGGTTGCTCGGCCACCTGCCCGCCGACGACCCCGACGAGATCGCCCGCCCCGACGAGCGGGGCGTCACCCGCTGGACCCGCTGCACCAGGATCACCGCCCCGCTCGCCGCCGTCGCGCGGCACGCCCTCGCCGGAGCCGCCCGATGAGGACGCTCTGGCGCCAGACGCTCTCCTTCCCGCCCACCGCGCGGCTGTTGATGGCCAACCAGTTCGCCATCAACCTGGCGTTCTACATGCTCATGCCCTACCTGGCGGCCCACCTCTCCGGAGGCCTCGGGCTGGCAGCCTGGGCGGTCGGGCTCGTCCTCGGGGTACGCAACTTCTCGCAGCAGGGCATGTTCCTCATCGGCGGCACCCTCGCCGACCGCTTCGGCCACAAGACGCCGATCATCGCCGGCTGTCTGCTGCGAACCGTCGGCTTCGGGCTGCTCGGCTGGGTCGACAACCTGCCCGCCCTCGTCGCCGCCTCGGCCGCCACCGGGTTCGCGGGCGCCCTCTTCAACCCGGCCGTGCGGGCCTGCCTCGCCGCGGAGGCCGGCGAGCGGCGCGTGGACGCGTTCGCCACCTTCAACGTCTACTACCAGGCCGGGATGCTCCTCGGCCCGCTGGTCGGACTCGCCCTGCTGGCCGCCGACTTCCGCCTGGTGTGCACGATCGCCGCCGCGATCTTCGCGGTCCTCACCGTGCTCCAGTGGCGTGCCCTGCCCGGCCGCCGGGGCGACCGCCACGGTCGGGCGTCGGAGAGCGTCCTCGCGCAGTGGCGGACGGTCGTGGCCAACCGGCCCTTCCTCCTCTTCGCGACCGCCATGATCGGCTCGCAGGTCCTCACCTTCCAGGTCTATCTGGCCCTCCCCCTCGCCGCGCAGGACGCGCTCGGCGCGAAGGGCACCTGGGCCACCAGCGGTCTCTTCGTGGTCTCCGCCGTGGTGGCCGTGGCGGGGCAGCTGCGGCTGACGGGGTGGGCGAAGCGACGCTGGAGTGCCGACCAGGCACTGGTACGCGGACTGGCCGCGATGGGGCTGGCCTTCCTCCCGCTCGCCCTGACCCCGCCCGGCGCCACCGCCGCCGTCCTCGCCGCCCTCGCGGTGGCGGTGGCGCTGCTCGCGGCGGGCGGCGCGGTGGTCTACCCGTTCGAGATGGACACGGTCGTCACCCTCTCCGGCAACCGGCTGGTCGCCACCCACTACGGCCTCTACAACACGGTCTCCGGCCTGGGCATCACCCTCGGCAACCTCGCCACCGGGGTCCTGTGGGACTTCGCCGTACGCCATGACGCCCTCTGGCTGACCTGGTGCGCGCTGACCGTGACCGGCCTCGCGTGCGCGGGCTCGGTCGCCGCGCTCGCTCGCGCCGGAGGGCTGGCACTGCGGGAGGAGGGGAGACTGCTCACCGCCTGAGCACGCCGGAGGGGAGACCGGTGGTCGCCGGTCTCCCCTCGCGCGTGTCAACCGGTCGACCTGACGGGTGCGCTGCCGCGCCCCTGCGGGCGGCCGCCGAGTTCGGCGTCGAGTGTCTCCTGGGCGACACGCATGACCTCGGCGTACACGGGGTCCTGGAGCCGCCTCCACATCTCGTCCTCGGAGACGTCCTCCACGCGGCTCACCACCCACCAGATCGTGCCGAAGGGGTCCTTGACGCGCCCGCCACGCCGGCCGAACGCGTCGTCGGCCAGGGGCGTGACGACCTGGCCGCCCGCCGCGACGGCTCGCGCGAAGGCCTCGTCCGCGTCGGGGACGAACACGCGCAGCAGGCTCGGCATGGCGGGCCAGTCCGCGTGCCGGTCGAAAGCCAGCACGACGGTGTCGCCGACGCGGATCTCACCGTGCCCGATCAGGCCGTCCTCGGTGGCGACCCGGCCGAGTTCCTGACCACCGAACGCCCGTGTCACGAAGTCGAAGAAGGCCCCGGTGTCGTCGGTGACGACCCAGGGCGCGACGGTGGTGTAGCCCTCCGGTGAGGCGCTGGTCTGCTCGGGCATCGCGGTCCTTCCACGGAGATCGGCGGAGAGCAGTGACCGTACGAGCGAACTAGGTCTGTGGCTGTCCTAGAGGGCGGTGGAGCGTCGTTCATTCCGCTGCGGGCGCCCGACCCTGTTTGACCTTGACACGGTGGCAAGGCCTTGACTGCTTCGTGAGGAGGTGGTCCCGATGACCATGACGCGTGGGGTTACGGATGCGGAGCGGACGCTCCGGGGGCTGGAGGACGGCCGGTCGTCGGTGCGGCTGCGGGCCGCGCTGGCGGCCGGTACGGCGCCCGGTCCGCACTTCGTCGACAAGCTCGTCGAGCGCTGCGCGGTCGAGCCCGAGTTCTTCGTCCGCGACATGCTGACCTGGGCCCTGGTCCGTCACCCGGTGTCGCTGACGCTCCCCCGGCTGCTCGGCGAAGCCGAGTCGGAGCATGCACAGGCGCGCAGCCAAGCCCTGCACACGCTGTCCAAGATCGGGGACCGGCGGGCGTGGCAGGCGGTCACACCGGCGTTGCTGTCCGACGCCGACGACATGGTGGCGCGGAGCGCCTGGCGGGCCGCGGTCGTGCTCGTACCCGACGACGAGAGGTCCGCCCTGGCCGCGGCCCTGGCGGCACAGCTCGGGCGCGGCGGGCAGGAGACGCAGCTGAGTCTCAGTCAGGCGCTCACCGCGCTCGGTGAGGTGAGCGGGCCCGTCCTGGAGAGCGCGGCGACGGACGGCGACCCGGGCGTGCGGGCGCACGCGCTCGCCACCCAGCGGCTGCTGCGCGACCCGGACGCCGGATTCCGGCAGGCGGTCGAGGAGGCCAAGCGCGTCGTCGCCCTCACCGGGGCGCCAGGGGACGGACGATAGAGCGGTGTTGATCGGTGAGGTGGCGAGGCGGTCCGGGGTCAGTGCGCGCATGCTCCGGCACTACGAATCACTCGGACTGGTGCGGCCCTCGGGCCGTACCGGCTCCGGCTATCGGGAGTACGCGGCGGACGACATCCGGCGGATCTTCCACATCGAGAGCCTGCGGTCGCTGGGGCTGTCGCTGCGTGAGATCGGGCGCGCGCTGGACGATCCGGATTTCGCGCCCTCGGCGCTCGTCGGCGACCTCGTGCGTCAGACGCGGGACCGCATCGCCGCCGAGACCGAACTGCTCACGCGGCTGAGCCGGATCGACGCGGCCGAGCCGGCGGACTGGGAGGACGTCCTCCAGGTCGTGGCGCTGCTCCAGGGGCTGGGGTCGCAGAGCGCCGACGCCCGGCAGCGCGCGGCCCTCGCCTCGGCGCGGGGAGTTCCGGTCCCGGTGGAGGCGCTGGTCGAGGCGGCGCTGAGCGAGACGGACCCGAACGTGGCCGGAGCCCTGCGGTGGGCGCTGGCCCGATCCGACGACGGCGGCGGACCGGCCCTGCTGGCGGAGGGCCTCGGATCGCCGGTGGCGGCCGTGCGCAAGCGAGCCGTCCAGTCCCTCGCCGAGCTGCCCGGCGACGAGGCCGCCGGCCGTCTGCGGGACGCCCTCACGCACCCCGACGTCGTGGTCCGCGGGTACGCGGCCCTGGCGCTCGGCACCCGTGGCGTGGCCGAAGCGGTCCCGACGCTCATCGGCATGATCGCGGCGGGCGGGAACGACACCGAGGCGGCGGACGCCCTGAGCACGCTGGCGAGCGACACCGCGGCGGCCGAACGGATCGCGACCGCGCTCGTCGACCGCCTCACCCACGCCACGACCGAGGCGCCCGCGCGGGGACGGCTGACCCAGGCGCTGGCGGGCATCCCAGGGCAGACGGCGTCACGCGCCCTCGCGGACCTGTCGCACGACGACGACCGCGCCGTCGCACTCACCGCCGCCTACCTCCTCGGACTCCGCGAGGCCCGGTGACCGGCCGTACCTGATGAAGGGCGGCGTCCGCTCCGCCGGGGCGGGGAGGTGTCAGGACAGGTCGAACACGTCGTGGACGTTGCAGTCCGGAACATGTCCGGCGGGTTCGCGCGCGGCGGCGTTCTCCGCGGGCCGGGGAACGACCGCTCACCGCCGCGTCGTGTCCGGCTCCCCCGGGTCCCCGAGGAGTGTGCGGATGTCGTCGTTGAAGCCGGTGGTGTCCGTCAGGTCGAAGGCCACGCGTTGCAGCAGGAAGCCGTGGAGCAGGCCCATCACCACGCGGGCGCCGCGCTCTGGCTCCAGTGCGGGCGCGACGACGCCCGCCTCCTGGCCGCGGCGCAGCGCGCTCGCGATGCTGCCGCGCACGGACTCGAAGCCTTCGAGGGCGTGGGCTCGGGCGGCGTCGTTGCGCAGCAGCTCCGACCAGGTCTGAACGGCGCAGCGCAGCAGTTCCTCGACCGGCACCTCGTGGCCCGCGGCGTCGGTGACGGTGTCGGCGCTCAGCACCTCCAGCGATGCCGTGACCAGGTCGGCGACGGAGACGGCCGAGGTGCCCGCGGCCAACTGCTCGATCGGTCCGAAGACCAGCCGGAACGCGTCTCCCGCGATGGCGAGGATGATCTCGTCCTTGCCCGCGAAGTAGCGGTAGGCGGCGCCGGCCGAGACACCGGCCTCGGCGGCGATGTCCGGCATCGAGGTCTGGTGGAAACCGTCGCGCGAGAAGCAGCGGCGGGCCGCCGCCACGATCTCCGCACGCTTGGTCTCGCGGCGCTCGGGCGTGAGGCGCGGCATGCCGACCCCTCCTTCGTGACGAGGCTACACAGTGAATGAACATTTACCTTGACGGGTTCCACCCGTGACCCTAGCCTAAAAGTGAAAGGTCATTCACGGAAGTGAGGGTCCCGGATGAGTACCGAACTGCGTGTCGCCACCTACCGCTACGAGCACACCGAGGCACTGCTCGACGGCCGCGTCCCGATCGACGGGGCGGATGCCACCTTCGAGACGGCCGGGCTGGTGTCGGACATCTTCCGGCGCACGGTCGAGGGCCGGTACGACGTCGCCGAGTACGGACTGACCTATTTCCTGCGCACGTTCGACCTCGACGACTCCCCGTTCCTCGCACTGCCGGTCTTCCCGAACCGCAACTTCCGGCACTCGTCGGTCTTCGTGAACACCGCGGCGGGGATCAGCGGACCGCGGGATCTCGCGGGCCGGACGATCGGCGAGTTCGCGCTGTTCGGACACGACCCCGGCGTCTGGATCAAGGGCATCTTCTCCGACGAGTACGGTCTGACCCCCGATCAGTCGCGCTGGGTCATCGGCGGCACCGACCGTCCCGTCCCCGCCTTCGACTGGCTCCCGCAGCCCGTGCCGGAAGGAGTGGACGTACGGCACGCGGCGGACGACGAGACCCTGGGCGCGATGCTCGCGGCCGGCGAGATCGACGCGCTCATCTCGGTCGACGTTCCCCGAGCCCTCCTCGACGGCTCCACGAGGATCGCACGGCTCTACCCGGACTACGAGCGCGTCGAGCGCGACTACTACCGGCGCACCGGGATCTTCCCCGCCATGCACGTCGTCGCGGTCCGCCGGGAGCTGGCGACGCGGACAAGCCTGATGACCTCGATCTACCGCGCATTCTGCGAGTCCAAGGAGATCGCCCAGCAGCGTTACCGCCAAGGCGCGTCGAAGCAGCACATGGGGGTGATCACCCCGTGGTTCAGCAGTCACTTCGAGGAGAACAGGGCGCTGCTCGGGGAGGACTGGTGGCCCTACGGTCTCGGCGCGAACCGCAAGGCCCTCGACACGTTCCTGCGTTACCACCATGAACAGGGTCTCTCCAAGCGCCTGTTGACCAGCGAGGACATCATCGTCCCCGCCCTCCTCGACACCTGAGGGCCGTCCACCGCGGCTCAGACCGGACGTTCCACGAACAGGCCTCCGGAATCGCAGATGGTGAAGAGGTGCTGGGCGGGTGACGGGGTGCGGGGCGGCTCGACGGGCAGGCCCTCGCCGCGTGGTGCGGTGCCGAACAGGCCGGTGGCGGTCAGGGCGAAGTCCTCACGCCAGACGGCGGTGCCGCCGGACGGGTCGCAGATGCCGGCGGGGAGCATGACCAGCGCGGTCACGCCGTCACGGTCGGAGGGGCGCAGTTGCATGCGGATCGCCTGCCGGGCCGCGCGCCGGACGGCCACCGCCAGCCCGAGCCGGAGGCCGTCGACGTCGTCCAGCGTGGGAGGCGCGGCGAGGCGCGCGTTGGCATCGGCGAATCCGTCGGGGGTCATCCCGATGCCCTGGTCCTCGATCTCCAGCAGGACCCGGCCGTCCGGCAGCGCGTGTCCCGTGACCGTGACCGGGGTCTGGGGCGGCGAGAACATCATGGCGTTGTCCAGGAGTTCGGCGAGGACGTGGACGAGGTCGTACACGGCGGTCCTGACCACGGCGAGGGCGGGCACGGAGATCAGCCGGATGCGCTGGTAGTCCTCCACTTCGCCGGCGGCTGCCCGCAGCACGTCGACCAGCCGCAGGTCCTGGGCGTCGTGGGGGCCGGCGTCCGATCCCGCGAAGGTGAGGAGGTTCTCGCAGTGGCGGCGCATCCGGGTGGCCAGGTGGTCCAGGTCGAACAAGGCGGCGAGGCGCCGCGGGTCGTCCTCCGCCGTCTCCATCTCCCCGATCCGGGTCAACTGCCGGTGGAGCAGATACTGCCAGCGGCGGGCGAACGCGCTGAGCACGGCGGTGGACCGCTGCCTCAGGAGGGCCTGGCCGACGGCCAGTTCGACACCGGCGCGGTGGGCGGCCTCCAGTGCTCTGGCCGCCTGTGCGACGTCGTCGTGGCCCTGCAGTCCGATGGTCTGCGTGAAGGCGTCCGCCCGCAGTTCCTGCGGCCGGGCACGGTCCAGCTGCTCGGCCAGTTCCGGGAGGCTGCTCTCGGCCATCCGCACGGCCGCGTCCCTCAACTGCCGCAGCGCGGCCGGACGTCTGAGCACCGTGGTCCTGACCCTGGTGGCCCGGATCCGGGCCTCCTTGAGGAGTTCGTCCGCCTGCGCCCTGGCCTCCTCCAGTCGTCTGGCGGCCTCCTGCCCGGCCTCGCCGCGTACGCGTTCGGCCTCCTCGTGGACGCGTTCGAGGTCCGCGAGCCGGTGCTCGGCCACGTCGACGGCCTTGGCCAGACGCAGGCGTTCCGCACGCGCCCGGCGTTCGAGGTCGGCGCGTTCGGCGGACTCGTTGGCCGCGGCCAGCTCGGCCTCCAGGTCCTGGCAGCGCAGCCGTGCCGCGTCCCGGTCCCGCTCCGCGTCCCGCAGGGAACGCTCCAGGCGGGCCACCTCCTCGCGGAGCCGGACGCACTCCTCCTCCAGTTCCTCCTTGCGGGTCCTGCGCCGCTCGATCTCGGCTCTCGGCGTGTGCGCCTCGTGCGCCTGCGCCGCCTCGATCTGGCGGAGCTGGAACTCCATCGCCTGGAGCTGCCGTACGTGGCCCTCCACGGCACGGTGCAGTTCGCGGGACTCGATCTCCAGCTCCTCCTCCCGCAGCACGGCTTCCTCCAGGCGGTCGCTGGCCATCTGTTCCCGGTAGCGTGCGGGATTGTCCGCGAGCAGCGCGTCACGGTGCAGCCGGTAGATCCGGCCCTGTAGGTCCGCGGGCACCTCCGTGCCGTGCGCCTTGCAGGCCGACTTCATCAGACCGTCGAGGAAGTGCTTCTCCGGAATGCGCTCTCCGCTCAGGTAGCGCGACACCGACGAGACGCTGGTGCGGTAGTACGCGGCGAACTGACGCTGCGACTTGCCCGATCCCTTCAGCAACCGCCTCATGGCCACGGCCAGTTCCCGCACCTCCGGACGGAGCTTCGGCGACAGCGGTTTGAAACCCTCCGCGTCCTCGAAGCCCCAGCCCTCACGGCCGTCCTCCCCGGTCACCCGCTCCCCCGCCCTTCACCTGTGTGCATCCGCGCCCGGAACCGCCTCGGCGCCCCGGTCCGTGCCCGCGCCCGCCCGCCCGCTCCGACGCGGCACCCGCCCGTGGAGGCGGACCTCCCGGCCGGGGCCGTCCGCTTCCCGAACTCACCGGGAGACAAAGGGCTAACGCTCATCGATGACCCGGTCGAAGAAGGCCACGGCGCCCGCGCACGCACCGGTTCCCACCATGACCGCCTCCGCCGGTCCGCCGTGCCGCGACAGCACCGTCAGGACGCCCGCGCCCACGCCGACGAGGGCGCCCAGCAGCAGGACCAGCGCCGCACGCACGGTCAGCAACGACCGGTTCACGCACACCTCCGAATGAACGCCGGCGTCCCATCCGGTGAACGGACGCACGCACCACGACCCTGTACGGACGAGGTCAGTGTGCCCGGCCCGAGGAGTGTTCCCGGCCGGGAACGGGGTGTTCCCGCTCAAGCGGGAACACAAATGTCCCGGAGGCCGCGTACGGGTCCGGCCCGGTCCGGGGAATCGGCCGTCGGAGTCAGCCGGTGCGGCGGGCGGTTCGGAACCGGCGCTGGTAGGCGGCGGGAGCGATGGAGAGTTCCCGGGCGAAGACGCGGCGGAGGGCTTCGTAGCTGGGGAACCCGGCCAGGGACGCCGCCCTGGTCGCCGTGTGCCCCTGGTCGAGCAGGGCCTTGGCGATGTCGAAGCGGATCGACTCGACGTACCGGGCCGGTGTGGTGGACAGCTCCTCCCGGAACAGGCGCGTGAGATGGCGCGGGCTGAGGTGGAGATGTGCGGCGAGTTCGGCGGGCGAGTGACCGCCGGCGGGATCCGCCGTCACCAGGTCGGTGATCGTCCGCAGGGCCGGGGACCGGGGCGGCGGGCCCTGAAGCGGCGCGGAGAACTGCGACTGGCCGCCGGCGCGTTGCAGGTGGACGACGAGGGCGCGGGCGACGTCCCGGCTGACGTCGGCACCGTGGTCCTCCTCGACGAGGGCCAGCGCCAGGTCGATTCCGGCGGTGACGCCCGCGGAGGTGTAGGTGGCGCCGTCACGCACGTAGATGGCGTCGGGTTCGACACGGACGTCCGGGTGGCGCTCGGCGAGTTCGCGCGTGATCTTCCAGTGGGTGGTCGCGCGCTTGCCGTCCAGGAGGCCCGCGGCTCCCAGCACGAAGGCTCCCGAGCAGACGGAGGCCACCCGTCCGGCGCCGGCCGCGAGCTCCCTGGTCGCGTCGGCCAGCTCGCGGGTGACGGGCGCCCGCGGGTAGACGGCTCCGCCCGGCAGCACGAAGGTGTCGGGGGCCGGTTCGCAGGCGGGAACGCCGTCCACGGCGATCTTGATGCCGGTCGAGGAGGTGACGGCGGCGCCGGAGGCCGACAGGACGGCGATCCGGTAGTCGGCGCCCAGCCGGTTCGCCTCGCCGAACACCTCCGCGGGGCCGGCGACGTCCAGCAGCGCGACCCCGTCGTAGACGAGGATCGCGACCCGATGCGGTGCGGAGCTCACAGTCCGGTTCCCCAGGTGTCCGAATCCGAGTGGTTCATGGCCGTGCCCAGGTGGCGGCGGAAGCCGGGCGATCGGCACCGTGGAGACGAGGCGAACAGCCCGCTCCGCACGATCCCACCGAAAGCACGGAACACCATGAACGACATCATCGCAGCAGTGGAGATTCCCGATACGGCGGCTGTGACGGAGGCCACCGCATTCCTCCGGGAAACGGCCGGCCCGCTGATCTTCCACCACTCCCGGCGGGTATTCCTGTTCGGTGTTCTGCAGGCCCGCGCGCTCGGTCTGCGGCCCGATCCGGAGCTGCTCTACCTTTCCGCGATGTTCCACGACACGGGCCTTTCGACACCGTTCTCCGAAGTGGAACAGCGCTTCGAGCTGGACGGCGCGGACCATGCGCACAAGTTCCTGCTCGACCGCGGTTTCTCCGAGGAGGCCGCGCAGGTCGTCTGGACGGCGATCGCGCTGCACACGACCCCCGGCATCCCCGGCCGCATGGGCCCGGAGGCGGCTGCCACGAACTACGGCGTTCTCACCGACGCGGTCGGCTGGGGGCTGGACCGGCTGGATCCCGACCGGGTGGCGGAAATCGTCGACGCCCATCCGCGCGGGCAATTCAAGGAGGGATTCCTTCAGGCGTTCGTGGACGGACTCAAGAACCGCCCCGACACGACGTACGGGACCGTCAACGCGGACGTCCTGGAACATTTCATTCCGGGTTTCCGGCGCACGACGATGGTCGAACGCGTACTGGACGCGCCCTGGCCGAATTGAGAGCGGGAACCGAATCCACGCAAACGCGTCGACGGGGCGTTCGACCCGGGTTCCTGGTCCGCGCCGGATCGGTTCCGTGTCACGGTACGGCCGCCGGAGCGCACCGCCGCCGGGCGACGGCCACCACACCCTGGCCGGGTACGCATCACCATCCCCCTTACTGCACACTACTCGCAATAACTTTCCAAGTGCAGGAGGAGTGGGGATGGACTCTCCGGTCGTGCTGGGCATCGAGTCGTCCTGCGACGAGACGGGCGCGGGGCTGGTCAGGGACGGGCGACTGCTGGGCCACGCCGTGGCGTCGAGCATGGACGAGCACGCCCGGTACGGCGGCGTGGTGCCGGAGATCGCGTCACGGGCGCACCTGCACGCGCTGCGCCCCGTGATCCGGCAGGCCCTGGACCAGGCCGGGCTGGGGCTGTCGGACATCGGCGCCGTCGCCGTCACCACGGGTCCGGGCCTGTCCGGCGCCCTCCAGGTGGGACTGGCCGGAGCCAAGGGCATCGCGTACGCGCTGGGGGTGCCGCTGTACGGCGTCCACCACCTGGCCGGCCACGTCGCCGCCGACACCCTGGAGCACGGTCCGCTGCCCGATCCGTGCGTGGTGCTGATCGTCTCCGGCGGCCACACCTCGCTGCTGCTCGTGCGCGACCTGGCCCGCGACCCGATCCTTCATCTGGGCGACACGATCGACGACGCGGCCGGGGAGTGCTTCGACAAGGTCGCACGGGCCTTCGGACTGCCGTATCCCGGCGGGCCGGCCATCGACCGGGCGGCCCGCGAGGGGGATCCGCGCGCCGTCGCCTTCCCGCGCCCGCTGCCCGGGTCGTACGACTTCTCCTTCTCGGGGCTGAAGACGGCGGCGGCCCGCTGGGCGGAAGGACACGCGGGCCGCGCGCTGCCGGTGGCGGACGGCGCGGCCTCGCTCCAGGAGGCCGTGGCGGACGTCCTGACCCGCAAGGCCGTGGCGGCCTGCCGCGCGTACGGGGTCGGCACGCTGGTGGTGGTCGGCGGGGTCGCCGCCAACTCACGGGTGCGCTCGCTGGCCGAGGAACGCTGCCGCGCCGCCGGGATCACGCTGCGCGTGCCGCCCCTCAGGCTGTGCACGGACAACGGCGCGATGATCGCGGCCGTCGGCGACCTCCTCGTACGCGCAGGCGCCCAACCCGCCCCGCTGGACGTGTCGATCGACCCCTCCGCACCCCTGGAGTACGCGGCGCTCCACCCGGTCGCGGCGGTCCGGGCGGTGGCGGCCTGAGGACCATCCGGACACCTCCGCCGAGGCTGGACGCGGGCCACCCGCCCCTCCCCCGCCGGAGGTCCGCATCCGATCGGGGGAATGTGGTCCGGCCGATGGCACACCCGAGTTGGGTAAGGGGAGATGAAGAACTATGACCGTTACCGCACAGATCGACAGCACGCGTCCCGTGGCGACGCTGATCAACGTCTTCACCGTCTCGCCCACGCGCCAGTCCGAACTCCTCGAACTGCTCTCCCGGGCCACGGAAGAGACCATGAAACACCAGCCGGGCTTCATCTGCGCCAACTTCCACGCCTCCCAGGACGGCGAACGCGTCATCAACTACGCCCAGTGGGAGTCCGAGGAGCACTACCGCGCGATGCTCGCCAACCCCGCCGCCCGCGTCCACATGGACGAGGCCGCGACCATCGCGACCGACGTGCAGCCACGGCTGTTCCACGTGCTGTCGACCCACGGCGAAGGATCCTGATGACCGGACGGCACGTGGAGTGAGGCGCGGCGAGCCTCCGGGAGCCGTCGCACCGGCGGGGCGGTGCGGCGGCCTCCGGTCGAGGCGCCGGACCTCGCGCGATGGCCTGCTCGGGGACGAGGACGGCGAGCCACTCCGCCCGCGGGCACACCCGCCTGACCTGGCACAATGCCGTGAGCGAACCACCGTGCCCGACCGGCCGGTCGTCCGGTCCGGTCCGTTCCGTACGTGGGCTCGGCTCAGTACGTGTCCTCGGCCTCCGGCCCCCACAGGCCGAGGATTCCGTCGAGTTCGGCCAGGTCCGCCAGGAGGCGGTGGACGTCGCCGGTGCCCTCGATGGAGAGGTACACCTGGGTGCTGCCGGCGCCGGGTGCGGATGCCGCGCCGTCGTCGGGAGGCGACCGGTCGACGCGCACGCTGAGCACACGGAAGCCCTCCGCCGTGCAGCGTTCCAGGACCCGGGAGAGGACCTGGCGGCCCAGCAGGTAGGACAGGTGCAGGTCGGTCGCCTCGGGGGTCGAGATGGCCGGGACGCGGCGGGTGAGCAGCGGGTAGCCGCGCACGATGAGGAAGTAGGCCGCGGTCGCCACCAGGGCCAGCAGCCACAGACCGCCGCCGCACGCCATCCCGACCGCCGCGGTCAGCCAGACCGTCGCGGCCGTGGTCAGCCCGCGCACGATGTCCCGCCGTACGAAGATCAGGCCGCCTCCGATGAAACCGATGCCGGAGACGATCTGCGCCGCCACCCGGGACGGGTCAAGGACGACGTGCGGCAGGTCGAGCACGTTGTCGAAGCCGTGCTGGGAGACCTCCATGAACAGGGCCGCGCCCAGCCCCACCAGCGCGTGCGTGCGCAGACCCGCGCTCTTCTGCTGGACCGCGCGCTCCAGGCCGATCACCGTCGACAGCACCAGGGCCAGGGCCAGCTCGGTGAACTGGCGCAGGCCCTGGCCCGTGCTCGGGTTCCACAGCAGTGACGCACTCAGGTGCACGGTGCCCTCCGTCGACGTTCCCTCGGGCGGGCCCGGGGCCTGCCCGCCGAGGACCGCACCGGTGCCGGCCCCGGCACGGCACCCCTACCCGAAGACGAGACGTCGACCCACCTTCCCGGCGCCGCTGCCACACGGGGAGCGGACAAGAAGGTGCGGCCGCCCGGCGCGCCCGCCTCGTGCGCGGGCGCCGCCAGCCTCGCCGAGGAGCCGCCGACCCGGTGCTGACGACATGACGCCGACCTGCCGATCGCCGCATACATCCGATGTATCTGCGGCGAATGTCTTGACACGCTCTCTCCCTGGCACCCACTGTGTGCTTCGCCCTGCCCGTGCACTGCTTTCCGCGTCCACCCGCACGCGCCGCATTCGCGCATCCGAGGAGCGATCATGCTGCAACGGCACCACGCGTCTCGACGTCCCAGAGTCATCCGATCATTAGCTGGAGTGGCGGCCGCGGTGCTCGCGGCCGGTCTCCTCGTCCCCGCTGCCGCGCGGCCCGCCGCGGCCGCCACGGTGACCACGGCCTGGCAGAACGGCAGCTTCCACGTGGACACACCGAACGTCGTCCGCCGCTCCGACATCGTGCTCGGCAGACCGAACCAGGCCGGCGCGCAGTCGCTGCCCCTGGGCAACGGTTCGCTCGGCTCCGCGGTGTGGGCGGCGAACGGATTCACCGCCCAGCTCAACCGCTCCGACACCCTGCCGGGCCGCAAGTCTCCCGGGCAGGTGACGATTCCCGGGCTGTCGAAGCTGACCGGCGCCTCGGACTTCAAGGGCTACCTGGACCTGTACACCGGGGTGCTGAACGAGTCCGGCGGCGGCATGACGCTCAAGGCGTGGGTGTCGGCCACCAAGGACGAACTGATCGTGGACGTCACCGGCGCCGATCCCGGCACCGCGCAGTCCGCGACGGTCGGCCTGTGGTCGGGACGCAGCCCGCAGGCGGCGGCCTCCGGGGCGATCGGCACGCTGGCCGAGACCTGGGTGGACAACCAGGAAGCCGGCAGTTCCGGGCGGACCTTCGGTTCGCTGGCCGCGCTGAGCGCGGGCGGCCGCAACGTCTCGGCGCAGGTCGTCAACGGGACGCAGGTGAAGGTGAACTTCACACCGAACGCCGACGGATCCTTCCGCGTCATCGCGGGCGCACCGACCTGGACCGGTGGCAACGCCGGCAGCACCGCCTCCGCGCTGCTCGGTTCGGACGCGGGCGCCGCCGAGTCCTCGCTGCTCTCCACCCAGCAGTCCTGGTGGGCGAACTACTGGGCCAACAGCGGGCTGCTGGAGGCGAACTCCTCCGACGGCCAGGCGCAGTACATGGAGTCGCTGCGCACGATCTACCTGTTCATGGAGGCCGCGTCCATGCGGGGCACCGTCCCCGGCAGCCAGGCCGGGGTCGCCGACATGTTCAACTTCGGCCAGGACCACCAGAACTGGACGCCGTCGGCGACCTGGCTGTGGAATCTGCGGACCCAGATCTCCGCGAACATGAGCAGCGGCAACTTCGCGCTCAACATCCCGATCTTCAATCTCTACCAGAACAACCTCACCGCCATCGAGGCCTGGACGAAGCAGCAGATGGGCGGTCTGCCGGGCGCCTGCGTCCCGGAGGTCATGCGCTTCAACGGCAACGGCGGCGACCCGTCGGCGGGTGCCAACGCGGCGTGCAGCCAGCCCGGCAGCCCCAACTGGAACGCCCTCAACGTCACCTCGGGCGCGGAGATCAGCCTCTACGTCTGGCAGCAGTACCAGGACACCGGCGACCTGAACTTCCTGCGCACGTACTACCCGCTGATGCGGGACTCGGCGACGTTCCTGCTGGCCTACCAGAAGGTGGGATCCGACGGAAAGCTGCACGCGGTCGCGAACGCGCACGAGACGCAGTGGGCGGTGCAGGACCCGACGACCGACCTGGCCGCCGACGCCGCGCTGTTCCCCGCCGTGGTCAGCGCCGCGAAACTGCTCGGCACCGACACCTCCCTCCAGTCGCAACTGACCACCGCCATCGGCCAGATACCCCCGTGGGCGCGCACCGACTTCGGCCACACCCAGGTGCTGCCGCCGTCGGCCGACTCCTCGGGCAACGACGTCATCGCCTGGTCCTACCAGCCGACCGCGACGATCAGGAACGGCGAGAACATCGACCTGGAGCCGGTGTGGCCGTACAACCTGGTCACGGACGATCCCGGCGCGCTCCACGACCTCGCGGTGCGCACCTACAACCACCGGGTGTTCTACGGGGCGGGCAACGACTGGAACATGGACGCGATCCAGGCCGCCCGCCTCGGACTGGCCGGTGAGGTCGCCTCCCGGCTGGTCGCCATCACCCAGGCCCATCAGGTGTACATCAACGGCCTGGCCGACCTGGGCAGTTCCGTGGGGACCGAGGGTTACATCGAGCAGGCCTCCGGAGTGGCCACCGCCCTGGACGAGGCGCTCGTACAGGACTACGACGGCACGCTCAGGGTCGCCCCGGCGTGGCCGGCCGGCTGGGACGTCAGCGGCACGGTCGCGGTGCAGGGCAACACCAGGGTGAGCGTGCAGGTGCAGGGCGGCAGCCCGGTCACCGTGGCCATCCAGGCCGGTTCGTCGCAGACCATGAAGGTCCGCAACCCCTGGCCCGGCAAGGCGGTTCAGGTCGTCAACGGCTCCAGCAACGCGGTGGTCGTCTCCTCCACCACCGCCGGCACCTTCAACGTGCCGGTCGTATCCGGCCAGTCCTACCTGGTCGAGCAGGTCACGGCCCCCACCACGGCGCTGCCCTACGCACAGGTCTCCGGTTCCCCGGCGACCGCCGCCAAGCACCTGGGCACCGTGCAGATCGGCATCGACGGCAGCGGCGGCGGCACGCCCGGCAACGGCACCGTCGTGTCCCTCAAGGCGCACGCCAACGGCGACTACGTCACCGCCGACAACGCGGGCGCCGCCCCGCTCATCGCCAACCGCACCGCCATCGGCCCCTGGGAGCAGTTCGACCTGATCGACCAGGGCAACGGCACCGTCGCGCTCCGCGCGCACGCCAACAACAAGTACGTCACCGCCGACAACGCGGGCGCCGATCCGCTGCTGGCCAAGGTGGACGCGGTCGGCACCTGGGAGCAGTTCCAGCTCGTCCACAACGGCGACGGCAGCGTCTCCCTCAAGTCCGTGGTCAACGGCGACTATGTCACCGCGGAGAACGCGGGCGCCGCCCCGCTCATCGCCAACCGCACCGCCATCGGCCCGTGGGAGGAGTTCGACCTGATCGGCGGCTGACCGCCCGGCCCGGCCACCGGCGTCACGACCTCCGCGGCGGGGCGCGACGCCGGTGGCCGGGCCGTCTGCTCACTCCACGCGGTGCGGTCTGTGGCCGGTGACCCGCAGCCGGACCTCGGTGGGCAGCCGGGCGGAGCCGGTGGAGCGGCGCGCGGTGCGCAGCGGGCCCTCGCACAGGGCGTCGAGGACGGTGCGGGGCTCCGCCCGGGAGGTGAGGGTGAGGCCGACGCGGGTGTGCGGCCGGGCCGGACGGCCGGTGATGCGTACGGCCGAACGCGCGACGCCGGGCAGGGCGCCGGCCTCGGCGGCGATCGCGTCGCTGAGCGCGCGGTCGCGCAGTTCGACGCCGTCCTGCGCGGGAGTGCCGCCGACGGGCAGGGTTCCGGGTCGGCGCGCGCGCAGCTGGGCGAGCAGCCACCACAGGGCGAGCAGGAAGACCAGGGCGAGGGCCGCGATGACCGCGGGCCACCACCACCAGCCCTGGCTGCTCCAGCGGTCCCGGTCGGCGGAGCCGAGCAGGACGTCGCCCGGGACGGTCAGCGGCCAGCCGGCGGGCGGCACCAGGTCGTGGCGCCGGTAGAGGTCGAGCCCGGCGAAGAGGATCAGCAGGCCGCCGCCGAGCAGGATCAGGCCCGCGAGGGCCAGCAGGACTCGGTTGACCACGGGTTGCGGCGTCATGGTGCGCGCTCCGGTGCTGCTGGGTGTCGGTCAGTGGGTGCTTCGCCGTACGCGTACGGCGATGCGGGGCGGGTGGGCGAGGGCGAGCCGGTCGCGTTCGTCGTCGAGGACGGCGGTGAGGTCGTCCTTCACCCGCCCGGGGTCGCGGAAGCGGACGTACGCGCGTGCCGTGACGCGGTGCCGGCCCATCCGGACGCGCGCGTCGCCGACCCCGGGCACCCGCAGGCCGGCGTCCCGCATCAGACCGGCCGCGCCGTCGCGGTCCAGGACGGCCCGCAGGCCGGGCAGCGGGGAGCGCAGGGGCAGCCAGTTCCGCAGGCCGGGCGTGAGGGCCAGCACGATCAGCCAGAGACCGGCGACGGCCGCCACGGCGGCTCCGGTGAGCATCCACACGTCGTCCACGGGGCGGGTCGCCAGCGCGTCGGCGAGTTGCCGTCGCCAGGCCGCCGCGGGACGTCCCGCCCGTACGGCGATGACGTCGACCAGGGCCGCGCCCGACGCCACGAGAACGAGCGCCGCGACCAGCGTCGCGGGCAGACGGCGCGCGGACCACGGCCGGTGGCTCCGGCGTCCTTCGGCGGGCCCGTCGTCCGTCGCTCGCGTGGCGGGCGGGGCTTGCTCCGCCGTGGGCTCCTCGGCCTCCGGAACCGGGACGGGCTCGGCGGGCGGGTCGGGGTCGGGTGTCATGGCGGTCCTCCTCCTCGCGTGGTGGGGCGGGCGGCACCGGGTGCGGGGCGGTTCACCGGACCCGTCCCCGCCCCGCACCGGCGGCGGTCACCAGCCGCCGGACGGTGAGCGTGACCTCCGTGACCTCCAGGCCGGTCAGCTGGGCGACCCGCCCGGAGACGTCCTGCCGGATCCGCGCGCAGGCCGCGGGGATGTCGGTGGGATAGGGCAGGTCCATGGCCAGGTGCAGGCGCACGGTGCCGGTGCGGGTCACCGCGGTGGCGTCGGGCGCCGCCGGTCCGTCCCGGTCGGGCGGTACGGCCGCGCGCCGGGACTGGGCGGTCCGGGCGGCCTGGACGGCGATGCGGGCGACCACCCGGTCGGGGATGACGGTCGCGCCCCGCTCGGCCGGGGGCGGCAGGCCGAGGTCCCGCGCCGGCGGCCCGGTCCCGCCGCCGGTACGCGGGGCACCGGGCCGTGCGTTCACCGCTGCCTCCGCGTACGCAGGTCGAGGTCGCCCTGCACGGCGAGGCCGACGATCAGCCCCACCGCTCCGAGGACGAGAACGAGCAGGAACGCCCAGAAGCCGCCGAAGTACGCGGCGAAGCCGAGGGCCATCCCGGCCGCGAGGCCCGTCATCGCTGTGTTCATCTTGCACTCACCCGTCCTGTGGGCGTCCGTCCCGCCGTGCGCACCCGCTCGTGCCCGGGTGTCCGACGGCGGTCACGGCGCTCACCGCACCCGGCCCTCGTCCGGTTCGGTCTGCCCCTCGTCGTCGTCGGGGAGGTGGACGTCGTCGACCACGACGTTCACCTCGACGACCTCAAGCCCCGTCATCCGCTCCACGGCGCTGATCACGTTGGTCCGCACGCCGCCGGCGACGTCCACGATGGAGACGCCGTACTCGACGACGACGTCGAGGTCCACGGCGGCCTGCCGCTCGCCGACCTCGACCTTCACGCCGCGTGTGACGCCTCCCCCGCCGCCCGGGACGCGTTCCCGCATCGCCCCGAGGGCGCGGGCCATCCCGGCTCCCAGGTTGTAGATGCCCGGTACCTCGCGGGCGGCCATGCCCGCGATCTTCGCCACCACGCCGTCCGCGATGGTGGTCCTGCCCCGCGTCTCGGCCGGAGCCCCGGCGCCGGTGCGGCCCTTGAGCGCACTCACGCCCGCGTCCGCCCGGCCGCCTCCGCTCACGCTGGTGATGTTGTCCGTCATGGCGGTCGCCTCGATCGGTCGGTGGGAGACACCTCGGTGGTCTCGTCACACCGTTGGACACATACGGCGGCGCATTTCTCACACCCGCCCGATGTGACACGCATCACATGCATATGCGTGGGTACCTGGCGATCCTGAGCCCTGTGCGGGAGTTGTCATGATCGAACGCACCGCCTCGACATGGCCGGAATGCGACCTGCCGGACGGCCTGCTGGCCGTACGCGCGGCCGAGGGCGACGAGGACGCGTTCGCCGTTCTCGTCCGACGGCACAGCCGGCCCCTCCTGACCCTCGCCCTCTGCATGCTCGGCAGCCCCCAGGATGCGGAGGACGCCGTGCAGGAGGCCTTCGTCAGCGCGTGGCGGCGGCTGCCCGAGTACCGGCACGGAGCGGAGTTCCGTACCTGGATGTACCGGATCACCGTCAACCGCTGCCTCACCATGCGCGGGCGACGGCCGGCACCCCTCCCGCTGGGCACCGCGGCCGAACCCGTGGCGGGCGACGCGTGGAGCCAGCCCGAACGGGTCGCCGAACAGGACGCGGCCGCCGCCGACCTGACCCGCGCCCTCGCCGGACTCGACGCCGGCCAGCGGATCTGCTGGATCCTCAGAGAGGTGCAAGGCTTGCCCTACAAGGAGATCGCTCACGTGACGCGGACCTCCGAACCCACGGTCCGCGGAAGACTGTTCAGGGCACGCCGATCCCTCCAGGAGGCGATGGGCCCATGGCGCTAGACCGCCCGTACACCCGCCCTTCCGGACCGCCCGAGGCCGACGGCACCCGCATCGAATCGGCCACCCGCGACACACCCCCGCTCCCGGGGGACGAACGGCTGCCCTGCGGCCGCCTCCTCAGCCAGGTCTGGGAACAGGCCCGGGACGACGCGTCGGCCGCGGACCCGCACCTGCGGACCTGCCCGCACTGCCGCGAGGCCGTGGAGGGGCTGGCGGCGGTGGACGCGGCCACCCGGGCGCTGCGCGCGACGGACCCGCCCGGACTGCGCGCGCTCGCCGACCGGGTCATGGCCGCCGTCAGGGCGGAGGCGAGACTGGGACGGCTGCTGCGCCTGGCCGACCCGGACCGGGACCTGCGGATCGCCGAGAGCGCGGCGGCGAAGATCCTGCGGCGGGCCGCGGACACGGTCCCCGGCACGCGGGCGGCGGCCTGCCGGCTCGCGCCCGCGGGTGCGGGCCTCGACGTCCTCGTGACCATGACCGTGGCCGCAGCCCTCGGCCGTCCGCTGCCCGAGACCGTGCACCGGGTACGCGAAGCGGTCCTCCGATCGGCCGCCCAGGACCTGGGACTCGCCGTGGCGGCCGTCGACATCGACGTGGTCGACGTCCTGGAGCCGTGGCCGCGGCACGTCGGCGGCGGTGCGCCGTGACCACCGCAGGCCCGGCCGCGCTCGTCGGTGTCGCGGCCGACGCGGCCCTCGCCGTTCCCGGCGTGACCGGCCTGCCGCCCCGGCTGGCCCGCCGCCTGGCGGCAGCCGCCGTGCCCGCCCGGACGTACACCACGTCCCGCCACGCACCGCCCGAGGCGGGCGTCCGAGCCGAGCGGGCCGCCGACGGTTCGGGGTGGAGGGTCGAGGTGCGGTGCTCCCTCGCCGAGGGCCGGCGGCCGCTGGACGTCGCCCGGGACGTCCACGACCGGGTGCGCGCCGCGCTCGCCTCCCGCCTCGCGGCCGCCGAGCGGGTCACCGTCACGGTCACCGTGACCCGCGTCGCCGCCCGCGACGACAGGGCATGAGGGAGCCCTCCGCGCGGTGCGGCCGGCCCGCTCGGCTTCCGGTCCCCGTGCGGGCGGACGCCGCGGAGACCGTGGCGCCGTTCGACCTTCTAAAGGTCCTCACGCGAACCACCCGTCGTTTTAAACCTCGATGCCCTCGATGTGCCCTTATCGCCTCGCTCATGTCGTCAGCATCTTGACGCACACTGAAACGGAGTGCACCCTTACTCGAAGGAATTCACACCCCTGCCGGATCATGACGGGTTTCGAGAGTTTGGCGCATGAGCGGGTCGACGCTCAAAAGATTCCCACCCGCTTCTCACCGACAGCATGGTGCACCCTCCGGACGACCGACGACACGGTTCGATCCGTAAGAGGCCGACACCTTCTCCCACCAATTCCTTACTCTTTCCCACCCCGACGGAAAACGTTGTCACCACGCGCGGAATTGCGATTCCGCGCGCCCTCGACCATTACCTGAGCAGTTCTTCACGACACGCGAACGAGAGAGATTCCGGGGTGGGTCATGAAAGCGTCCGATGTGCTGATCAGCGGGCTGGGAGCATATCTGCCCGACCGGGTTCCGATGGGATGGGCGATCGAACGCGGACTGATCGACCGGGCCGCAGCCGAGGCGTACGGCATCACCAGCGTCACCGTCGCGGGCGAGGTGCCCGCCCCCGAGATGGCGGTACGGGCCTGCCGCGAGGCGCTCGACCGGGCCGGCCAGGACCCCGCGGACCTGAGCCTGCTCCTCTACGTCAGCGTGTGGTACCAGGGCCCCCACGGCTGGTGTCCGCAGTACTACGTGCAGCGGCACACGGGCGCCGGCCGGGCGACCGCGGCCGAGCTGCGGCAGGGCTGCATGGGCATGTTCTCGGCCCTGGAACTCGCGGCCGGCCACCTCATGGCGTCCGCCGACCACGAGGCCGCACTGGTCACCTCCGCCGACAACTTCACCTCCGACCTGCTGGAACGCTGGCGCTTCAGCCCGCACTTCGTCATGGGCGACGCCGGCTCCGCCGTGGTCCTGAGCCGCCGGCAGGGCTTCGCCCGGCTCAAGTCCGTCAACGCGATCACCCTTCCCGAGTACGAAGCCATGCACCGCGGGCCCGAGCCGCTGTTCCCGCCGGGAGCCGGCCGGCCGGGCAAGCTCGACTTCGGCGACTCCAAGGACCGCTGGCTGGACGGCCCGGACCGGGACCCGGCAGGACCGCTGAAACTCGTGGCGGCACAGGACGAACTCGTCAGCCGCACCCTCGACGAATCCGGGATCACGATGGACGACGTCACCCGCGTCGCCTATGCCAACGGGTCGCGGGAACGCGTCGAAGGACGCGCGATGATACCGCTGGGCCTGCCGATGTCCCTTTCCACCTGGGAACAGGGACGCACCGTCGGGCATATCGGTGCCAGCGATCAGATGGTGGCCCTCGAACAACTCCTGCTCTCCGGTGAACTGGGACCCGGGGACCATTTCCTGATGCTCGGCGTCGGGCCCGGACTCAATATCGCGTGCGCCGTGATCGAGGTCATCGACACCCCGCACTGGGCCGCCGCCCGTCCGGCCGCCGCTTCCTGAAAGGTGCCTCATGGATTTCAGCCCGAGTGCTGAACAGCAGCGGCTATACGACCACATAAGGACGGCCGCGCGAGAACTTCTCCCGGAATCCTCACCCGCTGAATTCCGCAAGAATTCCTGGCAGAAGATGGCCGTTCTGGGATTGGTGGGAGCGGCCGTGCCGCAGGAGCACGGCGGAGCGGGACTGGGTGCCCTGGACACCGCGCTGCTGTTCGAGGGCGCGAGCGCGGGCGGCGCGGACACCGGGCTGCTGTTCGCCGCCGGGGCCCACCTCTTCGCCTGCGTGCGGCCGGTGCTGGAGTTCGCGCTCCCGCAGACCCGCAAGGCTCTGCTCCCGGCCCTGTGCTCGGGCGAGTGGATCGCGGGCAACGCCATGACGGAACCGGACGCGGGCTCGGACGTCTCCCGGCTCGCGACCACGGCGACCAGGGTCGACGGCGGATACCTCCTCGACGGGACCAAGAGCTTCATCAGCAACGGCCCGGTCGCCGACCTCTACGTCACCTACGCGACCACGGACCCGGCCGGCGGCTACTTCGGCACCACCGCGTTCGCCGTGGACCGCGACTCCCCCGGGCTGGTCGCCGGCGAGCCGCTCGACAAGTCCGCGCTGACCGCCTGCCAGGCCGGCGAGGTGCGGTTCGACCGGTGCTTCGTCCCGGACGAACGGGTGCTGGGCAGCCCGGGCCAGGGGCAGTTGGTGTTCCAGACGTCGATGCTGTGGGAGCGTTCCTGCCTGTTCGCGATCTATCTGGGCCAGCAGGAACGCCTCATCGGGCGCTGCGTCGACCACGTGCGGAACCGCAGGCAGTTCGGCAGGCGGCTCGCCGACCTCCAGCCGGTCGCGGACCGGCTCGCGGACATGCGGCTGCGGCTGGAGAGCGGACGGCTCCTGCTCCGCCGGGCCTGCGCCGGGATCGACGAGGGCGAGGACCCCGCGCTCTGGGTGGCCATGGCGAAACTCGCGGTCTCCGAGGCCGCGGTCGCCACCTCGCTGGACGCCGCCCGGATCTTCGGCGGGCGTGCCTTCCTGACGGAGTACGGGATCGAGGAACAGGTGCGCGACGCGGCCCCGGCCACCACCTTCTCCGGCACATCGGACATCCAACGGCAGCTGATCGCACGGGAGATGGGACTGTGAGCCTGTACAGCCCGGTCATCGAGGCCGCCGCCCGGACACCGGACGCGCTCGCCGTCCGCGACCTGACCGCCCAGCTGCGCTACGGCGAACTCGACGCCCGCGCGGACATCTTCCTCACCGCGCTGCGCGGTCGCGGCGTGCGCCCCGGCGACCGCGTGCTGGTCTGGACGGACAAGACGCCCGAGGCGGTGGCCGTCGCCCAGGCGGTGTTACGGTGCGGGGCGATCCACGTCCCGGTGCCACGGAGCAACCCTCCGGGGCGGGTCGCCAGGATCGCCGCGGACGCCCGCCCGGCCCTGATCGTCACCGACCACGACGACCGTGTCCCCGGCGCCGTCCACGCCCCCTGCGCGGAACTCCGCCGCGAAGGAGCGCACGGCTCGCCCGCCGCCCCGCACCCGGTCCTGCCGTCCGACCCGGCGTACATCCTCTACACCTCGGGATCGACGGGGACGCCGAAGGGTGTCTGCGTGAGCCACGAGGCCGCGCTCGCCTTCGTCGACTGGGCCTGCCGGGAGCTGCGTCTGACCGCGGTGGACCGGCTCGCCAACCATGCCGCATTCAGCTTCGACCTGTCGGTCCTCGACCTCTACGGCGCCTTCCGGGCCGGCGCCTCCGTGCACCTGGTCGGCGACACGCTCGGCCGGGCCGCGGAACCGCTCGTCGACTTCGTGCTGGAGAGCGGGATCACGGTCTGGTACTCGGTGCCCTCCGCGCTGGTGCTCATGGCCGAGTACGGCGAGCTGCTGGAGCGCGGACCGGGAGCGCTGCGCGCCTGCGTCTTCGCGGGCGAACGGTTCCCGCTGAAGCCGCTCAAGGACCTGCGCCGGGCCTGGCCGGAGGTCCGTCTGCTCAACTGGTACGGCCCGACGGAGACCAACGTGTGCACCTCCTACGAGGTGACGGCCGCCGATCTCGCCCGGACCACGGACATCCCCATCGGCGCGCCCGCCGCCGGGGACACCGTGTCCCTGGAGGACGGCGAGATCGTGGTCGGCGGCCCGACCGTCATGCTCGGCTACTGGGGCGCACGGCCGCAGACCGGACCGTACCGTACGGGTGACCTCGGCCGGTACGACGCCGACGGCCTGCTGGAGTACCGGGGCCGGATCGACGACATGGCGAAGGTGCGCGGCCACCGGGTCGAGCCGGCCGAGGTGAGCGGCGTGCTGGTGACCCACGAGACGGTGCGTGACGCGGTGGTGCTCGTCGTGGGCAGCGGTCTGGACACGCGGTTGCACGCCGTCGTGGTCCCGGCGGCCGGCTCCGCGCCCGAGCTGGCGCAACTGCGGCGGCACTGCTCGGACTTCCTGCCGCCGTACATGATCATCGACGGGCTGCACACCGTCCCCGGCTTTCCCCGCACCGCGAACGGAAAGGTCGACCGTGCCGCGCTCGGCGACCTGGTGACCGAAGGAGCCGCCGTATGACGGGCGCGGTCTGGGACGCCTTCTGGTCCACGCTGCCGGCCGAGCCCGGAGCCGCCCTGTGGGACTCGTCGCCGCGGCTGACCGCGGCCCGGCACCTGCCGCTCTTCCGCCACCACGCCGACCCCGCGCTGCCCCTCGTCGACCTCGGGTGCGGCAGCGGACGCCAGACACAGTGGCTGGCCCGGCACTTCGGGCGGGTCGTCGGACTGGACATCGCCGAAGCCGCAGTGGACCTGGCCGCCGCGTCGCACGCGGCACCCAACGTCGTCTACCGCCGCGCCGACCTGCTCGACCGGGACACCGCGGCGGCGGTGCGCGCGGACCTCGGCGACGCCAACGTCTACATGCGCGGTGTGCTGCACCAGCTCGCCCCGGACGACCGCACCGGGATGCTGGCGACCATCCGGCTGCTGCTCGGCGCGACCGGCGTCCTGTTCGCCCAGGAGCTGACCGAGCGCACCGGCTGGTACGTCGCCGAACTGCTCGCCGGCGGAGCCGACTTGCCGAAGACGGCCGGGCTCGCCGCCCACTTCGACTTCGGCGCCCGTATCGCGCCCGCCCACGACGGGCGCCTGCGGCTGCTGTTCGAGGACAACGGATTCGACGTCGTCGCCGACGGCGACATCGCCCTGCACACCACGGAACGCACCCCTGACGGCCGGCCGCTGGAACTGCCCACGAGGTACGTCGTGGCCCGCGCGTCGGCACCGCTCCGACACCACCCGGAGGAACCGCAACCATGACCGACCTTGACCGCGCGACGCTGCTCGACGGGCTGCTCCGCTACGTGCGAGAGGAACTCGCGACGGGCGTGCCGTCCGATCGGATCGGCGTCGACAGCCCGCTGCTGGAGCTGGGGGTGCTGGACTCGGTGCGCACCGCCCGTCTGCTCGCGCACATCCGCACCACGTACGGCGTGCGCGTGCCGCCCGTCCACATGACCGGTGAGCACTTCCGCACGCTGGAGACGATCACCGACCTGATCCTGCTCCTCCGGTCGCAGACCGCCTCCCTCTGAACACCTCGCGCTGACAGGAGCACAGATGACGTACGCCTACGACATCGGCATCATCGGCGGCGGACCGGCCGGTTCGACCGCCGCGTCCTACCTGGCCAAGGCAGGTCTGTCGGTCGCGGTCTTCGACAGCGAGTTCTTCCCGCGCGAGCACGTGGGCGAGTCCCTGGTGCCGGCGACCACGCCGGTACTGCTGGAGATCGGCGCGATGGACAAGATCGAGGCGGCGGGTTTCCCGCGCAAGTACGGAGCCGCCTGGACGTCGGCCAACGCGGACGACGTGGACCCGCTCGGCTTCCAGGTCCACGACCACGGCCTGGGAGCGGCCGACGTGCTGTTCAACGAGCGCGACCAGCTCGGCGTCGACCGCGACTACACCTTCCACGTCGACCGCGGGCGGTTCGACCACATCCTGCTCAAGCACGCGGAGAGCCTGGGGGCGAAGGTGTTCTCCGGCGTGCGGGTGCGCGGTGTGGACTTCACCGAGCCCGACCGTCCGGTGCTGCGGGCCGGTCTGGGCGGCACGACCGCCGAGGTGCCGGTGCGGATGGTCGTCGACGCCAGCGGGCGCGGCACCGTGCTGGGCCGGCAGCTGAAGGTCAAGGTGCCCGATCCGGTGTTCAACCAGTACGCCGTGCACAGCTGGTTCGAAGGGCTCGACCGCGAGGCCCTGGCGAACGACGAGAACCAGGCCGAGTACATCTTCATCCACTTCCTGCCGCTCAGTGACACCTGGGTGTGGCAGATCCCGATCACCGACACCATCACGTCGGTCGGCGTCGTCACGCAGAAGTCCCGGTTCCGCGAGGGCAAGGACGACCTGGAGGGGTTCTTCTGGGACTCGGTGGCCAGCAGGCCGCTTCTGCACGACGCCCTGAAGCAGACCTCCAGGGTCCGGCCGTTCAAGGCCGAGGGCGACTACAGCTACGGCATGACCAAGGTGTGCGACGACTCGATGGTGATGATCGGCGACGCCGCCCGGTTCGTCGACCCCATCTTCTCCAGCGGGGTCAGCGTCGCCATGAACAGCGCCCGGCTGGCCTGCGCCGACATCGTCGCCGCCGCCGAGGCCGGTGACTTCAAGGCGGCCCGGTTCGAGAACTACGTGACGAAGCTGCGGCGCGGCGTCTCCAGCTGGTACGAGTTCATCTCCATCTACTACCGCCTGAACATCCTGTTCACCGCTTTCGTCCAGGACCCCCGCTACCGCATCGACGTCCTGAAACTGCTCCAGGGCGACGTCTACGACGAGCAGGAGCCGGCCGCGCTGACGGCGATGCGCGAGTTCATCGCCGCGGTGGAGGCCGACCCCACCCACCTCTGGCACCCTCTGCTCGGAAAGATGAAGGTGTCGCTCAGCTCCCGGGCACTGTTCTGACCGCGCCGTGGGCGGTCCTGTTCGACATGGACGGAACGCTCGTCGACACCGAAGTCCTGCTCCTCGAAGCGCTGTCGGCGGTGCTCGCCGCGTCGGGTGTGCCGGCTTCGGCGATCCGTCCGGAGGAGCTGCGGGGGCGGGCCGTCGAGGAGAACCTGACCCGGCTGAGCGGCCTGATGCGATCGCCGATGCCGCCGCGCGAGCTGTACGCGCGCGTCGGTGACCGCATGCTCGGCCGGATGCGCGCCGGTGTCGCTCCGCTGCCCGGCGCCGTCGGGCTGCTCGGGTCGCTGCGCCGGGCGGGCGTTCCGTGCGCGCTGGTGTCGTCCTCGTACCGGGCGATGGTGGACGCGGTCCTGCCCTCGCTGGGTGCGGCCGGGTTCGCCGCGACCGTGGCGGGTGACGAGGTGCGGCGCCCGAAGCCCGACCCGGAGGGCTATCTCACCGCGGCGGCGCGGCTCGGTGTCGCGCCGGGGAACTGTGTCGTCGTCGAGGACTCGTCGGCCGGACTCCGGTCGGGACTGGCCGCCGGGTGCGTGACCGTCGCGGTCGCGCCGACTGCGCAGCCGGTGGCCCTCACGGTCGCGGGCCTGACCGGGCTGACCGTGGACCGGCTGGCGCGCCTGGCGGCGACCGGGTCCCGCGGCGCCGGCAGCCGCGCCCCGGCCCCCGCGGACCGGCACCGCCCGGCGTCGTAGGCCCCGCGCGGCCACCGGGGTGCGGCAACCCGCCGGCCTCGTCCGATCCTTCAGGAAAGAGTGGTGTTCCACCGTGACCAGAGCCTGCCCCGCACGCCTCCCGCGGGTCCCGGCGCGCCTGCGCCCCACCGGGACGCCCGCATGAAGCCGGCCGACGTCTTCCTCGCCGGTCTCGGCTGCTGGCTGCCGGACGCCTACCCGGCGTCCGAAGCGGTCGCCGCGGGCCTGTACGACGCCACGGTCTTCGCCGAGAGCGGTCTGCGCGGTGTGCTGGTCGCCGGGGCCGAGTCACCGCCCGAGATGGCCGTGCGGGCCGCGCGCACGGCGCTCGAACGTTCCCCTGGCGGACCCGGTTCGATCGGTACCGTCCTGCACGGCGCGACGTTCTTCCAGGGTCCCGAGATGTGGTCGCCTTCGGCGTACATCATGCGGGAGCTGGGCATCGCCGGAGCCGGCGGCACCGAGATCCGCAACGGGTGCAACAGCATGCTGACCGGCGTGGAGCTGGCCGCCGGCCTGCTGCCGTACCAGTCGGAGAGCCGTCCCGACATCCTGCTCACCACGGCGGACAACTTCGGCTCGCCGCTGTTCAACCGGTGGGACAGCGGGCCGATGGGTGTGATCGCCGCCGACGCGGCCAGCTCCGTCGTGGTCAGCCGGGAGGCCGGCTTCGCCCGTGTCGAGGCGGTCGTCTCCCGGGTGTACCCGGAGTTCGAGGCGATGGCGCGCGGCGACGAACCGCTGTTCCCGCCCACCGGATCCGCCGGCCGGCGCATCGACACCGTGGAGCGCGCCCAGCAGTTCAACGAACGGGTGCGCGAGGTCGGCGGGACGAGCATCGCCGACGGCATCGCGAAGGCCTGTTCCGAGACCGCGCTGGCCGCCCTGGACGAGGCAGGTGTCAAGCCCTCGGAACTGCGCTGGGTCCTGGTGCCCAACGGCGACGAGGCGACCACCCGCAACTGCGTCATGGAACCGCTCGGTCTCGAGGTGGCCCAGTCCCAGTGGGAGTTCGGCCTCGGAATCGGACACGCCTCGTCCAGCGACCAGTTCATCGCGCTCGACCATCTGCTGCGCACCGGCCGGCTCGACGCGGGCGACCACGTCCTGCTGTTCGGCGGCGCTCCGGGCTGGTCCGCCATGGCCGTCGTCCTGACCATCACCGAACAGCCGTCCTGGACCTAGGAACTGACGACGCCGACAGGAGGTGCCGCGTGACCGCGCAGCAACAGGATCCGGCCGCCCCGCAGCCGATCGCCATCGTGGGAATGGCATGCGAGTTTCCCGGCGCCGACGGCGTCGGGCCGTTCTGGCGGATGCAGCTCGACGGGGTGGACGCCACCTCGGACGTCCCCGCCGACCGGTTCCCCATCGACGTGTTCCACGATCCCCGCCCGCGCACGCCCGGCCGGATCATCAGCCGCCGCGGCGGCTTCCTGCAAGACATCCGGGGTTTCGACGCCCACTACTTCGGCATCTCGGGCCGCGAGGCCGGCCACATGGATCCGCAGCAGCGGCTGCTCCTGCAGACGGCCGCCGCGGCCGTGCGGGACGCCGGACTGACCCTGGACGAGCTGGCGGGCAGCCCGACCGCGGTCGTCGTCGGGCAGCGGACCGCCGAGTACTGGGACCTGCTGCGGGCGGCCGGGGCGCTGGACATCTACGCCAACACCGGCACGTCCCGCAGTGTGCTCTCCGGCCGTCTGTCGTTCTTCTTCGATCTGCGCGGGCCCAGCACCTCCGTCGACACCGCCTGCTCGTCCTCGCTGGTGGCCGTGCACCAGGCGTGCGCCGCGCTCCGCGGCGGGGAGGCGACCCTCGCGCTGGCCGCGGGCGCCAACCTGGTCCTCACGCCGGAGGAGAGCATCACGTTCTCCCAGGCCGACATGCTCTCCGCGGACGGCCGGTGCAAGTTCGGCGCCGACGACGCCGACGGGTTCGTGCGCAGCGACGGCATCGGTGTCGTCGTCCTCAAGACGCTCGCCAGGGCCGAGGCGGACGGCGACCGGGTGCACGCGGTCATCCACGGCTCGGCGGTCGAGAACGAGGGACGCAGCAGCGGATACCTCATGACGCCCTCGCAGACCGCGCAGATCGACACCATGCGGCACGCCTGCGCGCGGGCGGGCGTGGAACCGCGCGCCGTCGGGTTCGTGGAGGCGCACGGCACCGGCACGCCCACCGGCGACCCGATCGAACTGCGCAGCCTGGACGCGGTCTACGGCAGCGGCGCGGGCCGCACGTCCGCGGACCCCCTGCTGGTGGGCTCCGTGAAGACGAACATCGGGCACACCGAGGCGGCCGCCGGCATCGCGGCGCTCATCAGGGCGGCGCAGTGCGTGGCGTCCGGCGTCGTCCCGCCCAGCCTGCACAGCGCCCGGCTGACCGACGCGGTGGACTGGGACGGCATGGCGCTGGAGATCCCGCAGTCGGCCCGGGAGTGGGGCCGCGACGGCGCCGTGCGGTACGCCGCCGTCAGCTCGTTCGGCATCTCCGGCACCAACGCCCATGTCGTCCTAGGCGAGCACCGGCCCGCTGCGGCGGCGCCGCCGGACGACGAGCCGCGCCCCCACCTGCTCGCGCTGTCCGCGCAGACGCCCGCCGCGCTGCGCGAACTCGCCTCCGCCTACGCGGACTTCCTCTCACCCGACGGAGCGGGCCGCGGCCACGCCCTGCGCGACGTCAGCTACGGCACCCTGGCCCGCAGCACCCACCACCGGCACCGCATGACCGTCCTCGCCACCGGACACGACGAGGCCGTACGGCAGTTGCGCGACGGCCGGCCGATCGTCGCGGCACGGCCGGGCGCACGGTGGCGGACCGTCTTCGTGTTCCCCGGCCAGGGTTCCCAGTGGTCCGGGATGGGGCGGCGGCTGCTGCGCACCTCCGCGGTCTTCCGGGAGGCGGTCGAGGAGTGCGACCGGCACGTCCGCGCCGAACGCGGCTGGTCCGTGGTCGAGCGGCTGACCGGCGGCGACGAGGCGGACTGGCCCATCGACGTCGTCCAACCGCTGCTGTGGGCCGTCGAGGTGGGCCTGGCCGCGCTGTGGCGGTCGTGGGGCGTCACCCCGGACGTCGTGATCGGTCACAGCATGGGCGAGGTCGCCGCCGCCTGCGCCGCGGGAGCGCTCACCGTGGCCGACGGCGCGGCCGTCATCTGCCGCCGCAGCGCCCTGCTCAGGAGGATCGCCGGCACCGGATCGATGGCCGCGGTCGACCTGCCCGCCGACGAGCTGCGAAGGGAACTCGCCGACGTGCCCGACGTCGACGTCGCGGTGAGCAACGGCCCGCGGCGCACGATCGTCTCGGGCCGTACCGCGGCGGTGGAGAAGGTGCTGAGCGCGCTGGCCGAACGGGACGTCTTCACCAGGACCGTCAAGGTCGACGTGGCCTCGCACAGCAGCCACGTCGACCCGTTGCTGGACGAGTTGCGCACCGCACTGGAGTCGATCAGGCCGCGCGAGGGCCGCACCCCGCTGCGCTCGACGGTGACCGGAGCCCTGCTGACCGGCGCGGAACTGGACGCGGGCTACTGGGTCCGCAACCTCCGCGACGAGGTCCGCTTCCACGCGGCCGTGGAGGCCGAGACCGCCGGCTGCGAGGCGGCGGCCGTGGTCGAGATCAGCCCGCACCCGGTCCTCGCGTCGGCGGTGAAGGAGTGTCTGCCCGCGGAGCGCACGGGCGACCTGGTGGTGCCGTCGCTGCTGCGGGACACCGACGAGCCGACCGCGCTGCTCACGTCGGTCGGCCAGCTCCACCAGGCCGGGTACCCGGTGCGGTGGGGCGCGCTGTTCGACGGTCCGGCCGCGTGGACGGGACTGCCCGCCTACCCCTGGCAGCGCACCGAGTTCTGGTTCGCGCCGGACGCCGGACCGGCCGCCGAACCCGCCCCGGCCGGGCACCCGCTGCTGGGCGCGCACACGGTCCTCGACGACGGCACCCACCGCTGGGAGGGAACCGTCGACCTGGACCGCAACGCCTACCTCCTGGACCACCAGGTGCAGGGGCTGGTCATCCTGCCCGGCACCGCCTACCTGGAGCTGGCGGTGGCGGCCGCCGCCGAGGCCGTCGGCACGGACGTCGTCGTCGGGGACGTCCGATACGACAAGGCGCTCTTCCTCGGCGCCGGGGAGCCGGTCCGGCTGCGGGTGACCCTCGGGCCGGACGGGCGGGGATGGTCCTTCGACGTCGCCACCGCCGAGGCCGCCGGCGACGGCACCGGGTGGACCCGGCACGCGCACGGCCGCGTCGAGGAGGCGCCCGCCGGCACCCGCATGCTCGGCGTCCCCGAGGACCCGCCCCGCCGGATCGCCGAACGGGTCCCGGACCATTTCACCGGCGCCGAGTTCTACCGCCGGTTCGCCGCCCGCGGCAACGACTGGCACGGTGTCTTCCGCGGCATCGGTCAGGTGTGGCGGAGCGACACCGAGGCGCTGGCCGAGATCACCGTCCCGGCGGACCTCGCGGGCGAGGACCGGCACCATGTCCATCCGGCGGTGCTGGACGCCTGCGGACAGGTGCTCGCGGCCACCCTGCCGGACACCGCCCAGCCCGGCGACCAGCACGCCTTCGTGCTGGGCTCCATCGACGCCTTCCGCCGGTACGCGCCGCTCACCGGGACGTTGTACAGCCATGCGGTGCAACGGGAGCTGACCGCCGACTCGTTCAGCGGTGACGTCGTCGTCCGCGACGAACGGGGCACCCTGCTGGCGGAGTTCCGCGGCCTGCGGATCCGCTGGCTGGTGCGCCGGGAGGAGTCCGGCGCCCCGGCCGACTGGCTCTACCGGCCGCGCTGGCTGCCGGCCGCGCCGCCCGCTCCCGCGCCGGAAACGGCCGCAGGAGCCTGGCTGGTGCTGGACGACGAGGAGTTCGGGCCGCGGCTCGCCCCGGCGGGCGGCGCGCGGATCCTCGTACGGCCCGGCGACAGGTACGAGCGGAGTGCCGACGGAACGTACCGCATCGACCCGTCCCGTCTGGACGACTACGCCCGGCTGCTGCACGAGGTCCGCCGCGAGCACCCCGGGGGCGTCGCCGCCGTCGTGCACCTGTGGAGCCTGCGGAAGCCGCGGCCGGTGGGAGAGGTCCCGCTGGGCCTCGGCAGCGCGCTGCTGCTGGAGCGGGCGCTGTCCACGGCCCGGTGGGACGGCGACCTGCCCCGGCTCGCTCTCGTCACCCGGGGCGCCGAGACGGTCCTGGACACGGACCCGGTCCCGGATCCCGAGCAGTCCGCCGTGTGGGGCTTCGGGCGTACGGCGGCGAGCGAGCTGTCCGTGGTCCCGCACACCCTCGTCGATCTGGATCCGGCCCGGGGCGCGGAACAGGCCGATGCGCTGGCCCGGGAGATCGCGGCCGGTGACGGGACCGAGGACCAGACGGCGCTGCGCGCCGGCGCGCGGTACGTCCTGCGGCTGCACCGCAGCGCACCGGCGGCCGGGTCCGACGACGTCACCGAGATCGTGCCGGGCGGCGAGCACGGCGCGCACCCGGTGCGCGCGGTCTCCGCGGCACGGCCGCCGGCCGCCGACGAGGTGCGAATAGCCGCCGCCTACGGCGCGGTGGCCCTGCGCGACGCGCTCCGGGCGGCCGGGGACCCGACGGAACGGGACGGTGGCGGACGGCTGGGCCGGGAGACGTCCGGCGTGGTGACGGCCGTCGGCACCGACGTGCGGGGACTGGCGGCGGGCGACCGCGTGGTCGCCCTCGTCCGGCCGGGACTGGCCACGCACGTCCTCGCCGATCGGCGGCTGACCCACCGGCTGCCCGACTCGCTCGGCCTCGCCGAGGCCGCCGCCCTGCCGCTCCCCTATCTGACCGCCTGGTACGGCCTGATGGAACTGGCCGCGCTGCGCGAGGGGGAGAAGGTCCTCATCCACTCGGCGACCGGCGGTGTGGGGCTGGCCGCGATCCAGGTGGCGCGGTGGCGCGGCGCCGAGATCCACGCGACGGCGGGCAGCGCGAGGCGGCGGGCCCTGCTGCGGGCGATGGGCGTCGCCCATGTCGCCGACTCCCGGGGCGACTTCGCCGGTCCGCTGCTGGAACTGACCCAGGGCACGGGCATGGACGTCGTCCTCGGCTCCTCGACCGGGACGGCCGTCGACCAGAACCTCGGCGTGCTCGCGCCGTACGGGCGTTACGTGGACCTCGCCGAGCGGGACGCGTCCGGCACCGGATCGACGGGGCCTGGCGGTGGCCTGCCGCGCAACGGTTCCTACCGTCACCTCGACATCGACGCCTTCTGCCGCGAGCGTCCCGAGCGTGCCGGGGCGCTGCTCGGCCGGGTGCTGCGCCTGGTCGAGGCCGGTGAACTCGCGCCGCTGCCCGCCGAGGTGTACCCGCTGGAGGAGGCCGGCCGTGCCTTCGACGACATCCTCGGGGCCCGTCAGGTCGGCAGGGTGCTGGTGGACCTGCGGACGCCCGCCGTGGAGCGGCCCGCGCCGGAACCGACGCGGCTGCGGCCGGACGCCACCTACCTGGTGACCGGCGGCGCGGGCGGCCTGGGTTCCGAACTGGCCCGCTGGCTGGTCGCACGCGGTGCCAGGAATCTGCTGCTCACCGGCCGCTCGGTGCCCGGCACGGCGTCACCGTCGGGTGCCGCCCTGTCCGGTCTGCTGGAGGACCTGCGCGGCCGGGGCGCCGACGTCCAGTACGCGCCGGTCGACGCGGCGGACGAACGGTCGATGCGCCGGCTGGTCGACGTCCGCGCCGCCGCGGGCCACCCGCCGGTGCGGGGCGTCTTCCACACCGCCGGTGTGTTCATGTACAAGCCGATCGGCGACACCACGCTGCGCGACCTGGAGGCCGTGCTGCGGCCGAAGCTGGAGGGCGCCCGGGTCCTGGACCGGCTCTTCGAGGACGGCCTGGATCACTTCGTCCTGTTCTCCTCCGGGAACGCCCTGCTGGCCTCGCCCCACGTCGCGGCGGCCGCCGCGGCCAACGCGGGCCTCGACGCCGTCGCCCGCGGCCGCCGCGGCCGAGGCCGTACGGCACTGTCCGTGAACTGGGGCTTCTGGACCGACCGGGGCATGGCCGCGCGAGCGGGCGCCGACCTCGGACGTGACCTGATGCCGCGCGGCATGAGCGGGTTCACGTCCGCGGAGGGGCTCGCGGTGCTGGACCATCTCCTGGCCACCGGGGCGGGCGACACCCTGGTCATGCCGGTGGACTGGGCGCGCTGGCGGGACACCTACCCGGCGGCGGCCGCCTCGCCGTTCCTGCGGGACGTCATCAACGGCACGCCCGCGCCTCCCGTCGCGGCACCCGCGCGTCCGGTCACGACACCCTTGCGTCCGCTCACGACTGCCACGCGTTCGGTGACGCCGACCGCGCCTCCCGCACCGCCCGTTCCTCCCCTGGCGGCGGTGCCCGCGCCGCCGCGGAGCCCGGCCCGGCCGGTACCGCTCGCGTCCTTCGCTCCGCCGCAGGAACCCGCGGCGGCCACCGCGCCGGATTCCGGCGGCGAACCGGCTGCCGCGGACCGGGCGACGCTGTTCCGGGACGGCATCGCGGCCATCCTCCGTGTCGACTCCGAACTCCTCGACCCGGAAATGGACCTGACCAGCCAGGGCCTCGACTCGCTGATGGCGGCCCAGCTGCGGCAGCAGGTGCAGCGCTCGCACGGAGTGCTGCTGCCGGTCGGCAAGATCCTCAGCCGCGCGACACTGCGGGAGCTGACGGACCATCTGCTCGCGGCCGCCCCGGCCGAGTAGGGCCCCTCCGGGCACGACCCTGCGCCGGGCCCGAGGCCGGCGCATCGTGCCCGGTGCTTCACCTCGACACCCCCTCGCAGACGCAGCACGTACCGACAAGGAGACACCGGTGAGCACGGACTCGCTCGTCACGCACGTGATCGCGGCCCTCGCGCTGGTGATCGCGGCCTCATGGGTCTTCGGGACGGCGGCCCGCAGGCTCCGTCAGCCGCCCGTCGTGGGGCAGTTGCTCGCCGGTGTGGCGCTCGGCCCGAGTCTGCTCGGGCTCGCGCCGGGCGGCGTGTACGAGACCCTGTTCCCGGCGCAGATCACACCGGTCCTGACGGCGGTGGCCCAGGTCGCCCTGGCGCTCTTCCTCTTCGCCGTCGGCTACGAACTCGACCTCGGCCAGCTGCGGCACCGGCGCGCGGTGACCTCGGTGTCGCTGAGCGGGTTCGCGATCCCGATGCTGGTGGGGGCCGGGCTCGTCGTCCTCCTTCCCGGTGGCTTCCGCTCCGTGAACGGCGGCCACCCGATCGACGCGACCTTCACCCTCTACATGGCGGTCGCCCTGTCCATCACGGCGGTGCCGGTGCTGGCCGGCATCATCAGGGACCAGGGTCTGGCCGGCAGCCGGCCCGCCACGATCGCGATGGCAGCGGCCGGTGTCATCGACGCGCTGAGCTGGCCCGTCCTCGCGGTCTGCCTGATCGGCGGCGAGGACGGCTCCCTGCGGGCCTGGTTCACCAGAACAGCGCTGCTGGCGGCGTACGTGCTGGTGATGGTCCTCGTCGTACGGCGGGTGCTGGCGTGGTGGCTGAACCGGTCCGGTGCCGTGCTGGCCGATCCCGTCCCGCTCGCCACCGCGCTGACCCTGCTCTCCGCCTGGGCCACCAGCGCGCTCGGACTGCACGTGATCTTCGGCGCCCTGCTGGCCGGCATGATCATGCCCCGTCAGCGCGACGGCGTTCCGGACAGCCGGGTGCTGCGGCCCCTGCAGGAGACCGGCGGCCTGCTGCTGCCGGTGTTCTTCACGGTCTCGGGCATGTCGGTACGGCTCGACGGCCTGCACGCCGCGGACCTGCTGCTGCTTCTCGCGCTGTGCGTCGCCGCTGTCGTCGGCAAGGTGGCGGCCGGCTCGCTGTCGGCCCGGGGCGGCGCGGGTCTGCCCTGGCGGGACTCCCTGCTGATCGGAGTGCTGCTCAACACCCGGGGTCTCACCGAACTCATCGTGCTCAACGTGGGCCTTCAGGCCGGGGTGATCGGTCCGCGGCTGTACGCCCTGCTCGTCATCATGGCCCTGGTCACCACGGTGGCCACCGGACCGCTGACGGCATGGTTGCACCGCCCGGCCGAGGCCGCTCCCGCCCCCACCGCGCCGGCCCCGGCGCCGGACGCCGAACCGACTCCGCGGTCATAGCGGCCTGGTCACCGCCGGGGGCCGCCAGGTGCCGTCCATGGCCGTGCGGTCCGGCCAGTACGCGCGCAGGAAGAGGGAGAAGCGGCCGGCGGGGGCGGGCAGCCAGTTGGGCAGGTCGGCCTCGTCCGCGGGCGGTGCGGCCCCGGCGTACAGGGTCAGGGAGCCGTCGGTGCCCAGGCGCAGGCCGGTGTTCTTGGTGCCCAGGGAGTGGCGGTCCAGGTCGTTCGGGTGGAAGAAGTGGTGCTCGTTGTAGAGGGTCGCCGACCAGAAGCCCTTCACCGGGGGCAGGGCTCCCGCGGGGAAGGTGAGCGTGTAGGCGTGCGTGCCGTCGAGCAGTGCGCCGGTGTCGTCCTGGTCCTGGTAGAAGTACGCGGTCTCGGATGGCGCGTTGACGAAGATGTTCGCCTTGGCCATGGCGGCGCGGTTGAGGTAGTCGGTACCGAACTCGGCGCCGTTGCGCGGGGTGCTCCAGTGGTGGTCGAGCGGGACGCCGATGTTGCGGAACTCGAACAGCTCGGCGAGGAGCGTCGCGTCGGCGTCGACCGCCGCGTCCCGCAGCGCCGCGGCGATCCGCGGCTCACGGGCCGCCTCGTCCACGAGCGAGTGCAGCACCCGGTACAGCGCCTCCTCGCCGGGCCGCGGCGGCACCTCGCCGAGGACCGCCGGGAGGATGTCGAAGAAGGCGGCGGGATCGACCCACCGGGTCTCCCGTTCGCCGCCCATGGCGTCTCCGGCCGGGTGGTCCGGCGCCTTCGACCAGTCGGTGGTGCGCGCCTCGCCGGTGAACTCGGCCAGCGGGTAGGCCATGATCCGGTTCACCAGGGGGCGGACGGCGGCGCGGTCCTCGTCGGTGTCGTTCATGAAGACGCGCGGGATGCAGGCGGCGATCCGGGTGTCGAACCGGAACACGTCCGCGATGCCGTCCGGGACCCGGCCGTTCCACCCGGTCGGTGCCAGCAGGTAGCAGCCGGGCTTCGTGTCGTGCATCGCGCCGAGCCGGGCGAACGCCTCGGTGCGCTGGTCGACGGCCTGGTAGACCCAGAAGCGGTCGCCGAAGTCCGGGACCTGGACGACGGACGGTCCGCGCCGTGCGTCCAGGACGCCCATGCCGTAGACGACGTCCTGGTTCGGACAGGCGACGATCCGCTCCTGCGCGAGGACGTAGTCGTGGAGCATGCCGAGCGAACCCGGCGGGCCGGCCGGGACCACGCCGCCGAGCAGTCCGGGAGCCGGTACCCGTTCCATGGCCGTGAGCCGGTTGTGCATGTTGACCAGTGGCCAGCCCCACAGGTAGGCGACCCGGCCCATGGTGCGCAGGTACGCGTCGGTCATCCGCGTTCCGGGGACCGGGGCCGCGAGTTCGGCGGGGGGCTCGGGTGCGGAAGGCGTCATGGGACGAACGTACGAACTCCCGGCCCCGGGCGCGCTGCTGGGTTGGGCCGTTCGTGCGCCGTGGTGCGCGCGGGCGGGCGCGGCGAAGGCGTGGTCACGGGGCGGGCGGGTGCTTCCGGTCGTCGCCCTCGGCCGGTGTCCCGGCCTGGCGGCTCGCGATCCACGCGCGGGCCTCGGCCAGCGCGCGGTCCACCGGATCGAACACCGCGCCCTCCGCGGGGACGATCCCGCCCGGTCCGAGGTCCTGGTCGATGCCGGTCGCGCGCAGGATGCGTGCGAGGTCCGGTGCGACGCCCGCGAGCATGAGGCGGCCGCCCTGCCGGTCGAGTTCACGGGCGTGCCGGCGGATCACCTTGAGCATGGAGGAGGACGGCACGTCAGGTGCGCCGCGCAGGACCAGGACCAGGACCGCCCCGCGGGCGTCGTCGTCGCGTGGCAGCGCCTGTTCGATCCGCGGGAGTTCGGCGAAGAAGCTGGTGCCGCCGTAGTGCAGGACGGTGACCTCGCCGGACGGCAGCCGGGCCGGCGGATCGGACAGGTGCCAGCGGCCGTCCGGATCACGGGTGAGGGACTGGAACCGGGCCTGCCGGGCCGCCTGCGCGCAGTACAGCAGCAGGGAGAGGACCGCGCCGAGCACGATGGCCTGCTGGAGGGGCAGTTGCGTGGTGGCGAGAAAGGTCAGCGCCATCGCCGCGGACGACAGCCGCGAGGTGCGCAGCACCAGCAGGATGTCGGCGCGCTTGCCCCAGATCAGCTCGCCTCCCACGACGAGGATCAGCCCGCCGATCACCGGCATCGGGATGGCCTCGGCCAGCGGCGCGCACACGAGCACCACCAGGGCGAGCAGGACGCCGGAGAGGACGCCCGCCCAGCGGGTGCGGGCCCCCGCCGAGACGGCGACGCCGGTGTGGGACAGGGAGCCGCCCGACGGCAGGGCCTGGAAGAGGCCGCCGGCCAGGTTGGCGAGTCCCTGGGCGGCGAAGTCGCCGTTGACCGAGGAGCGTGAGCCGTCCGGGTTGGGCACGGAGGAGCCGATGCTCGCGGCCTGTGCCAGCGCCACCAGGGCGACGGCGACCGCGCCCGTGAGCAGGTGCGGTACGGCCGACAGGTCGGGGGCGGAGAAGCCCGGCAGGGCGGCGGGGATGTGCGCGATGTCGCGGACGTGCTCGACGTCCGTGCCGAGCACGGCGGCCGCGGCGGTGACCACGGCCATCGCCACCAGCAGTGCGACGGGCTCCAGCCGGGGCACCGCCCGGGCGAGTGCCCAGACGGTGATCGTGGCGACGGCGACGAGTGTCGCGGCGAGCTGCCAGCGGCCGATGTGCGCGAGCCAGTCCGCCAGTTGGTAGAGGCGGTTGTGGCCCCGCGGCCGGTACCCGGTCGCGTCCTTGAGGACACCGGTGACGATCTGCAGGGCGATACCGGTGGAGAAGCCGGTCATCACCGCGTGGGAGACGAAGCTCATCACGGCGCCGAGCCTGAGCACCCCCATCAGCAGCATCACCACTCCGGCCAGCAGGGTGAGCGCGGCGACGTGGCCGGCGTCGGCCGGGTCGAGCCCGGCCTCCTTCAGCACGCTCTGGGAGGTGAGAGCGATGGCGCTGGTCAGCGTGGTGACCATGAGGGCGGTTCGGGCGGTGAGGGAGCCGACGATCGCCGGGACGACGCCCGCGTACAGGCCCGCGATCGGGTTGAACCCGGCGATCGACGCGTAGGCCATGCCCTCCGGGATGGAGAACAGTCCGGTGACAAGGCCCGCGCCGGCGTCCTGGAGCTTCGGGCGGCCCGGCGCCGGAAGCAGCCGCCGTACGCCCGTGGTGCCGCTCCGCTCGCCGGGTCCCGCGGTCACGGGGTGACGATGGTGAAGTCCGGGTCCGGTGCGGCGAGACGGCCGGCCAGTTCGGTCAGCCGGGAGGCGTCGCCGCTGATCTCGACGGTGTCGCGGGCGGCCAGGTCGGCGGGGCCGACGGTGCCGATCAGGAGGGCGCGCAGGTCGGCCTCGGTGAGGCCGATCTCGACGTCCGGGTCGGCCGCGGCCGGTCCGGTGCCGGTGACATGGGTGAGGACGCCGTTGCGCAGCCTCATCGTGACGGTGTCGCCGCCGGTGATGTTCCAGCGCACGGTGATGTCGGCGTCCCAGCTGCGCGGTCCGTCGACGCGGATGGCGAGCGAGTCGAAGAGCTGTTCCAGGGTCAGTGCCGCGATCACGTCGGGTGAGGCGGTGACGGTGGGGGTGCCGACCGGGCCGTTGCGCAGTTCGTAGGCGCCCATCAGGTAGAAGTTGCGCCAGGTGCCGTTCTCGCTGCCGTAGCCGAGCTGTTCGAGGGCGTCGGCCTGGAGGGCGCGGGCCTCGGCGTGGTCCGGGTCGGCGAACACGACGTGCCCGACGACCTGTGCCACCCAGCGGTGGTCGCCGTCGGCGTACGACTGCCGGGCGCGGCGCAGGACTTCGTCCGCTCCGCCCATGAACTCGACGTACCGCTTGGCGGCCTCGACCGGCGGGTGTTCCCACAGGTGGGCGGGGTTGCCGTCGAACCAGCCCAGGTAGCGCTGGTAGATCGCCTTGGTGTTGTGGCTGACCGAGCCGTAGTAGCCGTGGGTGTGCCAGGCGCGCTCCAGCGCCGGGGGCAGCTCCATGCGTTCGGCGATCTCGGAGCCGGTCAGACCCTGGTTGAGCATGCGCAGGGTCTGGTCGTGCAGGTAGGCATACAGGTCGCGCTGACCGGACAGGTACTCCACCACCCGTTCGCGGCCCCAGGTGGGCCAGTGGTGGGAGGCGAAGGCTACGTCGGAGGCGCCGGTGAACAGGTCGATGGCCTCGGTCAGGTAGCGGGACCACACGCGCGGGTCGCGGACCTGGGCGCCGCGCAGGGTCAGCAGGTTGTGCAGGTTGTGGGTGGCGTTCTCGGCCATGCACAGGGCCGCGTGGTCGGGGAAGTGGATGTTCAGCTCGGCCGGGGCCTCCGTGCCGGGGGTGAGCTGGAAGACCATGCGGATGCCGTCGACGGTCTCGGTCTGTCCGGTGCGCGTGATGTACGCGGTCGGCGGGATGAGGGTGACCGCGCCGGTGGAGGTGGTCTGGCCGAGGCCGGCGCCGATCTGGCCGCGTTCTCCCTTGGGCAGCGCGGCGCCGTACATGTAGGCGGCGCGGCGGCCCATCGCCGTACCGGCGTAGACGTTCTCGCTGACCGCGTGCTCCAGGAATCCGTGCGGGGCGAGGACGGGAACGCCGGCGGCCACGTCGTCGTCGCCGATGATCCCGCGCACGCCGCCGAAGTGGTCGACGTGGCTGTGCGTGTAGAGGACGGCGGTCACCGGGCGGTCACCGCGGTGGGCGCGGTACAGGGCGAGGGCGGCGGCCGCGGTCTCGGCGCACAGCAGCGGGTCGATGACGAGGATCCCCCGTTCGCCCTCCACGACGGTCATGTTGGACAGGTCGAAGCCGCGCACCTGGTAGATGCCGTCGGTGACCTCGAACAGCCCGTGCTCGGAGCAGAGCCTGCTCTGCCGCCACAGGCTCGGGTTGGCCGTGGCGGGGCACTGCCCGTCGAGGAAGCCGTAGGCGTCCAGGTCCCAGACCACGCCGCCGTCGACGTCCTTGACGACGCGGTCCGCGGCGGTGCCGAGGAAGCCGCGCCGCGCGTCCTCCAGGTCCCGGGTGTCGTCGAACGGGAAGCGGCTCAGCACCTCGGCGTTGGCCCGCTCGACGGCGGGTTCGGCGGGCTTGGCCTCGGTTCGCTGGGGCATCGGCGTCTCCTCCGGGGACCGCGGGCCGCCGTCGCTTCGCCGGACGCGGCCACCGCCACCTTCACCCGGGACGTGCGCCCGCACGACCGCAGTCACGCCGTACGGATGAACCGGGGCCCGCGCAGCCCGGCCTCAGCTCTTTACGTCATATATGACATTTGTGGCAATATGTCCCGTATGGTTTTTGGTGAAGTAGGCAGGCGAAAGGAGTAAACAATGATCGCCAAGCTGCTCGGCAAGCTGTCCTTCACCCGGCACTACGGTGCGTACGGCTCCAACGAGTGGGACGCGTACGCCGGCGACTGAGGACCGACCGCATGGCCGGCGGACGTCCACGGGCGACCGCCGGTTTCCCGCCGCGCTTCCAGGGACGACCTCATGGGCCGAAGGAATGAACCGCCTCGGCTGGCCGACGGCGGCTTCGCGGTCTGGAGCCGCGACCGGCTGGCGTGCGCGCGCCGGGGCGCGGCGGAGTGCGGGGACGTCTGGCAGCTGGAACCGGGGGTCTACGTGGCCTCCGCGGCGGCGCCGTGCGAAGCGGTCCTGCGCCGGGCGCGGGACTTCCCCAAGGCGCCCGCACCGCTCTTCCCGCCGTTGCGGCGGCCCGGCGGAGCGCTCACCCCCGAGGAACGGTCGTTCGCGCACACCGCGCGCATGCGCGGGCTGCGGGCCCAGGCGGTCGCGGCCAGGACCGGCCGGATCGCGCCCCGCACGGCCCGGTTCGCCGACCGGTGGCCCGACGGCGAGGACGTCGAGGTTCTGCCCCGGGTCCGGCAGGCGCTGGCGGAGATCGGCGTGCACTACCTCTTCTCCGAGGACGCTCCCCTCCTGCTGCCCCGTGCCGCACAGCTCTTCCTGGCCAGGGAAGCCCTCGTACGGCCCTCGCGCTGGGTCTGGCCGCGCTGGGTGCCCACTCCGGCACGGCGGTTCCGCACCCGGCAGCAGGTCGCGTTCACCGACGCCCTGCGGCCCGTCGTGCGCCGGCGTCGCTCCTCGGGCCTGCTCGGTGACGACCTGCTGGGACAGATGCTCCAGCCCTCACCGCACCACGGCCTGCTGGCGGAGGAGGCCGTCCTCGACACGCTCCCCGGCATCACCGTCGCCACCTTCGAGACGCCCACCCGGGCGGCCGGATGGATCCTGCTGCAGCTGGCCCGGCATCCCGAGGCGGCCGACCGCGTGGCGGAAGAGGCCGACATGCTGCCCGCGGACCCCGCGGCGACGACCGGCGCCCACCTCGGCGGCCTGCGCTACACCCAGGCGCTGGTCAGCGAGGTGCTCCGGCTGTATCCGCCGAGCTGGCTGCTGACCCGGCAGGTCGCGCGGGAGACCCGGCTCGCCGAGTACACCCTCGACGCCGGGTCCACCGTCCTCGTCTGCCCTTACACCGCCCAGCGCGACCCTCGGGAGTACGCCGAGCCGGACCGGTTCCGGCCCGAACGCTGGCTCCAGGACGGGGACACGCCCTCGGGAGGCGGGGTGTTCCTGTCGTTCGGCACCGGGCCGCACGGCTGCGAGGGAACCGCCCTGGCCATGACGATGCTGACGCTCCTGACCGCGCAGACCGCCCGCCGCCACCGCCTGAGCGAGCCGCCCGGACCGCGGCCCAGCCACCAGGTCACCACGCTCGAAGGTCTCGCGACGGTCGGTCTGCGGCTGCGGGCCACCGCCCGCGGCTGAGGACGGTTCCGCTTGCGGCGGCAGCCCGCACCTCACGGCCCGCTCGTGGCGTGGCGCCGGTCGAACTCGTCGACGAGCATGCCCATCAGGACGAGGTCGTGGTGCCGGCCGGCGGCGAAGACGTGCTCGCGCAGACGGCCCTCCTCGGTGAAGCCGAGCCGGCGGAAGAGCGCCAGCGACGCCCTGTTGTGGTCGAGGACCGCCGCCAGGCACTTGTGGTAGCGGCGCTCGGCGAACATGAAACGGAGCAGCAGCGACACGGCCTCCGCCGCGTAGCCCCGGCGCCGGTGCTCGGCGCCGATGGTGACCTCGCACTCGAACCAGCCCGAGCGGCGGCCGGTGCGGTGCGAGCCGACCATGCCGACCAGCTCTCCGGTGGCCGTCGCCTCGACCGCCAGGCGGAAGAGGTCGTCGTCGCCCGGGGCGACGGCCTGCTCCTTCGCACGGGCACGGTGGCTCTCGGCGGACCGCGGCAGTTCCCGCCCGCTCCCCGGCGTTCCGTCGTCGTCGGCGAAGCTGAGGAACGCCGTCCAGTCCTCGGGTTCGACGGCACGCAGGCGTACCCGCTCGCCGTTCCAGGACGATGCCATGCCTCATTCGATCACGTGTTGCCGGGAGCGGGCATCCGATCGACCGGCGCCGTACGCACGGATGGCGGTCCCGCGTTAGCCTTGATGGTTCGACACCGGCTTGCGGGTCTCCAGCTCCCGACATCCCAGGGAGGCCGGGTTGAGAGTCGTCGCTCACCTTTCCCGACGCGCGGGTCGCGCGCGGTGCGCGTTCCCGGCTCCGGAGGCGTTCCGGACGCGGGGCGCGGGAGCAGTCGTGCACGGCCCGGATCCCGGTGACGCCCGGCGCGGCCGGGCGGGGCGGCGGGCACTAGCCGGGGCGGGAGCGCCGTGACCGGGACCGGCGGCCCGCGCGCGCTCGGGCGGACCGGCTCCGTCGTGGTCGTCGGGGCCTCGCTGGCGGGGCTGCGGGCCGCCGAGGCTCTGCGGGACGAGGGATTCACCGGCTCGCTGACCATGATCGGCGACGAACCCGGCGAACCCTACGACCGGCCTCCCCTGTCCAAGCAGGTCCTCACCGGGTGGGTGCCGGCCGGCGGCACCGCCCTGCCCCGCCGCCGTGACATCGACGCGCGGTGGCTGCTGGGCGTGCCCGCCACCGGACTGGACCCGGCGGCGCATCACGTGCGTCTCGCCGACGGCCGCGAGGTCCCCTTCGACCGGGTGCTGATCAGCACCGGCGTACGGGCCAGGCCCTGGTTCGCCGAGTCCGAGGCGGCGCTGGACGGCGTGTTCGTGCTGCGGACGCGCGCGCACGCCGAGCGCCTGCGGCGGGCGCTGGCCGCCGGGCCCTCCCGGGTGCTGGTCGTCGGCGCCGGGTTCACCGGCTGCGAGATCGCCTCCGCCTGCCGCGAGCGGGACATCCCGGTGACGGTCGCCGAACTCGGGCCGGCGCCGCTCGCCGGGGCGCTGGGCACCGTGATCGGCGAGGTCGCGGGCGGCATCCAACGTGCTCACGGGGTCGACCTGCGGTGCGGTGCGGGCGTGGTCCGGCTGGAGGGCGACGCGCGTGGCCACGTCCGCCGTGCCCACCTGGACGACGGCACCACGGTCGACGCCGACGTGGCGGTGGTGGCGTCCGGGAGCATCCGCAACACGGAGTGGCTGTGGGGGTCGGGCCTCGCGGCCGGGGCGTGGGGAGTCACCTGTGACGCGGGGTGCCGGGTCCTCGACGTCGACGGCCGGGTCTCCGGCGACGTCTTCGCCGCCGGGGACGTGGCACGCTGCCCGCACCCGCGGTACGGGAACCGGCTCATCGCGCTGGAGCACTGGGCGAACGCCGTGGAACAGGCACAGGTCGCCGCACACAACATGGCCGGCGCACCGCCCGACGGCCGATGCCACCTGTCCGTCCCGGCGTTCTGGTCGACCCAGTTCGACGTCGGCATCAAGTCCGTAGGCGTGCCTGCCTTCGCCGACGAAGTGATCGTCGCCCAGGGGTCGTTGGACGACCGCCGCTTCGTCGCCGTGTACGGCTGCCGGGGTCGCGTCACGGCCGCCGTGAGCTTCGACAGCGGCAAGTGGCTCGACCACTACCGCCGGTTGATCGAGACGGGCGCGCCGTTCCCTCCGCCCTCTCCCGCACCGGACGGGCCGCCCGGCGCACGGCCGGTGCCCGTCGACTTCCCCGGCACGGACCCGGCACCGCTCGCGCCGCACATCGGGCCGTACGGCGCGGACCATGACGGCGCGGCAGCCGGGCACCGGCGTCGGCACCGGCGGGCGGGCGGCCGGACGCCCGCGACCGGGACGGCCGGCACGCTGGCACGCCTCTTCGACCACTCCGCCCGGTCCGACCCCTACCCGCTGTACGCCGAGTTGCGCAGGACGCCGGTGGCCCGGCAGGAGGACGGCAGCTATGTCGTCAGTACCTACCGCGAGATCAGGGACGTCCTCAACGACCCGCGTCTCAGTTCCGACGTACGGAATCTGTCGCGGCGGATGCCCCCGGCCGACGGCGAGGCCGCGGCGTCGTTCATCCACCGGGACGCGTCCGAGCACGACCGGCTGCGCCGCATGGCGACGCGGCCCTTCGGTCCCCCGCACAGCCCCGGCCTGGTGACCGGACTCGACGGCTTCCTGACCGCCACCGTCGGCAGCCTGGTCGACGACCTGGCCGGCCGGGAACGCGTCGACGTCGTCGACGACTTCGCGGTCCCGTTCCCCGTCACCGTCGTCTGCCACCTGCTCGGCGTGCCACGCGAGGAGGAGCCGGAGTTCCACCGCTGGGTGAACGCCATCATGAACTCGGTCGACTACGCCCCGGAGACCGACCCGAAGGAGCGGCTGGACAGCGGTGTACGGGCCCGCGAGGACCTGCGACGGCGTCTCGCCGAGCTGGTCGAGGAGCGCCACGGCCGGGCGGGAGAGGACCTGCTGACCCGGCTGGCCAACGACGACGGGCCCGACGGGCGGATGACCGACGCGGACATCGTCGCGACCGCCAAACTGCTCCTCGTCGCCGGCAACGAGACCGTCGTCAACCTCGTCGCCAACGGCATGCTGACCCTGCTGCGCCACCCACCGGTGCTGCGGCGGCTGCGGCACGAACCGGGCCTCGTGGTGCCCCTGGTCGAGGAACTGCTGCGCTACGAGCCACCCGTGCAGATCATTCCCTGGCGGGCCGCGAACGGCGACATCACGGTCGCCGGCACCGTCATCCCCCGCGGTTCGCGGATCATGCTCATGCTCGCGTCGGGCAGCCGCGACCCGAGGCGCTTTACCGATCCGGACCGCTTCGACCCGGACCGGCGGGACAACCAGCACCTGGGCTTCGGCGGTGGCAGCCACCTGTGCTTCGGTGCCGCGCTGGCCCGGCGGGAGACCCAGATCGCGCTGACCGAGCTGGTGCGCAGGCTGGACCGGCCCCGGCTGGCCGCCGACCCGCCGCCGTACCGGCGCAGCCCCGTGCTCCGGGGCCCGGTCCATCTGGTGGTCGAACAGGGCGGCGGCTGACTCCCGTCGCCCGGCGGCCCGCCGGGACCGGACGGCTCACGCCACGACGGCGAGCCGGTCCACCAGCAGCCGCACCCTGCGCTCGGCGTCCTCCGGCGGCAGCCGCCCCGCCCGGGTCAGGGTCGCCAGCCCGTGCAGGGCCGCCCAGAACACCTCGGTGAACAGGCCCGGGTGGACGCCCTCCCCGGCGACCTCGCCAAGGCTCTCCAGCAGGGCCGCGAAGGCGTCCTTCAGGGGTTCCGGGGTGTCCTCCCGCGCGAACGCCAGTCCGCCGTCGAGCTGGAACATGGCGTCGTAGACCGCGGGGTTGCCTTCGGCGAAGCCGAGATAGGCACGGGCGAGCGCGACGACCCGGTCCCGCGGCCCGTCGGCGGCCAAGGCCGCGGCCCGCACCGCGGCGGCCATCTCGGTGGCGCCCTCCAGGGCGACGGCGCCGATGATCTCGCGCTTGCCGCCGAAGTGGCTGTAGAGGACGGGCTGGCTGTACTCGATGCGCTCGGCGAGCCGGCGGGTGGTGACCGCGTCCCACCCCTGCTGCTCGGCGAGTTCACGGGCCGTCGCCACGATGAGGCGTTCGCGGTGCGCTCGTTCGCGCTCCTTGCGTTCCTGTACCGACATACCCCGATCCTAGCATCGCTAGACAATCGAGCTACAGCAGCGCTAGCGTTGCACCATCATCTAGCATTGCTAGCAACGAGGAGTCGTCATGCTCACCGCACTCGAGGTGTTCACCACCGTGGTCGTCGGCGTGATGGTGGGGGTGGAATTCTCGGTCGCCTTCTTCGTCAACCGGATCTTCGACGGCCTCCCCGGCGACGACGGCCTGCGCGCCCGCACCCACGGGGCCCGGCTGCTCGGCAGCGTGATGCCGTTCTGGTACGTCGGCGCGCTCGCCCTCGCCGCGGTCTGGGCCGTCGCGGGCCGGCACCGCGACGGCGCGGGCCTGGTCGTCGCCGCCGTCGCGCTGCTCGTCGTCAGCGTGGCGATGTCGGTCCTGCTGCTCGTGCCGATCAACAACCGGGTCAGGACGTGGACCGCCGACGGTCTCCCGGCCGACTGGAAGCGGCAGATGAACCGCTGGGACCGCCTCCACCACGTGCGGGTCGCCGTCATCGTCGCCGCGTTCACCCTGCTGGCCGCCGCGCTCGCCTGAGCCGGTCAGGGACCGCGGCGCGCGCCCGCCGGGTTCCGGCCGGCGGCCGGGGAGCAGGTCACCGAGCGACTGCGGCACACACCTCGGCGACCAGTCGGTCGGCGTCGTCGAGTGCCGCGCCGAGCGTCCGCGGAGTGGTACCGGGCGACGCGAACAGCGCGTGCGCCCGTGCCGCGAAGTCCGCGGGCGCACCGGCGAGTTCACCCGCGGCCCGGACGGCGCCCTTCTCGTTGAGCACCCAGCACCCGGCATGGGCGTGCAGGGCGTGCGCCAGCAGTCCGACCGCACGGAAGAGGCAGCCGGCGACGTAGAAGGCGTCGCCGCGGGCGGCCCCTTTGCGGGCGCCGGCCAGGATGAACGGCGCCTCCCAGCGGGCGTTGTCGACCAGCACCTCCCTGAGCGGCTCCGGATAGACACGCGTCAGCTCCTGCAAGGCCCGCAGCTCGCCCGCGGGGTCGGCCAGGATCTGCCCCAGGGCCACCTCGCCCGCGTAGGCGTGGGAGTACACGCCCAGGGGGTGACCGGGCTGGGCGCCGATCTCGAACCGTCCGGCCGAGCACTCCCGCCAGATCCGGTGCACGCGGTCCAGGTCACGGTAGATCCAGTCGACGGGCCGGCCGTCCACGGTCAGCCAGGCACCGCCGTCCACCCACGGCCCCCAGCCGCCCGGCTCGGTGACCTCCACCGGGCCACCGCTCAGCTCGGCCGCCAGCAGGCGCAGCGCCGCGGTGTCCAGCGGTCGCCGGTAGTAGAGGCCGAGGTCGTGGTCGGAGTCCGGGCGGTGCGTGCCCCTCGCCCTGCTTCCGCCCAGGCACACGGCCACGACACCGTCGACCTCGGCCAGCCGTGCGGCGATCTCCTCCAGGCGGTCCACGGCCCACAGTCTGCCGAGGCCGGTCATCGGCCGCGACCGATTTGCCGGCCGGTCCGCCCCCCCTCACCGGGCGCGGCGGGCGCCCCGAGGCCGGGCCCCGAGGGGCGCTATAGGGTGAAAACGGGCAGAAGCCTGGGTGGCCGTTCGGGGTGGCCGCGCAACAGTGACCGCCCTGGAGGTGTGTGCCGTGCCCGATGACGGGTCGTTCATGCTGGTCGCGCGGGACGGACGGGTGACCGGGTGGTCCGCCTCGGCCGAGGCGGCCTTCGGGTGGTCCGCGCAGGAGGCCGTGGGCAGACACATCGGTGAACTGGTGGCGCGCGCGGCCGACGGCGAGGGAGGGCGGGCCTCCGCCGTCCTGGACGCCCTGTCGGCGTGCTCGCCGATGATCTTCCATGTGCTCGACGCCGACCTGCGCGTCCTGGGCACCGGCCGGGCGTCCGCGCAGGGGGCCGCCTCCCCGGATCCGGCGATCGGTGAGGTGTTCCCCGAGGCGTACGGCCTCGCCGGGCCCGCCGAGGAGAAGATCGCGCGCGAGGTGCTGAGGTCCGGTGAGCCGGTGCTCGACCACGTGGTGCGGGCCCGCGTGCCCGGCGGCCCCCGGTCCCGGTACTACTCCCTGTCGTACATCCGGGTGGGCGACGCGCGCGACGACGGGAGCGGGCTCGTCGTGCTCGCGCTCGACGTCACCGACCGCGTCCGGGCCGTGCACCGCCTGACCGTGCTGGAGGCGCTGCGCGAGCGCATCGGCGAACAGCTCGACGTCATCGCCGTCTGCCGGGCCCTGACCGACGCGGTCGTGCCGGAATTCTGCGGGATCGCGGTGGTGGAGGTGATCGACGGGATCGTACGCGGCGAGGATCCGCCGCTGGCACCGGTCGACGGGACCGTACGGCTGCTGCGCGCCGCCTTCCGCGGGGTGGTCTCGGCGCACCCCGTGGGAGAGGTGAGCGGGCTGCCCGACGGCACGCCGTTCTCACGGGTGCTGACCGACCTGCGTCCGAGGCTGGTACGCGTGCAGCCCGATGCGCTGTGGCTGTCGGCGGACCCGGCTCGCGCGGCCTCGATCGCGCGGTCGCAGGCCCATTCGCTGATCGTCGCCCCGCTCGCGCTGCGCGGCCAGGCCATGGGGGTGGTCAGCTTCTACCGGGCCGGGACCGAGGAGCCGTTCGAGGAGAGCGACCTCGCCCTGACGGCCGACGTCTGCGCCCATGCCACGCTGTCCGTCGACAACGCCCGCCGGTACACGCGCGAACGCACGATAGCCGCCACCCTCAAGCGCCGGCTGCTGCCGCAGCGGCCCGCGGCGACCCCGGCGGTCGACATCGCGCGCCTGCACCTGCCCGGTCCGGGCGCGGGCGGCGCCTGGTTCGACGTCATAGCGCTCTCCGGCGCCCGCACCGCGCTGGTCCTCGGCGACGTCGCAGGCCGGGGCGTCGCGACCGCCACGACCATGGGCCAGCTGCGGACCGCCATCCATGCCCTGGCCGCCCTGGACCTGGAACCGGACGAGCTGATGGCCCGGCTCAGCGACACCGCCGCGCGTCTCGCGGACGAGCGCGCGGCCCTGCCGGCCGGGGACAGTCTCCAGGCCCAACCACTCACCGCGGGATGCCTGATCGCGGTGTACGACGCGGTCGAACAGCACTGCACGATGGTGCGCGCCGGGCTGTCGGACCCGCTCGTGGTCCATCCGGACGGCACGTCGGGCGTGGTGCCGGTGCCGGAGGGTCCCGTACTCGCCGGACACGGGCACGCCCCGTTCCCCGCCGTCACCGTCGACTTGCCCGAGGGCAGCACGCTCGCGCTCAGCAACGAGGACCTGGTGGTACCGACGGGCCCGGTGGCACCGCTGCTCGCCGCGGGGGCCGAGGAGCCCCTGGAGGACCTGTGCGACACCGTCGCGTACGCCCTGCGGGGCCGGGACGAGACGGAGAAGCTTCTGCTGCTGGCCCGCGTCAGGGCTCTGCCGGCCGACCGGGTGATGGCCCTCGACCTTCCCGCCAGGAACGAGGCCGCCCCGCTCGCGAGGGCCGCGACCCGGCGCCGGCTCGCCGCCTGGAGCGTCGCGCAGGAGCAGAGCTTCACCGCCGAGCTCGTCGTCAGCGAACTGGTCGGCAACGCGGTCCGCTACGGCGCCCCGCCGCTCCAGCTGCGGCTGATCCTGGACCGGGACCTGACCTGCGAGGTCCGTGACGCCGCGCAGTGCGCCCCGCACCTCAAGCACGCGCGCACCGTCGACGAGGACGGACGCGGCCTGTTCATCATCGCCAGCCTCGCCGACAACTGGGGCACCCGCTACGGCCCGGGCGGCAAGACGGTCTGGGCGCAGGTGCCGGTGCAGCCGCCGTCGTGAACCCGGGCACCGCGGCACCCTTGCGTCCGGCCCGCACGCGGCCGCCCGGACCGCTGCCCGTAGCCTGTCGAGGTGGCAAACTCACACGCGTCTCGCGCCCCGCACGCACACGGGAAGCGTCCCCGGGTCGGGCACATCCAGTTCCTGAACTGCCTGCCGCTCTACTGGGGACTGGCCCGCACCGGCACCCTTCTCGACATGGAGCTGACGAAGGACACTCCTGACCGGCTGAACAGTCAGCTGGTCGAGGGGAGTCTGGACATCGGTCCGATCGCCTGCATGGAGTACCTGAAGCACGCCGACGACCTCGTGCTCTTCCCGGACATCGCGGTCGGCAGCGACGGTGCGGTGACCTCCTGCCTGATCGTCAGCCAGGTCCCGCTGGGCGAGCTGGACGGGCGCCGGGTCGCCCTGGGGTCCACCTCGCGCTCGTCGGTACGCCTGGCCCGGCTGCTGCTCGAAGAGCGGGAGGGGGTCCGCCCGGAGTACTTCAGCTGTCCCCCGGATCTGCCGCTGATGATGCAGGACGCGGATGCCGCGGTCGTCATCGGTGACGCCGCGCTGCGCGCCTACCTCCACCAGGCCGAGGACCTCGGCCTGCGGGTGTACGACCTGGGTGAGATGTGGAAGGAGTGGACCGGCCTGCCGTTCGTCTTCGCGGCCTGGGCCGTCCGCAAGGACTACCTGGAGCGCCATCCCCGAATCGTCCGCGAGGTCCACCGCGCGTTCCTGGAGTCCCGGGACCTGTCGATGGCCGAGGTCGACAAGGTGTGCGAGCAGGCCGCCCGATGGGAGGCGTTCGACGAGCAGGCGCTGCGCCGCTACTACACCGAGGCACTGGACTTCTCCTTCGGCGAGCGCCAGCTGGCGGGCGTCCGCGAGTTCGCGCGCCGGGTCGCCCCGGACTCCGGCTTCGATCCCGAGCTGGAGATCTCGGTCCTGAAGCCGTAGCCGTCGCCAAGGTGCCACCGGGAGTACCCTGGGCGGCCCCGACGTGCGCGACGGCGTCCGGGAGGCGGTACGAGGACACTCCGCCGCATGGCTGCGGGAGCGTCCGGAACCGCCCACGGCCCTCCTCACCGGTGCGCGTCCCGTCGCGGACGGGCAGAGCCCGGCGGCGCCCGCGTGAGCAGCGTCGTCCGGCCGGAAGCGCACGTCCGTCCGGCCGGTCCCGGGGCCGGCGGATACAGTGCGCGCGACGGCAGTTCTGCCGTGCGAGGAGGGGAAACGTGACCAACAGCAGTGAAACCCGAGTGGCCGACGACGCGGCGCGGGAGCCCGACCACGGCCGGCTGCGCCGCCTTATGCGGTACATCCCGCTGATCGCCCCCGTCCTGCTGTGGGCCGTGCCCTGCTGGGTGCTGCTGCACGCCGGACAGCAGTGGCCGGCGGCCGTCAGACTGGCCGGCACCGCCGTGTTCGTCCTCGGCCTGGTCGGTATGCCGCTCGCGATGATGCACGGTCACGGCCGGCGGCAGCAGGACCGGGCGGCGATCGCCGGTGACGCCCTGCTGGGCATCAGCTGGGTCCTGTTCACCTGGTCCGTCCTCCTCGGCGTGCTGCTGCGGCTCGCCCTGACCCTGGCGGACGTCGGCGACGGACAGGACCGGGCGCGGATCGTCACCTGGTCCGTCCTCGGCACCGCAGCGGTGCTGCTCGCCTGGGGCTACGCGGAGGCCCGCCGGGTGCCCCGCGTACGCCGCCTCGACGTCGAGCTGCCCCGCCTCGGGGCCGGCCTGGACGGCACCCGTGTCGCCCTGATCACCGACACCCACTACGGCCCGCTCGACCGCGCCCGCTGGTCGGAACGGGTCTGCGAGACGGTGAACACCCTGGAGGCGGACCTAGTCTGCCACACCGGCGACATCGCGGACGGCACGGCCGAGCGCCGCCGCGCCCAGGCGGCTCCGCTGGGAACCGTGCGGGCGACCCGGGCCCGGGTCTACGTCACCGGCAACCACGAGTACTACAGCGAGGCCCAGGGCTGGGTCGACCTCATGGACGAGCTGGGCTGGGAACCGCTGCGCAACCGCCACCTGCTGCTCGAACGCGGAGGCGACACGCTCGTGGTCGCCGGTGTGGACGACGTCACCGCCGAGTCCTCCGGCCTGCCCGGCCACCACGCCGACCTCGCCGGAGCCCTGGACGGCGCCGATCCCGGCCTGCCCGTCCTGCTCCTCGCCCACCAGCCCAAGTTCGTCGAACGGGCCGCGGCCGACGGCATCGACCTCCAGCTCTCCGGCCACACCCACGGCGGCCAGATCTGGCCCTTCCACCACCTGGTCCGCATCGACCAGCCCGCCCTGGCCGGTCTCAGCCGGCACGGCACCCGCACCCTCCTCTACACCAGCCGGGGCACCGGGTTCTGGGGCCCGCCGTTCCGCGTCTTCGCCCCGAGCGAGATCACGCTGCTCGTACTCCGCTCCCCGCAACGGCCCGCCGCGGCCTAGCGCACGGAGAACGCGGGGCGGCGCGAAGTCATTCGGTGACCCACGGCTCGGTGCCCGAGGCGAGCGCGCCCCGGGCACCGAGCCGGGCACCGCATGGCTGCGCGGGAAACAGCCCGCTCTGTCCGAGAATGTGGCCATGACAGAGCCGGTTCAGGAGTTCGGGGAGTCGACGCCGTTCGGCGAAGAGCGTGATCCCGCGCGGGTGGTGGCGTTCAGCGACGCCGTCATCGCCATCGCCGTCACGCTGCTCGTGCTGGAGATCCGCCCGCCGCACGACACCCGGGACCTGCTGCACGGACTCGCCGCGCTCTGGCCTTCCTACCTGGCCTACGCCATCACCTTCATGCTGATCGGGCAGGTGTGGGCCAACCACCACATCATGTTCGACCACGTCCGCAGCGTCGACCGGCTGGTGCTGTTCCTGAACACCGTGCTGCTCATGGACCTGTCCTTCCTGCCGTTCGCCGCTTCGGTGCTGGCCGACACGTTCCGCGACGGACACGGGCAGCGCACCGCCGTCGTCCTGTACGGCCTCTCCTTCGAGCTCACGGCCGTCCTGTTCAACCTCATCTGGTGGCACGCCCGACGCGACCGCCGGCTGCTCGCGCCGACCATCGACGAGGCCGGGGTGCGGGCCATCACCCGGCGCTTCCAGCTCGCGCTGCTGTGGCTCGGCGCCGGAACCGTGCTCGGCGCCCTGCTGCCCGCCCTCGGCGTGGCCGTGATCTTCGCGTTCATCCCCTACTACTGGCTCCCGATCGCCGGCGAGATCCGCACGTCGAGGCGCCACCGCCGCAGGGACCGGACCTGATCTTCCCCGACTCCGCCGCCGGACCCCGTCCGCCGGCAAGAAGGCCAGGTCAGCGGGTACGGAGGTGGGGACAGCCCCATGCCGTGGCGGGGGCCCGGCCCCCTTCCGGATCTCGGGCTGACAGGCTGGTCCCGGCGGGACGGCCGTAGCGAGACTCGACCGCATGACACCTTCCTCCGCCGCCCCGCCCTCCACCGCATCGGCCCCGCTCCGCTCCCGGGGACAACACCCCACCGGGGGCAGCGACTTCGCGCGGCTGTCCCAGCGCATCACGGACGCGGGTCTGCTGCGGCGGCGCACGGGCCACTACGCGGTGCGGCTCACCGCCGTGACCGCAGCGCTGGCGGCGGCCTGGGCGGTGTTCGCCGCGCTGGGCGACACCTGGTGGCAGCTGGCGGTCGCGGCCTCTATGGCTCTGATCTTCGGCCAGATCGCGCTGGTGGCCCACGACCTGGCGCACCGGCAGGTGTTCCGGCAGCAGCGGACGAGCGCGCTGTGGGGCCGGCTCTTCGGCAATCTCGGCATCGGCATGAGCTACGGCTGGTGGATGAACAAGCACACCCGCCACCACGCCAACCCCAACCACGAGGAACTCGACCCTGACGTCGCCCCCGACATCCTGGTGTGGTCCACCGGGCAGGCCCGCGGCAGCAACGGCCTGGCTCGTCTCATCGGCGGCCACCAGGCGTTCCTGTTCTTCCCGCTCCTCACCCTCGAAGGCTTCAACCTGCACGTGTCGAGCGTGCGGGCGCTGTTCTCGCCGTCCATGAAGAGCCGTCGCCTCGAAGGCGCCCTGCTTCTGCTGCACCTCGCGGCCTACCTGTCCGCGCTGTTCGTCTTCCTCTCCCCCGGCAAGGCGGTGGCCTTCCTCGCCGTGCACCAGTGCCTCTTCGGTGTGTACCTCGGCAGCATCTTCGCGCCCAACCACAAGGGCATGCCGACCTTCAGCGGCGACGACCGGCCCGACTTCCTGCGCCGCCAGGTGCTCACCTCCCGCAACGTGCGCGGCGGCCGGTTCACCGATCTGATGCTCGGCGGGCTCAACTACCAGATCGAGCACCATCTGTTCCCGAGCATGCCCTCGCCTCATCTGCGGAAGGCCCAGGTCCTCGTGCGCGCGTACTGCGAGGAGATCGGCGTGCCGTACCACGAGACCGGGTTGCTCCGGTCCTACCGCGAGGCGCTGACGCACCTGCACCGGGTGGGTGCGCCCATCAGGCAGCGGCGGAGGGCGTCCTGACGGGAAGCGGCCGAAAGCGGTACGGCGGGCGGGGATTCAGGAGCGGGGCGTGAAATGGACCAGGATCCGGCTCGTGTTGGCGGTGTCGACCTCCAGCCTGTCGTACAGCCGCCTGATGTGCTTCTGATTGAGGAACGCCAGAACGCGTCCTCTGAGTTGTCCGGTGCCCTTTCCGTGAATGATCTGCACGACGGGCTCGCCCGTGTGTTTCGCCTGGAAGACGATCTGCCGCAGCGAGAGTTCGATGTCGCGGTTGTTCCGGAAGACCGGATGCAGATCCAATGTCAGCAAGGTGCCACCTTCCGCCGCCGCTGTCGCCACCTGTGACGATCCGGTCCCAGTCTGACACGGGGCGCCCTGGGGCACGGTCCGGATTCCGGGGCCGGACGGCGGGCACCGGCGGGACCCGGCCGTACGCGGACCGCCGTATTTGCGACGCGGTCGCGAAAAAGGGCGGCCGCGGAATGACACTCCACATGGAAAGACACTCGACGCGCAATTCACCTTCCGCCCCTTTTCGTCCTTTACGCTTTCTTCACCGCATAACGTGAGGATTGATGTGAGAAGCGTGATCGAAGCGCTGCGTAGTCCGCGGCGCCCCCTCGTGCTCGGCTCCGTGCTGACCGTCGCCCTTGTCGCGCAGTCAGCGCTGATCATCACCCAGCAATTGCAGATCGACGACCTGCAGCTGCAGCCCGTCAACGTCCAGGAAAGCCTTGAGCCCGGTCCGCCCGGGCCGTCCGGTCCGCCCGGACCCACCGGCCCCGCCGGTCCGATCGGTCCGCCCGGGAAGGACGGCACGGACGGCCAGGACGGCCAGGACGGCTCGAACGGACGGGACGGCAAGGACGGAAAGGACGGGAAGGACGCGGTCGCCCCGCCGGCGAGCTAGCCGCACCCCCGTCCGTCACCCGAGGAGCGCCCGGCGCAGCGGCTCGTCCGCGCCGGGCGCTCCTCCCTGACCCCTGTTCGTCACACGACGTGAGGAATGCCGTGATCCGGATCAAAGAGGCCTGGCAGAGTCCGCGACGCCGCCTCGTGCTAGGCGCCGCGCTGGCCGTGCTGCTCGTCGCGCAGACGGCCGTGCTCATCGCCCATCAGCAGCAGCTCGACGAACTCCAGGAACGGCGTATCGCCCTCCAGGGAAGTGCCGCGCACGAAGGCCTGCCGGGACCGCCCGGCCCGTCCGGTCCCTCGGGGAAGCCGGGTCCCACCGGGCCGACGGGCGTGCCGGGACGTCACGGCGTCGACGGCGACCACGGACGGGACGGGCACGACGGGCGGCGGGGCAGGAGAGGGAGGAACGGCGTGGTCATCTATCTCCGATGAGACCGGCCACCGCGGACATCGGATTCACCTCACCAAAGAAATCAAAAGTAATAATTACTTATTGAATGGACTTCGTGGATCCGCCATCTCTTGGCGGATCCGCCGACCTCGCCGCCGAGCCGTTCCGCGCCGCCCGGGTCCGTCCCACACTGACCCAGCCGGCAACGCCGCCGGATCGCGAGGAGAGGTCAGCACGATGCCCATGTTCAACGACGGGATGTCCGAGACCGCGCTGCCGGCCGACTCGGCCGTCACCACCGACGTCGTGGTCGTCGGTTCCGGTCCCGCGGGCGCCTCGGCGGCGCTGCTGCTGGCGACCCTGGGCGTCGACACGATCATGATCACGAAGTACCGGTGGACGGCGAACACCCCCCGCGCGCACATCACCAACCAGCGCTCGATGGAGATCTTCCGCGATCTGGGCATCGAGGCGCAGGTGCTGGCGGACGCCACCGACCACTCCCTCGTCGGCGACACCGTGTTCTGCACCAGCATCACCGGCGAGGAGATCGGCCGTATCCACACCTGGGGCACCCGGCCGGACCGCGAGGCGGACTACCGGCTGGCCTCGCCGTGCCTCACCGTGGACATCCCGCAGACGTACCTGGAACCGATCCTGGTCCGCAACGCGGCCCGGCGCGGCGCGCAGACGCGGTTCTCCAGCGAGTACCTGTCGCACACCCAGGACGCCGACGGAGTCACCGTGCGGGTCCTCGACCGGCTCACCGGACACGAGTACAGCATCCGCGCGAAGTACCTGATCGGCGCGGACGGCGCCCGCTCCAAGGTCGCCGCGGACATCGGCCTGCCCTTCGAGGGCGCGATGGACATCGCCGGCTCGATGAACATCACGTTCAAGGCCGACATCAGCCGCTACGTCGCCCACCGGCCGTCCGTCCTGTACTGGGTGATCCAGCCCGGCTCGAACGTCGGCGGCATCGGCGCGGGGCTCGTGCGCATGGTGCGCCCGTGGAACGAGTGGCTGATCGTGTGGGGTTACGACATCGCGGGCGAGCCCCCGGTCGTCGACGAGGCCGCCGCCGTACAGATCGTCCGCAGCCTCCTGGGAGCGCCCGACCTGGACGTGGAGATCACCGGCACCAGCCTGTGGGGCAACAACGAGATGTACGCGACCCGGTTGCAGCAGGGCCGGGTGTTCTGTGCGGGCGACGCCGTGCACCGGCACCCGCCGAGCAACGGCCTGGGCTCCAACACGTCCGTGCAGGACGCGTACAACCTCGCCTGGAAGCTCGCGGCCGTCCTCAAGGGCCATGCGGGAGCAGAGCTGTTGGAGACCTACACCGCCGAACGGGCCCCGGTCGCCGAGCGCATCGTCCGGCGCGCCAACAGGTCCAGCCGTGAATTCGTCGACATCTTCGAGGCGTTGGGCGTCCTCGGCGCGCCGGACGAGGCGTCGATGACCGCCGCCATCGAGGAGCGCAAGGCCAACACCCCCGCGGGCGCAGCCAAACGGGCCGCGCTGGTGCGCGCGATGGAGCTGAAGAACTACGAGTTCAACGCGCACGGCGTCGAGCTGGGCCAGCACTACACCTCGACGGCCGTGGTCGCCGACGGCAGCCAACTCCCCACACCCGCACGCGACGCCGACCTGTACTACGAGATGTCGACCGTCCCCGGCGCGCACCTTCCGCACGCCTGGGTCGGGGACAGCGCCCGGCGTCAGGCGCTGATGGACCTCGCGCCGTACGACCGCTGGACGCTGCTCACCGGTATCGCCGGCGAGGCGTGGGAGCGGGCGGCCCAGAAGGTCGGCGAGGAACTGGGCATACCTCTCACGGCCGTCGTCATCGGCCCCGGACGTGAGGTGACCGACCTCTACTACGACTGGGCCAAGCTGCGCGAGATCGACGAGAGCGGTGCGCTGCTGGTGCGGCCCGACAAGCACATCGCGTGGCGGTCCATGGAGTTGCCCGCGGATCCCGAGGACCGGCTGCGCACCGCTCTGCTCTCCGTCCTGGGAAGGAACTGATCCATGCGGTTCGTTCACGACACCCTGCCGCAGCGGGTGCGGTTCGCCTCCGGCGCGGCCGCGGAGTCCCTGGCCGCGGAGGTCGCGGCGCTCGGCGCCCGGCGGCTGATGGTCGTCGCGGGCGCGAGCGCGCGGGAGTCCGCCGACCGCGTCACCGCCGGACTGCCGGTGGTCCACCGGCACGACGACGTCGTCATGCACGTGCCCGCCGAGGTCGCCGCACGGGCTCGCGCCGCGGCCGCCGAGCGGGACGTCGACGCCCTCGTCAGTGTCGGCGGCGGCTCCGCCACGGGACTGGCCAAGGCGGTCGCGCTGACCAGCGGACTGCCGATCGTCGCCGTCCCCACCACGTACGCGGGCTCGGAGGCCACCGCGGTATGGGGGCTGACCGAGGACTCTGTGAAGACCACCGGCACGGACCCGAGGGTCCTGCCGCGGGCCGTCGTCTACGACGCCACGCTCACGCTCTCCCTTCCGGTCGGCCTCAGCGTGGCCTCCGGACTCAACGCGCTCGCCCACTGCGTGGACTCCATGTGGGCCCCGCGCACGGATCCGATCGACCAGGCCCTCGCCGCCGAGGGCGTGCGGGCGCTGCGGACCGGGCTGCCGCTGGTCGTGAAGGACCCGCGGGCGCTGGACGGCCGGGAACAGACCCTGTACGGCGCCTACCTGGCCGCCGCGGCGTTCGCCTCCGCCGGGTCGGGGCTGCACCACAAGGTGTGCCACGTGCTCGGAGGCATGTTCAACCTCCCGCACGCCCAGACCCACGCGGTGGTCCTGCCGCACGTCCTCGCCTTCAACGCGCCCTTCGCCCCGGACGCGGAGCGGCGCCTGGCCGCGGCCTTCGGTTCCCCGACCGCCGTCGAGGGACTGACCGGCCTCCGTGACCGGCTCGGCGCACCGCGCTCGCTCGCCGCCCTCGGGATGCCGCGGGAGGGTGTGGCCGCCGTGGCCGAGGCCGTCGTGGCCGCCGCGCCCGCGGACAACCCGCGGCCCGTCACCCTCGACGCGGTCACCGCTCTCGTACGGAACGCCTGGGAGGCCCGATGAACGACACCCGCACCGATCGCGAGCCCGTTCCGGCCGAGCAGCGGGAGCGTGAGGAGCAGGTCACCCGGCAGGTGCTGGCGTCCTTCGACGGCTGCGCCGACCCGAGGCTGCGCGAGATCATGCGGTCGCTCGTCGGCCATCTGCACGCGTTCGTCCGGGACGTCAGGCTCACCGAGGACGAGTGGGCCAAGGGCATCGACTTCCTCACCCGCACCGGGCACCTCACCGACGACCGCCGCCAGGAGTTCATCCTGCTGTCCGACGTGCTCGGCGCCTCCATGCAGACGGTCGCCGTGAACAACGCGGCGTACGGCGACGCCACCGAGGCCACCGTGTTCGGCCCGTTCTTCGTCGAGGACAGCCCCGAGATCGCCCAGGGCGGCGACCTCGCCTTCGGCGCGGCCGGAGAGCCCTGCTGGGTGGAGGGCACCGTCACCGACGACGCGGGCGAACCGGTGGCCGGGGCCCGGATCGAGGTGTGGGAGGCGGACGAGGACGGCTTCTACGACACGCAGTACGGGGACGACCGGACGGCGGCTCGGGCGCACCTGTTCAGCGACTCCGAGGGCCGCTACCGGTTCTGGGGGCTGACGCCGACGCCGTACCCCATTCCGCACGACGGTCCGGTGGGAGGGCTGCTGGCGGCGACCGGCCGGTCGCCGATGCGCGCCTCGCACCTGCATTTCATGGTGAGCGCGGCCGCGCGGCGCACGCTGGTCACGCACATCTTCGTCCGCGGTGACGAACTGCTGGACCGGGACTCCGTGTTCGGGGTGAAGGAGTCGCTGGTGAAGGACTTCGTGGCCCAGCCGGCCGGCATGCCCACGCCGGACGGGCGGGACCTGGGCGGGCGGTCGTGGTCCCGGGTCCGCTTCGACATCGTGCTGGCACCCGACGGCACGTGAGCGTGCGGGGTCCTCGTCACGAGCGGGCGCGGGCCTCGCGCAGGACGTCGCCCGCGCGCAGGCCGTAGTGCTCTCTGAACCGGTGCGAGAAGTGGGCCGCCGACGCGAACCCGCAGCGCGCGGCCACCTCAGCCACCGTCGCCTCGCCCCCGGCGCCCAGCAGGGTGCGGGCGCGTTCGAGGCGGCGCCCCAGCAGGTACCGCGGCACGCTGGTGCCGCCCGCGGCGAACACACGGGACAGGTGGCGTTCGCTGATCCCGATGCCGCGGGCGATGCGGGCCGCCGACAGGCCCGGGTCGGCGAGGTGGTCGTCGACGTAGGTCTTCGCGACGGTGAGGTGCACGGTGGACAGGGCCGGGGCGCGGCCGTTCGCGGAGGAGACGAGCAGGTCCAGGACGGCGTCCTCGTCGACGAGGACGGCGTCGGAGGGTTCCGGCCGCAGCGCCTGGGCGACGAGCGCGGCCAGGGTCCGGGTGTGGACGGCGCCGGCGTCGACGACCAGCGGCCGGGGCAGGGCGGGCGGCCCGCCGAGGTCCCGCCAGACCTGGTGCGGGATCTTGACCGCGAGCTCTTCCAGGCCGTGCGAGAAGCCCCGGACGAAGGGCTGGTCGGCGTCGCAGACGAGCAACTGGCCGGGGCGCAGCAGCCGTACGCCGTCGTCGCAGTAGAAGAAGGCGTCGCCGGCCAGGGTCAGGTAGCAGGCCACGGCGTCCGAGGGCACGCGGCGGATCTCGGCGTCGGGCCGTTCGACGATGTGGGGGCTGCCGAGGACGCGGGCGAGATGCGCCCGGGACAGCTGGAGGTTGATCTCCGTCGCGTCGAGGGCGGTGTCGTGCAGGGAACGGCAGCGCAGGCCTATCAGCGCCTGGGCGTTGTGCTCCTCCCACAGGGCGATGCGTTCCGCCTCGGGGAGACCGGTCGTGCTGAAGCGCACCGGCGCAGCTGCTGTGCCGCTCGTCATTCCCCCAGCGTAGAGGGCGGGGTCCGCCGCCGGTCGGGGTCGTCCACACATTCCCTGATCACCGACGCGACCTGGTCGGTGGCGGGGGTGGCGCGCCGGGCGTGGCCGGCGAGGACCAGGTCGACGGACTCCGTCCGGGCCAGGGGCACGTAGGCGACGCTGGCGAGACGCAGGCTCTGCACGGGCGCGGGCACGAGGGCGACGCCGTGTCCGGCGGCCACGAAGACGACCAGGGTGGCGGTCTCGCCGACCTCCATGAGCGAGGCGGGCCGGAATCCGGCGCGCCGGCAGGCGGCCAGGACCCGGCCGTACATGGAGGAGCGGGAGGAGTGGACGACGAAGGGCTCGTCGGCGAGGGCTTCGAGCGGGATGCGCCGGCGGGCCGCGAGGGGGTGGTGGGAGGGGAGGACGGCTACCAGGGACTCGGTGCGCAGGGGTGTGGTGCGGATGTCCTCGTGGTCGGCGGGGCCGCGCAGGACCGCGAGGTCGTAGGTGCCGGCGAGGAGTCCGTCGACCAGGTCGGGGGTGAGGAGTTCGCCGCGCAGGTCCATGGTGATCCCGGGGAGCCTCGCCCGTACGGTACGGGCGACCTGCGGCAGCAGGTCGTAGGTGGCGGTGCCGATGAAGCCGGTCGAGACCCGTCCGGTGTGGCCGTCCGCCAGCTCGCTCATGTGCCGGCGGGCGCGTTCCTCCTCCGCGACCAGGGTGCGGGCGTGCTCCAGCAGGTGGTGTCCGGCCTCGGTCAGCGCGACGTGCCGGGTGGAGCGGGTGAACAGCTGGGTCCTGAGTTCCTTCTCCAGTTGCTTGATCTGCTGGGACAGCGCGGGCTGGGCCACGTGCAGGCGCGCGGCCGCACGGCCGAAGTGGCACTCCTCGGCCAGCGCGAGGAAGTACCGGATCTGACGCAGCTCCATGCCCCGAGTCTATAAGGGTGGCTTATCAATCCATAGGGATTGGGTCTTGGACGCCGTGCAGTCGGCGCTCCTACCGTGACGGTATGACGGACAGCTACCTCTATTCGGCGGTGCGGACGCCCTTCGGCCGCTTCCGGGGCGCCCTCTCCGAGGTCCGGCCCGACGACCTCGCGGCACAGGTCATCGGCGGGGTTCTCGCCAGGACGCCCGCGCTGGACCCCGGCCGCATCGACGACGTCGTCTGGGGCAACGCCAACGGCGCCGGCGAGGACAACCGGAACGTCGGCCGGATGGCCGTCCTGCTGGCGGGCCTGCCCACCTCGGTGCCCGCCACCACCGTGAACCGCCTGTGCGGGTCCTCCCTCGACGCCGCCCTCATCGCCTCGCGCCACATCGAGACCGGTGACGCGGACATCGTCCTCACCGGCGGAGTCGAGTCGATGACCCGTGCCCCGTGGGTGCTGCCCAAGCCCGGACGCGGCTTCCCTGCCGGGGATGTGACCGCCGTCTCCACGACCCTCGGCTGGCGTTTGGTCAACGAGCGCATGCCCGCGGAGTGGACGGTCTCCCTGGGCGAGGCCAACGAACAGCTCGTCGACCGCTTCGACGTCTCCCGCGAACGCCAGGACGCCTTCGCCCTGCGCTCGCACCGGCTGGCCGACGACGCCTGGAACGCGGGCTTCTACGACGGCCTGACCGTCCCCGTCACGGACGGCGGGCGCACGCTGCTGGAGCGCGACGAGGGCATCCGTCCCGGCTCCACCCTGGAGAAGCTCGCCACCCTCAAACCCGCCTACCGGCCCGACGGCCGTATCACGGCCGGGAACGCCTCGCCGCTGAACGACGGCGCCTCCGCGGTGCTGCTCGGTTCGGCCGGGGCCGCCGACCTGATCGGCGCCGATCCGCTGGCCCGGGTCGCGGGCCGCGGGGTGGCCGCGGTGGACCCGCAGATGTTCGGCTACGCGCCCGTCGAGGCCGTCAACAGGGCGCTGAAGCGCGCGGGCATCTCCTGGTCGGACGTCGACGCCGTCGAGCTGAACGAGGCGTTCGCCGTGCAGGCGCTGGCCTGCGTCGACGCGTGGGGCGTCGATCCGGAGATCGTCAACGCGAAGGGCGGGGCCATCGCGCTCGGTCATCCCCTCGGTGCGTCCGGCGGCCGTCTGCTGGGCACGCTCAGCCGACGGCTGCAGGAGTCCGGCTCCCGGTGGGGTGTCGCGGCGGTCTGCATCGGCGTCGGGCAGGCCCTCGCCGTGGTCCTGGAGAACGTCGCCGGGGGCAGCCGGTGACCACACAGCTGTGTGCCGGTACCGACGAGGCGGTCGCCGGCGTCCAGGACGGCGCCACGGTGCTCGTCGGCGGCTTCGGCATGGCGGGCATGCCGGTGGCGCTGATCGACGCGCTGATCCGGCAGGGCGCCACCGGCCTCACGGTCGTCTCCAACAACGCGGGCAACGGCGACACCGGTCTGGCCGCGCTGCTGGCCGCGGGGCGCGTCCGCAAGGTGATCTGTTCCTTCCCCCGCCAGACCGACTCCTGGGTGTTCGACGGGCTGTACCGGGCGGGCCGCATCGAACTCGAAGTGGTCCCCCAGGGCACGCTGGCGGAACGGCTCAGGGCGGCCGGAGCGGGCATCGGCGCCTTCTACTGCCCCACCGGCGCCGGCACGCTGCTCGCGGAGGGCAAGGAGGTGCGCGAGATCGACGGCCGCCTCCATGTGCTCGAACACCCGATCCGCGGCGACGTGGCGCTGATCGGCGCCCATCGGGCGGACCGCATGGGCAACCTCGTCTACCGCAAGACCGCCCGGAACTTCGGTCCCGTCATGGCCACCGCGGCCACCACCGTGGTCGCCCAGGTCCGCGAGGTCGTCGAGACCGGCGCGATCGATCCCGAGACCGTCGTGACCCCCAGTATCTTCGTCGACCGCGTGGTGCAGGTGGCTGATCACTCATGACCCGGACTTCCCCGACGCCCGGCGGCCAGGGCCCGCTGGACAAGCACGCCATCGCCGCCCTGATCGCCCGTGACATCCCGCACGGATCCTTCGTCAACCTGGGCATCGGCCAGCCCACCCTGGTGGCCGACCACCTCTCCCCCGGTTCCGGTGTGGTGCTGCACACCGAGAACGGGATGCTCAACATGGGCCCCGCCGCCCCCGAGGACCGGATCGACCCGGACCTGACCAACGCGGGCAAGGTGCCCGTCACCGAACTGCCGGGCGCCGCCTACTTCCATCACGCGGACTCCTTCGCGATGATGCGCGGCGGCCACCTGGACATCTGCGTCCTCGGCGCCTTCCAGGTCTCCGCGCGGGGCGACCTGGCCAACTGGCACACCGGCGCACCCGACGCCATTCCGGCCGTGGGCGGCGCCATGGACCTGGCCGTCGGGGCCAAGCAGGTGTTCGTGATGATGAACCTCTTCACCCGGGACGGAGCGCCCAAGCTGGTCGCCGAGTGCGGCTATCCGCTCACCGGCCTGGGATGCGTGGACCGCGTCTACACGGACCTGGCCGTCTTCGACATCACGCCGGACGCGGTGCGGGTGCGGCAGACCTTCGGCATCGGCGTACCCGAACTCGCCGACCGCCTGGGCCTCCCGCTGGAGACCGGTACGCCGCAATAGGGGGAACGGAGGGCCGGGGCGCCGCGCACGCATATGCTGGCCTTCACGTTGTGTGCATCCCGAGGAGACGGAGGTGGTCGCTTGCCACGGAGCACCACCGTGATGGATGGTTGCCTTAGTGCAACGTTTCCGTCGAGGTGAAGAGGTGAGGGATTCGCGCAGCGGGTCCTCGATATTTGGCTTCCACGCAAGCGCAGACCCCCGTACCGGCTAGGGACTTCCCCTGGGGCAGTGCACCCTACCCGGTACTGGTCGCCGACCCGCGGGGCACGCTCGTCCAGCGTAACGACATCGCCGCCGCGCTCCTTCCCGGGGCCGAGCCGGGAGCCCGCCTCGACGACGTGGCTCCGCCGTGGCTGGCCGCGGCCCATCACGCGCTGCTGTTCCCCGGCCCGCGCAGGGAGTCGGATCTCGACGCCCCGCAGCCGCTGACCGGGGCGATCGACGGCCGTCACTTCGAGGCCCACCCGAGCGTCCACGACGACGGAGCGGTGGCCTGGTGGCTGGTGGACGACACCGACCACCGACTGGCCCGGGAGGCCCTGCGCGTGGAGCGGGAGCGGACGGCGTTCCTGGCGAAGGCGTCCAACACCCTGCTCGCCTCCCTCAACCTGGGCCGCTGCATGGACGTGACCGCGCAGCTGGCCGCCGAGAGCCTCGCGGACGCGGCGCTGGCCATCGCGCCCTCGCGCGGCAAGCAGCTGCCGGTGGTCACCTGCCTGCGCGGCGGCACGCCGACGAAGACCCAGGAACGCCTCAACCCGGACGACATCCCGGGCCTCGGCGAGGCCCTGCGCGGGTTCCCGCCGGTCCCGTCCCGGTGGATCGATCCGACCACGGCCCCGGAATGGATGGTGCCCGAGGGGTTCGGCCCGGTCGGCTCGGTCGTGATCACCCCGCTGCCCGGTCACGGCGTCCCCGCCGGTGCGCTGGTCCTGCTCCGCAAGGTGCGGACCGCGGCCTTCACCGAGGAGGAGGAGGTCTTCGTCCGGCTCTTCGCCGCCCGCGCCGGCGCCGCGATGTCGGCCGCCCGCCTGTACGCCGAGCAGACGGCGATCACCGACGTGCTCATGCAGGAGCTGCTGCCGCCGACCCTGCACCGGATCTCGGGCGTCGACTTCGCCGGCCGCTACCGCCCCTCCGCGGACGAGGAGCGGATCGGCGGCGACTTCTACGACGTCCACCCCGCCGCCGTGGACGGCGAACCGTCCCTGGTGACCCTCGGGGACGTGTGCGGCAAGGGCCTGGAGGCCGCGGTCCTCACCGGCAAGATCCGCAACACGCTGCACGCGCTGCTGCCGCTGGCCGACGACCACCAGCGGATGCTGAACCTGCTCAACACGGCGCTGCTGAACTCCCAGCACACCCGGTTCGCCACCCTGGTGCTCGCCTCCGTGGCCCGCAGGGACGACGGGGTGGACCTGAGGGTGACCAGCGGCGGACACCCGGCCCCGCTGATCATCCGCAGGGACGGCACCGTGGAGGAGACGGACACGCGCGGCACCCTGGTCGGCGCCGTCCCGCACGTCAACGCCCGCACCGCCTCGGTCACCCTCGCGGAGGGCGAGTCCTGCGTGCTCTACACCGACGGGATCACCGAGGCCAAGGGCGGCCCGATGGGCGACGCCCTGTTCGGTGAGGAACGTCTCAAGCAGGCCCTGGCCGGATGCGCGGGCATGCCGTCGGAGGGCATCGCGGAGCACGTGCAGATGCTGGCCGCGCAGTGGCTGGGCAACCGCCGTCACGACGACATGGCGGTCGTCGTGATCTCCGCGCCCCGCACCCGTCGTCCGAGCGCGGTGAACGGGCGCATCCGGGGCACATTGACCGGATGAGCACCAGTACCCCGCCCTGCTCCCCCGGCACCACCGGCCTCGATGCGCTCGCCGACCTGCTGTGGGACGCCGTCTACGCCGGGGACGAGTACGCCGCCACCGAACTCGTCACCCAGGCCCTGGACGAGGGCGTCGACGCGGAGAGCGTGCTGCTGGACGTGGTCGCCGCCGTACAGGGACGCGTCGGCGAGGAGTGGGCGGCCAACCGGATCAGCGTCGCCCAGGAGCACGCCGCGACCGCGATCAACGAACGGGCCATCGCCGCGCTCGCCACGCATCCCGTCGCCCGCACCACGCCGTCCCGGGGACGGATCACGGTGGCGTGCGTCGACGGGGAGTGGCACGCGCTGCCCGCCCGGCTCCTGGCGGAGGTGCTGAAGCTGCGGGGCTGGCAGATCGACTATCTCGGCGCCCAGGTGCCCACCCCGCACCTCATCTCCCACCTGCACGCCACCGGGGCCGACGCGGTCGCCCTGTCCAGCTCGATCGCCACCCGCCTGCCGACCGCGCACGCCGCGATCACCGCCTGCCAGGCGGTCGGCGTCCCGGTCCTGGTCGGCGGCGCCGCCTTCGGCCCCGACGGACGGTACGCGCGCCTGCTCGGTGCCGACGCCTGGGCCCCCGACGCCCGTGCCGCGGCCGACCGCCTCGCGCGCGGGCCGCTGCCGCGCCCGCACTTCGACCACCAGCAGGTGGACGACCTGCCGCACCTGGCCGACCAGGAGTACACGATGGTGGCCCGGAGCCGCCCCAATCTGGTGCGGACCGTCTTCACCGCGCTGGAGGACGCGTTCCCCGCCATGCGCGGCTACGACGAGGCGCAGCGCGAACGCACGGCCGAAGATCTCGCGCACATCGTGGAGTTCCTCGCCACCGCCCTCTATCTCGGCGACGAGGACCTGTTCGGGTCGTTCCTCACCTGGACCGCCCGGATACTCGTCGCCCGCGGAGTGCCCGCGCAGTCACTGCCTCCTGCGCTCGCTCTGCTCGCCCGTGAGCTGAAGGACTTCCCGCGGGCCGCCCGCATCCTTGAGCGTGGCACCGAAGCCCTCACCACGACCGATCACATCACCGCCGCCGGGAATCCTGCATGACCACGATGCCACTGCCATCCGACCACCTGCGTCTGACCACGGTCGACGCCGACGACCGAGTCCGCATAGAGATCCACGGGGACCTCGACTACGAGAACGCCTACCTGCTCCAGGACGAAGTCGCCGTCCGGCTCACCGGCCGGGTCGGCGTGCGGCACCTGGACATCCACTGCGCGGGGCTGGGCACCATCGACTCCACGGGCCTGTCCGTGCTGCTGATGATCCACCGCAGGACCACCGCCGCGGGCGTGTGCCTGCACCTGGAGGACCGGCCCGCGAACCTGGAGCGCCTCCTGGACATCACCGGAACGCTCGACCTCCTGACGGCACCGCCCGCCGGCGGACCGGGGACCTCCGGCTGATCCCCGGTCCGGCGGGCCCGCCCGCGGGGTCGGGTCAGCCGGCGAGGCTGAAGTCACCACGCGTGCGGCGCGCCGGGCGCGCTCGCGTGTGCGGTGACCGGGACGAATGCGACGGCGAGGGAGCAGAGCGCGGCGGCGAGCCGGCGGCCGGTACGGCGGGAGAGACGTGCGGACGTTCTTTCCAAGATCACGGACAACGCGTGATCTTCGTAGCGGCCGCGGCCCGCACCGCCCCTCCCGACGCGGCCCGGTTCACGCGGCCTGCGGACCGACCGCGCTCTCCGGTGAGCCGGCCTCTCAGGCGCCGGGCGGCGAGCACTCGACGTCAGCGACGGCGGCGGGCGCCGGGGAGGCGGCGGGCTCGTCGCCTCCGCGCGCGGCGTGGATCCGGAGCAGGCCCTCGATGCCGCGCAGCAGGGTCTCGCCGGCCAGGACGGGATCGCCGAGGCAGCCCGCGCTCATCGCGCCGTCACGGAGCATGACGAAGTGCCGTCCGGCGTGGTCGGCCTGGGCCGTCGTGATCTCGGCGAACAGGCCGGTGATCGTCCGCAGGAACCATGCGCGGTGCTCGACGACGGCGCGGTGGACCGGATGCCCGGGATCGGGGAATTCCGCCGCCGCGTTGAGGAAGGCGCAGCCGCGGTAACCGGGCGAGCCGATCTGCTCGACCAGGGAGGCGCCGATGCCGCGCAGGATGCCGTCGGGCGGCACGTCCGAGGCCGTCAGGGAGCCGATCTGGGTGCGGATCGCCTGGTCGACGCTTTCGATGTAGGCGACGGCGAGGTCTTCCTTGCTGCGGAAGTGGCGGTAGAAGGTGGCGTTGGTGACCTTCGACTCGGCGACCAGGCGGTCGACGCCCACCGTGTGGATGCCCTCCGCGTAGAAGAGCTGTCCGGCGGTCCTCAGGAGCCGTTCCCGTGCCTCGGAGACTCGCTTGCCGGTGCCTGCGCCTGCTGCCGTCGTGGTCATACCGCCCATGGTAGCGGGTAGAACGCTCTCTCTTGTTTCCTCGCCCGGGATGTGCCAGGCTGCGTCGAGAGAGAACGTTCTCTCTCCCACGTGTCTCCCACCTCGTCACTGGAGAACCCCATGGCATCCACCGCTCCCGCCCGGACCGTCGGCGCCGCGCCCGCGCTGCGCCGGCTGTACGTCGCCCGCTTCGTCTTCGCCGCCGCGTGGGCCGCGCTCCTGCTGGCGTCCGGCTCCCACCTCACCGCCGGCACCAAGCTGCTGCTGGTCCTCTACCCGGCCTTCGACGTGGCCGCGGCCGTCGTGGACGCCAGGTCGGCGCAGGCCGCCGGGCCGGTCAAGGCGCTGTACGCCAACATGGCCGTCAGCGTGCTCGCCGCCGTCGGCATCGCGGTCGCCGGTACCTCGGGCGTCGCCGACGTGCTGCGGGTCTGGGGTGCCTGGGCGGTCGTCTCCGGCCTCGTCCAGCTCCTGGTGGGCCTCGCGCGCCGCGCCATGGGCGGCCAGTGGGCCATGATCCTCAGCGGCGGCATCTCCGTCCTCGCGGGCGCCTCGTTCTTCCGCAGCGCGACCCAGGACGACCCCTCGCTGACCGCCCTCGCCGGCTACGCGACGCTCGGCGGGATCTTCTTCCTCGTCTCGGCGATCCGCCTGACCCGCTCGGGCCGCCGGAGCTGACCCGAGCCCGGCGGGGAGCACGAAGTGGGTGCGCGGAAGGCCGCGGTGGAACTCGTGCGCCGTCCCGGCCGGTGGCGGCATGGCCGGCGACCACGCCGCCACCGGAGAACCGGAGCGCCGGTCAGTGACTGCCGGTCAGGTACACCGAACGCAGCTTCAGGCGGTCCGTGGCGGGGTTGCCGTGCGGGCTCAGGGTCCAGGAGTCGCCGGTGCAGTCGGGTCCGGTGAACACGACCGCCCATTCGTCGGTGTCGTTGTGCGGCGCGAACGCGGGCTCGGAGGAGCCCGGGTCCGCGACCTCGGGCAGCACGAGGCAGCCGGGGCTCCGCGGGTCGTGGACGGTCGCCGACTGGGCCTTGCCGTCGAGACCCACGAACTTGTACGAGAAGTCACCCGTGGCGGCGCTCGCGGACGCAGGCAAGGTGACGACGAGGGCGAGCGCGCCGACGACGGCGGCGGCACTGCGGAGAAGACGCATGAGAACCCTGTTCAGGTCGGAGGGACGACTCCCGGGAGAGCCCGGGGACTCGTGAGGCGGCCGGGACCGCCACGAGGTCCCTCCCCCGCGCCCCGGCGCCCGGATACGGAGGGTCACCCGTGCGAGGGCCGGTAAATCGATCCTTCGGACGGCAGACGGGTGAAGCCGCGGCCGAACGCGCCGGCCGCACCGACTGGGGAAATCACGGATTCCGGACGGCGCGGCCCGCGTCCCGGCGGACAGCGGCAGCGGCCCCGAACTCCTCGCCCGCCTCCACGACGACGTCCTCGAATGACGGGCCGACGACTCCGCCGCACGCCGGGCACGCGGGTCCCTCACCCGGTGACCGGATCGGTCCGCCCCCGGACCCGATGAGGCCTGTCGCCGCGTGCGCCCCGTCCGTCAGGCTGGGCCGCATGACCCGAGCACTGATCGTCATCGACGTCCAGGAATCCTTCCGCGCCCGACCGCTGTGGGAGACCATCTCCGACCCGAAGATCGCCGGGCAGGTGGACCGGCTGGTCCGGCTGGCCCGGCGGGCGGGCGACCTGGTGGTGTGGGTGCTGCACGCGGAGCCCGGCAGCGGGGACGTCTTCGACCCCGCCCTCGGCCATGTCCGGCTGATGGCCGAGCTGGAGCGCCGGGACGACACGGAACCCCTGATCCACAAGACCTCGCACAACGCGTTCACCACCACCAACCTGCAGCAGCTCCTCACCGAGCGCGGCATCCGCGAACTCACCGTCTGCGGCATCCGCACCGAGCAGTGCGTGGAGACCACCACCCGCGTCGCCGGCGACCTCGGCTACCTGGTCACCCTCGTCATCGACGCCACCGCGACCAACCCGATCCCGCACCGCGACGCGCCCGCCGACCTCAGCGTCGCCGAGATGCTGTCGGACCCCCGAACCCTGAGCGCCGAGGAGATCATCCGGCGGACCGAGTACGCCCTCGCCGGACGCTTCGCCACCATCGCCACCGTCGAGGAGCTGGAGGCCGCGGCCGGATCTCCGGCATGATGACCGGATCGTGAGCCACGTCGTCTTCCTCCTGCTGCCGGGACTCCACCTGCTGGACCTGGCCGGTCCGGCCCAGGTCTTCTCCACGGCCGCCGACTTCGGGCAGCCGTACGCCCTCAGCTACGTCGCCGAACGGCCCGAGGTGCCCACCGCCCAGGGCCTGCCGCTGGTGGCCCGGCTCGACTGGCCCGCCCTCGGCCCGAATGACCTGATCGTGGTGCCCGGCTGGCGGGCACCCACCCTCGCGGACAGCCCCGCCGTCGGCGGGGACTCCCTGCGGCGCCTGCGGGAGCACCATGCCGCGGGCGGCACCGTCGCCAGTGTCTGTGCCGGGGCCGAGGCGCTCGGCCGGGCCGGTCTGCTCGACGGCCGCCGCTGCACCACCCACCACGACGTCCAGGACGAACTCGCCCGCCGCTACCCGGGGACGACGGTCGTCCGCGACGTCCTCCACACCGCCGACGACCGCGTGGTCACCTCGGCCGGCATCGCCAGCGGCATCGACCTGGCCCTGCACCTGATCGCCACCCGGCACGGCCCGGCCCTCGCGGCGCAGGTGGCCCGGGACATGGTGGTCTACGCACGTCGCAACGGCCACGATCCGCAGGCCAGCGCCATGCTCCGCCACCGGTCCCACCTCGACGACACCGTGCACCACGCGCAGGACCTGCTCGACGCCCGCTTCGACCAGGCGCTGCCGCTGTCCGCCCTGGCCGCGGCGGTGGGGGTGAGCGAGCGGACCCTGACCCGCCTGTTCACCCGCGCCACCGGCGGTCTGACCCCGCTGCGCTACCAGCAGACCCTCCGGCTCGAACGCGCCGAGCACCTCATCGGCCACGGCGCCACGACCGACGCCGCCGCCCGCGCCGTCGGCTTCGAGGACCCCCGCATGCTGCGCCGCCTGCGAGCGCGCAAGCAGTGACGGGCGGCGGTTCCCCGAGTCCTGGACAGCGGCCGACAGCCGGTGGGCCGCACTACTCTGTGACCATGTCGGCGGAACAGGCCCCTGAGAGCGGCTTCCAGGTGAAGTGGGAACTGACGGGCCATGGTTGGGCCAGGTGCCGGCTCGCCGAGGGTGCCATGGAGGTTTCGCTCGTCGCCGGTTACTGCACGGACGCGCTGGCGGATCTCGTGGCCGGCGCGGGTGGGGTGTACGGGGAGCCGCGCACGGTCCGGTTCTTCTTCGACGCCGAACCACGGGAACTCCGCTGGACCCTGCGCGCGACGGGCGAGCGCGTCGAGGTGACCGTCCGCGGCTTCGACGACATCGGGGTCAGCCCCGACCTGCCGGACTCCGAGGGCGAGGTGATCTGGCGGTCGACGCATCCGCGTGCGGTGTTCGTCCACGCCGTTCTCGACGCCGCCCGGCACGTGCTCGCGGAGCACGGTGAGGCCGGTTACCGCGCCACGTGGGCAGAGCACCCGTATCCGGTCGCCCTGGTCCAGGATCTGCGCAGGCATCATCTGCGCGACGACGACTGCACGTTGCCCCACGACCTGGTCCGGCCCTGACGGCGGGTCGACAGGAGCCGGACACGGCCGCCGGGTTCGCCCGCGCGGGGCGCCGTCCGGCGGCGTTGTCAGTGGTGGGCGGCAGGATGCGGGGCATGACATCACCCGCAGCAGAGATCGTTGACGCCGCCGCCTACGCGCGGGCGGTCGAGGACGCCGTCGCGGCGGCGGCCGCCTACTACGCGGGCGGCACGTCCTCGTGGGACGACGACGCCTACGACCGGACGGTGCGCGCGATCGCCGCCTACGAGGCCGCGCACCCCGGGCAGGTGCTGCCCCGCTCCCCCACCGGAAAGGTGGCCGGCGGCGCGGCGGAGGGCGACGTCCCGCACACGGTGGCGATGCTGAGCCTGGACAACGTGTTCAGCGCGCAGGAGTTCACCGCCTGGACCGAGTCGCTGGCCCGCCGTGTCGGACACGAGGTGACCCGGTTCCACGTCGGCCCGAAGCTGGACGGCCTCGCGATCGCCGCCCGTTACACCGACGGCCGCCTCACCCGGCTGGTCACCCGCGGCGACGGGACGGCCGGGGAGGACGTCTCGCACGCGATCGGCACCGTCGAGGGGCTGCCCGAGCGGCTGGCCGAGCCGGTCACCGTGGAGGTGCGCGGCGAAGTCCTCATGACCGGCGCCCAGTTCGAGTACGCCAACGAGGTGCGCACCCGGCACGGCGGGCTGCCGTTCGCCAATCCGCGCAACGCCGCGGCCGGCACCCTGCGCGCCAGGGAGCGCGTCTACACGGTTCCGATGACGTTCTTCGGCTACGGACTGCTGCCCCTGGCCGGCACCGACCCGCGGCTGGCCGAGCGGCTGACCGGGTCCGCGCACAGCGACCTGATGCGGCTGGCCGCCGGCCTCGGCGTCCACACCAGCGCCGGTACCGCGGTCCCGGACACCGTGGCCGAGTCCGCGGAGGAGGTCCTGGCACGCGTGGCGGAGATCGCCGCGGCCCGTGCCGGGCTGCCGTTCGGGATCGACGGCATCGTCGTCAAGGCCGATCTCGCGGCCGACCGGCAGGCCGCCGGGTCCGGTTCGCGGGCTCCCCGATGGGCGATCGCCTACAAGCTCCCGGCCGTGGAGAAGATCACCCGGCTGCTGGCGGTGGAGTGGAACGTCGGCCGCACCGGGATCATCGCCCCGCGCGGCGTCCTGGAACCGGTCGTCATCGACGGCTCCACCATCACCTACGCCACCCTGCACAACCCGGCCGACATCACCCGCCGCGACCTGCGCCTCGGCGACCAGGTCATGGTCCACCGCGCCGGTGACGTCATCCCCCGCGTCCAGGCCCCCGTCGCCCACCTGCGCACCGGCGAGGAGCGGCCGGTCGACTTCCCGGAGGTCTGCCCGCGTTGCGGATCGGAGATCGACCGGAGCGAGGAGCGCTGGCGGTGCGCGCAGGGCCGTACCTGCCACCTCGTCGCCTCGCTCTCCTACGCGGCGGGACGCGACCAGCTCGACATCGAGGGTCTCGGCCACACCCGTGTCGTCCAGCTCGTCGACGCCGGTCTGGTCGTCGACCTGGCCGACCTGTTCACCCTCACCCGTGACCAGCTCCTCGGCCTGGACCGGATGGGCGCCACCAGCACCGACAACCTCCTCGCGGCGATCGAGACGGCCAAGCGGCAGCCGCTGGCGCGGGTGCTGTGCGCCCTCGGTGTGCGCGGCACCGGCCGGTCCATGTCCCGGCGCATCGCACGCCACTTCGCCACGATGGACCACCTCCGTGCCGCGGACGCCGAGGCGATACGGCAGGTCGACGGCATCGGGACGGAGAAGGCGCCGTCGATCGTCGCGGAACTGGCCGCCCTCGCCCCGCTCATCGACAAGCTCGCCGCCGCCGGCGTCAACATGACCGAACCGGGCGCCGTCCCGCCGGCCCCGACGGTCCCCGACGGCGGGACGCCCGAGGCCGCCGCGGAGACCGGGCCGCTGGCCGGGATGACGGTGGTCGTCACCGGCGCGATGACCGGAGCCCTGGAGAAGCTCTCCCGCAACGAGATGAACGAACTGATCGAGAGGGCGGGCGGGCGCGCCTCCTCCAGCGTCTCCAGGAAGACCACTCTCGTCGTGGCCGGGGAGAACGCCGGATCGAAGCGGGCCAAGGCCGAGCAGCTCGGCGTCCGGCTCGCCACGCCCGACGAGTTCGGCGCGCTGGTCGCGGAGCTTCTGGCCTGAGCCGTCGAAGGCGCCGTCCGAGCTTGGGGGTGGCGAGCCGAACTGCTGCCGGTGTGCGGGGTATTGACGCGCAGCTGGTCTAGTCCATACCGTCATCACCCGTCGATGGTTCAGCAGAGGAACCATCGTTCAGCTGTGTGAACAGCTGCTGCAGCTTCCGAACGTGTCTCGTCACCCCCACCTCGCGCGTCCCGCGTTCACGACAGGAGCCGTCCTGTGATCAGATCCGCTGCCAGAGCCCTCGTCGCCGTTCCCGCCGTCCTCGCGACGGCCGCCACCGTCCTGGTCGCCGCCGGCGGCTCCGCGAGCGCCGCGGCCAACCCCGGGCCCGGCTTCCCCGCCCACTACGCCGCGCCGTACGTGGAGACGTGGAACTCGCCCTCGGCCATGACCAACGCCCGCAACGCCACCGGCCTGAAGTACTACACGCTGGCCTTCGTCATCGACGGCGGCGGCTGCAACGCCATGTTCAACGGCGACACGCCGGTCACCGACGCCGGCTGGACCTCGGCGATCAACTCCCTGCGCGGCGCGGGCGGCGACGTCATCGCCTCCTTCGGCGGCGCCTCCGGCACCGAGGAGGCGCAGGCCTGTACCACCGTGGCCACGCTCAAGGCCCAGTACAAGAAGGTCATCGACACCCTCAACCTGACCCGGGTCGACTTCGACATCGAGGGCAGCGCGATCGCCGACACGGCCGCCAACGACCGGCGCAACAAGGCCCTCGCGCAGCTCCAGCAGGACTACGCCGCCGCCGGACGCAAGCTGGACGTCCAGTACACCCTGCCGTCCATGCCCAACGGCCTCGACGGCAACGGCACGAAGCTGCTCTCGAACGCCAAGAGCAACGGGCTGAACGTCAACCTCGTCAACATCATGACGATGGACTACTACGACGGAACCCGGGACATGGGCAAGGCCGCCACCGACGCCGCCACCGCCCTGCGCTCGCAGCTCGGCAGCATCTGGCCGGAGAAGTCCGACGCCCAGCTGTGGGCGATGGAGGGCAACACCCCGATGATCGGGGTCAACGACGACACCAGCGAGATCTTCACCACCGGCAACGCCACCACGCTCGCCAACTTCGCCAAGTCCAAGGGCATCCAGGAACTCGCCTTCTGGGCGCTGGGCCGCGACAAGGCGTGCGCCACCAACGGCCAGCTCTCGGACACCTGCAGCGGCACCCCGCAGAGCGCCTGGCAGTTCTCCAGCACCTTCAACACCCTGACCGGCGGCACCACCACCCCGCCGCCCACCGGCTCCACGGGCCAGATCACCGGCCTCGGCGGCAAGTGCGTGGACGTGGCGGCGGCGAACAGCGCCAACGGCACCGCCGTTCAGATGTATGACTGCAACGGCACCACCGCCCAGCAGTGGACCGTGGGCTCCGACAACACCCTTCGCAGCCTGGGCAAGTGCATGGACCTCGCCGCCGCCGGCACCGCCAACGGCACGAAGGTCCAGTTGTACGACTGCAACGGCACCGGCGCCCAGGTCTGGCAGCGCGGCTCAGGCGACACCCTGGTGAACCCCGTGTCCGGCAAGTGCCTCGACGTCACCGACAAGTCGACGGCCAACGGCGCCCGGCTGCAGATCTGGACCTGCGCCGGCGGCACCAACCAGCAGTTCCACCTGCCGGCCTGACCGACCGGCGGACCGATCAACAGGAACACCCGCTGACGCCCGGCGCGCCGCTTGCGCGCCGGGCGGAAGCGTGCGCGACCCGTCCCGCGATCGACTCGGGCCGCGGCACCCCCGCGCCCCCGCGGCCCGTGCGCCTGCGACGGCCCAGGTGTTACGCGCGTAAATTCTGCCGCCGATGCCTTGCCGAAGGCCCCTGAACTCACGATACTTCAGGATTGAACTTGTCAGGAGCACGTCCGACCCGCCCACCGGCGGGCTCGTGCAGTACCCGCTCGCCCCTCTGACCCGCATCCCCCCACAGGAGGAACGCATGCGGATCAAGAAGCACAGCACCGCGAGACGCACGGGACCGATCCTCACAGCGTCCGACCCGAGGGCGGAAGCCGCACCCACGACACCCGCCACGCGCACCACCGCCCGCCCCGGCGACTCCCCGCCGGCACACCACCCGCCGTCCGCCGGGCCCCGGCCCGCCGTCGCGCAGGCACCGCCCGCGACGCAGGCACGACCACCGGCCACCGCCTCCGCACCAGGCGCAGGGTGCACACTCCCCCTCCCGCGACCCGAGTCCGTGACCGCTCCACCGGACACGTACGGCACCGGCATGCGCTGACGGCCGATCAGCCGCGGCTCCGCGGCACCCGCACCGCCCCCACCCGGTCCGCCGGGGGCGCCCACCGCGCCCTCGCGGCGGTTATCCCTGCCGTATCCGCTCCCCGACCCCGCCACGGGGCCGACAGGGCGCGAACACGGGGTGCCGCCCGAGGGTTGAAATGTCATGCCCACGCCATCTCCACGCTCCGTTCGTGCGCCACCCGCAGCAGACCGGCATTCCCCTTCTGGAGGTCCCGTGAGATCGACCAAGTCGCTGTCCGTGCTCGCCGCCCTGGGCGCCGCGGTACTCGTCAGCCTGGGTCTGGCCGCTCCCGCCGAGGCCGCCGGCCCGGTGTACGTCGCGCTCGGCGACTCGTACTCCGCCGGCAACGGCGCGGGCAACTACGACAGCGCGAGCGGGAGCTGCCACCGCAGCCTCAGCTCCTACCCCTACCTCTGGAAGAACGCGCACGCCCCGTCGTCCTTCGCGGACACGGCCTGCTCCGGCGCGCTCACCACCGACGTGACGAACTCCCAGCTCGGTCCGCTCAACTCCGCCACCACCCTGGTCTCCGTCACGATCGGCGGCAACGACGCGGGCTTCGCGGACGTCATGACGGCCTGCGCCACGGACTCGGACTCCGACTGCGTCAACCGGGTCAACCAGGCCGAGACCTACGCGCGCAACACCCTGCCCGCCCGTCTCGACGCCACCTACGCGGCGATCCGCGCCAAGGCCCCCAACGCCAAGGTGGTCGTGCTGGGTTACCCGCACCTGTACACCCTCAACGTCTTCTGCGTCGGTCTCAGCGACACCAAGCACCGCAAGATCGACGAGGCCTCGGACGTCCTGGACAGCGTCATCCAGGGCCGGGCCGCCGCGCACGGCTTCGTCTTCGGCGACGTCCGCACCACGTTCAACGGGCACGAGCTGTGCTCCGGCGACGACTGGCTGCACTCCATCGTCATCTCGCCGAGCTGGGAGTCGTACCACCCCACCGCCACCGGCCACGCCTCCGGCTTCTACCCGGTCCTGAACGCCAACAGCTGACCGGTACACCGTCGCGCGCGGGCGTCCCGGGCCACCGGGGCACCCGCGCGCGGACCGTCGGACTGCCCTGCGGAAGGGCCGTCGCGCGGCCGGTCGTCGCACTGCTCCGGCCCGGTCATCGCGCCGGACTGAGGCAGAATGTCCCAGGGGCGCCCGCCGTGGCGGGCCGGGGCGAGGGGGCGGCGACGTGGCGCACTGGCAGGGCACCGACTTCACCGTGGACGGCCGCGAGCCGGCCACCGCCGAGGACCACTACCGGATCGGTCTGCACTGCTGGAACAGCGGACAGCACCGCGCCGCGGCCCCCTACTTCCTGGAGACCGCCGCCGGCGCCGGTCACGAGGCCGCCGTCGAACTCCTCGGGCACATCACCTACCTGCAGGGGCACTACGCGATCGCGGTGCCGCTGCTGCGGCGGAGCACGGGGTCGCCGCGTGCGGCCTACTACCTCGCCTCCCTGTACCAGCAGGGCTGTCCCGAGGCCGGACTGGCCCGGTCGCTCGACGAGGCGGCCCACCACTACCGGGCCGCGGCCCGGCTGGGCGAACCCGAGGCGATGCTGGCCCTGGGCGAGCTGTACCTGGAGCGCCTGCTGCCCCTGACGCGGACGCCCGCCGAGCACGCGCTGGAGTACTTCCTGACGGCGGCCGAGCGCGGCCATCCCTACGCCCAGTACCGTGCCGCGGAGCTCTACCACACCCTCTACCAGGACATCGAACGCGCCGCCGCCCTCTACCGGGCCTGCGTCGACAACCCGATGACCGCCCGGCACGCACTGGGCTCGATGATGACCCTGCAGAGCCAGGCGCACCTGCGCGAGGAGGCCGCGACGCGGGCGGCCCGCGCGGCGCGGCAGCGACGCGACGCCGTCAACCCGGTGGAGCGACGCGGCGACTTCATCTGAGGCGGCGGACCGGGGGTACCGGTGCCGCGCGCCGGCAGGTCAGGCGCACGCCAGCGCCCACAGGAAGGCGGAGAGCGACCGGACCAGGTCCCGCGTCTCCTCGGTCCGGTCCCGCAGGGCGTCCGGTACACGGGCCGACTCCCAGTCGGCGGGGTCGCGCGGCCGCCGCGGCTCGGCCGCCCACAGGAACCGCACTTCCTCGGATCCCGGCCGCAGTCCGGCGCAGGCGCGCGCCGTGGCCGCGAGGACCTGGGCCGACGGTGCCCCGCCTTCGCCGTCCGGCAGCGCGGCGGCGGCCGTGGACAGGACGTCGGCGAGGCCGGCCAGGTGCGTCGCACGGGCGAGCCAGTCCGGGATCCTGCCCTCCGGGGTGCCGGTTCCGTCGGCCGGTTCCCGGTCCAGGGCCAGACGTCCGTACAGGGACCGCTCCCCGGCGCCGGGCCGCCAGGCGCCCCGTTCCCGGAGGTCGTCCGCCCGCCGCATCGCCTGCCGGGCCTGCGCGATCACCGCGGGCCAGTCGCCCGCCTCCCAGTCGGGTGTCGCCAGGATCTCCCGGACCCGGTAGCCCACGGTCGCCGCGGGCCGCTCCCCGGCGGAGCCCGCGCGCGGACGGTCGGGGGTGAGGTGGGCGAGCAGTACCTGCCTGGCTCCGGCCACCGCGTCGGCGGCGCCGACCCCGATCCCGCCGTCGCGGGCCCCGTCGTGCATCGGGCCCGCCGCCGCGGGAGCGGACGCGGGGTCGCAGTGGCGCAGGACGTCGGCCAGGAGGACCTCGTCGACGAGGATCCCGGCGTCGCGGGCGGCCCGCCAGAGCAGCAGCCCGAGGGTGTGCGGGCCGCTCCCCCAGGGCCACTTCACGCGTGCGCCCGGATCGGAGGCGGCGGACCGCCGGGACGCCTGCGCTCCGAAGAGAGGATCCTGCTCCCGGTACCAGGCGGTCATCAGGCCGCCCTGACGGCGCGCCCGTTCCCAGGCACCGCATCCGTAGGCGGCCCGGTGGCGCGCCTCCCACCGGTCCGCGTCCGACTCCAGGTCCACGTCCGGCTCCACGTCTGCGTCCACGGGCCGAACCGTAGCGGAGTCCGCCCGGCCGTCGGCGTCGTCCTGGTTCGGCGACGGACCCGCCTCCTACCCGCGTCGGCGGCCCTTGGGCCTGCGGGGGTAGGGGAAGAGGCGTGGGCGGCGCCTGGCCGCCACGTCCTCGATCCAGCCGAAGAGGAGGATCGCCAGGCAGATGAGCGGAACGGCGATCACCAGCGGGGTCCACTGGCTCGCCAGCAGCCACTGCAGGTGGTCGTAGAAGAAGCCGTTGCTCCACAGCGGGTCGATCAGCGGCTCGGTCAGCACCAGCGCGAAGGAGTGCCACAGGTAGACGGTGACCGCGCGGGAGTTGAGCAGGCTGATCACGCCGTTGAACCGCTCCAGGGGTCTGGGCCAGGTCTCCCAGGAGGGGCTCAGGTGGAGCAGCAGCAGGACCGCGCCGAGCGACCAGATCGCCTGCGCGACCGGCACCGCCTCCAGGTCGTGCCCGAGCCGCGGGTTGTCCACCGGCGACCGCAGCAGCCACCAGTAGCCGAACACCAGCATCAGCGGCGCCAGCGACGGCACGACGTACTGCGGGATCCTGCGGAGCAGCCCCTCCTGGTGGGCCATGCCGAGCAGCCAGCAGGCACCGAAGGTGGTGAAGTCGGTGACGGCCTCCATCAGCCGGCCGGACTGGTCGACCAGGCCGGAGTTGACGAGGAACGCGAGCGCGACGGGCACCAGCAGGGTGACCCAGGGCAGCTTCCGCATCGCCTTGAGCATGAGCGGCGACAGCAGCACGTACCAGAGGTAGGCGCGCAGGTACCACAGCGGCACGCATATCTGCTCGGCCCAGGAACTCGGCAGGTGTCCGCCGAAGGTGTGCAGCGTGGCGCCGAACGGCGGCTCGCTGAGCGGCAGGACCCAGTAGGCCAGATCGGCCCACCACCAGGTGGGATGGTGGACGTCGGGCCGCCAGCCCGCCAGGAGCATCAGCGGCACCACCACCGCGCCGAACAGCCACATCGGCGGGAGCAGTCGGCGCAGCCGGCCGCGGATCACGCTCAGCGCCGGCCGTTCGAGCGAGCGCGCCATGAGCGACCCGGCGAGCGCGAACATCACGCCCATGGAGGGGAAGACGATCGGCAGCCAGTTCCAGCTGAAGTTGTGGTAGACGACCACGCGGACCAGGGCGAGCGCCCGCAGCAGGTCGAGGTAGCGGTCGCGGCCGGGCCGGCGCGCGGGCGCCGCCGCGGTGTTCTCGGCCGGGAGGGCGGACCGTGCAGCCGGCGCCGCGGGGTCGATCACCCGCAGGGCGACGGTGGAGGCGTCCTGGGTGCCGAGGGCTCCCGGTTCCGCGGTACTCATCGAGAAGTCGCCCCCGTCGTGACGTCCAGCCCTACCTCGCCGGTGCGCCGCAGCTTCTGCCAGCGCAGCCGGCCTCCGGTCAGTGCGGTGATGAAGGACTGCATCAGCACCATGTACATGAGCACGCGGTAGACCACCTGCTGGGCGGGGAGCGTGATCAGGTGCCACGCCTTCTCCCTGTCCAGGCGGAAGGACCACCAGGCGCAGACCGCCTGCAGCGCCATCACCGCGAACCACGCGGCGAGCGTCCGGTAGGCGTCGACGAAGACCACGCCGTAGACCATGCCGATGTCGATGGCGGGCGCGAGCATCGGCGTGACGACCATGAAGAGGGCGACGAACGGCAGGCCCACCCGGCCGAAGTGGCCGGCCGCACCGCGCTCCAGCACCGCGTGCCGGTGCTTCCACATCGCCTGCATGGTGCCGTAGCTCCAGCGGTACCGCTGCGACCACAGCTGCTTCATGCTGACGGGCGCCTCGGTCCAGGCGCGGGCGTCCTCGGCATAAACGATTTTCCAGCCGGCCCGGTGCAGGGCCATGGTCACGTCGGTGTCCTCCGCGAGCGTGTCGTCGCTCATGCCGCCGGCCTGCTGGAGGGCGGTGCGGCGGAAGGCGCCGACGGCACCGGGGATGGTCGGCATGCAGTCGAGCACGTCGTACATGCGGCGGTCGAGGTTGAAGCCCATCACGTACTCGATGTGCTGCCAGGCACCGATCAGGGTGTCGCGGTTGCCGACCTTGGCGTTCCCGGCGACCGCGCCGACACGCGGGTTGCCGAAGGGCTGCACCAGTTCGCGGACGGTGGCGGGTTCGAAGACCGTGTCGCCGTCCATCATGACGATCAGGTCGTAGGAGGCCGCGGCCACACCGGTGTTGAGGGCGGCGGGCTTTCCGCTGTTCTGCTGCCGGATCAGCCGGACCATCGGCAGGTTCAGTTCCTCGACGATGGCAGCCGTGTCGTCGGTCGACCCGTCGTCGACGACGATCACCTCGATGGGATGGTCGCTCCTGGCCAGGGACAGCAGGGTGTTGGTGATGCACTCCTGCTCGTTGTAGGCGGGGACCACCACCGTGACCGGACCGGTGACCGGGTCGCCCCAGGAGAAGCCCGGTCTGCGGATGCGCCGCACGTGGACGGCCGACAGCACCAGCATCAGCACGAACCGCGCCATGACGAGGACGCCGACGACCGCGAGCAGGCCGACCAGCCACGGCAGCAGCCGTACCGAGAAGGTGGTGCACCACAGGAACGCCTTGCCGACCCACAGGTCGTAGCCGGTGACCGCCGTGTTGGCGGAACCGGTGCCGAGCGCCTCGCCGATCGTCTTGAAGGCGTAGCCCTGCGCCTTGAGTTTGGCGATGATCACCGGCAGCGCGGCCAGCGTCTGCGCCCGGTTCCCGCCCGCGTCGTGGAGCAGGATCATCTCGCCCTGGCCGGGCAGGTCGGGCATCGCGGACTTGACGATGGAGTCGACGCCGGGCCGCTTCCAGTCGTCGGTGTCCTTGTCGATGAAGGCGGTCAGGTAGCCCTCCGAGCCCGCCTGCCGGGTCACCGGCCAGGACCAGTCGTCCAGGGCGTCCACGGTGGAGGAGTAGGGCGGGCGGAACAGGCTGGAGTGGATGCCGGCGACACCGGCCAGCGCGAGCTGCGTCTCGCCCAGTTCCCAGGTGAGCCTGGTGCCGGAGTGCAGCGCGAGGTCGGGGTGGGTGAAGGTGTGCAGTCCGATCTCGTGGCCGTCGGCGACGATCCGGCGGATCAGCTCCGGGTTGCGGGTGACCATCGAGCCGGTGACGAAGAAGTCGGCGCGGACGTCCTCCTTCTTGAGCACCTGCAGGATCCTCGGCGTCCACTGGGCGGACGGTCCGTCGTCGAAGGAGAGGACGACGGTCTTGTCCGGGATGGTGTAGTTGACCGGTCGGCTGTTCTTGTCGCCGCGCGCGTCGACGACCGGCCCTCCTTCCAGCACGCGCGTCGGGACGGTGCCCTTGTCGACCGAGACGGCGATGCGCTCGTCGTGGAAGACCTCGTTGTTCGCCATGCCCCGGAGCACCATCAGCGCCAGCAGGGTCGCCAGCACGGTCACCGGCAGGAAGAAACGCAAGGGAGGCGCGGCCAGCCTGCGCGGCCGCGCGAGGGACTGCCGGGAACGTTGACGGCGGGAGCGGGACATGGACTTCCTGGTCGTTCGCGTCTGGCTACTGCGCGGTGGCGGTGGCGGAGTTCTGGTCCGCCGTACCGGCCGTCGCCGTCACGGCGCCCGGCACGGTGGCGTCGGGCGTGGTCACCGCGGCGGTGTCCGGCGCGGACCGGGCGGTACCGGGGGCCGCGGGCAGCGGCGCGTTCAGGTACCGGCCGGGCGGTGTGGTGTCCGCGGTGCCCGGGACGGTGAGCGCGGGCGCCTGCGACTGGGTGCCGGCCAGGCCCGAGACCATCGCGACCACGAAGCCGGTGCAGACCAGGCCCAGCACCCAGCCGAGGCCGCGCAGACGGCGGCCGCGCAGACCGGTCTGGTCCACAAAGACGGGAGCCGGGTCGACCTCCGTGGAGGCACTGGTCATCGACAGCCTCGAGCTTCCTAGTCGTGGTACAACTGCCGGCCCGGAGCTGCCGAGAACGGTACATAGTACGGAAAAACGTTCAACTCACCGAAAGGGGAGGCCATCTCGGACCTCCCGATCTTGCGGCAAGATTAGTATGGAGATTCAGTGAATGTCACGTGGGTCTCGTAGAGTCCCTGCTACGCAGCTTGACTCCAGCCCGATCGGACACCTCCCGCATGGCCATAGCCCGCCACCGCAGCCGCCGCACGGCCGCCGCGCTCCTCATGGCCGCCGTCTGCCTGTCGGCGAACGCCTGCGGCGGCGCGGGCGACGGGGACGGCACCGAGCAGGGCCGGGCCACCGCCGCGCCCGCGCACTTCCGGGTCTCGTCCATGCTCCGGCCGTCCGGCCGCGCGCTGGGGGTCGTCGACGACAAGACGCCCTGGCAGTACGGCATCGTCACCGCCTTCACCCGGGAGACGGGGCGAGCCCCCGACATCCGCGAGTACTACAGCTCCTGGGGCGAGGACTTCGACCCGGAGGGCAACGCCTTCCTGTGGAAGCACGGCCGGCTGCCGATGATGGCGCTGGTGCCCTCCGACACCTCCCTCGCCGACATCGCGAAGGGCGCGGACGACGCCTACATCGACCGGCTCGCGGACCAGATCGCCGCCTACGACGGCCCCTTGGCGTTCTCCTTCGCCGGCGAGATGAACGGCCCCTGGAACTCCTGGGGTCCCGGGCACACCGGGCCCGCCGACTTCGTCGCGGCGTGGAAGCACGTGCACGACCTGTTCACCGCGCGGGGTGTCACCAACGTGATCTGGGTGTGGACCCCGCACGTCGTCGACACCGGCAGCACCGCACCCCTGCGCCCCTACTACCCGGGCGACGCCTACGTCGACTGGGTCGGCCTCATCGGCTACTACGGGCCGATCGACGGCGCCGCCTTCTCCACCCTGTTCACCCCCACCCTGCGCCAGGTCGCGCGCTTCTCCGGCAAACCGGTGCTGATCGCGGAGACCGGCGTGGCGCAGGGCAAGGACAAAGAGGCACACATCCGCGACCTGTTCCAGGGGGCGGCGCAGGCGGGCGTCATCGGACTCGTCTGGTACGACCAGCGCAAGGACTGGCCGGGCAGCGACCAGTTGATGGACTGGCGGATCGGCACATCGACCGGGGCGCTGGCCGCGTTCCAGGTGGAATCGGCCCGCAACGGCTTCGGCCACTCCTTCAAGAGCGGCTGACCGGAGCGGGCAGGACGCCCCGGGCACGCACCCGCGAGCACGACCCTTTCCACCGCGCGGCGATGCGATCGGCGCATGCGCAAGCGAACACCCGATCAGGGGGGATCACGGAGATGACGACCGATTCGTCACCGGGCCAGGAAGCTCCGCGCGAGGAACCGGGCTGGGCCTTCCGGCCCCGCACGCCGTCGGCCCGGCCGTCCGCGCCGGCCGCGGGCACGCGGTGGGACTCCACCATGCCGCTGCGCATGCCGCAGCCGCGCGACGGCGCCCACGAGGCGGTGCCCGAGGCGGACCGCCAGAGCTGGGGCGCGACGGCGGGCCACGACCCCGGCCCCGTACCGTCCGCCTCCGCCGTCCTCGACCCTCCGGCCGCCGCACGGCAGCAGACCCCGCACGCGGGCACGGACGCCAGGCGCGTCCGGAAGGCCCGTCCCGCGGCCCGGATCGCACTCGTGCTCGCCGTCCTCGTCGCCGCCTGCGCGACCGCCGCCGTCCTGCTCAGGCAGGAGGACGCCGCGGCCGTCGCCTCCCGGACCCGCACGCAGGCGTGGCAGATACCGGCGCCCGCCGCCGACGACACGCTCACCGGGAGCTGGCTCACCGGCCACCTGCTCGTCCGGGCCAGCACCCGGGGCGGCCTGCGGGCCTACGACCTCGCCGACGGCGCACAGGTCTGGAGCCTCGCCCCCGGCGCCCACGCCGCCGGGCGCGGCACGGTCCCCTGCGCCATGTCACCGGCGCTCGGCGCCCGGGGCATCGGCACCGTCGCCTTCGGCGAGGACGGCAGCACCTGCACCTGGCTGGCCGGCGTCAAGGCGTCCACCGGCAGGATCCTGTGGACCATGCCGCTGACCGACCACAAGCACCCCACCGCCGTGACCGCCACGACGTATCTCCAGGACGACGTCGCCACCGTCGTGAGCGAGAACTTCCTCGGCGGCGTGGACGTCCGCACCGGCAGCCGCGTCTGGGGCTACCAGGCCCGCGGCCACTACTGCAACGCCTACGACTGGGGCACCGACGGCACCGTGCTGGTGAGCGACTTCTGCCTCGACCGGAAGACCAGGTTCACCCTCACCGCGTACGACGGGAAGACCGGGAAGAGGATCTGGCGCAGGGCGGAGAGCGCCCACTCCGACGTGACGCACATCCTGTCCGGCTCACCGCTGGTCGCCGCCGTGCACACGGCGCACCAGGACGCCGTACGGGTCTTCGACTCCACCGGGTCCGGCCGCAAACTGGCCGTCGGCGACGACGAACTCACCGGCGGCAACGGCACCGGCGCCGACCACTCCGCCCGGCTCCACGGCGACGTCCTGGTCACCCCGGCCACGCACGACGGCACGGTCCTCGACGGCTTCGACACCGCCACCGGCGCGAAGCTCTGGACCCGGCGCTCCGCCGTGCTCGCGGTGCCCGCGCCGGGCGCGGACGACACGGTGTACGCCGTCACCACGTCCGGTTCCCCGCAGCTCGTCACCATCGACCCGCGCACCGGCCGCACCACACCGGTCGCGGGCCTGCCGGCGGGCACCGGTCCCTGGAGCTTCACCTCGGGCACGGTGTACGTCACCGCGGACGGCGGCGTGCTGGAGCTCAACGCCCTCGGGGCGGACGGCGGCGTACGGATGTACCGGTAGGGCCGGCACCCGCACCCGGCATTCAGCGACGTCGCTTCTCAGTCCCATGCGCAACAAATGTTGGACCTCTGAATCATCGGTTCCTAGGCTCGGTCGGGCAGGCCTTCCGCACGAGAAGGCCTCGTCCACCTGTCCTCCCCGTCCGAAGGAGACGTCCGATGAAGCAGCGCACGATCGGCGGACGGACGGTCTCGGCGATCGGGCTCGGCGGCATGCCGATGTCCATCGAGGGCCGTCCCGACACCGGCAGGTCGATCGCGACGATCCACGCCGCACTGGACGCGGGGGTCACCCTCATCGACACGGCGGACGCGTACCACCGCGACGCCGGCGAGGTCGGGCACAACGAGGAGCTGATCGCCGGGGCGCTGCGCGCGTACGGCCGGGCGGCGGACGACGTGCTCGTGGCCACGAAGGGCGGCCACCTGCGGCCCGGCGACGGCAGCTGGACCGTGAACGGCGACCCGGCGTACCTCAAGCGGGCCGCCAAGGAGTCGGCCCGACGCCTCGGCGTGGAGGCGATCGGCCTCTACCAGTACCACCGCCCCGACCCGCGCGTCCCGTACGCCGATTCGATCGGTGCCCTCCGGGACCTGCTGGACGAGGGCGTGATCCGCATGGCGGGCATCTCCAACGCGACCGTCGAGCAGATCGACGAGGCCGACGAGATCCTGGGCGGCCGGCTCGCCTCGGTCCAGAACCAGTTCTCCCCCGCCTTCCGCTCCAGCCTGGGCGAGCTGGAACACTGCGCCGCCCTCGGGATCGCGTTCCTGCCCTGGAGCCCGCTCGGCGGCATCGCGAACGCACCCGACCTCTCGGCACGGCACGCCGTCTTCCGCGAGGTCGCGCAGGAGACCGGAGCCGGCGTCCACCGCGTGGCCCTGGCCTGGGAACTCGCCCTCGCGCCCGTGGTGGTCCCGATTCCCGGGGCCTCCCGTCCCGAAAGCATCCGCGACTCGGCGCAGGCCCCCGGCCTCGACCTCACCCCCGAGCAGATCGCCCGGCTGTCGGCGGCCTGAGCCACCCGGTACCGGCACCGCACACCCGCAAGGACAAGGACCCGATCGTGAAGACGTTCCAGCTGACCGGCACCGACATGGTCGTGCCGAACATCGTGCTCGGCCTGATGCGCATCCAGGACAAGAGCGACGCCGAGGTGCGCGAACTCCTCGCCACCGCCATGGACTCCGGCATCACCTTCCTCGACCACGCCGACGTGTACGGCCGTGAACTGCACGGCTGCGAGCGCCGTTTCGCCGAGGCCATGCGGCTGACCCCGGCGCAGCGCGAGAACCTGGTCATCCAGTCGAAGGCGGGCATCGTCCGCGAGGGCCCCTACTTCGACTTCTCCTACGAACACCTCGTCGAGTCGGTGGAGGGCTCGCTCAAGGCGCTCGGCACCGACTACCTCGACATCCTGCTGCTGCACCGCCCCGACGCCCTGGTGGAGCCGGAAGAGGTCGCGCGCGCCTTCGACGACCTCGCCACGGCGGGCAAGGTGCGGGCCTTCGGCGTCTCGAACCACACCCCCCGCCAGATCGACCTGCTGAAGCGCCACGTCAGTCAGCCGCTGGTCGTCAACCAGCTCCAGCTGTCCGTCACCCACGCCCCGCTCGTCGCGCAGGGCGTCGCGGCCAACATGCAGGGCCTGGACCAGTCGGTCAGCCGTGACGACGGGCTCCTTGACTACTGCCGGCTCCACGACATCACCGTGCAGGCCTGGTCGCCGTTCCAGGCCGGTTTCTTCGACGGCCCGTTCCTCGGCTCGGACCGCCACCCCGAACTCAACGCCGTCGTCGACCGCCTGGCGGAGCGGTACGGTGTGCCGCCCCTCGCCATCGCCACCGCCTGGATCACCCGCCACCCCGCCCGGATGCAGGTGGTCATCGGCACCACCACACCGCAGCGCGTCGCGGACGCCGCCCTCGGCTCCGACGTGCCGCTGACCCGCGCGGAGTGGTACGAACTGTTCCGCGCCGCCGGGCACATCGTGCCCTGACCGTCACCCGCGCCCCGTCACGCGGCCGTCCCGGAGTCGACGGCACCAGGCGCTGAGAACCCGGCCGTCCCGGTCGCGGAGGACCGAGCCCGGCCGGCCGTTGAACTGCCGCGGCTCGGCGACGCCGCCGTTCCCCGCGACCAGCGGGACGAACGACGCCAGCACCCTGAGCACGTTCGCGGCGCCGAGCACCACGGGCCGGGCCTGCGGGGCCTTGCCGCGGCCGATCCCCCTGTTGGTGCTGGTGACCAGCGCCACCTCTTGGTCCGTCGTCCCGTCGTCCCGTCGTTCATCGTCCGCTCCTTGTCGCCGAGGCCCGTTCGTCTGACGGCCCTGCCTTCACGACCTGGGACGAGACAGCCCGGCCGTCCCTGACACTCGGACCGAGAAGCCCTGCCGGGAACCGCGGTCACCGGCGACGACGCCTACGCCGACTCCGTGAACTCCCGCGCGGTGAGCCGGTAGGTGGTTCCGACGCTGGTCTGCACCCAGGCGTCCGGCAGGGCCGCCGCGAGGGCGTGCTGCGCGCGCCAGCCGGTGCAGTGGCCGGGGACGATCAGCTCGGGGGCGAGGTCGGTGAGCGCGGCCACCGTCGGGCCGATGACCGGTTCGAAGGCGGGGCCGCTCAGATGGAAGCCGCCGACGAGGGCGAGCAGGGTGCCCACGCCGGTCAGCCGCATGGCGTGCCGGACGATGTTGACCACTCCGGCGTGGCCGCATCCGGTGATCACGACGAGTCCCCGGCCGCGTACGTGCACGACGAGCGCCTGGTCGTCGAGGACGGCGGGGTCGTGCCGCCAGCCGGTCCCGTCCCAGGCCTGGTGCGCGGGCGGCATGCCGTGCTCGAACCCGGTGACGCGGTCCACCTCGCCGGTGACCAGGATGCCGCCGGCCAGCAGCGAGGGGTACCGCCGCTCGATCACCGCGAACCCCTCGCGTTCCAGGGCCCCTCGGGACAGCGTGGGCATCTCCAGCCGCTGCCCAGCGGGCAGTCGAAGACGGCGGCGGGTCCACACCGCGGGGTGGACGGTCAGCGGCAGCCCGGAACGCCCGCGCAACCGGGCCAGCCCGTCGAAGCCGCCGGCGTGGTCGAAGTGCCCGTGGCTGAGCACGACGCCGTGCAGGTCTCCGACGTCGATGCCGAGGCGTTCGGCGTTCACCGCCAGCGCGTCCGGGGAGGCGCCGGTGTCGAACAGCAGCGTGCTGCGCGCCCGTTCGCTCCGGACGGAGACCAGGGCGGAGAAGCCGTGTTCGGCACGCAGCCCCGCGACGGTCTCCCCGCCGTCGAAATGGCGCGCGGCCGTCCGCCCGGCGCCCAGCGGTGCCCGGGCGACGCCCTCGGCGGAGGCCAGCAGCGCGTCGAAAGTGTTGTCGACCATCGTCGTGATGGTGACCTCGTCGACCTCGGGGAGTGTCACCGGGTCGACTGCGGGGCCGTCGGCGGGGCGGGGCGCCGACCACGCGGCCTCGGCCGCCGACCGCCCGTGGTCATCGCACATGCCGGACTGCGCCTCCTCGCCCACTCGACCTGCCGGGTCCCGGACCGGCTCCGCCCGCCGTCACGCGTCTCCCGTTGCGGCCGGCACCACGACGTCGACCAGCCCGGTCGCCACGTCGTACACGAGCCCCGTGACGAGCACCCCGGGACGGAGTGCTCCCTTGAGGATCCCGACGTCGGCGCGGACGGCCGCCCTCGGGTCGGTGACCGCTTTGGCGGGCAGGTCCGCGGCCGGGACCTCGAAGTACTCGGCCAGCAGATCGGGGAACGCGGCGAGGTCGGTGATCCCGCAGTCGGTGTGGTGCAGGACCGCGTAGTGGCCGATGCCGGGTCCGGACCCGCCCGTGCGGGCCTGTACGACCTTCGCCAGCATGCCCAGCGTCCTGAGGGTCGCGGGTGTGACGCGTCCTCCGACGTTGCGGATCACCGCCGCCTCACCGAGGTCGAGCCCGAGCACGCCGGACGGGTCGACGCGGGGGTCGACGCATCCGATGACGGTGAGGCCGCCGCCGGGCATGAGCCCGAGCCCGGCGTACGACCCGCGGTCGGCGAACCCGGCGTTGCGCCGGACCAGCTCATCCGTGTCGATCACTGTGACGACAGCCCCTTCCCCTCACGCCCCGGGCTCCGGCGATGCCGACGGAGCCTCGCACACCACCCACCCTGGACCGCCGCCGTGCGCGACGCCACCGGGCCGTGCGGTACGCCGTGCGCGCGAAGGCGACCGGTGGGATTCTGTACTTCCCGGAACCCAAGGGAGGCCGGCCCGACCGCGGGCGCCGGCCGTCGCCCGAGGCGGTGGAAGCGATGGACATCACGAGGACGGGACGTCCACCACGGGGGTCCCTCACGCCGCTGGCCGCCGTCGCGTACGGCGTCGTCGCGGGGGTCGCGGGGACCGTGTGCATGGACGCCGCGCGGTATCTGCGCTATCGGCGGTCGGGAGGCACCGAGAGCCCGAGGGAATGGGAGTTCGCGCCGGTCACGAGCTGGGCGGAGGCCCCGGATCCGGGCAAGGTGGGGAAACGGCTGCTGGAGGGGTTCACCCAGCGCGAGGTCCCGGACCGGTGGGCCTGGCTCACGAGCACCGCGATGCACTGGTCGTACGGGTCCGCGTGGGGCGCGGTGTACGGGATCGTCGCCGGATCGGTCCGGCGCCCGAGCCCGTGGCTGGGCGTTCCCTTCGGCGCGGCCGTGTGGACCACCGCGTACCTGGCCCTGCCGGAGGCCGGTCTCTACGAGCCGATCTGGAAGTACAGCCCGCGGACCCTGGCCGAAGACCTGAGCGCGCACCTGCTGTTCGGCCTGGGAACGGGCACCTGCTTCTGGCTCACCGGCCGTCCGCGCCGGGCGGGCGCTCCCGCGTGCTGACGGCCTGACGTCACCGGGGTGACGGTTCCTCAGGGTTCGATGACGAGGGATCCGATGCGGCCGTCGACGAGCGCGAAGCGGTAGTGCAGGTCCACCACCCCGCCGGGGAAGTCGCCTTCGAGGTGCTGGGTGGCGACGTAGTGGTCCGGGCCGGTCTTCCGCGCCCGGGTGAGTTCGGTCGTGTACGTGTACTGGCTCGCCTCTCGGGAGAGCCAGGTCCTGATCGCCTCGGCTCCGCGGTGGGTCCTGCCGTCGTCGGTCACGGTGGCGTCGGGCCGGAAGGAGCCGAGCGCGGTGTCGGCGTCCCGCACGCGGTGGGCGTCGAGGTAGCGGGTGATCGCTTCGGGGAGGGCGTCGGGGTCGATGGTCTGAGACTGTTCGGTCGACATGTCGCTTTCCTGATCGGTGGGTTCAGACGGTGGGCAGGGTGCCGCCGTCGATGACGTGCTCGGCACCGACGATGGCGGAGGCGCGGTCGGAGGCGAGGAAGGCGACGAGTTCGGCGACTTCCTCCGGGCGGTTGGGGCGGCCGAGCGGGATGCCTCCGAGTGAGTTCATCAGCCGTTCCAGAGCGGCCTCCTCACTGGTACCGGCGTCCTCGGCGATGCGGCCGACCAGGCGGTCGGCCGCGGCGGTCCTGACGAAGCCGGGGGCGACGGTGTTGACGCGGACGCCGTGCGGGGCGACCTCGTTGGCCAGCCCCTTGCTGTAGGTGGTCAGGGCCGACTTGGCGGCCGCGTAGGCGAGGGTGCCGTTCCACAGCGGCATGCGGCGCTGGATCGAGGAGACGTGGATGACGACGCCGCGTCCGGCCTCGATCATCGCGGGCAGCAGACCGCGGTCCAGGCGGACGGCGGCGAGGAGGTTGACGTTCAGCTCCCTGGTCCAGTCGTCCTCGCCGAGGGCTGCGTATCCGCCGGAGGGGGCGTCCGAGCCGCCCAGGTTGTTGATCAGGATGTCGACGCCTCCGAGGCGCCGCACCTGCTCGACCACGGCGGCGGCCCCCTCCTCGGTGGCCAGGTCCGCGGTGATCATGCCGTGGGCCGCGACGCCGTCGGGCCGGCTGCGCGCGGTCACGAGGACGGTGGCGCCGGCCTGGGCGAGACGCCGGGCGACGGCCGCGCCGACTCCCTTCGTGCCGCCGGTGACCAGGGCGCGCCTGCCCTCCAGCGATTCGCCGGTCGTGCTGACTGCTGTGGCGGGGGTGGTCATGGTGAGTCCTGTTCCTGTGCGCGGGCAGCCGGAAGCGCCACGCCTCCAGTTACTGCTAAAATAGAAGCTAGTAACTTCGACTTTAGCAGTAACCCGCGGGGAGTGGTCGATCTTGACGAGTCGCATCAGGGCAGAGGACCTCGAATGCCCGCTGTCCACGACCGCGCAGCACGTCGGCGAGTGGTGGACGCTCCTGCTCCTCCACGACGCCTTCGACGGGTACACGCGCTTCGACCAGTTCCAGGAGAACCTCGGGATCTCGACCAGCATGCTCACCGCACGCCTGAAGAGGCTGGTCGCCGACGGCCTCCTGGAGCGCCGGCCGTACCAGACCAATCCGGTCCGGCACGAGTACGTCCTGACCGACCTGGGCCGCACGCTCCGGCCGGTGATCGTCGCACTGGCCGCGTGGGGCAACGCGCGCCTCGCACCCGAGCAGCGGAGCATGATCCTGGTCGACGCGGACAGCGGCGAGGAGGTCGAGCCGGTGGTCGTCGACGCCAGGACCGGGCGCCGTCTGGACGACAGTCACTCGTACGTGTTCACCGCCGGTCCCGCCGCAGGACCGGCCATGCGCGCCCGCTACACGCCCGCCACTCCGGGGTGAGCGGCGTGGCGCGGGGTGGCGTCACGGTGCCGCATTAACGTGTGCGACATGAGCGAATCCTCCTTTCAGGACGACGTCCTGGGCGAACTCGGTGACGACAGGATCGACGAGATCGCCGCGCTGCTGACCACCGACGCCGACGGGGCGCGTGCCGCGGTCGCCGAGACGGTCGGGGAGATGACGGGTGGTCTGCGCGAGCAGGCCGTGCGGGACGACGACGACGGCGAGGAGGCGCGCCAGGCCGTCTCCGAGGCGACGGATCCCCCGCTGGAGGGCGTGGCCACGCTCGGCGGCCTCGGCGGCATGCTCGGGGGCGGCATGATGGCCGGGGTCCTCACCAAGTTGAGCAGGCCCGTCGCCAACGCGGTGTCGAAGAAGACCGGGATTCCCGCCCCGACGATCACCCGGGTCATCGAGGTGCTCATCCCGGTGGTGCTGTCCGTCTTCGCCCGGCGCGCCGACGGCGCCCGGACCACCGGCGCCGGAGCCGCCGACACGCACGGCGCGGGCCGGGGCTCCGGCGGACTCGGCGACCTGCTCGGCCAGATCCTCGGCGAACGCAAGAGGTAGCCGCGGCCGTCGCCGTGGCGAGACCGGCACGCCGAAGCCGTCGGCCTACGGCTCAGGCGGCGAAGCCGATGGTGGTGACGTACTCGTACTGACCCCACTGCGAGCCGAGGTCGACGACCTGGTCCACCCACGCCTCGTCCAGGGCCCGGTCGTCGGCGACGGCCCACGCGGCGACGATCCGGTCCCACCGCCGCACGTTCATCGTCCGGAACCCCACCATCCGCTGACGCGGCGACGACACCCCCGACTGGTCCAGCGGATGGATCTCCACCCGCGTACCGCGCCCGCCACGGTTCAGGCGCGCCAGCAGATGACGCGCCACGTTCGCCCGCCGCACCACGCGATACGCCCGCTCGATCCGCTCCAGGTTCGCACGCGACGGAGCACGCGTACCGGCCAGCCACGCCCGCACCGTACGGTCCGTGACCGTCAGACCCGCCGCCCGCGCCGCCGCGCGCGCCGCGTCCGAACGCGTCAGATAACGCAGCCGCGCCAGCCACCCACGCCGCACCGTCACCGGAGTGGTGACATACCCCGCCAGCGCGTCCAACTGCCGCGCCACCGCCTCATGGCCTTTCACCCCCCGCGCACCGAAACGCCCGAAGTCCAGAGTGCGCTCAGGCATGCCCCACCTCCTCCGGAGCCATGGTCTCGGCGCCGCCGACGCCGTAGACCTCCTTGACCTTCACCTCGGTCACGCCGCGCCCTTCGGGGAAGACGGCGCGCCAGTCACCGATCACGTGCAGTTCGTCGGTGCCCATGGCGCGGACCACCATGAGGCCTTCGTCGTAGGCGCGGTGGGCCTTCCACCACAGGTTCGCGAACGCCTGGGAGCGGATCAGGTGCATCCAGTCGGTGCGGTAGAGCTCCCGGTTGTAGTTCGACTCCCCCATGGTCGAGACGAACTTGGAGTACATGGCCTTGACGTACTCCAGCGTTGCTTCGTCGTCGGCGGCGATCGCCCGGTCCCGGGCGTCCTTGAGCGTGATCCGGAACTTCTCCAGCAGACCCTCGGTGGCCCCGGACGTCCACGACTCGTGGATCACGGGCGGGTCGCACAGCCCGTACTTCGGGCCGGAGATCCGCAGCAGCAGGCGCAGGGTCGGCTCGGTCACCCACAGCGGGCCCGGCTCGTCCCGGCTGCCGATCGGGTTGGGCAGGACCGCGTCGTGGTCCCAGTCGGGCGGGGTGATCAGGTGGATGCCGGCCCGGCGGCGGTCGTGCTGCCCGCCCTCGGAGTGCTCCAGCTGCCCCAGCGGCAGATGCGTCTTGAGCGCGGACAGGTACGCCCCGTTGACGTCCAGCGCGGTCACCTCGTGCTCGCCCGCGGGGAGTTCGGGGCGGGTCCACTTCGGCCGGGCCTCCCAGACCTGGTCGGCGCCCCGTGCGGACTGCTTGCGCAGGACGTCCGGCAGCCACGGGTGCGCGACGACCTCGTACCGGCCGCCCGTGCGGGACTGGTCCAGCAGGGCCATCGCGTCCGGGATGGCCCGCTTCACGAGAGCCGCCGTCGCGTCCGCGGCGTCTCCGCCGTGCTCGCTGAGCGCGGCAGCCACCGCCGAGGAGATGCGGGCCGCGAGCGGGTCGGGGGCGGCGGCGGGCCGCACCCGGCGTCCGGCCGCCACGACCTTCATGCCGCCCGGCGCCCGGCGGGATCCTGCCGTGCGGTCCGCGCCGGGTTCCGCGGCCGCCGGTTCGGGTGGCGGGGGCGGAGTGGCGGATGCGGCATGCACGGCGGATGCGGCGGATGCGGCGGCGCATTCGGCGGGGTCCAGGTGCTGGGGGAAGCCCTCGATCTGGTGGCGGGCCGGCTGTCCGCACAGCACGCAGGGCTGCGCCACCGCGAGCTGCTCGGTGTCCTCGTCGGGGCCGGCCGGCGGCCCGGCTTCCTCGGCGGCCTCTCCTGCGGGGCTCTGTTCGGCGGCCTCCGTCGCCAGTTTGGCCTTGGCCCCGTCCAGGAAGTACGCGTACTTCACCCTCGTCTCGCCGCTCGGGTCCCGTCCGGCCTCCCAGCCGCCGACCGTGGAGGGGCTCACCCCGAGGGCCTGGGCGAGCTGGGCGCGCGAGAGGTTCAGCTCCTCGCGGAGGGTGCGCCGCTCCCCCGCGGGCGGCAGCGGGACTTCCTTCGCGGCGCCGGCGAGGAGGGCGTCGATCGCGCCGAAGTCCGTCATCGCGCTCCTCCCGCGGCAGCGGCGGAACGCCGGGCGCCGGCCTCGCGGCGTGGGCCACGGCGGCGCGCGGACGGCAGCGCCTCGGTGGCCCGCGTGGGTCCCGACAGCAGGTCCAGGACGTCGATGCCGTAGTGCGCGGCGACCGCCTCGCAGTCCGCCAGGGTCCAGGCCGCGGTGCCGCGCTGACGGCGGCTCACCTGCGCCTGACTCACTCCCAGGACGGCGCCGAGGGCGGACTGCGACTCGCCGGTCGCGTACAGCAACGCGGCCACCGCCGACCTCACCCGCTCCTCCAGAGCCATAGCCATGGCGCGCAGTCTACCACCTGATCCCCATATCCCATTCGATCATCGCATGAATATTGCGTAATAAGCATGAGCGTCGTCCGCCGTCGGAGTAGGGTCTGCGGGATGACCGCGACGCCCACGGACCTTCTCGCACGGGCCCTCGACACCACCGGCGAGCCTCGCCTTCGGCAGCTGCCGTCCGAGGTGAGCGAACTGCTGCGGCTCCTCGACGCCCCGCCCAGGCTGGCGGCGCACCTGCGGGCCGTCCATGACGTGGCGGTCGACCTGGTGGACTGGGTGCGGGACCGCTGTCCGGAACTCGCCGTGGACCGCGACGGCGTTCTCTTCGGCGCGGCGACGCACGACGTGGGCAAGATCCTGCACCCCGAGGAACTCACCGGGCCCGGCTCGGCGCACGAGGACGCCGGCCGCGATCTGCTGCTGAGCCACGGGTTCGCACCGGCACGGGCCCGGTTCGCCGCGACCCACGCCGACTGGGACTCCCCCGCCGTGACCGTCGAGGACCTCCTGGTCAGTACGGCGGACAAGGTGTGGAAGGACAAGCGCGTGGCCGGCCTGGAGGACAGGCTCGTCGCGGCGCTGGCGGACGCCGGTCGCCGGGCGCCCTGGGAGGAGTACCTCGCCCTCGACGACCTCCTCACCCGGCTCGGCGCGGACGCCGCCGCCCGCCTGGCCTTCCAGTCGGCGTTCCCGGTCCGCGCCTGAGCACCGCCGCACCTAGGCCAGCTGCTGGGCCAGTCCGACGATGACGCCCTCCGGGCCGCGGACGTAGCAGAGCAGGTAGCTGTCCTCGAACCGGGCGATCTCGCCGAGGAGTTCGGCGCCGTGCGGACGCAGCCGGGTGACGGTGTCCTCGATGTCGTCGACGGCGAACATGACGCGGTGCGTGCCCAGGATGTTGTGCGGGCGGTCGCGCGGTCCGTCACTGATCGCCGCGGGGCTGCGGTACCGGGCCAGTTCGAGCCGGCTGTGGCCGTCCGGGGTCCGGAGCATCGCGATGTCGCAGCGGACGCCGTCGAGTCCGGTGCACCGGTCGGCGACGAGGCCCTCGACCCGCGCCCTGCCCTCCAGTTCCATGCCGAGTTCCTCGAAGTACGCGACGGCGGCGTCCAGGTCCTCGACGACGATGCCGACGTTGTCCATCCGCTGAATGGCCATGCTGTTGCTCCTTCTCCTCCTGCGGCCGGTCGTGGCCGCTGACACTCCTGGGACGGAGCCGGTGGCACGTTCTCGACATCCACGGCCCGCCGAGCCCCGAAAGATCTGCGTCCCGCCCGCGTTCCCCGGCCGCCGGGCACGACGTGTGTCTCCTCTGACTACAGTGGCCGCGGGGCCGGGGCGGGGCTGCCGCGCCGGATCGAGGGACGGGGATACCGCTGGTGCACACGGTTCGACAGCGGCCGGTCTGGCCGTTCGTACTCACCGGCTCGGTCCTCGGCCTGGCGGTCCTCGCCGCCGTCGGAACAGGGGCGTGGGTCATCTACCGCATGTCCGACCCGGCGACGACCTTCCTGGCGGGCATCCGCGTCGACGGTTCCCGCGTCTCGGTCAAGATGCCGGCCTGCCGCACGGACGCGGTGGAGTCGGTCGAGGTTCACGACTTCGACTCCGAGGCGCTGTTGTGGCGCGCGACCGGCCCGAAGACCCCGGAGGGACGGCGGGGCGTGATCGCCCTGTGGAACGCGGACGATTTCCGCGAGGCGACCTCGGGCTCCCGGCCCGGAACCCTGCCGGCGAATCTCGACGTCTCCGTGACGTTCGCCGGGACCGGAGACGGCACGGGCGACGTGTTCGACGTCCACAGGGCCCGGACGGCACACCTTTCGGACGGGCAGTACTGGACCCGCGACGGCGCGAGGACCGCCGCGCAGATCGACGCGCAGTTCGGCTGTCACGACGGGGGATGACAGCGTGCCGCTCCGGTGTGCAGCCTCGGCGGAACCGGCCTGATCACGGACTCGTCCGGCCTGCACCCGCAGACGCCGGAGCCTGCTTCACAGCGGCAGGGATCCGTAGAGGGCCGCACCGACCGCGGCGAAGAGCGGACCCGCCCACCTGGACCGGGACGGCGCGCGTCGGCGCGCCGTGAAGTCGAGCGCCGAGGCGGCCATGACGGGCCAGAGGATGCCGAACGCGGCGCCGGCCCAGGAGAACCGGCCGGTGACGACGGCCGCGGCGGCGTACCCCACAGCGGCCGCGGCAGCGACGAACAGGAAGCCCGGTCCGTACGGGTTCCAGCTGCCGGACGGTGCCTGCCGCCGTCCCGCACGCACGGACAGCACGATCGTGGTGATCAGCGCGGCACCGGCGATCACGGTCCACAGCACGACGGGGACGACCAGGGCGGGGCTGGGCGAGCTCATGGGGTTTCCTTCTCGAAAGCCTGCTCCGGCCGGAGCAGGCTGTGTGGGCGGATGAGGTGGTGGTGCCCTGGGATGGTGCCGGAGTCGGCGCCGCCGGCGCGAGGTTTCTACAGCTTGGTCTTGATACATCTGTCGTAGACGCTGTCGAGGCCCAGGATCGCCGAACCCGAGGTGATCATCATGGTGGCGAGGCGTTGCCCGCGCAGGTAGCGGGTGCGTGCGCTCATCACGCGGGAGACGGCGGCACGAATGCCGCCCCAACTCCGGATGACCTGCCGGATCCTGCGGATCTTCGCGGTGGCGAAGCAGGCCGTGCCGAGGACCCGGAGCACGGCGCTCACGCACACGGTGATCCGCCAGGCCCGGCCCCAGGAGACCCAGCCCCTGCCCGTCGAGGTCGTACATGGTGACCGGGTCCGGCGAACAGCCGTATGCGTCGGCTCCGCTGATGGCGCCCGTCACCGGCCACCGCCGATTCCGTACCCTGGCCGCATGCGCATGCGCCCCACCCTGAGCTGGACCCCCGCCGCGGATCTGCCGCCGGGCACCACCGACCTGGGACCGGTGGTCGACGCGCTGAGCGTCGGCGGTGTGCTGGTGCTCAGCGGGGCGGGCATCTCCACGGAATCGGGTATCCCGGACTACCGGGGCAAGGACGGGAGCCTGACCCGGCACACCCCGATGACGTACCAGGACTTCACCGGCAGCGCCCACGCGCGGCGGCGCTACTGGGCGCGCAGTCATCTCGGCTGGCGCACCTTCGGGCGTGCCCTTCCCAACGCCGGGCATCTGGCCGTGGCGGCTTACGCGCGGCACGCGCACGTCACGGGTGTGATCACGCAGAACGTCGACGGTCTGCACCAGGCCGCGGGCAGCGAGGGCGTCGTGGAGCTGCACGGCAGCCTCGACCGGGTCGTCTGCCTCTCCTGCGGCACCTTCAGCGCGCGCCGCGACCTCGCCCGGCGGCTGGAGGCCGAGAACCCGGGCTTCGACCCGGTGGCCGCCGGGATCAACCCGGACGGCGACGCCGACCTCACCGACGCGCAGGTCGGCGACTTCCGGGTCGTGCCCTGCGCCGGCTGCGGCGGCGTGCTCAAGCCGGACGTGGTGTTCTTCGGGGAGGCGGTCCCGCCGCAGCGCGTCGAGCACTGCCGGCGGCTGGTCCGGGAGGCGTCCTCGCTGCTGGTCCTGGGTTCCTCGCTGACGGTGATGTCCGGGCTGCGGTTCGTCCGCCAGGCACACCAGGAGGGCAAGCCGGTGCTGATCGTCAACCAGGACCCGACCCGCGGCGACCCGCACGCCCTCACCCGGGTCGCGCTCCCCCTGGGACCCGCCCTGACCACCGTGGCCCGTCGGCTGGGCATTCCCGACGGCGGCGGACCGGCGGACCGAGGCCGCACCGGACCCTTCGGCGGCTCGCTCCCGCCCGGCGGTGGTGGCGGGCGGCGTATGCGGACAGAATTGTGATCAGTTCGACCGCTTCGCACAGCCAGTCGCCGCGAGGCCGGTGTCCCGCCGGCGGAAGGTGGAGGACATGCGGCACTACGATCTCGTCATCCTGGGGGCGGGCAGCGGGAACATGCTGCTGTCCGAGGAATTCGGGCACCTGCGGACCGCCATCGTCGAGCCCGGCCGTTTCGGCGGTACGTGCCTGAACCGGGGCTGCATCCCGAGCAAGATGTTCGTCGTCGCCGCGGACGCCGCCGAGGACGCGCGGGCGGCACGCCGCCTCGGTGTCCACGCGAGCGTCGAGCACGTCGACTGGAAGTCGGTACGGGACCGCGTGTTCGACCGTATCGATCCGCTGCACGAGAGCGCGCTGGAGTACCGCAGGAGCCAGGGCGTCGACGTGTTCACCGAGGCGGCGCACTTCGTCGCCCCGAAGGTGCTGGAGGTCGGGTCCGAGCGGATCACCGCCGAGACGTTCGTCGTCGCGGTCGGGTCCCGGCCGGTCGTGCCGGACATCCCCGGCCTCGACACCGTCGCCTTCCACACCTCCGACACGATCATGCGGATCGACGACCTGCCCGCCTCCCTCCTGGTGCTCGGCGGCGGCTTCATCGCGGCGGAGTTCGGGCACGTGTTCCAGTCGTTCGGCACGGACGTCACGATCGTGCAGCGCGGGCCGCGCCTGCTCATGGCGGAGGACGAGCAGGTCTCGCAGCGCTTCACCGAACTCGCCTCGCGGCGGCACCGCGTGCTCCTCGACTCCGAGATCACCTCGGTGGCACCGGAGGGGGACGGCGTGTCGGCCCGGGTGGCGGGCCCGGACGGCGAGCGGACGGTCGAGGCCGAGATGATGCTGGTGTGCGTCGGCCGCAGGCCCAACACCGACCGGCTGCGGGCCGCCGACGGCGGTCTGGAGATGGACTCGCACGGTCACGTCGTCACCGACGGCGCCTACCGTACGTCCGTGCCCGGCGTGTGGGCGCTCGGCGACGCGGTGAACCACTTCCAGCTCAAGCACGTCGCGAACGCCGAGTCGCGGGTGGTGCGGCACAACATCCTGCATCCGCAGGACATGCGGACGCTGCCGAACAACGTGGCCCCGCACGCGGTGTTCACCAGCCCGCAGATCGCCAGCGTCGGCCTCACCGAGCAGGAGGCGCGGCGGCGCGGCGTGGACTTCGTGGTGAGCGTCCGCGACTACTCCCAGACCGCGTACGGCTGGGCCCTGGAGGACACCACCAGTTTCGTCAAGCTGCTCGCGAGTCCCGCCGACCGCCTGCTCCTCGGCGCGCACATCATCGGCCCGCAGGCCGCCACGCTCATCCAGCCGCTGATCCAGGCCATGTCCCTGGAGCTGACGGTGGACCGGATCGGGCACGACGTCATGTACATCCACCCGGCTCTGACGGAGGCCGTCGAGCAGGCGCTGCTGGAGCTGTAGTCCGCCCGGTGCACGGAGGTCACCGTGCCGCGCCGAGCAACCGGCACGGCACGGCCCGCTCCGCGCATCCGCCGTCGCCGTCGGGTGCGACCTCGTACAGGCGGGCCTGCGCGGTGCGGGTCACGGCTTCCGTCAGGAGGCCGTCCGTGAAGAGCGCGCCGGCACCGTCCTCCAGCGCCCATCCGGCGCCGAGCGAACCGTCGGCCACCGCCGCGCGGTAGGAGGCGCGGCGGCCCGGCTCGCTGTCGTAGTGCGGGCAGACCGAGCCTCGCAGCAGGCCAAGTCCCTCAGGGAGGAACGTCAGCGGTCCGAAGGAGTCGGTGTGCGAGCCCTCGGCCCAGCAGTTGGCGCCGGCGCTGACACCGCACAGCAGCGTGCCGCGATCGCAGGCCTCGCGCAGCAACCGGTCCACGCCGTGCACGCGCCACACCGCCAGCAGGTTGGCGGTGTTCCCGCCGCCCACGTAGACGACGTCCTGGGAGATCAGGAACGCGCGCAGCGCGGCGTCGTCGAGCTCTCTGCGGAACAGCGGCAGGACGCCGGGCTCACAGGCCCGGTCCCGGAACGCCGAGAGGAACCTGTCGATGTAGGCCGCGGAGTCGCCGCTGGCCGTCGCCAGGAAGCACACCCTGGGCCGGGGGCTCCGTGCGTGACCGAGCACCCAGTCGTCCAGCAGGCCGTCGTCGTCCATGGAGAAGCCACCGCCGAGGAGAGCCACCCGGCGTACGGGAACCACGGTCACCGGAATACCTCCTCGGCACACGGGCCCGCCGGAGCGGACGGTGTCGAACGATGCCCGGCCGACGGCCGTTCCCGCAATCACGGGCTCCCGGTCACTCCCCCCCGCCGTCACCGACCGGTGCCGCCCGCGCGGACGGTCAGGCGGTGACGTCCAGGACGACGCGGAACCGGGCCTTGCCGGAGAGCATCCGCTCGTAGGCGTCCATGGCCCGCTCGAAGGGCATCGTCTCGATGGCGGGACGGATGCCGTGGGCCAGGGTGAAGGCGAGGTTGTCCTCGTTCTCGATCGAGGAGCCGGTCAGGCTGCCGACGATGCTCCGGGTGCCGAAGATCAGGTCGGCGGTGGTCACCGACAGCGGGTCCGGGGCGGCACCGACCACGACGAGCTTCCCGCCGGGCGCCAGACCGCGTACCAGCGGGTTCATGGAGGCGCCGCTCGACGCCGTGGCGACGATGACCGAGGCGCCGCCGAGGGCCGCCAGCGCCTCGCCGGGGTCGGTCTGCGCGCTGTCGATGTACTCGTGCGCGCCCAGCTGACGGGCGAGCGGCTCCTTCTCCTTGCCGCGGGCGACCGCGGCGACCCGGAAGCCGAGGCTGCGGGCGTACTGGAGGGCGAGGTGCCCCAGCCCGCCGATGCCCTGCACGGCCACCAGGCTGCCCGCCCGGACGGAGTCCTGCTGGAGCGCGGAGAAGGTGGTCAGCCCGGCGCAGAGCAGGGGGGCGGCCTCGGCCGCGGGCATGCCGTCGGGGATGCGGACCAGTCCGCTGGCGCGCGCGTAGGTCACCTCGGCGTACCCGCCGTCGGTGGTCGTGCCCGTCTGTGCCTGGTCGAGGCAGTTGACGAAGTCGCCGCGCCGGCACGGCTCGCACTCGCCGCAGTGCCCGTTCAGGAAGCCGACCCCGACGCGGTCGCCGGGATGCCAGGCGGTGACGCCCGGCCCCACGGCGTCGATCACGCCGACGATCTCGTGGCCCGGTACGAGGGGAGTCGACGGGTCGGCGCGCAGGCCCTCCACGGCGAGGACGTCGGAGTGGCAGACGCCGCAGGTCTCCACCCGGAGCCGGACGTGTCCGGGCGCCGGGTCGGCCAGTTCGCGCTCGACCAGCCGGAGGTTGTGGACGCCGGTGGCCTCGAAGGCCCGGTAGGTGGTGGACATGGAAGCTCCTCGGTACCGCGCCCGGCCGGTACGGACCGGCGGGGCTCTGGGGGACGGTGTCTCATTCAATATGACCGGTCGTCTTGAGAATCGCAAGCCCTGCCGGCCGGCACACGCGGACTCATGGAACCGGGCTTGACGGCGGGCAAGACGACCGGACATATTAATGAGGAGGTGATCAGAATGGCACGTGCGTCCAAGCGCGAGGAGATCGCGCAGGCGGCTCTGGAGCAGTTCCGCACCCGGGGCTTCAACGCCACCGGCATCAGTGACATCACCTCGGCCGCCGGCGCACCGAAGGGTTCGTTCTACAACCACTTCGCCAGCAAGGAGGACAGCGCCCTGGAGGCGCTCGAACGCTATGCCGCCGGTCTGCGCTTCGACATGCTCGACGCGGCCGGGCAGCCTCCGCTGGAAAGGCTCCGGGCGCACTTCGCGTTCATGGGCGCGGACACGGTGGACAGCGGCTTCGCGCGGGGATGCCTGGTCGGCAATTTCGGCGCCGAGGTGGCCGACCACTCCGAGGAGATCCGCTCGGCGGTCCAGCGCGGCTTCCAGCAGTGGGCCGCGCACATCGCGCGTGTGCTGACCGAGGCCCAGGAGGCGGGCGAGGTCGGTACCGGGCTCGACGTGCGGGCGACCGCGCTCTTCGTCCTCAGTGCCTGGGAGGGCGCGCTGATCGCGGCCCGCGCGGACAAGTCCTCCGCCCCCATCGACGCGTTCTTCCAGCTGGTGTTCGACGTCCTGCTGCGCTGAGCCCGCCCGCGCGGCACCCCGTGCGCACCGGTTGTGCGGCCGGCGGTCGGCCGCCGGCCGCACGATCACGCGGGATCACACCGCCCGCGACCGCCGCAGCGCGGTCCGCGGGCGACGGTCAGTGCTGCTCTTCCTGGCCCAGGCCGATGCCGGTCGTCCAGGACGTGATGTACACCCCGCCCTTGTAGATGTCGGTGGTGCCGGGGAAGAGGAAGCTCGTCGCACGGCTGCTGCCGTCGGGCATGGCCAGCTGGAGCCCGTTGACCTGCGCCTTGTTCTCGGGTGCGTCCGGGACCGAGTAGGCGATGGTCGTGTGCAGCGGCGAGTCGGGGCGCAGCACGAGGGTGCCGCCGCGGCCGTTGACGGTCACCGGGATCTTGTCGGTCTGGTCCGGCGGAGAGCTCAGGGTGATCAGCGGGGTGTCGCTGAGGCTGCAGGTGATGCCGTCGTGCGCGAGCAGTGTCAGGTCGAAACTGCGGTGGCCGAGCCCGTAGGAGTAGCCGCCGAAGTAGAAGGAGACATTGCCGGTGGTGCAGGGACGTACGGCGGGCTTGGCGGGGCTGGCGCTCGCCATCGCGGAGCCGGTCAGGAGCATGACGGACAGTGCCGCCGCTACGGCCGTGGCCCGAGTTCTTCTGCGCATGGGGGCGGGTCCTCTCGATTCTCGTCGGTGGAAGCCGGATCAGGGGTGACGGACGGGACGGGTCAGAACGCGCCGAGACCGTGGGGCATGCCGATGCCGGTCAGCCCGTCCCAGCCGGCGCCCGCGGTGCACAGCGAGGCGCGGATCCCGGGGTAGTCGGCGCACTGCCGGTAGTCCTCGTTGGTGCCGCCGGTGACGTCGGTGAAGTCGGACGCCGGGGCCTGGTAGAGGGTGTTGGGTCCCTGGACGGCGGAGAGGTGCCCGGCACGGGCGTACAGCCCCGCTATGTAGGGCGCGGAGGCGCTGGTGCCGCCGACGATGGTCCAGTCGACGGGTTCGCCGCTGCTCGGCGCGTACGTGTCGTAGACGGCCAGGCCGGTCGCCGGGTCGGCGTCCGCGGAGACGTCGGCGGCCGCGCGGTGGTGGCCGCAGGCGGCGGTGACCGCGGCGGGCTGGCCGGTGGCTGCGGTGAAGTCCGTCTCGCAGCCGCTTCCGGCGGCCCACCAGCCCGTCGCGGGGCCGTCGGCGGGCAGGGTGACGCCGCCGACGGCGGTCACCGAGGGCAGGTTGGACGGCCATGCCTGGTGGATGCCGCCGTTGAAGCCGGAGTCGCCGGTGGAGGCGGTGATCGCGACGCCCTTGTGCCTGAGCGACTTGAGAGAGGCGCCGCTGGTGTTGGTCACGTCCGCGGTGTAGCCGTAACTGATGCTGACGGCCGAGGCGCCGGCGGCCACCGCCGTGTCGACCGCCTTGGCGAAGTCGCCGGTGGAGACGTCGTTGTCGTCCTCGCCGTCCTGCCAGGGCACGGAGATCTCCAGCAGGTGGCAGGTGGGGCAGGCCGCGGAGGCGGCGTCGAGGTCGAGCGAGGTCTCGACGGCGACGTCCTCCTCCAGCGCCGCGCCGGGACCGCTCTTCTGCGGTGCCGGCTGCTTGCCGCCGGTGTAGTTCTTGAGCGTCAGGCAGCCGGACGCCGTGTCGCAGGCGGGCAGCCCGAAAGCGGCGCGGTAGGCGGCCAGGTCGGAGGCCAGATTGGCGTCGACGCCCGCGTCGATGATCGCGACGGTCGCGGTGCTCTTCGACTTCGCCGGCAGGCCGTAGGCCTTGGCGAGGTCCTGCGGCCCGTAACCGGCGGGCGCGGACGCGTGCAGCGGAGTGTCGCTGCCCTTCTTCTCCGTGACGATCTGGGCCGCGCACCGGGGGCAGACGGCGCGCGCGCCGTGCGTGTCCAGCAGGGACCCGGCCCGCACCTCCTGCCGCAGCCGTACGACCGGATCGCCGCCGCCGTCGGCGGCTGCCGTCCGTACGGTGCCGCCGCCCGCGGGTGCCGCGGCCACGGCCTGCGTGCCGGACAGCGCCCCGGTCAGCAGGGCGGAGACCACGAGCAGGACGGCCGCGCCGCCGGTCGCCCGACGGCCCCCGACGACCGCGCGTACGCCCCTGCGCAGGGCGGTTCTTCCTCTTCTACGATCCACGGATCCACGAATCCCTTCTGCGTTCCCCTGGTGGGGTGCGACGCGAGACGACGCGTCACGCTCGTGTGATCCACACCGACGCGGAAAGGTTCGCCGGGCGGGCGACTTTTTTTTCTGACGGGTCGTCATGCACGCCCTTTGCAGGGCGAGTCGAGGGCGACGGGAGCCGGTCCGGCCGTCAGCTCGACGGCAACGGAGACCAACTGCGTTCCGCGAAGGGCTCGTTCGCCGGGCATGCGGCACCGGCGCCGGCCCACGGCAGTCGGGTGCGGCGGAAGCGAGGGGTCGAGCGGGCACTCCCCCAGCCGTGACGGCACCGGACGCCCTTCCGATGCCGGGAGCGGGCCGGGCGGGTGCCGGGGCTTCGATGGCCGCGGCCGGCGGAAAGTTCGGACGGAACCGAGAGTTGGCGAGATGTTCGCGAAGCGGGCGGAGCGCCCACCGGGATGGTCATCTCGCACACCCTGAACCGATACCCGCGGTCTGCCGGGCAGGTGTGCGGTGGTCGTTGCGCGCCGGGAGCACCGGCGCGCACGACTGCAAGGACAGAACCCACATGACACTTCGCGAGAAGAGACCCGCGCCCGCCGGCCCGCGCCGCACGGCGGTGGCCGCGGTGGCCCTGGCGCTCATCGCCTCCGTGACCGGAGCGGGCATCGCCTTCGGCTCCGACGCCGCCACGGCCGGCGGCGGCCACGGGCACGGCCACACGGCACCGGGCGACTGGCTCCCGGACACCCCGGAGAACTGGCCGCTGGTGGTGGACCGGACCCGTACGCCGTCCGAGACCGTCACCCGCGGCCTGAAGCACTACAGCGAGACCTACGACACGGTCGGCGGCCGGCAGCACATCCAGGTCCTCCAGGCCGACCTGACCGACCCGAACCTGCGGGTGGGCATGGTCGAGGCCGACGACACCCTCACCGACCCGGCGGACGAGACGCCGTCGTCGATGGCCCACCGGACCCACGCGGTGGCCGGTGTCAACGGCGACTACTTCGAGATCCACGCGAGCGGGCGCCCCGTCGGCGGCGTCATGACCGACGGCCGGCTGCTCAAGAGCCCCAAGGCGGGCTTCGCCTCCCAGCTCGCCGTCAAGGCCGACGGCACCCTGGTCATGGGCCCCGAGACCTTCTCGGGCACCATCACCGCCGGGACCGCGACCCGTGCGCTCACCTCGGTGAACACCGTGAACGACGTGGCGGGCGGCGGGATCACGGAGGTGACCCCCGACCTCGGCGAGACCCCCGGTCTGACCAAGGCGTCCACGCTGGTGGCCGGGCACGGCACCGCCGGCGGGTTCGTCGTCGACCGGGTGCGGACCGGCATCACCACCGTGCCGCGGCTGGCCGCGGACGAGACCGGCCTGCTGGGCGCCGGCGACGGCGGGCAGTGGCTCTCCGACACGCTGCACACCGGCGACACCGTCCGGATCGCCACCCGGCTGTCCCCCGATAACGATGTCACGCAGCTGATCAGCGGCGTCGACACCCTGGTCAAGGACGGCAAGGTCTACCAGGACCCGACCGGCACCCCGCCGAGCGGCGCCAACCCGGAGACCGCCGTCGGCATCACCAAGGACGGCAGGCACGCCATCGTCGTCGCCATCGACGGCCACGGCGGCGCCGACACCGCCTTCGGCGTGACCCCGGAGCAGGCCGCGGGCTACCTGGTCGCGCACGGCGCGTACACCGGCATGCTCTTCGACGGCGGCGGCTCCACCGGCATGGTCAGCCGCGCCCCCGGCGCCGACCGGGCCGAGGTCGTCAACACGCCCTCCGACCTGCCCGGCAACACCGAACGCCCGGTCGCCAACGGCATCTTCTTCTACTCGACGGCCAAGCAGGCCGAGGCCGCCCGCACGGTGGTCGTGAACGACGGGAAGACGGTCACCACCGTGACCGGCGGCTCCGTCCCGCTGCCGGTGCACGCCGTCGACCGGTTCGCCAACCCGGCGTCCGGTGAGACCCACGTCCGCGTCGAGCCCGCGAGCCTCGCCGGCTACCAGGACGGCAGGCTCACCCCGCACCGCTCGGGCACCGGCCGGATCATCGCCTGGAACGGCAGCGCGTCCACGTCGGAGAAGCTGGAGGTCGTCAGCAGGCTGAAGACCCTCACCGTCTCTCCCGACCAGGCCGACCTCGACAACGGCGGCACCCGGCAGCTGACCCTGTCCGGCACCGACCAGGACGGCGACCGGGTGCAGATCCCCGCCGAGGCCGCCACCTGGCGGACGGACCCGGCGAACCTCGGCGGCGTGGACGCCCACGGGCTGTTCACCGCGGGCGCCGACGACGGCGGCCTCGCCGACGTGAGCGCGAGCGTCGCGGGTGCCACCGGCACGGCGTCGATCGCGGTCGGCAGTGTCAGCAAGGTCATCGACCCGATGAACAGCCTCGACCACTGGCGGCTCAGCAACAACACGACCGGCAAGCCGGCCACGCTGTCCGCAGACGCCGGGGTCGTACCGCCCGGCTCCACCGAGTCCGGATCCCTGAAGCTCGACTACGCGATGCCGGCCGGTTCCGGCGTCAAGCAGCTCGTCCTCACGCCGAACGTCACCCTCAAGACCGACACCGCGGGCGGCCACGTCCCCACCGCGATCGGCATGTGGATCAAGGGCGACGGCAACGGCATCGAGCTGGCCGAGCGGTACATCGGCGTCAACGGCGCGGCGACCACGCTGTATCCGACGTACGTCACCTGGAAGGACTGGCACCTCGCCGTCGCGCAGCTGCCCGCGGGCATGCAGTTCCCGCTGACCATCAGCTTCGTCGACTTCCTGGCCATCAGCCCGAGCACCGCCTACGACGGCTCGCTGAACGTGGCGGGCCTCCAGGCGCTGTACTCGCCCCGGCCGGTGACCGAACCCGACTACCACGCCGTACCGGACAACCCGAAGTGGCTGTCCCACGAGGAGGACTCGGCGGACTTCGCCCGGCACGGCAGCACGCTGCTCGCCGGTGACGACGCCCACCTGCTGGCCTCCGACCCCGGGTCGGTCAGCAGCAACGTGATGGACTCCGTCGCCGGTCGGCTGCCCTCCCTGAGCCCGCAGGCCCGCCCGGACGCCGCGCAGTTCCTCGGTGACATGGCCGACGACGGCAAGCTCGCCGACCTCCAATTCGCCAAGTCGAAGATGGACGCGCTCGGTGTCCCCGAGCGGGACATCGTCGGCAACCACGAGATCACCCAGGGCGCAGACGCCGAGAACGGCAACTACAGCGACACCTTCGGCGACACCCACTACGCCTACGGCCTGGGTGCGGCGCGGCTGATCGTCACCGACAACGCGCACGGCAGCCTCCAGTCCTCGGACCCCTTCCAGGACCCCGAGGGCGCCCAGTACCCGTGGCTGGTCCAGCAGTTGACGGACACCACCGCCAAGGACGTCCTGGTCATCACGCACATGCCGGCCTACGACCCGCACCCGGCCGCGAACAGCCAGTTCACGGACCGCTGGGAGGCCCGCATGTACCTGCGGCTGGTGCAGCGCTTCCAGCAGACCCACCCGAAGCAGCACGTGATCATGATGTACGGCCACGCCCGCGGCTTCGCCGAGCAGATCCTCGACCCCGAGGGCCACCCCACCACGGTGGAGAAGGGCGGCATCCCGCAGTTCACCTTCGCCGACCTCGGCATGCCCGCCTATGCGCCCGCGGACCAGGGCGGCTTCTACCACTTCGGGCTGGTCCGCATCGGCGACGACGGTGACCTCCAGTACACCGTCGAGCCCGCGCTCGCCTCGATCACGGTGCGGGGCCCGAAGGACCCGATCGCCAAGGGCGACCACGTCACCCTGACCGCGGACGGCGACCAGGTCACCGGCGACAACATCGCTCCGCTCACCGTCCCGGTCGCGGACCCCGCCTCGCACGTGTGGTCCTCCGCCGACCCGAGGATCGCCTCGGTGGACCCGGCCACCGGTGCCCTCACCGCCCACCGTCCCGGCAGCGTCACCGTCTCGGTGACCTCCGGCGGCGTCACGGGCAGCACGCGGGTCGTCGTACGGTGACCCGCTGACCGACGAGGGGGTGCCCGGCGCGGCCGGGCACCCCCTCCCCCGGCGGGAGCGCACCGCCCTACGATGACGCGGTGAAGTTCCTCATGGTGCCGGGCGGTTGGCAGGGCGGCTGGGTGTTCGACGCGGTGGCCGCCGAGCTGCGCCGGGAGGGTCATCGGGTCGAGGCGGTGACGCTGTCGGGTCTGGAGCCGGACGTCCCGGCCGACCCGGACCGTCCGCCGAACCTGGACGACCACATCGCGCAGGTGGCCGGGACGGTCGAGCGGAGCGACGGATCGCCCCTCGCCCTGTGCGGGCACAGTTACGCCGGTCTGGTGATCGCCGGTGTCGCGGACCGGCTCGGCGACCGGCTCGCCCAGCTCGTCTTCATCGACGCCTACGTGCCCGACGACGGCGACTCGTGCTGGTCCTTGACCAGTGACGGTTTCCGCGAGCTGTTCATCGCCGGCGCGCGGGGCGACGGCCGGTGGGTCGCCGTCCCGGACGGCCTCGACCCTCGTGCGCGTCCGCATCCGATGGCGAGCTTCGTCCAGTCGGTCAGGCTGGAGGGCGGCAGCGGCGGCACGTACGGCCGGACGTACATCAGCGGTGGCGCGTGGGCGGGCAGTCCGTTCGTGGCCCTCACCGAACGGCTGCGCGCCGACTCGGGGTGGCGGGTCCACGAGATTCCGGTCGGCCACAACATCGCCCGCCGCGACCCGCAGGGCCTCGCGGCCGTCCTCGGCGCGCTGCCGCCGGGTCCCGCCCGCCCCGCGGACCGGTGAGACCGTCCGCGGCGGGCGGGAGCCGTCGCGCCCGCCGCGGACGGGTCACTTGATGCCGGTGGTGGCGATGCCCTGGACGATCTGCCGCTGGAAGACCAGGAAGACCGCGATGAGCGGGATGAAACCGAGGACCGAGGAGGCCATGATCTCGGCGTACTGGGGGCTGGTCGGGTCCACCAGCGAGGCCAGGCCCACCGGGATGGTCTGGGACTTGGTCTGGCTGAGGACCAGCAGCGGCCACAGGAAGGAGTTCCAGGAGCCGATGAAGGTGAGGATCGCGACCGTGGACACCGCCGGACGGCAGATCGGCATGCAGACGGTGGCGTAGACCCGCCACCAGCTCGCGCCGTCGATGCGGGCCGCCTCGATCAGCGCCGTCGGGATGCCGCGGAAGAACGAGTGGAAGACGAACACCGAGATCGGTGCCGCGACCGACGGCAGGACCAGCGCCCAGAACGTGCCGAGCAGGTGGAAGGACCGGTACTCGATGAACTGGGGCAGCACCAGCGCCTCGGTCGGCAGCATCAGGCCGGCGGTGACGACGGCCATGACCAGGGCCCGGCCGCGGAACCGCAGGAAGGCCAGGGCGAATCCGGCCATCGAGCAGAACGCCACCGTGAAGATCACGGCGAGTACCGAGATCACCAGGCTGTTGAGGTACCAGGTGCCGATCGGATGGTTGTCCCAGGCGGTCGCGTAGGCGTCCAGTGACCAGCCGCCCGCGAAGATCGACGTGGGACTCCGGGTGATGGCCGCGTCGTCGCGCAGCGAGGTGATCAGCGCCCAGGCGAAGGGCACCAGCCAGATCAGCGCGAACAGGGTCAGGCAGGTGGCGCAGAGCCGGTTGAAGAGCTTGGCGCCGTTGACCGCGCCCTTCGGTTCGGCGGTCCGCGGCTGGGTGATGGTGGTCATGGGTCCTCCGCTCAGGCCGCGCTGCCGGTCGCGCGACGGCGTCGCAGCCCGTACCAGGCCGCCGAGATCGCGACGATGATGACGAAATACACCATGGTGGCGGCAGCGCCGTAGCCACCTCGGTAGGCGGTGAAGCCGGTGTCGTAGATGTACTCGATGACCGGCCGGGTGGACTGGTTGGGTCCGCCGCCGAGCAGCTGGTAGATCTGGTCGAACACCTTCAGCGAGGCGAGGATCTGCAGGATCAGCACCAGGCTGGTGGTCCGGCCGAGCAGCGGGACCGTGATGTGGCGGATCTGCTGCCAGGGGCTCGCGCCGTCGATGGCCGCCGCTTCGTAGACGTCCGCGGGGACGTCCTGGATGGCGGCGGTGTAGAGGACGAAGTTGAAGCCGAACGTCCACCACACGGTCATCAGCACGACGGCGGTCCAGCCGCCCGAGGTGCTGCCGATGAAGTCGGGCACCGGCAGTCCGACGGCGCCGAAGACCTTCGGGAGGAGGCCGATCTGCGGGGTGTACATCCACAGGAAGATCAGGGTGACCACGGAGGACGGCACCACGTAGGGCACGAAGAAGGCGATGCGGTAGAAGAGCCGGCCGCGGCGGATGCGCGAGGCGAGGATGGCGACGCCCAGCGCGAGGACGACCAGCGGGGGTGTGGTCAGCAGGGTGAAGAGCACCGAGTGCCACATGCTCTCCCAGAAGAGGGAGTCGGTGAGCACCTCGTGGTAGTTCGACAGGCCGACGAAGTCCCCGAGGCCGCTCTTGACGGTGGTGGTGTTGAAGAAGCTCAGCACCACCCCGACCAGGAGCGGGCCGACCAGGAAGAGCAGGTAGATCACGAGGAAGGGGGCGGCGAGGAGTCTGCCCGCCCGGCGTTCGGAGGGGGCGGGCCGGTCGGCGGCGGGCTGTGCCGGGGATGCGGCTCGTGCCGGTCGCGTCGGGACGACGGTCGTCATGGTGACTGCCTCCTACTTCATCGTGACCGGCGGTCGGGACGTGGTGTACCGCTTCAGGGCGGAGCGCATCGCGGCCGCCGTGCCCGTGGGCGTGATGCGCCCGGCGAGCGCCTCGATGACCGTGCCGCCGATCACGCCCTGGAAGTCCGAGCCGGCGCCGGTGTACCAGGCCACCGGGTCGTACTGGGCGTCGAACGCGGCCTGGACGTAGTTGCGTTGCGGTGACTGGTCGAGGAACGCCTTGCTGCGCTGCGTCGGCAGCCACGCCGGGATGTGGCCGCCCTCGGCCCACACCGCGCTGCTGTCGAGGAGGCTCTTGACGAACGTCGCCGCGTTGCGGGTGCGGGTCTCGTCGCCGCGGTCGTTGCGCGGCAGGACGAGCGCGTGCGAGTCGGCGTACGCCACCGGCTTGGGGCCGAGCAGCGCCGGGAACGGCACGACGTTGAACTTGAGGTCCTCGACCGCGCGGTAGGTGGGGATCTGCCATTCGCCGTCGAAGAGGAAGCCGGCCTTGCCGGTGCTGAAGAGGGCGTTGGCGCCGGCTCCGGTGAGGTTCTTCGGCATCAGGTCCGGGCCGGTCAGGCTCTGCATGAAGGCGACCGTCTCGCGCATCGCCTCGTCGTCGATGGCGATCCTGGTCCCGGAGTCGGTGACGATCGGGCCGGCCAGGCCGGAGTAGACCATGCTGAAGAAGCGCCAGGCCGTGGACGGGTCGGCGGTGATCGACATGACCGCGCCGTACTGGGCGCCGCCCGCGTCCCGCATCGCCTTCACCGCGCCGACGAAGTCCTCCTTGCCCTTGAGGGGCACGAGATCGTCGCCCGAGGCGTTCAGCAGGCCCGCCTTGCGGGCGATGTCCACGTTGTAATAGAGCACGAAGGGGTGCGTGTCGAGCGGTACCGCGTAGGGGGTGCCGTCCACGGTGGCCTTCCGCCAGGCCGCCGGGGTGAACTTGTCCTCGGTGACGCCCAACTCCGCGAGCGGCGTCCGTGCGATCGGTTCCAGCAGGCCGGAGGCGGCGAGGAGCGGGAGCCGCGAGAGGTGGGTGATGCCCACGTCCGGCGGCGTGCCGCTCGCGATGGCCAGCGCCAGCTTCGTGTAGTACGGGTTGCCCCAGCCCAGGACGGTCGCCTCGACCGTCGTTCCCGGGTTGGCTTTTCGGAACGCCTTCTCCATCAGCACCATGTTGGCGCCGTCACCGCCGGTGAAGAGGTTCCAGAAGATGACGTCCGCGGTGTCCGGCTGTGAGCCCGTCAGGCCGGACACGAGCGGGGAGGAGCACGCCGCGAGCCCTCCGGTCAGGGCAAGGCCGCCGCCGAGGGCCAGAAACCGCCGGCGTGCCATCGCTCCGCTCATAGGGGTATTCACCTCGTTAATTCGATGTGAACTCGATGGCGCAGACCCTCGCACACGTTTTGCAACGATGCAATAGATCCCCGGGAAGAAGTCCCGACCGGCGCCGCCGGGGCCCTCGGGCCGCCCCGGAGGGGACCCGAAGGTCACCCCGGGACCGGCCCGCGGCTCACTCCGGAAGGGGCCCTCGGCGGGAGGACTCGCGGACGATCAGCCGGTACGGCGTGGCCACCTGGGGGGCCGCCGCGACCCCTCCCGCCTGCGGTTCCTCGCCGGACGCGGCCTCCCCGGACCCGCCGGGGGCCTGCATCTGCTCCTCCAGCAGGGCCAGCGAGCGCTCGGCGATGGCGTCGAGGTCGGGGGCGACGGAGGTGAGCGGCGGGTGCGTGTAGGCGGACTCCTGGACGGCGTCGATGCCGACGACGGCGACGTCCTCGGGCACCCGCACCCCGGAGGCGTCCAGGGCCCGCAGCGCCCCGACGGCGAGCGCGTCGTTGAAGGCGAAGACGGCGTCGGGCAGCGGGCCGTCGCCCTCCAGCAGCTCGCGCACGGCGCTGTGGCCCTGCTCCCTTGTCCAGTCCTCGACCGGTACGACCAGCCAGTTCACCCGCCGCACCCGGGCCGCCGACATCGCCTGCTCGTAGCCCTCGGTGCGCTGGCGGCCGTTCTCGCTGCCGTTGCGGCCGAGCGCGACGATCCGGCGGCAGCCCTGCTCCAGCAGGTGCTCCACGGCCGTCCGGGCGGCCGCCACGTTGTCGATGCCGACCCGCGGGAACTGGTCCCCGACGCTGTGCTCGCCCAGCATGACCAGCGGAAAGTCCGGCTTCTTCGCGGCGATGTCGGCGGCCGGCAGGGTCAGCGCGCTCAGCAGCACACCGTCGGCGACATTGGTCAGACCGCCCTCGATGATCCGCCGCTCCACCGCGCTGTCGCCCGCGGTCGACTCCACGAGCACCGTGATGCCGCGGCGGCCGGCGGCCCGGATCACGGCCTGGGCGAGTTCGGCGAAGTAGGGCTCGGCGAGGAACGGCACGGCGAGCGCGATGAAGCCGGTACGGCCCGACCGCAGGCCGCGCGCGAGGTAGTCCATGCGGTAGCCCAGCTCGTCGAGCGAGCGCTGCACCTTGGCGCGGGTGTCCGGGCTGACGTGGGAGAAGCCGTTGACCACGTTCGACACCGTCCGCACCGACACTCCGGCGTGCTCGGCCACGTCCCGCATCCGCACCTTGGCCACTGGGACCTCCTTCCCGTCGTGTCGGCACTCGGACCCTGCCGGGGCCCCGATCGGGCGCCCGGCGGGCTACCCGAGTCTGCCGCACCGGGAAGTCCCGGCCCATCGTCGCATCCCACCGAGGCCTTGCATCGATGCAAACGATCACTCATGATGGCAGGGCTTCGACCGTAGAAACGCCTATGCCGGGAATTCCGGAAAAGGCAGGAGGAGGGTCCGTGAAGGCGAGCGAGCAGGACGGGACGTATCCGAGGCCGATCCTGCGGCGGGACCGGTGGCACAGCCTCGACGGCGTCTGGGAGTTCGGGTACGACGACGGCCGCGTGGGCGAGCGCGAGGCGTGGTTCTCCGACGCGTCCACGGGCGGGTTCGACCGGGAGATCACCGTCCCGTTCCCGCCCGAGGCCCCCGCCTCCGGCGTCGGTGAGACCGCCGCCCACGCGGTGGTCTGGTACCGCCGCCGCATCCCCCACGAGATCCTCGCCGTCGACGGCGGCGACCGGGCGCTCGTGCACTTCGGGGCCGTCGACCACCGCGCGAAGGTCTGGCTGGACGGCCGCCCGGTGGCCGAACACGTCGGCGGCCAGACGCCGTTCACCGCCGACGTCACCGACGCGCTGCGCCCGGGAGCCGACGCGCACGTGCTCGTCGTCCGCGCCGAGGACGACCCGGCCGACCTGGCGCAGCCGCGCGGCAAGCAGGACTGGCAGGACCGCCCGCACGCGGTCTGGTACGAGCGGACCACCGGCATCTGGCAGACCGTGTGGACCGAGACCGTCGCCGCTCGCCACGTCACCGACCTGGCCTGGATCCCCGATCCGGCGCGCGGCGTCACGGCCGAGATCACCCTGGCCTCGGCACCCGACGGCCCGGTCAGCGTGGAGATCGAGCTGAGCCACGACGGCACGGTGCTCGCCGGGTCCACCACGGCCGTCCGCACCCCGCGCAGCCGCGTCGACCTCGTCGTGCCCGCCCTGCGCAACGGGATCGACCGCGAGGACCTGCTGTGGAGCCCCGAGCGGCCCACCCTGCTCGACGCCCGGGTGACGGTCCGCGACGCGGCCACCTCGGAGGTGCTGGACACCGTCGACAGCTACGTCGGCCTGCGCAGCGCCGGTGTCGGCCGCGGCGCCTTCCTGCTCAACGACCGTCCCTACTACGTACGTTCGGTCCTCAACCAGGGTTACCGTCCCGACACCCTGATCGCGAACTCCGGCACCGCCGAACTGCGCCGCGAGGTCGAGCTGATCAAGGCGATGGGCTTCAACGCGGTCCGGATCCACCAGAAGGCCGAGGACCCCCGCTTCCTGTACTGGGCCGACCGGCTCGGCCTGCTGGTGTGGGGCGAGACCGGAGCCGCCTACGAGTACGGCACCGAGGCCGTGGAGCTGCTGACCCGCGAGTGGCTGGACATGGTGCGGCGGGACCGCAGCCACCCCTCGATCGTCACCTGGGTTCCGGTCAACGAGAGCTGGGGCTGCTCCGACATGGCGAACGACCCGGCCCAGCGGGCCTACACGGTCGCGCTCGCGAACCTCACCCGCGCCCTGGACCCGACCCGCCCGGTCATGTCCAACGAGGGCTGGGAGCACACCGACAGCGACATCATGGGCGTGCACGACTACGCGTCCGACCCCGCGCTGCTCACCCGCCGCTACGGCGACGCCGCCGGGTTCGAGGCGCTGCTTGCCTCGCCGGGTCCGGCCGGGCGGACCCTCTCCCTCGACGCGCGGCAGACAAAGCGCTACCGCGCCGGCGAAGTCCCCCTGATGGTGACCGAGTTCGGCGGCCTGTCGGTGGGCGCCGAGGAGGACGAGTTCTCCTACACACGGACCACGTCGGACGCGCAGTACGCCGCTCTGCTCGGCGACATCTTCGGGGTGCTGCACACGAGCCCGATCGTCGCGGGCTTCTGCTACACGCAGTTCATGGACACCGCCCAGGAGACCAACGGCCTCCTCTACACCGACGGTTCACCGAAGCTGCCGCTGGAGACGATCCGCCGCATCGTCACCGGCACCGAGCCCGCCCCCGAGGTGAAGCCGGAGCCGCAGGACGTGGACGGCGCGGAGCGGTGACCCGTGGCGGACCTCGGCGCGCCGACCGCGCCGAGGTCCGCCGGCCCCTGCTCCCCCGCTGTCCGAACGCGACGGCGGCTCCGGCGCGGACGCTCCGGGGACACGGCGGTCCGTGGGACGTCGCGGCGGGGAAGGTGTCAGAGCACTCTCCGCCTCCGGCCGAGCCAGGTCTGCGCGACCACCACCACGGCCAGGAACGCCCCGCTGACGACCTGCTGGTAGGCGGAGTCGAGCGAGCCGATCTGGTTGATCACGTTCTGGATGACCTTCAGCAGCAGCACGCCGACCAGGGAGCCGCTGATGAATCCGGAACCGCCGCTGAGCAGGGTGCCGCCGATGACGACGGCCGAGATGGCCTCCAGCTCCATTCCACTGCCGAGGATCGTCACTCCGGACAGCAGCCAGGCCGCGTTGAGCGCGCCGGCCAGTCCGGCGCACAGCCCGGAGAGCGTGTAGACGGAGATCTTCGTGCGGGCCACCGGCGCGCCCATCAGGGCGCCGGCGTCCTCGTTGCCGCCGACCGCGTAGACGTACTGCCCGAACCTGGTCCGGCGCAGCACGACGGCCCCGACGGCGAACAGCGCCACGGTGATCCACACGGGTACTCCGATGCCGCCCAGGGAGCTCTGTCCGAGGGTGGCGAAGAAGGAGTCCTTGTCGACGAGGTAGGTCGTCGAGCCCTCGTCGGTGAGGGCCAGCAGGACGCCCCGGGCGCCCAGCATCGCCGCCAGCGTGACGATGAACGGCGGCAGCCCGACGCGTGCGATCAGCACGCCGTTGAGCAGGCCGACCAGTCCGCAGCCGGCGAGCGGCAGCAGCAGGGCGACGGCCGTGCCGTACTGCGAGCCCCAGGCGGCGAGCACACCGCCGAGCGCGAACAGCGAACCCACCGACAGGTCGATGCCGCCGGTGACGATCACGAACGTCATGCCGAGGGCGACCACGGCGAGGAACGCCGAGGACAGCGCCATGTTCTCCAGGTTGTCGCCGGTCAGGAAGGTGTCGAAGCTCAGCGACGCCACGGCCATGGCGATCACGAGGGTGACCAGGGCGCCGTGCTGCTGCGCGAGCCCGCTCAGCCGCTCGGAGCGGTTCATGCGCCGGGGACCGGCGTCCGTGCCGTTCAGGGTCTCGCCCGGCATTCCGGCCTCTTCGGTCTGTGTGGTCATCTCCCGCCTCGCTCCCGGGCCGCGTAGACGGCGAGGACGATCACCACGGCCTGAGCGATCTGGGTCCACGACGGCGGCAGGTCGTGCTTGATGAGGGTGGTGGTGAGCAACTGGATGAGCACGGCACCCGCGACGGTGCCGCCGATGCGCACCCGTCCGCCGCTGAGCGGGGTGCCACCGACGACCACGGCGGTGATGGCGGACAGCTCCATCAGCGTGCCGAGGGAGGTGGGGTCGCTCGCGGCGAGGCGGGCGGTGGCCAGGACGCCCGCGACCGCGGCGAGGGCGCCGGAGCAGACGTAGACCACGACCAGGACCCGGCGTACGGGGAGGCCCGCGAGCCGGGCCGCCGGACGGCTGTCGCCGACGGCCAGCACCTGCCGCCCGAACGTGGTGCGGCGCATCACGAACGTGACCAGCAGCGCGAGCGCGGCGGCGATGAGGACCAGGTAGGGCACCCCGAGGACGGCGCCGGAGCCGAGCGCCGCGAGGCCCGGGTCGTGCACGTCCTTGAGCTGGGGCAGCAGGACCAGGGCCAGTCCGCGTCCGGCGACCATCAGGGCGAGGGTGGCGACGATGGGCTGGACGCCGACGAACGCGATCAGGGCGCCGTTGGCGACGCCGACCACGGCACCGGCGAGGACCGCGATCAGGAGGGCGATCCAGGGGCCGTAGCCGAGGTAGAGGGAGAGGAGGGAGGTGGCCAGCGCCATCACGGAGCCCACCGACAGGTCGACGCCCTCGGTGCCGATCGCCAGTGCCATGCCCAGCGCGACGATCAGGACCGGTGCCACCTGCACGGCCTGGGTGCGGAAGTTCTCCGTGGAGGCGAAGTGCGGGGTGAAGGCGAAGTTGAACAGCAGCAGCACCAGGACGCCGGTGTACACGCCGTAGTCCTGGAGCAGGCGCAGCAGCCGGGTGCGGTCCAGCGTGCCGCGCGCGAGCGTGAGGTCAGTCATCGCGTTCTCCCGCGGGTACGGCGGCGATGGCGCGCATCAGCTCGCCCTCGGTGACGGCGTCGCCGGTGAGTTCGCGGACCACGGCGCCGTCCTTGAGGACCACCACGCGGTCGCTGCCCTCGATCAGTTCCTCGGTGTCGGAGGAGATCAGCAGCACGGCCAGGCCGTCGTCGGCGAGTTCGTCGACGAGGGCCTGCACCTCGGCCTTGGCGCCGACGTCGATGCCGCGGGTCGGCTCGTCCAGGAGCAGGACCTTCGGGTGCAGGGCGAGCCAGCGGGCCAGCAGGACCTTCTGCTGGTTGCCGCCGGAGAGTTCGCCGACCTTCTGGTGCGCGCTCGCGGCCTTGATGCGGAGCCGTTTCATGAACGTCTCGACGATCCGGTCGACGCGGGCGTCGTCGACGAGGCCGAAGCGGGACAGGCCGGGCAGCGCGGCGAGCGCGATGTTCTCGCGGACCGACAGGCCCGGCAGGATGCCCTCGCTCTTGCGGTCCTCCGGCAGCAGGCTGATGCCGGCGCGGATCGCCGCGGCGGTGGAGTTCGCCCGTACCGGGACGCCGGCGACGACGACGCGGCCCGAGTCGGTGGGCAGGGCGCCGGCGATGGCCTTCGCGGTCTCGCTGCGGCCGGAGCCGAGCAGGCCGCCGAGGCCCACGACCTCGCCGGGCCGCACCGACAGCGACACCTTCCGCAACTGATGGCGGATCGTCAGGTCGGTTGCGGTCAGGACCGGTTCGGCCTCGGTGTCGTGCGCTCCGGAGAACTTGGTCATGCCCTCCGCGCGCACCTCGCCGATCTCCCGGCCGAGCATCATGGCCACCAGGCGCAGTCGGTCGAGTTCGGCGAGCGGGCCGGTGTGCACCACCCGGCCGTCGCGCAGGACGGTGATCGTGTCGCAGAGTTCGTACAGCTCGTCCATGCGGTGGCTGACGTAGACGACGGCGACGCCGCGTTCACGCAGCATGCGGATCACCTCGAACAGGGTCTGCACCTCGCGCGGTTCGAGGGAGGAGGTCGGTTCGTCCATGATGACGACACGGGCCTCGACGGCGACGGCGCGGGCGAGCGCGACCATCTGCTGGGCGCCGACGCCGAGTTCGCGCAGCGGCCGGCGCACGTCGACCCGGATGCCGAGGCCGCGCAGCGCCTCCTCGGCCTCCCGGTGCATGCGCCGGAAATCGATCAGGCCCAGCCGGTTCAGCGGTTCGCGGCCGAGGAACAGGTTGCGGGCCACGCTCATCAGCGGGACGAGGTTGACCTCCTGGTAGATGGTGGAGATGCCCGCCTGCTGGGCCTGGAGCGGGGTGGTGAAGCGGACGGGTCCGCCGTCGTAGGTCACCTCGCCGTGGTCGGGCCGGTACACGCCGGTGAGCACCTTGATCAGCGTCGACTTGCCGGCCCCGTTCTCGCCGACGAGCGCGTGCACCTGCCCGGCGCGCGCGGTGAAGTCCACGTCGGACAGCGCGCGCACGCCGGGGAAGGTCTTGGACAGCCGGCTGACGGAGAGCACGTCAGTAGGCCTTGCCGAGGTCCGCCTGGGCGTTGCTCTTGTCGTAGGCGCTGTCCTTGATGACGATGTCCTGCCCGACCTTCTCGCCCTTGGTGAAGGTGTCGAGGGTCTGGAAGGCGAGCGGTCCGAACCGCGGGTTGGACTCGATCACCGCGGAGATCCAGCCGTCCACGATGCCCTGGACGGCGTTGCGGGTTCCGTCGATGGTCACGATCTTGACGTCGCCGGGCTTCTTGCCCGCGCCCTTGAGGGCGTTGACGGCGCCGAGGCCCATCTCGTCGTTCTCGGCGTAGATCCCGGTGATGCCGGGCTTGGACTGGATGAGGTTCTCGGTGACCGACTGGCCCTTCTCGCGGGCGAATTCGCCGGTCTGGCGGAACACGATCTTCAGGCCGGGTGCCTTCTCCTTGATGCGGTCCTCGAAGCCCTTGGTGCGCTCGGTGGTCACGTTGTTGCCGGCGGCGCCGAGGAGGATGGCGATCTCCCCCTTGCCGCCGGTCGCGGCGATCATCTGGTCCGCGGCCCGTTTGCCCTGCTCGACGAAGTCGGAGCCGATGAAGCTCACGTAGTCCTTGCAGGCGGTCGCGTTGATCTTGCGGTCGATGGTCACGATCGGGATGTGCTTGGCGGCCGCGGTGCGCAGCACCGGCTCCCAGCCGTCGGAGTTGAGCGGGGCGATGACCAGGAGGTCGGCGCCCTTGGCGATGAGGTCCTGGACGTCGCTGATCTGCTTGGAGAACTGCGACTGGGCGTTGGCGGTGAGCAGTTTGACGCCCTCCGCCTTGGCCTCGGCCTTGATGGAGGCGGTCTCAGCGATCCGGAAGGGGTTGGCCTCCTTCTCGGACTGGGAGAAGCCGACGGTGGCGGACTTCAGGTCGGTCTTCTGGCCGCCGTAGGCGTCGATGGTGCAGGTCGGGCCGGAGGCGGTGCCGGGTGAGGCGACCACCTGTCCGGCGTCGTCCCCTTTCGAGGCGGCGGGCTTGGTGCTCGCATCGTCCTCGGACTTGGTGCATCCGGTCGCGAGCGCGAGGCCCGCCACCAGGCCGGCGGCGAGAAGGGTGCGTGCGGAGGTGCGACGGGCAAGTGCGGTGGGCTTCATCAGGGGTCCCCAAACGGCACGGCCCCGGAGCCGAGAGCGCTCTCGGGGAGGCTTGCTCTTGCGTCAACTCAGCGTGCTCGTCGTTCAGGGGAGGTTTTTACATCGTTGGAAGGGCCGTGTAAAGCCTTCCGTCCGAAATCTCGTCACCGCCGGCCCAGGGTGCTCTCCCGCTCGACGAGCTCGAATTTCGCGATCAGTTCGCGCCCGCCGGGCTCCTCGCGGCCCGACAGGCTGCGCAGCAGCGAGGCGACGGCCATCTTCGCGATGGCCTGCTTGTCCGGCGAGACCGTCGTCAGGGTGACGGCCCCGAACCGCCCTTCCGCGATGTCGTCGAAGCCCACCACCGCCACGTCCCACGGCACCCGCAGACCCCGCTCGTGCAGCACCCGCATCGCCCCGATCGCGATCAGGTCGTTGAAGGCGAACACGGCGTCCGGTCGCACGCCGGAGTCCAGCAGTTCGGCCATCGCGCGCGCCCCGTCGTCCCGGTCCCAGCCGCCGACCGGCACCACCAGGCTGTCCGGCGCCGGCACCCCGGCCGCCGCCAGCTCCGTGCGCCAGCCGTCCAGCCGCAGGTGGGCGGGCTCGTTCACGGAGTCGGTGCGCACGCCGAGGTAGGCGATCCGGGTGCGGCCACGGCCCAGCAGATGGCGCACCGCGCACCGGGCCGCCGCCACGTTGTCGATCGCGATGTGGTCGAAGGGCAGGCCGTACTCGCGCTCGCCGAGCAGCACCAGCGGCACGTCTGCCGACCTGCCCCGCAGGTCCTCGGCCTCCAGGGTCAGCGGGCTGAGGATCAGCCCGTCGATCACCCCGCCCCGGAATCCCTGGCTGACCAGGATCTCCTGCTCGCGCTCGCCCCGCGTGTGGTCGAGCAGGACGGTGAACTCGTGCTCCGCGGCCGCGTCGATCACGGCGCCGGCCAGCTCAGCGAAGTACGGGTTGCCGAGTTCGGGGACGGCGAGCGCGATGATCCCCGTCCGGCCCTTGCGCAGATGCCGCGCGGTGAGGTTGGGCCGGTAGCCGAGCTCGTCGATCGCCGCCTGCACCCTGGCGCGCATGGCCGGGGTGACGTGCGGATAGTTGTTCACCACGTTGGACACGGTCTTGATCGAAACGCCCGCGCGTTCCGCCACGTCCCTCAGGCTGACCCGCAAGGGATCTCCTCAGCGTCGATGAGTGCCCCGTCCCCGGGGATTGTCATGCCCCTGGACAGAGGCCGAGAGCCGTGCTCTCATGCCAACTGCCGTTCCTTCCAACGTTGTACAGACTGAAGCAACGAGCCGCCACCCTTCCTCACCCAAGGAGGATTCGTGCGCATCAGACCTCTCGGACAACGCCTCGCCCTGCTGCTCGCCGCGGCACTGGGCCTCACCGGCCTCACCGCGGCACCCGCCGCCACCGCGGCCGACGACCCCGTGGAAGTCCACGGCCTCAAGGGCGAGTACTACACCCAGTCCGCCCCCGGCGCCTTCGACTTCGACAAGCTCAAGGCCACCGGGTTCGATCCGAACCTCGACTTCGACACGCTGGAGCCGCGCCTGAACTTCGCCACCGGCCAGTCCGACGACGTCAGCGTCCGCTGGACCGGGAAGGTCGTGCCGGAGAAGACCGGACCCACCACGTTCTCCGTCATCGGCGACAACGGGTTCCGGCTCTGGGTCGGCGGCCAGTTGGTCATCGACCACTGGGTGGACGACTGGGACCGTGAACAGACCGCCCAGCCGGTCGAGTTGACCGCGGGCACGGCCTACGACATCAAGGTCGAGTACTTCGAGCACTACGGCGGATCCAACCTCCACCTCCGCTGGACCCCGCCCGGCGGCACCAAGACCGCCGTACCCCAGTCGGCGTTCCGGCTGCCCGACGGCTACGACTACGACGGAGCCGTCTCCACCACCGTCGTGAGCAGCGGCCGCACGCTGGCCCTCGAATTCGCGAAGCCGCTCGGCGCACCGCCCGCCGGTCTCGGCGAGCACGTCGACGCCGTGATCGGAGGCGCCGCCTGGCCCCTGGGCAGTGCCCGCCTGGACTCCGCCGACCCCCGCAAGCTGCTGATCACGCTGAAGGAACCGGTCGTCGGCAACAAGACCGGCACCGCCTCGGGTCTCGCCGACGTGCGCTACGACGGCCAGGGCGGTCTGACCCGTGCGGATGGCAACGTTGTCAGCTCCTTCTGGAGCAGCGGTGCCAACAAGTCGACGTACGAGTTGCGCACCCGGTGGGCGGACAAGGTCTCCCCGGACAACGCCCATCCGGAGTACCCGAGGCCCCAACTCACCCGTGACTCCTGGCAGAACCTCAACGGCACCTGGCAGTTCGCCGCCGCCACGGCGGGAGAGCAGCCGCCGGTGGGCAGGAAGCTCGGCGAGAAGATCCTCGTCCCGTATCCCGTCGAGTCGCAGCTGTCCGGGCTCGAACGGCACGAGGACCGGATGTGGTACCGGCGCACCTTCACCGTCCCGGCCGGCTGGAAGATCGGCTCCGGCAAGCGGCTGCAGCTGAACTTCGGCGCGGTCGACTGGCGGGCCACGGTGTACGTCAACGGCACCGAGGTGGCCGAACACCAGGGCGGCTACGACAAGTTCAGTGCCGACATCACCGACGCCCTGAAGCCCGGCCGCACCCAGGAGCTGATCGTCGGGGTCTACGACCCGACCGACGCCGCCGCCGGCGAGAACCCGCCGGTCGGCAAGCAGCGCCTGGACCCCAGCGGCATCTGGTACACGCCGACCTCCGGCATCTGGCAGACGGTGTGGATGGAGCCGGTCGCCGCCGACCACGTCGACCAGCTCAAGCTCACCCCGGACGTCGACGCCGGCACCCTGACCGTGGAACCGCAGGGCGTCCGCGACGGTCTGCCGGTCACCGCGACGGCCTACCAGGGCAAGCGCGCGGTGGCCACCGTCACCGGCCGCAGCGGCGGACCCCTGACCCTGCGCATCCGCAACCCGCGGCTGTGGTCGCCCGACGACCCGTTCCTCTACGACCTGAGGGTGAGCGTCGGGGCCGACCGGGTCGGCAGCTACTTCGGGATGCGGTCGGTGAAGGTCGAGAAGGTGAACGGCGTGCCGCGCACCCTGCTCAACGGGAAGCCGGTCTTCATGATGGCCACCCTCGACCAGGGATTCTGGCCGGACGGCCTGTACACCGCGCCGACCGATGAAGCACTCGCCTACGACCTGAAGATGCACAAGAGCATGGGCTTCAACGCGGTGCGCAAGCACATCAAGGTGGAGCCCGACCGATGGTTCTACTGGGCCGACCGGCTCGGTCTGATGGTGTGGCAGGACATGCCCGCGATGACCGCGGGAGTGAACCCGTCCGCCCAGGCCCGCGCCGAGTACGAGCGCGAGATGAAGCAGATGATCGACGAGCACTACAGCAGCCCGTCGGTCGTCATGTGGGTCACCTTCAACGAGGGCTGGGGCCAGTACGACATGGCCCGCGTCGCCGACCAGGCCAAGGCCTGGGACCCGACCCGGCTGGTCAACTCCATGTCCGGGCTCAACCTCGGCGAGGACGGCGGCACCGGCGACATCATGGACGAACACGGCTATCCCAGTCCGGCCCTGCCACCGCACCCCGACGGCCGGCGGGCCCTGGTCGCCGGCGAGTACGGCGGCCTGGGCCTGGCCGTGCCCGGTCACGCCTGGTCGGTGCAGCAGTCGTACGTCGACGTCGACCCTGCGGCCTACACCGACGACTACCTGGCCAAGCTGGCCGAGGTCCACGCGCTGGCCTGCGAGGGCGGCAACGGCGCGGTGTACACCCAGATCTCGGACGTCGAAGGTGAGCTCAACGGCCTGCTGACGTACGACCGCAAGGTCGTCAAGCCGGATGTCCAACGGCTCAGGACGGCTCAGCGGGCGTTGATCTCCGACGCCTCGCGGGCCACGCCGGCCGGGTGCGCCTCCTGACGCCCGGCCGGAACCGGCGGACGCCTCCCCGCGCCGCGCCGCCTGTCCTGCGCCGCCCGTGAGAGGAGCGTGGTCCGCCGTCGCCCGAACGGCGGCGGACCACGCTCCCGACTCCCCCGGCCTGCCGGAGGAGTCAGTCCCGCGTCACCGGGACCCGCCACACCAGCGTGGTCCCGCCGTCGCGGGGGCAGTCCCAGTCCAGCCGGCCGCCGAGCTGCTCGGCGCGCTCCGCCATGTTGCGCAGGCCGCTGCGGCGGCCGGAGGGCGGGATGCCGACGCCGTTGTCCCTGACCGTCAGGCGCAGTTCGCGGCCGTCGGTGGCCAGGGTGACGTCGGCCCGGTCGGCGCGGGCGTGCCGGGCGATGTTGGTGAGGGCCTCGGAGAGCACGGCCACGGCGTGGTCGGCGGTCTCCCTGGACACGTCGGTGTCCAGGAGCCCTTCCATGCGGACGCCGGGGGCGAAGCCGAGCACCGGCGCCGACTCCCCGGCCACCCGTACGGCGCGGGCCCGCAGTCCCGTCCCGGCGTCGCCGTCACGGGTCCGCAGCCCGAAGATCGTCGACCTGATGATCCTGATGGTCTCGTCCAGGTCGTCCACGGCGCGCGCCACCCGCTCGGCGGCCTCGGGGTGCTCGACGAACCGGCCCGCGCTCTGCAGGGTCATGCCGGTGGCGAACAGCCGCTGGATCGCCAGGTCGTGCAGGTCGCGGGCGATCCGGTCACGGTCCTTGAGCACCGCGACCTCCTCGGCGTCCTGCCGCCGCTGCGCCAGCTCCATCGCGACCGCGGCCTGGGCGGCGAAGGCCTGGAGGGTCTCGGTCTCCGTCGGGGTGAACGTCGGCCGGCCGGATTCCCGCGCCAGCAGCAGCACGCCCCGGGCCCCGCCCTCGCCGGTGCCGATGGGGACTGCCACGGCGGGTCCCAGGCCCTGGAAGCGGGGCGGCTCCGGGGAGATGCGCGGGTCGTGGCAGACGTCCGCGGAGACGGCGGGGGCCGCCGAGGCGAACGCGCGTCCCATCAGGGTGGAGTCCAGCGGCAGGACGAGTCCCCGGTGCGCCTCGGCGTCCATGCCGACGGCGATCTCCACCGCGAGCGACCCGGTCCCGGCCATGGGCAGCGCGACCGCGGCGAGCGCGGAACCGGTGATCTCACCGGCCCGTTCGGCGATCTGGCCGAGCACCTCGGCGGGCCCGCGGCCCGACATCAGGTTGTGTGTGATCTCCGCGTTCGCGCGCAGCCAGCGTTCCCGCAGCCGGGACTCCTCGTAGAGACGGGCGTTGTCGATGGCGACGCCCGCGGCCACGGCCAGGGTCGACAGGACCGACTCGTCCTCCTCGTCGAACTGCGCCCCGCCGTGCTTCTCGGTGAGGTACAGGTTTCCGAAGACCTGCTCGCGCACCCGGATGGGGACGCCGAGGAAGGTGTCCATCGGCGGGTGGTCGACCGGGAAGCCGTAGGAGGCGGGGTGCTCGGAGAGCTTCGCCAGGCGCAGCGGCTCGGGGCGGCGGATCAGCTCGCCGAGGATGCCGTGGCCCTCCGGGTACGGCCCGATCCGGGCGATCTGCTCGTCGGTGACGCCGATGGTGTGGAAGGCGGACAGCCGCTTGCCGTCCGGGCCGATCACGCCGAGGGCCGCGTACTCGGCGTCGACGAGGACCGCGGCGGCCTCCACGATGCTGTGCAGGGCCTGCTCCAGGTCCAGTTCCCGGCCGACCGAGAGCACCGCCTCCAGCAGACTGTGCACCCGGTCCCGGGTGCCGCGGGCCGCGTCCAGCCGCGCCTGCAGCTCCTCCAGCAGCTCGTCCAGCCTGAGCTGCGGCAGGCGTACGCGAGCCTGCTGGGGCTCCTCGGGGCTTCCCACCTGGTTCTCCTCGGGCACTTCGGGCGGGGTGACACCGGCCGCTCCAGTCATTTGTCACGTTACCGGCCGAAGGCGGGCGACGGTACGGATTCGGACGCGCCGGGACCGTACGGGTCCGTGCCGGGGCCGATCGGCCCTGGGAAAGGACCGGCACCGCGGGAGACAGTGGCCAAAGGAGCGGCACCGGTCCCCCGCGGTGCCGCTCCGCACGCCTGCCCGCCGACACCGGGCAGTCCGCCGGCCCTCCGGAAGCCGTCATGATCCACGACCACGACCGGCCCGTCACCGCGGGCGGACGCCGCCGCGTCGACCTCGACGCCGCCACGGCGCTGCGCCTGCTGGGCAGCGTGTCCCTGGGCAGGATCGTCTTCACCCGGCACGCCCTGCCGGCCGTCCGTCCGGTCGACCACGTCCTGGACGGCGGTGAGATCGTCGTCCGCACCCACGCGGGCGCCGACGTGAGCGCGTACGTCCGGCAGGGCGGCGGTCTCGGCGCCGTCGTCGCCTACGAGGCCGACAGCATCGACCCGGACACCCGTCTGGGCTGGAGCGTGGTGGTGACGGGTTACGCCCGCCTCGTGACCGACCCCGTCGAACTCGCCCGCTACCGGGCGGTGTTGCGTCCCTGGGTGGATCAGGCGACGGACCGGGCGATCCGGGTCCGCCCGGAGCTGGTCACCGGGATCCTGCTGAGCGCGGACGGCGGCCCGGACGAGGTCTGAACAGGAGCCGGGCGACCGGTCCCCGTCCGGCGGGGCCGGGCGGCCCCGGGGACCGGGGACCGTTCGGCCCTTCCGCACCTTCCGCGGGCGGCGCTTGGATCGCTGCATGTCCGAGAACCCCACGGAGCCCGTGCCGTCCTCTGCCGTCCGCACGGTCGGCGGGACGACCGTGATGACGCTGCACGGCGAGATCGACCTCGAGACGTCGATCCCGCTGATGTCCCGTCTCGACGCGCGTACCGCGGGGCCGTGCCCCGATCTCGTCCTGGACCTGCGTCCGGTGAGCTTCATCGACTGCGCCGGGCTGAGCGTGCTGTGCCGGGCCCTGAACCGGGTCAGGGCGCGGCACGGCAGGCTCCGGCTGGTCACCGACAGCGGCCGCTTCCACAGGATCCTGCGGGCCGCCGGTCTGGGCGAGGTGTTCGAGCTGCAGGCGCAGCTGCCCGAACCGCTCGCCCCGAAGCCCGTCGCCGCGGTCTGAACGGGCTTCGGGGGTGGGGGCGTTCAGGCGTTCCAGCTCCAGTCGGCCACCTCGGGCAGGTCGGTGCCGTGCGCACGGATCCAGGCGTGATGGCGGGTGCGGGCGTCGGCCATCAGCTGGCGTACCGCTGCGGCGCGGACCGCGAGGCCGGGGACGCGGTCGATGACGTCCATGACCAGCCGGTAGCGGTCCAGGTCGTTGCGGACGACCATGTCGAAAGGAGTGGTGGTGGTGCCCGCCTCCTTGTAGCCCCGCACGTGCAGATGGCGGTGGCCGGCCCGCCGGTAGGCGAGGCGGTGGACCAGCCAGGGATAGCCGTGGTACGCGAAGATCACCGGCTTGTCGGCGGTGAAGAGGCCGTCGTACTCGAAGTCGGTCATCCCGTGCGGGTGTTCCTCGCGCGGCAGGAGCCGGGTCATGTCGACGACGTTGACCACGCGCACGGCGAGCCGGGGCAGGTGGCGGCGCAGCAGCTGGGCGGCGGCCAGGATCTCCAGGGTGGGCACGTCGCCGGCGCAGGCGAGGACGACGTCGGGTTCGCCGCCGTTCTCCGTGCCCGCCCAGTCCCAGATGCCGGCGCCGCGCGCGCAGTGGGCGCGGGCCTGGTCCATGGACAGCCAGTCGAAGCAGGGCTGTTTGCCGGCCACGACGACGTTGACGTAGTCCCGGCTGCGCAGGACGTGGTCGGCGACCGACAGGAGGGTGTTGGCGTCCGGTGGTAGGTAGACGCGGACGACCTCGGGGCTCTTGTTGAGGACGTGGTCGACGAAGCCGGGGTCCTGGTGGGAGAAGCCGTTGTGGTCCTGGCGCCACACGTGCGAGGTGAGCAGGTAGTTGAGGGAGGCGACAGGCGCCCGCCACGGCAGCCGGCGTGCCGTCCGCAGCCACTTGATGTGCTGGTTGACCATCGAGTCGACGATGTGCACGAACGCCTCGTAGCAGGAGAACAGTCCGTGCCGCCCGGTGAGGAGGTAGCCCTCCAGCCAGCCCTGGCAGGTGTGTTCGGAGAGGATCTCCAGGACCCGGCCGTGCCGGTCGAGGTGTTCGTCGACCGGGAGCCGTTCGGCCTGCCAGGCCTTTCCGCTGGCGCCGTAGACGGCCTGGAGCCGGTTGGAGGCGGTCTCGTCCGGGCCCACCAGGCGGAAGTCCCGGCGGGCGCGGGTGTCCCGCATGATCTGTTCCAGCAGGTCGCCGAGGACGCGGGTCGGTTCGTGCAGGGTCGTGCCGGGCTTCTCGACCGGGACGGCGAACCCGTCGAGGTCGGCGATGGGCAGGTCGCGGAGGAGGAGGCCGCCGTTGGCGTGCGCGGTGGCGCCCAGGCGGCGGGGGCCGTCGGGGACGCAGGCGAGGACGTCGGCGACGGGCCGGCCGTCCTGGTCGAACAGCTCCCCGGGCCGGTAGGAGCGCAGCCACTCCTCCAACTGCCGCAGGTGGGCGGGGTTCTCGCGGACGCCGGGCAGCGGGACCTGGTGGGCGCGCCAGGTGCCCGCCACGGGTTCGCCGTCCACCTCGGCAGGGCCGGTCCAGCCCTTGGGCGTGCGCAGCACGATCATCGGCCAGTGCACACGGCGGGTGCCGCCGTCCTCGCGGGCCGTGCGCTGCGCGAGCGCGATGCGGTCCAGGGCCTTGTCGAGCGCGGCGGCCATGGCGCGGTGGACCTGTGCGGGGTCGTCGCCCGTGACGTGGATCGGCTCGTGCCCGTAGCCGCGCAGCAGGGCGTCGAGTTCGGCCTCGGGGATGCGGGCGAGGACCGTCGGGTTGGCGATCTTGTAGCCGTTGAGGTGCAGGATCGGCAGGACGGCGCCGTCCTGGACCGGGTCGAGGAACTTGTTCGAGTGCCATGCGGTGGCCAGCGGCCCGGTCTCCGCCTCGCCGTCGCCGATCACGCAGGCGACCAGCAGGCCGGGGTTGTCGAAGGCGGCGCCGTAGGCGTGCGCCAGGGAGTAGCCGAGTTCGCCGCCCTCGTGGATGGAGCCCGGCGTCTCCGGGGCCACGTGGCTGGGCACGCCGCCGGGGAAGGAGAACTGGCGGAACAGCCGCTCCATCCCGGCCACGTCCCGGGTCACGTCCGGGTAGGTCTCGCTGTAGCTGCCCTCCAGCCAGGAGTTGGCCAGCACGGACGGGCCGCCGTGTCCCGGTCCCCACACGCACAGCGCGTCCAGTCCGCGGGCCTTGATCACCCGGTTCAGGTGGGTGTGGACGAGGTTCAGGCCGGGTGAGGTGCCCCAGTGGCCGAGCAGCCGCGGCTTGATGTGCTCCGGCCGCAGCGGCTCGGTGAGCAGCGGGTTGGCCATCAGGTAGATCTGGGCCGCGGCGAGGTAGTTCGCGGCCCGCCAGTGCGCGTCCAGGGTGCGCAGCTCGTCGTCGGACAGTACGGTGGCGTCCTGGTGTTCGACCTTGGACATGGGGGAAACTCCGGGAGTCGTTGAGGTCATCGGGCGGTGGAGGCGGCATGGCCGGCAAGCGGGCGGCGGAGCTGCCGCGCAAGGCGTACGAGAAGGAACTGCTGCGTCTTCAGACCGAGTTGGTCAAGATGCAGGAGTGGGTGCGGGCGACGGGCGCGCGGCTCGTGGTGGTCTTCGAGGGCCGGGACGCGGCCGGCAAGGGCGGCACGATCAAACGGGTGACCGAGCACCTCAATCCGCGGGTCGCCCGGATCGCGGCGCTGCCGAAGCCGACCGAGCGCCAGCGCACCCAGTGGTACTTCCAGCGGTACGTGGAGCATCTGCCGGCGGCCGGGGAGATCGTGCTGTTCGACCGGTCCTGGTACAACCGGGCCGGGGTCGAGCACGTGATGGGCTTCTGTACGAAGGAGGAGTACCAGCTCTTCCTGCGCCAGTGCCCGATCTTCGAGCGGATGCTGGTCGAGGCGGGGGTCCTGCTGCGCAAGTACTGGTTCTCGGTGAGCGACACCGAGCAGCAGGAGCGGTTCCGCAAGCGGCTGGAGGATCCGCTGCGGCGCTGGAAGCTGTCGCCGATGGACCTGGAGTCGATCACCCACTGGGAGGCGTACTCCCGGGCCAAGGACGAGATGCTGGTGCACACCGACATCTCCGAGGCGCCCTGGTTCACCGTGGAGAGCGACGACAAGCGCCGGGCCCGGCTGAACATGATCGCCCACCTGCTGTCGTCGGTGCCGTACGCCGAGGTGCCGCCGCAGGTGCTGGAGCTGCCCGAGCGGCCGCCGTCGACCGGCTACCAGCGCACGCCGCGCGATCTGCAGAGCTACGTGCCCGACCACGCGGCGACCCTCTGAGCGTGCGGTCATCGCCGTCACTCCCGCTCGGGCACGACGACGACCGGGCAGACCGAGTGGTGCAGGACGCTGTGGGCGACCCGGCCGAGGTGGAGGCCGAAGGTCCGGGGGCGGCGCCGGGCGCCGACGACCAGGAGGGCGGCGTCGCGGGAGGCGGCGGCGAGCACGGAGCGGGCGCGGCCCTCGACCGTGCGGGGGTGTGTCTCGATGCCCGGGGGGACGTCGCGGAGCGCCGCCTCCAGCGCCTGCGCGGCCTCCTGTTCGTGGAGCCGGGCCAGCTCGCCGGAGGTCCTGGGGAGGTCGGTGGTCTCGTACACGGGGCTGCGCCAGGCCCGTACGGCGTCCAGGGGCACCCCGCGCCGTCGCGCCTCCTCGCAGGCGAAGCGCACGGCCCGCGACTCCTCGGGGTCCTCGCCGACGCCCACGACGATCCGGCCCGGCGACGGCGCGGCGGCCCGGTCCTCGGGGCTGCCGCGCACGACGGCCACCGGGCAGTGCGCGCGGCCCGCGAGCGCCAGGCTCACGGAGCCGAGCAGGGCCTCGACGAGACCGCTGCGGCCCCGGGTGCCCGTCACCACCAGGGCGGCCGCCCTGCTCTCGCGGACCAGCGCGTACTCGGGCTCCTCGGCGACCACGCCGGTGGACACCGTCACGTCGGGCTGCCGGTGCCGGGCGCGCCGGGCCGCGGTGCGCACGACGGCCTCGGCCATGATCTCCTCGGACGGCCGGTCCGGGTCGTCGGCGGGATGCGTGCCCTCGTACCGCTCCCACAGCGAGGCGTACACCAGGCGCAGCGGCAGCCCGCGCAGCACGGCCTCGTCGGCCGCCCAGCCGACGGCGCGCAGGCTCGGCTCGGACCCGTCGACGCCGACCACGATCGGCAGGACCGGACGCGTCTGCATGATCTGCACCTCCTACGGTGAGGGTCCCTCAGACAGGCGGTCCGCGCGCGGGGGCCGGTGCCATGGTGGGGTGCGGAAGCGGCCCGGGGCAGGGGCCGGTGGTCCCGGGCGGGGGCCCCGACGGCCCCTGCCGTTCCCCGGCGGTGGCGTGCTCCGGGCCGGGTCCGGCGGCGTACGGCGCGTCCGGTCCGCACCTGCGCGCGCTCGCGCCGGGAGCGGACGGCAACGGGGGCCGGTCGGCCCCGCCGCAGGACCGGGTGGCCCATGGCCGCAAGGGGGGCGCCGGCGGGACGCTGGGCGTGCGAGTTCCGCAGTCACCGGGAGGCACGCCATGTTCACCACTTCCGCGCCCGGCATCCTCCGCGCGCTGCCGGCCGGACACCGGGAGCGGCTCATGCGGGCCGCGTGCGAGGTGTCCTTCCCGCAGGGCGCCCGGCTGTTCGAGGAGGGCGGCCGGGCCGACCGGTTCTGGATCGTCCGCACCGGCACGGTGGACCTCGACATGCACGTGCCCGGGCGCCGCGCGGCCGTCATCGAGACCCTCCGGCACAACGAACTGGTCGGCTGGTCGTGGCTGTTCAGCCCGCACGTGTGGCACCTGGGGGCCGAGGCGACGACCCCGGTGCGGGCCTACGAGTTCGACGCCCTGGCCGTCCGCATGATGTGCGCGGACGATCCGGCCCTTGGCAGCGCCGTCGCCCGGTGGGTGGGTGACGTCCTGGCCCACCGGCTGTGCTCGGCGCGCACCCGGCTGCTCGACCTGTACGCCCCGTACGGCGCCGGTACCCGCGTCTGAGCACGCCCGGGGAGGGCCGGTCGGCCCTGGTGCATCCGGATCCGGCGCGCGATGATCGTCGTGACGGGCGGACCGAAGCCTGTCCGCCACCGGGGAGCAGGGGGTCGCCATGACCGCGGCACGCACGTTCACGGAACGGGATCCGATCCGCGTCTTCCTGCTCGACGACCACGAGGTCGTACGGCGCGGCATCACCGACCTGCTCGGCGCCGAGCCGGACATCGCGGTGGTGGGCGACGCGGACAGCGCCGAGCAGGCCCTGGTCCGCGGCCCGGCGCTGCGTCCGCACGTCGCCGTCCTCGACGTACGCCTCCCGGACGGCGACGGCATCACGGTCTGCCGGGAGCTGCGCAGCCGGATGCCGGAGCTGGCCTGCCTGATGCTGACGTCCTTCGACGACGAGGAGGCGCTGCTCGACGCGATCATGGCCGGGGCCTCGGGGTACGTCCTCAAGCAGATCAAGGGCTCCGACCTGGTCACGGCGGTGCGCACGGTCGCCTCCGGCCAGTCCATGCTGGATCCGGCGACCACGGCCCGGCTGATGCGTTCGCTGCGGGCCGACCCGGCGGGGCCGCCGGACGTCGCTCCCGAGCTGGCCAGTCTCTCCCCCCGCGAGCGGGACATCCTCGCCCTGATCGGGGACGGCCTCACCAACCGCGAGATCGGCGACCGGCTCTACCTCTCCGAGAAGACGGTCAAGAACCACATCTCGCGGCTGCTGGCCAAGCTCGGCGTCCAGCGCCGGGTCCAGGCCGCCGTCCTCGCCTCCCAGCTGGACCGGCCCGAGGGCGGCGAACGGCCCGCGAGGTGACCGCGCCGGGCCGCGGCTCGCCCGCTACGGCCCGTCGGCCGCCACGCCCAGTTCGGCCGCCGCGCGTACGGCGAACCAGACCTCGGTGAAGGCGGCGGTCGTGGTCAGGTCGCGGCCGGTCACCTCGCCGAAGCGGCGCAGCCGGTAGCCGAGGGTGTTGGGGTGGATGTGCAGGGCCGCGGCGGCGTCCTCGGTGCGCCGGTCGCGCTCCATCCAGGTGCGGACGGACACCAGCAGCTGCGACCCGTGCGCGCGGTCGTAGCGCAGGACGTCGCCGAGGACCTGCTCGACCAGCGCGGCCAGCAGCCGGCGGTCCTCGGGCAGCCAGCGCCCGGTGGCGTCCTCACCGTAGTGGACGAAGGGCCTGCCGGCCTCCGCGGCCCGGCCTGCCGCCCACTCCGCCTCCTGCCGCGCGACCCGCAGCGGCTCGCCGACGGCGAAGGGCCGGCTGACCCCGCACACCGTGCCGGGCAGGTCGGCCAACGCCTCGGTGAAGCCGGGTTCGGCGAGCACCAGCCGGTCCTCGCCGCGGCGCAGGGTCAGGTGCGGGTGGTCGGAGAGGGCGAGGCCCAGTTGCTCGTCCGGGGTGCCGCGGACCACGGCGAGCACGACCGGCCGCCGCGCGTCCAGGCCGTGGTGGGCCAGCCGGCGCTGGGCGCCGGCCGGGTCCAGGGTGTCCTGGAGCATCTCGGCCAGGGTCTCGGCGCCCTCGCGGCGCAGCACCTCGCGTTCCTGGCGGACCATGGCGAGCCGCAGGGCGGCGACGGTGGCCAGGTGCTGCACGACGGCCAGTCCTGCGGGGCGGGCGCCGGACCGTTCCAGGGCGACCAGGTAGCCGGCGGCGCCGCCCGGGCCGAGCACCGGGAGGACGAAGCCGCCGGGCACGGTCGGCGGGGCGTCCGGGTCCGCGGGGAGCACCGAGAGGTCCTCCGGCGCGGCGACGCCGGGCAGCAGGGGGCGGCCCTGGGGGGTGCACAGGAAGATCCGGTAGCCGCTGAGCTGCTCCAGGCGGTCGAAGAGGGCGGGGATGTCGAGGTTCTCCTCGGCCATCCAGCGCAGGGCGCCGAAGACCTGGAGCTGGGCGCCGAGCCGTTCGGCGGACTTCTCGCTGACGGCGGCGGCGACCTCCTGTGCGATAGTGACGAAGGGAACGGCGAGCGGGACCTCCAGCACCGGGAAGCCGCGTTCCTCGGCCGCGGTGAGGAAGGCCTGGCGCAGCGCGGGGGTGCGCAGCCGGGTGCTGAGGACCAGCGCGGCCACGCCGGCGTCGTCGAGCCGCTCCAGGTAGCGCCGCTGGGCCTCGCCCGCGCGGGGCACGGCGAGGCCGACGGTCATGAGGACCTCCGATCCCGCCAGCCACGGAGTGGGGTCCTCCAGTTCGCTGACGTGCGCCCAGGAGACCGCCCGGCCCAGGCCGGAGGCGCCCGCGAGCAGTCGCATCTGCAATGCGGGGAAGGACAGCAGGTCGCGCACGGTGAGGACGGACGGGGCGGTGGCCGCGGGGAGGTCTTTGTGGTCGGACACAAGGAAACTGTAGTTCTTCGTGCCCTCGACAATTGACCACCCGGGCGGCCGCTTCGCAGACTGAGCCATCCCCCGCTACTGGAACCGTTCACTCCGCGTACGGGATCCGTTCTCCCCCGGCGGTGCCCGACCGGGTTCGACAGGAAGGTGCCGGATGACGACCGAGCCACGTGGACCCGTGGACTCCTCCCGCGTGCCGCGCTACGCCGGCCCCGCCACCTTCGCCCGGCTGCCACGGCTTGACGAGGTGGAGCGGGCGGACATCGCCGTCGTCGGCGTTCCCTTCGACACCGGCGTCTCCTACCGGCCCGGCGCCCGGTTCGCCCCGGCCGCGGTGCGCGAGGCGTCCCGGCTGCTGCGCCCGTACCACCCGGCGCTGGACGTGTCGCCGTTCGCGACGGCGCAGGTCGCCGACGCCGGTGACATCCCGGTGAACCCCTTCGACATCAACGAGGCGATCGAGACCGTCCAGGCGGAGGCCTCGCGCCTCCAGGCCGACGGCACGAAGCTGGTCACCGTCGGCGGCGACCACACCATCGCGCTGCCGCTGCTGCGCGCGGTCGCCGAGCGGCACGGCCCGGTCGCGGTGCTCCACTTCGACGCGCACCTGGACACCTGGGACACCTACTTCGGCGCCGAATACACCCACGGCACCCCGTTCCGCCGCGCCGTCGAGGAGGGGATCGTCGACACCGAGGCGCTCAGCCACGTCGGCACCCGCGGCCCCCTGTACGGAAAGCGGGACCTGGAGGAGGACCGCCGGCTCGGCTTCGGCATCGTCACCTCCTCCGACGTGCTGCGGCGCGGCGTCGACGAGACCGTGGACGCCCTGCGGCAGCGCATCGGCGACCGACCGCTCTACGTGTCCGTGGACATCGACGTCCTGGACCCCGCACACGCTCCCGGCACGGGCACCCCCGAGGCCGGCGGCATGACCTCGCGCGAGCTGCTGGAGATCCTTCGCGGCCTGGCGGGACTCGATCTGGTCGGCGGCGACATCGTCGAGGTGGCTCCCGCCTACGACCACGCGGACATCACCTCCTTCGCCGCGTCCCATGTCGCCTACGACCTGATCAGCCTGTTGACCCTGGACCCCGCCGTCCCCCGCGAGGAGCACAGATGACCACCAGTCCCCACGGCGAGCAGCACGACGCCCCGGCGCTGACCGAGATCGAGACCTACGGCGTCGAGCGCATCCCCGACGCCGACCGCACGGCCCGGCCGCTGGACCTGTTCCGGGTCGCCTTCGGCGGTGCGAACACCTTCGCCACCTGTGTCCTCGGCGCCTTCCCCATCCTCTTCGGCCTGTCCTTCTGGCAGGGCCTGGCGGCCACCGGCCTCGGCCTCGCCGTGGGCGCGCTGATCCTCGCGCCGCTGGCCGTGTTCGGGCCGCTGAACGGCACCAACAACTCGGTCTCCTCCTCCGCGCACCTCGGGGTGCACGGCCGGGTCGTCGGCTCCTTCCTCTCCCTGCTGACCGCGGTCGCGTTCTTCTCGATCTCCGTGTGGTCCTCCGGCGACGCCCTGGTCGGCGGCGCGCACCGGATGTTCCACCTGCCGACCAACGAGGGGGTGTACGCCCTCGCCTACGGGCTGTTCGCGGCCCTCGTGCTGACGGTGTGCATCTACGGCTTCCGGTTCATGCTCTTCGTGAACAAGATCGCGGTCGCCGCCGCCTCGCTGCTCTTCGTCCTCGGCCTCTTCGCCTTCGGCGGCGACTTCGACGCCGGCTACCAGGGCAGCTTCCACTCGCTGAGCACTCCGGGCTTCTGGCCGGCGTTCATCGGCTCGGCGCTGATCGTGCTCTCCAACCCGGTCTCCTTCGGCGCCTTCCTCGGCGACTGGGCGCGCTACATCCCCGCCGACACCCCGCGCCGCCGGGTGATGGGCGCGGCCTTCCTGTCCCAGATCGCGACGATCCTGCCGTTCTTCTTCGGCCTGGCGACCGCCTCGATCATCGCCGCCAAGGCCGGGAACTTCCTCGACCCGAGCGCCCCGGACTACGTCGGCGGGCTGCTGGCCGTCTCGCCCTCCTGGTACTTCCTGCCCGTCTGCCTGCTCGCGCTGATCGGCGGCATGTCCACCGGCACCACCTCGCTCTACGGCACCGGCCTCGACTTCGCCAGCGTGTTCCCCCGGTTCAGCCGGGTGCAGGCCACCGTGTTCATCGGCGTCCTGTCGATCTCCTTCATCTTCGTCGGCCGGTTCGCCGCGAACCTCACCCAGTCCATCTCCACCTTCGCGACGCTGATCATCGTCTGCACCGCGCCGTGGATGGTCATCATGATGCTGGGCTTCCTCACCCGCCGCGGCTGGTACGACCCGGACTCGCTGCAGGTCTTCAACCGCCGTCAGCGGGGCGGACGGTACTGGTTCACGCACGGCTGGAACTGGCGCGGCATGGCGGCCTGGCTGGCCTCGGCCCTGCTCGCCGTGCAGTTCGTCAACCTGCCCGGTCAGTTCGTGGGCGCCCTGGGCGACCTGGCGGGCGGCGTGGACATCTCCCTGCCGGTCGGTCTCGGCCTGGCCGCGGTGAGCTACCTGGCGCTGCTGTGGCTGTTCCCGGAGCCGCGCGCCGTCTTCGGTCCCGAGGGCCCGCGGCTGGTGCGCGCCGTCGACGCCCCGGTGCCGCCGATCACCTCCGCCGACGGCGTGCCGGTCACCGCCCCCGAGCCGGCGGAGGTGTGAGCCGATGCGCCTGATCGACCTGTCCGTGCCGCTGCGCACCGGCATGCCGGTCTACCCCGGTGACCCGGAGGTGGACATCCGGCCCGCGCTCACCGTCGCCGAGGACGGCGTCAACGTCCTCCACGTGCGGATGGGTTCGCAGTCCGGCACCCACGTGGACGCCCCCTCCCACATCGAGGACGGGCTGTCCGCGCTGGACCAGTTGCCGCTGGACCGGTTCGACGGAAGCGCGCACGTCGTGGACGTCCGGGGCCTGGCGCCCCGGACGGCGATCGGCGCGGACCGGTTCGCCGGCGTCCCGGAGGGCCGGATCGTGCTGATCGCGACCGGCTGGTCCGCGCACTGGGGCACCGACGCCTACCACGGCCACCCGTACCTGACCGAGGAGGCGGCCGCGCTGCTCGTCGCCCGCGGTGTGCGCACCGTCGGCATCGACGCGCTGAGCGTCGACCCCACGCCCGGGGAGACGCTGCCCGCGCACCGCGTCCTGTGCCGTGCCGACGCCGTCATCGCCGAGAACCTCACCCACCTGGCCGAGGTCCTCGACGCCCAGCGGGCCGGCCACGGCGTCCACGTCAGCCTCTTCCCCCTGCACCTGCCCGGCGCGGACGGCGCACCCGTCCGTGCCGTCGCCAAGATCACGGAGCCGCAGTCATGACGACCGACCACGACGCCGTCCTCGCCGCGGCCGACGCACTCGTCGCCGCGTTCGCCGGGGGCCGCACCGAGGACTACTTCGACGCCTTCTCGGCCGACGCCAGCTTCGTCTTCCACACCGCGGACCGGCGGCTGGACTCCACCGAGGAGTACCGGGCGCTGTGGCGGACGTGGGCCGAGGAGGACGGCTTCCGGGTGCTGGCCTGCGCGTCGGAGGACCGGCGGGTGCAGCTCTTCGGCGACACCGCCGTGTTCACGCACGCGGTGACCACCCGGGTGGCCACGCACGCCGGGGAGGAGACGGTGCGCGAGCGCGAGACCATCGTCTTCCACCGCGGCGGCGACGCCGGCGGCTGGCGGGCCGTCCACGAGCACCTGTCGCCGGACTCCGCCGCCGCGACCGCCTGAGCCGCCGGGACCCGGCTACCTCGGGCCGACTCCGTCCAGCAGGTTGTCGACGAGCCCCACGACGAACTCGTCGGTGACGGGTTCGTCGGGGATGAGCAGCCGGTGGTAGACGGCTCCCCAGAGCTGGTCGACGAGGATCTGCACGTCGGTGCCGGGACGGATCTGGCCCAGCTCCTGGGCACGGAGCAGGCGTTCTCCGGCCAGCCGGCGCCGCTGCGAGGAGTACAGCCTGCGGTAGGCGGTGGCCAGGTCCTGGTCGGTCTGCGACGCGCCGATGAGTTCGGCCAGCACCCGGCCGCCCGGCGTGCGGGTCATGACCTGCGCGAAGGCGCGGAGCTGGGCGAGCAGGTCGGCGCGGATGTCCCCGGTGTCGGGGAAGGCGAGGGTGTTCTCGACCGCGTGGAAGTAGCCGTCCAGGCAGAGCGCGCCCCTGGACGGCCACCACTTGTAGAGGGTGGTCTTGCTGACGCCCGCCGCACGGGCGACACGTTCGAAGGTCAGGTCGCCGATGCCTTCGGCGAGCAGCAGGTCCCCGACGGTGCGCAGCACGTCCGCCCGAACCTCGTCCGCGGGCCGGCGCCCCCGCCCGCGGACGGGTCCCTCCCCGGCCGCCGGTGGGTTCGCGTCGTTCGCCATGGGTGCTCCTGTTCGGTTGCCGGGGGTCGGACCGGGACGGTCCGCGGTGGGTGCCGCACGCGTCGGGTACGCGTGGTCCCTCCCGCGCGCTGCCGCGTCCGGTCGCACGGACCGGTCCGCAGGCCGGCGATCAGCCCGTCGCGCGGGCGGAAGGTCATGGGACCGGTGCCGACGTACCCGTTGCCGGTCACGGTGAGGGCCGCGACATGGGTGCCGGGTGACCGGCCGGGCTCGATCGCGTCCAGGATGAAGTGTGCCTGCACGCCGATGCCGTCCGGTCCCAGGCGCGCACGCCGTCGCGGCCATGGTATTCGCGGCCCCGGTCGCCGAGTTCGGCGTCGTGGGTGAACACGGCCGCGAACGCCTCGGCGAAGGTCCTGACGGCCGCGGGAGTCCCGGTGCCGGTCATGGCGGACGTCACCTCCCGACGGTGAGCAGGTCGGCGAGGCCGATGCGGGTGAGGAAGTCGCGGCGGATCCGGTCGGCGGTGTCGGAGACCTCCTCGGAGCCGTCGCCCGCGGGGTCGACGTGCACGCGGAAAGGGCGCTGTCCCGCGGGCAGCGCGACGACCCGGGCGATCTCGTCGGAGACGAGCGAGGCGGGCGCGTCCTCGGGAGCGAGGGCGGCGAGTTTCGCCGCCACCTGGTCCATCAGGCCGGGGTACCGGCTCTCGTACTCGGCCTCGACGGCGGTGTCCTCGGGGCGGCCGGAGTGCGCGAAGTGTTGGGTGCCGCTGGTGAACGAGCCGGGTACGACGATCGAGGTCTCCACGCCCCAGCGGGCGAGTTCGCCGGCGTAGGACACCGCGAGGGAGTCCATGGCGGCCTTGGCCGCGAAGTACGGGGCGAGGTAGGGCGGGGTACCGCCCTTGACGCTGGTGCTGGACACCCAGACCACCAGTCCCGCGCGGCGCCGGCGCATGCCCGGCAGCGCGGCCCGGTTGACGCGCTGGGTGGAGAGGACGTTCACGTCGTACAGCTCGGCGAGCTGGTCGGGGGTGAAGGCCTCGGCGGGGCCGGTCACCATGTGCCCGGCGTTGTGGATCAGTACGTCGATGCGCCCGTGCTCCGCTTCGATCCGTGCGACGGCGGTGTCGACGGACGCCTGGGAGTTCACGTCGAGTTCGACGGGGCGCAGGTCGACGCCGTGCTCGTCGGCGTAGTCGGCGGCGGCCCGGACCTGGGGCGCGTTGCGGCCGGTGGTCCGGCGCATGCCGGCGTGGACGGTGTGGCCGGCGTCCGCCAGCGCGCGGGCGGTGAGCGCTCCGAAACCGCTGGAGGCGCCGGTGATGAGGACGACGTTGCCGGTGGTGGACATGGAGGTGGTCCCTTTCGCTGTGTCGGTGGGGCGGCGGGGCGGCCGGTGTGTTCCGGGGTCAGGCGAGTCCGCCGTTGGCGTAGAGGACCTGGCCGTTGACCCAGCGGGCGGGGCCGGCGAGGAACGAGACGACCTCGGCGATGTCGTCGGGCCGGCCGAGGCGCTCCAGCGGGGTAGCCCTGCCGAAGTTCTCGATGGTGGCGTCGTCCTTGCCCTCCAGGAACAGCGGTGTGGCCGTGGGGCCGGGCGCGACGGCGTTGACGGTGACGTCCCGGCCGCGCAGCTCGCGGGCGAGGATGAGGGTCAGGCCCTCGACGGCGGCCTTGCTCGCGACGTAGGCGCCGTAGCCGGGGAGCTGGGTGCGGACCACCGAGGTCGAGACGTTGATGATCGCGCCGCCCGGCCGGACCCTGCGGGCCGCCTGCTGGGAGACGACGAAGGTGCCGCGGATGTTCGTGCGGTGCATCCGGTCGAGGTCGGCGAGTTCGAGGGTCGCGACCGGCGAGAGGATCATGATCCCGGCGGTGTTCACGACCACGTCGATGCCGCCGAAGGCCGCCTCGACCGTGTCGAAGGCGGTGCTCATCTCGTGTTCGTCGGCCACGTCGCCGCCCACGGCCAGGGCCCGGCCGCCGGCGGCGGTGATCGCGGCCACGGTCTCCTCGGCCCTGGCCTTGTTGCCCGCGTACTGCACGGCGACGGCGAACCCGTCCGCGGCGAGCCGTTCGGCCGCGACGCGGCCGATGCCGCCCGAGCCTCCGGTGACCAGGGCGACGCGGTCGGTGGTGGGGGTGCTCATGGGGGTCTCCTCTGCGGACGCACCTAAATGAACGACGCGTTCATATAACCATGAAATGAACGCGCCGTCCATATCTTGTGGGCGCCGGATGTCAGGCAGCCTTCGCCACCAGGTGTCCGCCGCTTCACGCAGGGGCCTTCGCGTCCGGCTGGGATGGCCGTGCGGTGCGTTTCGGTCGGGCGGCACCGCGCGGTCGAGTCGTACGTCGGGAGAGGCATGTCTGTCGGAGCCAGGACGTTCGGATACGCGGTGCGGGACGTACGACGCAGAGCGGGACGGGGGTTCGCGCTGGGAACCGTGCTGGCCCTGGTGGCGTTCGTGCCGCCGGCCGACGCGAGCGCGCGGACCGGGCACGGCGCGGCGGACGCCGTCACGTGGACCACCCGGCACGTGGCGCCCGGGGTCGAGGTCAGGACCGGAGTGCTCCGTGACCCGCGGGCCGCCGGCACGTGGACGGTCACCGTGCAGGCCCCGGCGGTCGACCGGCTCACCGGAGCCGCCGCCTGGGCCCCGCTGGGCGAGCACGGCTGGGCCGGCACCACCGCAGGACGGCTGCGCGCCGCCGGTTTCGCGCCCCGCGTCGAGCGCGTGGCGTGGGACCCGTACGCCGACACCCCGCGGGGCACGATGGGGTGGCAGGTCAGGGTCGGCGGATACGCCACGCAGGCCGAGGCGGTGACCGCGGGCGCGGCGGTGTCGGCCGCGGGATTCCGCACCTCCGTCGAGTGGACGGGCTACGACGGGCGCCGGCGCCCCGACGCGGAACGCGTCCACGTCGCCGTCGTCGATCCGGCCGGGCTGCGCGGCACCGTCGAGGTCAGCGACGGCGGCGACACGGCCGACCGGGAGAAGACCTCCACGGTCGCCGCCCGGCTCGGCTCCCTGGTCGGCGTCAACGGCGGCTTCTTCGTCACCTCCGACGCGGACGGCGTCCAGGGCACCTCGGCCGGACTGTCCGCGGTGCACGGCGCGTTGCAGTCGATGGCCGCCGGATCCCGTGCCGCGCTGATCCTCGCCGACGGCGGCCGGCACGTCCGCGTCGCCGACCTGTCCACCACGGTGACCGTGCGGTCCGGCTCGGCCGTCCGCGCGGTGGAGGGCATCAACCGGGTGCCGGGCAAGGTGCGCAACTGCGGCCGCCCGGGCACCGTGCCCACCGCACTCCCCCGCCAGGACGTCACCTGCTCCCTCGCCGACGACCTGGTGAAGTTCACCTCCGCGTTCGGGGCGCCGCTGCCCACGGGCGCCGGCGTCCAGGTGGTCCTGGACCGGCAGGGTGTCGTCGTCTCGCGGGGTGACCGGGGCGGCTCCGTGCCCGCCGGCGGCTCGGTCCTCCAGGGCACCGGCACCGCGGGCGCCTGGCTCGCCGCGCACGCCGGGCCGGGCAGCAGGCTGACGCTGCGGGAGACGGTCCGTGACTCCTCGGGCCGGCAGGTCCGGCTCGGTCCCGACGACAGCGTGGTCAGCGCGGCCCCGACCCTGGTCGAGGACGGCCGGATCCACATCGACGCCGCCACCGAGGGCACCCTGGACCCGCTCGACCTCTCCTTCGGGTTCGCCTGGTCCAACGTGCGCCAGCCGCGCACCCTGGCGGGCGTCGACGCCCGCGGCCGGCTGCTGCTGGTCACCGTCGACGGCCGCCAGCCCGGTGTCAGCGAGGGCTTCACGCTCGCCGAGGCCGCCCGGTTCATGCGCTCGCTCGGCGCGGTGCAGGCACTCAACCTGGACGGCGGCGGCTCCAGCGCCATGGCCGTCGACGGCAGCCTCGTCAACGTCACGTCGGACGCCACCGGCGAGCGTGCCGTCGGCGACACGGTCCAGGTCCTGCCGCGCCCCGGACGCGGCTGACCACCCGCGCGCGGCACGGGCGGGCGCCACCGGCACGGGGAAGGGCCCGTCCGCGAGCGGACGGGCCCTTCGCCGGACGCCGGGCCCCGCATGAGCCCCGCCCGAGCCGGTCCGGTCACGGCTTCCCGGTCGTCGGCAGGCCGAGCGTGAACACCGCGCCGCCCTCCGGGCCCCGGGACCGGGCAGTCAGGGTGCCGTCCAGCCGGGTCGCCAGGCGGTGTGCGATGGCGAGGCCGAGACCGGTGCCGACCGGACGCAGCCCGCGGTACCGCTCGTGCAGGGCGCCGCGTTCGAACGCGACCGCGAGGTCGTCCTCCGTCAGGCCCGGCCCTCCGTCGCGCACCTCGATCTCGGCGCCGTCGTCCCGTACCCGGATCGCGAGCACGACCGGAGCGCCCGCAGGAGTGAGCCGCAGGGCGTTGGCGAGCAGGCAGTCCGTCAGCTGCCGGACCCGGAAGCCGTCGGTGCGTGCCGGCACGGGCCGGCCGGTCCGCTCCAGCCTGAACTCGACGCCGTGCCGCGCGCACCGCTCCCGCCAGACCGCCGCGGCCTCGCCCACGAGCGCGTCGAGGTCGGTGTCCGTCACGTCGAGGCGGAAGTCGTCGGCTTCGAGGGCGGCCAGGTCGAGGAGGTCGGCGAGGAAGCGGTCGAGGCGGCGGGCCTCGGCGTGCAGGACGCGCGCCGCCCCGGGCAGCCGCTCGGCCGGTACGACATCGTCGGCGAGGGCTTCCGCGTAGCCGAGGACGCTGGTCAGCGGGGTGCGGATCTCGTGCGACACGGACAGCAGGAAGTCCCGCTGCCGACGCTCCCCGTGCGCCAGCGCCGCGTCCAGGACGCCGAGGGCGCGGCCGAGTTCGACCGCCTCGGCGGGGCCGGGCGTCGCGGCCGGGTCGGGATCGGTCACACCGCGTTCTCCCGCGGCGAGCCGGGCGGCGACGTCCACGGCGTGGCCGAGCGGGCGGGCCAGGCGCCGGGCCAGCAGCACGCCGGCCGCGACGGCGCCCGCCAGGCCCGCGCCGAGCGGGAGCAGCAGGTCCCGGCGCATCCGGGCGGCCGCCGTGTCGACGTCGGTGAGCGGCCTGGTGAGGACGACGGCGCCGCCCCGGCGGGCCGGGATGCCCTCGACGAGCACCTCGGTGCCCCGCAGTGCGCCGGTCGCCGACAGGGGCCTGCCGGACAGCAGGACGTCCCGTTGCGGTGTGCCGAGCGCGGGTGCCGCGGGTCCGCTGACCACACCCGCCGCGTCGACGACGGCGATCTCGACGCCGTTGGCGCCCGCGATCCGCTGCTCCCCCTCGTACAGGAGGGCCGACAGGGCGGGCACCCGGCTGAGCACCTTGGCCTGCCGGGCGAGCTGGTCGCGTTCCTGGGCCTCGGCGGTGCCCCGCACGGTGTGCCAGGCGACCAGGCCGGTCAGCAGGACGGCGACCGTGGTCACGGCACCGGCCAGCAGGACGAGTTCGCCGGCCAGACCCGTCCTGCGGCGCGCCCGTCCCGCGGCGCGGAACCCGGTCATCGGGCCGGGTCCGTGGTGCCGTACCCCACCCCGCGCACCGTGCGGATCGGGCTCGCCCCGCCGAGTTTGCCGCGCAGCTGGGACACGTAGACGTCGACCACGCGCGGGTCGCGGTACGCCGACTCCTCGCCCCACACGTGTGCCAGCAGCTCGCGCCGGGTGAAGACGCGGCCGCGCCGGTCGAGGAGGTGGACGAGCAGGTTGAACTCGGTCGCGGTCAGCTCGATCTCCGCGCCGTCCCGGTGCACGGTGCGCCGGGCCGTGTCGACCCGCAGGGCGCCGGCCACGTGCGTACGGCCGCCGGGCGCGCCCCGGCCGCGGCGCAGCACGGTGTTGACCCTGGCGACCAATTCGCCCGGGGAGAAGGGTTTCGTGATGTAGTCGTCGGCTCCGAGTTCCAGGCCGAGGATGCGGTCGGCCTCGTCGGCGCGCGCGGTGACCATCAGGACGGGGGTCCAGTCGCCGCGGTCCCGCAGCCGCCGGCAGAAGGTCACGCCGTCCAGTCCTGGCAGGGCCACGTCCAGCACCACGGCCACCGGGCGGAGGCGGGCGACGGCCTCCAGGCCGCGCAGGCCGTCGGTCTCGACGCGGGTGCCGAAGCCGTTGCGGGCCAGGTACAGCTCCTGGAGAGCGGCGATGTTCGGATCGTCCTCGACGATCAGCACGAGTCCGCCGCCGGTGTCCATGCCCGCCTCCGTCCGCCGCTCGGTCGCCGGGCCCGCACGTCCGGGGCCCGCAGCGATCCTAAGCAGCGCGGACGGTGGGCCCGACGCCGCGGCCGGGTCCGCAGGGGCGGCCTAACAGTCCCCTAACACTGCGCCGATGATCCTCTTGTCCTCCGCGGGTCATGATCGGGGCCGACTCCTGGGCGGCCCGCCGACGGCCGGGCCGGGGAACGCCGTGCGCCGTTCCCCGGCCCGGTCGCGGCCGGCGCCCCTCCTCGACCTCGGGAAGCAGGCATGCGACGCATCGGTCCGACCACCGTGACACCCGTGAAGGACACCGGCCCGCCCGGCCGCGGACTGCTGTACGGCCTGGGCCGTGCCTGCGCCCGCCACCCCTGGCGGGTGATCGGTGTGTGGCTCCTCGTACTGCTGGCCGCGGTGGCCGCCGACCGCGCCTGGGGCGGCTCCTACGCCGACGACTTCGACCTGTCGGGCACCCCGTCCCGCACCGGCTCCGACCTGCTGAACGCCCACGGCGCGGCGGGCTCGCGCGGAGTGGCCGCGCAGATCGTCGTACGTTCGGACGCCGGACCGCTCTCCGCGCACCGCGACACGCTGGCGGCGGCCGGGCAGCGGCTCACCGCGCTGCCCGAGGTGATCTCGGTCGCGGCACCGCTCGACACGGCGGGCGCGGTCACGGCCGACGGCCGCACCGGCTACTACACCGTCCGGTTCCGGGAGAATCCCGCGCAGTTCGAGAAGTCGTACGTCGGCCGGGTCGACGCGGCCGTACGCGCGCTGCGGGCCGACGACGTCACCGTGGAGTACGGCGGCCCGCTCGGCCAGCTGGCCCGCCCGGCGGCGGCGGACCGGGCGTCGGAGGCCATCGGCATCGGCACGGCGGTGCTGGTCCTGCTGCTCGGCTTCGGGAGTGTGGCGGCGGCCGGTTTCCCGCTGCTCACCGCGGTCATCGGGCTGCTCGCGGGGCTGAGCGTCCTCGGACTGCTGGCGAGCCGGTACGCGTTCGCGGCGGCCTCGCCGACGCTGGCGACGATGATGGGGCTGGGCGTCGGCCTGGACTACTCGCTGTTCCTCGTCACCCGGCACCGCAAGCTGCTGCACTCCGCCGAGGGCCCCGTCGAGGCGGCCGCGCGGACCGTCGCCACCAGCGGACGGGCCGTGCTGGTGGCCGCGCTGACCGTCACCGCGGCCCTCGCCGGGCTCTTCGCCTCCGGGGTGGATTTCATCGGCATGCTGGGGGTGGCCGCCGGCACCACCGTCCTGGTCGGTGCGCTGGCCGCGCTCACGCTGACCCCGGCGCTGCTGGGGCTGGCCGGGCGGCGGATCGACCGCTGGCACGTCCGCACCCCGGTGGACGAGCCCGACGACAGCGGCGACATATGGCACCGGTGGGCCGCGACGGTCCGCCGGCGCCCGTGGACGTTCCTGCTGCTGGGCCTCGTGGTGCTGGGCGTGCTCGGCGCGCCCGCGGCGGCGCTGCGGCTCGGGCACGTCGACGCGGGTGCCTCTCCGGTGTCGTACACCGAGCGGCGCGCCTACGACCTGGTCGCGGACGGCTTCGGGCCGGGAGCCGACGGGCCGCTGACCGTGGTCGTCACCCTCGACAAGGACCATCGCACGACCGGCGCGCAGCGTGACGCGCTCGCCCGCGCGCTGCGCGACGCGCTCACCGCCACCCCCGGGGTCGCCGCCGCCACGCCCCCCAAGGCCACCGAGGACGGGGCGCTGCTCGTGTCGACGGTCACGCCGGACACCGGGCCGCAGGCACGGGCGACCACCGCCCTGGTGCACCGACTGTCGGACGACGTGCTGCCCGGCGTCCTGTCCGAGGAGGGCGCGACCGGCTATCTGACCGGAACCACCGCCGCCCAGCAGGACTTCCGGGACATCCTCGCCGACCGGCTGCCCGTGGTCGTCGGTGTCGTGGTCGCGGCCGCCTTCGTGCTGCTCCTCGCGGTGTTCCGCAGCCCGCTGGTGGCGCTCAAGGCGGCGGTGCTGAACCTGCTGTCGATCACCGCCTCCTTCGGCGTGGTGGTCGCGGTCTTCCAATGGGGCTGGGGATCCCGGCTGTTCGGCATCGACGAGGCCGTTCCGGTGGAGTCGTACGTGCCGATGATGATGTTCGCGATCGTCTTCGGTCTCTCCATGGACTACGAGATCTTCCTGCTGTCCCGGGTGCGGGAGACCTGGCTGGAGACGCGCGACAACCACCGCAGCGTGGCGGTCGGGCTGGCCGGCACCGCGCGGGTCATCACCTGTGCCGCGCTGATCATGACCAGTGTGTTCCTCGCCTTCCTGCTGTCGACCAGCGTCGTCATCAAGATGCTGGCGCTGGGACTTGGCGTCAGCGTGGTCCTGGACGCCACCGTGGTACGGCTGTTGCTGGTGCCGGCCGCCATGTACCTGCTCGGCGAGGCGAACTGGTGGATCCCGCGGTGGCTGGACCGGCTGCTGCCGCGGCTGGATCCGGAGGGCTCGCGGGGCCGGGCGGAGTCCACGGGCGCGGCCGTGCCGGCGGGACCGGTGACCCGGTGACGGGCCGCACGGGCGGTACGGCCTCGCGGGCCGCCCGCTGCGCGGCACCGGGGCGGGCCGCGGTACCCGGACCGCGCCGTCGGCCGCGCGGCCGACGGCTCCTCGTCTCCGCCGTGGTCCTTGCGGCACTGCTCGCCGGAACCGCGGAACTCGTCGCGCGCGGGATGGTCGACGGGCGGATCTCCGGCCGGCTGCGGACCAGGATCGGCGCCAACCAGGTGCACCTTGGCGGATCCGCGCTGCTGGGGCTGGCCCGGGGCCGGTTCGACCGGGTGCGGGTCACGGGCTCGGACGCGCGGCTCGGCCGGATCACCGGGGCCTCGGTGGACCTGCGGCTGACGGACGTGACGGTGCGGGGCGCGCCGCGCGTCGGACGGCTGCGCGGCCGGATCACGGTGCCGGCCGACGCCGTCGCGCGGTCCCTGGAGCGGAACGCGCGGGGACCGGCGGTCTCCGGGGTGGCCGCCGACCCGGCGCACGGCACACTGGTGATCTCGGTGCGGGGCGGGCTGGGCACGGTCACGGTCCGGCCGTCGCTCCGGGACGGCCGGACGGCGTTCGAGCTGGTGGACGCCCGGGTCCTGGGCCAACCCGCACCCGCCGGGCTCGCCGCCGCGATCGAGGAGGCGCTGCGCGAGCGGTCGGCGCGGCAGCCCGGCCCCGGCCCGGTGGAGGTGACCGCGCTGGAGGTCACCTCGGCGGGACTGGTGGGCACGGTCCGCGCCGACGACGTGGACTTCGGCCGGAGCGCGGGCTGAGGAGCCGTACGGCACACCGGCCGGAGCCGGGCGGGCACGCAGCGCGTTCGCGGCCGGGCCGCTTGCCGGCTTCCTTGCTTAACTGCGTTTTAAAGACGCCTTAAGTGTCCCTGGGTTGCGTACGAGTCATCAAGTAGGCGCAGCTCAGGGCCATTTGGGTCCTTCGCGTTCCGGTTGGCGGGAGCAACCGGCGTGGCTATGGTCGGGGCTCACCGGTGGCGCGCGACGCGATCGTGAGAGCGCTCTCAGACGGCGGGTGCCGGTCCGTGCCCTCAGGCGGACCGCGCCCGCCCGCACCCTCCGGTGCCCCCGCCTCCCCCCACACCCGAGGAGCCCCGCACATGCCCCGTCACCAGCGCGACCTGTCCCGCCGCAAGATGCTCATCGCCCTCGGGGGCGCGGCCGTCGCGGCTCCGGCGGTCGCGGCCGTCGCCCCGCACGCGCTCGCGGACCGGGCCACGGCGCGGACCACGGCCGCCTCCGGCACGCTCCCCGTCACCGTCGTCAACGGCACCGGGTCGTTCGACAACGCGTCCGTGCACCTGTACGTCGTCGGCAACCAGGACGGCAAGCAGGTGCGGCTCACGCCCGACGGGCAGCTCGCGCCGGTCGCGCTGGCCGACAACGGCGCCGACGGCTTCACCGACTACGCCATCCCGCTCTCCGGCAGCGGCGACACCGCGCTCTCGCTGCCCTACATGTCCGGCCGCATCTACGTGGCGCTCGGCGACAAGCTCAGGTTCAAGGCCGTGACCGACGGCGCGGGCAACCCGGCCCTCCAGTACCCGGCCGGATGGGTCGCGTCGGACCCCAGCTACGGAGTGCTGCACGACTGCGCCGAGTTCACGCACAACGCGTCCGGGATGTTCTGCAACACCACGATGGTCGACATGTTCAGCGTGCCGATGAGCATCCGGCTCACCGGCGAGAAGGACCAGACGACGGGGACGCTGCGGCAGGGCGGCCGGGCGGCGGCCCTCGCGGCCGTGCGCGAGGTCGAGGAGTTCGCGAAGCTGGTCGTGGACGACACCCGGATCATCGCGCCGGGGCACGGTCTGGACGCGGGCCTCTTCTCGGCGAGTTACCTCGACCCGTACATCGACGAGGTGTGGAGCACGTTCACCGGCAAGGATCTCCGGATCACCACGAACGCGGGCACGTTCACCGGGCGGGTGCGGGCGGACCGGTTCGTCTTCGACGGGCCCGCGCCGGTGTCCTTCGCCAAGCCGTCCACCCGCGACGTGCTGTTCTGCGACGGCGCCCTGGCCGCGCCCAACGACGGCACCACCGGACCCGTCGCGGCGGTGCTCGGCGCCGGCTTCAACCGGTCGACGCTGCTCACCGTCACCGACCAGCCTGCCACCGACCCCGCCTCCTTCTACCAGGGCGGCACGACCAACCACTACGCGAAGGCGATCCACGCGGCGACCGAGGACGGCAAGGCCTACGGGTTCGCCTTCGACGACGTGGCGGACTTCGCCTCCTACGTCCAGGACACGGCGCCGACGGGCTTCACGCTGACGCTGACCGCGTTCTGAGAGCGGGCCCTCAGGTCCTGGCGGTGATCCTGCCGAGTTCGTCCAGCAGTTCGCGCAGCACCGGCACCATGTCGGTCTCGTCGGCGGCCGTGATCCACCGCTCGAAGCCGACCTTGAAGACGGCCACCGCGGCCTCCGCGGCCAGGGTCGCGGTGGGCTCCGGCACACTGCGGCCGCGCAGCGCCTCGGCGAGGGCCGCCGCCAGCGCGGCGAGCTTGATCAGTTCGCGTTCCCGGAGTTCGGCATGGGCGGCGACCACGGCCTGGCGGCGCAGGGCGTACGCGTGGCGGCCGGCGAACATCGCGGCCGCCGCGTCCAGTCCGGCACCGAGCACATCGGGCAGCGGCGCGGCGGGCGGCGCCTGCGCGACGGCGGTCACGAACAGGTCCTGCAGCGGGGAGCCGGCGAAGAGGACCTCGCGCTTGTCGGCGTAGTGCCGGAAGAAGGTCCGTTCGGTGAGGCCCGCCTGCCGGGCGATCTGCGCGACGGTCGTCCGCTCGTACCCCTGCTCCGCGTAGAGCTGCAACGCCGCTTCCGCCAGGCGCTCGCGCGCGTTCGGCTCCCATCTGCCCATGGCGGAATCCTACGTGATGACAGTGACTGACATCGAGTGCTACGGTCGATGTCAGTCACTGTCATCGACTTTAGGGGTCCTCCCATGCGTGTTTTTGTGACGGGTGCCTCCGGCTGGCTCGGTTCCGCCGTCGTGCCCGAACTCCTCGACGCCGGGCACCAGGTGGTCGGCCTGGCCCGCTCGGACACCTCCGCGGCGGCGCTCACCGGCGCCGGGGCGGAGGTCGTCCGGGGCACCGTCGACGATCTCGACGTGCTGCGTACGGCCGCCGCCGAGTCCGACGGCGTGATCCATCTGGCCTTCAAGCACGACATCGCCTTCAGCGGCGACTTCCTCGGGGCGGCCGAGGCGGACCGCCGGGCCGTGGACGCGTTCGGCGAGACGCTGGCCGGTTCGGACCGGCCCTTCGTGCTCGCCTCGGGACTGCTCGGCCTCACTCCGGGCCGGACGGCCACCGAGCGGGACATGCCGGCGCTCGACGGCTCACCGGTCTCCGAACGCCAGGCCACCGCCATGGCGGCCCTGGAACTGGCCTCGCGCGGTGTGCGTTCCTCGGTGGTACGGCTCTCGCCCACCTGCCACGGCGAGGGCGACAACGGATTCATGGCGGCGCTGGTCGGGATCGCCCGGGAACGGGGCGCCTCGGGTTACGTCGGCGACGGCGCGAACCGGTGGCCCGCCGCGCACCGCCTCGACATCGGGCGGCTGTTCCGGCTGGCCGTGGAGAAGGCACCGGCGGGTTCGGTGCTGCACGGCGCGGGCGAGGAGGGCGTCGCGATCCGCGACGTCGCCGAGGTGATCGGCCGTCACCTGGGCGTACCGGTCGTCTCCGTCCCGCCCGCCGACGCACCCGCCCACTTCACCTGGCTGGGCGGCTTCATCGGCATGGACAACCCGGCCTCCAGCACCGCCACCCGAGAACTCCTCACCTGGCAGCCCTCCCACCCGGGCCTCCTGGAGGACCTGGACAAGGGCCACTACTTCGGCTCCACGGTCTGATCCGAGCACCGGTCGGCCCATGGGCACGGGCCGCAACGTCCCGGGCGTGCCGACGGGCCCGCGACCTGCTCGGCGCATCCACGTCCGACCGGCCTGCCGGACGCCAGTGCCTTCGTGCGTCGGCACGGGGACGCGGGCGGCCGCACCGCCGTGGAGGGCGTCCGGCGGCCGGACGCCCTCCTCGCGGTCGCGGCCCGCGTCCGTGCGGGCCCCGTGTCATCTGCGCCAGAACAAGTGGTGCGTCACGCCGCTGCTGCTGGGGACGACCTCCAGGTGGAAGCGGTCGAGGAGTTCCTCGGGGGACTCCCAGAGCCGCAGGCCGGATCCGAACTTCAGCGGTGAGACGGCCACGTGCATGGTGTCGACCAGGTCCGCTTCGAGGAACTGCCGGACCGTGGACACCCCGCCGCCGAGCCGGACGTCCTGGCCCTGCGCCGCCTCCCGGGCCTGGGCGAGGACCGTGGCCGGGTCGCCGTCGACGAAGTGGAACGTGGTGTCCGAGAGCGTGATCGACGGACGCCCGTGATGGGTCATCACGAACACCGGCGTGCGGAACGGCGGCTCCTCCCCCCACCAGCCCTGCCACTCCAGGTCCTGCCACGGCCCGCGCTGGGGCCCGAACTTGTTGCGGCCCATGATCTCGGCGCCGATGTTGCGGGCGAAGTCGCGGGTGAAGTAGTCGTCGAGGCCCCGGCTCCCGCCGGGATCCGTGCGCATGGGCCAGCTCGCCGTGGCGCCCGCCCAGGAGAACAGCCTCTCCGGGCCGTCGAGGCCGAACGGGCGCTCCAGGGTCTGGTGCTCGCCGGCGGCGACGCCGTCACTCGAAACGCAGAAGTTCATGGCCTTCAGTAGTTGTTCCACGGCTCTCCTTGTCAGGTTCTGTCTTGTCACCGTTGCGGCAGGGCGCCGCGCACCCTGACGTCGAACGGGATACGGCCGGATCGACATCGCCCCGGACATTTCTTTCCCGGCATGCCGGCGGGAGAGGCGGCGCGGGCGGGACCGGCCTCGGCCGCCGGACCGCCGATACGGGTCCCGTCGGCCGGCAGGTAGGGTGCGGGCGTGGAACGGATCTTGGTGGTGGGTGTGACCGGCGCGGGCAAATCCACGCTCGCGCGTGCGCTGAGCGGCCGCCTGGGTCTGCCGTACCACGAAATGGACGCCCTGTACTACGTCGGCCCCCAGTGGGCGACCAACGCCGACCTGGCCGAGGACGTCGCCCGCCTCACCGACGGACGGCGCTGGATCATCGACTCCATCGGTTACCCCGAGGTCCGGGACCTGCTGTGGGACCGGGCCGACACGGTGATCTGGCTGGACTATCCGCGACGCCACATCATGCCGCGTGTCCTGCGCCGGTCCCTGCGCCGCACCGTCACCCGCGAGGCCGTCTTCGGCGGCAACCGGGAGACCTGGGCGGGCTGGCTGCGCCGCGACCACCCCGCGTGGTGGGCCTGGTCGCAGCACGGACCCCGCGCCCGCGAGATCGAGCGCCGGGTCGGCGACCCGCGCTTCGCGCCGCTGCGCACCCTCCGCTTCCGCCGCCCCCAGGACACCACGGCCTGGCTCGCCGGTCTCTGACCCGGCACGCCGGGCGCGTGTGCCCGTGGGCCGCGGTCAGTCCTGCGTCTCCTCGCGCGGCTCCTCCTCGCTCGGCAGGCCCTCCGGGCGGCGGCCGTGCGGCTGCTGGGGCTCGGGGCGTACGGAGCAGGGCGGGACCTCCCGTTCCACGGGCTTGTCGACGGTCACGGTCACCGGCTGCCCGAAGTGGAGCACGGTCAGCGGTTCGCCCTCCACCAGCCGGTAGCGCGCCCGGTTCCGTTCGATGTCGACCTTCAGCCGCTGCCCGCGCGTCTGCACGGTGAAGGCGATCCTGGACAGCGCCTCGGGCAGGCGCGGCGCGAACCCGAGCAGGCCCGGCTTCCCCTCGTCGTCGAGGTGCCGCCGCAGGCCGCCGAAGCCGCCCACCAGCGCCAGCCAGGTCCCGGCGAGGGACGCGATGTGCAGTCCGTCGCGGGTGTTGTGCTCCAGGTCGTCGAGGTCCATCAGCGCGGCCTCGGTGAGGTAGGCGTAGGCCAGCCGCAGATGTCCGGTCTCGGCCGCCAGCACCGCCTGGCAGCACGCCGACAGGGAGGAGTCGCGGACGGTCAGCGCCTCGTAGTAGGCGAAGTTGCGCACCTTCTCGTCGTCGGTGAAGGCGTACGGGCACTCCAGCATCGCCAGGACCACGTCCGCCTGTTTCACCACCTGCTTGCGGTACAGGTCGAAGTAGGGGTAGTGCAGGAGGAGCGGGTAGTTCTCGGGCGGGGTGGCGTCGAAGTCCCAGTGCTGGAAGGCGGTGAACCCGGCCGACTGCTCGTGCACGCCGAGGGTCTCGTTGTACGGCAGTGCCATGCGGGCCGCGGCCTCGCGCCAGCCGGCGGTCTCCTCGTCGTCGACGCCGAGTTCCTCGGCCCGGTCCGGATGGCGCGTGGCCGCGTCGGCGGCGGCCCGCAGGTTCTGGCGGGCCATCAGGTTGGTGTACAGGTTGTCCCGCGCGATCGCGCTGTACTCGTCGGGCCCGGTGACGCCGTCGATGTGGAAGACGCCGTCGGCGTCGTGGTGGCCGAGGCGACGCCACAGCCGGGCGGTGTCGACGAGGAGGTCGAGGCCCTCATTGCGTTCGAACTCCTCGTCCCCGGTGACCAGGACGTACCGGACGGCGGCCATGGCGATGTCCGCGTTGATGTGGAAGGCGGCGGTCCCGGCCGGCCAGTAGGCGGACGACTCCGAGCCGTCGATCGTGCGCCACGGGAACATCGCTCCCGCCAGGTTCAGCTCGCGGGCGCGTTCCCGTGCCGCCGGCAGCATGCGGTGCCGCCAGCGCAGCGCCGACGCGACGGCCTCCGGCGCGGTGAACGTCAGGACCGGCATCACGTAGGACTCGGTGTCCCAGAAGGAGTGCCCGTCGTACCCGGTGCCGGTCAGCCCCTTGGCGGGGATCGCCCGGTTCTCGCCGCGGGCGGCCGCCTGGAGCACGTGGAAGAGCGCGAACCGCACCGCCTGCTGGATCTGCGCGTCGCCCTCCACCTCGACGTCCGCGCCGGCCCAGAACTCGTCGAGATACGCGCGCTGGTCCGCCACCAGCCCGTCCCAGCCGGCGCTGACCGCGGCCGCCACCGCGCCGTCCACCTGGTCGCGCACGGCCGACTGGGAACGCTCGCCCGACCAGCCGTAGGCCACGAACTTGAACAGCCGCAGCGGCTGTCCTGGGGTCAGGTCCGCGGTCACCGTCAGGCGGCTGACGTCGGGCTCGCTCTGCGCGGTCCAGCGGGTGCTGTCGGGCCCTTCGACCATGTGGTCGGCGGCCGCCCCCACCCGCAGCGCGCTGCGGTCGGTGCAGTGCAGCAGCCGCAGCCGGGTGCCCTGGGCGAAGCTCTCCTCCGGCGTCAGCGGCGACTCGATGGCGGCGGCGACCCGCGGATCGCCCTGGAGGCTCGGCAGTTGTTCGTTGGCGACGAGTTCCGACTGCACGGCCACCGTGGCCGGTCCGTCCTCGGGCTCGACCTCGTACACGATCGCGGCCACCGCCCGCTGGGTGAAGGACACCAGCCGCCGTGAGGTGATCCGCACCGTGCGGCCGCCGGGCGACATCCAGCGGGCGGTACGGCTGAGCACGCCGGTACGGAAGTCCAGCACCCGCTCGTGCTCCAGCAGCCGACCGTAGCGCAGGTCGCACGGGTGGTCGTCGACCAGCAGCCGGATGATCTTGCCGTCGGTGATGTTGATCATCGTCTGGCCGGACTCGGGATACCCGTAGCCGGCCTCCGCGTACGGCAGCGGATGCCGCTCGAACACGCCGTTGAGGTAGGCGCCGGGCAGTCCGTGGGGTTCGCCCTCGTCCAGGTTGCCGCGCCATCCGATGTGCCCGTTGGAGAGGGCGAACACCGACTCGCTCTGCGCGATCAGATCGAGGTTCAGCTCGCTCTCGCGCAGGCACCATGGTTCCACGGTGAAACTCGGATGGGTGATCACCGCGACTCCAGACCTCGGCCGTCCATGCGTTCGTCGCCGCCGAGGCTAGGCCGTGCCCGCGGCCGTGGCTCCGCACCCGCCGCCCGGCACGCCGGAAGGCACCCGCTCGGTCGAGACGGGCGGGGCGGCCGGCGCTGCCGCCCCGCCGGGTGGCGCGCTCAGCCGATCCTGCGCGCCCTGACCCCGTCGGCCTCGAAGTCGTAGACGGTCCGGTTGATCCGCAGGCCGTCGACGGCACCGATCCACATGTAGTCGCGGCCCTTGGCCACCGCGACGGAGTAGGCGGTGGGCTCCGCGCCGCCGTCGTTCAGCGCGGCCTTCAGTCCCGCGAAGGAGCACGGGGTGCTCAGGGTGCAGCCGGTCGCGGTCCCCGCGCTGCCGGTGAGGTGCCAGGAACCGGTCGTGGTGGCGTCGAGGTAGGAACTCCAGCGGCCCACCACCGGCGAGGGGCCCGGCGTCCAGACCATCGACGCGTACGTGGTGCCGGGCGCCGCGGCGAGGTTGGGGTTGATCTCGAACGTGAGGTTCGGCATGTTCCCGGCGCCGCCGTACGAGATGTTCTCGGCGGTCTGGAAGACGTGGAAGCCGACACGGTCCAGGCCGAGCACCCGGTTCCCGTAGAAGTCGACCTCGTTGCCGAAGGAGGCCTTCTCGGCGGCCGGGCTCAGCGAGGTGGAACGGTCCGCCACCTCGAGGCCGAGGCTCCCGTCGCCGTACGGCGGCCCCGCCTGGGGGCCCTGCACGCCGATCGGGCCGAACGGACCGCTCCGCAGCGCCGCGACGGGAGAACCGATGGTGTTGCGGGTGATGACGCCCCAGTGGTCGCCGCTCACCGTCTTGCGGGCGGTGGCGGCGGACGCCGGTCCCGGGAGGATCGAGGTGGCCAGCGCCATCAGGGCCGTCGCCCCGAGCACCCCTGTGCGCATCCTGGCGAAGCGAGCGTTCACGCCCACTCCTTTCGTGGTCGGACGAGAGCGGGACGGCCGCGTGGCCGGTCCCGCGTAGCGTCGCCACGCTAGGAACGTGCCGGTACGGAAGGACGATGACCCACCTGTCGTACCGGACACGTGATCCCTACGGCGGAACGGCGTTGGTCCACTCGCGCCCGGCGGCCGGGTCAGCCGCCGTCCTCGGCGACCCGGATGACGGTCCTGCCGGCGATCCGCCGTTGCGGGGCGAAGGCGTCGACCGCCTCGGCCAGCGACCTGACCGCCCCGACCCGGACCCGCAGCCGTCCGTCCCTGAGCCGCCGCGCCAGTTCCGCCAGGATGGCGCGGTCGGGTTCCACGACGAAGAACACCGCCCGGCCCGACTCGGGCCGGACCCTGGGCGGCTCGGCGACCGAGACGAGCGTGCCGCCCGCCCGTACCAGCGCGGCGGAGCGGTCCAGGACGTCACCGCCGATCACGTCGAACACCACGTCGGCCTCGCCCGTATCGCCGGGCCGGTCGGTGTCGAGGTCGAGGAACGCGTGCGCGCCGAGCGCGAGGACGGTGTCCCGGTCGGCGGCCCGGCCGGTGCCGATCACCCGGGTCCCCGCCCCCCGCGCCAGCTGCACCGCGAGCGAGCCCACCCCGCCCGCGGCGCCGTGCACCAGGACGGTCTGCCCGGCGGCGATCCGCGCGTGGTCGAACAGGCCCTGCCAGGCGGTCAGTCCGGAGATCGGCAGCACGGCCGCCACGGTGTGGTCGACGTCCGCGGGCAGCGGGGCGAGGTTGCGGGCCTCCACGGCGACGTACTCGGCGAGTGAGCCGTCGCGGGCCCAGTCGGTCAGGCCGAAGACGCGCTGGCCGACGGTGAGTCCGGTGGTTCCGTAGCCGAGTTCCGCCACCACCCCGGACACCTCGTGTCCCGGCACGCTGGGCGTCCGGTCGCGGCCGGTGCGGTCGGTCCACGTTCCGGGCCAGGCGAGCTCTCCCCGGGTGAACCCCGCGGCATGCACCCGTACGACGACGTCGTTCTCGGCGGCGTGCGGATACGGCAGCTCGGTCAGGGTCAGCCCGCGGACCCCGGCGTCGCGGTCGGTGGCGGTGACGGCCTGCATCGGTGTTCCTCCCTCTGTGCTGTGCGATCGAACCGGCGACGGGCGATCGGGACCGCCGGCGTGCGCTCGGACCGCTGCTGTGCGATCGGACCGTCCCACTGCCGTGCGCACGGGACGTGGTGCCCGCCGGGTGCCGGGTCAGCCGGTGAAGGCCTGGTCGCTGTCCCGGTGGGCGCCCCATCCGTGCCAGCGGTCGACCTCGACCCAGGCGCTGACCCGGGTACGGACCCGGTCGGGATAGGGCCGGCCCGTGTACTGGACGGCGATGCGGTCGATGTCGGCCAGCCCCTGGTCCTCGGTCAGCTCGACGGCCCGGCCGACGACGGTGACATGGGTGTACCAGTCGGCGCCGTCGAGCACGGTGAGCGTCACCCGCGGGTCGCGGCGCAGGTGCCTGAGGCGGACCCGGCCCTCGTCCAGGCTGAGCAGGACCCGGCCGTCCACCCACAGGAACCAGGTCGCGGCGGACACCGGGGTCCCGTCCGAGCGCAGGGTGGCCATGACGGCCGGGTTGGGGCGGCGCAGGAACTCCTGGGCCTCGGGCGGCAGCGGCGGCCTGGACATCGGGGTGCCTCCTCGGGCGGTGGGCTCGCTGTGGGCCGGGCGGGACGCCCGCGGCCGGGTTCCCATAGGAAAATCAGGCTGCGCGTGCCAGGGCGATCCTGGTGTCATGCCCCTGGCTGCATCGTCGCCACTGGGACGGCTCGCCGCCACTCGGCGACGTGCCGACGGCAACCCCGCTGTGACGCGGGTGCGGGACGCGCTGCGGCGGGCCGCCCGTGTCCGGTAGCGGGGCCTGGCGCCGCGGGCCGCCCGCGGTCCGGCCCCGCGGGTCAGTAGCCGATGGCTTCGCGGAGCAGCAGGACGGTGCCGCGTCCGGCCACGTGTTCCCCGTTGAGGACGAGGAGCCGGTTGACGGCGCTGGGCCGTCCGTAGGCCCGCAGGGTGCGGGCGGTCTCCAGCGGGAGGCAGTGTTCGTGGACCCGCCGGAGCGCGGTGTCCAGGTCGGGTACCAGCTTCTGCGCGCCGACGACCCAGATCGCCCGCCCGGCGCCGCCCGCGTAGCCGGGCAGCTGGCTTCCGCTGCCGGAGGCGACCACCAGGGAACCGGTCTCGGTGACGGCGGCCACGCTGCCCACGATGACGTCCGGGCAGGCGACCAGCCGCCTGATCTCGTCGGCGTCGGTGGTCCGGTCCATGGCCAGCGCGCGCGGCCGGACGGGCCGGTACCGGCCGCCGGTGTTGACGTCGTCGTCGATCCCGGACAGCCGGAGTGTCTCGCTCGCCGCGGTGAGGACGCCGGCGCCCTCCGGGATCAGTTCCCCGACGCGGATACGCGCGGCCGCGGCGTCGTCGAGGATCTCCACGGCGAAGCCGTGTGCGGTGAGCGAATCGGCCGCCGCGCCGATCCGCCGTGGGGACGCCGGTTCGGTGAACGGTGTCGTCGGCATCGAGGTGGTCATGGTCTCTCCGGGCTTCGGGTCGCGATGATGGGTGGGTCTCCCGGTTCGACAGCACGGCCCGGCCGAATGTCAGGCGTCGAGCGGCCTCACATTCCGGCGGGCCGTCCTGTCGGACCGGTGAGGGCAGTCGCGACCGAGGGAGCCGTCGGCACCATGACCACACCGGCCGGGCAAGGACGGGAACGGGGAGCGCGGGTGGCCGATCCGGGCCTGGACGCGATCCTGAGCGAGCGACGGCAGCTGATGAGCGTCGCCTACCGGCTCCTGGGCTCGGTGGCCGAGGCCGAGGACGCCGTCCAGGAGACCTTCGCCCGCTGGTACGCGCTGTCCCCGGAACGGCGGGAGGCCATCGCGTCGCCGGGCGCCTGGCTGACGACGGTGGCCGGCCGGGTCTGCCTCAACGTGCTGTCCTCCGCCCGGGTCCGGCGGGAGACGTACGTGGGCGAATGGATCCCCGAGCCGCTGCCGGACGGTACCGAGTGGACCACCGCGCGGTCCGGCGGCGCCTGCGGCGACCCGGCCGACCGGGTGACCCTGGACGAGTCGGTGCACCTGGCGTTCCTGGTCGTACTGGACTCGATGACCCCGGCCGAGCGCGTCGCGTTCGTCCTCCACGACGTCTTCTGCCTCTCCTTCGCCGAAGTGGCCGGGATCGTCGGCCGTACCCCCGCCGCCTGCCGCCAGCTGGCCTCCTCGGCCCGCCGCCGGGTCCGGGCCGCGCGGCCCTCGGCGGTTCCGGCAGCCGAACGCGCCGGAGTCGTCAGGGAGTTCAGGCGGGCCTGGGAGACCCAGGACATCGACGCGCTGATCGGGCTGCTCGATCCCGGCGCCGTCGCGACCGCCGACGGCGGCGGCCGCGTCGTGACCTTCCCGCACCCGATCGAGGGCGGTGAGCGGATCGCCGGCGCCCTGCTGGAGATCGCCCGCCACCGCTCCGGCGACCTGGCGCTCCTGGAACGCACGGTGAGCGGCCAGCCCGGTCTCGTGGCCGTGCGGGACGGCGTCGTGGTGTCGGTGTTCGCGTTCGACGTCGCGGACGGCCGGATCACGCGCATCTGGGTCATGCGCAACCCTGAGAAGCTGAGCCACTGGACGGCGGACCGCACGAGAGTCACACGTTCATCCACGTGAACATCGGGCACATGGGTGTACACGCTCCGGACCGGCATGCCACACTCCTTCAACTTCCGTGCACCACAGTCGAGTTGGAGAGGCAGGCAGTCATGTCCATCTCCCGCCGGGCCGTGCTGGCCACCGCAGGCGGCGCCACGGCCGCCTTCGCCACCGCACCGCTGCCCGCGTACGCCGCGGCCGGACACGTGCCGGCCGCCACCACGCGGATCCTGGAGGACGCCGCCGGCTACGCGGCCGAGAAGGTCCGCGCGGTGGCACCCGGCGTCACCGGTTTCCCCGTCTCGACCAAGTTCGAGAAGTGGACCTACTCACAGAACGGCGACTGGGTCGGCGGGTTCTGGCCCGGCACGCTGTGGATGTGCTGGCTGCACACCGGGGACGACCGCTTCCGCGCCCTCGCCCTGGACTCCGCCCGCAAGCTCGCGCCCCGCCGCACCGACACCACCACCCACGACCTCGGTTTCCTCTTCACCCCCTCCTGGGTCACCGCCTGGCGCCTGACCGGGGACGACGAGTGGCGCTCCGGCGCGGTGCAGGCGGCCGGTTCGCTCAGCCGGCGCTACAACCCGCGCGGCCGGTTCCTGCGCGCCTGGGGCGCGCTCGACGAGTCCGCCAACGCCGGGCGCATCATCATCGACACGATGATGAACCTCGATCTGCTCTTCTTCGCCACCGAGCAGACCGGCGACCCCTCCTACCGGGACATCGCCGTCGCCCACGCCGAGACCGCCCAGCGCCTCTTCCCGCGCGCCGACGGCTCCACCCCGCACGTCTGGGACCTCGACCCGGCCACCGGCGCCCCGATCGGCCCCAACACCGTGCAGGGCTACAGCCCGACCTCCTGCTGGTCACGCGGGCAGGCGTGGGGGATCTACGGGTTCACCACCCTCTACCGGCGTACCGCCGACGCCCGGTTCCTCACCACGGCGACGCGGCTGGCCGACTACGCCATCGGCGTGCTCACCCCGGATCACGTGCCCGTCTGGGACTACCGGGCGCCCCAGCACCCCTACGACATCAAGGACGCGTCCGCCGGGGCGGTGACGGCCTGCGGGCTCCTCGACCTGGCCGCCGCGACCGGCCGGGAGAAGTACCGCACCATCGCGCTGCGCATGCTGACCGCGCTCGCGGAGACCTGCCTGACCAGGGCTTCCGGCCGGGCGGACGCCGTCGTCGCCCGGTGCACCCGCAACCGGCCCGCCGAGGACGGCATCGAGGTCTCCCTCCCCTACGCCGACTACTACCTCCTCGAAGGCATCAACCGGGTCCTGCACCCCGAGGCCCTGGACCGCGCCATCGGCCTCACCACGCCCTGACCGCGACGGCGGCGGAGCGGCCGGCACCGGCCGGCCTCCCGCGGTTCAGTGGGCGTTACACGGACCCCCGTCCCGGCCGCCGACGAGTGGTGAGATGATCACACCATGGGGACGGAAGAACTCGTTCGGCGCCGGACGCGCCGAGCCGTCACGCCGGCCGCCGGCGTCCCAGAACACCGAGAGGACCTTCCGCGCCCCGAAAGGGGAACAACCGTGTCCGTGTTCCAGCGCATCCTCGTCGCCGTCGATCCCAGCCCCGCGCGCCGCTCCGCCGTACGGCTGGCCGGCGACCTCGCGAAGCTCGCGAACGCCGAGGTCCGCGTCGTGCACGTCATCGCCTCCGCCGCCTCGGTCGCGGCGATCGTCCCGCTGGAGGAGGACGCCGAGGCCCAGGCCGTTCTCGACGAGGCGCTCACCGCCCTCCGGGAGAACGGCGTCAAGGCCGAGGGCACCCTCCTGCGGGGCCTGACCACGCAGGTCGCGGCCGCCATCTCGGAGACCGCCGAGGAGTTCGACGCCGACCTCATCGTGCTCAGCCCGCACCACCGCAGCGCCGCGCAGGCGCTGTTCGACCCGCGGGTCAGCGACGCCGTCGCGCACCGCACCCACACCGCGATCCTGCTCGCCCCGGAGGCCCAGGACCAGGACTGACCGCGTGCCGGCTCCGGGGCCGCCGCGGACCTCCGGGTCCGCGGCGGCCCCGCCGCTCTTCCCGCGCGGACCCGGCCCAGCGGCGGTGCCAGGGCAGCGGCTCCGGATCGGCGCCGTCGGCGTCCATGCGTTGAAGCGCGGCGTCGACCGCCTCGCCGACCTCGGCGAACAGGGTCAACTGCGCGGGGGTCAGGGCGTCGAAGACGGCCCGGCGGACCGCCTCCACGTGGCCGGGCGCCGCGCACTCCAGGAGGGGCCGCCCCGGCGCCGGAACCGTCGCCGGACAGGTTCCCGCGCCGGGCGGCACGCTCCGGGACGTCAGGCTCCGACGTACTCGGCGAGGTGCTCGGCGGTGAGGGTCGTACGGGCGGCGACCAGGTCGGCCGGGGTGCCCTCGAAGACGATCCGCCCGCCGTCGTGACCGGCGCCCGGCCCGAGGTCGATGATCCAGTCGGCGTGGGCCATGACGGCCTGGTGGTGCTCGACGACGATGACGGACTTGCCGGAGTCGACCAGCCGGTCGAGCAGGCCGAGGAGCTGTTCGACGTCGGCGAGGTGGAGGCCCGCGGTCGGCTCGTCGAGGACGTAGACGCCGCCCTTGTCGGCCATGTGCGTGGCGAGCTTGAGGCGCTGGCGCTCGCCGCCGGACAGCGTGGTGAGCGGCTGGCCGACGGTGAGGTAGCCGAGGCCGACGTCTTGGAGCCGCTGGGCGATCCGCTGGGCGGCCGGGATGTTCGCCTCGCCGGCCGAGAAGTACTCCACGGCCTCGTTCACCGACAGGCCCAGCACCTCGCTGATGTCACGTCCGTGCAGCCGGTAGTCGAGCACCGACCGCTCGAACCGCTTGCCGTCGCAGGTCTCGCAGGTGGTGGCGACGCCGGCCATCATCGCCAGGTCGGTGTAGACGACGCCGGCGCCGTTGCAGGTGGGGCAGGCGCCGTCGGAGTTGGGGCTGAACAGGGCCGGCTTGACGCCGTTCTCCTTGGCGAAGGCCTTGCGGACCGGCTCCAGCAGTCCGGTGTACGTCGCCGGGTTGCTGCGCCGGGACCCGCGGATGGCGCCCTGGTCGACGGAGACCACCCCGGCACCGGCCGGGATCGAGCCGTGCACCAGCGAACTCTTGCCGGATCCCGCGACACCGGTGATGACGGTCAGGACCCCGAGCGGGACGTCGACGTCGACGCCCTGGAGGTTGTGGGTGCTCGCGCCCCGGATCTCCAGCGCCCCGGTCGGCTCGCGGACGCCGTCCTTGAGGACGGCCCGGTCGTCGATGTGGCGGCCCGTGACCGTGCCGGAGGTGCGCAGGCCCTCGACCGTGCCCTGGAAACAGACCGTGCCGCCGCCCGCGCCGGCACCGGGACCGAGGTCGACGACGTGGTCGGCGATCGCGATGACCTCCGGCTTGTGCTCGACGACCAGCACCGTGTTGCCCTTGTCGCGCAGCCGCAGCAGCAGGCCGTTCATGCGCCGGATGTCGTGCGGGTGCAGGCCGGTGGTGGGCTCGTCGAAGACGTAGGTGGCGTCGGTGAGCGAGGAGCCGAGGTGCCGGATCATCTTGGTGCGCTGCGCCTCGCCGCCGGACAGGGTGCCCGCCGGCCGGTCGAGGGAGAGATAGCCGAGGCCGATCTCCACGAACGACGCCAGGGTGTCGTGGAGGGTGGTCAGCAGCGGCGCCACCGACGGCTCGTCGAGGCCCTCGACCCACGCGGCCAGGTCGCTGATCTGCATCGCGCAGGCGTCGGCGATGCTGATCCCGGCGATCTTCGAGGAGCGGGCGCCCTCGTTCAGACGGGTTCCGTCGCACTCCGGGCAGGTGGCGAAGGTGACCGCACGCTCCACGAACTCGCGGATGTGCGGCTGCATCGACTCCTTGTCCTTGGAGAGCATCGACTTCTGGATGCGCGGGACCAGACCCTCGTAGGTCATGTTGATGCCCGCGATCTTCATGCGGGTCGCCTCGCGGTACAGGAAGTCGTGCAGTTCCCTCTTGGTGAACTTCTTGATCGGCTTGTCCGGGTCGTAGAAACCGGACTCGGCGTAGAGCCGGGAGTTCCAGCCGCCGCCCTTGTAGCCGGGGACGGTGATCGCGCCCCCGTTGAGGGACTTGGTGTCGTCGAAGAGCTGCCCGAGGTCCAGGTCCGTGACGGCGCCGCGGCCCTCGCAGCGCGGGCACATGCCTCCGGTGATGCTGAAGCTGCGCCGTTCCTTGACCTTCTGGCCCGCGCGTTCGACGGTGACGGCGCCCGCCCCGCTGATCGAGGCGATGTTGAAGGAGAAGGCCTTGGGCGAGCCGATGTGCGGGGTGCCGAGGCGGCTGAAGAGGATGCGCAGCAGCGCGTTGGCGTCGGTGGCGGTGCCGACGGTGGAGCGGGGGTCGCCGCCCATCCGCTGCTGGTCGACGATGATCGCGGTGGTCAGTCCTTCGAGGACGTCGACCTCGGGGCGGGCCAGGTTGGGCATGAAGCCCTGGACGAAGGCGGGATAGGTCTCGTTGATCAGCCGCTGCGACTCGGCGGCGATCGTGTCGAAGACCAGCGAGCTCTTGCCCGAACCCGAGACCCCGGTGAAGACCGTCAGCCTGCGCTTCGGGATCTCGATGCTGACGTCCTTGAGGTTGTTCTCGCGCGCCCCGTGCACACGGATCAGGTCGTGGCTGTCCGCCACGTGCGTCTCGGTCTTTCCGGCCATGCTCAAACCCGTCTCCATCCGCTGCGCGGGACCTCCGTCGACGGCCGCCACGCTAGCCGGGGTGGAACCCTGACGCTTCTCCATTCCTGACCGGTCCCGCCGTGGGCCCGGCTCTCCGCCCTGCGGACGCCCCCTGCCGGACGTCCGGCCCGCGGCGCGCCCGGAATCCCCTGGTCAGCAGTGATCACCGCCGATCTATGCTTCTTGGTGCAGGAGGTCCGCCGGACCGTCGAAGGAGAGGGTGCCCGTCCGCGGCGACGCCTTCCCTCCGGCATCCGCACCGTGTCCGTCTCTCCCGAGGAAGCCCCGTTGAACTTCTGGTCGATCTATGAGCACGGCTTCGCGCGGGTCGCCGCGTGCACCGGTCACACCGTCGTCGCCGACCCGCGCGCCAACGCCGAGGCGGTCCTGCGCCAGGCCCGCCGCTGCGCCGAGGACGGGGTCGCCGTGGCCGTCTTCCCCGAGCTGGGCCTGACCGGCTACTCGATCGAGGACCTGCTCCTCCAGGACGTGGTGCTCGACCAGGTCGAGGAGGCCCTGGCGACGGTGGCGGCCGGCTCGGCCGGTCTGCTGCCGGTCCTCGTCGTCGGTGCGCCGCTGCGCCACCGCAACCGGATCTACAACTGCGCGGTGTTCGTGCACCGCGGCCGGATCCTCGGGGTGGCGCCGAAGTCGTACCCGCCGAACTACCGGGAGTTCTACGAGCGCCGGCAGATCGCCTCGGGCGACGACGAGCGGGGCGGCACCATCCGGGTGGGCGGCGAGTCGGTGCCGTTCGGGGTGGACCTGCTGTTCGACGCCGAGGACGTGCCCGGTCTGGTGCTGCACGCCGAGGTCTGCGAGGACATGTGGGTGCCGGTGCCGCCGAGCGCGGAGGCCGCGCTGGCCGGCGCGACGGTGCTGGTGAACCTGTCGGGCAGCCCGATCACCGTCGGCCGTGCGGAGGACCGCAAGCTGCTGTGCCGCTCGGCGTCGCAGCGCTGCCTGGCCGCGTACGTGTACGCGGCGGCCGGGCTCGGCGAGTCGTCCACGGACCTGTCCTGGGACGGCCAGACCATGATCTACGAGAACGGCGCGCTGCTCGCCGAGACGGACCGGTTCCCGCTGGACGACCAGTACGCGGTGGCCGACGTGGACCTCGACCTGCTGCGCCAGGAGCGGGCCCGGATGGGCTCCTTCGACGACAACCGGCGTACGCACGCGGCCCGCACCGGTGACTTCAGGACCGTCCCGTTCCGGCTCGACCCGCCCGCCGCCGACCTCGGCCTGCGCCGAAGGGTCGAGCGTTTCCCGTTCGTGCCCGCCGACCCCGAACGCCTCGCCCTCGACTGCTACGAGGCGTACAACATCCAGGTCGCGGCGCTGCAGCAGCGGCTGACCGCGATCGGCGGCCCGAAGGTGGTCATCGGGGTGTCCGGCGGCCTCGACTCCACGCACGCGCTGATCGTCGCGGCCCGCGCGATGGACCGGATGGGCCGCCCGCGCACCGACATCCTGGCCTTCACGCTGCCCGGCTTCGCCACCGGCGAGCACACCAAGGGCAACGCCCACCGGCTGATGAACTCGCTCGGCGTGACCGCGGCCGAGCTGGACATCACGCCGACCGCGCGCCTCATGCTCAAGGAGATGGGCCACCCGTTCGCGGCCGACGAGCCGGTGTACGACGTCACCTTCGAGAACGTGCAGGCCGGGCTGCGCACCGACTACCTGTTCCGGCTCGCCAACCAGCGCGGCGGCATCGTGCTGGGCACCGGTGACCTCTCGGAGCTGGCGCTCGGCTGGTGCACCTACGGTGTCGGCGACCAGATGAGCCACTACAACGTCAACTCCGGTGTGCCGAAGACGCTGATCCAGCATCTGATCCGCTGGGTCGTCAGCAGTGGGCAGTTCGACCCGGAGACCGGCGAGACGCTCACCGCCATCCTCGACACGGAGATCAGCCCCGAGCTGGTGCCGGGCGAGGAGCTGCAGTCCACCGAGTCCAAGATCGGCCCGTACGCGCTGCACGACTTCACCCTCTACCAGGTGCTGCGGCACGGTTTCCGGCCGTCGAAGATCGCCTTCCTGGCCTGGCACGCGTGGCACGACCGGGAGGCGGGCGCCTGGCCGCCGGGCTTCCCCGAGGCCGACCGCAAAGAGTACGACCTGGCCGCGATCCGGCACTGGCTCGACTACTTCTGCCGCCGGTTCTTCGCCTTCGCCCAGTTCAAGCGATCGGCGATGCCGAACGGCCCGAAGGTCTCGGCGGGCGGTTCCCTCTCGCCCCGCGGCGACTGGCGCGCCCCGTCGGACGGCTCGGCGAAGGCGTGGCTGCACGACCTGGAGCGTGTCCCGGAGGCGTAGCGCTGCCCCCTCCGATTTGGCGTGAACACCTCGATCCCGCTAGGGTCGGTCACGCGTGCGGCACTCCACATCGGGGAGCGCGCGACGCGTCGGTGGTCCAAGGAAAGACGCCCCGCTTCCTGTGGGGAGATGCAGGTGCAAGGCCTGCCCGGCGCTCCGTTGGAAGAGCCCCGCCTGCGTACCTCGCAGGCGGGGCTCTTCGCATGCGCGGCCCGGCCGCGGGCACTCCGACGGGCCAACCGTCCGCCGGCACCGGAAACGGTCAAGTGGCAAGGAGAACCGGCTGGTCAGGGTGGTCCGGACGGCAGGGCGGGCGGGTCGTGGGCCCGGACACCGGTTGCGGCGCCCCGCGGGTCTTTCGAGGGTGGGCGAAAGACAGCAGTCCGAAAGGAACCCCATGCGCGCCCTAGCCTCCCGCGGTCTCCTGGTCTCCCCCCTGGTCTGTGCCGCCCTGGTCCTCGGTCCGGCGGCCGCCGGCGCTGCCGCCGCCGACGCCGGCCAAGACGGATCGGGAACCGGTGCCGCGCAGTCGGCGCCGCTGCTGCCCGGCACCGATGTCGCCGAACTCCTGTCCCGCGTCGAAGCGATGGACCCGACGCGGTTCGACCCCGCCCTGACCTCCTTCCTCGACACCCTGCCCCAGCTGGCCGCGGCCGACGGAGGCGCTCTCGACCAGGCCGGTGCCGCCGCCTACGCCAAGCAGGTGCAGGCGTGGAGCGACGCCCTGCAGAAGCGGCTGAAGGCGGCGGGGGCCGCCGGCACCGGCCGCTCGGTGCGGGCGGCCGACCCCGTCTCGGACCTGGTGAGCGCCATCCAGGCCGCGGTCGGCAAACTGCTGGCCTCGCTGACCTCTCTCGACCTCGGTGGTGTGCTGAGCGCGGTCACCGGCCTGCTCGCCCCCGTCCTGGCCGCGGTCACCGGCCTCCTCGGTTCCGCGCCCGCCCTGCCGTCGCTGCCGGCTCCGGCGTGAGCACCTGACCCACGGCACCGGACCGGACCCGCCGTCGCGGCCCTCCACGGGGGGGGCGCCGCGGCGGCGCCGCCGTTACGGGCCTCCGCGGGACCGGCTCAGTTGCCGTCCCAGCCCGGTACCGTCCGCAGCACCTGCTCCGCGACGCGTTCCAGGGCCGAGTCGTCGGGCAGCACGTCGTCCTGCCGCCACAGCGCGACCTCGAACGAGCCCTGGCCGTCGTCCTTCGGATGCCTGGAGACCAGCAGGCAGCGCGCCGTGCCGCCGGGACCCGTGCTCGCCTTCCCGCCGCCCAGGCTGAAGCCGATGGAGACGGTCGGGCTGGAGTAGAGGACGGCCGGGTGCCCGAGCACGGTCGTCGTGCGCGCGCCGTCCATCAGGCCCTCCACGTCGGCGACGGACAGCCGGTCGTAGGACGCCGACAGCTTCACGGAGTACGTCTTCAGGGTCACCGTGGCGTCGGGCGAGGCGATCTTCGTGCCGCCGGCCATCGTGATCCAGTCCCCGTTGCCGCTCGCGGTCTCGGCCTGTTCCCGGGGCGTTCCCAGCAGGGCCGGAAGGTCGGGGCGGTTCAGCGCCTCGCAGAGCTGGGCGCCGGAGACGTACCGGGCGGGCAGCCGGTCGGCCGACTTCGAGCAGGACGCCGGAACGCTGCCCGTCTGCTGCTGCGGGAAGATCACCCGCTGGGCCCACAGGGCGCCGATCACGGCCAGGAACACGGCCACCGCCGCGATCACCTGGACCGCCGGTCTCACCCGCTTCTCCGGCTCGCCGACAACCTCCGTCATGTCCCCACCCCCGCTGTGCGTCCCCGGTGCGCGGGTGGAGCGTAGCCGACGTCCGCCGAACCGGTGTCCACCGCGGAGATGTTCACGGCGATGGCACGGACCGCTCAGCCCTTCTCGGTGGCAGCGGCTTCCCCGGGCGGTGTTTGATGTCGGCAGCACGCACCGGGCCTGAGGAAGCAGAGGTGGACGCGGTGGTCGACGGACGGGTCGTCGAGGCGGGCGGCGGCGCCCTGGTGGTGCGCCGCGCGCCGCGGGACCGGGCGCGCGCGGCGGTGCTGGTGCTGCACGGCGGGCAGGAGAACGGCCGCAGGCCCGCGCGGCCGTGGCAGCCGGCGGCGCTGCGGATGCGCCCGTTCGTGAGCGCGGCCGCGTCGGTCTCCTCGCCCCGCGACGTACTGGTCGGTCAGGTGCGCTACCGGTACCGCGGCTGGAACGACGACGCCGACCCGCTGCAGGACACCCTGCGCGCCCTCGACGAACTGCGCGGCCTGGCCGGGGACGTGTCCGTGGTGCTGGTGGGCCACTCGATGGGCGGCCGGGCCGCGCTGCGGGCCGCCGCCGACCCCTCGGTCCGCGGGGTGCTCGCGCTGGCGCCCTGGTGTCCGCCCGGCGACCCGGTGGACGACCTCTCCGGGACGCGGATCCTGGTCCTGCACGGCGACCGCGACCGCGTCACCGAGCCCGCCGAGTCGGCCGGGTACGTGCGGCGGGCCCGTGCCGCGGGCGCGCAGGCCGGAATGGTGCTGCTCAGGGGCGGTGATCACGCGATGCTGCGGCGGAGCCACGACTGGCACCGGGCCTCGGCCGCCGCGATACGCCGGCTGCTGCGTCCGGAGCGCGATCTGGAGGGCTGGACGGCCGAGGCGTGCGGGTCCGGGGAACCGCTTCTCCGCTGACGCGTGCCTTGGTAAAGTGCCGCGCCCCCACGCGGCATCCACTCCGAGGACGGCTGATGTCGATCACGAAGTTCGTCAAGCTTGTCACGTACCTGACAGCACTGTTGACGGTGCTGACCCTCTCCGCCACCGCCCCGGCGACGGCCGCACCACGCTCCACCGCCCCGGCCGCCTCCGCGACCCCGGAACCGGCGGTGTCCGTCACCGGCACCTGGCAGCCGCCGCTGTCCACCCGCGGCCGCTACATCGTCGATTCCGCCGGGAACCGGTTCCGCCTCAAGGCCGCCAACTGGGACGGCGCCCAGGGGTCCTGGAACGGAAGCGGCAGCATCGACGACCCCGCCGACCACCACGCCGGCCAGGACTCCCACGGCATCCCGCTGGGCCTGGACCGCGTCCCCCTCCCGCAGCTCATGTCGGACTTCCAAACGCTCGGCATCAACAGCGTCCGGCTGCCGTTCTCGAACGAGATGATCCACACGACGGCCCCGGTGCCGGACGCCGCGGTCGCCGCCAACCCCGCGCTGCGCGGCGAGACCCCGCTCCAGGTCTACGACGCCGTCGTGACCGCCCTGACCGACGCGGGCTTCGCGGTCATCCTCAACAACCACACCAACACCTCCCGCTGGTGCTGCGGCATCGACGGCAACGAGCGGTGGAACAGCAGCCAGTCGACCGGGCAGTGGGCGGACGACTGGGTCTTCATGGCCAGGCGCTACGCCGCGAACCCGCGTGTGGTGGGCGCCGATCTCTACAACGAGGTGCGCCGTGACGTCCTGGACGACCCCAACTGGGGCCTGGGCGACGCCCACGACTGGTACGCGGCCGCCCAGCTCGCCGGCGACCGGATCCTCACCGAGGCGAACCCGAACCTGCTCATCGTCGTCGAGGGCATCAACTGGACCGGGATCCCGGTGGACGGCTTCGCGCACGACCGCCCCACCCTCGCCCCGGTCCGCACTCTCTCCCACACCCTCGTCGACGCCCACAAGCTGGTGTACTCCGCGCACTTCTACGGCTACACGGGCCCGCACCACAGCGGCGCCACCGGCATCGGCGAGACCAGCGACCTGCGCTACCAGGACATGACCCGCGACCAGCTCTACCAGGTCCTCGCCGACCAGGCCTTCTACGTCACCACCGAGGGCAAGCACTACACCGCGCCCGTGTGGGTCAGCGAGTTCGGCATCGGCGCCGGCGAGACCGGCACCGCCGCACGCACCTGGTTCGGCAACATCACCGACTACTTCACCGACCACGACACCGACTTCGCGTACTGGCCGCTGGTCGGCTGGGAGGGCCACGACGACTGGGCGCTGCTGCGCTACGACGGCGCGGGGCACCGGTACGGCATCCTCGACGGCGGCGACTGGCGGGCCACGGCCTGGGACCACCTGATGAACTCCCCCGGCCGCACGGGGTACATCGCGCCGGGAACCACCTGGCGGATGCTGGCCACCGACCACGGCGACGCCGTCGAGTCCGTGCGCGTCCGGGCGGGCGGCGACTGGGACTCGGGCGCCTACAAGGCGGTCTGTCCCGACGGGCTGCGGCTGACCGGCCTCGCGCACTCCGGCGGTCGCGGGCTGTGCACCGACGCGGCCGCGGGCGACCTGCGGGCCGCGGGCCAGGACCGGACGGTGGTCACCGACGAGCGGTACGTCCCGGCGGGCGGCGACTGGGCCTCCGGGTACACCAAACTGCAGTGCCCGGCGGGCCAGTTCGTGATCGGCTACAGCCGGCGCGGCGAGCGGGTCTCGGCGGTGCTGTGCGTGCCCGCGCGTGCGACGCCGAGCGCGGCCGGACGGACGGTGTGGTTCGACCGCTCCGACAACCGCCCCGCCGACGCGGCCGGCGACGACTTCGCCTACGGCGCCTACAAGGGCCAGTGCGCGGCCGGCGAGTACATCGCCGGGGTCGCCTTCACGACCCGGCTGGGCAGCACCCCGGGGCCCGCCGCCGTCCTGTGCGCGCCGCTGCCGTCCTGACCCCGTCCGCACCGGACGCCGTACCACGCGACCGCCGGCTCCGGGCCCGGACGTTCACCACGTCCGGGCCCGTGCGGGCGAAGGTGCCGGTCCGCGGCGGTGGTTCAGGGCACGCGGGCCAGTCCGCCGCCCGGAGCCGGTACGGCCGGGTCGCGGTCGTGCCCGGAACCGCCGGGGTCCTCCGCGGTCGCCGTGAGGATGGACTGCTGGAGGCGGCGCAGCCGCGCCGAGGGTTCCAGGCCGAGTTCCCTGACGAGGAGGGTGCGCAGCCGCTGGTAGACGTGGAGCGCCTCACCGCGCCGTCCCGAGCGGTACAGGGCCAGCATGAACTGGGCGTGCAGGTTCTCGTGGGAGCGGTAACGGCTCGTCAGGACGGTGAGTTCGGCGAGCAGTTCGCGGTGCCGGCCGAGCCGCAGGTCGGCCTCGATGCGCTGGTCAAGGGCGCACAGCCGGCTCTCCTCCAACCGGCGCGCCTCCATGGCCAGATGGGCGCCGGTGTGGACGTCGGCGAAGGGCGGCCCGGTCCACAGGTCCAGCGCCTGCCGCAGGGTGCGGGAGGCACCCGCGAAGTCCTCGTCGTCCATGGCCCGGCAGCCCAGTTCGCGCAGCCGCTCGAACTCGCGGATGTCGCTGCCGCCGCCCCCGGAGGCGAGCAGGTAGCCGCCCGGCAGGGTGGTGAGGACGTCCTTCGCGGACGGTGCGGCCGCGTCGTCGGGACCGGAGCCGGTGCGCAGCGCGGCCGCTATGTGCTCCCTGAGCTGGAGGACGTAGGTCTGCAGGGTGGTGCGGGCGCTGCGCGGCGGGGCACCGGCCCAGAGTTCCTCGACGAGGGCGGGGACGGGCACCATCCGGTCGGCGCGCAGGGCCAGCAGGGCCAGCACCTGGCGGGGCTTCGGGGCGGTCGGGGCGATGGAGACCCCGTTCTCCCGCACGTCCAGTGCGCCCAGCAGCCCGATGTCCACACGCGTCTCCCTGATCCTCTCACCTGACACTCCGCCAGTAGAAAACAGCACAACCGGTCTGTCAACAGACCGTCCGTCGCCCCGGGTACGGCGGGCACCCTTCGGGGTCGCCCGCCGCCCCGAGAAGCGCCCAAGTGGCTGCTCCGTGCGGTTTTCAGGCGGCCTGCGGCCCGGCGGGACACCGACCGGACGGTTCGGCAGGGCCGCGGCCCGCGCCGCTTCCCGGTGCGAAGAACAGTCCGAACAGCGCCATTCGGTCGGTTACTTGACCCGACTTCCGGTCACCGTCGCCGGCCGCGGACGCCGACGGGCAGGGTGAGCAGCACGATTCCCGGCGCCATCACGCCGAGTCCGCACCAGGAGACGGCCGGGAGCCGTTCGCCGAGGACCACGACGCCGAGCACGGCCGCCACCGCGGGCTCGACCAGGGTCAGGGCCGTCGCGGTCTGCGCGCCGGTGTGCCGGAGCCCGTACCCGAAGAGCCGGTAGCAGAGGAAGGTGGTGACCGCCCCGAGGTACAGGACGACCAACGCGCCGCGCGCCGTCGGCAGCCACGGTCCGGACTCCCGCAGCAGCACGGGCAGCACCAGCAGCGCGGCCCCCGCGAACATCGCGCCCATCACCGCGCCCGAGGCGTGCCCGCCGGCGATGAGCCGTCCGCCGACGAGGGCGTAGCCGGCGTACGACAGCCCCGCGAGGCCCGCCAGCAGGACACCGGCCGCGTCCACGGGGGCGCGGTCGCCGGCGAGCCGGGGTCCGAGGACGAGGACGGCGCAGCCGAGGACGGCCACGCCGGTGGCGAGCGCCCAGCGGACGGTGGGCCGGGACCGGCCGGTGAGCAGGCCGAGGAGGCCGGCGAAGACGGGAGCGGCGCCGAGCGCGACCACGGTGGCGACGGCGACGCCGGTACGGGCCACGGCGGGGTAGAAGGTGATGGGGTATCCGGCTACGGCCAGGGCGCCGAGGACGAGCAGCGCGCGTTCGCGGACGGTGCAGGTGCGGGGCAGGGCGCGGGCGCCTGGTGCGGTCAGGAACAGCAGGAGGCCGCCGAGGGTCAGACCGGCGGCGCCCACGGCGGCGGCCGGTGCTCCGGCGGGGGCGAAGGAGCCGGCGGTTCCGGTGGTGCCCCACAGCACGGCGGCCGTGAGGATCGGGACCGGCCCGGCGAGCGGTGCGGCCGGGCGGGGGCGCGCGGGGGTCCGGCCGGCGCGGGGCAGGGAGGGGCGGGATGAGGTGTCGTTGGGCACAGTCGTGAACTTCCGTCGTCGAATACCGTCTGCGGTCCGGTTTCGGAACGGGCGCACGACGCGGGCCCCGGGCGGCCGCGGAGGCGGGGCCGGGAGCGCGGGTTCGAGCCGTCGCGGGTGCGCCCGTCAGGCGCTGAGCGGCGGCAGGACGACGTGCCAGTAGGTGTTCACACGCCGATGGTAGCCGGGCGGTCCGGGGGGCGGGCGGCCCGTCCGCGCCTCGGGACGGGCGCCGGGCACCGTCCGGTCCTGTCGGGACCGCGGCCGTCGGAGGCTCTCCGTCGCACGTCAACGACCCACCATCATCCGCTTGTCGTATGATTCGACCAAGTTTTGGCCAACGTGTATGGATATCGTTTCCGGGGTCGGCCGCGTGGGACAGACTCACCCGCGGAGGGGGGACGAGCACGGCCGTGTCACGCCGGGCGTGCCATCCCGCAGTGTCGCGTCGTCCTGGGGAGGGCGGCGAGCAGACCAGCGGAGGGATCCATGACGCAGTCGCTTCCCGGGCGGCGGCCTGCCCCGGAGCAGGCGCGCGCCGGGCACGGGCGGCCACCGGTCGTCGTGATCGGTGCCGGACCGTACGGACTGTCGGTGGCCGCCCACTTACGGGCGGCCGGAGCGCCGGTCCGCGTCTTCGGCGACGTGATGGGCAGTTGGCGGCACGCCATGGCCACCGGGATGTTCCTGAAATCGACACCGGCCGCGACGGACCTGTCGGCGCCGGTGCCGGGCGCCCGGCTCGCGGACTTCCGGCGCGAGCACGGCGAGCCGGAGCTGACCGAGCTGACCCCGATCCCGTGCGACGTCTTCGTACGGTACGGGCAGTGGTTCAGGAAGCGGTACGTCGGCGAGGTGGAGCCGGCCCGGGTGACCGCGGTCGAGCGGCCGGCCTCCGGCGGCTTCACGGTCCGCTCGGACGACGGGCAGGAGACGGCGGCGGCGGCCGTCGTGGTGGCGACCGGGCTGAACGGACTGGCCCACGTCCCGGACGAGTTACGACGCCTCGCCCCCGGCGGACCGGGCCCCGCCGCCCCCGTCTCGCACACCAGCCACCACACCGACCTGTCCGTCTACGCGGGCCGGCGGGTGGCGGTCGTCGGCGGTGGCCAGTCCGCCCTGGAGAGCGCCGCGCTGCTGCACGAGGCGGGCGCCGAGGCACGGGTCCTGGTGCGGGAGCGCACGGTGCTGTGGGGCATGGCCCCGGACCTGGCCCGGCCCTGGACCCAGCGGCTGGCCAAGCCGTCCTCGCCGCTGGGCACGGGCTGGATCCTGGCCGGGGTGTGCGCGGCACCCGGCGGTGTGCGGTGGTGTCCGGCGGCGGCCCGGCTGCTGCTGTTCCGGCGGGCCCTCGGCCCCTCGGGCGGCTGGTGGCTGCGGGACCGGGTGGAGGGCGTCGTCCCGGTGCTCACCTCGCGGCGGATCACCGGTGCGGCGCTCTCCGGGCCCGCGGTGCGCCTGGACGTCGCCGGTCCCGGGGGCGCGCGCGAGTCCCTGACCGTCGACCATGTGCTGGCGGCCACCGGCTACCGGCTGGACCTGGACGCCCTGCCGTTCCTCTCCCCCACGGTGCGCCGCGCGGTGGCGTGCGTCCCGGGGTCGAAGGCGCCCGCGCTGCGCGGGACGTTCGAGTCGTCGGTGCCGGGCCTGTACTTCACCGGCTCGCTCGCGGCGCCGATGTTCGGGCCGATGATGCGGTTCGTGGCGGGCACGGAGTTCGCGGCCGTCCGGATCGCCCGGCACGTCGGGAGCCGTTGAGCGGCGGAATTCGGTTGCGGCCACCCCGCCGACCCCGTGAGCTGGTGCCATGGACGGTGCCGTGGACCAGGAGCGACGGGCCGGTGCGGGCGGCCGTGGCGTGCGCGTGCCGCGCCCGGCCCGGTGGCACGCGCCGGCGCTGCTCGGCGCCCTGATGCTGGCCGCCTTCACCTTCAACACCGCCGAGAACCTGCCGGTCGGTCTCCTGGGGCAGATCTCCACCGGCCTGCGGGTGTCGCTGCCGGCGGCCGGCCTGCTGGTGACCGGGTACGGCCTGACGGTCGCCGTGGCGTCGCTGCCGCTGGCGCACGCCACCCGGACCGTGCCCCGCCGGCACGTGCTCGCCGGACTGCTCGCCACGCTCGTCGTGTCCGGCGCGGCCGGGGCACTCGCCGGGTCCTACGAGCAGCTCCTGGTGGCACGGCTGCTGACCGCGCTCGCCCAGGCGCTGTTCTGGGCGGTGCTGGGACCGGTCGCGGTGGGCCTGTTCGCGCCCCGGGTCCGGGGCCGGGTCGTCGGCGCGCTGTCCGTCGCCGGTTCGCTCGCCCTCGTCCTCGGTGTGCCCGCCGGGACCTGGCTGGGCCGGCACGGCGACTGGCGGACCCCGGTGGCGGCGCTGACCGTGCCGGCGCTCGTCTCCCTGGTGACGATCGCGGCGCTGCTGCCCACGTCACGCCCGCAGGACGCGCCCGCGGCCTACGGCACCCGGCCCGACGCCCGCCGGTTCGCGCTGGTGCTGACCGCCGGGACGCTGTCGGCCACCGGGGCGTTCGCGGGATACACCTACGTCGTGCCGTTCCTGGGAGAGGTGAGCGGGTTCACGCCGGCCGCCGTCCGTCTGCTCCTGGTCGTCTTCGGGGTCGCGTGTCTGGCCGGCACGGCCGTGACCGGCGCGCTCCTCGACCGCTTCCCGGAGTCCGCGCTGACCGCCGCCGTGGCCGTGCAGACGGTGGGCATGCTGGGCCTCGGTACGGCGGGCGGGCAGCCGGTCCCGGCGGTGGTGTTCCTGGTCCTGACCGGCGGAGCGCTCGGGCCGGTGTTCATGGCGGCCCAGAACGCGATGCTGCACTGCGCGCCGGGCCGTACGGACATCGCCCTCGCCGCCGACTCCGGCCTCTACAACGCCGGTATCGCGGCGGGCGCCGCGCTCGGCGGCCTGATCCTGCCGGCGTACGGGGTGCGGTCGGTGTTCCTGGCGGGCGGCCTGCTGACGGCCGGGGCCCTCGCCGTCCTGCTCGGGGGCCGCCGGCCGCGCGCCGCGGGAAGCCTCAGCCGGCCTGGCTGAGCGGGCCCGTGACGTCGTCGGCCCTCGGGTCGTCCTCGGCGGCCGTGAGGACCGACTGCCGGATCCTGCCGAGCACCGCCGAGGGCTCCAGGCCGAATTCACGGACGAGGGTGGCGCGCAGGCGCTGGTAGGCGGCGAGTGCCTCGCCGCGGCGGCCGGAGCGGTGCAGGGCCAGCATCAGCTGCCCGCACAGGCTCTCGTGGGTGGGATGCCGGGTGACCAGCACGGTGAGTTCGGCGATCAGTTCACGGTGCCGGCCCAGCCGCAGGTCGGCCTCGATGCGCCGGTCCAGCGCGCACAGCCGGCTCTCCTCGAGACCGGTGGTCTCGGCGCGCAGGCAGTCCCCGGCCGGGACGTCGGCCAGGGCCGGACCGGTCCACAGGTCAAGCGCGCTGCGCAGCAGCCGCGCGGCCTCGCGGTGGTCCCCCGCGTCCATCGCCCGGTACCCGGTCCGGGCGAGCCGGTCGAACTCCCTGACGTCGCTGGTGCCTTCGCCGCTGTCGAGCTGATAGCCGCCGGGCATCGTGCGCAGCACCTGTTTCGGCGGGCGGCCGCCGGCGCCGCCCGCCGCCGACGCCTGCGCGATCAGCTCCCGCAGGTGCATGACGTAGGTCTGCAGGGTCGGTCGCGCGCTGCGCGGCGGCCGTTGGCCCCAGAGTTCCTCGGTGAGCGTGGCGACGGGCACCGCCCGGTCGGCGTGCAGGGCGAGCAGGGCCAGCACCTGACGCGGCTTGGGCGCGGTCGGGGTGATGGAGACGCCCTTCTCGCGCACGTCGAACGCGCCGAGTATGCCGATGTCCACGCCGTCTCCCTGCCCGTCCGCCCTTCGGGTGCTCCGAGGCGAGTCCCGGGCACCCCGAGTCAAAAACGGCATGCGCGGTTTGTCAAACCGAACCCGATCGCCTTTGTCGGGACTTGACTTCCGGTCAGGAATCGGAGAGGGCGAGCCCGGCGAACTCGCCGCTGTGCGCCGTGAGCTGAGGGAGCATCAATGTCCAGAAGTGCTCGGCGTGCTGGGGCGAGATCCGGTCACGGTCGGCGGCGCAGAGCACCTCGAACCCGACCGTCGCGGCCACGACCACGGCCGCGACCCGGTCCGGCGACACGCCCTCGGCCAGCTCGCCCTGGTGCTGGGCCCGCAGCAGTTGCTCGCGCACCCAGGTCCGCCACCAGCAGGCGAAGCCCGCGCCGTTCTTGCGCGAGGGGTCGACGCTCAGTTTGAAGCCCGCGCGGACGACGACGTCGGTGCTCGCCATGACGAGCAGGTCCCCGGTGACCGTGATCAGCAGGTGCAGGGCGGAGGCGGCCGACGGTCTGCGGTCGGCGACCATGCGCTCGATGCTCCGGCGGGCGGCGCCCTCCACCTCGACCGCGAGGGCGTCCTTGCTGGGGAAGTGGAAGTGCAGCGCTCCGGCGCTCACTCCGGCCCGCCGGCTGATCGCGGGCAGCGAGGACAGGGCGTATCCGTCGTCGGCGAAGGTCTCGGCCGCGGCATGGACGAGGGCCTGGCGGGTTCGGGCCGCCCGGAGCTGCTTGACCATCGCGATCCCCCTGTTGATCCGGGAGAATCCGGAATTGGACGGTCCGATTCCCCCTGGGCCTGCAACATTGCGATTCGAGAACCCTAGCAAACAGCACGCTTGGTAGGTTTGTCAGAGCAAGGAGTGCGGGCGGGCCCCGGACGTCCGGGTTCCGGGGCGGGTCAGGCCTCGGTCGCCACCGGTGATTCCTGCCGTCGGCGCTCGACTTCCTCGACGACCCGGGCGCCCCGGTCGGGCGCGGTGTCCAGCCGGATCAGGGCCGCGGGAGTCGCTATGGCCGGCAGTACGTGGTTGTAGAGCACGGAGATGCGGTCGTTGAGATCCGTCCAGTCGGAGACGACCTCGGACATGAACTGGGTCCCGATCCAGGCGCCGAGGAAGCACTCCGCGGTCTCCTGCGGCGTGACGTGCGGCAGTACCTCGCCGCGTTCCTTGGCCTCCACCAGCTTCTCGGTCACCACTTCGGTCCAGGCCGGCCAGGCGCTGCCGAACAGCGAACGGCCCTGGAGGTCGGCCGACAGCCGTATGCCGGCGAGGAGGATGACCTCCTTGGGGATGCGGTGGGCCAGCGTCATGCCGATGTCCACCCACTCCTGGAGCTTCAGCTCGCGCGGCACCCAGTAGTCGTCGCTGATCTGGGCGTTGATCACGCCGCGCGCGAGGGCTTCCTTGGAGTCGAAGTGGAAGTACAGGGCGCCTTTGGTCACTCCGGCCCGTTCGAGGATCTCGGCGATGGTCGCCGCCGTGTATCCGCGCTCGGCGAAGACCGCGGCCGCGGCCTCGACAACAGCACGGCGGGTCCGAATCGCACGCTCCTGACGCGCCATGGGGACCCCTCCTCGGTCAAAACAAAACCGGACGTGACGTACCTTACCCCAATCGGGGGTCGGTATTTCGGCCGCGCGGGGCCGATTCCCGGCCGGTCCCGCGTCGGCGCCGGGCGCCGGCACGGGAGCGGTCCGGGCAGTTCACCAGGCCGTGCGGCCGCCGTCCACGGTAAGTGTGGCACCCGTGACGAAGCTCGCCCGGTCGCTGCACAGCCAGGCGGCGGCCTCCGCCACCTCCGCCGGATCGGCGGCGCGGGCCTGCGGCGCGGAACGGTAGGCCCGTGCCTCGTTCTCGGGCGACTTGGCGAACCACTCGTCGATCATCTCGGAGCGGGTCAGGCCCGGGGCGATGGCGTTCACGCGGATGCGGTGCGGGGCGTACTCGACGGCGGCGGCCTTGGTCAGTCCGATCACCGCGTGCTTGGAGGCGATGTACGGCGCGGCCGTCGAGGAGGCGACCAGGCCGCCCACGCTGCTGGTGTTGACGATCGAGCCGCCCCCGGTCTCCAGCATGGCCGTGATCTCGTGGCGCAGGCAGTTCCACACGCCCCGCACGTTGGTCTCGGTGACCCGCTCGTAGTCGGCGTCGTCGATGAGGTGCATCGGCGTCTTGGGCAGCGCGACGCCCGCGTTGTTGAAGGCCGCGTCGAGACGGCCGTAGCGCTCGACGGCGAACTCGACGGTGCGGCGCACCTCTTCCGTGTCCCGCACGTCCAGGGTGCGGTGACTCGCCTCGGCGCCCTCGGCGCGCAGTTCGTCGGCGAGGTCGCGCAGCTTGTCCTCGCGGCGGGCGGTCAGGACGACGACGGCACCCTGGCGGGCGAACACGCGGGCGGCGGCCGCGCCGATGCCGCTGCTGGCGCCGGTGATGAGGGCCACCCGGCCCGCCAGCGCGGCTCCTTCAGGCGCGGTCATGCGGTCACCCCGGCGGTGGCGGAGAGGGAGTCGGCGTCGTGCCAGAAGACGTCGAGGGCGGCTTCCCTGTCGAGGGTGCGCAGGCGCTCCTCGTCGATCTGGGCGAGGTCGCCGACCAGGTGCCGGACGCCGAGTTCCCGCATCAGCTCGTGCTGGAAGCCGTGCTCGAAGGTGCTGGGGTGGCCGACGAAGGGCACGTCCAGTTCCTTGGCGTGACCGGCGAACCGGGCCACGTCGTCGATGAAGAGGACCTGGTGCCGGGCGAGGCCGAAGTGGTCCTCGATTATCTCGCGGATGCCGGGGCGGAAGTCGTTGGTGCAGATGTAGTGCGGGGCGGTGAACAGGTGCTCCCAGGCGCCGAGGTGGCGGCGGAAGTGGTCCTCGTCGAGGCCGCCGTAGCAGATGACGTCCAGGCCCGCGGCGCGCAGCCGGTGCAGGAGGTCCTCGGCACCGTCCAGCGGATGGACGGGATGGGCGCGCAGATGGCGCTCGCGTTCCGCGAAGTAGTCGGCGATGGCGTCCTCTTCGCTCACCTCGGCGCCGGTCTCCTCCAGCAGCACCCGGGCCGCGGCGAGTCGGGACTGGGAGAAGAGCCGCTGTTCCAACTCCCGGGTGTAGGCGCCGCCGTACTTGAGGACGAGGCGGTGCAGGACCGGGCTGAAGCTGTCGTTGAGCAGGACGCCGTCGATGTTGACGGCGGCGAGGCGCAGGGTGCGCAGTGGTTCCATCGGGTCTTCCTCTCGCGGGCCGTTCGCCCGTCGTGCGGTGGCCGTCGGTCCTGGCGGTGGCGCGGGTGGCCCGGGCGGGCGGCGAACTCCCGGCGCGATGGCCGAAAGAGACCGCTGCAGAGGTTTTGAACCAGACCGGCCGTACCGCTCATGCACCGATAACCGGCCGCCGACATCTGCCTGTTAGTCCGTTTTTCGCCGTGCCTTCAGCTTGCTTGAGCGCAAAAATACTTGGCCAAACCACAACTGAGCGGAGTCATGCATGGATCGAGTCTCATCACACTTGGCGAATCCTTTACCTTGTGGCCGACCCGAGAAAACCGGTAGGTCCGTATCTTATAGGCGTCGAACAGAGCTTCAGCCAGCGAAGAGCTTTCCGACGGGGGGTTGTCGATGAGCCTGTCCGCCAGCGAGATCGGAGCCGTTCTGCCCGTACTGCCCCGGCTGACCACCACGGTGCCGAAGGAGTACGTCCACCGGGCGTCCCTGGCCGAGGTGTTCCTCACCGGCTGCACCGCGCAGGACGACGGGCTGCGGTTCTCCCTCACCGGACAGTGGCCGCGCGCCCACACCTTCTTCAACAGCGCCGACGGTTCCAGCCACGACCCGCTCCAGGCCGCGGAGACGTTCCGGCAGGCCGGCATGTTCGTGACGCACGCCGAGCACGGTGTCCCGCTCGGGCACCACTTCGTGCTGTGGTCGCTCAGCTGCCACACCGACCTGGAACGCCTGCGCATCGGGTCACGGCCGACGGACTTCGAACTCGACGTGACGTGCCCGGACACCGCGCCGCGCGGCAGGGCGTCGGCACGCCGGATGGGCATCGGGTTCGCGCTGCGCCGGGACGGCCTGCCCGTGGCACACGGGGACGGGGTGTACTCGATCGTCACGCCGTCCGTCTACGCGCGTCTGCGGGCCAACCGGCCGACGCTGCAGACGGCTTCGGCGGACCCGGCGGTCGCGGTCCGCCCGATGCCGCCGTCCGCGGTGGGCCGTACCTCTCCCGCGGACGTGGTGCTGACCCTCACGGACACGCCCGGCCGGTGGCTGCTCACCCCGGACCTGACCCATCCGATCCTGTTCGACCACGGCGGTGACCATCTGCCGGGCATGGTGCTGCTGGAGGGCGCCCGGCAGGCCGCCTGCGCCCGGCTGGCACCCCGTGCGCTGATCCCGGCGAGCACGTCCACGACCTTCGACCGCTACGTCGAACTCGACAGCCCCTGCTGGGTGGACGTGACGGAGGTGGTCCCGGGAGGCGACGGGACGGTGACCGTGCGGGTGGTCGGCCGGCAGGGCGGCGAGACCGTCTTCACGTCGACCGTGCGCGGTCCCGTCGTCGGCTGAGGAAGCACGGAACGGCCGCTGCCGGGTCCCGGTCCGGGACCCGGCAGCGGCCGTCAGGCCGTCGGACCGTCAGCGCCGGTGGTCGCCGGCGTTCCGGTCACCGCCCATGTGACGGTCTCCACCGACGTGGCGGTCACCGCCGACGTGACGGTCGCCGCCGACGTGACGGTCGCCGCCGACGTGACGGTCGCCGCCCGTGTGCCGGCCCCCTCCCACATGACGGTCGCCGCCCGCGTGCCGGTGCCCGCCGTCACGGTGGTGGAGACCCCAGGACGCCGAGTCCACGAAGCGCCCGTGGTCGTTGCGCAGGGTGACCGTGTCGGCGGCATGGTCCAGGACGGACCGGCGGCGGTCCTGGTACACGTCCTTCGCCGTGTCCCGGCCCATCCCGGTGTGGACCCGCACGGTGCCGTGGCCGGCCAGCCGGAAGTGACGGAAGGTGTAGCGGTTCCCGTCGGCGTCCGACAGGGTCCACCCGCTCAGGTTCACGTCCCGGCGGGCGGTGTTGGTCACGTCCACCCACTCGCGGTTCAGGGCACGGCCGGAGAAGACCGCGCGTCCCTGCAGGTCGTGCTGGACACCGCTGATGACGACCGCGTCGCGGGACGGGTTCGCGGGGTGCGACGCGGCGGCCGCGGCGGGCAGGGTGACGGCGCCCACCAGGGCGGCGGCGACGGCGGCGACGGAACCGGCACGACGGGCGGTCGCGAGGACGGAAACGGACACGAGGTCCCCCTTTACGGGGTCGGGCACACCCTCGCGCGGACGGCACGAAGCCGCGGCCCGCGAGCGGGTGTGTGGTGCGAGGCGACGGCCGGGCGGCCGCGCAGCCACACCTTGCAACGGGCCCGCGGGACACGCGGAGCACACACCGCGCCCATTACCGATCCTTCGCTTTGCTATGACTCTCGGCTGTAACGTCCATTTATCACCTGAATAAACCTATTTATTCTGGCCAGAGGCCCGGAACCCGTGCGAACAGCGGCCCCGTCCGGCCCCTCCCGGACCGCGCACCACCCCCGAACCGGCCCCGCTCACCCGAAAGTGAGTAACAGTCAGCGGCCGGACGGGGGCCATCGGAACGATCGTCCCCCCGCCCCGCGGAATTCCTCGATCGGCCGGTCACGGCACTGGCCCGGAGAAAGCGTTTGCCACTACGTTTTGGCGTGCCTTTTGGCATGTCCACACTCTCTCGGCGCACCCTCCCCGTAGGAGACACCCTCATGCGCAGACTCGTTGCCTGCCTGGCGGCCGCGGTCGCCGCCCTCGGCGGGCTCACGGCGACGGCCACTCCGGCCGAGGCGGCCGGCTCGGGCACGTTCACCGTGCTCACGTACAACGTCGCCGGGCTTCCGGAGTCGTTGTCGAGCGCGTCCACACCGCGCGACACCAGCACCACGGAGATCGGCGGGCGGCTCGCCCCGTACGACGTCGTCAACGTCCAGGAGGACTTCAACTACCACGCGTACCTGTACGCCACGGACACCCACCCGTACCGCACCGCGACCAGCGGTGGCGCGGGGATCGGCAGCGGGCTCAACACCGTCTCCGACCTGCCCTGGGACGCCGACGACTTCGAGCGCGTGCGCTGGAACTCCTGCCAACTCGACTCGGGTGACTGCCTGACCCCCAAGGGGTTCACCTTCATGCGCGAGCGGCTCGCCGAGGGTGTCTACGTCGACTTCTACAACCTGCACACCAACGCGGGCACCAACGACGGCGACGAGGCGTCCCGTGCCGACAACCTCAGCCAGCTGACGTCGTTCATCTCGGCCCACTCGGCCGGGAACGCCGTCGTGGTCATGGGTGACACCAACACCCGCTACACCCGCGCCGCCGACACCATCGCGGAGTTCGCCTCCGCCAACGGACTGACCGACGCGTGGGTCCGGCTCGTCCGCGGCGGCAGCGCACCGGCCAAGGGCAGCGATCCGCTGGTCTGCGACCAGAGCGGGCCGACCGTGCCCGACACCTGCGAGGTGGTCGACAAGGTCCTGTACCGCGGCAGCAGGCTGGTCACGCTGAACGCGACCTCGTACGCCAACGAGCACGCCGGATTCCTCACCTCCGACGGGCTGATGCTCTCCGACCACGACCCGATCGCGGTCGGCTTCTCGTGGTCGCAGAACCCGGACTTCCAGCTCAGCGACCAGTTCGGCGGCCCGCACGGCGACTACTACCAGGATCTTCCGCGCGTCCCGGCCGGCGCCCGTGCCACCGCCGTCTCGCTGCGCGCGGGCTCCCGCGTCGACCAGGTCGGCATCACGCTGGCCGACGGCACCACGCTCACCCATGGCGGCACCGGCGGCACGACGACCTCGCTGACGCTGGGCAGCGGCGAGTACGTGACCACGGCGTACCTGTGCGAGGGCAAGTACAGCAACACCACCCGCGTCTTCTACGCCAGGTTCACCACCAGCCTCGGCCGCACCCTCGCCGGTGGTACGACGACCTCGGACTGCGTGACCCGCACCGCGCCGTCGGGCTGGCAGATCGCCGGCTTCCACGGCCGCTCCGGTGACGAACTCGACAAGGTCGGCTTCATCTACACCAGGCGCTGACCACCACACCAGGCGCTGACCACGCACGCCGGCCGGTGGACGCCACCCACGGTTCACCGGCAGGCCCCGTGGGTCCCGCGGCCGCTTCGGCGATGATGGCCTCCATGGAGATCCGTATCGAGGCGAGAGACCTGCCGGGCCGCTCCTGCCCGGCCCCGGCAGACAGCGCTTTCTCGCTGTACGACGCCCTTCACGTCGCCGTACAGCGCCGGAACCGTCCGGCCGAACTGCTCGATCCGCAGCCGGGTGACGCCTCGTCCGCTGCCTGGACACTGCCCTGCACCGCGGCGGACGCGGCCACGGGCGTCGACTTCACGGGGCCCTACGTCCAGGGCGGTCCGGGCGGGAGGTTCGTCTACCTGTCCTGGGGGACCGTGGACGAGGGCGGCGGCTTCACCATGTTCCGCCGGGCCAAGCTGATGCTCGACGCGGTCCCCGGCCCGGTCGCGGAGGCGGCCGTGCGGGACGGCCTGCTGGTCGGCAGGCTGGGACTGACCGACGCCCGCGGCATGCCCCGGTGCGGCCGCGTAGTACCGCCGGTCGTCGCCTGGTACGCCGGGAGCGACCCCCGCCCGGACGCCGCGTAGCAGCTCTGCCCTGCGGGGCTCACAGGTGGTGGTCGGCCCGGAACCGGGTGATCCATTCGGAGGTGGCCCGCAGTCCGCCGAACGTATAGAAGTGGATCTTCACGTCGCCGTGGCGCACCGGGTCGTAGCCCTCGGCGAGGGCGTGCAGGAACCGGTCGGGACCCGCGGTGCCCATCAGGTTGGTGAGCGAGAGGCCGTACTTCCTGGCGATGGCGGTGCTGGTGCCGACGCCGAACCTGGCCGCGTAGCCCAGCAGGCGGCGCACACCGGCCGGACCGGGGACGCCGACGCGGACCGGGAGCGTGATGCCCGCGTCGCGGACCTGTTCGATCCAGGCCAGCACGGGGTCCACGTCGAAGCCGAACTGGGTGATGATCCCGCCGTCCAGGCCCTGCGCGGCGAGAGCGGCGCTCTTGTCGCGGAGCACCGACCACAACACGTCGTCGGGTATGACGGGATGGCCCTCCGGGTAGCCGCTGACGCCGACGTGCCGTACGCCGTACTCCCGGAGCAGGCCGGACTCGATCAGGGAGAGGGAGTCCTCGTACGGGCCCTCGGGGCCGGCCGGGTCACCTCCGACGGCGAAGACGTTGTCGCAGCTGCCGTCGGCGCGCAGGCCGGTGAGGAACGCCTCGAAGTCGGCGCGGGAGCCGAGCCGCCGGGCGGAGAAGTGCGGCACGGGCACGAATCCGAGCCGCTTGACCGCGCGGGCCGCCGCCAGCCGCGTCGGCAGGTCCTCGTTGCCGAGGAAGGTGACGTTGATGCGGGTGCCCTGCGGGATGGTGTCGTGGGCCTCCTCCAGCTTGGTGACGTCCTTGCCGGTCATCTCCAGGGAGAAGTCCTCCAGCAGGGCGGTGCGCACCGCCGCCGCGGCCGTGTCGAGGGTGGTCATCGTGCTCCTTGCCGAGACGTGGACTCCGATTTTCGAACACCGGGGATCGCGGATCGCATCCGGGATGCCTTCTCCGCGCTCGCGGCGGCACCGGGTCCGTCGGGCGGCGGTTCCTCGACGCGGAACGGCGGCGGACACCGCCGGTATTCCGCCGGCCCGGGTGCGGCGGCGGTGTCCGGTCCCGGGACACGGAGGGCGGCTGAACCGGGAAACGCCGGGTCAGGGTGGTGCGGGGCGCAGGGCCCGCACCACCGCCCAGACCACCGACACGAACGGCACGGCCACGACGGCGCCGATCACGCCCGCGACGATGCTGCCCGCGATGACGGAGACGGCGACCACGAGCGGGTGCAGGCGCACCGCCCAGCTCATCACCAGGGGGTGCAGCACGTGCCCCTCCAGCTGGCCGATGACGACGATCAGCACGAGGACGCCGACCGCGGTGAGCGGACCGCGCCCGGCCAGCGCGACCACGGTGGCCACGCCCAGGGCGACCGGTGAGCCGACCAGCGGGACGAACGCGGCGAAGAACTCCAGCAGGGTCAGGGGGAGCGCGAGCGGCACCCGCAGCACCACGAGCGCGATGCCGACGAGGACGGCGTTGGTGGCGGCCACGATGATGATGCCGCGGGTGTATCCGGCGAACGTCCGCCAGGCGGCGTGTCCCGCCCGCTCCCACGCGCCGCGGGCACCGGCGGGCAGCAGCTCGCGGCTGGTCCACGCCCACAGCCGTTCGCCGGAGTTGATGAAGAAGACGGAGGCGAACAGCGCGAGCGCTCCCCCGGTGACCAGTTCGACGAGGGTGCCGAAGCCGCTGAGCGCCTGGCTGGCCAGGTTGGAACGGTGGGCCTGGATGTAGTTCACGACCTGTTGCTGGAGGTGCGACAGGGCACCGGGCCCGAGCCGGAAGGGCGGACGCTGGAGCCAGACCTCGATGCGGTGGATGCCGCCGCGGAACTCGTCGGCCAGCGTCGCCGACTCCTGGGCGACCGCGTTGCCGACGAGCGCCAGCAGCCCGAAGAAGACGCAGATGCTGCCGACCAGGCTGACGGCGACGGCCAGGGGTCTGGGCAGCAGGCGGCCGAGCACGTCGGTGACCGGACGCAGCACCGAGGTGATGACCAGGCCGAGGAAGAGGGCGACGGCGATCAGCTGGAAGCGGCCCAGGACCATGAAGACGCCGTAGACGACGATGCCGAGCACGATGAGCCGCCAGGCGTAGGCGGCGGCGATCCGCAGGGCGGGGACGACGACCGCGCCGGCGCGGTCGCCGCGGGGACGCACTTGGGGCCGCGGGGCCCGGGTGGGCCGGGTGGTGCCCCGCACCGCGTTCCGGGCCCCGGGTGCCCGGCTCCGCCCGCCCGCACCCGCCACCGCGCCTCCCGTTGCCTGCCTCCGTCACCTCGGGTGCGCGTGAGGGCACCTCTAGTGCACGTTAGGGGCAATCCGGGCGGCGGGCGGGGTGCGCTGGGCCAAGGGGGTCAGTGCGCCGCCGCGGTGGTGACGGCCGTACGGGCGGCTCGTTCGACGAGCTGCACGCCGTCCGGCATGGACGCGTTGCCGTTGGAGAGGACGGCGACGAGGTAGTGGTGGCCGCCCGAGGTGACGCGCCCGACGCTGTTGATGTCCCACCGGCCCGTGGTGGTGCGTTCGAGCCAGCCGTTCTTCAGCGCCCATCCGGCGTCGGCGGCGGCCGAGACGCCCCAGGACTGGTCGGCGGCGATCTCGGTCATCAGGCTCGCGATCCGGTTCCGGGAGGCGGTGTCGAGCGGGGTCGGGCCGGGTCCGAAGACCGTGCTGAGCAGTCGTATCTGATCGCCCGCCGTGGTCCGGGTCAGGCCCCAGCGGCCTGCGGTGCCGGGCGTGGTCGAGGTCAGTCCCAGCCGCTTGTTCGCCGACGCCAGGCCGGGCGCGCCGCCGATCGAGTGCCACAGGGCGTTGGCCGCGTCGTTGTCGCTGTCGCGGGTCATCACCTGCGCCAGGGCGCTCTCCCGTGCGGTCAGCGAGCGCTGGTGGTCACGCGCATGGAGCAGCAGCGAGGCGAGGATGTCGACCTTGACGATGCTCGCGGTGTCGTACGGGGTGTCGTCGCCGTAGACGGCGGGCGTGCGGCCGCCCGCGTCGAGGTCGAGGACGGCGGCGGACACGCGTGCCTCGGCGGGTGCCCGCACGGCCGAGCGGAAGGTCGCGGGGCCGGAGCCGGAGGTGGCCGCGAGGGCCGCGGGCGTGGCGCCGGCCACCAGGGTGACCGCCGTGGCCACGACGGCGAGGGTGCGGTTGAGCATGCGGGGCCTCGGCAGTTCAGGTCGGAGGGACACAGAACTGCGAACATAGACAAAATGCCCGGTCCGCGACGTGACGGCCGCCACGAATCGGGCGTTTCCGGGCGCATTGTGAGCAGGACAACAGGTCCCCGGACGAGGCGGGCAGCGGGGTGCGGACAACGGAATCCGCAGGCCTCATCCGGGCACTTCCGGGGGAAGAATGTGATCGGAGTGACGGACGGGTCCTTTGGGAGGTGCCATGAGCACATCGGCGGAACCGCGGGTGAGCGGTCTGGAGGTCCGGTCCATCGACTACGTGCCGCTGGACGAGCGGCACGGCAAGCTGTGGCACCTGGGTCCGCTGTGGTTCATGTCGAACGCGCAGATCGCCACCCTGGCCGTGGGGCTGATCAGCATCACGGAGGGCGGCAACCTGATCTGGTCGCTGCTGGCGATCGTCGCGGGCACCGTCATCGGCACCTTCTTCATGGCCTTCCACTCGGCGCAGGGGCCCCAGCTGGGGCTGCCGCAGATGATCCAGTCGCGGCCCCAGTTCGGCTACGTCGGGGCGCTGCTGGTGTGGCTGTTCGCGTACGTGCAGTACGCGGGGTTCAACGTGTTCAACACCAGCCTGGCCGGTGAGTCGCTGGACGCCACGATCCACGGCGGGGTGAAGCTGTGGGTGATCGTGGTGACGGTCGTCGCCTTCGTCATCGCCCTGGTGGGCTACGACATCATCCACAAGGCGGAGCGGTTCCTGACCTACACGTTCCTGGTCATCTTCGGGATCTTCACCGTCGGCGTCCTGGTCACCCTGCACTATCCGGCGGGCTCATTCGACCTCGGCGGCTTCAAGTGGACGCCGTTCCTCGCGCAGTTCGGCGTGGTCGCCGGCTACCAGATCAGCTGGGCCATCTACGTCTCGGACTACTCCCGCTACCTGCCGCCGGACGTGACCGTCCGCAAGACGTTCTACTGGACGTACTTCGGCTCGGCGCTCGGCGGCATCTGGCTGATGGTGCTCGGGACGCTGCTGGCCGCCTGGGCGGGCGACAGCTTCGACACGATCCCGTCCATCAACGCCGCCGGCGACAAGGTCTTCGACGGGTTCGGCGCGATCGTGCTGCTCTTCGCCGCGCTCGGCCTGATCTCCGTCACCGCGCTGAACATGTACGGCGGTTCGCTGACGCTGATCAGCGCCATCGACTCGTTCAAGCGGGTGCGGCCGACGCTCGGCGTGCGGCTGCTCACCATCGGCGTGACCGCGGCGCTCTCGCTGATCGGCGCGCTCGCGGCCACCTCGAACTTCCTGACGAACTTCAACAACTTCCTGCTGCTCGTGCTCTACCTGTTCATCCCGTGGACCTCGGTCAACCTGATGGACTACTACGTGGTGCGCCGCGGCCACTACGCGATCGCCGAGATCTTCAAACCGAACGGCATCTACGGCCGTTGGGGCTGGCAGGGGATCGTCTCCTACCTCGTCGGGTTCGCGGTGATGATCCCGTTCTTCTCCGTCGGGACGCTGTTCGTGGGACCGGCCGCCAAGGCGCTCGACGGCGCCGACATCTCCCTGTTCGTCGGACTGCCGGTGTCGGCGCTGCTGTACTGGTGGCTGACCCGGTCGATCGACGTCGAGGCGGAGACCCGGATCGCCGAGGCGGAGGCCGCGGCCCTGGAGACTGCGGCGCACGAGCACCGGGAGCCCTGACCGCACGTTCCTAGGCCGTCATGTCCGACGGCAGTGGTTCGCGGGCCGCGTGCCAGGCCGGCGGGAGGGCGGCGACACCCGTGCGGGCGGCGATCACTCCGCCCGCGACGGCGCAGGTGGTGTCGATGTCGCCGCGCCCGGCGACCGTGGACCACAGGCCCTCGTGCAGGTCGTCGAGGTGGCGGGCGGCGCACCACAGGGCGTAGGGGACGGTGTCGGGTCCCGACATCCGGTAGCCGGAGCCGAGGACCTCCGCGGCGTGCCGGACCGAGGTGTGCTCCGGCAGGCGCGCCGCGATCCGCAGCCCGGACCTGACATCGCTGTCGGGAAGCCGTTCGGCGACGGCCAGGAGGAGGTCGGGGCCGGCCGGGGCGGGTCCGCTCCGGCTGCGGGCGGCCAGCGCGGCGGCCAGGGCGACCGCCACCGCGGCGGTGACGGCCTCCGGGTGGTGGTGCGAGACGGCGCTCTGGCGGGCGGCCTGCTCGGCGGCCGCGTCGAGGTCGGCGGCGTGCCAGGCCCCGAGCGGGGCGGCACGCATGGCGGCGCCGTTGCCCCAGGAGCCCTGGCCGCCGAACTGTCCGGCGACCACGTGCTGCCAGGGCTCGCCCGCGCCGATCCGGCGGAGCACGTCGTGCATGGAGGCGCCGTAGCCGCGGTGCGTGTCCTCGGCGTAGGCCGCGGCGAGGCTCAGGGCGAGGCGGTCCTGGTCGACGGTGCCGTCGCCCCGGACGAGTTCCCGTACGAGGACGACCGCCTGGGCGGTGTCGTCGCTCCAGCGCCACGGCGCTTCGGCGGGCAGGGTCCTGGACTCCAGGACGGCCGGGCCCTCGTGACGCAGGACGGCGAACCAGCGGTCGCCGAAGGCGTCTCCGAACGCGAGCCCGGACAGGGAGTCCAGCGCGGCGGCGGGAACGTTGATCATCGGTGGAGTATCGCAGCGCGCCACCGCTCGCGCTCCCCCGTTTCCCGGGCGGGCCGGTCGGCTCCCCGGGGGCGATCGGCTTCCCGGGCGGGCCGGTCGGCGAGGGGTTCGCCGACGCCCGGGGCCGCGCTTCTCAGCTGCGGCGCGCCGGGCCGGAACCGGCCCGATGAGTCACCGCGGCGCTCAGTACGCGGAGTTGACGTTGTCGATCGAGCCGTAGCGGTGGGCGGCGTAGTTGGCGGCCGCGGTGATGTTGGCCACCGGGTCGGTGACGCTGTTCGCGGTGCCCTTGACGTGGTACGCGTTGAAGGTGGGGTCGATCACCTGGAGCAGGCCCTTGGAGGGGGTGCCCTTCTGCGCGTTGACGTCCCAGTTGTTCTGCGCGCCGGGGTTGCCGCCGGACTCGCGCATGATGTTGCGCTTGAGGCCGTCGTAGCTGCCCGGGATGCCCTTGGACTTCATGATCTGCAGGGACTGCTTGATCCAGCCGTCGAGGTTGTTGCCATAGCCCGACTTCTGGGTGTCGTTGCTGGAGGCCGTGACCGCGGTGGTGTGCGCCTGCGTCATCTCGGCGGCCTGGGCGGTCGTCGGCATGAGGGTGAGGGCTGCCGCCGCGGCACCGGTGGTGGCGATACCGGCCAGGCCGATGGTGCGGAGGCGAGCGATGCGGGTGCGGGTGGTCATGGTCATGTGAGCGAATCTCCGGTGGGGACGGCGTCGGCGCCGGCCGCGGTGTGCGGCGGCGTGGGGCGGAGCCCCGTACAACCGGCGGGAGTGGGCGGACCCGGCGGGGATCCGCTCGGCTCCATCGCCTGTCTCCCGGCGACGAGAGCAATGGTTAGCGGCCTTCGGAGCGCGGCGCAATGATGTGACGTACTACGTAACTTCGTATAAAACGCCGTAATGCCCGTTTTGATGCCTCTTGTGCCATGTTCAGGGCGTTGTCCGTCTACGATCGCCGATAGGATGTGACCTGGCTCCTATGGGTGGCGTCACGCGTTCGGGGCTTTTTCCGGGGTCGGAACCGGGCGGTTCGCCATGATCGCCGAGGGGTCTGCGACGGCCGCACGGGCAGCCCGGAGGGCCGCCCGTCGTCCACGGCGAAGAGCCGGCCCGTGCGCGCCGGCCGGCGTCACCCGACCACCGGCACTCCGTCCCCCAGGGGCTTCCACCGCAGGTGGACGCTCTCCCCCGCCGGATCGGCCCGCAGCAGGGACAGCCGCGGGCGGACCGCGTCGGTGCGCGCGGTGGGCGGCTTGCGGCTGCCGGCCCCGAACTGGACCGGCCATGCGGCGGCCGGGCCGCGGTACTCCTGGTCGGCGGCCGCGTGCAGGGTCCAGTGCGGGTCGTACAGATGGGTGCGTCCCACGGCGCACAGGTCGGCGCGGCCCGCCAGCAGGATCGAGTTCACGTCGTCCCAGGAGGCGATGGCGCCGACCGCGATCACCGCGGCGCCGGTCCCGGCGGCCGCCTCGTGGCGGATCCGGTCGGCGAAGGGGGTCTGATAGGAGCGGCCGTAGGCGGGGCGCTCGTCCTTGGTGACCTGGCCGGTGGAGACGTCGATGGCGGCCGCGCCGTGCGCGATGAAGGCACGGGCGATCTCCACGGCGTCGTCCTCGGTGGTGCCGTCGGGGGCCCAGTCGGTGGCGGAGATCCGCACGGTCATCGGCCGCTCGGCGGGCCAGACGGCCCGGACCGCGTCGAAGACCTCCAGCGGGAACCGCAGCCGGTTCGCCGCCGAGCCGCCGTACCGGTCCGTGCGCCGGTTGGCGAGCGGCGACAGGAAGGAGGAGAGCAGGTAGCCGTGGGCGCAGTGGAGTTCGAGGAGGTCGAAGCCGGCCTCGGCGCCCCGGCGGGCCGCGGCGACGAAGTCGGCCGTGAGGGCGTCGAGGGCGGAGCGGGTCAGCTCACGGGGAACGGGCGAGCCGGGGCCGTAGGGCAGCGCGGACGGGCCGACGACCTCCCAGTTGTCCTCGGCGAGCGGTTCGTCCATGCCCTCCCACATCAGGCGGGTCGAGCCCTTGCGTCCTGAGTGGCCGAGCTGGAGGCCGATCCGGGCGGTGCTGCGGTCGTGGACGAAGGAGACGATCCGCTGCCAGGAACGGAGCTGTTCGTCGTTCCACAGGCCCGTGCAGCCCGGCGTGATGCGGCCCTCGGGCGAGACGCAGACCATCTCCGTCATCACCAGCCCCGCCCCGCCCATCGCCTTGGAGCCGAGGTGGACCAGGTGGAAGTCGCCGGGCACGCCGTCGACGGCGGAGTACATGTCCATCGGGGAGACGACCACCCGGTTCTTCAGCTCCAGCCGCCCGATGCGGAACGGCTGGAACATCGCGGGCGCCCCGGTCTCCAGGCCCTGCGCGGCGGCGAACGCCGCGTCGACGCGGTCGGCGAACTCCTGGTCCCGGGTCCGCAGGTTGTCGTAGGTGATCCGGCGTGAACGGGTGAGCAGGTTGAAGCAGAACTGGGTCGGTTCCTGGCCGGTGTACCTGCCGATGTTCTCGAACCACTCCAGCGAGGCCTGCGCGGCTCGCTGGGTGGACTCCACCACCGGGCGGCGCTCGCTCTCGTAGGCGCTCAACGCGCCCTGGGTGTCGGGGTGTTCGTGCAGGCAGGCGGCCAGGGCGAGGGCGTCCTCCATGGCCAGCTTGGTGCCCGAGCCGATGGAGAAGTGGGCGGTGTGGGCCGCGTCGCCGATGAGGACGAGGTTGCCGTGGTGCCAGCGCTCGTTGCGGACGGTGGTGAAGTTCAGCCACTTGGAGTTGTTGGCGAACACCTGGTGTCCGCCGAGTTCGTCGGCGAACAGCTCCCTGATCCGGGCCACGGCCCGCTCGTCGGAGGCGCCCGGCGCGAACACGGCGTCCTCGGTGGCGTCGAAGCCCGCCCGCCGCCAGACGTCCTCGTGCATCTCCACGATGAACGTCGAGCCGGTGTCGGAGTAGGGGTAGCCGTGGACCTGCACGACACCCCACTCGGTCTCCTTGACGAAGAACTGGAAGGCCTCGAAGACCCGGTCCGTGCCCAGCCACATGTACTTGCTGCGGCGGCGGTCCAGGGAGGGGCGGAAGGCGTCCGCGTGGGCCGTGCGCACGCCCGAGTTGACGCCGTCCGCGCCGACCACGAGGTCGTACGAGGCACGCAGTCCGGCGGCCTCGGGGGCCGGGGTGGAGAAGCGCAGGGTGACGCCCAGCTCGCGGCAGCGCTCCTGGAGCAGGTGCAGCAGGTCCTTGCGGCCCATCGCGGCGAAACCCTGGCCGCCGACGGTGTGGCTCTCGCCCCGGTAGTGGATGTCGATGTCCGTCCAGCGGGCGAACCGCCGGGACATGGCGGCCGAGAAGACCGTGTCGGCGTTCTCGATGCCGCCGAGCGTCTCGTCGGAGAACACCACGCCGAAACCGAAGGTGTCGTCCGGGGCGTTGCGCTCCCACACGGTGATCTCGTGGGCGGGGTCCAGCTGCTTCAGCAGCGCCGCGAGGTAGAGCCCGCCGGGGCCACCGCCGATGATCGCGATCTTCAAGGGAGTTCCTCTCACTGCCCGGCGGCCTGCTCGGCCTCGATGATCTCGCGGAGCGCGAACCGCTGGAGCTTTCCGCTGGTGTTGCGCGGCAGGACGTCGTGGAACCGGACGTCGCGGGGGTACTTGTAGGGCGCCAGGACCTGCTTGACGTGGTCCTGGATCTCCCTGGCCTTCGCCGGGTCCCCGGTGACGCCCTCCCGCAGGACGACGAAGGCGCAGACCACCGAGCCGCGTTCGGGATCGGGGCGTGCCACGACCGCCGACTCGACGACGTCGGGGTGGGTGTCGATGGCCGCCTCCACCTCGGGGCCGCCGATGTTGTACCCGGAGGAGACGATCATGTTGTCGCTGCGGGCGTGGTAGTGGAAGTAGCCGTCCTCGTCGCGGTGGAATATGTCGCCGGTGACGTTCCAGCCGCCCACGACGTAGTCCTGCTGGCGCTTGTCGTCGAGGTAGCGGCAGCCGACCGGGCCGATGACGCCGAGCCGCCCGGGCTCGCCCGGACCCAGCTCCTCGCCGTCGAGTCCGAGGACGGCGGCCCGGTAGCCGGGCACCGGACGCCCGGTGGCCCCGGGCCGGATGTCGTCGCCCGCGGCGGAGATGAAGATGTGCAGCAGCTCGGTCGCGCCGATGCCGTCGATCACCTTCAGCCCGATGCGGTCACGCAGTTCCTGCCAGGTGGTGAGCGGTATGTGCTCGCCCGCCGACACCCCGATCCGGACACCGCTCAGGCGTCCTTCCAGGCCGCCGCGGACGATCGCCTTGTAGGCGGTGGGCGCCGTCGCGAGGACGGTGACGCCGTGCTCCTCGACCAGGGCGGCGAGCTGGGCCGGTGTCGCCGTCTCGGTCAGCAGCGCGCAGGCGCCGGCCCGCAGCGGGAAGACGACCAGCATGCCGAGGCCGAAGGTGAAGGCGAACGGCGCGGTGCAGGCCACCAGGTCGTCCTCGCGCAGCCTCAGCAGGTGGCGGCCGAAGGTGTTGTCGATGGACAGGACGTCCCGGTGGAAGTGCATGGTGATCTTGGGAACGCCGGTGCTCCCGGAGGTGGGACAGAGCAGTGCCACGTCGTCGGCGGCCGTCGCCACGTCGTCGAACTCGCCGGACTTGGCGGCGCACCGGGTCACCAGGTCGTCGGGTCCGGACCCGCCGTACTCGACCACGGTCAGGCCGGGCAGGGCGGCGCGGATCTCGGCGGCGAAGCGGTGGTCCGCGAGGGCGACGGCAGGCCGGGTGCGTTCGGCGATCGGGACGATCTCCCGGGCCCGCAGGGCGGCCATGGTGGTGACCACGACTCCGCCGGCCTTCAGGACGCCGAGCCAGCAGGCCACCGTCCAGGGGGTGTTGGGCGCGCGCAGCAGGACGCGCCGGCCGGGCACCAGGCCCAGGTCCTCGGTGAGCACCTGGGCGACCTGGTTGGCCCGGGTGCGCAGGGTGCCGTACGTCCACAGCTCGCCGGCGGGGGTGCGCAGGGCGGGGCGGTGCGGGCCGTGGCGGCCGACGGCCGCGTCGATGAGTTCGGTGGCCGCGTTGAGGCGGGCGGGGTAGGTCAGTTCGGGTGTGCTGAACTCGATCGTGGGCCACAGTGCGGCGGGCGGCAGATGGTCCCGGGCGAAGGTGTCCAGGTGCGAGGTCGGTGAGAGCGGAACGGCCAACGTGGGGTTCCTTCCGGGAGCCCGCCCGCGGCATGCGCCGGGCGGTCAGGCAGGGCGGATCATGCCCTCCTGGACGACGGTGGCGAGGTGACGGCGGTCGCGGGTGAAGAAGCGTCCGGTGCCGAGGCCGCGGCCCGCGTCGGCGGCCACCGCCTCCTGGGCGTAGAGCAGCCAGTCGGCCGTCTCCGCGGGGCGGTGGAACCACATGGCGTGGTCGAGGCTGGCGGTGACCAGTCCGGGATCGGCCCAGGCCAGGCCGAGGACCCGCAGGACGGGTTCGAGGATCGTGTAGTCGCAGACGTAGGCGAGGGCGGCGAGGTCGCGCTGGGCGTCGGTGAGGCCTTCGACGGCACGCAGCGCGTCGAACGGTTTCACCCAGACCGCCTGGTAGGGCAGCCGCTCGCCGTCGACGGTGAGGTAGACGGGACCCGGGACGTGCCGCATGTCGAAGCCTCGGCCGCCGCGCCAGTAGGCCTTGGACTCGTCGGTCATGGTGCCGCCGGTGCGCTCGGCGAGGTACTCGGCCGAGCTGGGCAGGGTCTCCGGGGCGGGGATCTCTCCGGCGGGTTCGGCGTGGAAGGAGCCGCCCGGCTCGCCCGCCGCGAAGTTGGCGAGGCAGACGTAGAGCGCCTTGCCGTTCTGGTAGCCGCGGACCTGCCGGGTGCTGTAGCCGCGGCCGTCGCGCACCACCTCCACCTCGTAGCGGACCTCGGCGCCGATGTCGGCCGGACGCAGGAAGTAACTGTGCATGGAGTGCAGCGACTTGCCGTCGGTGACCGAGCGCATCGCTGCTGCGGCCGCCTGGGCGACGAGGTCGCCGCCGTACGCCTTGGGCCAGGGGCAGGGCTGGGTGGTGGCGGTGAAGGCGAGGTCGAAGTGCTCGGGAGCGGCGGGCTTGAGGGTGAGGGCCGCGGTGACGATCGCGGAGGTCGGGGCGGCCGTCATCGGTTCAGCCAGTCGCGCAGGTCGGCGTCGGCCACGTCGGGAAGGTTCACCACGATGTTCTCCGGGGTCCTGGTGGTCATCCACACCAGCGGCTTGCTGCGGGAGAGGTTGCACTCGACGTGCGGCATGAAGGGCGGGACGAAGACCCAGTCGCCCTCCGCCATGTCCACGTAGTCCTCGAACTTCTCGCCGAAGTAGATCCGGGCCCGGCCGGAGAGGACGTATCCGCCGGTCTCGGCCTCGCCGTGGTGGTGGGTGACCGAGCGGTAGCCGGGTTCGTTGCTGACCTTGCCGTACCAGAGGCGGCGCGCCGGGGTGTGCCGGCCGCTGACGCCCGACACGCGGACGGCGCCGCCCGAGTCGGCGGTGTTCACGTCCTCCTGACCGGCCCGGGTGACGACGGGCGCGACGATGCCGCTGGGCAGCCGGTACAGCTCGCTGTCGCCTTCGAGTCGGTACTTGCTGAGGTCGGGCTCCATGGAACGGCTCCGTTTCCGTGGGCTTGCCTGGGGTGCGTGGAGGTCCGGCGGGGCGTCAGCCTGACGCGGTCCGTACCCGGACCGCGCTCTATCTCGTATTTTTCACGGCCGTCATTTATTGTCAATACACCGGGCCGTGCGCCCGGAGCCGGACACCACCGAACCGGAGGCCTCATGACTCCCGTCGCCGTGAACCCGCCCGAACTGCCCGCCCCGAGCGGCTACTCGCACGGAACGCTCGCGGGAAACACGCTCCACCTGGGCGGCCAGACGGCGCTCGACGCCGACATGAAGATCGTTCCGGGCGGGATCGTCGAGCAGTTCCGCCAGGCGTTCGGCAACGTGCTCACCACGCTGCGGGCGGCCGGCGGCGAGCCGGCCGACCTGGTGAGCGTGACGATCTACCTCACCGACATCCCCGACTACCAGGCCCACGGCAAGGAGATCGGCACGGTGTGGCGGGAGCTCGCGGGACCGGTGTACCCGGCCATGGCGGGCATCGGCTGCACCGCGCTCTGGCAGCCGGAGGCGATGATCGAGATCCTGGGCGTGGCCGTGATCCCGGAGGAACGGCTGATCAGGCCGTAGACGCTAGGCCGTGTGGATGACCGACAGGGCGTGTTCGCGGGCGGGTGCGCGGAGTGTCCCGTCGAGTTCCTCGAAGAGCGCGCCGGCCCGCTCGCCGTCCCAGTCCCGCGGCAGCAGCGACAGCGGCAGGCCGGGGTCGCGGTACGGCAGCCGGCGCCACTCCGTGAGCATCGGAAGGTACATCCCGAACGCCTCGCGCGGCGCGGTCCCGCCCGCCGCGGCGCGCTCGCGGACCGGTCCGTAGCGGGCAAGGAAGTCCGCGTAGAGCGCGGTCAGCTCGTCGAGGTCCCACCAGGCGCGGACCTTCGCCGACAGGTCGCCGAAGGCGAAGTGGTCGCCGGTGAAGATGTCGACGTACGGCGTCAGTCCGAGGCGTTGCAGGGTGCGGCGGGTCTCGTCGGCGAGGATACCGGGAGCCACCCACACGCCGGGAGCCGCGGTGCCGAAGCCGAGCCGGGTCAGGGCCGTGCGCAGGGCGTGGCGCTTGTCGCGCTCGGACTCGGGCACGGAGAAGACCACGACGAGCCAGCCGTCCTGGGCCGCGGCCCGGTTCCGCTCGAATATGCGTATGTCGCCCTCCGCCAGCACCTCCAGCGTGCTGTCGGCGACCGCGTATCCGGCGGCTCCCTCGTGGCGCTCGCTCCGCAGCACGCCGCGCCGCTTCAGCCGGGAGACGGCCGAGCGGACGGCCTGGGCCTCCACGCCGAGATCGGCCATGAGACGTATCAGCGAGGCCACGGAGAGCCAGTTGTGCTCACCGCGCGCGTACAGCCCGAAGAGGGTGATGATCAGCGGGCCCAGCCGGCTGTCCCGGCCGCCCGCGCCGACGGCGGCCGACGGCTCGGCCCTCGCTGTCATGTCCCACCACCTCCGGCCCAGGTCACGCTTCTGATCGCCGATCAGCCTAGCGCGCGCACCGGCGCTCCACCGGCCCTGTGGACGGCCGCCGTCCCGGCCCCCGCGGGCGCTCCCGCCCCGGGCTGCGCGTCCGGGCACGGCGGCGCATCGTGGTGGCAGGGCGCGGAAGCGGCGTGGCGGGCGTCCCGCCTGGGCGGAAAGAGTGACCTGTGGGGCAGAAGCACGAGAGACTGCGTGGCGCCCGCACCGGGCACGGTGCACCTCCGCGCCACCATGGCCTCAGCCGCCTCTGCCGTCATCTCTGTTGGGGAGTCCGACATGACCACACCCCGGGACCTGTTCATCGTCACCGTGTACGACGCCGCAGGCCGGTCCGTCGAGCAGGGTGACCTCTCGCTGGCGCTGGCGGGAGCCGAGCTGGTCGACCTCCTCGGCGCCGGGGCGGTCACCCTCGACGACGAGATCATCGTGCCCGGCGGCGAGGGTCCCACGGGCGACCGGCTCCTGGACGGGGCGGTGGCGGCGCTGAAGCGGGATACGCCCCACGAGTCGGTCGAGGACTGGCTGTGGCGCCGCGGGCGCGGCCTGTCCGCCGCCTACCTCGCCGAACTGGAGGAGGAGGGGACGGTGACCCGGCAGCGGCGGCGCTGGCTTCCGCTGCCCACCGGGCGGACGGAGCCGTCCGACTCCCCCGAGCACGCCGGGGCGCGGGAGCGCTGGACGTCGGGTGAGCCCGTGCTCGGCGCGTTCGCGGCCGCCGTGGGCATCCAGGACGAGACGCCCGAGGACCTCGCGAGCGCCGTCCCCGACGCGACGGTGACCGTGGTGGCCGCGGTGGACGGCGCGGTGACGGAGCTGGCCGCAGTACGGCAGCGGCGGGAGATCGAGGACGCGGCCTTCGACAACGTATGGCGCGGCCTGTGACGGTCACCCAACCGGCACGTGCGGCCGGCCGCCGGTTCGCCGTCCGGCCGTCGGGCACCCGCGGTGCGCCGCCCGGCCCCCGGCCGGAGCGGGCCTGCGGCCGTCGAGAACGAGAGGACACCGTATGAGGATCGCGATCCTGGACGACTACCAGGGCGTGGCGCTGGACCTGGCCGACTGGGACGCGCTCGGGGCGGACGTGCACGTCTTCCGGGACGCCTTCGCGGACGAGGAGGCGGTCGTCGCGGCGCTCGCCGGGTTCGAGGTGGTCGTCGCCATGCGGGAGCGGACGCCGTTCCCGGCCTCGACGCTCGACCGGCTGCCGGACCTGGAACTGCTCGTGACCACCGGGCCGGTCAACGCGGCGATCGACCTGGACGCGGCACGCCGGGCCGGCGTCACCGTCTGCGGCACGGGCTACTTCGGCCACCCGACGGCCGAACTCACCTGGGGGCTCATCCTGTCCGCGGCGCGCCTCATCCCGCAGCAGGTGGACTCCGTGCGCCGGGGCGGCTGGCAGCAGGGGCTGGGCACGAGCCTGCGCGGCGCCACCCTCGGGCTGCTCGGCCTCGGCCGGCTCGGGACCGCGGTCGCGGAGGTCGGGCGCGCCTTCGGCATGCGGACCATCGCCTGGAGCCAGAACCTGACGCCCGACGCGGCACGGGCGAAGGGAGCGGAGTACGTCGCGCGGGACGAACTGTTCGCCGGTTCCGACGTGCTGAGCATCCATCTGGTCCTCGGCGGGCGGACCCGAGGGCTGGTCGGCGCGCGCGAGCTGGGCCTGATGAAGCCGACGGCGATCCTGGTGAACACCTCACGCGGGCCGCTGGTGGACGAGGCGGCACTGATCGCCGCGCTGACCGAGGGGAGGATCGCGTCGGCGGCGCTGGACGTCTTCGACCGGGAGCCGCTGCCGGCCGGTCACCCGTTGCGGACCCTGCCGAACGCCGTGGTCACTCCGCACATCGGCTACGTCAGCCGGGACCTGTACGAGGTCTTCTACCGGGACGCGGTCGAGGACATCGCGGCCTGGCGGGCCGGCACACCGGTGCGCACCCTGTTCTGACGTCCCGGCGCCCGGACCGGTCCGCCGAGGCGGCCGGCCGGTCCGGGCGGGGGTGTCAGGACGGCAGCGTCCAGCTCTGGTTGGCGGAGCCCCCGCAGGTCCAGATCTGCAGCCGGGTGCCGTTGGCGGAGCTGGGGCCGGTCGCGTCGAGGCACTTGCCCGACTGCGGATTGACCAGGGAGCCGTTCGCACCGGCCTGCCACACCTGTGATCCGGTGCCGTTGCAGTCGTAGAGCTGCACCTTGGCGCCGTTGGCGGTGGACGCCGAGGTCACGTCCATGCACTTGCCGAGCGCGCTGATCGTCCCGGACGTGGAGACCGTCCAGTTCTGCGCGCCGGTCCCGTTGCAGTCGTAGAGCTGGACGGCGGCGCCGTTGGCGCTGGACGCGCCCGCCACGTCCACGCACTTGCCGCCGTAGCCGCGGATCGGGCCGGTGCTGCCGGTCGGCGGGGTGACCGGACCGGACTGTCCGGACGCCCACTTGATCTCCTGGAGCAGCAGCTGGTTCTGCTGGGCGCTCCCGAACGTCGACGACAGCGTGGTGTTGGTCGCGTAGTCCATCGCGTTGTGGCCGAAGTTGTTGTAGACCATCTTGTAGTTGCGGTTGGACCAGACGATCGGGTAATAGCCGCTGTACCAGGTCTGGTTGGGGTCGGTGCCGATCGGGAAGGTGGACTGGGCCATCGACGCGAGGATGTCGATGTTCGGGTTCTGGCGGAGGTCGTTCTGCCAGCTGTACCACTCACTGACCGAGGACGTGATGGTGGCCGGCAGGTTCGCGGTCGCCGGGTGGTTGCGGTCCTCGATCTGCAGGGTCTCGGAGGTGGGGCCCCAGCTGTTGCTCTTGAAGGTGCCGGTGCCAAGGAACGTGTTGTGGTACCACGGCCAGTCGCTGGTGTTGTCGTTGTACGCCGACACGTGGAAGCCGATGAATCCGCCGCCGCCCGCCACGTAGTTCTGGAAGGCGGACTGCTGGGACGCGGTGTGCGGGTAGTCGTCGAGGAACATGACCACCTGGTAGTTGGCGAGCGTCGCCGTGTTGAGCCGACTCCAGTCCGTGGTCTGCGTGTAGGTGAAGCCGTTCTGGGCGCCGGCCTGCGGGAACCAGGTGGCGGCCTCGTGGTCGAAGCTGATGTGCGCCGCGTCGTAGGTGCCGTCGTAGAAGGCGATCACGTTGACGGGCGTCGCGGCGCGGGCGCTGTGCACGGGTGCGGCCTGGACGCCGAGCACCACGGCGAGCAGGGCGAGGAGTCTCAACAGGGTGCGGGGCCAGGCTGTGTCCGGGTGGGGGGTCGTCATGCCAGGACCTTCCTCATACGTGAACGCCGAGAGACATACGTAGACGTGCCGCATTGAAGGCCCTGGTTCGTGGACATGTCAATGGTTCAGACCAAACACCTACTCCGTGCGGAACCGGTTGATGGCCGGCTCGTGGCGTTCGCGCAGTTCGGGGTCGGTGACGCCGAGGCCCTCCCGCGGTGCCAGGCACAGCACCCCGACCTTGCCGTGGTGGCGGTTGCGGTGCACGTCGGTGACCGCCCGGCCGGTCTCGGCCAGCGGATAGGTACGCGACAGGGTGGGGTGGACACGGCCCTTCACGACGAGCCGGTTCGCCTCCCAGGCCTCGCGGTAGTTGGCGAAGTGGGAACCGATGATCCTCTTCAGGTGCATCCAGAGGTAGCGGTTGTCGAACTCGTGCCGGTAGCCGGAGGTGGAGGCACAGGTCACGATCGTGCCGCCCCTGCGGGCCACGTAGACGGAGGCGCCGAAGGTCTCCCGGCCCGGATGCTCGAAGACGATGTCCACGTCGTCGCCGCCGGTCAGTTCGCGGATGTGCGTGCCGAACCGCTTCCACTCCCGCTGGTCCTGGGTCCCGTCGTCCCGCCAGAACCGGTACTTCTCCGCACTCCGGTCGATGATCGCCTCGACGCCCATCGCCCGGCAGATCTCCGCCTTCTGCTCGCTGGAGACCACGCAGACCGGTATCGCGCCGCCCGCCAGCGCGTACTGGGTGGCGTACGACCCGAGACCGCCGCCCGCGCCCCAGATCAGCACGGTGTCGCCGACCTTCATGGCGGCGCCGTTGCGGGAGACCAGCTGCCGGTAGGCGGTGGAGTTGACCAGGCCCGGCGCGGCGGCCTCCTCCCACGTCAGGTGCCCGGCCTTGGGCATCAGCTGGTTGGCCTTGACCAGCGCGAGGTCCGCGAGCCCGCCGTAGTTGGTCTCGAACCCCCAGATCCGCTGCTCCGGATCGAGCATGGTGTCATCGTGGCCGGCCGCGTCCTCCAGTTCGACGGACAGGCAGTGCGCGACCACCCGGTCACCGGGCCGCCAGCGCCGCACGCCGGAACCGGTGCGCAGGACCACACCGGACAGGTCGGAGCCGATCACGTGGTACGGCTGGTCGTGCCGGGCGGCCGGGCCGCCGGTGCGGGCGTACCGTTCGAGGAACGCGAAGGTCGGCACGGGCGAGAACAGCGCGCTCCACACCGTGTTGTAGTTGACGGAACTCGCCATCACGGCGATCAGGGCCTCACCGGGGCCCGGTTCCGGGGTCGGTACCTCTTCGACGTGCAGGGCCTTCGCGGGTTCGCGGTCGTCGACCGGGACTCCGTCGAACATGCGCTGCTCGTCCTTGCGCAGCACGGTGGCCCGGTAGGACTCCGGTACCGGCAGGGACGCGATGTCACGTGTCCGCGCGTCCGGTGACTCGATCGCGGCGGCCAGGTCGGTCATCACCACAGGCTTCCTTCGGTCTGGGGGGTGTGCTCGGGGCGGGTCCGGTCAGGCGTCGCGCCGCGCGGCGCGACGGAACTCCGCCAGGTCCTCGGTCAGCGCGCGGACCACCCCGGCCTGCTGCTCGGCCAGGTAGAAGTGGCCGCCGGGGAAGTCGCGCAGGGTGAAGGCGCCCTCGGTGTGCTCGCGCCACTCCGCCGCCTCGGCCAGGGTGACCTGCGGGTCGTCGTCGCCGACGAGCACGCTGATCGGGCAGCGCAGCGGCGGTCCCGGCCGGTACCGGTACGTCTCCACCGCCGTGTAGTCGCCGCGGACCGCGGGCAGGATCATCTCGATGACGTCCGCGTCCAGGAGCAGCCGTTCGTCGGTGCCGTTCAGCCTGCGGATCTCGTCGACGACCCCCGCGTCGTCCATCGACCGGACCCCGCGGTCGCGGACCTCGGGCGGCGCGGTGCGGCCGGAGGCGACGAGCCCCAGCAGGTCCAGGGAGGTGCCCTGCTCGATCCGCCGGGCCACCTCGAAGGCCACGCAGGCGCCCATGCTGTGCCCGAACAGCACCAGACGGCGGCGCGGCAGGGTCTCCAGCACGGCGAGGATCTCGTCGGCGAGCCGGGAGACCGACGTGCGGGGCGGTTCGGACCGCCGGTCCTGGCGGCCCGGGTACTGCACGGACAGCACGTCGGCGACCGGTGCCAGCGCGTCGGCGAGCGGACGGAAGTAGCTGGCCGAGCCGCCCGCGTGCGGGAAGCAGACCAGCGAGAGGTCGGTGTCCCGCGGCGCCGGACGGTAGCGGCGGATCCAGCGTTCCTGTGCGGTCAGGGTGTCGGTCATCCCCGTGGTCTCCCCGTGGTTCTTGGAGTGGTTCTTCGAGTGGTCATCTGTGGCCGGGCGCCGGGCGCCGGGCGCGGGTTGCGGGCGGCCCGCGCGGCCGGGTCCGGACCGTCTCGGTGCGGCCTGCGGACGGCCGCTGCGGACGTTGCTGTGGGCGGGCGCCGGGCGCGGGGCCCGCGGCCGGTCTCCGTGGGCGGCGAGGGCGTCCACGGGTGAGCGGGCCGGGGCACCGGACGGGCCGGGTGCGGGCTCGCCGGAGGGCGCCGGCACGCACGCACCCGGAATCCCCGGGTTCCACCGGCGCAAGGCGAGCCCGCACCCGGCCGGCCGTCCGTCAGGCGGTGACGCGGACCGGCAGTTCGGCCAGGCCGCGCATGATGATGTTGGGCACCCGGGCCGGGCTGTCGGTGACCGGCTCCAGGTCCAGCGCGGCCAGCGCGGACACCGCGGCCTGCGCGGTGAGCCGGGCCAGCGGCGCGCCGACGCAGAAGTGGATGCCGAGGCCGAAGCCGAGGTTGCGGCCGGCGGGCCGGTCCAGGCGCAGTTCGTCGGGGTCGTCGTAGACGTCGGGATCGTGGCTGGCCGCGCCGATCATCAGCATGACCTGCTCGCCCGGCTGGATGGTCTGCCCGGCGATCTCGGCCTCGGCCAGCGCGACCCGGGAGATCATCTGCACCGGCGTGTCGAAGCGCAGCATCTCCTCCACCGCGGCGGCCACCTGACCGGGACGGGCGCGCAGCCAGTCCCGCTGGTCGGGACGGCGGAGCAGCGCGAGCATGCCGTTGCCGATCAGGTTCACGGTGGTGGCGTACCCGGCGGAGAGCAGCAGGGTGCAGGTGACCTCCAGTTCCTCGGGGGTCAGGGTGTCGCCGCCCTCCTCGACGGCGACCAGCTCGCTGATCAGGTCGGTGCCCGGTTCCGCCCGGCGCTGCTCGGCCAGTTCGCCGATGTACCGGTACAGCTCGGCGCGCGCGTTGTCCCGCTTGGCGATCTCCTCGGGCCCGAGCAGGAAGCTCGGGTCGAGGCCGCGCGCGATGTCGCCGGACAGCTCGTCGAACCGGGCGGCGTGCTCGGCAGGCACGTCCAGGAGGGCGTTCTGCATGCGGCCGGGCAGCGGGTGCGCCACCGCGCTCATCAGGTCGATCGGACCGTCGCCGGCCTCGGCGCGGGCGGTCTCGATCAGCTCGCGCACGACCTGCTGGGCGGTGGTGCGCATCCGGTCCACCTGGCGGGCCGCGAACGCCTTGCTCACCAGGGCGCGGATCCGGGTGTGCTCCGGCGGGTCGGAGAAGATGAACGGCCGCACCACCGTGCCGTCGGCCTCGGTACGGAAGTGGTCGGCGACGGTCGCGCCGTCGCCCCAGCCGAAGCGCTGGTCGCGCAGGACGGCCGAGCAGGCCTCGTGTCCGGTCACCGCCCACAGCCCGAGCGGGGTGCGGGTGACCGGGCCCTTCTCCCGGATCTGCGCGTACACCGGGTAGGGGTCGGCCAGGAAGGCCGGGTCGAAGGGGTCGAAGGGCAGCAACTGGGCTATGAAGCCCGGGTCCAGCATCGGTGCCTCGGTCATCGCTGTCGTTCCCAACCCCGCGCGGGGACGGCCGTCACCGCGCGGACAAGAGTTTCGGTACGGAGTGGGCAGGAGGGGGCGGCCGGGGTCAGCCGGCGGTGGCCGGAGTCGCCGCGGTGAAGGTCACCGGCAGCTGGTCGAGGCTGTTGGCCACCAGGCTGGGCGTCCAGGTCAGCTTCTCGTCGGGGACGGCGAGCCGGAGGTCGTCGAAGCGGTCGAACAGGGTGCGCAGCGCGATCCGTGCCTTGAGCCTGGCCAGGGGCGCGCCGATGCAGAAGTGGGTGCCGTGGCCGAGCGCGAGGTGCCGGGAGGCGTCGCGGTGGATGTCCAGCGTCTCCGGGTCGCTGAACTGGCCCGGGTCGTGGTTGGCCGCGGCCAGCGAGATCATCACGTGTTCGCCCGCCTTGACCTGTGCGCCGCCCAGCTCCATGTCCTCCGTGGCGAAGCGGTACACCACGGTGAACACCGGGCTGGTCAGCCGCAGCAGTTCCTCGATCGCCGGGGTCAGCCCCTCGGGGTCGGCCTTGAGTTCGGCGAGCTGCCCGGGGTTGCGCAGCAGCGCGAGGATGCCGTTGGAGAGCAGGTTGATGGTGGTCTCGGCGCCGGCGAGGAGCAGCAGCATGACGGTGGAGCGGATCTCCAGGTCGGCGAGCGCGTCGCCGTCCTCGTTGGCCTGCACCAGACCGGAGATGAGGTCGGGGCCGGGGTCGGCGCGGCGCTGCGCGGTCAGCTTGGTGAGGTACTCCTCGAACCAGCCGACCGAGGCGACGACCTCCTCGGGGCTCGATGAGTTGCCGAGGCCGACGAAGATGTAGGTGTTCCGCTCGAACTCCTCCACGTCGGCGAGCGGTACGCCCAGCATCTCGTAGAGCACGGTGGAGATCAGCGGGGAGATGAACGAGGCCTTGAGGTCGGCGGTGCCGGCCTCGGCGACCGCGTCGAGCAGTTCGTCGGTGATCTGCTGGATCCGCTCGCCGAGGTCGGCGACCCGGCGCGGGGTGAAGGCCTTGGAGACCAGTCTGCGCAGCCGGGTGTGCTCGGGCGGGTCGGCGAGGTTCATGTGCTGGTTGAGGATGGACTTGCGGCCGTCATAGCCCACCGAGGGCCACAGTTCCGGAGCCGCGTTGTCGAGGTGCTTGCTGAGCTTGCGGTTGGTGAGCGCGGCGAGCGCGTCGTCGTAACGGGTGATCATCCAGACCGGGTTGCCGTCGGGCAGCAGCAGCTGTTCCACGGGGCCGGGTTCGGGAAGTCCGGGCGCCCAGGGGCGGGGGGCCGCCGTGGCGTCGGCGTGCACGGGACAGCCGGTGGCCGGCGCGCCGTCGGGGTGGGGCATGTCGTGTCCTCTCATCGTGGGGTGCTCGGCTCGTGGGGTGCCCGGACCGTCACCGGGTGGGGGCCGGGGACGGCGGGGCGGGGACCAGCGCGGCGAGCTTCGCGGCGACGCCGGGGAACCGGTCGGCGGGGCCGGCGGCGGCCACGTAGCCGTCCGGGCGCAGCAGCACGAATTTCTCGGTGGGGCCGTCCAGCGGGAAGTGGGCGGCCAGGTCGGGCAGCCGGTCGGCCAGCTCGGCCGCCTGCGCCGCCAGCGGGGTGTCCTTGCCGCCGTAGGTGATCAGCTGGAAGCGGCCGGCGAGTTCGTCGGCCGGCTTGGGGATCCAGCGGGGGTCCCGGGTGCCCGGGCGCGGCCGGGCGCGGTCCGTGCCGCCGAACAGCACGTCGGGGTAGTGGCTGCGCCAGCCGGCCAGCATCGGCGCGTAGCCGCGGGTCAGCACGCCGGTGGCGTCCAGCAGCCGCCAGGTCAAGTTGCGGAGCTGACGGGCCAGCGGACCGACCACGGCCTGCCGGGCCATCCGGCCGGTGGCCTGGAGGGTCTGTTCGATCGCGGCGCGGCGCTCGGGGTCGTAGGTGTCGAGGACCGACTCGTCGAGCCGGCCGTGCACCACGCCGGCCAGCTTCCAGGCCAGGTTGCGGGTGTCGGGGATGCCGAGGTTGAGGCCCTGGCCGCCGATCGGGCTGTGCACGTGGGCGGCGTCGCCGACCAGGAAGCAGCGGCCGGAGCGCAGGGCGCCGGCCACCCGCTCGTCGCTGGCGAACAGGGTCACCGTGCGTACCTCGGTGAACCGGAGCCCGCCGGGGCCGCGTTCGTCCAGCAGGGCCTGGGCCTGCTCGGCGGTGGCCTCGGTGCCCTCCGGGACCGCGCCGGAGATCCGGAACTCGCCGCCGGGCAGCGGGGCGATCAGTGCGACGCCGGAGTCGGCGAGGAAGTAGTGGATCTCCTCGGTGCTGATCCCGCCGGTGCCGCTCTCGCCGGTGATGCGTCCTTCGGCGAGCAGGAAGGTGGCCGGGAACCGGGCTCCGGAGAAGTCGATGCCCAGCTGCTCCCGGACCTGGCTGTGCAGGCCGTCCGCGCCCACCACCCAGTCGGCCTCGATCTCCGCGGTGGAGCCGTCCGCGCGGCTCCCGGTGACGGTCACCGTGCGGGCGTCCGGCACGACCTTGGTGACGCGGGTGCCCCACTCGACGTCGACGCCCCGCTCGGCCAGGGTCTCCGCGAGCAGCCGTCCGGTGCGTTCCTGGGGCAGCACCAGCGGGGCGTTGGCCTCGCTGAGCGGTACCCGTACGCTTCCGCCGGAGCCCAGGTGGTAGTGGAGCGCGGCGGGCTGGACGCTGTCGCGGGCGGCCCGCTCGGCGAGCCCCAGTTCGCCGAGCACCTCGCGTACCGGCGGCCACAGCAGGATGGCGCGGGAGCCGGTGTGCGGGCGGTCCGCGGCGTCGACCACGGTGACCGCCACGCCGAGCCGGCTGAGCTGTGCGGCCATGGCCAGGCCGCACGGGCCCGCGCCGACGACCAGAACGGTGGTACGTCGATGTGTCATTGCTTCTCCAGCCACTCGTGCACCGCCTGGGCAGTACGGTCGGCGTGCTCTTCCAGAACGGTGAAGTGGTCGCCGGCCAGCTCCACCACGTCGTGCGGGTGCGCCCAGGAGGCGGGCGGGCGGTCGAACCCGGCGAGCGGTTCGGTCGCACGGGCCAGCAGGACCGGCGTCGCGGAACCGGCCGGTTCCCAGTCGGTGAGCAGCCGCAGGTACCCGCCCATGGCGGTGAGCCGGGCGTCGGTGACCGCGCCGTTCTCGGCCAGCCTGGTGAACATCTGCTCGAACAGGGCGGTGCCGTCGGTGACCAGTTCGGGGCCGAAGACGAAGGTGTCGAGGAGGACCAGCCCGGCGGCCGGCCGGCCGCGTGCGGCCAGTTCGGCGGCGACGCCGTCGGCGAGCAGGCCGCCCGAGGAGTAGCCCACGAGTACCACCGGCCGCTCCCCCGCCGCGGTCTCCACCTGGCGGGTGACGGCCTCGATCGCGGCGGGCCGGTCGGCGGGCAGCGGTTCGCCGTCGAGGTAGCCGGGCAGGGCGAGTGCCGAGACCGCGCGCCGCTCGCGCAGTCCGGCGGCGAACCGGGCGTACTGGTGGGGTCCCGAGGTGGCCAGCACGGTGGGCAGGCAGACCAGCAGCGGACCCTCGTCGTGGACGGCCAGCGACACCGCCCCGGGCAGCGGGCCGGCCTCGTCGGCGGAGCCGAAGGAGGGACGCAACTTGGCCGCTGCGCCGAGCAGTTCGACGAACTCCGCGGTCTTCCCGGCTTCGGCCGCGGTGCGGCTCAGGGCGGTGAACGTCCCGGTCCCCGGGTCGGCGGCCGGGTCCGGGCCGAGTTCGGTCCGCAGGTACCGGGCGAGGGCTTCGGGGGTGTCGTGTTCGAAGAGGGTGGCCGCGGTCAGCCGTATCCCGGTCGCCGCCGACAGGCGGTTGCGCAGCTCCAGGGTGGTCAGCGAGTCGAAGCCGTGTTCGAGGAAGCGGCGGGCCGGGTCGATGGCGGAAGGGTCGGCGAAGCCGAGGACGGCGGCGGCCTGTCCGGCGATCGCGGCGAGCAGCGCGCCGTACCGCTCGGCGGCGGGCAGGGCGGCCAGCCGGCCGGCGTCCGCGGTGTCCGGGCCCGCGGGCTCCCGGCGGCCGCGGTCGGGGCTGAACTCGGCGATGAGCGGGCGCGGTCCGGTGACGGTGTACGCGGCGCGGAACCGCGGCCAGTCCACGTCGGCGAGGAGCAGCCGGGTGTCCCCCGCGGTGAGCGCGGCGCCGAGCGCGGCCAGGGCCCGCCGTTCGTCGAGGACCGCGATGCCGCGCCCGGCCAGCCGTTCCCTGCGGGTGGCGGCGACTCCGGTGATGTCGGCCGGGTCGTCCCAGGGCGCCCAGGCCACCGACAGGGCGGGCAGCCCGGCGGCGGCGCGGTGTTCGGCCAGTGCGTCGAGTGCGGCGGCGGCCGCCGCGTAGCCGGCCTGGCCGACGCCGCCGAAGGTGCCCGACACGGAGGAGAACAGGACGAACGCGGTGAGCGGGGTGTCGCGGGTGAGGTCGTGCAGGTGCCGGGCGGCGGTGACTCCGGCGTTGGGTGCGGCGGTGGCGTCGAGGTCGGTCAGCGGCGCCTCGGTCAATGGGAGTTGGGTGTGCAGCACGGCGGTGACCGGCTGTCGGGCGAGCAGTTCGGCGACCTGCTCACGGTCCGTCAGGTCGCATACGGCGGTGTGCACTTCGGTGCCCAGGTCGCGCAGTTCGGTGACGAGGCCGTCGGCCACGGCGGTGTCCGGGCCTGCGGTCAGCAGCAGCGCGGGGGCGCCCTCGGCGGCCAGCCAGCGGGCGGTGGCGGCGCCGACGGCGGTGTCGGCGCCGACGGCGGTGTCGGCGCCGGTGACCAGGGTGGTGCCGGTGGGCCGCCAGCCGGCGCCGGCCGGGAGGGGCAGGGGGCTGCGTACCAGGCGGCGGGCGAACAACCCGGCCGGACGGACGGCGAGTTGCTCCTCTCCGGTCCGTCCGGACAGCGCGGCGCACCAGCGGGTCAGGGCGCGTTCGTCGGCCTCGGCGGGCAGGTCGACGATGCCGCCGGTGAGGGCGGGGTGCTCCAGGGCGACGGTGGGGGCGAGCGCCCACAGCGCGGCGCGGTCCGGGTCACCGTCCGGTGCGGTGTCCAGGGCGACCGCGGCGGTGGTGGTGAACCACAGCGGGGCCGCCACGCCCGCTTCGGCGAGGGCGCGGACCAGGGTCACGGCGGCCGGCCAGTCCAGCAGGGCCAGCACACCGGCGGGCCTGGTGTCGGCCAGGGCGGCGCGCAGGGCCTTTGGTGCCTGCGGACCGGCGGTGACCTCGACCCGGACGACCCTGGCGCCGAACCGCGTGAGCACGTCGGGTCCGGGCCCGGTGAAGCCGGGCGGTACGGCGACCAGCCAGTCCCCGGAGAGCCGGGAGCTCGCGGGCTCGGGCACCGGCCGCCAGTCCAGGGTGTGGCGCCAGGAGTCCACGACGGACTGCTCGCGCCGCTGCCGCCGCCACGCCGAGAGCGCGGGCAGGACGGCGGCCAGTGGTCCGGTGTCCAGTTCCAGGACGTCGCCGAGTCCGGCCAGATCCTCGTTCTCGACCGCTTCCCAGAAGCCGGACTCCATCGGATCGGCGCTCGCCGTGGCGGCGCCGGGGTCGGGCTCGGGCCAGTAGCGCTGCCGTTGGAAGGGGTAGGTGGGCAGGTCGACCCAGGCGGTGGCGCGGCCCGCGGGGGCGGCGCCGAGGTCGACCGGGGCGCCGCGTGTGTACGCGTCGGCCACCGAGCGCAGGAAGCGGTCCAGGCCGCCCTGGCCGCGGCGCAGCGATCCGACCGCGGCCACGTCGGTGCCGGCGTCCTCGGCGATCTCCTGGACCGCGGTGACCAGGACCGGGTGCGGGCTGACCTCGACGAAGAACCGGAATCCGGCGGCCAGCAGGGTGCGCACCGCCGGGTCGAAGGCGACTGGGCGGCGGGCGTTGTCGAACCAGTACTCGGCGTCCAGGGTGCCGGTGCCGGTGAAGTCTCCGGTGACGGTGGAGCAGAACGGCACGTCGGTGGCGGTGGGCCGGACGTCGGCGAACATGTCCACGATGCGGTCGTGCAGCGGGTCGACCTGGTCGCAGTGCGAGGCGACCGTGGAGGCGACCAGCCGGGCGCGCAGCCCGTCGGCGGTGGCCTCGGCGACGAACCGGTCCAGGCCGGCCGGCTCGCCGACCACGGTGACCGCGTTCGGGCCGTTGACCCCGCCGATGTGCAGCGCGTCGCCCTGGGCGGCCAGCCGGGCGCGGACCTGTTCCTCGGGTGCGGCCACCGACACCACCGCGCCGTTGCCGCGCAGTTCGTCGGCGAACAGCTGGCTGCGCAGCACCACGATCTTCAGCGCGTCGCGCAGGGACAGCGCCCCGGCCGTGCAGGCGGCGGCGATCTCGCCCTGGCTGCTGCCGACGACGGCGGCCGGGACGAGGCCGTGGGAGCGCCACAGTTCGGCCAGGGACACCATCACCGCGAACAGCACCGGCTGAAGGATCTCGATGCGCTCCATGTCGGGCGCGCCGGGCGCGCCGCGCAGCACGTCGGTGAGGGACCAGGTGACGAACTCCCGTGCCGCGGCGTCGCACTCGGCGAAGCGCGCGGCGAACACGGGTGCGGAGTCGAGGAGTTCGGCGGCCATGCCGGCCCACTGGGAGCCCTGGCCCGGGAACACGAACACCACCCGGTCCTCCGGTGCGGCGGTGGCGCCGGCCAGGGCGTCGTGCGAGCGGCCCGCGGCCAGCGCGGCCAGTGCGTCGGCGGCGGTGTCCTGGTCGGCGGCGACGACCACGGCCCGGTGTTCCAGGGCGGCCCGGGAACGGGCCAGGGCGGCGGCGAGGTCGGGCAGCGGGGTGCCGCCGCGCACCAGCGGCAGCAGGCGTTCGGCCTGGGCGTGCAGGGCGTCACGGGTGCGGGCGGAGACCACCAGGGGTACCGGCGCGGGCGGGCCGCTCGCGGCGGCGGGCCCGGCCGTGTCCGGCTCGGCGGGCGCGAACTCGTCGGCCTGTTCGAGGAGTACGTGGGCGTTGGTGCCGCTGATGCCGAACGCGGACACACCGGCCCGGCGCGGCCGGCCGGTCTCGGGCCAGGGCTGTTCCTCGGTGAGCAGGGCCACGGTGCCGGAGGCGAAGTCCGCCTCGGCGGTGGGCTGGTCCACGTGCAGGGTGCGCGGCAGCCGGTCGCCGCGCAGCGCCATCACCGTCTTGATGATGCCGCCGACCCCGGCGGCAGCGCCCGCGTGGCCCAGGTTGGACTTGAGCGAGCCCAGCCACAGGGGCCGCCCGGCGGGGCGGTTGCGGCCGTAGGTGGCGAGCAGCGCGTTGGCCTCGATCGGGTCGCCCAGCGCGGTCCCGGTGCCGTGCGCCTCGACGGCGTCGACGTCGGCGGCGGCCAGGCCCGCGTCGGCGAGCGCGGCGCGGATGACGCGTTCCTGGGAGGGGCCGTTGGGCGCGGTGAGGCCGTTGGAGGCGCCGTCCTGGTTGACCGCCGAGCCGCGTACCACGGCCAGCACCCGGTGTCCGTTGCGGCGGGCGTCGGAGAGCCGCTCCAGGACCAGGATCCCGGCGCCCTCGGCCCAGGCGGTGCCGTCGGCCGCCGCGGCGAACGCCTTGGCGCGGCCGTCCGGGGCCAGGCCGCGCTGCCGGGACAGTTCCACGAACCCGGCCGGGGTGGACAGCACCGAGGCGCCGCCGGCCAGCGCCAGCGAGCACTCGCCGCGGGCCAGCGACTGGCGGGCCAGGTGCAGGGCGACCAGGGACGCGGAGCAGGCGGTGTCCACGGACAGCGCGGGCCCCTCCAGGCCGAGGGTGTACGACAGCCGTCCGGAGAGCACGCTGATCGCGTTGCCGGTCAGCAGGTAGCCCTCCAGGTCCTCGGCGGCCTGCGCGGCGAGCATCCCGTAGTCCTGGGCGCCGCTGCCGACGAAGACGCCGGTCCGGCTGCCGCGCAGCGACAGCGGGTCGATGCCGGCCCGTTCCAGCGCCTCCCAGGAGGTCTCCAGGAGCAGCCGCTGCTGCGGGTCCATGGCGAGCGCCTCGCGCGGCGAGATGCCGAAGAACGGGGCGTCGAAGTCGGCCACGTCGTAGAGGAACCCGCCCTCCTTGACGTAGGTGGTGCCGGGCCGGTCCGGGTCGGGGTCGAAGAGGCGGTCCAGGGGCCAGCCGCGGTCGGTGGGGAAGGCCGCCATCACGTCCCGGCCCGCCGCGACCACCTCCCACAGGTCCTCGGGCGAGGCGATGCCGCCGGGGAAGCGGCAGGCCATGCCGACGACGGCCACCGGCTCGGTGTCGCGCTGCTCGTAGTCCCGCAGCCGCTGCCGGGTCTCGTGCAGGTCGACGGTGACCTTGCGCAGGTAGTCGCGGAGACGCTCGACATCACTCATGATCAGCTCAACTCCGAGTCGATGAACCGGAAGATCTCTTCGTCGCTGGCGGCCCCCAGCTGCTCGGTGACCGACTCGCGGTCGCCGTCGGCGCGCGGTGCCAGCCGGCCGACCAGTCCCTGCAGCCGGGCCAGTGCCCGGCGCCGGTCGTCCTCGCCGGACACGTCGGCCAGGACACCGGCCAGCCGGTCGAGTTCCTCGTCCAGCGAGCCGACGGCGGCCGTGGCCGGCACCACCAGCTGCCTGCGCAGGTGGTCGGCGAGCCCGGCGGGGGTCGGGTGGTCGAACACCGCGGCGGCGGACAGCCGTACGCCGGTGGCGGCCCCGAGCCGGTTGCGCAGGTTGACCGCGGCCAGCGAGTCGAAGCCCAGCTCGGTGAACGGCCGTCCGGTGGGCAGCGCCGCCGGGTCGCCGTGTCCGAGGACGACGGCGACCTCCCGGCGTACCAGTTCGACGAGTTCGCGCTGCTGGTCGGCCTCGGGCAGGCTGCCGAGCCGGTCGGCGAGCCCGGACTCCCCGGTCTCCGGTGCGCCGGTGGCGGCGGTCAGCGCCTCCCGTACCTCGGGCAGGTCGCCGAGGAGCGGGCTGGGCCGGGCGGCGGTGAACGCGGGGGCGAAACCGGCCCAGTCGACGTCGGCGACGGTCACCGTGGTGTCGGCGTGCCGTACCGCGTCGGCGAGCGCGGCGAGCGCCTCGTGCGGCGGCAGCGCCAGCACGCCCCGGCGGCGCAGCTCCTCGCGCCGCCTGGCCTCGGTGTCGGCGTCCGCGGCGCCGAATCCGGCGCCTTCCCAGGGGCCCCAGGCGATGGCGGTGGCGGGCAGTCCGCGGGCCCGCCGGTGCTGGGCGAGTGCGTCGAGGTAGGCGTTGGCCGCGGCGAACGCGCCCTGTTCGCTGCCGCCCCAGGTGGCGGCGACGGAGGAGAAGAGCACGAAGGCGTCCAGGTCACCGGTGAGCCGGTGCAGGTTGGCCGCGCCGCGCACCTTCGCGTCGAGGGTGGCGCCGGCCTCCGCGAGTCCGGTGCCGGCCAGCGGGCCGGAGCGCAGGGTGCCCGCGGTGTGCACGACGGCGGTCAGCGGTGTGCCGGCCGGGACGGCGGCGAGCAGGGCGGCCAGCGCGGTCGCGTCGGCCGGGTCGCAGGTGCTGACGGTGACGGGCACGCCGAGGTCGTCCGGCGCGGTGGCGGCGGGGTCGTCGGTGGTGAGGACCAGTGCCTGGGCGCCGGCCGCGGCCAGCCAGCGGGCCACCGGCAGTCCCATCGGGCCGAGGCCGTCGGTGACCAGCACGGTCCCGGTGGGCTGCCACGGCCGGGCCGGGGTGCGGCCGTTCAGCGGGGCGTGCGCGAGGCGCGGCACCAGCAGCCCGGTGTCGCGGACGGCGGCCTGGTCCTCGGTGCCGGTCAGCAGGGCGGCCAGCCGGTCGAGGCCGCGGACCGGGTCCTCGGGCAGGTCGACGATGCCGCCGAACAGTTTGGGCTGTTCCAGGGCGAGGGTGCGGCCCAGGCCCCAGAGCATGGCCTGCTCGGGGCGGGGCAGCCGGTCGGCCGGGGTGGCGGCGACCGCGCCGGAGGTGACCAGCCACAGCGTGGTGCCGGTGTCGGCCAGGGCGCCGACCAGGTCGAGGGTGGCGGCCAGTCCCGCGGGTACGGCGGGATGGTCCGGGTGGGCGCCCGCGGCCAGTCCGAGCAGCGAGACCACTCCGGTCGCGGTGCCGGCCTCGGCCACGGCGGTGTCCCGGTCGACCGCGCGGGCGTCGGCGCCGGCGCGGACCAGCGCGGCGGCGCACCGCTCGGCGAGGGCGGGGTCGTCCGCGCCGACGACCAGCCAGGTTCCGCCGAGCACCGCGTCGGGTGCGTCGACGGGCCGCCAGCCCACGGTGTAACGGCGGCTGTCGGTGGCGGCGGTCGCCTCCTGGGCGGTGCGCCAGGCGGCCAGGCCCGGCAGGACCTCAGCGAGCGGTTCGGCGGGGACGCCGAGCAGGTCGGCGAGGGCCTTGGGGTCGGCCGGGTCGACGGCCGCCCAGAACGCGCCGTCCGCCGTGCCGGTGCCGGTGGGTTCCGGGGCGGCCAGCCAGTACCGCTGCCGCTGGAACGGGTAGGTGGGCAGGTCCGGTGCGGCGGCCTGGATGCCGTCGAAGGCGGCGGACAGCCGTACCGGGAGGCCGGAGACCTGTGCCTCGGCGACGGAGAGCAGGAACCGGTCGAGGCCGCCCTCGTCGCGGCGCAGCGAGCCCACGACGGTCGCCTCGTCCAGCGTCTGGTCGATGCCGGGCGTGAGCACCGGGTGCGGGCTGACCTCGACGAACCCGCGGTGCCCCTGGTCGGCCAGGGCACGGACAGCCGCTTCGAAGTGCACGGTCCGCCGCAGGTTGCGGTACCAGTACGCCGCGTCCAGCGTGGCGGGGTCGGCCCAGTCCGCGGTGACGGTGGAGAACATCGGCACCTGCGCCGCCCGGGGCCGCACCTCGGCGAGGACGTCGACCAGTCGTTCCTCGATGCGTTCCACGTGCGGGGAGTGGGAGGCGTAGTCGACGGCGATACGGCGGGCGCGGACGCCGCGTTCCTCGCAGTCGGCCAGCAGCCGGTCCAGGGCCGCCGGGTCGCCGGAGACCACCGTGGAGGCGGAGCCGTTGACCGCGGCGACCGTCACGCCCGGCGGCAGCAGGGCGGTCACCGCGTCGGCGGGCAGCGTCACGGACGCCATGCCGCCGTGTCCTGCGAGTTCCGCGGCGATCAGTCCGCTGCGCGCGCAGACCACCAGTGCGGCGTCGCGCAGGGTCAGGATCCCGGCCACGCAGGCGGCCGCGATCTCCCCCTGCGAATGCCCCACCACCGCGTCCGGCTCCACACCGAACGACCGCCACAACGCCGCCAACGACACCATCACCGCGAACGACACCGGCTGCACCACATCCACCCGGTCCAACCCCGGCTGACCCGCCTCCCCCCGCAACACACCCAACAGCGACCACTCCACGAACTCGTCCAGCGCGGCCGCGCATTCGGCCATCCGCTCCGCGAACACCGGCGACGCATCCAGCAGTTCCACCGCCATCCCCGCCCACTGCGCACCCTGACCCGGGAACACGAACACCGTGCGGCCGGGCTCTCCGGCCGTCGCGGTGGCCACGTGGGGCGCGCTCTCCCCGGCGGCCAGCGCGGTCAGCCCGGTCAGCAGCTCCTCCCGGCCGGCCGCGACCACCACGGCCCGGTGGGTCAGCGCGGTGCGTCCGGCCGTCAGGGCCGCGGCCAACTCGGCCACCGGGGCGTCCGGTTCGTCCGCCAGCCAGGTGCGCAGCCGCCCGGCCTGGGCGCGCAGCGCGGCCTCGGAGTCGCCGGACAGCGGTACCGGCACGGTCCGCCGGGACCCGGGCCGCGGGACGGGGACGTCCGGGGCCTGTTCGATGATCACGTGGGCGTTGGTGCCGCTGATCCCGAACGAGGACACCGCGGCCCGCCGCGGCCCGTCCTTGTCCGGCCAGGGCCGTGCCTCGGTGAGCAGCCGTACCTCGCCCTCCGACCAGTCGACGTGCGAGGTGGGTTCGCCGACGTGCAGGGTGCGCGGCAGCACCCCGTGACGCAGCGCCTGGACGACCTTGATCACACCGGCGACACCGGCGGCGGCCTGGGTGTGCCCGATGTTGGACTTCACCGACCCGAGCCACAACGGCTGTTCACGATCGGCGCCGTAGGTCTCCAGCAGCGCCTGGGCCTCGATCGGGTCGCCCAGGGCGGTGCCGGTGCCGTGCGCCTCCAGCAGGTCGACGTCCGACGGGGAGAGCCGGGCCGCGGCCAGCGCGGTGCGGATGACCCGTTCCTGCGAGGGGCCGTTGGGGGCGGTGAGCCCGTTGGAGGCGCCGTCCTGGTTGACCGCCGAGCCGCGCAGCACGCCGAGGACGCGATGGCCGTTGCGGCGGGCGTCGGACAGCCGCTCCACCACCAGCAGGCCGACGCCCTCGGACCAGACGGTGCCGTCCGCGTCGGCGGAGAACGCCTTGACCCGGCCGTCGGCGGCCAGGCCGCGCTGCCGGGAGAACTCGATGAAGGTGCCGGGGGTGGACATCACGGTCGCACCGCCGGCCAGCGCCAGCGAGCACTCCCCCGCGCGCAGCGCCTGCGCCGCCAGGTGCAGGGTGACCAGCGAGGAGGAGCAGGCGGTGTCGACGGTGACCGCGGGTCCCTGCAGACCGAAGGTGTAGGCGACCCGGCCGGAGGCGACGCTGCCCGCGGTGCCCGCGCCGAGGTAGCCCTCGACGTCCTGCGGGGTGCTGGGGAGCCGGGTGGCGTAGTCGTGGTACATGACGCCGACGAACACGCCGGTGTCGGTGTCCCGCAGGGACATCGGGTCGATGCCGGTGCGTTCCAGCGCCTCCCAGGAGGTCTCCAGGAGCAGCCGCTGCTGCGGGTCCATGGCGAGCGCCTCGCGCGGCGAGATGCCGAACAGGCCCGCGTCGAACTCGGCGGCGTCGTGCAGGAATCCGCCCCGGGTGAGGTAGGTGCGCCCGGCGCGGTCGGGGTCGGAGTCGTAGAGCCGGTCGGTGTCCCAGCCGCGGTCGGTGGGGAACGGCGTGATGCCGTCGCCGTCCGCGGTCACCAGCCGCCACAGGTCTTCCGGGGAGCGCACTCCGCCCGGGTAGCGGCAGGCCATGCCGACGATGGCGATCGGTTCGTCGGCGGGGCCGGTACGGCGGGGTGCGGTGGGCGCCGGTGCGGCGGCCGCGGTGAGCCTGCGCAGCAGGTGGGCGGCGGTGGCCGCGATGCTCGGGTGGTCGAAGGCGAGCGTGGCGGGCAGGGTGAGGCCGGTGGCCGCGGCCAGCCGGTTGCGCAGTTCCACCGAGGTCAGCGAGTCGAAGCCGAGGTCGGTGAAGGCACGCCGGTCGCCCAGTCCGGCGGCGTCGCCGTGGCCGAGGGTGGCGGCGACCGCGGTGCGGACGGTGTCGTGCACCAGCCGGTGGCGGGCGGCTTCGTCGAGCCCGGCGAACGCGGCCTGGAGGGCGCCGGTGCCGTTGGCGCGGCGGACCGGGACCCGGACCAGGGCGCGCAGCACCGGGGCGGGCGGTACGGTGCGGGCCTGCTCGCGCAGGGCGGCGAGGTCGAGCCGGACGGGTACGGCCAGCGCGCTCCGGCCGGGTACGGCGGCGTCGAACAGCCGCATTCCCTCGGCGGGTTCGAGCGGCACCACGCCGAGCCGTTCGATGCGCTGCCGGGCGGTGCCGTCCGCCGTGTCGCCCATGCCGCCGGCCCACAGGCCCCAGGCCAGCGACACCGCGGGCAGTCCGGCCGCGTGGCGGCGGGCGGCGAGGCCGTCGAGGACCGCGTTGGCGGCGGCGTAGTTGCTCTGTCCGGGGCTGCCCAGGATGCCCGCGGCCGAGGAGAACAGCACGAAGGCGGTGAGGTCCTGATCGCGGGTCAGTTCGTCGAGGTGGAGGGCGGCGATCGCCTTGGGCCGCAGCACCCGGTCGATCCGCTCGGGGGTCTGGGCGGCGAGCATGCCGTCGTCCAGGACACCGGCGGCGTGCACCACGGCGGTCAGCGGGTGGGTTCCGGGGATGCCGGCCAGCAGCGCGGCCAGTGCGTCCCGGTCGGCGACGTCGCAGGCCACCACCTCGGCGGTGGCGCCGAGTTCGGCGAGGTCGGCGACCAGTTCGGCGGCGCCCGGTGCGTCCGGGCCGCGGCGGCCGGTGAGGAGCAGGTGCCGGACGCCGTGTTCGGCCGCGAGGTGCCGGGCCAGCACCGAGCCGAGCGCGCCGGTGCCGCCGGTGATCAGGACCGTGCCCTCCGGGTGCCATCCGGTGGGCTCGGCCACCTCGGCACGGACCAGCCGCGGAACGCTCACCACGCCTTCCTGGACCGCGAGTTGGGGTTCTCCGGTGGCGAGTGCGGCGGTGTCGGCGAGGCTGCCGTCGCTGTCCAGCAGCACGATCCGGTCCGGGTTCTCCGACTGGGCGGAGCGGGCCAGGCCCCAGACGGCGGCGGCGCCCAGGTCGGTGCCGTCGACGGCGCCGGTGGTGCGCAGGGCGAGCGTGGTGCCGGCGAACCGCTCCTCGGCCAGGAACGTGCGCAGCAGGGCGAGCGCGCGGTGGGCGGCGGTGGCGAGGGAGGCCGGGTCGTTCCCGCTGGTGGGCAGGGCGGCCAGCAGCCACGGTCCGGGGTCGGTCACGGCGTCGAGGTCGAGATCCGTGCCGAGACGGACGGGAGCGGGCTCCTCCGCGCCGGCCGTGGCCGGGGACACGGGTGTCCACTCCACCGTGTGCAGTGCCTCGGTCCCCGGGCCCGTGCCGTCCGTGCCCGCGGGCACCGGGCGCAGGGTGAGGCCGTCCGCCGTGAGCACCGGGGCGCCGTAGCCGTCGTAGGCCGCGAGGGAGAAGCCGCCGTCGGCCGGGGTGAGCCGCACCCGCAGCGTGGTGGCGCCGGGCTGCCGGACGGTCACTCCGGTCCAGGAGAACGGCAGGGCGGCCTCGGTCGCCGCCGGGTCGGTGGCCAGCGCGTGCAGCGCGGCGTCCAGCAGCGCCGGGTGGACCCCGAAGCCGGCGGGCCCGGCCGGTTCGGGCAGGGCGACCTCGGCGTACACGTCCTCGCCGTCCCGCAGGACCCGGCGCAGTCCGCGGAACACCGGTCCATAGGACAGTCCGCGGTCGGCCAACAGCTCGTACAGGCCGTCGGGTTCGCTCCAACCGGCGTCGGCGGAGGGCCATGCGCCGGACGGCGGCGGGCTGTCGTCCGACGGCTCGACCATGCCGGTGGCGTGCCGGGTCCACGGACCGTCGGCGGTGCCCGCGTCGGCACGGGAGTACAGGTGCACCGTCCGGCGGCCCTCCTCGTCGGGCGCGCCGAGGACCAGTTGGAGTGCGGCGCTGCCCCGCTCGGGCAGCACCAGCGGCGCCTCCAGGGCGAGTTCGGCGATCCGGCCGCATCCGGTCTCGTCACCGGCGCGGGCGACGAGGTCGACGTACGCGGTGCCGGGCAGCACGATCCGGCCGGCCACCACGTGGTCGGCGAGCCAGGGCTGGGCGGTGGCGGAGAGCCGTCCGGTGAACAGCGTCCCGGCGCCGTCGGCGAGCGTGACAGCTGCGCCGAGCAACGGGTGCCCGATCGTGCCGAGTCCGGCCGCGCCCGCGTCGGCGGCGGTCTCGCCGGTCATCCAGAACCGGCGGTGCTGGAACGCGTAGGTGGGCAGCGCGACGGGCGCCGGCACGCGGTCCTCGGTGACCGCCGTCCAGTCCGCGGAGACGCCGTGCACGTGCAGCCGGGTGAGGGTGTCCAACAGGGCGGGGATCTCGTCCCGGCCGTCGCGCAGGGTGGGCAGGACGACCGTGGCGCCGGTGTCGGCGTCGGGTCCGGTCGCGGTCAGGCAGTCGCGGGTCATCGCGGTCAGCGCGGCGGCCGGGCCGACCTCGACGAACGCGGTGGCCCCGGCCTCGGCCAGGGCGCGCACCGCGGGCAGGAAGCGCACGCTGTCCCGGACGTTGGCGACCCAGTGCTCCGGGTCGGTGATCTCCCGCTCGGACAGGACCGCCCCGGTGACCGTGGACACGACCGGCAGCCGTGGCGCGTTGAACGGGATGCCGGTGACGATCTCCCGGAACTCGGCCAGGATGCCGTCCACGTGCGGCGAGTGCGGAGCCATGGTGACCCGCAACTTCCGGGTACGGCGGCCGCGTTCGCGCCAGTGCGCGCCGATCTCGTCGACCGCGTCGGCGTCGCCGGACACCACCACCGCGCGCGGGCCGTTGACGGCGGCCAGCCGCACCCGTCCGGTGTACTCGGCGAGCAGTGGCGCGAGTTCGGCCTCGGTCGCCTCGACGGCGGCCATCGCGCCGCCCGCCGTGGCCGCGGCCATCAGCCTGCCGCGGGCGGTGACCAGCGTGGCCGCGTCGGGCAGGGCGAGCGCCCCGGCGACGTGCGCGGCGACGATCTCGCCGACGGAGTGGCCGGCCACCAGGTCCGGGCGCAGTCCCCAGCTCTCGGTGAGCCGGACCAGGGCGACCTCGACGGCGAACAGTGCCGCCTGCGTGAAGTCGGTGCGGTCCAGGAGGGCGGCCTCGGGGCTGCCCTCGGCCGCGAACAGCACCTCGCGCAGCGGCCGGGGCAGGTGCCGGTCGAGTTCGGCGCAGACCGCGTCGAACGCCTCGGCGTAGGCGGGGAATTCCGCGGCCAGGGCGCGGCCGGAAGCCAGTCGCTGGGAGCCCTGCCCGGGGAAGAGGAAGGCCAGTTTCCCGGCGTCGGCGGCGAACCCGGTGACCACGTCGGCGTCGGGCGTCCCGGCGGCGAGGGCGGCCAGTGCGGGGTGCGGGCCGGCCAGCACGGCGGCGCGGTGGGCGTGGGCCGCGCGGGTGGTCAGCAACGCGTGGGCGAGCGCGGCCGGTTCGGTGTCCGGGTGGTCGCCGAGGTGGGTGAGCAGGCGGGCCGCCTGGGCGCGCACGGCGGCCTCGGTGCGGGCGGAGAGCACGACCGGCAGCGGCAGCGGGGTCCGGGCCGGCGGCCGGGCCGGTGCCTCGGCGGGGGCCTGTTCGACGACGATGTGCGCGTTGGTGCCGCTGACGCCGAACGAGGACACGGCGGCGCGGCGGGGCCGGCCGGTCCTGGGCCAGGGCCTGGCCTCGGTCAGCAGGGACACCTCACCCGCCTCCCAGTCCACGTGCGGGCTGGGGTCGCCGACGTGCAGGGTGCGGGGCAGGACGCCCGCGCGCAGGGCGAGGACGGTCTTGATGATCCCGGCGACTCCGGAAGCGGCCTGGGTGTGCCCGATGTTGGACTTCACCGACCCGAGCCACAGCGGCTCGCCGTCCCGGCCCTGGCCGTAGGTGGCGAGCAGGGCCTGCGCCTCGATGGGGTCGCCCAGGGTGGTCCCGGTGCCGTGTGCCTCGACCGCGTCGACGTCCGCGGTGGACAGTCCGGCGGAGGCCAGTGCGGCGCGGATCACGCGCTGCTGGGACGGGCCGTTGGGGGCGGTGAGGCCGTTGGACGCGCCGTCGGAGTTGACCGCGGAGCCGCGCACCACGGCCAGCACCGGGTGCCCGGCCGCGCGGGCGTCGGAGAGCCGCTCCACGAGCAGCATCCCGGCGCCCTCCGACCACGAGGTGCCGTCCGCGTCGGCGGAGAACGACTTGCAGCGGCCGTCGGCGGCCAGGCCGCGCTGCCGGGAGAACTCCACGAACAGTCCGGGGGTCGCCATCACGGTGGCACCGCCGGCCAGTGCCAGGTCGCATTCCCCGCGCCGCAGTGCCTGCGCGGCCAGGTGCAGCGCCACCAGCGAGGACGAGCAGGCGGTGTCCACGGTCAGCGCCGGGCCCTCCAGGCCGAACGCGTAGGCGAGCCGTCCGGAGGCGACGCTGGCCGCGGAGCCGGTGAGCCGGTAGCCCTCCACGCCCTCGGCGGCGTGGTGCAGCATCGGCCCGTAGTCCTGGCGCATGACGCCGACGAAGACGCCGGTCCGGCTGCCGCGCACGGCGTTGGGGTCGATCCCGGCGTGTTCGAACGTCTCCCAGGAGGTCTCCAGGAGCAGCCGCTGCTGCGGGTCGGTGGCCAGTGCCTCGCGCGGGTTGATGCCGAAGAAGTCGGCGTCGAAGTCGGCGGCGGCGCGCAGGAATCCGCCGTGCCGGGTGTAGGAGGTGCCGGGCCGGTCGGGGTCGGCGTCGAACAGCGAGTCCAGGTCCCAGCCGCGGTCGGCCGGGAACTCGGTGATGCCGTCGCCGCCGTCGAGCAGGAACCGCCACAGCTGGTCCGGGGAGCGGATCTCCGACGGGAACCGGCAGGCCATGCCGACGATCGCGATGGGCTCGTCGGCGTCGGCGGCGACAGCCGGAGGCTGCGCGGCCGCGTCCTTGGGCGAGTCCTGCCGGAGGTGGGCGGCGACCGCGGCCGGGGTGGGGTAGTCGAACACCAGGGTGGCGGGCAGGGCGGTGCCGGTGACGGCGGTGAGCCGGTTGCGCAGCTCCACCGCGGACAGCGAGTCCACGCCGAGCGCCCGGAACTCCGCCTGCGGGTCGACGGAGTCGGCGTCGGCGTGGCCGAGCACGGCGGCCGTCTCAGCCCGTACCAGGGCCAGCAGTTCCTCGGCGCCGAGCCTGCCGGCTCCGGTGGCGGGACCGGTTCCCGCGGCCGTGGCGGTACGGCGTCGTGGGCCGCGTACCAGGCCGCGCAGCAGGGGTGGCAGCAGGGCCGGGTCGGCGGTGCGCACCCGGATCTTGGCGGGCAGCAGCACGGGCTCGTCGACGGCGAGGGCCGTGTCGAACAGGGCCAGTCCTTCTTCGGCGGACAGTGCCTGCACTCCGGCCCGGGACATCCGGGCCAGGTCCGCGGGCGAGAGTTCGCCGGTGATGCCGCTGGGCGGGGCCCACAGCCCCCAGGCGAGCGACTGCGCGGGCAGTCCGGCGGCGCGCCGGACTCCCGCGAGCGCGTCGAGGCAGGCGTTGGCGGCGGCGTAGTTCGCCTGGCCCGGTCCGCCGAGGGTGCCGGTGGCCGACGAGAACAGCACGAACGCGGCCAGGTCCAGGCCGCGGGTCAGCTCGTCCAGGTGCAGCGCGGCGGCCACCTTGGGCCGCAGTACCCGGTCGACGTGCTCCGGGGTGAGCGCGGTGAACAGAGCGTCGTCGGAGACGCCGGCCGCGTGCACGACGGCGGTCAGCGGACGGTCGGAGGGGATGCCGGCCAGCACCTCCGCCAGCGCGTCCCGGCGGGTCGCGTCGCAGGCCACCGTGCGCACCTCGGCGCCGAGTCCGGCGAGTTCGGCCGCCAGCTCGGGCGCGCTGCCCCGGCGGCCGGTCAGCAGCAGGTGCCGTACGCCGTGCTCGCGCACCAGGTGCCGGGCGACCAGGCCGCCCAGCGTGCCGGTGCCGCCGGTGATCAGGACGGTGCCGTGCGGATCGAGCCGGCGGGGCAGGGTGAGCACCAGTTTGCCGGTGTGCCGGGCCTGGCTGAGGTACCGGAACGCGTCGACGGCCCGGGAGACCGGCCACGCGGACGGCGGCGGCACGGTCAGCGCGCCCGCCGCGAACAGTTCGAGGACCGCGACCAGCAGCCGCTGCATCTCCCGCGGTTCGAGCCGCATCAGGTCGTAGGGCAGGTAGTCGATGTCCGGGAAGTCGGCCGCGTCGCGCAGGTCGGTCTTGCCCATCTCCAGGAACCGCCCGCCGGGGCGCAGCAGTGCGGCCGAGGCGTCGACGAACTCACCGGACAGCGAGTTCAGTACGACGTCCACCGGACCGAACTTCGCGGCGAACCCGGTGTCCCGGGAGGACGCGATGTGCGCGTCGTCCAGGCCGAGTTCGCGCAGCACCTGCCACTTGCCCTCGCTCGCGGTGCCGTAGACCTCGGCGCCGAGGTGCCGTGCCAGTTGCACGGCGGCCATGCCGACGCCGCCGGCCGCGGAGTGGATCAGCACCTTCTCCCCCGGCCGCAGTCCGGCGAGTTCGACCAGGCCGAGCCGTGCGGTGAGGTGGGCGATCGGCATGGCGGCCGCCTGCTCGAACGTCCAGCCGTCCGGGACCGGGGCCACGGCCGCCCGCTCGGCCACCGCGACCGGGGCGAACGCGTCGCCGAAGAGGCCGGCGACACGGGTGCCCGGGGCCAGGTCGGTAACGTCGTCGGCCACCTCGGTGACCACGCCGGCGCCCTCGCCGCCGAGGGCCACCTCGCCGGGATACATCCCCAGGGCGATCAGCACGTCCCGGAAGTTCAGTCCGGCGGCCCGCACCTCGATGCGCACCTGGCCCGGCCGCAGGGCCGCGGCGGCGGCCGGAGCGGGCACCAGCGCGAGGTTGTCCAGGGTGCCAGGACGGGTGACGGCCAGCCGCCAGTGCGGTCCCGCAGGCGGCACCAGCTCGGGCCTGACCAGCCGAGGTGCCCGTAACAAGCCTTCTCGCACGGCCAGTTGGGGCTGTTCGGCGGCCGGTACGGCGGCCAGGGCGCGGCGGGAGGCCGCGGTGCCGTCGAGGTCGGCGAGCACGATCCGTCCGGGCTGTTCGGCCTGCGCGGCACGGAGCAGTCCCCACACCGCCGCGCCACCCGGATCGGCCGGGCCGTCGGCGGGTTCGACGGTGACCGCGCCGGTGGTCACGACGAGCAGCCGGGCGGGTTCCACAGTGCCGCCCAACCAGTCCTGCACCTGCCGCAGCACGGTCGTGGCGGCCGCTTCCGCGGGCTGCCCCGCCGGAACGGCCAGCACGGTGAGGTCGGCGACGCCGTCACCGAGGAGGCCGATCCCGCAGGCGCCCAGGTCGTCGGCCAGGGGCTCAGGGAGCGTACCCAGCACCGCCCAGGGTCCGACGTCCGGTCGTCGGGGGGTCGGCACGGTGTCCCAGTCCAGCCGGAACAGCGAGTCCCGCGGTATCCGCTCCGCCGCCTGTCCGGAGGCGGCACGCAGCGTCAGCGACTCCACGGAGGCCACCGGGGCTCCGGTGCCGTCGAACAGGTCGAGCGTGAAGGCTTCGGCGCCGGCCGGGGCGAGCCGCACCCGGACGGCGCCCGCACCTGCGGCGTGCAGCCGGACCCCGGCCCAGGAGAACGGCAGCCGCGCGCCGCCGGTACCGTCCGTGAGCGCGAGCGCGTGCAGGGCGGCGTCCAGCAGCGCCGGATGCAGCCCGAACTCCTTCGCCCGCTCGTGAAGCCCGTCGGGCAGCGCGACATCGGCGAAGACCTCGTCGCCGCGCCGCCAGGCCGCGCGCAGTCCCTGGAACGCAGGTCCGTAACCGAGGCCGCGAGCGGCGAGATCCACGTAGGCCGCGTCGACGGCCACCGGGGTGGCGTCCGCGGGCGGCCAGACCTCCTCGGCGTCGACGCCGGTCCCGGCCTCGTGCGGGGAGACGGCGAGCGTACCGGTGGCGTGCAGCGTCCACGGGTCGTCCTCGGACGCGTCCTCGGCGAGGGAGTAGATCTCCAGCTCGCGCCGACCGGAGTCCTGGGCTTCACGCACGGCCAGCTGCAGTCTGACCGCACCCGCCTCGGGCAGCACCAGCGGGGCCCGCAGGACGAGTTCGTCCACGCGGTCGCACCCGACACGGTCGGCGGCCTGCACCGCAAGCTCCACGAACGCCGAGCCCGGCAGCACGATCGCCTCGGACACCCGGTGATCGGCCAGCCAGGGCTGGGACCCCACCGAGAGCCGCCCGGTGAGCAGATAGGCATCGGACCCGGCCAACGCGGTGGCCGCACCGAGCAACGGATTCCCGGCCGGAAGCAGCCCCGAGGCGGCAAGGTTGCCGCCAGGAGCCGACTCCAGCCAGTAGCGGCGGCGCTGGAAGGCGTACGTCGGCAGATCGACCCGAGCGGCGACCGGCAGATACGCGGCCCAGTCGACAGCGCCACCGTGCACGTGAAGCCGGGCCAACCCGGTCGCGAGGGAACGGACTTCGGGCTGCTCGCGACGCAGCAACGCGACGAACGCCGCGGTGGCGTCCTGCGGCAGGCAGTCCGGGCCTACGGCACTGAGCGCCGCGTCCGGACCCACCTCCACGAACCGCGTCACACCTCCACCATGCAGACGAGCCACCGCGTCGGCGAACCGCACGGTCCCCCGCACATTCCGCACCCAGTAATCCGCATCCACGGGAGCCGCCTCGACATCCACCGTCGACACGAACGGAATCTGCGGAGCGGTAAAGGAGATCTCCGATATCGCCTCCCGGAACCGCTCCAACACCGGCTCCATCAACGGCGAATGGAAAGCATGGCTGACCCGCAGACGGGTGTTCCGCCAACCCCGCTCCCGCGCCACCTCCGCAACCGCATCCACCGCGGATTCCGCGCCGGAAACGACCACGGAACGCACCCCGTTCACGGCCGCGATACCCACGTCACCGGAGAGAACCTCGGCGACCTCCGCCTCCGTGGCATTCACCGCCACCATCGCCCCACCAGGCGGCAACTCCTGCATCAGACCAGCGCGGGCACACACCAACGTGACCGCACCATCCAGCGACAACACCCCAGCCACATGAGCAGCCGCCACCTCACCCACCGAATGCCCGACCACGAAGTCCGGCACCACACCCAACGATTCAAGCAACCGGAACAACGACACCTCGAAAGCGAACAGACCACACTGCGCGAACAACGTCTCATCCAGACGCTCACCGCCATCGAGAATCACCTCCCGAACCGGCCGCCCCAACACCGACTCCAGACGCCCGCAAACCTCGTCAAAAGACTCCGCGAACACCGGATACCGGCCGGCCAGCTCCCGACCCATCCCCGACCACTGCGACCCCTGACCCGAGAACAAGAACCCCGTCAGCCCACCCCGATCGGCCAGCACACCGTCTGGCATCTGGGCGAGGCCGGACAGCAGTTCCTCGCGATCGGTCGCCACCACGGAGCCGCGATACTCCAGCGCGGACCTGGACAGCGCTGCCGCACGGGCCACCTCCGCGACCCCGACCGCCGGGTCGGCCAGCACGAACTCACGCAACCGAGCCGACTGGTCCCGGAACCCCTCGGCCGTACGGCCGGACACCACCACCGGCACCGGCAGTACCGGCTCCGGCACCTCCGCCGACTCGACCACCGGCGCCTGCTCGATGATCACGTGCGCATTGGTCCCGCTCACACCGAACGCCGACACCGCCGCCCGACGCACCTCGGTCTCGGGCCACGGCTGCGATGAGGCGAGGAGTTCCAGCGGGCCGCCGGTCCAGTCGACGTGCGGGGTCGGGGTGTCGACGTGCAGAGTGCGCGGCAGCACCCCGTGCCGCATCGCCTCCACCATCTTGATCACACCGGCCACACCAGCGGCGGCCTGCGTGTGCCCGATGTTCGACTTCACCGACCCCAGCCACAGAGGCCGGTCACGATCGGCGCCGTACACACCGTGCAGAGCCTGCGCCTCGACCGGATCACCCAGCGACGTGCCGGTGCCGTGCGCCTCCACCGCGTCGATGTCCTCTGGAGACAGGGCCGCGTTGGTCAGCGCCTCCACGATGACCCGGCGCTGTGCCTGGCCGTTGGGAGCGGTGAGCCCGTTGGACGCACCGTCCTGGTTGACCGCGGAGCCACGGATGACGGCGAGTACGGGGTGTCCGTTGCGTTCGGCGTCGGACAGCCGCTCCAGGAGCAGCATGCCGACGCCCTCGGACCAGCCGGTGCCGTCGGCGTCGGCCGAGAACGCCTTGCAACGGCCGTCACCCGCCAGGCCGCCGAGCCGGTCGAACTCCACGTAGGTGCCCGGCGTCGACATGATGGTCACGCCGCCGGCCAGGGCCAGGGTCGTCTCGCCGGACCGCAGCGACTGGACCGCGAGGTGCAAGGTGACCAGGGAGGAGGAGCAGGCGGTGTCCACGGTGACGGCGGGGCCTTCGAATCCGAAGGTGTAGGCGACCCGGCCGGTGGCGATGCTGGCCGCGTTGCCGTTGCCGATGAACCCTTGCAGTTCCTCGGGCACGTCGTCCATCAGGGTCGCGTAGTCGTGGTACATCACGCCCGCGAAGACGCCGGTGCGGCTGCCGCGTGCGGTGAGCGGGTCGATCCCGGCGCGTTCGAAGGCCTCCCAGGAGGTTTCGAGGAGGAGTCGCTGCTGCGGGTCCATCGCCAGCGCCTCGCGCGGCGAGATCCCGAAGAACCCCGGATCGAAGTCGCCGGCGTCGGCGACGAACCCGCCGAGCCCGACCGGCAGTCCGGCCAGGTCCCAGCCGCGGTCGGCGGGGAACCCGGAGATGCCGTCCCGGCCGGCGGCGAGCATCTCCCACAGTTGCTCGGGGGTGCCGACGCCACCGGGATAGCGGCAGGCCATGCCGACGATCGCGATGGGCTCGCGCCGGGCCTGCTCGATCTCGGCGAGCCTGCGCTGCGCGCTCTGCGCCTCGGTCAGCGCACGCCGGAGATAGTCCCGGAGCTTGTCCTCGTTAGCCACGCGGATTTCCTTCCTCACCCTTGGTCGGCGCCGAGGCCGTCGACTAGGCCGAACAGTTCGTCGTCGGAGGCCGACGACAGGTCGTGCTCCGCTGCCGCGCCGGACTGTTCCTCGCCGCCGTACTTGGCGAGCAGTGCGGTGAGCCGCATGCGCAGCTTCGCCTGGTCCACGGCGCCGGGATCGGCGCCGGCCAGTGCTTCTTCGAGCTGGTCGAGCCCGGCGAGCGGCGAGTCGGCCGGAGCGCCGTCGGCCGCGGGCATCGAGGTGTGCAGGTGTGCGGCGAGTGCCACCGGGGTGGCGTACTCGAACACCACCGCGGCGGGCAGCCGGATGCCGGTGGTCTCCGACAGCCGGTTGCGCAGTTCGACCGCGGCCAGCGAGTCGAAGCCGAGTTCGGCGAAGGTGCGGTGTTCCGCGACGGCGGCCGATGAGTCGTGCGCGAGCACCTTGGCCGCTTCGGCGCGGACCAGTTCCAGGAGCGCCTTCTCCCGGTCTGGTCCGGACCAAGCGGCCGGTGCGGCGGCGGGTGCCGGGCGCGGGCCGGTGGCGGCGTTCGGAGCGGGCGTTTCCCGGACCAGACCGCGCAGGACCGCCGGTACGGGCCCGCCGGTTCGCAGGGCCGTGCGGTCGAGGCGGATCGGCGCGAGCACCGGTTCGTCGACGGCCCGCGCGAGGTCGAACAGTTCGAGCGCCTCGACGGTGGTCAGCGGGCGCAGTCCGGCGCGGGCGATGCGGGCCAGGTCGGTACCGGACAGTTCGCCGGTGATGCCGCTGCCGTCGCGCTGTTCCCACAGTCCCCAGGCGAGCGAGGCAGCCGGGAGACCGGCGGTGTGCCGGGCCCTGGCGAGCGCGTCCAGTGCGGCGTTGGCCGCCGCGTAGGCGCTCTGTCCGGCTGCGCCGAGCACTCCGGCGGCGGAGGAGAAGAGGACGAAGTCGGTCAGCTCGCGGTCGCGGGTCAGTTCGTCCAGCCAGCGTGCGCCCAGCACCTTCGGCGCCAGCACCGCCGCCAACCGCTCCTCGGAGAGCCCGGTGACCAGACCGTCGTCCACCACACCGGCGGCATGCACCACTGCGGTCACCGGATGCTCGGCCAGCAACGCGGCCACCGCATCCCGGTCGGCCACGTCACACGCCACCACCGACACCTCGGCACCCAGTTGCCGGAGTTCCGCGGCCAGTTCGGCCGCGCCCGGGGTGTCCGGGCCACGGCGTCCGGTGAGGACCAGTTCACGTACCCCGCGGTCACCGGCGAGATGACGGGCGAGGGCCGCACCGAGCGCGCCGAGACCGCCGGTGATCAGCACGGGGCCGTCCGGGGACCAGGCCGCTCCGTCCCGGTCGGTGATCCTGGACAGCGGGACATGCGCCAGCCGTGGCACGAGCACCGTCCCGTCGCGCACCAGTATTTGCCCGCCGGGCACGTTCCACATCGCGGCGGGAACGGCCGGGCCGTCGACGTCCTCGACGTCGGCCAGCAGGAACCGGCCCGGATGCTCCTGCTGCACCGAGCGCAGCAGGCCCCAGACCGCGGCGGCGGCCGGGTCGGTACGGGCGCCGCGCGTCCGCAGTGCCAGCCGGGAGCCGGCGAACCGGTCCTCCGCCAGCCAGGTGCGCACCGCGCCCAGCGCCCGGCCTGCCGCGGCGACCGGATCGGCCTCGTGCCCGGCCGCCAGCACCACCACGTCGGGGAGTTCACCGTCGGGCAGTGCGGTCAGATCGGCGCATTCCAGCACGGACGGTTCCGGGCCGCCCGGCAGACCGGCGGCCACCAACTCCTCGGCGTACAGCGATTCGTGGTGGCCGAGTTGTTCGGCCGAGATCGGCCGCACGGCGAGGGACTCCACCACGGCGACCGGAGCTCCCGTCGCGTCGGCCAGTTCGATCCTGGCCGACTCCGCGGCGACCGGCGAGATCCGCACCCGCAGTGCGGACGCTCCGGAGCGGCGCAGCGCGATGCCGTTCCAGGCGAAGGGCAGCAGGGTTCGGTCGCTCTCGTCCTCGTGCAGATAGCGCAGGGCGTGCAGCGACGCGTCCAGCAGGGCCGGGTGCAGCCCGTAGCGGCCCGCGTCGGTCAGGTCGGGCAGCTCGATGTCGGCAAGGATCTCGTCGCCGTTGCGCCAGGCCGCACGCAGGCCCTGGAACGCCGGACCGTACTCCAGCCCGCCGGCGGCGAACTCGGCGTAGGCCGAACCGACGTCGAGGGCGACCGCTCCCGGCGGCGGCCAGGCGGCGGGAGTCTCCAGAGGCTCCGCCGGGACCGATCCGAGCACGGCACGGGCGTAGCAGGTCCACGGGGTGCCGTCCGCGGCCGGACGGGCGTGCACGGTCAACGGCCGCTCTCCCCTGGCGTTCCGCGCACCGACTCGCATCTGTACCTCGACGGCACCGTCCGCGGGCAGCACCAGCGGTGCCTGGAGGGTCAGTTCGGCGACCTCGCCGGCACCGGTCGTCGCGCCGGCGTGCAAGGCCAGCTCGGCGAACACACTGCCGGGTACGACCGTCGCACCGAGCACGGTGTGCTCGCCCAGCCAGGGCTGTGACCGTGTGGCCAGCCGCCCGGACAGCAGGAAGCCGTCCTCCTCGGCGAACTCGACCGCCGAGTCCAGCAAGGGATATCCACTCCGGGGTGCTGGTTCGACGTCGTCCAGCCAGTAGCGGCGGTGCTGGAAGGCGTAGGTCGGCAGATCAACGCGAGCGGCGACCGGCAGATACGCGGCCCAGTCGACAGCGCCACCGTGCACGTGGAAGCGCGCCAACCCAGTTGCCAGAGAACGCACTTCGGGCTGCTCGCGACGGAGCAACGCGACGAACACCGCGGTGGCGTCCTGCGGCAGGCAGTCCGGGCCTACGGCACTGAGCGCCGCGTCCGGACCCACCTCCACGAACCGCGTCACACCCTCACCATGCAGACGAGCCACCGCATCGGCGAACCGCACGGTCCCCCGCACATTCCGCACCCAGTACTCGGCATCGACCGGAGACGCATCCACATCCACCGTCGACACGAACGGAATCTCCGGAGCGGCGAAAGCGACTCCTGCGATGGCCTCCCGGAACCGCTCCAACACCGGCTCCACCAAAGGCGAATGAAAGGCATGGCTGACCCGCAGACGGGTGTTCCGCCAACCCCGCTCCCGCGCCACCTCCGCAACCGCCTCCACCGCGGATTCCGTGCCGGACACGACGACGGAACGCACCCCGTTGACCGCTGCGATACCCACGTCACCGGAAAGGACGTCGGCGACCTCCGCCTCCGTGGCATTCACCGCCACCATCGCCCCACCAGGCGGCAACTCCTGCATCAACCCCGCACGCGCACACACCAACGCGACCGCACCATCCAGCGACAAAACCCCAGCCACATGAGCAGCCGCCACCTCCCCCACCGAATGCCCGACCACGAAGTCCGGCACCACACCCAACGATTCGAGCAACCGGAACAACGACACCTCGAAAGCGAACAGACCACACTGCGCGAACAACGTCTCATCCAGCCGCTCACCGCCATCGAGAATCACCTCCCGAACCGGCCGCCCCAACACCGACTCCAACCGCCAACAAACATCGTCAAAAGACTCCGCAAACACCGGATACCGGCCGGCCAACTCCCGACCCATCCCCGACCACTGCGACCCCTGCCCCGAGAACAAGAACCCCGTCAGCCCACCCCGATCGGCGAGCACACCAGCCTCCGCATCGGAGAGACCGGCGAGCAGTTCGTCGCGGTCGGCGGCTACCACCGCACCGCGGTACTCCAGCGCGGCTCGCGACAGAGCCGCCGCACGGGCCACCTCCGCGACCCCGACGGCCGGGTCGGCGAGCACGAACGCACGCAACCGAGCCGTCTGGTCCTGGAACGCCTCGGCCGTGCCGCCGGAAATGACCACGGGGACCGGCGTCGTCGGTTCCGGTACCTCCGTCGATTCGAATTCCGGCGCCTGCTCGATGATCACGTGCGCATTCGTCCCGCTCACACCGAACGCCGACACCGCCGCCCGACGCACCTCGGTCTCCGGCCAGTCGACCGCCTCGGTGAGCAGTCGGACGTCACCGGCGGACCAGTCGACGTGCGGGGTCGGGGTGTCGACGTGCAAGGTGCGCGGCAGCACCCCGTGGCGTATCGCCTCCACCATCTTGATCACACCGGCGACGCCGGCGGCGGCCTGCGTGTGCCCGATGTTCGACTTCACCGACCCCAGCCACAACGGCCGGTCACGGTCGGTGCCGTACACCCCGTGCAGAGCCTGTGCCTCGATCGGATCGCCCAGCGACGTGCCGGTGCCGTGTGCCTCCACCACGTCCACGTCAGAGGGCGTCAGGCCCGCCGTCCTCAGCGCGGCTTGCATGACCCGTTCCTGCGAGGGGCCGTTCGGGGCAGTGAGGCCGTTGGACGCGCCGTCCTGGTTCACCGCCGAACCGCGTACCACCGCGAGCACCTGGTGGCCGTTGGCCCGCGCGTCGGACAGCCGCTCCAGCACCAGCATGCCGACGCCCTCGGACCAGCCGGTGCCGTCGGCTTCCGCGGAGAAGGACTTGCAGCGGCCGTCGGCTGCCAGGCCGCGCTGCCGGTCGAACTCCCGGAAGGGCGTCGGACTGGACATCACGGTCACTCCGCCGGCCAGCGCCAGTGTGGACTCGCCGGAGCGCAGCGACTGGGCGGCCAGATGCAGCGCAACCAGTGAGGACGAGCAGGCGGTGTCCACGGTGACGGCCGGGCCGGTGAGCCCGAAGGTGTAGGCGATCCGGCCCGTGGCGATGCTGCCCAGGTTGCCGTTGCCCAGGTAGCCCTCGAGTTCTTCGGGCACATGGGTCAGCCGGGTGGCGTAGTCCTGGTACATCAGCCCGGCGAACACCCCGGTCCGGCTGCCGCGGACGCCGCTCGGGTCGATCCCGGCACGTTCCAGTGCCTCCCAGGACAGTTCGAGGAGGAGTCGCTGCTGCGGGTCCATCGCCAGCGCCTCGCGCGGTGAGATCCCGAAGAACCCCGGATCGAAGTCGGCGACGCCGTCGAGGAACCCGCCGAGTCCCACCGGGAGTTCACCGATGTTCCAGCCGCGGTCGGCCGGGAACGCGGAGATGCCGTCCCGGCCCTCGGCGACCAGGTCCCAGAGCTGCTCGGGCGTGCCGATCCCGCCGGGGTAGCGGCAGGCCATTCCCACGATCGCGATCGGCTCGTCCACGGCGGCCGCGGTCACGGGAGCCGGGGGCTCCGGTGCGGTCCGGACGTCGCCGGTCTCGGCGAGGACGAATCCGGCGAGCGCCGCCGGGGTCGGATGGTCGAAGACCAGGGTGGTCGGCAGGCGCAGTCCGGTGGCGGCACCGAGGCGGTTGCGCAGTTCCAGCGCGGTGAGCGAGTCGACGCCGAGGTCGGCGAACGACTGATCGGCGCCGATCTGCTCGGCCCCGGCCAGATCCAGTACTCCGGCGGCCTGCGTGCGGACCAGGTCCAGGGCGGCACGGCGGCGCTCCGCTTCGGGCAGCGCGCGCAGCCGGTCGGCCCAGCCGGACTGCTGCCGGGCGCGCCGACGGCCCCGGACCAGCCCGCTGAACACGGCCGGCAACGGGTCGAGCCGGTGCAGGGCCGCTGTGTCCAGCCGCATCGGCAGTACGGCCGCGGCGTCGAGCCCCACGGTGGCGTCCAGCAGGGCCAGCGCCTCCGCGGTGGGGAGTGCGGCGATGCCACCGCGGGCGATACGGGCCAGGTCGGCGTCGGAGAGTTCGCCGGTGATGCCGCTGCGCTGCTCCCACAGTCCCCAGCCCAGCGAGGTGGCCGGGAGCCCGGCGGCGCGGCGCCGCACGGCCAGCGCGTCGAGGTAGGCGTTGGCCGCGGAGTACGCGGCCTGCCCAGGGTTGCCCAGGGTCGCGGAGGCGGAGGAGAACAGGACGAACCTGCGCAGGTCCAGCTCGCGGGTCAGTTCGTCCAGCCAGCGTGCGCCCAGCACCTTCGGCGCCAGCACCGCCGCCAACCGCTCCTCGGAGAGCCCGGTGACCAGACCGTCGTCCACCACCCCCGCCGCATGCACCACAGCGGTCACCGGATGCTCGGCCAGCAACACGGCCACCGCATCCCGGTCGGCCACATCACACGCCACCACCGACACCTCGGCACCCGACTCGCGCAGTCCAGAGGCGAGTTCGGCCATGCCGGGTGCGTCATGGCCGCGCCGCGACGCGAGCACGACGCCCCGCACGCCGTGGCGCTCCACCAAGTGCCGTGCCACCAGGCCGCCGAGCGTCCCGCTCGCCCCGGTGACCAGCACCACGTCGTCGACGGACCAGGGAGCGTCCTCGGCCGTCTCCGTCCCCGTCTCCGTCACCGGGGCCAGCCGGGGCACCAGCACCCGGTCCGCGCGCAGGGCGAGTTGAGGTTCGTCTGTCGCCAGCGCGGCGATCAGGTCCTTGTCCGTGACGGCCGGGTCCGTCGTGTCCAGCAGCACGAACCGGCCCGGCCACTCGGCCTGCGCCGAGCGCACCAGCCCCCACACGGCCGCGCCGGCCGGGTCGGGTACCTCGTCGGCGGTGACCGCGACCGCGCCATGGGTGACCAGGACCAGCGGGCCGCCCTGCGCGGACTCCTCGGCCAGCCGCTCACGTAACCGCCCCAGTACGGCGGCGGTGCGCTCGGCCACGGGCGCGTCCTCGACGCGGAACAGAATGTCGGCGCCGGTGACGCGGGGGCGTCCGGCACGGGCGGGCGTCCAGTCCAGCCGGTAGACCGAGTCCAGCCGCGCGGGCGTGCGCAGTTCGGAGGTGAGGGCCCGCAGCACCACACGCTCGACGGTGCCGACCGGGGCGCCGCTGCCATCGGCCAGGTCCAGCCGGACAGCGTCCTCGTGCACGACGGTGAGCCGCACCCGCAGCGTCGTCGCCCCCGTGTCGAACCAGCGGACCCCGCGGAAGGCGAAGGGCAGCCGCAGACCCTGGTCGCCTCGCAGGGCGAGCGCGTGCAGTGCCGCGTCGAGGAGCGCGGGATGCAGACCGAACTCCTGGGCCTGGCCGCGCTGCTGGTCGGGCAGGGCCACCTCGGCGTAGATCTCGTCAGCGCGCCGCCAGGCCGCCCGCAGGCCCTGGAACGCCGGTCCGTAGCCGAGGCCGGTGTCCGCCAGCCGAGGATAGAACCCGTCCAGGTCGATCGGCTCGGCGTCGGCCGGGGGCCACCGTACGAGGTCCGCACCCGGGCTGTCGTCGACGGTCTCGGACAGCACACCGCCGGCGTGCCGGGTCCAGGCTGCCGTGGAGCCCTCCGGCCGCGAGTGCACCTCGACCGCGCGGCTGCCGTTGGCGTCGGGTTCCGCGACCACGACCCGCAGGGCGAGACCGCCCTCGGCGGGCAGGACGAGCGGTACCTCAAGCGTCAGTTCGTCCAGCTGGTTGGCCCCGAGCAGGTCGGCCGCGTGCCGCGCGAGTTCGACGAACCCCGTGCCGGGCAGCAGCACCGTGTCGGTGACCTGATGGTCGGCGAGCCATGGGTGGGTCCGCAGACTCAACCGTCCGGTCAGGACGGTGTCGACGGCACCGGGCAGCGCGACCAGCGCGCCGAGCAGCGGATGCCCGGCGGGCAACGCGCCGAGGGCCGCAGGGTCGGTCGATTCAGCGCTGTCCAGCCAGTAGTGACGGTGCTGGAAGGCGTAGGTCGGCAGATCAACGCGAGCGGCCGACGGCAGATACGCGGCCCAGTCGACAGCACCACCGTGCACATGGAACCGGGCCAACCCGGTGGCCAGCGAACGCACTTCAGGCTGCTCACGACGCAGCAACGCGACGAACACCGCGGTGGCGTCCTGCGGCAGGCAGTCCGGGCCTACGGCACTGAGCGCCGCGTCCGGACCCACCTCCACGAACCGCGTCACACCCTCACCATGCAGACGAGCCACCGCATCGGCGAACCGCACCGTCTCCCACACATTCCGCACCCAGTACTCGGCATCGACCGGAGACGCATCCACATCGACCGTCGACACAAACGGAATCTGCGGAGCGGTATAGGAGATCTCCGATATCGCCTCCCGGAACCGCTCCAACACCGGCTCCATCAACGGCGAATGAAAGGCATGGCTGACCCGCAGACGGGTGTTCCGCCAACCCCGCTCCCGCGCCACCTCCGCAACCGCCTCCACCGCGGATTCCGCGCCGGACACCACGACGGAACGCACCCCATTGACGGCCGCGATACCCACATCACCGGAGAGGACGTCTGCGACCTCCGCCTCCGTGGCATTCACCGCCACCATCGCCCCACCAGGCGGCAACTCCTGCATCAGGCCAGCGCGGGCACACACCAACGTGACCGCATCATCCAGCGACAAAACCCCAGCCACATGAGCAGCGGCCACCTCCCCCACCGAATGCCCGACCACGAAGTCCGGGGCCACACCGAACGATTCGAGCAACCGGAACAACGACACCTCGAAAGCGAACAGACCGCACTGCGCGAACAACGTCTCATCCAGCCGCTCGCCACCGTCGAGAATCACCTCCCGAACCGGCCGCCCCAACACCGACTCCAGGCGCCCGCAAACGTCGTCAAAGGACTCCGCGAACACGGAGTACCGACCGGCCAGCTCCCGACCCATCCCCGACCACTGCGAACCCTGCCCCGAGAACAAGAACCCCGTCGACCCGCCCCGATCGGCGATCGCGCTGATGCTCCCCGGGTCTGCGTCCGCCAGTTCCGCCAGTCCCGTCAGCAGTTCCTCGCGGTCGGCGGCCACCACGGCACCGCGGTGGTCCAGTGCGGCGCGGGTGGTGGCGGCGGCGAACGCGATCTCGGTGACGGTCAGTTCGAGGTCGGAGGCGACGAAGTCGTGGAGCCGCCTCGCCTGGTCGGCCAGGCCGGTCGTGCCGCGGGCGGAGAGGACCACCGGCAGCGGGATCGCGTGCGTCGGCTGCGTGGCGGGTGTCGGCTCGGTCTCTTCCGGTTCGGGTGCCTCTTCGAGGATGACGTGGGCGTTGGTACCGCTGATGCCGAATGAGGACACCGCGGCGCGGCGCGGCCGTTCACCGCGCGGCCAGGGGGCCTCCTCGGTGGCCAGGGAGAGGGTGCCGGTGGTCCAGTCGATGTGCTGGGACGGGGTGTCCGCGTGCAGGGTCTTCGGCACGGACTCGTGGCGCAGGGCCAGCACGGACTTGATCACGCCGGCCACTCCGGCGGCGGCGAGGGTGTGTCCGATGTTGGACTTGACCGTGCCGAGGAGCAGTGGCCGTTCGCGGTCGGTGCCGTAGGTGGCGAGCAGGGCCTGGGCCTCGATGGGGTCGCCCAGGGAGGTGCCGGTGCCGTGTGCCTCCACCACGTCGATGTCGGCGGGGGTCAGGCCGGCCGCGTGCAGGGCGGCGCGGATGACGCGTTGCTGGGAGGGGCCGTTGGGGGCGGTGAGACCGTTGGACGCGCCGTCCTGGTTCACCGCCGAGCCGCGCAGCACGGCCAGTACCCGGTGGCCGTTGGCCTGCGCGTCGGACAGCCTCTCCAGCACCAGCATGCCGACGCCCTCGGCCATGCCCATGCCGTCGGCGTCGGCCGAGAAGGCCTTGCAGCGGCCGTCGGGGGCCAGGACCCGCTGGCGGCTGAACTCGACGAGCGGTCCGGGTCCGGCCAGGACGGTCACGCCGCCCGAGAGGGCCAGCGTGGACTCTCCGTTGCGCAGCGACTGCAGGGCCAGGTGCAGGGTGACCAGGGAGGTCGAGCAGGCGGTGTCCAGGGTGATGGCGGGGCCCTCGACGCCGAGGGTGTAGGAGATACGGCCGGACAGCACGCTGGGGACCACTCCGGTGACCAGGTGTCCTTCGACGCCTTCCGGGGCGTGGGCCAGGCCGGTGCCGTACTCCTGGTAGTTCTGGCCGACGAAGACTCCGGTGCGGGTGCCGCGCAGCGACAGCGGATCGATGCCGGCCCGTTCCAGCGCCTCCCAGGAGGTCTCCAGGAGCAGCCGCTGCTGCGGGTCCATGGCCAGGGCCTCGCGTGGCGAGATGCCGAAGAAGGCCGCGTCGAACGCGCCGGGGTCGTCGAGGAAGCCGCCGCGCCGTACGTAGGTGTGGCCGGAACGGTCCGGGTCGGGGTCGTAGAGGGTGTCGGTGTCCCAGCCGCGGTCGGTGGGCAGGTCGCCGGTGACGTCCAGGCCTTCGGTGAGTACGCGCCACAGGTCTTCCGGGGAGCGGACCCCGCCGGGGTAGCGGCAGGCCATGCCGGTGATCGCGACGGGTTCGGTGCGGGCCTGTTCGACGTCCTGCAGTCGGCGGTTCGCCTTGCGGAGGTCGACCATGACCCGGTTGAGGTAGCCGCGCAGCTTCTCTTCTTCGGACATGTGCAACCCCTTTCAGTTCGCGCCGAGTTCGCGGTCGATGAGGTCGTACATCTCCTCGTTCGACATCGGGTCGAAGTCCTCCTCGTCGCGGCTGAACAGGGCGAGCATGGCCCGCAGTCGCAGTTCGATGGCGTCTCGGTCGTCGTCGGCATCCTTACGGGACAGCCGCTCGGCGAGCCGGTCCAGTTCGGTGAGGACGGGTGGTTCGGGGGGCGCGAGCAGGGTGCGGAGGTGGTCGGCGACGGCGGCCGGGGTGGGCTGGTCGAAGACGAGGGTGGCCGGCAGTGTCAGGCCGGTCGCCTCGCCGAGCCGGTTGCGGAGTTCGATCCCGGTCAGGGAGTCGTAGCCCAGGTCGCGGAAGGCGTGGTCGGCGCCGATCGCCGCCGGGCCGGAGTGGCCCAGTACGACAGCCGCCTGTTCGCGGACCAGCCGGAGCAGGGTGCTGCGGCGTTCGGAGTCCGAGAGTCCGGCCAGCCGTTGGGCCCACGGTGAGCCGGTCGCCGTCGATTGCGGTTCGGACCGGGCGTCCAGCACGCGCCGGGCCTCGGGGATGTCGGTGAACAGGGGCCTGCTGCGGGCCGAGGCGAACAGCGGCATGAACCTGGCCCAGTCGACGTCGGCGACGGACAGTCCGCTCTCGGCGCGTTCCAGGACGGTGCGCAGGGCGTCGAGGGCGGGTCCGGGTGCGATCAACGGCAGTCCCTGGCGGCGCAGTTGGTCGGCGTCTACGCCGTCGGGGAAGCGGGCGCCGTCCCAGACGCCCCAGGCCACCGAGGTGACCGGCAGACCGGCGGCGCGGGCGTGTTCGGCGAGTGCGTCGAGTTCTGCGTTGGCGGCGGCGTAGGCGCCGTGGTCACCGCTGCCCCACACGCCGGCGATGGAGGAGTAGAGGACCAGGGCGTCCAGTTCGGCCGGGTCGAGGAGTTCGATGAGGTGGCGGGCTCCCTGGACCTTGGCGGTGAGGACGTCGGCGTACTCGGCGAGGTCGGTGTCGGGCAGGGCCGCCAGCCGCATCAGCGCGGCGGCGTGCACGACCGTGCGGACCACCTCGCCCTGTTCGCGCAGGCCGGTGAGGAGGCCGGCGACGGCGGACCGGTCGCCGATGTCGCAGGATCGCGCGGTCAGTCGTACGCCCAAACCGTCGAGTTCTGCTGTCAGTTCGGTGATTCCCTCGGCGTCCGGGCCGCTGCGGCTGGCCAGCACGACGTGGCGGACGCCCTGTGCGGCGAGCCAGCGGGCGATCTCCGGGCCGAGCGCGCCGGTGCCGCCGGTGACGAGCGCGGTGTCCCGGGCCCGCCAGTCGCCGGCCGCGCCGCCGCCGAGCGGGGCGCGCACCAGCCGTCGTAGCAGCGTGCCGGTTCCGCGCACCGCGAGTTGGTCCTCGTCGCCGAAGCCGCCCGCCAGCACCGCGCGCACCTGTTCCAGCACGGTGTCGTCGAGGTCGGCGGGCAGGTCGAGGAGGCCGCCCCAGAACGCCGGGTGTTCGAGCATCGCCACCCGGCCCAGGCCCCACACCTGCGCCGCGCCCGGTTCGCGCAGCGGGTCGGTGGGGCCGGTGCTCACCGCGCCGGACGTCACCAGCCACAGGGGGACGGCCGCGTCCAGATCGCCGAGCGCCTGGATCAGTGCCAGGGTGGCGGCCGCTCCGGCGGGCACCACCGGGTGGTCGGGATGCGGGCGGCGGTCGGCTGCCAGCAGCGAGAGCACACCCCGCGGGGGGTGTTCGGCCAGTGTGCGGCGCAGCCGGTCGGCGAGGCCGGCGCGATCGGCGTGCTCGGTGTCGACGGCGAGGGTGCGCACCGGCAGGCCGCCGGTGAGCGTCTTCAGGCGGTCCGGGTCGGCGCCCGAGGCGGGCACCAGCGCCAGCCACTCGCCGTCCGTCCCGGTGTGCTCCGGCGGGTCCGCGGGGCGCCATTCGACGCGGTAGCGCCAGGTGTCGGACCGGGGGCCGGTCTGTTCGGCCAGCCAGTACCAGCGGTGCTGGAAGGCGTAGGTGGGCAGGTCCACGCGGCGGGCGCCGCTGCCCTCGAACACCTCGGCGAGCCGCACTCCGGCTCCGCGCACCTGTGCCTCGGCCAGCGACTGGGCGAAGCGCGGCCAGCCGCCGTCGTCGCGGCGCAGGGTGGCGAGGACGGCGGCTCGCGCGCCGGCGGCGTCCACCGTCTCCTGCACGCCGGGCGCGACCACGGGATGCGGGCTGATCTCGATGAAGGTGCCGATCCCGGCGTCCAGCGCGCTGCGGACCGCGTCCGCGAACCGGACGGTGCTGCGCAGGTTGGTGTACCAGTACGCGCCGGTGAGTTCACGGGTGTCCAGGCGGTCCCCGGTGACCGTGGAGTACAGCTCGGTGCGTGCCGCCCGCGGTCCGATCCCGGCGAGCAGCCCGGCCAGGCCGTCCTTGACAGCGGTGACGTGGGTGGAGTGCGAGGCATAGTCCACGGCGATACGACGGGCCCGCACCCCGCGCTCCTCGCAGGCGGCCCGCAGTTCCTCCAGGGCGTCCGGGTCGCCGGAGACGACGGTGGAGGTGGGGCTGTTGACCGCGGCGACGCCGAGCCGGTCGTCGGTGAACAGGGCCCGCACCTCGTCGGCGGGCAGCGCCACCGACATCATGCCGCCCTTGCCGGACAGGGCGGTCAGCGCGCGGCTGCGCAGGCAGACCACGGCGGCGGCGTCGGCCAGCGAGAGGGCCCCGGCCACGCAGGCGGCGGCGATCTCGCCCTGCGAGTGCCCGATCACGGCCTCCGGTTCCACGCCGTACGAGCGCCACAGCGCGGCCAGTGACACGTTGACGGCGAAGGTGACCGGCTGCACCACGTCCACGCGCTCCAGGGGCGGAGCGTCCGGCAGGCCGCGCAGCACGTCCAGCAACGACCAGTCGACGTACGGTTCGATCGCGGCGGCGCACTCGGCCAGCCTGGCGGCGAACACCGGTGCGGAGTCGAGCAGTTCCAGCGCCATGCCGGGCCACTGGGCGCCCTGTCCGGGGAAGACGAACGCCACCCGCCGGGCCGCGTCGGCGGCGGTGCCGCGCACCACGCCGGGGACGTCCCGGCCGTCGGCCAGCGCACCGAGCCGTTCGCGCAGCCCCTCCGGGTCGGCGGCCAGGACGACCGCGCGGTGCTCCAGCGCGGCCCGGCCGGCCACGCTGGACCAGCCGATGTCCCGTACCCGGTCGCCCGGGTGGGCGTCGAGGTGCGCGAGGAGCCGTGCGGCCTGTGCGCGCAGGGCCTCCTCGGTCTGCCCGGACACGGCGACCGGCACCAGCCACGTCTCGACGTCCGGCCCGACGGCGACGGATGTGTCCGGACCGGCGACGGACGTGTCCGGGCCGACGGCGGACGTGTCCGGGCCGATGCCGTCGGAGGCGTCCCGCCCGGCACCGGTCGACGTGTCCGACCCGGCCTCGGCCGTCCCGTCCGCCCGGCCGGGATCCGGCCGTGCGGCGGCGGACGCCTCCGGTTCGGCCTGTTCGATGACGACGTGGGCGTTGGTGCCGCTGATGCCGAACGAGGACACGCCGGCCCGGCGGGGACGGCCGTGCTCCGGCCACGGGCGGGGTTCCGTCAGCAGCCGTACCTCACCGGAGGCCCAGTCCACGTGCGGGGAGGGCTCGTCGACGTGCAGGGTGCGGGGCAGTACGCCGTGCCGGATGGCCTGCACCATCTTGATCACGCCGGCCACTCCGGCGGCTGCCTGCGCGTGCCCGATGTTGGACTTGACGGACCCGAGCCACAGCGGTTCGCCGTCCCGGTCCCGGCCGTAGGTGGCCAGCAGTGCCTGCGCCTCGATCGGGTCGCCGAGCGGCGTCCCGGTGCCGTGGCCCTCGACGGCGTCGACGTCCTGGGCGGCGACGCCGGCGGCGGCGAGCGCGGTGCGGATCACCCGTTCCTGCGAGGGGCCGTTGGGAGCGGTCAGGCCGTTGGAGGCGCCGTCCTGGTTGACGGCCGAGCCGCGCAGCACGGCCAGCACGGTGTGTCCGTTGCGGCGGGCGGCGGAGAGCGGTTCGAGCAGCAGCAGGCCGACGCCCTCGGACCAGCCGGTGCCGTCGGCGGCACCGGCGTAGGGCTTGCAGCGGCCGTCGGCGGCGAGACCGCGCTGCCGGGAGAACGCGGTGAACGTGGTCGGTTCGGCCATCACGGTCACCCCTCCGGCCAGGGCCAGCGAGCATTCGCCGGAGCGCAGCGCCTGGGCGGCGAGGTGCATCGCCACCAGGGAGGAGGAGCACGCGGTGTCGACGGTGACGGCGGGCCCCTGGAGGCCGAGCGTGTAGGCGACCCGGCCGGAGGCGACGCTTCCGGCGGTGCCGGTGAGCAGATGCCCCTCGACGCCGTCGGGGAGTTCGCGCAGCGTGCTGGCGTAGTCGTGGTACATCACGCCGGTGAACACGCCGGTCTGGCTGCCGCGTACCGAGGACGGGTCGATCCCGGCGCGCTCCAGCGCCTCCCAGGCGGTCTCCAGCAACAGCCGCTGCTGGGGGTCCATGGCCAGGGCCTCGCGCGGCGAGATCCCGAACAGGCCCGCGTCGAAGCGGCCGGCCTCGTGCAGGAAGCCGCCGTGCCGGGTGTAGCTGGTGCCCGGGTGGTCCGGGTCGGGGTCGTAGAGGCCGGTGAGGTCCCAGCCGCGGTCGGTGGGGAACCCGCCGACGGCGTCGGTGCCTTCGGCGACCAGGTTCCACAGGTCCTCGGGGGAGGCGACCCCGCCGGGGAAGCGGCAGGCCATGCCGACGATCGCGATCGGCTCGTCCGCGGCCGGCACGGGGGTGACGGCGGCCGGGACGCTCACGGCCTCGGTGTCCGCGAGGACTTCGCCGCGCAGGTGTGCGGCGAGTGCGGCGGGAGTGGGATGGTCGAAGACGACGGTCGCGGGCAGCCGTGTCCCGGTCGCCCGGCCCAGCCGGTTGCGCAGTTCCACCGCGGTCAGCGAGTCGAAGCCGAAATCCTTGAACGGCCGGTCCGGTGACAGCCCGGCGGGGTCGGCGTGGCCGAGGACCAGCGCGGCCTGGGTGAGCACCAGGTCCTGCAGGACCCGGAGCGGCTCGCCGCCGGTGAGGCGGCGCCGCAGCGCGTCGGCGTCGTCCGTGCCGCCCTCCGTGGCGGCGGCGCGGCGCACCACCGGCACCAGGGCGCGCAGGACCGGCGACAGGGTGCCCTCGGCCGCCCGTTCGCGCATCGCCGCCGGGTCCAGGCGTGCGGCGACCAGGACCGGATCGCCCAGTGCGACGGCCGTGTCCAGCAGGTCCAGGGCGGTGGCGGAGTCCAGCGGGAGGACACCGGCGCGGGCCAGCCGGGCGCGGTCCGTGCCGGCCATGCCCTCGGTCATGCCGCTGCCCTCGGCCCACAGCCCCCAGGCCACCGAGGTCGCCGGAAGTCCGGCGGCCCCGCGGTGCGCGGCCAGGCCGTCCAGTGCGGCGTTGGCCGCCGCGTAGGCGGCCTGCCCGGCGTTGCCCAGCGTCCCGGCCACGGACGAGAACAGCACGAACGTCCTGAGGTCCGGTCCGGTCAGCTCGGCCAGGTGGCGTGCGCCGTCCGTCTTCGCCCGGGACACCTCGCGCACCCGCTCGGGGGTGAGGGCGGCCAGGACGCCGTCGTCGAGGACTCCGGCGGCGTGCACCACCGCCGTCACCGGATGCGCGGCCAGCAGCGCGGCCACCGCGTCCCGGTCGGCCACGTCGCACGCCACCGTCGTCACGTCGGCACCCGACTCCCGCAGCTCGGCGTCCAGTTCGGCCATGCCAGGGGCGTCCGCGCCGCGCCGTGAGGCCAGTACCAGGGTCCGCACGCCGTGCCGTGTCACGAGGTGGCGCGCGACCAGCGCGCCGAGGGTGCCGCTCGCGCCGGTGACCAGCACGACGTCGTCGGCCCGCCAGGGGGCGGTGGCGGCCGCCTCGGTGACCCGCGACAGCCGCGGTACGAGCAACCGGCCCTCGCGCAGCGCGACCTGATCCTCGCCGGTCGCCGCCAGCCGGGACAGCAGTGCCTCGGAGGCGGGCCGCCCGTCCGTGTCGGCCAGGACGAATCGGTCCGGGTTCTCGGTCTGCGCGCTGCGCACCAGGCCCCACACCGCCGCCGCGTCGGGATCGGCGGGCTGGTCCGGGCCGGTGGCGACCGCACCGCGGGTGAGCAGCACCAGCTTCGACCCGGCGAACCGCTCCTCGGCCAGCCAGCGTTGTGCCACGGTCAGTGCGTCGCCCACGCCGGTGACGCGGGCACCGACGGCCGCGGGTACCGGTCCGTCCGGTTCCAGGTCCGGCAGCCAGGCCCAGGTCCCGGCCTGTTCCGGGGACGCCTGCGGGACCCAGTCGGTGCGGTACAGATGATCGCGGCGGCCGGCGGCGAGCTGCTCGGGGCCGACCGGCCGGAACGCCAGCGAGTCGACCACCGCGACCGGGTGGTTCTCGGCGTCGGTCACGGTGAGGGACACGGCTCCGTCGCCCGCCGGTCGCAGCCGTACCCGTGCCGTGGCGGCACCGGAGCGGTACAGCCGGACCCCGGTGAAGGCGAACGGCAGCCGGAGGCCGGCCGCGTCGTCGGTCCGGACGGCCGGGTGCAGTGCCGCGTCCATGAGGGCCGGGTGCAGACCGTAGGCCGCCGCGTCGGCCGACGCCGGTTCGGGCAGGGCGACTTCGGCGAACAGGTCGTCGCCGTGCCGCCACAGCCGGCGCAGTCCCTGGAAGACCGGTCCGTAGCCGTAGCCGAGCCGGGCCAGTGCCGGATAGCGGTCGGCGAGGTCGACCGGGGTGGCGCCCGCCGGTGGCCAGTCGCCGGTCACCGGGGGCGCCGTCCGCGTCGTCGCGAGGCGGCCGGCGGCGTGGTGCGTCCACGCGGCTCCGTCGCCCGGCCGGGAGTACACGTCCACGGCTCGGCCGCCGTCCTCGGCGGGCGCGCCGAGCACCACCTGCACGCGTACGCCGCCTCGTTCGGGCAGCGTGAGCGGCGCGTGCACGGTCAGCTCCGCCAGTTCCCCGCAGCCCGCCTCGTCGCCGGCGCGTACGGCCATCTCGACGAACGCGGTGCCGGGCAGGACGGCGGTGCCGAGGACGGTGTGGTCGGCCAGCCACGGCTGCCGCTGCCGGGACAGTTCGCCGGTCAGCAGCAGTTCACCGGTGGAGGCCACCGGTGCGGCGGCGCCCAGCAGCGGGTGGGAGGTGGCGTCCAGTCCGAGTCCGGCGGGGTCCGTACCGGTCGCCGGAGTGGGCAGCCAGTAGCGCCGCCGCTGGAAGGCGTAGGTGGGCAGATCGGCGCGCGGTCCTGGGGTGCCGAAGGCGGGGGTCCAGTCGACGGGGACCCCGCGCACCTGCGCCTCGGCCAGCGACTGGAGGAACCGGGCCGGGCCGCCCTGGTCGCGGCGGAGCGATCCGACGACGACGGCGGTGCTGCCGGCCGCCTCCACGGTGTCCTGGACGGCCGTGGTGAGGATCGGGTGCGGGCTGGTCTCGATGAACACGCGGTGCCCGGTACGGTCCAGTTCGCGGATCGTCGCCTCGAAGTGGACGGTCTGGCGCAGGTTCCGGTACCAGTACTCGGCGTCCAGGGCCGTGGTGTCGAGCCGTTCGCCGGTCACGGTGGAGTGGAAGGGGATGTCGGCGTCGCGCGGTTCCAGTCCGGCGAGCCGGTCGAGGAGTTCGGTGCGGATGCGTTCCACCTGCGCGGAGTGCGAGGCGTAGTCGACCGCGACCAGCCGGGCGCGGGCGCCTTCGGCGGTGAGTTCGGCCTCCAGTTCGCGCAGGGCCGCGGGTTCCCCGGAGAGCACCACCGACGACGGGCCGTTGACGGCGGCGACCGAGAGGCGCCCGGCCCAGCGCGTGAGGCGTGGTTCCACATCGGCGGCGGGCAGCGCCACCGACATCATCCCTCCGGCGCCGGACAGCGCGCCGAGTGCGGCGCTGCGCAGGGCGCTCACCTTCGCGGCGTCGCGCAGGGACAGGGCTCCGGCCACGCAGGCGGCCGCGATCTCCCCCTGCGAATGCCCCACCACCGCGTCCGGCTCTACACCGAACGACCGCCACAACGCGGCCAACGACACCATCACCGCGAACGACACCGGCTGCACCACATCCACCCGGTCCAACCCCGGCTGATCCGCCTCCCTCCGCACCACACCCAACAGCGACCACTCCACGAACTCGTCCAGCGCAGCGGCGCATTCGGCCATCCGCTCCGCGAACACCGGCGACGCATCCAGCAGTTCCACCGCCATCCCCGCCCACTGCGCACCCTGACCCGGGAACACGAACACCGTGCGGCCGTCGACGTCGGCGGTCCCGCGCACCAGGCCGGGCGTCTCCTGGTCGGCGGCGAGGGCGCGCAGTCCGCGTACCAGGTCCGTGCGGTCGGTGGCGGCGTAGACGGCGCGGTGCGGCAGTCCGGCCCGGGTGGTGGCCGCGGCGCGCGCGACGTCCGTGAGAGCGGTCCGCGGCTCGCCGTCCAGGTGGGCGGCCAGGCGTGCCGCCTGTGCCCGCAGCGCGGTCGCGGTCCGCCCGGACACCACGACCGGCACCGGTGTGGCCCGCGGCGCCGGGCCGGGCTCCGCCGCGGGGGCCGTCGGCGGTGCCTCGGGGGCCTGTTCCACGATGACGTGGGCGTTGGTGCCGCTGATCCCGAACGAGGAGACCCCGGCCCGGCGCGGCCTGCGGTGCTCCGGCCAGGGCCGCTCCTCCGTCAGCAGCCGCACCTCGCCGGAGGCCCAGTCGACGTAGGGCGAGGGTTCGTCCACGTGCAGGGTGCGCGGCAGCACTCCGTGGCGCAGCGCCTGTACGACCTTGATCACGCCGGCGACTCCGGCGGCGGCCTGGGTGTGCCCGATGTTGGACTTCAGCGAGCCCAGCCACAGCGGGTCGCCCGCGCGGTCGCGGCCGTAGGTGGCGAGCAGCGCGTGGGCCTCGACGGGGTCGCCCAGGGTGGTGCCGGTGCCGTGTGCCTCCACCAGGTCCACGTCCGTGCCGGTCAGTCCGGCGTTGGCCAGCGCGGTGCGGATCACGCCTTCCTGTGCGGGCCCGTTGGGGGCGGTGAGGCCGTTGGAGGCGCCGTCCTGGTTGACCGCCGTACCGCGCAGGACCGCGAGCACCCGGTGGCCGTTGCGGCGGGCGTCGGAGAGGCGTTCCAGGACCAGCTGGCCGGCGCCCTCGGCCCAGCCGGTGCCGTCGGCGGCGGCCGCGAACGACTTGCACCGCCCGTCCGGGGCGAGGCCGCGCTGGCGGGAGAACTCCACGAAGATGCCCGGTGTCGGCATCACCGTCGCCCCGCCGGCCAGGGCCAGCGAGCACTCCCCCGAGCGCAGCGCCTGCACCGCCAGGTGGACCGCGACCAGCGAGGAGGAGCACGCGGTGTCCACGGTGACCGCGGGCCCGCGCAGCCCGAGGCTGTAGGCGACGCGGCCGGAGGCGACGCTGGCGGTGGTGCCGGTCAGCACGTAGCCGTCGAGGCCGTCGGCGCCCTCGTGCATCCGGGGGCCGTAGTCCTGTGCCATGACCCCGGAGAACACGCCGGTCGCGCTGTCCCGCAGGGACAGCGGGTCGATCCCGGCCCGCTCCAGGGACTCCCAGGCGGTCTCGAGGAGCAGCCGCTGCTGCGGGTCCATGGCGAGCGCCTCGCGCGGCGAGATGCCGAACAGGTCCGCGTCGAACTCGGCGGCGTCGTGCAGGAATCCGCCGGTGCGCGCGTAGCTGCGGCCCGGCCGGTCCGGGTCGGCGTCGAAGAGTCCTTCCAGGTCCCAGCCGCGGTCGGCGGGGAAGCCGCCGATCGCGTCGGTGCCGGAGGCCACCAGGTCCCACAGGTCCTCGGGCGAGCCGACGCCGCCGGGGAACCGGCAGGCCATCCCGACGATCGCGATCTCGTCGGCGTCGGCGTCGGCGGCGGGCGCGGCGGGCGGTGGCGCGGGCACGGCGTCCGGTGCCGTCCCCGCGGCCAGTGCGGCGGCCAGGTGCGCGGCGATCCGCGCGGGGGTGGGGTGGTCGAGCACGGCGGTGGCGGTCAGCCGTACGCCGGTCACCTCGGCGAGGCGCTGCCCCAGCTCGACCGTCATCAGCGAGCCGAAGCCCAGGTCCTTGAAGGGGCGCCGCATGTCGAGCCCCTCGGCGGAGTCCAGTTCCAGAGCAGCCGCCACCTCGGCGCGCACCAGGGCCCGCACCGCCTGTTCGCGTTCGGCCGCGGGCCGTGCGGCGAGCCCCGAGGCCGGCCGGGACGCCGTGGTGGTCTCCGGTGCGGCGGTGACGGCGGGTGCGGCGGGGGTCGCGCCGCCGGTGGCGGTCACTCCGGTGAGCCAGTGCCGCCGCCGCTGGAAGGGGTAGGTGGGCAGCGGGACCCGGCGGGCGCCCGAGCCGTCGTGGAAGCGGGTCCAGTCGACGGGGACGCCGCGGGTGTGCACGCGGGCCACGGCGGTGTGCAGGGACCGCAGGTCGGGGCGTTCGGCGCCGGCCATCGCGGAGACGAAGGCCACGTCCTCGGGTGCGCTGCCCGGGCCCATGGCGCTCAGGGTCCCGTCGGGGCCCAGCTCCAGGAAGGTGCGGGCGCCTTCCGCGCAGGCGGTGGCGACGGCGTCGGCGAACCGTACCGTGCCGCGGGTGTGCCGGGCCCAGAACTCCGGCCAGTCGAGGCCGGTGACGTCCAGTGCGGCGCCGGTGAGGGAGGAGATGACCGGCAGGTCAGGGGTCCGCCACGCGATGCGTGCCGCGGCGGCGCGCATCCCGTCGAGGATGCCGTCGACGTGCGGCGAGTGGCTGGCCATCGTGACCTGGATCCGGCGGGTGCGCCGGCCCCGCGCGGACCAGCGGCCGGCGATCTCCGCGGTGGCGTCCGCGTCCCCGGACAGCACGGTGGCGGTGGGGCTGTTGAGGGCCGCGACCGACACCCGTCCGCCGCTCGCCCCGACGTCCGGCAGCAGTTCCGTCTCGGAGGCCTCGACGAGGATCATCGCCCCGCCGGGCGGGATGTCCTGCATGAGCCGGCCGCGGGCGGCGACAAGGGCGCAGGCGTCGGACAGTGACATCGCTCCGGCGACGTGCAGGGCGGCGAGTTCGCCGAAGGAGTGGCCGAGCACGGCGTCCGGGGTGATGCCCCAGCTCTCCACGAGCCGGTAGAGGCCGACCTGGACGGCGAACAACGCGGGCTGGGTGTAGGCGGGTTCGTCGAGCAGGGCCGCGTCCGCCGAGCCCGGGTCGGCGAAGAGCACGTCGAGCAGGGGCCGGTCCAGGTGCGGGCGCAGTTCCGCGGCGACGGCGTCCACGGCGGCCGCGTACGCGGGGTGGCGCCGGTAGATCTCCCGGCCCATGCCGGTCCGTTGGTTGCCCTGTCCGGCGAAGAGGAACACGGTCCGTCCCTCGACGGCCGTGCCGCGCACCACCCGGGCGCTGGCCGTGTCCGTGGCCAGTGCCGTCAGGAGACCGGGCACCTCCTCGGCGGACTCCGCGACCAGGACCGCCCGTCGTTCCAGCGGGCTGCGGGTGGTGGCCAGCGAGTAGGCGAGGTCCGCGGGGGACGCCGCCGACTCGGCGAGCAGGCCGGCCAGTTCGGACAGGGCCGCCGGGGTGCGGGCGGTCAGCGGCAGGAGGACGGGGCCCTCGGGCGCGGCGGCGGGGCGCTGTGCTGCCGGGGCGGGGGCGGGCGGCTCGGTGAGCACCACGTGGCAGTTGGCGCCGCCCATGCCGAACGAGCTGACCCCGGCGAGCAGCGGACGGGCCGCGGCGGGCCATGGGCCGGTCTCGGTGACCACGCGCAGGCCGAGTTCGGTGAGCGGGATCCGCGGGTTGGGGGTGCGGAAGTCGACGCTGGGCACCAGTTCCCGGTGCGAGAGGCACAGCACCGTCTTGAGCAGCCCGGCGACACCGGCCGCGCCCTCTAGGTGCCCGATGTTGGTCTTCACCGAGCCGACCAGCAGCGGCCGTTGCGGCCGCCGTCCGGTCCCGGCCACCGTGCCGAGGGCCGCTGCCTCCACGGGGTCGCCCAACGGCGTCCCGGTGCCGTGCAGTTCGACGTAGTCCAGGTCGGCCGGTGCGATGCCGGCCGCCGCGCAGGCCAGGCGCAGCACGTCCTCCTGGGCCTCCTGGCGCGGTGCGGTCAGCGAGTCGCCGCCGCCGTCGTTGTTGACGGCGCTGCCCCGGATCACGGCGTGCACGGTGTCGCCGTCGGCCAGTGCCGCCGACAGCGGTTTGAGGACGAGGACGGCGCCGCCCTCGCCGCGTACGAACCCGTCGGCCCGTTCGTCGAAGGTGTGGCAGCGACCCGACGGTGAGATCGCGCCGAGCGCCTGGGTGAGGTCGTAGCCGTCCTGGGAGATGTTCAGGTTGACGCCGCCGGCCAGTGCCGTCGTGCACTCCCCGGCCGCCAGCGCCCGGCAGGCGAGGTGGACGGCGAGCAGCGCGGAGGACTGGGCGCCGTCCACGACCAGGCTGGGGCCGCGCAGCCGCAGGGCGTAGGAGACCCGGTTGGCGATCATCGCGCGGTTGCGTCCGGTGGCCGAGTGCGGGCTGAGCCGGGCGCCGCGCAGGGCCGCGTAGTCGTCGTAGGTGGCGCCGACGTACACGCCGGTGCCGCCCGGCAGTCCGGCGTCGCCCGGCAGTCCGGTGTCGCCCGGGACGATCCCGGCGTCCTCGAAGGCCTCCCAGGCCAGTTCGAGGACCAGCCGCTGCTGCGGGTCGAGCACGGCGGCCTCGCCCGGGGAGACGCCGAAGAAGGCGGCGTCGAAGGAGTCGACCTGGTCGAGGAAGCCGGCCCGTACCGGTTCGCCGGAGGGCAGCACGGGTACCGCCGGGCCGTCCGGGTGGCAGCGCAGCGGGCCGGGTTCGGCCAGGGCGTCGCGTCCGTCGCGCAGCAGCCGCCAGAACGCGGCGGGGTTCGCCGCCCCCGGCAGCCGGCACGCCAGGCCGACGACCGCGACCGGTTCCTGGTCGGCGGCGTTGCCCACTCGGTTACCCACGCCGGACTCCTCCTCCACGTCCTCGCACGGAGGACACGTCTGATCCGTCCGGCACCTGGTGTTCCGGACGTGCGGGGTCGCGCTGTGCCACGGGCAGGCCGCGGCGGCCTCTGGTCGGGGCGGTCCCGGACCCGCCGGCGGGTGCCCGCGGCGCGTTCGTCCGGCGGGCATGCCGCGGACCCGGCCGGGCGGTACCGGGCCGATCGGATCGCGGGCGGGGCGCGGACCGGTGACGGCACCGGTCCGCTTCAGGCTGCCGCGGTCACTTCGTCGTGACCGTCGCCCCCTGGGCCGCGGCACGGCGCGGCCGGGGTGCGGGCGTCCGCCGGGCGCGGCGGGACGCGGGTCCGCTCAGGCGCGGACGAACTCCACGGGGACTCTGAGGGCCACCGTGTGCTTGCTGTTGTTGGCCCAGGGCACCGGACCGGTCAGCCGTACCTCGGCGACCCGGTCGAGCAGCGCGCCGAACAGCGTGCGCAGTTCGATGCGGGCGAGGTCGACGGCGAGGCAGCTGTGCGGCCCCATGCCGAACGCCACGTGCGGGTTGGGGTTGCGGCGCACGTCGAAGGACATGGCGTCCTCGAAGACGGTCTCGTCCCGGTTGGCCGAGGACCACCACAGGGTCACCTTGTCGCCGCGGCGGAACTGCACGCCGTTGAAGGTGAAGTCCTCGGTGGCGGTGCGCCGGTTGTACGGCGTCGGCGTGGACCAGCGCATCATCTCCTCGACCGCGCCGTCCAGCAGGGCGCGGTCGGCGCGCAGCGCCTGCCACTGGTCGGGCCGTTCGGCCAGGGCGTGCAGGCCTACGGCGATCACGTTGCGGGTGGGTTCGCTGCCGGCCAGGGTCAGCAGGTTGACGAAGACCTCGCGCTCGTAGTCGCGCAGCGGCGCCTCGCCCTGTCCCTCCGGGAGGTCGCCGGCGGCGATCACGGACAGGAAGTCCTGGGACGGTTCGGCGCGCTTCTCCGCGATCAGCTTGACGCCGTACTGGTACATGGCCAGCAGGGAGGCCTGGCTGCGGGAGGAGGCCTCGCCGGACTCGCGGTCCTCGTAGCCCATCACGACCTCGGTCCAGTCCACGAACTGCGGCCAGTCCGCGCGGGGTATGCCCATCAGCGCGGCCATGACCTCGACCGAGTAGCGTCCGGCCACGTCGTTCTGGAAGTCGCAGGAGCCCCGTTCGACGACCTCGTCGACGATCGTCTCGGCGCGTTCGGTGATGGTCGGGGCGAGCGCCTCCAGGACCGGACCGGTGACCGAGGGGCTGACCAGGTCGCGCAGCAACCGGTGCCGGGGGTCGTCCATCATGTTCAGCATCGCGCCGGAGTAGGTGCCGGCGGGCAGGTCGTCGAGGTGGGTGCCACCGCCCTCGCGGTCGCCGCCGCCCTGGGAGGACAGCAGCGGGTGGGCCGCGGCCTCGACCACGTCGGCGTAACGGGACAGGACCCAGAAGTTCTCGCCGTCGCGGGTGCGGCCCGGCGGGTGGAGCAGGATCGGTGCCTCCCGGCGGAGCCGGGCGAAGACCTCGTGCGGGAAACCGTCGCCGAACCGGTCCTGGTCGCTGAGATCGAACCCGTCGAGAACGGCGGGTAACTCGTTCTGTGATACCTCGGTGGCGCTTCGCGATAACGGGAGGGCGGGCTGTTCCAAAGACATTAGCTCTCCATTTTTTGCACTGACGTATCGAGGATCGTCAAAAGCAACATCAGTGTCACCCGATCGTGGAATTGACGTCAAGCGTCACTTGAAGAAGTTGGGCTGACGCTGGGATGTCCTTTAGCCGGGATCCGCAAGGAACGTCCCTGGCCAGGGCAGTTGAGGCCGCCCGCCACAAGGGGTGTGCCCGAACTGTTGCATGGTGCAGGCGTAGCGCACGACCGATGAGAGAACAAACCCCCCAAGGACAATCCGCTGTGCTACGACAAACAGCGTATCGACACCACGATCTGGGTAGGATCGGCGGTTCACTTGAGGCCGCTGAGCATCACACCACGGATGTAGTGCTTCTGCAGCAGCAGGAACAGCACCAGGACCGGCAGGGTGCTCAGGACCAGACCGGCCATGACGATCGGGGTGGTGCGGGTGGGGTCGACGTAGTCCTGGAGGAGCTGGATGCCGACGGGCAGCGTCATCACGTCCGGGTTGGCGGTCGAGACGAGCAGCGCCCAGATGTACTCGTTCCAGGCGTCGACGAACGTCAGCAGTCCCAGGGTGACGAGCACCGGCCTGGTCTGCGGGACGACGATCCGCCACCACACGGTGAACTCCCCCGCGCCGTCCATGCGCGCGGCCTCCAGCACCTCGTCCGGGAGGGAGACCATGAACTGGCGCATCAGGAAGATCCCGAAGCCGCTGACGAGGAACGGCATGGCGAGCGCCGCGATGCTGACGGTCAGCCCGGCGCCGCCGCGCCCGAAGAGGTCGTTGCCGCCCGCCAGCGGCCAGTGCACCAGGATCAGGAAGTGCGGGACGAGGAAGAGGAACGGCGGGAACATCATGGTCGAGAGCACCAGGCGGAAGACGAGGTCCCGTCCGGGGAAGCGGAGTTTGGCCAGCGCGTACCCGGCGAGCGACGAGGTGACGAGCACCGAGGCGCTGATCACGGCGGTGGCGATCACGCTGTTGCGGAAGAGCACCGGAAGGTCCAGCTGGTGCACGGCGGCACGGTAGTTGGACAGGTCGAAGGCGTCGGGCAGGAACCGGTAGGGCAGCCTGCCGGCTTCGTCGGCGCCCTTGAAGGACGTCATCACCATGTCGAGGAACGGCACCACCGTGAGGACGGCGCCGGTGACGACCAGCAGGTAGGACAGCCAGGGGAACCGCCGTCGCATCAGGCGTCCTCCCCCTTGCGCCGGAAGAGCCACAACTGGACCAGCGTGACCGCGAGGACGACCGCGAAGAGCACGAAGGCGGCGGCGCTCGCGGTGCCCCAGTCGCCGTAGGAGAAGGCCTGCCGGTACATCTCCAGGGCGGCCACGTCGGTCGCGTCCCCCGGGCCGCCCTTGGTCATGACGGTGATCAGCGCGAACGACTGGAGGCCGGTGAGGAACTGGGTGACGCACACGAACAGCAGGGACGGCCGCAGCAGGGGCAGCGTGATCCGCCAGAAGACGGTGACGGGTCCGGCGCCGTCGAGCGCGGCGGCCTCGTAGTACGACGGCGGCACGGACTTCAGTCCGGCGGTCAGCACCAGGATGGCCGAGCCCACCGACGCCCAGGCCTGGACGACGACGACCGCGGGCAGCGCGGTGTCCGGGTCCTGGAGGAACGCCACCGAGCCGAGTCCGACGGCGTTGAGGACGCCGTTGACGAGGCCGCCGGGCTCGTACATGTACTTCCAGACGTTGCCGACGGCGACGACGGTCGTGACGATCGGCAGGAAGTACAGGGTGCGCCACAGTCCCTGGAACCGGAGCTTGTCGATGCAGGTGGCGACGAGCACGGAGCCGGCCAGGGCGAGGGCGACGGTGCCGAGGGCGAACAGCAGCGTGTTGGTGAGGACCGGGGTCAGGAACGTCGCCCCGTCCGCGAACAGGCGGGCGAAGTTGTCCGGTCCTACGGGGTCGATGTCGCCGAGGTCGAAGCCCGCCCAGCGGGACAGCGACAGCAGCAGCGCGAAGCCCAGCGGCAGGGCGAGGAAGACGGCGTAGAACAGCAGGGTCGGGGCGAGGAAGAGGTAGGCGACGACGGCCTGGCGGCGCCGCTGCCGCGCGCGGCCGCTGCCGCGGACGCCGACGGCGGACGGGTGCCGGGCCGCCCGTTCGGCCGCCTCCGCCGTCAGGGTGGCGTTCACCATGAGCGCGACACCTCCTGGTCGACCTGGCGCCGGGTGGTGCGCAGGGCCTCGTCCACGGACTGCCGGCCGGTCCACAGCGCCTCGATGTTCTTGCGCAGCAGCGACTTGGCCTGCTGGGCGCCCGGTCCGTTCGGCTCGGGCACGGCATAGCCGAGCGCGTCCAGGAACGGCCGCAGGTTCGGGTCGCCGCCGGTGCCGAGCAGGGCGCGCATGTCGTCGGCGCGGCCGGTCAGGGAGCCGACGGACGCCTGGAGGGCGCTCATCCGGGTGGCGCCGCGCACCTTCTCGGTGTTCAGCCAGCGCAGGAACTCCCAGGCCTCGTCCGGGTGTTCGCTGGCGGTGTTGACGCCGAGCATGAACCCGGTGGAGAGCGTGGCGGGCCGGCCGTCCGCCTCGGGCAGCGGCACGGGCGCCACGCCGACGTCCCGGTAGGCGCCGCCCATCAGGGACTTGAGGTTCGCCGTCCACCAGCCGGCGCTGATCACCATGGCGACCTGCCCGGACGCGAACGCCTTGTAGACGTTGACGCCGGGGTCGCTCGCGCCCCTGGCGACGAGCCGGTGCTGGAGGTCGAGCACGGCGCGGCCCGCGGGCGAGTCGATGGCGGTGCTGCGGCCGTCCGCGGTGACGAACCGTCCGCCGGCCGCGTTGAGCAGCGCGAGGGTCTGGCCGACGGTGGTGGAGTCGTCGTAGGTGGACAGCCCGAACCCCTGGACCAGGGTGTTGCCGTAGCCGTCCCGGCGGGCGGTGCGGTAGGCCGTCTCCTCCAGTTCGCGCCAGGTGCCGGGCGGCCGGTCGACGCCCGCCTCGCGCAGCAGCCGCTTGTTGTAGTACAGGGCGTACGTCTGCGTCTCGGTGGGGTAGCCGTAGACCCGGCCGGCCACCGACGAGGAGCCGACGGCCGCGGTGCCGTAGCCGCGCCTGATCTCCTCGGCGTGTCGGGCCGGCGCGGGCCGCAACACGCCGGCCCGGACCAGCTGGCCGTTCCACAGGCAGTACGGCTGGAGGATGTCGGCGCCCTGCCCCGCGGCCTGGCGGACCATGAAGGTGGTCAGCAGGTCGGTGAACTCGACGGCCTTGGTCGCCACCCTGACCCGGTCGTGGGTGGCGTTCCACTCGTCGACCGGGCGTTGCAGGGCCGCTTTCAGCTCGCCGCTGGCGTAGTGGGAGAGCAGGGTGAGGACGACCGGCTCGCCGGGCCGTCCGGTGCCGCGCTGGGGTGCGGCGCAGCCGGCGGTGAGCAGCGCGGCGGGCAGCGCGAGCGCGAGGTGGCGGCGGCTCGGCCGGCCGCCGGGGCGGGGCGCGGTCATCGGGCGGCCGCCTCCCGGCGCATCACGCGGAAGACCCGGGTGGTGGTGAAGCCGGTCTTCCGGTAGAGGTGGCCGGCCGGGGACCGGGCGCCGGTCCACAGGAACCACGCGGAGTGCGCGCGCAGGGCCCGCATCCGTTCCAGGACCAGGTGCAGGAGGACCTCGCCTAGTCCGGTGCCGCGCATCTCCTCCAGCACCCCGATGGGTCCGAACCGTTCGTCCACCGCGTCGAACGCGCCGTGCATCGCCCAGCCGACCATGCGGCCGTCGGGGTCGCGGGCGGCGACGATCCGGTCGAGCGGTGTGCCCGCGGCCAGGCAGGCCCGGATCGTGCACGCCCAGTCGGGCCCGAAGTGGCCTCCGGCGAGCGCGAGGAGGTCCACCAGGTCGTCGTCGGCCGGGGTGGCGAACCGGTAGCCCCGGCCGGTCAGGTGCTCCAGGCGGCGGGTGACCTCGTCCGGGCGGCGGTAGCCGACCAGGCCCCGGTCCATGGCGGCCGCCTCGTACAGCGTGCGGAAGCCGAGGGACTCCAGGAGTCCGGCCGCCTCCGGGTAGGCGTCGGCGTCCAGGCCGGGGAGGACGTAGTTCGGCGTGTACGACGAGAAGTCCACCCGGGTACGGCCGTGGCCGTGCAGCCAGTCGAGGGCCTCGGTGAGCAGCCGGCGGCCGAGACCGTGTCCGCGGGCCTCGGGGGCGACGAAGAAGAAGGGGATCCAGCCCTGTTCCGGCTCCAGGTCGGTGCCGGCCATGGGGGTCAGCCGGCGCACCGCGTAGGCGGCACCGGCCACGTGGTCGCCGTCGACGGCGACCCGCAGTCCCGCGGGGTCGAAGTTGGGGTCGAGCAGGACCAGGGTGCGGAAGCGGTCGAGGCTGATGGGGTCGGCGGGCACGCTGCGCCGCCAGGCCTCCACCACCCGCGGGCCGTCGCCCGCGCGGAAGTCGCGGATCGCGGCCCGGGTCGTGGTCGTCAGGTCGGTCATCGGGGGGATCGTCCTTCCGGGCTGGACGCCAGGTCCGCGGGATAGAGCAGCACGTCCTCGCCGGCCCACCGGCCGGGCGGCGCGGGCGGATCGCACAGCGACAGCGGGTCCTCGCCCGCGTCGACGGCGCGCCGCAGCCGGTCGGAGCCCCACAGCAGGTCGACGAAGTACCGGTGGCCGGTGTCCTCGGCGCCGCCGTCGGGCGTGTGCCAGGCGAAGTCGTCCGGGTACAGGCGGCGCAGTACGGCGAGCATGGCGACGGCGGTGCGCACGGGGGCGAACGCCTCGTGGTCGGTGACGTGCAACTGGACGCCCCGCAGCGGCAGTCCGGCGTGTTTGTGGAAGGCCGGCACGTAGCGCAGGTCGCGGAAGTGCACGCCGGGCAGGCCGAGTCCGACGAGGGCGGGCGCGAACCGCCCGTCGAGGTAGGGGGCGCCGACGATCTCGAAGGGCTGGGTGGTGCCCCGGCCCTCGGAGAGGTTGGTCCCCTCGAACAGGCAGGTGCCCGGGTAGACGAGGGCGGTGGCGAGGGTCGGGATGTTCGGCGAGGGGGCGATCCACGCCGGTCCGGTGGCCTCGGTGGCCGGGGCGCGCCGCCAGCCGGTGGCTTCGATCACAGTCAACTCGACCGGTCTGCCCGCGGCTTGGGCGACGGCGGAGGTGTTGAGGTACCGGGCGAGTTCGCCGGCGGTGAGGCCGTGCCGGACCGGGACCGGGGCGCGTCCGACGAAACTGGCCCAGGCGGGCTCCAGCAGCGGGCCCTCGGCGACGCGTCCGCCGAGCGGGTTCGGGCGGTCGGCGACCACGAACCGGCGGCCGGTGCGGGCCGCCGAGACCATCAGGTCGAACATGGTCCACACGTAGGTGTAGAACCGGGCCCCGATGTCCTGGAGGTCGTACACCAGGGCGTCGGCTCCGCTGTCGATCAGCAGCTTGTCCAGGCGCTCGCCCGCGCACCGGTAGGTGTCGTAGACCGGCAGGCCGGTGTCGGGGTCCGAGCGGGCGGCCTCGGACTCGCCGGCCTGGCCGGTGCCGTGCAGGCCGTGTTCGGGTCCGAACAGGGCGACCAGGGGTGCGCCGGCCGCGAGCAGCGCGGGCGCGGCCGGGCGCAGATCGGGCAGCACTCCGGTGTGGTTGGTCACGAGGGCGAACCGGCCGGGCCCGGCGAGTCCGGGCGAGTCGTGGAGCCGCGCGATCCCGGTCGTCGTCGCGGCACCGCCGTCCGTGCTCATCCCCTGCCCCGTCCGCCGGTGACACCTCTCTCAAACAACGGTCGGGAATTTACTCTTATGTCCACCCTTCGGCGGTGATGAATCGCCGACGGTTCCGTCACCTCCTGTACCACGACACGCCGGTGGAGGTCCCTCGGACGTGGGACGTTCCCGTGTCGCCGGGCGGTCCTGGCGCGGTGACGGTGTGTGATGTCGGCGGAGCACCGGCCTCGCCGGCGACCGAGTCGTCGTCGGTTTCCGGCCGTTGTCTCTTTCCTCGTTCTCACCGTTCACGAAGGACATCACGATGCGCTTCACCCGTCCGCTCGCCGCCGCTCTCGGCGGACTCGCCCTCGCCGTCCTCACCATCGGTCCGGCCGCCGCCGCCGACGGGTCGTTCGTCTGGGTGGGCCCGAAGGGCAAGGCGTACGCCATCCAGAGCCCGCCGGAGCGCAAGTGCCTGGACATGGCGCAGGAGGCGCGCGGTCCGCAGAACTCCACGAAGAAGGCGCTCGTCGTCTACAGCAAGAAGAAGTGCAAGGGCACCGCGCTGCGGATCGCCTCCGGCCACTCGGCGCCCGGCAGCGTCCACTTCGCGAGCGTCGTCTTCAACCCCCGCTAGATCACACGCGGTCGAAGCCGTTCCGGTGGTGCCGGTCCCGACACGGTGACCGGCACCTCGGGTGCGCGTACGGGCGGCGCCCGCCCGGCGCGGGGTGGCGTCAGACTCCCCCGGCCACGGCGGCGCCGAGCCCGCACAGCACCACGCCGGTGACGATGTTCAGGGCGCGCCGCACCGCCGGCCTGGTCACCAGGTCGCGGCCCCGGCCGACAGCCCAGGTGAACAGGGCGTACCAGCAGACGTTGACGAGGGCCCAGAGCGCGCCCAGCGCGATGCTGCTCAGCAGGACGGGACCGTCGGTCGTGACGAACTGGGGCAGCACCGACACGGCGAAGACGCCCGCCTTCGGATTGCCCAGCGCGGTCCCGAGCCCCGCGCCGTACGCACCCCAGGAACCGGTCGGCCGCGCCGCCGGGACGTCCTGGCCCGGCTCCTCGCCGCTCCGCCGCACGGCCGCCCTCAGGGTGTTCACGCCCAGCACGAGCAGCACCGCTCCGCCCGCGAGCCGGAGCGCCAGGTAGGCGTGCGGGTTGGCCAGGAGCACCGCCGACAGCCCCACGGCGGCGGCGGTCGACCACACGAGCAGCCCGGTGGCGTTGCCCGCGATGGTGGCCCGGGCGGGCCGTGCGCCGCCTTCGAGGGTCTGCCGGATCATGAGCGCCTGGCCGGCGCCCGGCAGCATGGCCAGCAGCCAGGTGGTGACGAGGAACAGGGGCAGGTGGATGGGCACGGTTCGCCGGCCTTCTTCCCGATGGGAGGGGTGATCCAGCACCAGGCTGGCGCGGACCGGGCGTGAAGAGAAGTCAGCGCCGTATGGGCCAGCATTAAGATGATTTACATGGTGACCGCGGATCCGGAGCGGCTGCGCCTGCTCGCCCTCATCGACCGTCACGGCTCGCTCACGGGTGCCGCCCACGCCCTGGGCGTCACGCCGGCCGCGGTGACCCAGCAGGTGGGCCGCGCGGAGCGGGATGCCGGCGTCCCGCTGGTGGTGCGGGGGCCGCGCGGGGCGTCGCTGACGGCGGCCGGGGCGCTGCTGGCGGAGCACGGGCGGGTCATCGACGAGCAGACGGAACAGGCCGGGGAACGGCTCGCCGCCCTCCTCGGCCATCTGTCGTCGCGTCTGCGGGTGGGTGCCTTCCTCGCCGCCGCCCTGCACCTGCTCCCGCCCGCCCTCACCGCGCTGCGCCACCGGTATCCGCTCGCGGACGTCTCCGTGGAGGACCTGCTGTCCGACCGCGGGGTGGAGCGGGTCGCGGCGGGCGAACTCGACGTCGCGGTGATCGCCTCCTGGGCCCGGCCTCCAAAGCCGCCGCCGCACATCGCCGCGCACCCTCTGCTGCGGGACCCCATGGTGATCGTCCTGCCCGACGACCATCCGCTGGCCACCGGCTCCCCCGCGGACTCACCGCTGCGCCTGGAACAGCTGCGGGACGAGTCCTGGGTGACCATCCTGGCCGGGCACGCCGCCCGCGAGCAGCTGGACCGGGCGGCGGCCGGGGCCGGGTTCACCCCGAGGATCCGCTTCCAGACGGCGTCCTACGACGTGGCCCAGGCGCTGGTCGGCACCGGCATCGGCGTGGCGCTGGTCTCCCGGCTGGCCCTCACGCCGGTCCGCGGCACCACGCACCGTCCTCTCGCCGAGCCGGCGCTCCACCGCGATCTGCACGCCGTGACCAGGTCGGACACCGCGCTGACCCCGCTCGCGGACGTCTTCCGCACGCTGCTGACCGACGTGGCCGCCGACCTGCGGAGCACCTGGTCCCACGTCACACCCTGACCCCCTTGATCGATCATCGACCGGCCGGTTTAGCATATGAGCGCCACCTAGCTCGATCGAGAGTAGATCTGTGACTGTCAACGACGACTCGTTCACCAACTGGAAGAACCGCGAGGAGATCGCGGAGTCGATGATCCCGATCATCGGGAAGCTGCACCGGGAGCGGGACGTGACCGTCCTCCTCCACAGCCGCTCCTTGGTGAACAAGTCGGTGGTCAGCATCCTCAAGACGCACCGCTTCGCCCGCCAGATAGCCGGCGCCGAGCTGTCCGTCACCGAGACGATGCCCTTCCTCCAGGCGCTCACCACGCTCGACCTCGGCCCGTCGCAGATCGACCTCGGCATGCTCGCCGCCACCTACAAGGCCGACGACCGCGGTCTGGACGTCCGGGCGTTCACCGCGGAGGCGGTCGCCGGGGCCACCGGCGCCAACAAGATCGAGCGGCGCGAGCCGCGGGACGTCGTCCTGTACGGCTTCGGCCGCATCGGCCGCCTGGTCGCCCGGCTGCTGATCGAGAAGGCGGGCTCGGGCAACGGCCTTCGGCTGCGGGCCATCGTGGTGCGCGGGGCCGGCGGCGAGGACATCGTCAAGCGCGCCTCGCTGCTGCGCCGCGACTCGATCCACGGCCAGTTCCAGGGCACGATCACCGTGGACGAGGAGAACAGCACGATCCTCGCCAACGGCAACGAGATCAAGGTGATCTACGCCGACGACCCGTCCCAGGTCGACTACACGCGGTACGGCATCCGGGACGCCATCCTGATCGACAACACGGGCAAGTGGCGGGACCGCGAGGGCCTGTCCAAGCACCTGCGCCCCGGTGTCGGGAAGGTCGTGCTGACCGCGCCGGGCAAGGGCGACGTCCCGAACATCGTGCACGGCGTCAACCACGACACGATCAAGCCGGACGAGCAGATCCTGTCCTGCGCCTCCTGCACCACCAACGCGATCGTGCCGCCGCTCAAGGCGATGGCCGACGAGTACGGAGTGCTGCGCGGGCACGTCGAGACCGTCCACTCCTTCACCAACGACCAGAACCTGCTGGACAATTACCACAAGTCGGAGCGCCGCGGCCGGTCCGCGCCGCTCAACATGGTCATCACCGAGACCGGTGCCGCGTCCGCCGTCGCCAAGGCGCTGCCCGACCTCAAGGCGCGGATCACCGGCAGCTCGATCCGGGTCCCGGTGCCGGACGTGTCGATCGCGATCCTCAACCTCCAGCTGGCCCGCGAGGCGTCCCGCGAGGAGGTCCTGGACTACCTCCGCGAGGTCTCGCTGACGTCGCCGCTCAAGCGCCAGATCGACTTCATCACCGCCCCGGACGCGGTCTCCAGCGACTTCATCGGCTCGCGCCACGCGTCGATCGTCGACGCCGGCGCCCTGAAGGTGGAGGGCGACAACGCCATCCTCTACCTCTGGTACGACAACGAGTTCGGCTACTCCTGCCAGGTGGTCCGGGTCGTCCAGCACGTCTCCGGCGTCGAGTACCCGACGTTCCCCGCGACGGCGGTCTGACCCCCGCACCCGCGACGGCCCGGCCCCCGCACCCGCGGACGGCCGGGCCTGACGGATCCTCGGCGCACCCGTCGGCCCCGGCGCTCCGGCGTCAGACGAGGTGCGCGAAGACGACCAGGTTCTCCGTGTAGTCCTTGACGTCGTGGTCGTAGTCGCCGGCACAGGTGATCAGGCGCACCTCGGGCCTGCTGGTGTCCGCGTAGACGCGTTCGCTCGGAAAGTCGTCCTTGGCGAAGGTGTCCGCGCTGTCGACCACGAACTCCGCCTTGGTGCCGTCGGCCCGGAACACCGAGAAGCCGTCACCGGGCTCCAGTTCGTCCAGCCGGGCGAAGACGGCCGCCGAGACCTTGGTGTCGACGTGTCCGGCGATGATCGCGGTGCCCGCCTCGCCGGGTGCCGGACCCTCGGCGTACCAGCCGACGAGGTTGGTGTCGGCGGCGGGCGGCGGCTGGAGCTGGCCGGTGGCGGCCAGGGTGAGGGTGGTGAAGGGGGCGTCGACCGCGATCTTCGGGATGAGCAGGCGGGTGGGCGCGGACCGGGTCAGCGCGTCGCCGGCCTGGCGGCCCCGGCCCGAGGGTACGGCGTCCGCGCTCCCGTCCGGGGTGCGTCCCGAGGCGTCCGAGGTCTTGCCGTGTCCGCCGAGCAGCGCCACGGCGAGGAGCAGGACAGCGGCGACCCACACGGGCAGCCGTCCGGCACGCCGAGTGCCGTCTCTTTCCTCGGACTCGCAGGCGTCGGCGCCGGGGTCGTCGGGGGTCTGGCCTGAGGAGCCAGCGGCCATCGGAGGTCACCTTTCTGGGCGCGGCGGCGGAAGGGGCGGTACGGGGCCGCGGCCCCGTCCGAGACGGTCGGCGGCCGCGGCTCCCGTATGTACCGGCCCGTCAGGACGCGGACCCGGCGGCCTTCCTGCGCCGCAGCGCGTAGGCTCCGGCGGCCCCGACGCCGAGGACGGCCAGCCCGCCGGTCGTCACCCCGGGCGTGGCGAGAGCGCCGCCGCCGGTGTGCATACCGCCGTGCGGCTTCTCGTTGTCCTCGTCGTCGCCCCAGGAACCACCGCTGTCACGGCCCTCGCCGCTCCCCTTGTCGCCCTGGTCGCCCCTGCCCCCCTGGTCGCCCTTGCCCCCCTGGTCTCCCTTGCCTCCCGACCCGTCGCCCTTGTCCTTGTAGGACTCGGGGTCGAACTTGCTGTCGTTGCCGCTGTCCGAGTCCCAGTCGTCGCTCAGCTTGGCCGCGGCGAGCACCGCGTGGCTGCTGTCGTCCTTGAGCTCCTTGCTGTAGGAAAGATCGTCACGGCCTCCGTTGTCCTGGTCCCCCGCGACCGCGGCCTGAGCGCCGGGTGCCGCGAAGGCGAGGGCGGCGGTGGCGGCCGTCGTCGCGAGGATGATGCGGGCAGAACGCATTTCGATGTCCTTCCGCCGGTGCCGGGCAGCGGATACTTCATCGGCTGGAACGACCCGGCCTCGACATGAACCACCGTCAGCCAGCGCCACGCCCCGCACCATCCAGGCCGCCCATCCGTGGCCACGACACGCCCAACACCATCCGGCTGGGTCAATCCCGCTCCGCGGTACAGGGCCGTTCGGGGGTTTTCGGCGCCGTCCTCGGCGTGTCGCGGCGTCAGGGGCCTGCCGCGCGGCCGGTGACCGACGCGCGGCAGGCAGCGCCGGAGGGGTGGAGGAGACGCGCGAGCGGGCCCAGGGCCGGGTGAGAACGGCCGTGCGGCGGAAGGCGGGCGTCCTGGGCGGACTCCGTCGTGCCGTCGTACCCGCACCGGGCGGCGGGTGGGCTTCGGGCAACGCGCAAGCACACCAATTCCCCTGTGGCGCGCATGAGTTGTCGAGCCGTCGGGAGGTCGTCCTCCCCCGTCCGGACCGGTCGGGTCGTGCGGCCCCGCGGCCGCGGCTAGCCTCGGTCCGACAGTCCGCCTGACCAGCACCAGGACGCCGTATGCCCAGCCGACTTCCCCGACGTGTGCTCACCCTCCTGCTCGGCGCCCTGACCGGCGTGAGCGCCGTCGCGGCGCCCGCCCGCGCCGCGCGGGGCGGCGGCCTGACGGAGTATCCGATCACCACCACCGCCGACAGTCTCCCGGCCGGGATCACCGCCGGGCCCGACGGCGCCCTGTGGTTCACCCAGTCCGGTGCCGACCGGATCGGGCGCATCGCGGCGGACGGCACCGTCACCGACCACCGCACCCCGACCCCCGGCAGCGCGCCCTTCGCCATCACCGCCGGACCCGACGGCGCCCTCTGGTTCACCGAGCAGGCCGCCGGACGCGTCGGACGGATCACCACCTCCGGCGCCGTCACCGAGTTCGCGCTGCCCCGGGCGGCGAGCGCACCCGCCGGGATCGCCGCCGGGCCCGACGGCGCCCTGTGGTTCACCGAGCCGGGAGCCGACCGGATCGGGCGGATCACCACCGCGGGCAGGATCAGCGAGTACCGGGTGCCCACGGCCGCCGCCCTCCCGTACGGCATCGCCGCGGGCGCCGACGGCGCCCTGTGGTTCACCGAACTGGGCGGCGGCCGGATCGGACGGATCGACACCGGCGGCCGGACCACCGAGTTCCCGCTGCCGAGCCGCGCCGACTTTCCCGAGGACATCGTCGCCGGGCCCGGCGGGATGTGGTTCACCGCCGCCGGGGCGGGCTCCGTGGACCGGATCGACACCGGCGGCCGGGTCACCCGGTTCGCGCTGCCCGGGACCGACGGCGACCCCGGCGGGATCGCCGCGGGGCCGGACGGCCGGGTGTGGTTCACCGACCGGTCCGGACGCGTCGGCCGGGTGTCGGCGGACGGCGCGATCAGCGTCGTCCCGGTGCCCGCCGGGCCCGACAAGTCCCTCTTCCGGCTCACGGCGGGGCCCGGCGGCACGGTGTGGTTCACCGAGCTGCTGGGCAACGCGATCGGCCGGATCGAGCCGTCCTGAGCGGCGCTACCAGGTCACCGGCAGCCGCTCCGGGACGCGCTTCATGAAGCCCGTGCGCCACACCAGTTGGGCGGGCGGCACGGCGAGGGCGAGATCCGGCAGCCGGCTGAGCAGGACCTCCAGGGCGATCCGGGCGTGCACCCGGCCCAGCGCGGTCGCCGGACAGTAGTGGGCTCCGCCGCCGAAGGAGAGGTGGTCGGCGGCGTTGTCCCGGTGCACGTCGAAGCGGTGCGGGTCCGGGAACTTCTCGGGGTCCAGGTTGGCGCCCTCCACGAGGACGAGGACGAGGTCGCCCGCGCGGACGTCGGTGTCGCCGAGCCGGACGTCCGCCAGCGCGAGCCTGGGCAGCGCGTCGGCGATGGAGAGGTTGACGCGCAGCAGTTCCTCCACCCCGGGGCCGATCAGGTCCGGGCGGCCCCTGAGGAGGTCGCGTGCCGTGGGACGGGTGAGCAGATACACCAGGGCCATGGCGAGGAACCCGGAGGTGGAGACGGTGCCGGCACCGAACATGGTGACGCCGACGGTGGCCAGCATCTCGTCGCTCGGGCGGTCGCCGCCGGGGCCGTCCCTCAGCGCGGCCAGGTCGCCCATCAGGCCGTGCGTGTCCGGGTCGTCGAGCAGGGCCGTCATCCGGGCGATGTCCCGGTCCCAGTTGATCCGGGCGCCGGTGACCGGGCACGCCGAGTTCATGAACGCGATGTCGAGGCCGCGCAGGAACGCCGGTGCCTCGGTCTGCGGGATGCCGAGGATGCGGCAGTGCAGGCCCGCCGAGTACGGCTCGCAGAACGCGCCCCGCAGGTCGGCCGTCGGGCCGTCCTCGACCAGCCGGTCGACGAGCCGGTGCGCCTCGGCGCGCAGCCACTCGACGAGGCCCGGCGCCTTCGGGTTGAGGGCCCGCAGCACCGCGCGGCGCAGCCCGGCGCCGGTGATGTTGCCCATGTTGTTCACCACCTCGGGCGGGATGGTGAGGGCGTACTGGCGGGGCACGCCGGGCGCCGAGGTGTCCTTGAGGGAGAACCGGTCGTCGCGCAGCACCTGGTGGCACAGCCGGTACGACGACACCAGCCAGGCCTCGTCGCCGGCGATCGTGCGGACGCGCCGTACCGGGGTGGCCGCGCGCAGGCCGGCGACCTCGTCCGGCACCCGGATGCCGTCCCAGGAGAACGGGAAGGCCGGCAGGTCGGTGGCGGCGGTCATGCCGGGGCTCCTTCGGCGGCGGGGGTGACGATCGCGTGCCCCTGGTTGCGGGAGGCGCGCAGTCCTGCGCCGCGGGCGTACAACAGCTCGGCCATCGGGAGCAGTTGGTGGTAGCAGTTGAGCGAGGACGGGACCTGGAGGATGGCGGGCGTGTCGAGGAAGAGCGGGGCCTCCGCGCACACGTACTCCAGGCACACGGCGCGCTGCCGGTCGCTCGCCTCCTCTCCCCTGGCCGTCAGGAAGCGGCTGACCAGGGCGTCGCAGACGGCCCTGAAGTCGGCGTCCTCGGCCAGCCGGTCCCGCAGCCCGCGGTGGATCTCCCGGTAGGCGGCGTTGGTTCGGAAGTGGGACATCGGCTGCCAGCGCAGCCGGGTGCCCCGCGGGTCGGCCTCGGTGACGGCGTCCCGGACCTTGGCGCGTACGCCGCGCAGGTTCTTCACCGCCTTGCGGCGGGCGGCGTCGGGCGGGTAGCCGGACGCCTCGTACATCTCGGCGACGTACAGGTCGGTGTAGACGAAGTCGGCTCTGTCGAAGTGGTCCAGTCCCCAGTGGGCGAGGTCGTGCAGGCGCCGGGCGGAGAAGTAGCTGTTGCCCGGGGACACGCCGATCACGGCGTGCGCGCCCTCGTCGTGGATGACGTGGCAGTGGGAGGTGTAGGGCTGAACCTCGAAGACGTCGGCCATCAGCACGGATGCTGTGGTCAAGGGGGGTACCCTCCGCCGCTCGCTAGTCCCTGCGGGGCCCAGTGCCCCCGGTGTGGCGACGCGGCGGCCCTCACGCTAGCCGCACCCGTCCGACACGGGTAGTTACCGCTTGGGTTTGGCCGGAATCCGTCGTGGCGGTGCGGCCGGCCCCCGGGAAATACAGGTGCTTTCAGGACGGGGAGGTGGGACTCTCCTCTACGGCCCGATGAGTACCGCAGGGGGAGGTTCCGTGCCGTCGACCAGGGCGCCTTGGGTTTTTGAGCCGCGACGGCCCCTACTCTGGGGGCCGTGGCGCAGCACGACGAAGATCCCGGCGCGGCGGCCGCCCGGCTCACCGGGCGGCCCGTCGCGGCCGTGCGGGCACGCTCGGCCGGCCTGGCGGAGGCGACGCTCGCGGACGGGCGCGCCGTGATGGTCAAGCGAGGTGACGGTGCCGGGGCGGCGGCGGCCGAGGCGGCCGGGCTGCGCTGGCTGGCCGCCGCCGGTGCGGTCGCGGTGCCGGGGGTGCTGGGGCAGGACGGGCGGTGGCTGGTGACCGAGCTGGTCGCGGTCGGACGTCCGGGCGCCGAGGCTGCGATCCGGTTCGGCCGGGGACTCGCGGCCCTGCACGCGGCCGGGGCGGCCGACTTCGGCGCGGCGCCGCCAAAGGGCCCGCGCGACGCGTGGATCGGCACCGCCCCGATGCGCAACGAACCGGGTGGCGACTGGCCGCACTGGTACGCCGGGCACCGCGTGCTGCCGTACCTGCGGACGGCGGTCGACCGCGGGACGCTGCGGCCCGGCGAGGCCGCGGTGGTCGAGCGGGTCTGCGAGCGGCTGCCGGAGCTGGCGGGGCCGCCGGAGCCGCCCGCCCGGCTGCACGGGGACCTGTGGAACGGCAACGTCCTGTGGGGCGCCGACGGCCGGGTCCGGCTGATCGATCCGGCCGCGCACGGCGGGCACCGCGAGACCGACCTCGCGATGCTCCGGCTCTTCGGCTGCCCCTACCTTGACCTGGTTCTGAAGGGGTACCAGGAAGTGGCCCCCCTGGCCGCCGGCTGGGCGGAGCGCGTGGGAGTGCATCAGCTGTTCCCGCTGCTGGTGCATACCGCGCTCTTCGGACGGGGCTACGCCGAACAGACCCTGGAGACATCCCGGACCATCGCGGGCATGTGACGCCGTCACATGCCGTACGGGCATGTGAAATCGGCCACGGGCGGGAACGATTCGTCGCTGATTTCCGGCTGGTTCCTTAACGAGCCCTTAATTAGGACTGAGATTACGGAGAGTAAGGAAACCAACCACGCGTTCGAATCGTATAAGTGCATGGAAGAACGAAACAGGGAGAGACCATGCAACCGTTCGCGCTCAACTACGCACGCCCCGCAGTGCAGTTGGACGTCACCACTCCGTACGCGTATGACTCCGGACTGCAGTTGAACGTTCTCCTCGATGGCCGGATCGCGGCCACCGATCACGCAACGCTCAGAGCCTTGGGGACCACGACATCAACCGCGGGCTCCAAGACGCACTTCGACGACTGAACGCGGGTCCCGACGATGACCGTGCTCATCCTGACCAGTGACGAGGACGTGACGGCGGACATGGTGGTCCTCCGGCTGCACGAGGCCGGAGTGCCCGTCGTCCGCCTCGATCCTGCCGATCTGACCAGCGGTGTGGCCCTGTCGGGCGAGTATGTGCAGGGCGCCAGTCGCGGACATCTGTCCGTGAACGGGCGCCTGGTGAGCATGCAGGGCCTTCGCTCCATCTGGGTGCGCAGGCCGGGAGTGGCCGCCGCCCGGGCCGCCCAGCCGTCCGACTGGCTGACCGAGGAGTCCGAACAGGCCCTGTACGGCATGCTGCGTGGGACCGACGCGCGCTGGATGAACCATCCGGACGCGGCCCGCCGGGCCCGCCACAAGCCATGGCAGCTGCGGCTGGCGCAGCGCAGCGGCCTCGCCGTGCCCGCGACCCTCATCACCACGTTCCCGCAGGCGGCCCGGGAGTTCGCGGCGCGCTTCCCGGACCTGGTGGTCAAGCCGGTGTCGGGCGCGCATCCGCAGGAGCCGCCGCGGGCCGTGCCGACCAGCCGGGTGGCGCCGGACGCCGACTTCTCGGCGGTGGCGTTCGGGCCGACGCTGCTGCAGCGGCGGGTGGCCAAACGCGCCGACATCCGGCTGACGGTGGTCGGTGAGCGGCTGCTCGCCGCCCGCAAGCCGGTCAGCCCGGACGCGCGCCCCGACGACGTGGACGTACGCTTCGCCCCGTCCGACTCGCCCTGGCTGGCGGCGGAGGTGCCCCCGCGAGTCGCCGAGGCCGTCCATACGTATATGAAGGACGCCGACCTGGCCTACGGTGCCTTCGACTTCGCGGAGGACGCCGACGGCATCTGGTGGTTCCTGGAGTGCAACCAGTCGGGCCAGTTCGGTTTCGTCGAGATGGACACCGGTCAGCCGATCGCCGAGACCATCGCCGGCTGGCTGGCGCACGGCACGGAGCAGTACCGGCCGTACGTCGACGGCGGGCGGAGCACGACGCCCTGACGGTCCGGGCAACGTGGCGGGACCGGGTACGGAGAGAGGAACGCGAGATGCGCATCGGACTGCTGGGGACGGGCCCCTGGGCACGGGCGGCGTACGCCCCCGCGCTGGCGGGGCACGGGTCGCTGGAGTTCACCGGGGTGTGGGGCCGCCGCCCGGCGGCGGCGGCCGAACTGGCCGAGGAGTACGGGGTCCGGGCGTACGACGACGTGGAGGCGCTGTTCGCCGACGTCGACGCCGTGGCGGTGGCGCTGCCGCCTGCCGTCCAGGCGGAGCTGGCGGTGCGGGCCGCGGCGGCGGGCCGGCACCTGCTGCTGGACAAGCCGCTCGCGCTCGGCGTCGCGGAGGGGCGGGCGGTGGTGGAGGCCGCCGAGCGGGCCCAGGTCGCCTCCGTGGTGTTCTTCACCACCCGCTTCCAGAGCGAGCCGGAGGAGTGGATCGCCGAACAGGCGGGCACGGGCGGCTGGTTCACGGCCCGGGCACAGTGGCTGGGATCGGTGTTCACCGACGAGAGCCCGTTCGCGGCGTCGCCGTGGCGTCGTGAGAAGGGCGCGCTGTGGGACGTGGGCCCGCACGCCCTGTCCGTGCTGCTGCCGGTGCTGGGCGACGTACGGCGGGTCGCGGCCGCGGTGCACGGGCCCGCGGACACCGTGCACCTCGTCCTCGAACACGCCACGGGGGCGACGAGCACGGTGACCCTGAGCCTGACGGCTCCCCCGGCGGCGGCCGGGGCCGACGTGGAGCTGCGGGGCGCGGCGGGGGTGACGCTGCTGCCGAGGAGTGCGGAGGGAGCGGTCCCCGCGCTGTCCCGGGCGGCCGACGCCCTGGTCACCGCCGCCGGCACGGGCCGGCGGCATCCGTGCGACGCCGCGTTCGCCCTGCGGGTCACCGAGCTCCTCACGGAGGCGGAGACCCTGCTGGGCAAGGACGTCGGCTAGGGCGTGTCGCGAAGGCCGCGTCAGCCGCCGAGCGCCGCGCTCCCCGCGGGGCGCTCGGCGTCGGCCGGCGCGAAGAAGTTCACCCGCTCCCGTACGACCGGGTAGCCCGCCCTGGTGAAGTGCGCGGCCATCGGGAAGTTGCCCTGGTCGGTGGCGGCCCCGATGGTCCGCGCGCCCTGTTCGACGAGGAACCGGGTGCACTCGACGAGCAGGTCGTAGGCGTAGCCGTGGCCGCGCCGGGCGGGCAGGACCCCGATGAATCCGACGCACGGCCCGGACGGATTGCGGGCTGGGATGTGGATGCCGACCGGCTCGCCGCCGGGCGTGCGGGCGATCTGCCACCACGCACGGGGCGAGGGGAACCAGTGGAAGATCTCCAGGTCCTCCTGGGCCGCCCGTTCCACCCCGCCCTCCGCGATGGCGCGGCGGGCGTGCGCGTCGAGGGTGGCGGAGCTGATCTCCCGCAGGATGTCCAGGAAGACCGCATCGTCGGGTTCGGGGGTGAAGACGAGGCGGCCGGGGCGCTCGGGAAGGCCGCATTCGGGTGTCCAGCGGTAGGTGTAGCGTTCCGCCAGCAGTGCGTAGCCGGCCGCGCGGGCGGCGTCGAAGCGGGTCCGGGCCGCCGCCCGCTGGGCGGGGACGTCACGCCAGCCGGCGGGCAGGTCGAGTTCCAGCTCGTCCACCTGCCAGGGCGCGCCGCGCAGCAGGGCGGCGCCGGCCTCCTCCTCGCCCTCGGCCACGTCGAGCCAGTTCACGAGGAGCGGTTCGGAGTCCTCGGGTCGGCCCCACCAGGCGGCGCGGGCGACCACCCGGCCGTCGCGCAGGGCGACGCGCTTCCAGTCGGCGCGGTGCCGGGTGCGCCGGTGCGTCTCGGCCAGGCGCAACGGATCGGGCAGGGTGTCGAAGAGGTGAGCGGTGCTGTCGTCGAGCGTACGGATGACCGGATCGGTCACGGATTCCTCCGGGAGGTGTACTGCGCGAAGCGCTCCCGGGCCGGCTCAGACCTGTCACGCCCGGACGTCGGGGAGGGAGCGCGCAATGGCGGGAATGGACATCGCACTCGCCTCCTTCCGTCCGGTCCTGGGCGTGCGTCCCACACAGTAGGGCTCCCGGTGCGGACGCGTCCACGGGATTACCGGCGCGGCCGTCGAAGATCGGCAGGCGTGCCCGGAGTGCGGACACGGGCGTAGCTTGGGGATGTGACTTCGGTGCGCGGCTGGTGGTCGCGCGACTACGGGGACGGGCGTGGCTGGTTGCAGGGTGCACCGCCACCGCTCTGGGTCCGGGTGCTTCCCGTGCTGCTGCTCCTGGTGGTCACGGTGGCGACGCTGGTCAGCCCCGACGGACACGACTTCGGCTTCCTGCTCGGGGCCATTCCGCCGCTGGCCGTGCTGTCGTACGGCCCGCTGGCGACCGCCGTGCTCAGCTGCCTGGTCGTGATCCTGCTGAACGTGCCCGCCACCCATCTGAACCATCCCGGCGACACCGATCTGCTCACCGTCACGTTCGTCGCGCTGCTGAGCGTGTTCGTGTCCTACGTGCGCAGTCACCGGGACGCGCAGCTGGTCACGGAGCGGGCGGTGGGCGAGGCGGTGCAGCGGGCGGTGCTGCCGCCGCTGCCGGAGCGGGTCGGCTCGGTGGGGTGCGCCGGGCTGTACCGGGCCGCACAGCACGGCACGCTGGTGGGCGGGGACTTCTTCGACGTGCGGGACGGACCGTTCGGCGTGCGGGCGGTGATGGGCGACGTGCGCGGGCACGGCCTGGCGGCGGTCTCCACCGTGGTGTCGCTGCTCGGCGCGTTCCGGGAGGCGGTCCTCGACCAGCCGGACCTGGAGTCGGTGGCGGCGCGGATGGACCGCCGGCTCACCGTGGACTCGGTCGACGTACCGAACGCGGAGCTGTTCGCGACGGCCCTGCTGCTGGAGTTCTCCGCGGATCTGCGGTCGGTCCGGGTGGTGGCGTGCGGCCATCCGGCGCCGGTGCTGCTGCGCGACGGCCTGGCCCAGGAGCTGGCGGTCGCGCCGGGAGCGCCGGTGGGGCTCGCCCTGACGGGGCTGGAGCCGCCGAAGGAGATCACGGTGGAGCTGGGACCCGGCGACCGGCTGTTCATCGCCTCGGACGGGGTCTGGGAGGCGCGTGACCGGGCCGGGCGGTTCTATCCGCTGCCGGAGCGGCTGGCCGGGTTCGCCGACGCCGGGTCGGCCGAGCTGCCCCGGCGGGTGTGGGCCGATCTGGCCCGGCGGTGCGAGGTACGGGACGACGCGACGATGCTCGTCCTGACGCCCGAGATCACCTGAGCCGCCGGCTCGTGTCCCGGCTCAGCCCACGTCCCACAGGAAGCGGTGGGTGTGGATGCCGAAGTAGGGGAACGAGCGGACCTCGCGGACGCCCTCGACGGGCCGGACCACGTCGTTGACGAAGTCGAGCAGGTCCCCCGGCCCGGGGGTGACCACCTCGGCGAACAGGTCGAAGCCGCCCGAGGTGAACACCGAGTACACCACCTCCGGGTGTACGGCGAGGGTGTCGGCGACGGCTCTGGGATCGCCGTCCACGCCGATGCCCAGCAGCGCCATCGCCTGGCCGCCCATGGCCATCGGGTCGGTGACGCCGACGACCTGGACGGCCCGGGAGTCCAGCAGGCGCTGCAGCCGCTGGCGGGCCGCGGAGGCGGACAGGCCGACCCTGGGGCCGAGGTCCGCGTAGGCGATCCGGCCGTCGGCCTGCAGTTCCCGCAGGATGGCCCGGTCGATGTCGTCCATGTGCACGGGGCTCTCCCTGGTCAGCCGACGAGTTCGTGCAGGGCGGCGCCGAACACCTCGGTGTGCGTGTCGACATCCTGCTCGGTGGTGTCGGGGCACATCAGCGCCATGTTGTGGAACGGGGTGAGGAGGATGCCCCGGTTGGCGAGGTAGAGGTGCAGGAAGTCCTCCAGTTCGGCGTCGGCGGCGGCCGCGGACTCGGTGCCGGTGCGGGGTGCCGGGTCGGCGAAGCGGTACTCGGTGCGGGCTCCGAGGCGGCTCACCGACCACGGCAGGCCGTGCGCCCCGACGGCCTGCCGGACGCCGGTCTCGAAGCGCTCGGAGAGGTCCGTCATGCGGGCGAACGCCTCGTCGGTGAGCACGTGCTCCAGGGTGGCGCGGGTGGCGGCGAGGGAGAGCGCGTTGCCGGCGAGGGTGCCGCCGACGCCTCCCATGTCGACCAGGTCCAGGTCGGCGCGGGCCAGCAGGCGGTCGGCGAGGTCGGCGGAGAGGCCGTAGGCGCCGGCCGGGATGCCGCCGCCGATGGCCTTGCCGATGGTCAGCAGGTCCGGTTCCAGGTCCCAGGCCGCGGTGCAGCCGCCGGGTCCCGCGGAGAAGGTGTGGGTCTCGTCGTTGATGAGCAGCGTGCCGTGCTGCCTGGTCAGGGCGCGCACGCCGGCCAGGTAGCCGGGTTCGGGCAGGACGATGCCGATGTTGGTGAGCGCGGGCTCCATGAGGACGGCGGCCACGTCGCCGTGGGCGAGTTCGCGCTCCAGCTGCGCCAGGTCGTTGAACTCGGCGACCCGGCTGGTCAGGGTGACGTCGCAGGGCGCGCCGACGTTTCCGGGGCGGGGCGCGCCCTCGCCGTCGGGGCCCACCACGATGAGGGACTCGTCGACGCTGCCGTGGTAGCTGTAGCTGTTCACGAGGATCTTCGGGCGGGCGGTGACGGCCCGGGCGAGCCGGATCGCCCACCGGTTGGCGTCGGTCGCGGTGAGCGAGAAGCTCCAGCGGGCGAGCCCGAAGCGGCGCGTGAGTTCCGCGCCCACCCACTCCGCGTCCTCCGTCGGCAGCATCGCGGTGGCCCCGCCCAGCTCGGCGAACCTGCGGTGCGCCGCCTCCGTCACGACGGCCGGCGAGTGCCCGGCCATCGCGCCGGTGTCGCCGAGGCAGAAGTCGATGTACGTGTGCCCGTCGATGTCGGTGACCCGGGCTCCGCGCGCGGTCGCCAGGTAGCGCGGGAAGGCGCCCGCGGTCTTGTTCATCCAGGTCATCGGGACCCGCCCGAAGAGGTGGTCGGCTCCGGCATATGCGGCTCGGGAGCGGGGGTTGCGGCGCTCGGCCTCGGCGCTCTCCCGGGCCAGCAGGGCGTTCAGTCGGGCGCGGTCCATGGAGTACCCCAGTCGGGATCGACGACGGCGGAACGAGTGGAGAGTACGACCGAAAACGGCGCCTTTTCAAGATCTGGCACTCGAATCGATTGCCAAGTCGATCGATTCACGCGTCGACGCGCCCGCCGACCGCCGACCACCGCGGCTGATACGGAAACGTCCGTTCCGTGTTCGAACATTCACCCCAAAACGCCAGGGTTCGCCACCCCTTCCGCCACGTAGAAATATCTACCAGCATGCATATGCCGGGTTGGCGTGCGAGCGCACCGAGTGCCCGGTGTCGGACGTTCCCTGCCCCGAGGCAGGTGCGCGGTGAACCCCGGAGCGGTGCATGACGAACGCGATGTGGATGCAGGGCGTGGAATGGCTGGCGGCCGCCGCCTCGGACCCCCGGACCTGCAAGTGGGAGTGGGACCACGGGGAGGGCGTCGCACTGCTGGAGGCGGGCCGCTACTGGGACGTGCTCAGCGTCCCGGACCGGCTCGGCCTGCTCACGCTGGACCTGCTGTGGCGGCCGTCGCTGCCGGTGCCGGGGCCGACCCTGGCGGACAGCACCGCCGGCCGGATCGGCTTCTTCCTGCCGCCCGACCCGTCCGGCGGCTGGATCGGCTCCGGCCTGCGCTACGCGACCAGGGGCTCGTGGGTCGCCGTTCCCCCGCCGTACCGGCCCGCACGGTACCTGGAGTGGCTGGTGCCGCCGGACGGCACCGGCGCGCTGCACGTACCGGCCACCCTGGAGCTGGCCCTGCGCGAGGCCAACGGCACGCTCGCGGTGCTGTCACCGATGTGCGGCGACCAGGAGACCGCGCCGATCCCCAACTCGCCTGCCTCGCACGGCATTTCCGACAGTTGACACAGAAGCGAACACCCGCCGAGCAGATTCGAAGGGATGTGACGATTCACCGTGCGGGGCCGGTCGATGACGGTGTGTACTGTGCTGCGAGCGCCACACGGGAGGGCCCAGGGCTCCCCGTGCCCACTGCTGCCCTACTCCCCTGGAAACCGATTCCATGATCGAATTGCCGGAACTGGTGGCCGGTGGTCTCGCCGCCGGAACCCTCTCCGCGCTCGTCCTCGGCGGCGGTCTGCTGCGGGCCCGGCGGCAGAAGGCGGCGCTGCGGGCCGAGGTGACGGAGTTGCGCGCCCGGCTGAGGGCCGCCGAGGGCGCGTTCGTCTCCGAGGTCGAGCACCTGGCCGCCCGCCGGATGCCCGCGGCCGCCGCGCAGCTCACCCATCCGCACCTCAAGGTGCCGGGTCCTGCCGGGCATCAGACGCCAGGGACCCCGACGGGGATCGCGCTGGAGTACGTACTCACCGCGCTGCGCGAGGAGCTGACCGCACAGCGCGCCCGGATCGACGCGGCCGCGCAGGCCGGGCTGCGCGGCGCCACCCGGGAGATCCAGGCCGCTCTCTACCGCCTCCAGGACGCGCTGCGCGGACTCCAGCAGCGCTACGACGAACCGGAGCTGGCGCAGACGCTGTTCGCGCTGGACCACGAGAACGAGCAGTCGCTGCGGCGGGCGCAGGTGGCCGCGGTGGTGTGCGGGGCCTGGGTGGGCCTGGCCCGTGAGGAGTCCCACGTGGTGGACGCGGTGACCGGCGGCCAGGCCCGGCTCGCCGGATACCGCCGGGTGCGCGTCCACAACCACCTGGAACCGGGCACCGCGCTGGTGTCGCACGCGGTCGAGCCGGTCGCGATCATCGTCGCCGAACTCCTCGACAACGCGCTGCGCCACTCGGCGCCCGACACCGACGTCGTGGTCAGTCTGGAGCACGTCCACCACGGGGTGTGCGTCACCGTCGACGACGCGGGCCTCGGCATGACGCAGGACGAACGGGCCCGCGCCCAGCGGCTGGTGGCGGGCAGCGACCCGATCCTGCTGACCGACCTCGGCGATCCGCCGCGGATGGGCCTGGCCGCGGTCGGCCGGCTCACCCGCCAGTTCGACCTGAGCGTCGACGTCTCCTCCCCGTCGCCGTACGGCGGGGTACGCGCGGTGCTCCGGGTCGACACCCACCTGCTCGGCCGGATCGATCCGGAGCTGCGTCCGCCGTCCGTCAGCGCACCGCGCTCCACCCGCGAGCGCGCGGCGCTACGGGAGTCGGCCGGGCAGGCTCCGGCGGCACCGGCCGGGACGGCACCGGCACCGGCACCGGCACCGACTGCCCCCGCCCCGGCCGTCCCGGCACCCGCCGCCGACGGGTCCGGCGGCGCCGAGCACGAACGCGCCCCCGGCCACCAGGAACCCGGGTCGCCGGGCGGGCTGCCGCAGCGGCGGCGCCGTATCCGTCCCGACGCGCCGGAAGCGCCACGGCGGCAACCCGCCGCCGAGCGGCGGCCCGAGGCGGCGGCCGCCGCGCTCGCGGCCCTGCAGTACGGCACGGCGGCGGCGCGCACCCCCAAGCGGGCCCCGGCGCCCGATCCACGACGGACCGACGACGAAGGAGAGGCGGCCCGATGACCAGCCGCGACGCGGGTGAGACGGCATGGGTGCTGGATCCCGTCCTGCAGGTACCGCACGTCCTCGCCGCCGTCCTGCTCACCCGGGACGGCCTCGCGACGGGATACACCGACTCCCTGTCCCAGGCGACCGCCGAGCGGGTGGCCGCGATCACCAGCACCGTGCAGGGCGCCTGCCGGGCCGCGGCGGCCGCGTTCGCGGACCGGGACCGGGCCGAGGTGCGGCAGGTGGTCATCGAGTCGGACCACGGGTACGTGCTGATCGTGCCGACCGACCACGGCACCTGCGTGGCGGCCTACGGCGACCCGGAGGTGCGCCTGGACCTGCTGGCGCACCGGGTGCACTCGCAGGTGGCCCGGCTGGGCGAGAAGGCGATGGCGGCGGCGCCCAGAGGCTCCGACGGCGGCGCGCCGGCATGACCGGCCGCCGTGGCGGCCGTCCCCTGGTCCCCGCGTACCTGTCCACCGGCGGGGTGGCCCGTCCCAGCCGTCCGCACCTGGAACGGCTCACGGTGCTCACCCGTGACGGGACGCCCGTGCCCGCCGGCCTGCCGGCGGCCGAACAGGCCCTGCTGGACCTGCTGTCCGGCGGCGCGCTGACCCTGGTGGAATCGGCGGCGCTGCTGCGGCTGCCGGTCTCCGCCGTCCGGGTGCTGGCGGCCGACCTCGTCGACCGGGGCCTGGTCCGGGCCCGCGCGCCCATCCCGCCCGCCGAACGGTTCGATCCCGACCTGCTGAAGAGAGTGGCCGATGGCCTCCGCGCCCTCAAGCACCGGTGAGCTGCCCCGCACGGGCGGCCCCCATCTCCCCGACACCGCCCGCGACCTGGTCAAGATCCTGGTCACCGGCCCGTTCGGAGTGGGCAAGACGACCCTGATCGACTCGGTGTCGGAGATCCGCCCTCTGCACACCGAGGAACGCCTCACCGAGGCCTCCGCCCGGGTCGACGAGCTGGACGGGATCCGGGACAAGGAGACGACGACCGTCGCGATCGACTTCGGGCGGATCAGCCTGGCCGGCGGCGTCGTGCTCTACCTGTTCGGGACACCGGGACAGCAGCGGTTCCGGACCCTGTGGGACGACATCTCCTACGGGGCGCTCGGGGCCCTGGTCCTGGTGGACGGCCGGCGGATCGACGCCTCCTTCGACGTGCTGGGCCTGGTGGAGGAGGCGGGTCTGCCGTACGCGGTCGCCTTCAACGCGTTTCCCGACGCGCCCGGCCACCACACGGCCGAACAGCTGCGCGCCGCCCTGGACCTGGAGCCCGGCACCCCGATGGTCACCTGTGACGCCCGGGACCCGCACTCCTCGGTCGACGCGCTGCTCGCCCTCGTACAGCATCTGATCGACGACCGGCCGGCGGAGGCCCGATGACCGCACAGCAGTCCTTCACCGCGGCCGCGCCGGTGCGCCTGTGGGAGGACGGTTTCGCCCGGAACCCGCACGGCTACTACGCCGCGCTGCGCGCCCAGGGCCCGGTCGGCTGGGCGGAACTGGCCCCGGACACACCGGCGTACGTCGTCACCGAGCGGCGCGCCGCCCTCGACGTGCTGCGGGACGCGGAGGCCTTCTCGCACGACCCGCGGGGCTGGGAGGCGACCGTCCCCGCGGACTCCCCGCTCCTCGGCATGATGCGCTGGCGGCCCAACGCCCTGTTCTCCGACGGCGACGCGCACCTCCGCTACCGCACCAGCCTCATCGACGTGTTCGACCTGATCGAGCCGCACGACCTGCGCGCGCTGGTGCACCGGGCGGTCCGGCTGCTCGTGGACCGGTTCGGGCCGCGCGGCGAGGCGGACCTCGTCGCCGAGTTCGCCCGGCCGCTGATGGCGCTGGTCTTCAACAACCTGTTCGGGCTGCCGGACAGCCAGGGCGACCGGCTCGACGAGGGCCTCCTGAAGATGATGGAGGGCGGCGCGCGGGCCGCCGAGGGCGAGGCGGAGTACGCCGACTACGTGCTGCGGCTGGTGGCCGCCAAGGTCGCCGAGCGCGGCGAGGATCTGCCGAGCATGCTCCTGGACCATCCGGCCGGCCTGACCCAGGAGGAGGTCACCTGGCAGGTCTTCCTCACCCTCGGCGCCGGGTACGAGCCGACCACGAACCTCGTCTCCAACGCGCTGTCCAGGATCCTCGGCAACTCCCTCTACTACTCCACGCTCACCAGCGGCGCCCGCCCGGTCATGGACGCGGTGGTCGAGGTGCTGCACCACGAGACCCCGCTGGCCAACTACGGCGTCTACTACGCGCGCCGGCCCGTCCCGCTGCACGGGACATGGGTCAGGCCGGCGGTCCCGGTCGTCGTCTCCTTCGGCGCCCTCGGGCTGTTCGCCGAACGCGAGGCCGGCGGCGGACGGCGGGGCGGGGACGCCTCGCACCTGTCGTGGGGCGCGGGGCCGCACGCCTGCCCGGTCCGGCACCACGCGCTGCTCGTGGCGACCGAGGCGATCGAGCGGCTGACCCAGTGGCTGCCCGATCTCGACCCGGTGCTGCCGCGGGACCGGCTCGGCTGGCGGCCCGGTCCCTTCCACCGCTCGCTCACCTCGCTGCCCGTCCGGTTCACTCCCCGCTCCCCCGACCGGCCCGGAGGCTCGTCGTGACCGTCACCGACCGCTTCGCCCTCGACCCGTTCGGCTCGGACATCGCGGCGGAGAGCGCCCGGCTGCGCGCCCTCGGCCCGCTGGTGCCCGTCGAACTGCCCGGCGGCATCCCGGCCTGGGCCCCCACCGGCTACGACGTTCTCAGGGAACTGATCCTCGATCCCCGGGTCAGCAAGGACCCGCGCAGGCACTGGCGGTTGTGGCCCCGGATCGGTGAACACCCCGCCTGGGGCTGGGTGCTCGGCTGGATCGGCGTGGTCAACATGCTCTCCGCCTACGGCCCCGACCACACCCGGCTGCGCAGGCTGGTGGCGCCGAGCTTCACGCACCGGCGCACCGAGGCGATGCTCCCGCGGGTGACGGCCATCGCCGGTGACCTGCTCGACGCGGTGGCGGCCGCGGGCGCCGACGGCTCGGTGGTGGATCTGCGGGCCGGACTCGCGCATCCGCTGCCGATGCGGATGATCTGCGAACTCTTCGGTGTCCCGGATGAGTTGACGGAGGACACCGGCGAACTGATCGCGGCCATCATGGACACCTCCGATCCGAGTCCGGAGCACGCCGCGTTCGTGCAGGAGCGGATCGGCACGGTCCTCGGGGCCCTGATCGCGCACAAGGCCGCGCACCCGGGCGACGACATGACCACGGAGCTGATCCGGGTCCGCGACGAGGACGGCGACCGGCTCGGCGACGACGAGTTGCTGTACACGCTGCTGCTGGTGATCGGCGCGGGCTTCGAGACCACGGTCAACCTGATCGGCAACGCCGTGGTGGCGCTGCTGACCCGTCCGGACCAGTTGGCGGCGGTACGTGCCGGGACGGTCGGCTGGGAGGCGGTGGTCGACGAGACGCTGCGGGTGCATCCGTCGATCGCCGCGCTGCCGCTGCGGTTCGCGGTGACCGATCTGAAGGTGGCGGACGTGACCGTGCCGGCCGGGGACGCGATCATCACGACGTACGCGGCGGCGGGCCTGGATCCGGCGCGCTACGGGGCGGACGCGGACGTGTTCGACGCGGCGCGCGGGGCCGGCGACCATCTCTCGTTCGGGCTGGGCGTGCACCGCTGCATCGGCGCGCCGCTGGCCCGTGCCGAGGCGCTCGCCGCGCTGCCCGCCCTGTTCGGCCGTTTCCCGGGACTGCGGCTGGCGGTCGGGGCGCGGGGGCTGCGGCAGGTGCCGTCGTTCATCGCCTTCGGCTGGCGGGAGATCCCGGTCCTGCTGGGCGGGTGAGGTCCCGGAACGCGTGCCGGAGCGCGGGGGCTGCGACCGGTCCCCCGTTCCGGTCGTGCCCCCGCGGGATGTGAACTTACGTGCGGATGTGGCCGTTGGGTATCGCAACGATGCCCGATCGGTCACCCGGAGGGCTCACCCGTGCACAGGTGAGTCCGGTTGGCCCGGATTCGCCCTGAGCAGGGCGGGGGCGGTGAGGTCGCCGAGGGCGAGGTGGGCCAGGACGACCTCGTACAGGTCGGTGCCGGCGGCCAGCAGTTGCCGTTCCAGCACGGGCTCGGCGCCCCGGACGTGTTCGCGGACGGTCTGGGCGTGCACTCCGAGGTCCTGGGCGGCGCGTTCGGCGTTGCCGCCAGCGGCGATCCAGGCCCGCAGGGTACCGCGCAGATCGCGTCCGTCGCGGGTCAGCCGGTCCAGCAGGTCGTGCGCCCAGGCGCGCAGGCCGGGTCCGGCCAGCAGGTCCGCGAGCCGTGCGCCGGGTACCGGAGGCGGCGCGCCGCCGAGGTCCTCGGTGCCGGCCGCCTGGGTGTTCAGGGCGAGGTGGGCGGTGGCGCGCACGGCGAGGTCGGAGAAGTCGGCGCCGAGCAGGCCCTCGACGCGGTCCATGCGGGCGCGGACGGTGTTGCGGCTGACGCCGAGCACCTTGGCCGCGCTGACCGCGGTGAACTCCAGGCCGAGGCGGGTGGTGGCGAGGAGTTCCGCGCGGGTGTGGTGGGGCAGGACGTCCAGCGGCCGGAGCACGGCGGCGGACCAGGCCTGCAGCGCGGCGGGGTCCATCAGCCGTTCCGGGTGGGTGCGTTCGGCGTAGACGGCGGCCTGGTCGGAGCGGAAGTGGGCGACGGCGAGGGCGCTGACGGCCTGGCCGTAGGCGGTGGCGGTGCGGGCGAGGCTCTGCCGGACGCTGCCGCCGAGGAAGGTGCCGGGACGGCCGTCGACCAGCGAGCGCAGCCACTGACCGGCGGTGGGCGCGGGGCTGACGACGATGACGTGGCCGTCGACCGCGGGACAGCGCACCACCAGGGCCTGGCCTCGGGTGATGTCGAGGCAGTCCTCGGCGAGGCCGTCGCGTTCGGCGGGGTCTCCCTCGACGACGAACACGCGGGCGCTGTCGGTGTCCAGGAGGCCGGGCCACAGGCCGGCGGCGACCCGGCGGGCGGAGACGGTGTCCTCGACCATCAGCAGTTGCAGGATGGCCAGCCGCAGGTCGGCGGTGGCCCGGCGCAGCCGGCGCCCGGCGGCCCTCGACTCGCGCTCGCGCAGCAGGAGTTCGATGACACCCGCGGCATGGGTGACGATCTCCGCGGCGCGCCGGTCGAAGGGGCTGTCGCGGGCCACCGCGAGCAGCGAGGCGGCCGCGGGGCGCGGCTCCGGGGCGGGCACGGAGACCAGGCGCAGGTGCCGGTCGCCGTCCTGGACGGCGGCGGCGGAGATCCGGCCGGCGACCACCTCGGCGACGAGGCCGGCGTCGAGGGGCAGCCGCTCACCGGCGAGCACGGCGCCGCCGGCGTCCTGGAGGCAGACCGTGGCCCGTACGGCGCGGGCGAGCCAGGTGACCACCCGGCGCGGGTCGCGGGCCCCGGGGCGCAGGTGGTCGAGGAGCTGCGCGGTCCACACGTCGTCCTGGGATGTCGGGGGGTGCGGGCCCTCGCCTGCCCGGCCAGCCATCTCGCCCTGCTCCTCGTCCGTAGCGTTGACCTCGGTCTATGGACGTTACCCGATGAACCCGTGCGGTCCGGGCCGCCGGGTACACCTTCGCCGGCGGCCCTCGGGGGAAGGGCCGCCGGCGAAGAACGCCTCACCCGGGGCCGGGGGGAGGGCCCTCGGGCGGCTGAGTGTGCGGGTTCCCCGGTTTCGACCGTCCATGCACACGAGTTCCCCGCGATCCGGGCCGCGGTTCCTTGCCGGAATCCGCTCGGCGCCGTTCCGGGTCCCGGCGGTCCACCGTCCCTCAGGTCGAGCCCGTCGGGCCGTGCGAGCCGGGTGGGCATAAGCTCGGCGGATGGCGAAGTACTTCGACGTGCACCCCGACAACCCGCAGCCGCGCAGCATCTCCCAGATCGCCGACGCGGTGCGCTCCGGTTCCCTCATCGCGTACCCGACCGACTCCTGCTACGCGCTGGGCTGCCAGCTCGGCAGCCGGGACGGCATCGACCGGATCCGCTCCATCCGGCACCTGGACGACCGGCACCACTTCACCCTGATGTGCCGCGACTTCGCCCAGCTCGGCCAGTTCGTGCGCGTCGACAACGACGTGTTCCGGGCCGTGAAGGCGTCGACCCCCGGCAGCTACACCTTCATCCTCCCGGCGACCCGCGAGGTGCCGCGCAAGCTGCTGCACCCGAAGAAGAAGACCGTCGGCGTGCGCATCCCCGACCACGTGGTCACCCAGGCGCTGCTGGCGGAGCTGGGCGAGCCGCTGCTGTCCAGCACCCTGCTGCTGCCGGACGAGAAGGAACCGCCGACCCAGGGCTGGGAGATCAAGGACCGCCTGGACCACCAGGTGGACGCGGTCGTCGACTCCGGGGAGTGCGGCACCGAACCGACCACGGTCGTCGACTTCTCCGACGGCGAGGCGGTCATCGTCCGCCGGGGCGCGGGAGACGTCTCGCGCTTCGAGTGACGGCGGGCTCCCCGCGCGGAGGTCCTCTCACCTTCGCGTGCCACGATGATCGTGACATGCCGCGCCGGGCCTCCCCCGACCCGACGCCGACTCCACAGAGAGGCACTGCGCCATGACCGCCGTACAGGGATCCGACGTGGACATCACCACCGAGGACGGCGTCGCCGACGCCTACCTGGCTCACCCCGCCGACGGCCTCCCCCACCCCGGGGTGCTCTTCTACCAGGACGCCTACGGCATCCGCCCGCACCTGAAGGCAATGGCGGACCGGCTCGCCGGCGAGGGCTACACGGTCCTGCTGCCGAACGTCTTCTACCGCAGCGGCCGTACCCCGGTCTTCGACCTGCCCGAGTTCATCGACCCGTCGGCGGACCCGACGATCTGGCAGCAGATCATGCCGGTCATGTCGTCGCTGACGCCGGAACTCAGCGTCCGTGACTCGGGCGCCTACCTGGACTGGATGGCCGGGAACCCGCTGGTGGCCGACGGTCCGGTGGCGATCACCGGCTACTGCCTGGGTGCCCGGCTGGCGGTGCGGACCGCCGCCGCGTTCCCCGACCGGATCGCGGCCGCGGGCGGCTTCCACGGCGGCCAGCTGGTCACCGAGGACGCGGAGAGCCCGCACCTGCTGGCCGACCGGATCACGGCGGAGCTGTACTTCGGCTTCGCAGACCAGGACCAGTCCATGACGGAGGAGCAGATCCGCACCTTCGAGCGGGCGCTGACCGCCGCCGGGGTCCGCAACACCTGCGAGGTCTACCCGGGCGCCGGCCACGGGTACACCCAGGCCGACACGCCCGCGTACTCCGCCGAGGCCGCCGAACGGCACTGGGACGCGCTGCTCGGTCTGCTGAAGCGCACCTTCTGATCCGGCCGCGTCCGCAGGATCGGGGGCCCGTCGTCCGGCGGGCCCCCGATTCCGTCCCCACTCATTGACATGCACCCGTCCCACCGGCACGCTGAGAGCGCTCTCAAACTGGTACGGACCAATATCCGTACGACCCCGACCCCACACGGAGGTGGAGAGTGCGCACAGGATTCGCACGCCGCACGCTGCCCCTGGCGGCCGCCGCGGCGCTGATCGGCGGGGCGCTCACCCTGGGCACCCCGCAACCGGCCGCCGCCGCGGTGCCGGACACCATCCCCCTGAAGATCACCAACAACTCCGGCCGCGGCGACCAGGTCTACGTCTACGACCTCGGCACCCAGCTCTCCACCGGACGGCAGGGCTGGGCCGACGCGAACGGCACCTTCCACGCCTGGCCGGCCGGCGGCAACCCGCCGACCCCCGCACCGGACGCCTCGATCGCGGGCCCGGCGGCCGGACAGTCCAAGACGATCCGGATCCCGAAGTTCTCCGGCCGGATCTACTTCTCCTACGGCCAGAAGCTCGACTTCAGGCTGACCACCGGCGGCCTGGTGCAGCCCGCCGTGCAGAATCCGAGCGACCCCAACCGCAACATCCTCTTCAACTGGTCCGAGTACACGCTCAACGACGCGGGCCTGTGGATCAACAGCACCCAGGTCGACATGTTCTCGGCGCCGTACGCGGTCGGCGTGCAGCGCTCGGACGGCTCGGTGGCCAGCACCGGCCACCTCAAGTCCGGCGGCTACAACGCGGTCTTCAACGCGCTGCGCGGACAGTCGGGCGGCTGGGCGAACCTGGTGCAGACCCGGTCGGACGGCACCGTGCTCCGCGCGCTCTCCCCGCTGTACGGCGTGGAGACCGGGGGGCTGCCCGCGAGCGTCCTGAACGACTACGTCAACCGGGTCTGGACGAAGTACGCGTCCACGACCCTGACGGTGACGCCGTTCGCCGACCAGCCGAACACCAAGTACTTCGGCCGGGTCTCGGGCAACGTCATGAACTTCACCAACTCCGCGGGGGCGGTGGTGACCAGCTTCCAGAAGCCCGACTCGGGCAGTGTCTTCGGCTGCCACAACCTGCTGGACGCGCCCAACGACCAGGTGCGCGGCCCGATCTCGCGCACCCTGTGCGCGGGCTTCAACCGGTCCACGCTGCTCACGAGCGCGAACCAGCCGGACACCAACCCGGCCGACTTCTACAAGGACGCGGTGACCAACCAGTACGCGCGCGCCGTCCACGCGCAGATGGCCGACGGCAAGGCGTACGCCTTCGCCTTCGACGACGTCGGCAACCAGGAGTCGCTGGTCAACGACGGCGGTCCGCAGCAGGCGTACCTCACACTGGATCCGCTGAGCTGACACACACGGGCGTCCCGCGGCCGGAGACCGGCCGCGGGACGCGCGTTCTGTCAAAGGATCAGCCTGTCGTCACGGCGGTGTCGTCGACGACGAAGCTGGTCTGCAGCGAGGAGTCCTCCACGCCGGTGAACTTCAGCGTCACGGTGCTGCCCGCGAAGGAGCCGAGGCTGAAGGACTTCTGCACGTACCCGGTGGCCTTGTTGAGGTTGGAGTACGTGGCCAGGGTGGTCGAACCGGCGGTGACCGTCAGCTTGTCGTACTGCGTGCTGCTGGTGGTCTCGGCGGTGTCGATGTGCAGGTAGAACGTGAACGTGGTGTTGGTGCAGCCGCTCGGGATCGTCACCGACTGGGACAGCGAGTCGGTGTGGGTCGAGCCGTAGCCGTCCAGCCACGCCTTGTACGAGCCGCCGTGGGCCGCCTGGCCGGTGTCGTTGGTGATGACCCCGCTGGTGGCGGTCCAGGTGGTGTTGCCCGACTCGAAGCCCGCGTTGCCGAGGAGCTGCGTGGCGGTGCAACTGCCGCCGCCCCCGCTGGAACTGACGGTCCAGGTGAAGGAGGCGGTGCCGGTGGCGCCCGTGGAGTCGGTCACCGTGACGGTCGTGCTGGAGGTGCCGGCCGTCGTCGGGGTGCCGGTGACGGCACCGGTGGAGCTGTTGATCGACAGGCCGGCCGGCAGTCCGGTCGCCGCGTAGCTCAGCGAGCCGCTGTTGGTGCTGCTGGCCGAGATCTGCAGGCTGACCGCGGTGCCCACGGTGGAGGACTGGCTGCCCGGGTTGGTGACCGTGACCCCCGAGGTCGGCGGGGTGACGTGGCTGCCGACGTTGATGCCCGCGAAGGCGTTGGCCACACCCGCGTACTGGGCGGAGCTCGCGCCGTACAGCGCGGTCGCGGCGTTGAGCGCCGCGGTCCTGGCGGCCGCGTAGTTGGTGCTGGACGTCATGTACGTCGTCAGCGCCTTGTACCAGATCTGCAGGGCCGCGGCCCGGCCGATGCCGGCGACGGCGACGCCGTCGGAGGTCGGGCTGTTGTAGGTGACCCCGTTGATGGTCTTGCTGCCGCTGCCCTCGGACAGCAGGTAGAACATGTGGTTCGCGGGGCCAGAGGAGTAGTGCACGTCGAGGTTGCCGACGCCGGAGTACCAGCTGTCCGCGGAGGCACCGTCCTTGCTGGGCTTGTCCATGTAGCGCAGCGGGGAGCCGTCGCCGTTGATGTTGATCTTCTCGCCGATGAGGTAGTCACCGACGTCGGAGGAGTTGTTGGCGTAGAACTCGACGCCGGTGCCGAAGATGTCCGAGGTGGCCTCGTTCAGGCCGCCGGACTCACCGGTGTAGTTGAGGCCCGCGGTGTTGGAGGTGACGCCGTGGCTCATCTCGTGGCCTGCCACGTCCAGCGAGGTGAGGGCGTGGGTGTTGCCGGAGCCGTCGCCGTAGGTCATGCAGAAGCAGCTGTCGTCCCAGAACGCGTTGACGTAGCCGCTGCTGTAGTGGACCCGCGAGTAGGCCGCGACGCCGTTGTTCTTGATGCCGCTGCGGCCGAAGGTGTTCTTGTAGAAGTCCCAGGTCTCCTGGGCGCCGTAGGCCGCGTCGGCGCCCGCGGTCTGGGTGTTGGAGCCGGCTCCGGTGCCCCAGACGTCGTCGGCGTCGGTCATCAGGGTGCCGGTGCCCGAGGTGCCGTTGTTGAGGCTGTACGTCTTGTGGCCGCCGCGCGTGGTGTCGTACAGCTGGTACGTCGAACCCGACAGGGTCGTGTTCAGCGTGACCGTGCCGCTGTACTGGGTGTTGCCGGTGCCGGACTTGACCGCCTGGTAGCGGTACAGCTCCTTGCCGGTCGTGGCGTCCGTGACGACGTGCAGCTGGCTCGGGGTGCCGTCGTCCTGGAAGCCGCCGACCACGGTCTCCCAGGCGAGCTTCGGGGTGCCGTTGCCGGCCCAGATCACCTTGCGCGCGCTGTCGGCGGCGGGCTTCTCGGCGGCCAGCGACTTGGCGGTCTTGAGCGCCGAGGCCTGGGCGGCGGACTTGGTGACGGCCGCGGTGGTGGAGGCCACCTTGACGGTGCGCTGGTTGTTGAAGGTGGTGCTGACCGTGCCGGCCGCCAGCGAGGCGGGCGGGGTGTGCACGATCAGGTCGCCGCCGAGGACCGGCAGGCCCGCGTAGGTGCGCTCGTAACGGGTGTGCAGGGTGCCGTCGTTGTCCTTGACGACGTCCTTGACGACCAGCTTCTCCTTGGCGCCGAGGCCGATCTGCCGGGCGGTCGCGGCGGTCTGCTGCTGGGCGCTCTTGAGCAGCGCGGTGTGCTGGGCCGGGCTGAGTTCGGCCTCCAGGCCGCCGGCGCGGAGGGGGCTGGGGTGGGGGGCGGCGGGCTTGGCGTTCGCGGGGACCGACTGGATGCCGACGGCGAACAGCGCCACGGTGGAGACCAGGGCGGCTCCGACCGTGGCGCGTCTGTGGGGAAGACGTCTCACTCGAACTCCTCCTGCTGCGGCCGCCGGGTCGCGGCCGGTGACAGACCGGGCAGACGGGGTGTGCTGACCGGGACGAGCTGAGCTGTGCGGGGACCGGGATCGGCGGGACCGGGACAAGGGGTCCGTGATCCGTGGACACGCCGTGGAGAAAGCGTGCGCGGAGCGAGGATTCCAGCCTTGATGCGGCCATGTCATTCAAGTCGAGAGCAATCGAGGGTTTTCCCTCTACGCCGCGGGGCGGCCGGGGCCGGGCGGGGCCCAGGAAGACGGCGGGCGGACCATGAACACGTCCACGGCGTCCTCGGTCTCGACGGTGAACCCGTGCCGCTCGTAGAGCCGCCGGGCCGCGCTGCCGCGCAGGACGTTCAGCCGGACCCGGACGCCGTCACGGTCGCACCGCTCCAGCAGCGCGCGCAGCACGCCCGAACCGACCCCGCCGCCCTGGACGTCCGGGGCCAGGTAGAAGTGTTCCAGCCAGTGGGCGTCGGCGGCGGGCCGCAGCGCGACGCAGCCGGCGAAGGCGCCGCCCACCTCGATCACCCAGGTGTGGGCCGCGTCGAATCCGTCCCGCAGCCGCTGCCGGACGCGCCACGGGTCGTACCGGCCGAGCCGCTCCAGGTCGTCCCGCAGGACCACGGCGCGCAGCCCGGCCACCGCCTCGACGTCCGCCGGCGACGCCGGCCGCATCCCCCAGTCCCCCATGACGCGCCAGACTAGCCCGCCGCCGCGACGTCCGGCGACCCGCCCGAGCCGAGGCCGCCGGACCGTTTTATCCTGATTGTTCCGAGTGCGGACCGGTGCCGCGGTCTCCCGGTCCCGGTCCCGCGCCGGGGGCTCACACCCTCACGGAAGGGGCGCATCCATGCGGGTCTTCATCGTCGGCACGGGCAACATGGCGGGCGGTATCGCCACCCGGGCGCTGGCGGGCGGGCACACGGTCCGGCTGGTCGGCACCGATCCGGCCAAGGCCGCCGCCCTCGCCGACGCCCTCGGCGCACGGACGGACGGCGCCGACGTGGCACCCGCGGTGCCGGACGCGGTCGGGTCGGCGGACGTGGTGGTGCTGGCCGTGCCGTTCGACGCGGCCCGGCAGGTGGTGGCCGAGTACGGCGACCACCTCGCAGGCAAGACGGTCGTCGACATCTCCAACCCGGTGGACTTCGCCACCTTCGACTCGCTCACCGTGCCCGCGGACAGCTCCGGCGCCCAGCAGATCGCGGCGGCGGCCGCGCCGGGCACCCGAGTGGTGAAGGCGTTCAACACCACGTTCGCGGGCCCGCTGGTGACCGGCGAGGCGGGCGGACTGCCGCTGGACGTGTTCATCGCGGGTGACGACCCGGCGGCCCGCGACCAGGTCGCCGAGCTGGCCTCCTCCGGCGGGCTCAACCCGGTGGTCGTCGGCGGCCTGCGGCACGCCCGCGAACTGGAGGGCATCCAGTTGCTGCACATGGCCCTGCAGAACCGCCCCGAGGGGCACGGCTGGATGAGCGCCCTCAAGATCGTCGCCGACTGATCCGCGCCGAGGTGTCCGCGAGGCGCTCGGCCAACCCCTGCCCCCGGCCCGCCGGTTGATCATTGCTACGGTGCCCGCGTGTCTGACTCCTCACGCGAGACCGCGGAAGGCGCCGGCTGGGGCGAGGCCGAACGCGGGGCCTACCGCCAGTTGATGCCCAACCATGTCGAGAAGCTGTACTGGCTCAACCCGAGAACCATGTGGGCCGCCCGCAACGGCGTGCTGGCGTCCTGGTTCGGCGACCCGACCGGCCGCACCCGCGGCCGCTGGGTGGCGCAACGGGCGGCGGCCGGGGCGGCACCGGACAAGGTGATCCGGCGCGCCGACGCCGACCGCTTCTCGTTCATGGTGATCGGCGACACCGGCGAGGGCGACGACCCCCAGTACGCCGTCGTGCCCGGGTTCCTGAAGGTCAGTCAGGACACCGACTTCGCGGTGATCGCCAGCGACGTGATCTACCCGGTCGGCGCCGCCGACGACTACGCCACCAAGTTCTTCCGTCCCTACCAGGACTATCCCGCGCCGATCTACGCGATACCCGGCAACCACGACTGGTACGAGGACCTCGGCGCGTTCATGCGCGTCTTCTGCGGCGACGCGCCGCCGCTGCCGCCCGAGCCGAAGCCCCGTCCGCTCTCCCCCGCGTGGTGGCGGGCACTGCTGTGGCACCGGCCGAGCCGCACCGACGAACAACTGCTCGCGCAGGCACGGGCGTTGCGGTCGGCGCCGGAGCAGGGCGCCGAACAGCCCGGTCCCTACTGGGCGATCGACGCCGGTCCGGTGCGGATCGTCGGCATCGACACCGGGCTGCTCGGCACGCTCGACGCCGAACAGGGCGCCTGGCTGCGGGAGGTGTCACGGGGACCGCGTCCGAAGATCCTGGTGACCGGCTCCCCGCTGTACGTGGACGGCGAGCACCACCCGTGCCCGATCGACGGCGGCGGCACCGTCGACGACATCGTCCGCGACCCGGCGCACGGCTACGTGGCGGCGATCGGCGGGGACATCCACAACTACCAGCGCTACCCGGTCGACGTGGGCGGCCGGACCCTCCAGTACGTGGTCGCGGGCGGCGGCGGTGCGTTCATGCACGCCACCCACACCATCCCCCGCGTCTCCGTGGCGGACGTGACCGAGGACGACTTCCGCTGCTACCCGCTGCGCGGCGACTCCCTGGCCTTCTACAGCCGCCTCTACGGCCGCCGGCTGCGCATGCCCCGGTTCTTCACGCTGACCGCGGCGGAGGCGACGGCCGTGATCGCCGAGCGCCTCGGCATCAAGCCCAGCCGGGAGCCCGGTCCCGAGACCCGGGTCACCCGCCGCATCCGGCTGGTCGCGAGCCTGCTCGGCGCGGGCGGCCGCCCGGACCGCACCTCCCGGTTCCGGCTGCCGGTGAAGAAGATCTACACGCAGCTGTTCTCGCCGGGCTCGGCCACCTACAGTCCGCCGTTCTTCAAGTGCTTCCTGCGCCTGGACGTGACCCCGGAGGCGGTGCGGCTGCGCTGCTTCGCCGCGACCGGGAACCGGACGCAGGAGGTGGACCCGCCGGTCGAGGACGAGGTCGTCATCCCCCTGACCTGACCCGGAGCTGATCACACTCCCGCAATGTTCGGGTGCCACAATCAGGGCAGAACTGACGTACGACCGCTGGAGGACCCGTGCCGTCGACCCCGCGCCCGCTGCGCAGACTCGGCTTCCTGACCATAGGCCTGTTCGACGGGGCGGACCCGGGCCGGGGGCACGAGTCCACGCTGGAGATCATCGAGCTGGGCGAGCGGCTCGGCTTCGACAGCGCCTGGGTGCGTCACCGGCACCTCCAGTACGGCATCTCCTCGCCGGTGGCCGTCCTCGCGGCCGCCTCGCAGCGCACCAGCCGCATCGAACTGGGCACCGCCGTGATCCCGCTCGGCTGGGAGAACCCGCTGCGGCTCGCCGAGGACCTGGCGACCGTCGACGTCCTGTCCGGCGGCCGCCTCAACCCGGGCGTGAGCGTGGGCCCGCCCATGCACTACGAGCAGGTCAGGGAAGCCCTCTACCCGGACACGGCGGACGCCGAGGACTTCAGCTACGAGCGCGTGCGGCGGCTCCTCGACCTGGTGCGCGGCAAGCCCGCCACCGACTTCAGCGGCGTCGAGGGCTTCGAGGTGTTCGCGGACGTCGTCCAGCCGCACTCCCCGGGCCTCGGCCGGCGGCTCTGGTACGGCGGCGGCAGCCTCGGCTCGGCGCGCTGGGCGGGCGAGCACGGCATGAACTTCCTGACCAGCAGTGTCGTACGGGCCGCGGAACCGCAGGACTCCTACGACTTCGGGGAGATCCAGCGCGCGCACATCCGGGAGTTCCGCGCCCACCACCCCGACGGCGAGGCGGCCCGCGTCTCCCAGGGGCTGGTGGTCATCCCCACCGACTCCGCGACGCCCGAGCAGCGCGCGAGGTACGAGGCGTACGCGGCCCAGCGGCTGCCCCGCACCACGAGCCCGCAGGGCCCGGCGCGGCTGCTGTTCGCGCCGGACCTGGTGGGCACCTCGGCGGAGCTGGTCGAGCGGCTGCACGCGCACGCCGGGTTCCGGGAGGTCGACGAGGTGGCCTTCGCGCTGCCGTTCACGTTCGAGCACGAGGACTACGTGCAGATCCTGACGGACATGGCCACCCGCCTGGGCCCGGCGCTCGGCTGGCGGCCGGGGGCCGCCGGCTGAGTCACCAGTGACCCGCCCGGGTGCCGGTGACCGGCTGCGACGGCTCGCCGTCCACGCCGACCGGCACCTCGCCGTGCAGCATCACCCGGTGCATGACCCGGGGGAAGCCGAGGTGGGTGTTGTCGCTCGGCGCGAGGTGGATGGTGGCCCGGTTGTCCCAGAAGGCGACGCTGCCGGGCTCCCAGCGGAAGCGGACCGTGTACTCGGGACGCACCGCCTGTTCGAGCAGCATCTCCAGGAGGGCGGCGCTCTCCGGGCGGGACACGCCGGCGATCTGCTCGACGTAGTAGCCGTTGACGTACAGCACCCGCTCGCCGGTCTCCGGGTGGACGCGCACCAGCGGGTGCACCGAGGCGACCTGGTGGTCCAGGAGATGGCGGAGGTAGGAGTCGTCGCCTGGCCGCGGCTGGTAGCCGACGCCCAGGCGGTGCTCGGCGCGCAGTCCGTCGACGAAGGCGCGCACGGGCGCGGAGAGCCCGGCGTAGGCGGCGGCGAGATTGGCCCAGGTGGTGTCGCCGCCGTACGGCGGGACGGTCTCGGCGCGCAGGATGGTCGCGGCCGGCGGGTCGACGCGGGCGCCGTGGTCGCAGTGCCAGCCGCGCAGCAGCGTGTGCCGGCGCCGCTGGAGCCACTCCTCGTGCTCCATCCCGAACCGTCCGCCCAGTTCCAGCCGGTCGGCGGTGGTCTCCACCTCGGGGAACCCGGCGGGTGAGGCGCTGCCCCGGCGTCCGAGCACGACCGGTTCGCCGAAGAGGCGGGCGAAGGCGACGTGACCCGCGTGGTCCAGCCGCTGCTCACGGAAGAAGACGACCTTCCAGCGCAGCACGGCCTCCCGGATCAGCGCGACGTCGGCGTCGTCGAGGCCGCCGCCGAGGTCGACGCCGGTGATCTCGGCCCCGATGTGCCCGGCGACCGGTCTCACCTCGGCTCCGCCGGCCCCCCGCGTCCGTCCAGCCGTGCCCCGGTCCGTCGTCATGCGTACTCCGAGTGGTCGTCGGTACCCGTCCAGGGAAGATCGTGTCAGCCCGGCGCGCACCGCGGAAGGGAGCACCGGGACCGGGTTGATCATCGCCCGCCCGGTCGGCGAGGCTGGGGGTACGACACAGCCGAGGGAAGGCCCCATCGTGATCAGCATTCCGGCGTACACGCTCAACGACGGCACGGCGCTGCCCGCCGTGGGCCTGGGCACCTGGCCCATGGACGACGCGCAGGCCGAGGAGGCCGTCGGCCATGCGCTCCAGGCGGGCTACCGGCTCCTGGACACGGCCGTGAACTACGGCAACGAGTCCGGGGTCGGCCGGGGCGTCGCGCGCGGCGGCGTCCCCCGCGAGGAGGTGGTGGTGACGACGAAGCTGCCGGGCCGCCACCACGGGTACGAGGAGACGCTGGCCTCCTTCGAGGAGTCCCGGCGGCGGCTCGGCGTGGAGTACGTGGACCTGTACCTGATCCATTGGCCCAACCCGCGGGTCGACCGGTACGTCGACTCCTGGAGGGCGATGATCAAGCTGCGCGAGGAGGGGCTCGTGCGCTCGATCGGCGTCTCCAACTTCACCGAGGAGCACCTCACCCGGCTGGAGAAGGAGACCGGGGTGCTGCCGTCGGTGAACCAGGTGGAGCTGCATCCGCTGTTCCCGCAGGAGGAGTTGCGCACCTTCCACGCCGGGAAGGGCATCGTCACCGAGAGCTGGAGCCCACTGGGCCGCGACGGCCGGCTCCAGCGGGACCCGGCCGTCGCCGGTGTCGCGGAGACGCTGGGGGTGACGCCCGCGCAGGTGATCCTGCGCTGGCACGTCCAGCTCGGCGCCGCGGCCGTCCCGAAGTCGGCCGACGCCCGCCGCCAACGCGAGAACCTGGACGTCTTCGGTTTCCACCTGAGCGATGCCCAGATGGCGGCGGTCTCCGGCCGCCCCCACGAGCGCCTGGGCGGCGACCCGGACCACCACGAGGAGTTCTAGGGCGCGTCCGTCCCGGGTGAGCCGCCACTGCTGTCTCCCCGACGGAAACGGCCACCCCTAGCACACATGTGCATGAGCCGGTTGAGAGCAAGATCAATTTTCTCTCAATTCTCCGCGAAAATTTCTACAACCATCCACCCAGGGTGTCCGTCTGGTTAACGCGAGGTTCTTTTGAGGTTGACGTAGAGGAGCTCAGAACGTGACCGTGCGTTCCTTTGCCCGGCGGGTCCGACCGCGAGTCGAGCGGAAGGCCGCCGAGAAGGTGTGGGAGCTGCGTACCCTGCGCCGCCGCCGCAGGGCGGCGGACACCGACCCGGTGCTCCGCCCGGTCGCGGTACGCGGCCAGCAGCTCTACGGACGGGTGGTGACCGGGTTCACCGCCGCCGGAGCGGCCGCCGCCAACCTGGGCCTGGTCCTCGGCGCGCTGGAGCAGGAGGGCATCCCCTACTTCCTGGTGCCGGCCTCGCGCACCCGCCACACCGTCGGGGTGAACGCCCTCGACCGGGAGCGTCTCCTCACCGCCCTGGAGGCGCGCAACGCGGGCAAGGCGGTGTTCATCGGCAGGCCGCTGCCCGGCGGAAAGCTCAAGCATCCGGCCCTGTTCATGGACGGCGTGCTGCCGGCCGGGCTGCGCAGGGCCCCGGTCCTGCGCATCGGCGAGAACCACCTCGGCCCCGCCGGCCAGTTGCTCGCCGGTCCGGAACTCGCCTGCGACGTGGAGTTCTGGGAGGACGGGGCGGCACTCCTCGCCTCCGACAGCGGCGCCCGGCGCCTGGCCGCCGTCCAGCCGCAGGCGTCCGAGGACATCTTCGCGGAGTCCCTCGTCGCGCCGCGGAACAACGGCATCACCGACGTCCTGCCGGTCTCCGAGCAGAAGCCGGCCCTGGTGCGGGTCGGCGGACGGGACCTGCCGAGCTTCGCCGCGCTCACCCGGCCGACCGTGCACGACGTGACCTTCCCGGTCGACGTCGTATACACCTGGGTGGACGGCGAGGAGCCCGCGATGCGGGCCAAGCGCGCCCGCTACCAGCAGCGCGGCACCGCCGAGATCCTGGACAAGGAGACCAACGCCTCCCGCTACACCAGCCACGACGAGCTGAAGTACTCGCTGCGCTCGCTCGCCATGTACGCCGACTTCGTCCGCCACGTCTACGTGGTGACCGACGGCCAGAAGCCGCACTGGCTCGACGACTCCGCACCGGGGATCACGGTCGTCGACCACCGCGACATCTTCCCCGCCGACGTCCTGCCGGTGTTCAACTCGCACGCGATCGAGACCCGCCTGCACCACATCCCGGGCCTGTCGGACCACTACCTCTACTTCAACGACGACGTGTTCGTCGGCCGCCGCGTCACCGCCGAGCACTTCTTCCACGGCAGCGGCCTGATGAAGGTCCCGGTCTCCCCGCTCAAGATCGGCGTCGGCAAGCCGCACGCCGAGGAGACGGCCACCAACTCCGCGAGCAAGAACGTCCGGGGCCTGCTCCTGGAGAAGTTCGGGCGGATGACCACGCACAACTTCATGCACACCCCGCTGCCGCAGCAGCGGCGTACCCTGCGGGCGCTGGAGGAGCTCTTCCCCGAGGACATCGCCCGCACCACGGCCTCCCGCTTCCGTTCGCCGCAGGACATCGCCGTGACGGCCCCGCTGCTCTACCAGTACGCGCTGATGACCGGCCAGGGGGTGCCGGGCCGGTTCGGCTTCCGGTACGTCAACATCAGCCGCCCGGACGCCGAGGCCCGCCTGGCCGACCTGCGCCGCACCCGGCGCTTCGACTTCTTCTGCCTCAACGACGTCGACGTACCGCCCGAGGAACGGGAACGGGTCGGGATCCGGATGGGTGAGTTCCTGGAGGACTACTTCCCCTTCCCCAGTCCCTTCGAGAAGCAGGACTGACGGGGGCCGGGGGGCATGGACATCCGTCACCGTCTTACGGCACCGGCGGGCCTGCGCGCCGCCGGGAGCCTTCTGAACCGCCTGTGGACCTGGGTGTCGGCCGGGCTCTGGGCCCTGCGCGCGTCCCGGGCCCGCCGGCGCCTGCGGAGCGCCGTCCCCGGAGCGCGGCACATCGCCCTCGGGCCGTCGCGGCTGTACGGCCGTACGGTCGCCGCGTACACCGCGTCGGACGGCGTCGAGGCCGATCTCGAAGGCGTCTGCACGCTCCTGGAGGGGCTGCGCGTCCCGTACTTCCTGGTGCCCTGCGACCACGGGCGCGGTGCGCCGCGGCAGGTCGTGGGCGTCGAGGAGGCGCACCGCGGCGAGATCCTCGCGCGGGCGACCCAGCGCTTCGCGGGCACCTGCTGCTACGTCGGCGCCGTCGGGCCTGACGGCTCGGTGACGACCGCGGTGCTCTGGGCCGACGGCCGGCTGCCGCGGGCCCTGCGGCGGGCCGCGGTGCTCCGCACCGGTGTGGTGCGCCTCGGTCCCGACGGGCAGGTGCTCAGCGGGCTCGAAGCCGGGTGCGACATCGAGTTCTGGCGCCACGGCCGGGACCTCGGCATCGCCTCCGCCACGGCCGCGGGCGCCGATCCCGCGTGGCTGACGGTGCCCGGCGCCCGGCTGCCGGACGTCTTCGGCACGGCGCTCGTCGCCCCGCGCCGCAATCCCGTCACGGAAGTGCTGCCGGCGGCCGCGCGACGGCCGGCGACGGCCCGCCGCCGGAGCGTCCCGACCTTCGCGCCGTTCGCCGAGCCGGGCATCGACGAGGTGCTGTTCCCCGTCGACGCCGTGTACACCTGGGTCGACGGCGACGACCCGGCGATGGCCGCCAGGCGCCGGGCCCACCGGGAACGCTCCGACGGCGTCATCGCCGCGCGCGAGACCGGCGCCTCCCGCTACACCAGCCACGACGAACTGAGGTACGCGCTGCGCTCGCTGGAGATGTACGCCGGTTTCGTCCGGCACGTCTACCTGGTGACCGACTCCCAGGTCCCGGCCTGGCTGGACCCGGACGCGGCGGGCCTGACCGTGGTGGACCACACGGACATCCTCCCGGCCGACGCGCTCCCCGTCTTCAACTCCCACGCCATAGAGAGCGCCCTGCACCACATCCCGGGCCTGTCGGAGCACTACCTGTACTTCAACGACGACGTCTTCATCAACCGCCCGGTGGGGCCGGGGCACTTCTTCCACGGCAACGGCATCGCCCGGATCCCGCTCTCCCCGCTCAAGCTCGGCGTCGGCGCCCCGCACCCGCTGGAACCGGCGCCGAACTCCGCGGGCAAGAACGCCCGCGAGGTGATCAGGCGCTACCACGGCCGGCAGATCACGCACAAGTCGCTGCACACCCCGCATCCCCAACTGCTGCCGGTCATGCGGGAGATGGAGAGTCTCGGAATCGAGGAGCTGGAACGGACCGCCTACTCGCGGTTCCGGTCCCTGTCCGACGTCGCGCCCGCCTCCACGCTCCACCACCACTGGGCGATGGCGACCGGCCGGGCCGTCCCGGCCGACTACCGCTTCCGCTACGTCCAGCTCGGCACACCGGACATGGGCCGGCGCCTGGCCCGGCTCGCGGCCGGCGAGGACGTCGACTTCTTCTGCCTCAACGACGTGGACACGCCCGCGGAGGCCAGACCGGCCGCGCGGGCGGCCATCCACGCCTTCCTGGACCGCAAGTACCCGTTCCCGAGCCGCTTCGAAGGCCCGGCCGCGCCGCTGCCGCCGCGGGAGGCCACCGCCGGCCCGGCGGACCGGGCCGGCAGGCCGCGGGCCGAACGGAGCGGCGCCAGGGCGGCTCGCGGGGTCAGGGGTCGCTGACCGGCAACGGGCCCTGCGGCAGGGGCTGTTCGGCCCAGATGGTCTTGCCGCTGCAGGTCTGGCGGCTGCCCCAGCGCTGGGTGAGCTGCGCGACCAGGAGCAGGCCGCGGCCGCCCTCGTCGAAGGCGTGCGCCCGCCGCAGGTGCGGGGAGGTCGAACTGCCGTCGGACACCTCGCAGATGAGCGCGCGGTCGCGGATCAGCCGTAGCTGGATGGGCGGTTCGCCGTAGCGGATGGCGTTGGTGACCAGTTCGCTGACGACCAGTTCGGTCACGAAGGCGGCTTCGTCCAGGCCCCAGTCGGCGAGGCGTTCGGTGGCCGCCTGCCGGAAGTACGCGACCTCGGCGGGATCGGGCGGGACGTCCCAGGTGGCGACCCGGTCGCCGCCCAGGGCACGGGTGCGGGCCAGCAGCAGGGCGACGTCGTCGGAGGGCTGTTCCGGCAGGACGGCCTTGAGCACGTTGTCGCCGAGGTCCTCCAGCGAGTCGGCGGGCGCGCTCAGCGCCCGGCACATCTCCTCGGTGGCGCGGTCCACGTCCCGGTCCCGGTCCTCGATCAGGCCGTCCGTGTAGAGGGCGACGACCGCGCCCTCGGGCAGGTCCAGTTCGGTGGCCTCGAAGGGCAGTCCGCCGACGCCGAGCGGCGGTCCCGCGGTCATCGGGATCAGCGCGGCCTCGCCGCCAGGCAGCACCACGGCGGGCGCCGGATGGCCCGCGGCGGCGAGGGCGAGACGGCGCGAGACGGGGTCGTAGACGGCGTACAGGCAGGTGGCGCCGAGTTCGGCGACCTCCTCTCCGGTGCCGTCGGCGGCCAGGTGGGTGACCAGGTCGTCGAGGTGGGTGAGGAGTTCGTCGGGGGGCAGGTCGACGTCCGCGAGGGTGCGCACGGCGGTGCGCAGCCGGCCCATGGTGGCGGAGGAGCGGATGCCGTGGCCGACGACGTCGCCGACCACCAGGGCGACCCGGCTGCCGGAGAGCGGGATCACGTCGAACCAGTCGCCGCCGATGCCGGCCACCGACCCGCAGGGCAGGTAGCGGTGCGCCACCTCGACGGCGGCCTGGCCGGGCAGGCCGCTGGGCAGCAGGCTGTGCTGGAGGGCGAGGGCGGTGGAGCGCTCGCGGGCGAAACGGCGGGCGTTGTCGATGCAGACGGCAGCGCGGCTGCCGAGTTCCTCGGCGAACACGGTGTCGTCGCTGGCGTAGTCGTCTGGGTGGCGCATGCGCACGCCCACGGCGACGCCGAGCAGGACGCCACGGGCCCGCAGCGGTACGGCGATCATGGAGTGGACGCCCTGCCGGTATCTGCGGCCCTCGGGCGCGCGGGCGTTGCGCTCCTGGACCCAGCGCCGGAACTCCCGTTCGCCGGCCTGGCTGACCACGGCGCGGCCCTCCCGCAGCGCCCGGGCCGGGGGTGACCACTCCAGGTGCACCTCGGTCTCCCCGATCGGTACGGCGGCCTCGGGAGTGCCCTCGTTCGCCGAGCCGTGGGCGACGCGGCGCAGCACGATGTCCCCCTGCGGGAGGCCGGGCAGTTCCTCGGCGGAGAGCACCCAGTCGAGCAGGTCGACGCTGGCGAAGTCGGCGTAGCGCGGGACGATCAGTTCGACGACCTCCTCGGCGGTGCGCACCACGTCCAGGGTGGTGCCGATGGAGGTGGCCGCCTCGTTGAGCAGGGCGAGCCGCAGCCGGGCCAGGTACTGCTCGGTGCTGTCGAAGGCGGCGAGGGCGACGGCGGTCAGTTCGCCCCCGGGGTCGCGCAGGGGCCACATCTCGATGCTCCAGGCGTGCTCGCGGCTCAGGGCCGGGGCGCCGGTGAAGCTCTCGTAGCGGGTGGGGCGCCCGGTCTCGACGACCTGGCGCAGGTGGTTCAGAAATCCCCGGGTGTGCGGCAGGTCTTCGACGGTGTCCAGGAAGAAGCGGCCTCGCAGGGACTCCTCCGGGAGGCCGGCGGCCCGGCAGACCGCGTCGTTGACGCGCAGGTAGCGCTGCCGGACGTCGAAGACCGACATGGACATGGAGGCCTGCTGGAAGGCCTGTTCCGCGAGGCCGGTGCCGGGCGGCGGGAGCGGGCCGGCGGTGAGGACGTGGCCGGTGGTCTCCCCGTCGGCGCCGAGGACGGGGGACGCGGTCAGGGCGATCTCCGTGCGGCGTCCGTCGGCGTGGCGCAGCGCGACGGTCCCGGCGCGGGCGGCGAGCACGGTCGCGGGCACCGCTTCGGCGAGCAGGTCGGCGGCGGGGCGGCCGACGACCTGCGCCGCCGGGCGTCCGGTGAGGGTCCGGGCGCCTTCGCTCCACCCCGTCACCCTGCCCAGGGCGTCGATGACCGCCACGGCCGCGACACGCTCCATACGCCCCAGGATGGGACCTGTGCCCCAGCGCATCAAGCGCGGGGGCGGCCCGTCTCAGCCCTGCCGGGCGCGCAGGGCGGCGAGCGCCCGGTCGGCGTGCGTGTTCATCCGCAGCTCGCTGCGGACCACCTCCAGGACGGTGCGGTCCCGGCCGATCACGAAGGTGGCCCGCTTGGTGGGGGCCAGCGCGATCCCGCGTCTGACGCCGAACCGCTCGCGGACCGTGCCGTCGGGGTCGGAGAGCAGCGGCATGCCGAGCGTGTGCTTGCCGGCGAACTCCTGCTGCCGTTCGACGCTGTCCCCGCTGATCCCGACCGGCCGGGCGCCGGCGGCCGCGAACTCGGCCGCGAGGTCGCGGAAGTGGCAGGCCTCGGTGGTGCAGCCGGGCGAGAGCGCGGCCGGGTAGAAGAAGAGGACCACCGGCCCGTCGGCGAGCAGTTCCGTCAGGGTCCGGGTCGTGCCGGTCTCGTCCGCCAGCGCGAAGTCCTCGACCGTGCTTCCGACCTCGATGATTCCCGCCATCTATCAGCCCTCCTCGGTGCGTGTGACCTGGTGTGCGACGCCGCGGGCCCAGAGCACCAGGGGGATCTGGAGCGGCAGGCGGGCCAGTGCCGCGGTCCTCAGCGGCTCGGGCCGCCGCCGCCAGTCGACGGCCATCTGCACGTTGGCGGGGAACACGCCGACGAAGAACGCGGCGGCCGCGCGGGCCGCCGGCCGGCGGGTGAGCGGCAGTGCGATCCCGGCCGCCAGTGCCAGCTCGACCGCTCCGCTGCCGTACGTCCAGGCCCGGCGCGAGCCGGGGAGCGCGCCGGGGACCATGGCGTCGAACGACTTCGGCGCCGCGAAGTGCGCCATTCCGGCGGTGGCCAGCAGCCCCGCCAGGAGCAGGGGTGAACGTCGGGACCGGGCCACGCCGCCTCCTCGGGAAGACCTGGCGCCGCACATTACCGGGTGGTACGGACCGGCTGCGCACCGGGTCCGGGGTGACCGCGGTCGCTTCACGGGGTGCGGTCGGCGGGTCCCGCTGCGCCGGGGTCCTGGCCTTGCTCGTCGTCGCCCGTGCGGGCCAGGAAGTCGTCGACCATGCGGTGGAACAGCGTGGCCAGCGTGCGCAGCTCCGCGGGCTGCCACCCGCCGAGGGCCAGCTGCATGCCGCGCGCCCCCGCCTCCCTGATCCGGTCGACGGCCTCGCGTCCGGCGCCGGTCAGCTCGATCCGCTGGGCACGGCGGTCGGCGGGGTCGGGGACCCGGGTGACATGGCCCGACCGCTGGAGCTGCTGCACCGTGCGCGTCACGTGGGAGGCCTCCACTCCGAGCCGCTGGGCCAGCTCACCGGGGCGCAGCGGCTCGGAGTCGGCGATCTGGCGCAGCAGCGCCACGGCGGCACGGTCCAGCGGGACCCCGGCGAGCGCCATCAGCCGCTCGTGCTGCCGGGCCCGGGTGCTCAGATAGGTGATGCGCGTCAGCGCACGCTCGATCTCGGCGACCTCCGGGGTGACGGCCGGCAGGGGTTCGGTGGACATACCGGCCAGTTTACCATCTGGTTGCGTAACTCAAGTAAGTTGCCGCACGGGGTGGGCGGACGCGTGATCCATGCTGGAATCGGGGTACCGGACCCGGCCCTCGGAGGTACGCATGGCTTACACGGTCGTAGCCCACTACCGCTGCGCGCCCGAGGACGAGGCGACGGTGCGCGCCGCGCTGGTGAGGGCGCGGGAAGCCACCCGCGCGGAGCCCGCGAACCTGATGTACGAGGTCCACGCCGTGGAGGGCGAGCCCGGCGGGTTCCTGCTGTACGAGCGGTACACCGACCGGGAGGGGTTCGAGGCGCACAAGGCCTCGGCCCACTTCGCCGAGGTGATCGTGGGCGTGGTGCTCCCGCTGCTGACGGAGCGCACCATCACCTTCGGCGAGGTGATCTAGGGGCCGGCAGGCCCGCCCGGAGCGGCGGTTCGACACCACGTAGGCCCCGTCTCCCGTCCCGTGTCCGTCCCGCACCACCGGGAACACGGCGCCGCGGATCCCGTGGGCGTGTTCGCCGGGACACGTCACGCGGGCCGTCACGGAGCCGGGCCGCGCGGTCGGGCACCTCGGCGCCCGCAGCCCGACGGGCCGGGCCGACGTCCCCGGGGATGTCCCACGTGTCCCGGGGAACGCGGGGACGACATGACCGGCGGCGGCCACGGCAATCCTCCCCATCGTGATCACGGTTCGTGGTCACGAGCACGACAGCACGGAGGTTTCCATGTCCCGTCGGATCCTGAAGAACGGCCTGCTGGCCACGGTCGCGGTGTTCGCGTTCCTGCCCACGGCCGGGGTCGCCACCGCGAGCGCCGCCACGATCCCCGCACCGCAGGGAATCGCCCAGAACCAGTCCTCCACCGTCCTGTCCGCCCCCGCGGCGCAGGGCCACCGCGCCTACCGCACCGTGGGACGGGTGACCACGCGTCACGTCCGGCTCAACGTCCGGTCCGGCCCGAGCACCCGCTACCGCGTGGTCGGCCACCGGCACAGCAACCGGCTCGTCCCGGTGGCCTGCAAGTCGTACGGCGGCGCGGTGCATGGCAACCACACCTGGTACCGGCTCCCGCACCGCAAGGGCTACGTCTCCGGCCACTACGTCCGGGTCGGCCACGCCGTCCCGTGGTGCTGACGGTTCCGGCCCGCCGTACTGCCTGACCGCTGAAGGCCTGTTCGGGAACGCGGTTCCCGAACAGGCCTTCGGCATGCACCCCCTGACGCACCGTCTTCACACCACGACGGCGATTGCGACCCCGGTCCGCAGGGGAACCCATTCCGACAACAGGGGCGAAACGCCCATAGCGTAATGAAGTTGAGGCACGCACCATGCGGCACTCCGAAGGAGCGACCACCACCCCACCCCACGAGTCGCCGACGGCGAACCTGCGTGAACTGAAGGAGCGTACGGGACTGAGCCTGGCGGCACTGGCGGCCCGCACTCCGTACAGCAAGTCCGCCTGGCACCGCTATCTGAGCGGCACCAAACCGCCGCCGCGTCCGGCCGTCGAGGCCCTGGCCCGGCTCGCGGGCGTCGACCCGGCGGCTGTCCTGGCGCTGTGCGAGGCCACCGGGGAACCGGCTCCCGCCTCCCCCGCACCGCAGGCACCCCGGGCCAGGCGGTGGTGGCGGCTGCCGCTGACCGCGCTCGCGCTGCTGGCCGTGGCCGGGGTCACCGCGGCGGCGTTCAGCGTGTCCGACCGGCGCGCCGGCCAGGGCACGCAGCCGGTGTCGGGGGCACCGCGCTGCCACGGGCGTTCCTGCCAGGGCGAGTTGCCGGACACCTCGGCGTGCGCCCGCGACGCGCAGACCAAGAGCAGGGTCACCGGCACCGCGTACGACGTCCGGCTGCGCTACTCCCCCACCTGCGGGACCGCCTGGTCGGAGGTGCGGATGCGGGCCTCGCGCGCCCGTGAGGTCTCGGTGCGGGCCGGGCAGGACGTGCTCTCGGCGAGCTATCCGGCCGCCGACTCCATCGGCTACACCAGCCCGATGCTGGCGGTCGCGACGCCCCGGGGAGTGGAGGCGTGCGCGGACGTGGAGGGGAAGCTGGCGTGCACCGGGCTGGAGGCCGAACCGGAGGAACCCGAGGAGTGAGCGCGGCGCCGCGCCCGGGACCGGAGCGCGGCGCCGACCCTGATCGGGAGACGGGTCAGTGCGCGGCGGCCACCGCCTCCCGGTCGCCGCCGGTCCGCGGCTGCCGGGCGGAGCGCAGCGCGGCGACGCCGATGAACACCGCCGAGGAGACGCCGGCCAGCGCGAAGGCGGTGAAGCCCCAGTCGCCGTGGCCCGCGGCGAGCAGCTGCCCGCCGAGCCAGGGGCCGAAGACCGCGCCGAAGCGGCCCATGCCGGAGGTCCAGCCGACGGCGGTGGCCCGGTTGTCCGGGGTGGAGCGCAGGGAGACGGTCGCGTAGACCATCGTCTGGGCGCTGTTGAGGAAGACGCCGGTGAGGAAGACGACCACCATGGTCACGCCGGTGGCCAGGTGGACGCCGAGCAGGTGGACGCCGGCGGCGGTCAGCGCGAACCAGAGGGCGGAGACGCGCGGGGCGCCGAACCGGTCGGCGGCGCGGCCCGCGGCGAGCATGCCCACGATGCCGCCGAGGTTGAAGACGACGACGAAGGTCAGGGCGCTGCCCAGCTCGTAGCCCTCACCGCGCATCAGGGTGGGCAGCCAGGTGGCGACGCCGTAGACCAGCAGCAGGCCGCCGAAGGAGGCGAGCCAGTACAGCAGGGTCTGGAGCCACTCGCCGCCGCGGAACAGGCCGAGCAGCGCGTCCCAGCGGTCGGCGGCGCTCTTCCCGCCGGCGGCGGCGGGCAGTTCGACCTCGTAGCGGTCGGCCAGCGCCCGGGCCTCGGCGTCGCGCCCCTTGGCGACCAGGAAGCTCAGCGACTCCGGCAGGAACCTGAGCAGCACGGGCACGAAGAGCAGCGGGAGCACGCAGACCCAGAAGGCGGCGCGCCAGCCGACCGGTTCCACCAGCCACTTGGCGACGTAGGCGGAGAGGATGCCGCCGGTGTGATGCGCGGTCATCAGCAGCCCGATGGTGAGGGCCACCCGGCCGCCCCTCGCGTAGTCCGAGACCATGCTGATCGCGGTGGGCAGCAGGCCGCCGAGACCGACGCCGGCCAGCGTGCGGCCGAGTCCGAAGACCGCCACCCCGCCCGAGACCGCGCAGATGCCGGAGGCGAGCGAGAACAGCGTGACGCAGCCGGTCATCAGCCGCTTGCGGCCGATCCGGTCGGCGACCGTACCCGCGGCCAGGGCGCCGACCAGCATGCCGAAGGTGGCGTAGGAGCCGAGGTCGCCCGCCTGGTCCGCGGTGAGGCCGAAGGTCCTGGTCTCCAGCAGGTGGGGCAGCACCGAGCCGTAGATGAACATGTCGAGGCCGTCGAAGAGCACGGCGAGCCAGCACAGGCCGACGACCAGGACGGCCAGTCTGCCGCCGCGGGGGGACAGGGCGGGGGAGGAGGACATCGTCGTTTTCCTCTCGTCCAGGAGGCGTTGCCCGGAGGGGAAGCGGTGAGGGGGCCGGCGCGGCGCGTGCGGCCGGTCCGTGGTGCGTCGACGCTAGGGACCGGGTCCAGAAGTGTCAACGTTTTTGTCAACAATCGCAGCGGACGACAGGGCCGAGAGGGCGGGCGGCGCACGGCAGCGCGTCGCCCGCCCCCTTCGACGGCCGGACGGCTCAGCCGGCCTGCGGTGTCCCGTGGGTGTGGAAGGACTCGATCGTCTTCAGGCCCCAGGCCTGGCCCTTGGCGCGCTCGGCCTCGGTCCAGGTGATCAGCGGCCAGTCGGGCGCCAGCACCAGCCTGGTGAGCGGGTTGCAGAGCTCGACACGGTTGCCGCCCGGCTCGTAGACGTACAGGAAGAACGTCTGCTGGATGGCGTGCTTGTGCGGGCCGGTCTCGATGAACACGCCGGTGTCGATGGCGAGATCGGCCGCGCGCAGCACGTCCTCGCGGGTGTCGGTGGCGAAGGCGATGTGGTGCAGCCGCCCGTGCGAGCCGGTCCGGTCCGCGGTGTACACGACGTCGTACGACTTGTTCGTGAAGGTCAGCCAGCGGGCCGCGATCCGCCCGGTGTCCAGCCGTATCTGCTCGGTCGGCCGGGCGCCGAGGACCTGTTCCTGGAACTCGGCGTTGGCGAGCACGTCGGCGGCCAGGAAGTTGACGTGGTCCAGGCGCCGCACGCCGACACCCCGGTTCGGCTTGGCCTGCGGCTGGTTCTTCAGCGCGGGCCCGAGCCCAGTTGGGGCCCGGTAGTGCTCGCTCTCCCAGTAGAGGGCGTGCTCGTGGCCGTCCGGGTCGGTGGTGACGTACAGCTTGCCGAGCCCCGGCTCGTCCTCGGCCCAGCGGCCGACGCCGCCCGCCTCCTCGACCGCCCTGACCCGGCGGTCCAGCGCCTCCTCGCTGGAGGTGCGCAGGGCGAGCCGGCCGGGGCCGGGCCGGTCCCGGGCGGTGAGGACCAGGCTGTGGTGCTCGTAGTCGTCGAAGGCGCGCAGGTAGACCGTGCCGCCGTCCTGGCCGTTGACGGTCAGGCCGAGGAAGTCGGTGCAGAAGGCGACGCTCGCGTCCAGGTCCGGGGTGAACAGCTGGGCGTGGCCGACATGGGCGATGTCACCGAGGGGCGGAGCCATCGTTGCCTCCTTGGGGCGGTACGGGGGTGGCGGCGGCGCGCGGGAAGACCGTGCCGTCGAAGATCTTGCGGGCGGTGCGGACCACCGCGGTGCGGCGGACGGCAGGCCGGGCGCCGCCGGCACCGGGGTCGACGCTGATGTCGATGTCCAGGAATCCGGTGGGGTGTTCGACGCGGATCCGGTCGCCGCGGTCCGGGAGCCGGGCGATCCCCTCCCCCGCGCCGCCGGGCAGCCTGAGGCCCGCGGCCACGCTCGCGGCGCCGAGGACGCCGATCGAGGTGTGGCACCGGACCGGGATGAAGGTCCTGGTGGTGACCGCGCCGCCGGTGCGGGGCGGCGCGAGCAGGCTGAGCTTGGGCACGGTGGCCCCGCGCACGTCCCCGAGTCCCATCAACTCCCCCGCCGCCAGCCGGATCTCGTGCAGCCGGCCGGCGAGCGTCCGGTCCTCCTCCAGGTCGCCCGGTGTCTCGTACCCGGTGACGTCGAGGTCGCGGGCGGCGACGAGCACGGTCGGCATGCCGTTGTCGACGCAGGTCACCGGCGTACCGGCGACGGTGTCGCGGACGTTCCCGGTGGGCAGCAGCGGGGTGCGGGCGGCCGGGAACCCGATGACCACCGGGGCGGCCGTGCCGGGCACGCCGGAGATCTCGGCGTCCCCGGTGTAGTCGACCCGCCCGCCGGGGGTGGGAAAGCGGGCGACGGCCTGCTCCCCGGTGTTGAGCATGCGGATCCGTACGGAGGTCGTGGCGTCGCCGGGGGCCACGAGCCCGCGCTCCACGGCGAACGGGCCGATTCCGGCGAGGATGTTGCCGCAGTTCTGACGATCCATCACTACCGCGTCTTCGATGGAGACTTGGAGGAAAAGGTAGTCGACGTCCGCCTCAAGATCGGCGGACGGCCCGACCACCGCGACCTTGCTGGTGAGGGGGTGGCCCCCGCCCAGGCCGTCGATCTGGCGCGGATCCGGGCTGCCCATCACGCGCAGCAGCAGGTCGTCGCGGGCGGCGGGGTCGGCGGGAAGGTCCGCGGCCAGGAAGTACGCGCCTTTGGAGGTGCCGCCGCGCATCAGCATGCAGCGCACCCCCGCGGCCCCGGTCACCGGCCGGACTCCCCGCGCGCCTCGCGCGCCCGGTGCTCCTCGTAGGTGCGGTACTCGACGCCGAGCCGTTTCAGCGTGTCCCGCAGTCCGTAGCGGTCAAGCCCCAGCTCGCCCGCGGCGAACGCGGCGCGGGTCGCGGCCTCCTTGGCCTCGCGGGCCGCCGACCTCCGGGCCGTCTCGCGCGCCCGCTCGCGGGGGACGACCACGACGCCGTCGTCGTCGGCGAGGATCACGTCACCCGGTTCGATCACCTGGCCGTCGATCGCGATCGGCACGTTGACCGAGCCGCCGGTGGCCTTGACCGTGCCCTGCGCGCAGACCGCCCGGGACCAGGCGGCGAACCCCATGTCCCGCAGTTCCCGGGTGTCCCGGATCCCGGTGTTCAGGACCGCCCCGCGCACTCCGCGCCGTGCCAGGGCGGTGGCGAACAGCTCACCGAAGAGGCCGTCCTGGCAGGGCGAGGTGGTGGTGACGACCAGGATGTCGCCCTCGCCGCACTGCTCGACGGCCGCGTGGATCATGAGGTTGTCGCCGGGCCAGCCGATGACGGTGACGGCCGTTCCGGCGACCCGGACGCCCTGCTGGACGGGCCGGATGCCCGGACCCAGCAGGCCCGTGCGGCCCATCGCCTCGCCGACGGTGGCGACCCCGAAGGCGGCGAGGGCGTCGACGTCCCGCGCCTGCGCCTTCGGCGGATCGGTGACGATCACGCCGCTCATGCCAGCTCCCGCGCGATCTGCGGGAACGGCCGCATGAACGCCTCGGCCCTGGTGTCGTGCGCCAGGCCCAGGTTGGGACCGGCGTTCCGCCGGAGCTGGACGCCCCGGCGGACGGCGAGGTCGGTGTAGTAGGCCCACAGGTGCTCCTGGGCGCCGAGGCACTCCATCGCCTTGCGCTTGGTGTCCCAGACCTCGGTGATGTCCAGCAGGACCTCGGGCCGGAAGCCGCTCATCTCGGGCTGGTGCGGCTCGAAGAGGAAGACCGGCGGGGCTCCGATGACGTCGCCCTCGCCCGGGTATCCGACGGCCTGGGCGAGGATCCGGGCCTGGAGGGCCATCCGGTGGGCGGCCGGGTGGTCGCCGTTGTAGGGGTCCTCCGCGGGGTGGGTGAGCACGACGTCGGGCCGGGTCTCCCGGTAGAGGGCGACGAGCCGGTCGGTCAGCTCGGCGGACGCGGTCAGCGGGTAGTCGCCGGCGTCGAAGAAGCGGACGCCGGCGCCGAGCACGGCGGCGGCGCGCTCCGCTTCCTCCCCGCGCATCGCCTTGATCTCCGCCAGCCCCTTGCCCGCGCGCCACGCCTTCGCGGACTCGCCCCGCTCCCCAAAGGTCAGGCAGGCGACGGTGACCTTCTCGCCACGGGACGCGGCCAGGGCGATGGCTCCGCCCGCCCGCCACACGAAGTCCCCGGCGTGCGCGGTGACGACCAGGGTGGAGCGGGGTGGGGCGGGCACGTTGGCGTGCGTCATCGCAGAAATCTCCTTGGTGGACGGATGTGCGCCCACCCCGCCCCGGGCGTGCTCAGTCGCTCAGTGCGTCGATCACGCTCGTGAGGTGGGCGCGGACGGCCGCCTCGGCCGCCTGCGGGTCCCTGGCCGTGATGGCCTCGATCATCGCCAGGTGCTCGCTCAGGGATTGCTGCGGACGCCCCGGCCGCAACGCCAACTGGAAGCGGTGCCTCACCAGTTGCGCGTTGAGCCGCTCCAGCAGTGCCACGGCGGTCCGCTGGCCGGAGATCTCCCGGATCCTGTCGTGCAGCGCGTGGTTGAGCTCGGAGTAGGTGACCGGCTCGCCATCCGCGACGGCCTTGGTCATGGCCGCCCCGAGGTCCGCGAGTTCGGCGAGGTGCCCGTCGTCGGCCACGACGGCCGCCTTCGCGGCGCACAGTCCCTCCAGGACCATCCGGCACTCCGTGATCGCGACCGCCTCCTCCACGGTCACCACCCGCACCCGCGAGCCGCGGTTGCGGATCCGCTCGACCAGTCCCTGGGCCTCCAGATCGATCAGTGCCGCGCGGATGCTGGCCCGCGTCACACCGAAGTCCTCGGCGAGTTCGTTCTCCACCAGCCGCTGGGCCGGTGCCATCTCGCCGTGCAGGATCGCCTGCCGCAGCAGCGCGAGCGCGTGCTGCTTGGCCTGCTCTCCGGTGCTCGGACGGGCTTCTTCCGGCATCGTTCGCCCTCCCTGAGTGAGTGCCTGTCGAACGTAAATCTAGCCCGACAAGATTGTCAACAATTTTGTCCGCCGTATTGCCGGGCGCCGATCCCCGGGTGACCGCTCAGCCGGTGCGGTACAGCTCGCTGAGCAGTTCGAGGACGGCCTGCCGGGCCGGGTGCGGATCCTCCCGCCACCAGGCCAGCCGGACGGCGACGGGTTCGGCGTCCCGCACCGACCGGTACACGATGCCGGGCCGCGGGTACTGGTTGGCGGTCGACTCCGCGGTCACGCCGATCCCGCGCCCGGCGGCGATCTCGGTGAGCCAGTCGTCCACGGAGTGCGTCTCCTCGACGGCCGGACGGGACGGCTCCGGCCACAGCTCGGGGGTGGTGGTGCCGGTGCGCCGGTCGGTCAGGACGGTCCGGCCGGTGAGGTCGGCGAGCCGCACGGACCGGCGGCGGGCCAGCGGGTCGTCGGCGGCCACCGCGCACAGCCGCCGCTCCAGCCCCACGATCGCCGACTCGAACCGCCGGTCGGCGAGCGGCCGCCGGACGACGGCCAGGTCGCAGGTTCCCTCGGCGAGCCCGGCGGAGGGCGTGTTCACCCGGACGAGATGCAGATCGGTCCCGGGGTGCGCGGCCGTCCAGTTCCGCTGGAAGGCGACGGTGTGCCGGCCCACCGCCGACCAGGCGTAGCCGATCCGCAGCAGGGTGTGCCCCGAGCCGGCCTCCTGGACCAGGTCGGCGACGTCCGCGAGCACCCGGCGGGCCCGCCGCACCACCCGCAGCCCGGTCGCCGTCGGCGTCACCTCGCGCGAGGTCCGCCGCAGAAGCCGTACCCCCAGGGCCTGTTCCAGTCCCGCGAGGGTCCGGGACACGGCCGCCTGGGACACCCCGAGGGCGATCGCCGCGTCGGTGAAGGTGCCCTCGTCGACGATGGCCACCAGGCAGCGCAGCTGCCGCAGCTCGACCTGATCCATACGCTCAGCGTATCGATGCCGGGGCGCATGCATTTTGCGCAACGTCTCCCCCGGCCGACCCTGCTGTCATGCGACGAGTCCAGGACCGCCCGGCCGCCCCCTCCGCCTCCTCCGCCTCCGTCCCCTCCCCGGCCGCCGTACCCGGGCGGCTGGCCGGCGTGGCGGCCATGGCGGGCAGCGGCCTGTCCAACCAGACGGGTGCGGCGATCGGCGCCCTGGCCTTCCCGGTCCTCGGCCCGCTCGGCGTGGTGGCGGTACGGCAGTACGTGGCCGCGCTCGTCCTGGTGGCCGTCGGTCGGCCCCGGCCATGGGCCTTCACCCGGCGGCAGTGGTGGCCGGTGCTGCTGCTGGCGGCGGTCTTCGGCACCATGAACCTGACCCTGTACTCCGCCATCGACCGGATCGGCCTCGGTCTCGCGGTGACGCTGGAGTTCCTGGGCCCGCTGACCGTCGCGCTGGCGGCGTCCCGCCGCCGGCTGGACGCGGGGTGCGCGGCGCTGGCGGCGGCCGGGGTGGTGGTGCTGATGCGCCCGCGGCCCTCGACGGACTACCCGGGAATGGCCCTGGGGCTGGTCGCCGCGGGCTGCTGGGCGTCGTACATCCTGCTCAACGGCGTGGTGGGGCGGCGGATACCGGGCGTGCAGGGTCCGGCGGTGGCCGCGTCCGTGTTGGCGCTGACGTTCCTGCCGGCCGGAGTGGTGGTGGCGCTGCGGCATCCGCCGACGTCCGGAGCCGTGCTGTGCGCGGTGGCGGCCGGTGTCCTGTCGTCGGCGGTGCCCTACCTCGCCGACCTGCTGACCCTGCGCAGGGTTCCGGCCCAGACCTTCGGCCTGTTCATGAGCGTCAATCCGGTACTGGCGGCGCTGGTCGGCCGGGTGGTGCTGGGGCAGAGCCTGGGGGCGCCGGAGTGGGCGGGAATCGGGGCGGTGGTCGCGGCGAACGCGGCCGCCCTCGCGGCACGGCCCCGCCGAGGCGCGGCCCCGGATCACGCGTGATGGGCGAAGTGGGCCCGGCGGACCGCCCGTTGGACAGGTGCCGAGCGGATCCCTCGGCGGGCGCCGGGGCGAGGGGCGCCGTCAGCTTCGGCGCGTGGCGGTGACGGGTGCCAGCCACAGACCGAGGAGCGCGTCGGTGAGTCCGGTGGCCGCGTCGCTCCAGGTGGCGCGGGGCGTGTCGGTGCCCTCGGCGAGGGCGCGCTCGCGCTCGGCGCAGGTGTGCAGGATCAACGTCCGTGCCATCTGGCCGCGTTCGGCACGGACGTCGGCGGGCAGTTGCGGCAGGCACCGGACGAGCCCGGCGACGGCCTCGCGCAGCGAGGGCGAGGCGAGGGACTCCTCGACCATGATCTCGTAGAGCGCCGGGTCGGTCGCCACCTGGGCGCAGAAGCGGGCGTACCAGGTGGGGCTGCCCAGGCTCGCGAGGTGTTCGGTGATCGGGCGGACCAGGCAGTCGACCCGGTCGCGGACGTCGTCGGTGTCGCCGACGGCGGCCAGCAGCCGGACCCGGATCTCCTCGATCCGCTCGAAGTGCCGGGCGGCGATCGCGCGGACCAGGTCGGCCTTGGTGCCGAAGTGGTAGCCGACGGCGGCGTTGTTGCCCTGGCCCGCGGCCTCGCTGACCTGACGGTTGGACACGGCGTACACGCCCTGTTCGGCGAAGAGCCGTTCCGCCGTGTCGAGGATGGCCTCCCGTGTCGCGCTGGCCTGCTCCGCCCGCGCCGCCCTGCCCGCCATGCCCACCACCGCTCCGGGACCGCGCACCCTCCCGGTGCGGCCGGTCCCGCGAGCCGTACCGGGGCCTCGCCCGGGGCGGCGAGGTCCAGCCGGGAAAGCCTACGCGGCGGTGGCGCGCGACGCCTCCGCCCCTGCCAGTAAAGTAAGTCAAGCGACTGACTTAAGCACGGTCGTGCCGCTGCGTGCCGTCCCGCGCCGCGCACCGTCCCGCCTACGGAGGCCCCTTTCCCATGTCCGAAGCCCCAGTCCGGCCCGCCGGTTCCGCGAGAGAGGCACGCCCCCGCCCCAACGCGGTGGTGGCGGTGCTCGCCCTGGCCGGCATCACCGTCTCGCTGATGCAGACCCTGGTGATCCCGATCGTCCCGGAGCTGCCGAAGTTCCTGAACGCCTCCGCGTCCGACGCGGCCTGGGCGGTCACCGCCACCCTGCTGGCCGCCGCCGTCGCCACTCCGGTGGCCGGCCGCCTCGGCGACATGTTCGGCAAGCGGCTGATGCTGCTGGTCAGCCTCACCCTGCTGGTCTGCGGCTCGGTGGTGGCCGCGCTCAGCGACTCGCTGGTCCCGATGATCGTCGGCCGCGCGCTGCAGGGACTCTCCGCGTCCGTGGTGCCGCTCGGCATCAGCATCATGCGCGACGAACTCCCGCCGGAGCGCCTGGCGGGCTCCACCGCGCTGATGAGCGCCTCGCTGGGGGTCGGCGGCGCGCTGGGCCTTCCTGCCGCGGCCTTCATCGCCGACCACTTCGACTGGCACGTGCTGTTCTGGACCTCCGCCGCCCTCGGCGTCGTCGCCTTCGCGCTGGTCATGCTGCTCGTGCCGGAGTCCGAGGTGCGCTCGGGCGGGCGCTTCGACGCGGTCGGCGCCCTCGGCCTCGCGGTCGGCCTGGTCTCGCTGCTGCTCGCCGTCTCCAAGGGCGCCGACTGGGGCTGGACCGACGGCACCACGCTCGGCCTGTTCGGGCTCGCGGTCGTGGTCCTGGCCGCCTGGGGCGTCTTCGAACTGCGCACCGCCGAGCCGCTCGTCGACCTGCGCACCACCGCCCGCCGCCAGGTGCTGTTCACCAACCTCGCCTCGATCGCGTTCGGCTTCTCGATGTTCGCGATGTCCCTGGTGCTGCCGCAGCTGCTCCAGCTGCCCACCCAGACCGGCTACGGCCTCGGCAGGTCGATGATGACCGTCGGCCTGGTGATGGCCCCGCAGGGTCTGGTCATGATGGCCTTCGCGCCGGTCTCGGCCGCCATCACCCGGGCCAGGGGCCCGAAGATCACCCTGATGACCGGCGCCGTGATCGTCGCGGCGGGCTACGGCCTGAACATCGTCCTGATGTCCGAGGTCTGGCAGCTGGTGCTGGTCTCCTGCGTCATCGGGGCCGGTGTCGGCTTCGCGTACGGCGCGATGCCCGCGCTGATCATGGGCGCCGTCCCGGCGTCGGAGACGGCCGCCGCCAACAGCCTGAACACGCTGATGCGGTCCATCGGTACGTCGGTGGCCAGCGCCGTCGCGGGAGTGATCCTCGCCCAGCTGACCGTCAGCCTCGGCGGCGCCACGCTGCCCTCCGAGAACGCCTTCAAGACCGTCATGGCGGTCGGCGCGGGCGCGGCAGCGCTCGCCTTCCTCCTCGCCTGCTTCCTGCCCGGCCGCCGTCCCGCGGACGCGCGGCCCGCCGCGGCCCCGGCCGAACCGGCGGCCGAGTCGGTCCACTGACCGCCCGGACGGTGTCCGCGGATCCCGGCCCGCCCGCGGACACCGTCCGGCCGCCACCACGCCCCCGCTCTCCCCGCCCCCGCGCGCCGACGGCATCCCGGGCGGACCCCCGGCTCCCGGCGGGTCCGCCCGGCGGCTGTTCGGGGGAACCCGTGGCGCGGGACGCGTGCCGCGGCCGTACGCGGTTCACATCTTGTGCCGTGACCACCGCCCTGCCACTGATCCCACCCATGCTCGCCACGGCCGGCGCGCTGCCGCCCGCCGCGCAGGACGACCGGTGGGCGTACGAGACCAAGCAGGACGGCCAGCGCGCGATCGTCTACCTGCCCGGCGACGGCACGGTGCTGGTGCGTGCCCGGTCCGGCGAGGAGATCACCGCCGCGTACCCCGAACTCTCCCCGCTGGGCGGGGTGCTGGGCCGGGTGCCGGCGGTCCTGGACGGCGAGGTGCTGGCCCTCGACGAACACGGGCGCGCCGACTTCCAGTTGCTGCAGAGCCGGATGGGCCTGGCCCACGCCCCGGCACGGGCCGCCCGGATGGCGGCCCGGGTCCCGGTCCACCTGGTGCTGTTCGACGTGCCGCACCTGGCGGGCCGCCCCCTGCTGCGGGTGCCCTACGCGCAGCGGCGGACCCGGCTGGAGGAGCTGGGCCTCCACGGGCCCCACTGGTCGACGCCCGGCGCGCTCGTCGGGCACGGGGCCGAGGCGCTGCGGGCGACCCGGGAGCACGGTCTCGAAGGCCTGGTCTGCAAACGGCTCGACTCGCCCTACGAGCCGGGGACGCGGTCCCGTGCCTGGATCAAGATCCGGAACATCCGGGCGGAGGACGTGATCGTCGGCGGCTGGCTGCCGGGCAAGGGACGGCTGACCGGGCTCCCCGGCGCGGTGCTGGTCGGCCAGCGGTCCGCCGACGGGCGGCTGCGGTACGTCGGCGGGGTGGGCACCGGCTGGAGCGAGGCGGAACGGACCGAACTGGCCGCGCTGCTGCGGGCCGCCGCCACCGACGCCTGTCCTTTCGACCCGGTCCCGGCGGTCCCGGGCGCCCGCTGGGTGACGCCCCGGCTGGTCGGCGAGGTCGGCTACAGCACCCGGACCCGGTCCGGACTGCTGCGCCACCCGTCCTGGCTGCGGCTGCGTCCCGATCTCGCACCCGAGGAGTCCGCGGCGGACCTGCCGGACGGCGCCGGCTGACCGCCGCCGCGGCCTGTCACCCGGTTGCGTGCCCCGGCCCCCGGTAGTCAGATGGGAACGAGTCCGGTTCGGCCCGGGCCCCCGCGGAGGAGAGGCCGGCGGCCCACTGGTGGAAGTGGGGCGACATGACGACGACGAGGCCCTCCCCGTACCGGCTGGCACCCAATCTCTTCGGTATCGCCTTCGGCACCGCGGGCCTTGCCCAGGCCTGGAGCGCCGCCGCCGACACGATCGGCGCACCTGGGTGGCCGTCGTACGTCCTGTGGATCCTCGCGGCGGTGATCTGGCTGGTGACGCTGGTGGCCTACCTGCGCAACGCGATCGCGCAGCGACGGCTCGGCTCGGAGGTCCCGAACCCGGTCACCGGGCCGTTCACGGCGCTCGCGGTGATCGTCCCGATGCTGCTGGGCATCGGTCTCGCGCCGCACGCCCGGACCGCGGGCGAGGTCGTGTACGCCGTCGCCCTGGTGCTCACCGTCCTGCTCGGCGGGTGGCTCACGAGTCTGTGGATCCGCTCGGACACCCGGCTCGAGCAGTGGCATCCCGGATACTTCCTGCCCACCGTCGCGGGCGGTCTGATCGCGTCCGGGTGCAGCGCGATCCTGGGATGGAACACGCTGGCGCACGTCATGTTCGGTTACGGGCTGATCTGCTGGTTCGTCCTCGGGTCGATCCTGCTGCTGCGGCTGTTCACCCAGCCTGCGCTGCCCACCGCGCTGCTGCCGACGATGGCCATCGAGGTCGCCCCGCCGGTGGTCGCCGGGAACGCCTGGTTCGCGATCAACGGCGGCCGCCTCGATCTCGTCGCCGAACTGCTCGCCGGGTACGCGGTCCTGATGGTCCTCGTGCAGATCGGCCTGGCGGGCACCTACCTGCGGGTGCCCTTCGGACCGGGCCACTGGGCGTTCGCCTTCTCGTACGCGGCGGCCTTCACCAACGGCGTCCACTGGCTCGCCGCCGAGCAGGTCCACGGACAGCGGGCCCTGGCCTACCTGCTCCTGGCGGTCGCCACCCTGGCCTTCGTCGCGCTCGCGGCCCGCACCGTCCTCGGCCTGGTCCGGCGCGACTTCCTGCCCCGGGTCCCGGCCGATCCCGCCCCGGCGCCGTCCGCGCCCGCGTGAGAGCGGGGGGAACGGCGCCCCGCACGCCACACCGCCGCCGACACGGTGTCGGAATCCCCGGCGGACCCGGAGGTCTATCGTGGCCCCATGTCTGTGCCAGAGTTGATCCGAATCGTCTCCCGCGACTCTCCGATGGCGCTCGCTCAGGTGGCCCGCGTACGGGCCGAGTTGGCCGCCCTCCATCCGCGCGTGCGCACCGAGGTCGTACCGGTGAAGACGACCGGCGACAAGTGGCTGGGCGACCTGTCCCTGGTGGAGGGCAAGGGCGCGTTCACCAAGGAGGTGGACGCCGCGCTGCTGGCGGGCGAGGCCGATCTGGCCGTGCACTGCGTCAAGGACGTCCCCGCGGACCGGCCGCTGCCGGCGGGAACGGTGTTCGCGGCGTTCCTGAAGCGCGACGACGTCCGCGACGCCCTGATCCACCCGGGGGGCCTGACGCTGGACCAGCTGCCGCCGGGCACCCGGATCGGCACCTCCGCGGTGCGCCGGATCGCGCAGCTGGCCGCCACCCATCCGCATCTGGAGTGCGTGCCGTTCCGCGGCAACGCCAACCGCCGCCTGGAGAAGCTCGCCGCCGGCGAGGCCGACGCGCTGCTGCTCGCGGTGTCGGGCCTGGAGCGGATCGGCCGGACGGACGTGATCACCGAGGTCCTCGACCCGGAGACGATGATGCCGCCGATCGGCGCGGGCATCCTGGCGCTGCAGTGCCGGGAGGGCGACACCGAGCTGATCGACGCGGTGAGCGGGCTCGGCGACCCGGACACCTACCGGGAGGCCACCGCCGAGCGGATGTTCCTGCACGTCCTCCAGGGGCACTGCAACAGCCCCATCGCCGGGTACGCGCGCGTGGACGGCGGCGGTGAACTGTCGCTGCGCGCCTGCGTGTTCACCCCCGACGGCAAGACCCGCCTCAACGCGCACGAATGGGCGGGCCGCCTCGACCCGGCCACGCTCGGCACCTCGGTGGCGGTGGCCCTCCTGCGCCAGGGCGCCCGCGAGATCATCGACGGCATCCCGCACTGACACCGGCGGCTCGCGACACGCCCTAGGCGGGGCTGCCCGGCTCGGTCTGGTCCTTGAGGAAGGCGCTCACCTGGTGGGCCAGACCGCCCGCCGTGGCGCTCTGGCACGCCGTGGCGGCGGTCGACTCCAGCACGCCGATGCCGCCCGCCCACAGCCGCCGGTCGGTCCAGTCCTCGTCGACGCGCAGCTGGATCTGGATGTCCACCTGGGTGAGGGCGGCCTCGGGGCCGGCGGCGTAGAGCACGGCGGTGGCGCGGCGCAGCGGGTAGACGTCGAAGCCCTCGATGAACTGGGAGCTGCGCCAGTCGATGACCGCACCCTCCCCGTCGGGGCCCACCCGCACGTCGATCTGACCGTCCTCCAGCTGCACGCCGAAGTGACGCGATCCGCGGTTCTCGACGGTCACCCGGACACTGAAGTACGTCAGCCCGGCGGCGGCGTCGTCCCGGCCGCGCGGCGGCTCGGCCGCCTCCAGGCGGTGGACACGGACCCGCAGACCGTCATGGTCGTCGTACTCGTGCCAGTCCCCGACCACGTTCGGCTCGTACACAGTGCCCCTCTCGACCCCCGCTGTTTATCTGTGCGCCGAGCGCACTGTCAAATGGGCGGAATGCGCTGTGGCCAGGGGATTCACCCGCTTTGATCGCTGATCAAGCGTTGCGCAGCGGTTATCCCGCCCCGGGGCTCCGGGGCGGGAGGGGGGCGCGTGCCGCACATCACGTCGGCGTGCGGCGCGCGGCAAGATCAGCGGGCCAGGCGGCCCAGCAGCGAGGAGGCGGCGGTGATGCCGAGGGCTGCGGCCACCGCCAGGACGGCGAAGTCGAGGCCGAGATGCGAGGGCGTGCCGAGCAGCAGTCCGCGCAACGCGTCGACCTGGTAGCTCAGCGGGTTGATCTTGCTGACGACCTGGAGCCAGCCCGGCATGATCGCCACCGGGTAGAGCGCGTTGGAGCCGAAGAACAGCGGCATGGTGATCGCCTGCCCGATGCCCATCAGCCGGTCGCGGCTCAGCACGATGCCCGCGATGCTCATCGACAGGCAGGAGAAGAACGCCGAGGCGAGGACGACGGCGAGTCCGACGCCGAGCAGTTTCAGCGGGTTCCAGGTGAGCGAGACCCCGAGGATCGCGGCGATGACGATCACCACGACCGCCTGGATCAGGGACTTCACGCCGGCCGCGAAGGCCTTGCCGGTGATCAGGGCCGAGCGCGGGGTGGGGGTGACGAGGAGCTTGTTGAGGATGCCGGCGTCGCGCTCCCAGATGATCTGGATGCCGTAGAAGATCGCGATGAACATCGCCGACTGGGCGATGATGCCGGGCGCGAGGTAGTCGATGTAGGGGATGCCGCCGGTGGGTATCGCCTTGATCCTGGTGAAGGTCTGCCCGAAGATCAGCAGCCACAGGGCGGGCTGTATCGCGCGGGTGTAGAGCTCGGTGCGGTCGTGGCGGAGCTTCTGCAGTTCGACGGCGCACATGGCGACGACCCGGGCGGGCAGCAGCCGCCAGCCGGAGCGCGGCTGCGGCGGTGTCAGCAGCAGGGAGGCCGCGGCCGTTCGCTCAACCGACACGCTTCGCGGTGCGGCGGGTGCTTCGGACATCGCGGAAACCTCCTGACTGGTCGTCGAGGCCGCTGCCGGCCACGTCGCGGAAGACGTCTTCGAGGGTGGGCAGGGTGTCGGTGCCCTGGCGTTCGGCGAGGCCGTGCCGGAGCTCGTCGGGGGTGCCGAGGGCCCGGATCCGGCCCCGGTGCATGAGGCCGACCCGGCCGCAGTGCTGGTCGGCCTCGTCCATGTAGTGGGTGGTGACCAGCACGGTCATGCCGGTGGCCGCGCGCACGGCGTTGATCTGGTCCCAGACGCTGGTGCGGGCGATCGGGTCGAGGCCGATGGTCGGCTCGTCCAGGATCAGCAGCCTGGGCGCGCTGACCAGGGCCTGGGCCAGTTCGAGGCGGCGGACCATGCCGCCGGAGTAGGTGCCGGCGAGCCGGTCGGCGGCGTCGGCGAGGTCGACGGCCTCCAGCGCCTGCGCGACCCGTTCGGCGCGCTCGCGCCGGGAGACGTCGAAGACCCGGGCGAACAGGGCGACGTTCTCGCGGCCGGTGAGCCCGCTGTCGGCGGACAGCTGCTGGGGGACGTAACCGAGCAGTCTGCGCACGGCCATCCGCTCGCGGCCGGTGTCGTGGCCGAAGACGCGGACCATACCGGCGGGGACCGGCAGCAGGGTGGTGATGCAGCGGATGGCGGTGGTCTTGCCGGCGCCGTTGGGGCCGAGCAGTCCGAAGACCTCGCCCTCCGGGACGGTCAGGTCGAGCCCGTCCACGGCCCTGGTCTCCCCGAAGGTGTAGGTGAGTCCCGTGCAGGCGACTGCGGTGGTGTCCGGGGTCATGATTCCTCGGCCTCCTCGTGCAGGGTGACGGCCAGCTTGCGCAGTGCCGGAAGCGCGGCCTCCAGTGCGGCCCGGTCGGCCTCGTCGAGCCGGGAGACGCTGCTGACCACGAGGTCCGCGCGGCGCCGCTGCCAGTCGGCGAGCCGCTTCTCGGCGGCCCCGGTCAGCAGCAGCCGGGCGGCCCGCCGGTCGGCGGGGTCGGTCTCCCGGAGCAGGAACCCTTCCTTGACCAGCTGGTTGACCAGGGTCGACACCGAATTGCCCGCCAGGTACAGCTCCTTGGCGGCCTCCGAGATGCCGATGCCGGGCCGTGACTCGACCAGGCGCAGCAGTTCCACCTCGGCGCCGCGCAGCCGGGGCCGCGCGAGTCCGCGGCGCAGCCTGCGGCGGATCAGCCGCTGGATCCCGACGAGGGCGTCGGCCAGCTCCTCGGGGAAGGTCTCCGATTTCACACCCGGAAGATTACCTCTGCTACAGAGGTAATCCCACCCAAGGGACGGTCAAGGGGGCCCGGCCGGGGATCCGGTCAATGAATGAGAGCAATCTCACCTTTTTGAGTGAATTGTTTCGTATTGTCCCGTTCAGGGCATCTGCTGTTCAGTGCTTCGGACCGGAGGCACGTGCGTGGGAACCGCGTTCATCCGGTGCTCCCGTGTTCTCCCGGGGTCCGAGCGCGTATCTCTCACGGTGTCCCTCCACAGCACCCGCCGAGGAGGTGCGCGCCATGCGTGCCACCACCGCCACCCCCACCAGGTCCCATCCGCACGACGACGCCCCCGACACGGCGGCCGACTTCGTCCGGCTGGCCGGACTGCCCGAGGGGCCCGAGCGCCGGGCCCTGCGGGACGAACTGGTCGAACTCTGGCTGCCCATGGCCGAGCGGATCGCGGTCCGCTTCCGCGGCCGCGGGGAGGCCACGGAGGACCTCTGCCAGGTCGCCGCGCTCGGGCTGGTCAAGGCCGTCGACCACTACGACCCGGCGCGCGGGCGGGCCTTCGAGGCGTACGCCGTGCCGACGATCACCGGTGAGATCAAACGCCACTTCCGTGACCACATGTGGACGCTGCACGTGCCCCGCCGGGTCCAGGAGCTGCGCAACCGGGTCCGGTCCGCCCTCAAGGAGCTGGAACAGACCTGTCCGGGCGAGGCACCCACCGTCGCCGAGATCGCCGAGCAGGCCCGGCTCACCGAGAGCGAGGTGCGCACCGGGATGGAGGCGCTGGACTGCTTCTCCGCGCTGTCGCTGGACGCCGAGGTGTCCGGCGCCGACGGTTACGCGCTCGGCGACACCCTGGGCGGACCCGACCCCGGCTACGACCTGGTCGTCGACCGCGCCGCCGCCGTGCCCTGCATCCAGGGCCTTCCCGAGCGCGACCGGCTCATCCTCTACCTGCGGTTCTTCCGCGGTATGACGCAGAGCAGGATCGCCGAGCAGCTGGGCGTCTCGCAGATGCACGTGTCCCGTCTGCTCACCGCCTGTTTCGAGCGGCTGCGCGAGGAGCTGCTGGCCGAGTCGGGCTGAGTCTCACCCGGACGGCGCACCGGGGATCTGCGTCGGCCCGTACCGGTCGAGGGCGTCCTCCAGTTCGGCGCGGATCTCCGCCGGCATGTCCCCCGTGCGCCCCCAGACGAGAATCAGCTCCGCGACGCTGCGGAGCTTGATGTTGGTGTGCTGGGAGATCTCCTTGAGCACCTCCCAGCCCTGGTCGGGGGTGACCCGGCCGAGCGCCACCACCATGCCGATCGCCTGGTCCACCACGGCGTGGGAGGCCACCGCCTCCTTCAGCTGATCGATCTCCTCCTGGAGGTGGAGGACCGCGTCCGCCTCGCTCTCGCTCACCCCACCATCGTCACCACTCGTCTGGCGCAGTGCCACCGGGGTACTCGTCAGGCACCCCCGCCGCTTCCGGTTGGAGACTGGTGTCAGACCGGCTCCCCGCCGGCCCCGACCCCAGGACGAGTGCCATGAACGACGACACGCACGCCCCCGGCCCCGCGAAGAGGCAGCGGGAGGTCATCTCCACGGACTCCGTCTTCGGCGCCCCGTGCTGGGTGAGCCTGACCAGCCGCGACCTGCGGACCACCGAGGACTTCTACAGCGCCGTGCTGGGCTGGCGGTGGCGCAGTGTCCGGCTCGGCGACCACTTCCGGATCGCGCTGGCGGACGGGGTGCCGGTCGCGGGCATCGCCGCCGTCGCCTCGATGTGGCAGATGGCGGTGGCCTGGACGCCGTACTTCGCCGTCCAGAACGCGGACGAGGCGGTCGCACGGGCCCGTGAGCGCGGCGGCACCCCGGCCGTGGGCCCGCTGTCCTTCCCGCCCGGCCGGGCGGCGCTGCTCGCGGACCGGGACGGCGCGATCTTCGGCATCTGGGAGGGCCAGCTGGTCTCCAACTGGGAGATCTGGCGGCAGGCCGCGCCCACGTACATCCGGCTGCACACCCGCGACGCCTTCGACTCGGCGATCTTCTACGGCGAGGTGCTGGGCTGGGCCTCGGAGCGGCAGGGCTGCTGCGAGGTGGAGTACGTGGGCGGCGAGGTCGTCCTGCGCAGCCGCGGCGACGCCGTGGCCCGGATCGACTCCGGAGCGGTGGAGGCGGCCCCCGACCCGACGGTACGGCCGCACTGGCAGGTGCACTTCGCGGTCGGCGACGTCGGCGAGTGCGCGCGGGCGGCCGAGAAGCACGGCGGCAGTGTCCTCCAGGAGAAGGACACCGAGGCCGTGCTGCGCGACCCGGACGGCGCGCAGTTCACCGTGACCGTGCGCCCGCTGCTGCCCTGACCGCGCCCCTCAGCCCCTGCCGCGGGAGGGCCGGGACAGCAGGACCAGGCTGCGGGCCTCGGCGCGCAGCCTCGTCCCCGCCTTGTGCTCGCGTTCGTCGGGGATGCCGTCGGGCTCGGCGGTGTCGATGAGAGCCGTCCAGCGCTCGCCGTAGGAGTCGTCGGGCAGCTTGAAGTCGACCGGTTCCCAGAAGCTGTTCAGGAGCAGCAGGAACGAGTCGTCGACCAGGCGCCGCCCCTGGGGGTCGCGTTCGGCGATGGCGTCGCCGTTCAGGAAGACACCGACCGAGTGCCCGTCGGGGCGCTGCCAGTCCCGGTCGGTCATCTCCCGGGCGTCGGGCAGCAGCCAGACCAGGTCGGGCAGCGGCTGTCCGCGGTGCACGGCGGTCTCGCCGCGGAAGAAGCGGCGGCGGCGCAGCACGGGGTGGGCGGCGCGCAGGCCGATGACGTACCGGGTGAAGTCGTTGAGCGTGCGCTGCTCCTCGGCCAGGTCCCAGTCGGTCCAGGAGACCTCGTTGTCCTGGCAGTAGGCGTTGTTGTTGCCGCGCTGGGTGCGGCCGAGTTCGTCGCCGTGGCTGAGCATCGGGATGCCCTGGGACAGCAGCAGGGTGGCCAGGAGGTTGCGCTGCTGGCGGGCCCGGAGGTCGAGGACGGCCGGGTCATCGGTGTCACCCTCGGCGCCGCAGTTCCAGGACCGGTTGTGGCTCTCGCCGTCCTGGTTGTCCTCGCCGTTGGCCTCGTTGTGCTTGTCGTTGTACGACACCAGGTCGCGCAGCGTGAAACCGTCGTGCGCGGTGACGAAGTTGACGCTCGCGCGCGGCCGCCGTCCCCGGTGCTGGTAGAGGTCCGAGGAGCCGGTGAGCCGGGAGGCGAACTCGCCGAGGGAACCCGGCTCGGCCCGCCAGAAGTCCCGTACGGTGTCCCGGTACTTGCCGTTCCACTCCGACCACAGCGGCGGGAAGTTGCCCACCTGGTAGCCGCCCTCGCCCACGTCCCAGGGTTCGGCGATGAGCTTCACCCTGCTGATCACCGGGTCCTGCTGGATCAGGTCGAAGAACGCGGAGAGCCGGTCCACCTCGTGGAACTGCCGGGCCAGCGTGGCCGCGAGGTCGAAGCGGAAGCCGTCGACGTGCATCTCGGTCACCCAGTACCGCAGCGAGTCCATGATCAGCTGGAGCACGTAGGGGTGGCGCATCAGCAGGCTGTTGCCGGTGCCGGTGGTGTCGTAGTAGTGCGCCCAGTCGCCGTCGACCAGCCGGTAGTAGGAGGCGTTGTCGATGCCGCGGAAGGACAGCGTGGGGCCCATCTCGTTGCCCTCGGCGGTGTGGTTGTAGACCACGTCGAGGATCACTTCGAGGCCGGCCGCGTGCAGCGCCTTGACCATCGCCTTGAACTCGTTGACCTGCTGGCCCCGGCTGCCGAAGGCCGCGTAGGCGTTGTGCGGGGCGAAGTAGCCGATGGTGTTGTAGCCCCAGTAGTTGGACAGGCCCCGGTCCTGCAGCACGCCGTCCTGCACGAACTGGTGGACCGGCATCAGCTCGACCGCGGTGACGCCCAGCGAGGTCAGGTGCTCGACGACCGCGGGATGGGCGAGGCCGGCGTAACTGCCCCGGAGCCGTTCGGGCACCTCGGGGTGGGTGCGGGTCAGGCCCGCGACATGCGCCTCGTAGATCACCGAGTCGGAGTAGGACCGCAGCGGCGGGCGGTCGTCGCCCCAGTCGAAGAAGGGGTCGGTGACCACGCCGAGCATCGAGTGGCCGGCGCTGTCGGCCGGGGACGGCCCGCCCGGCGTGCGCTCGTACAGCGACGCGTGGTTGTCGATCTGGCCGTCGACCGCCCGGGCGTAGGGGTCCAGGAGCAGCTTCGCCGGGTTGCAGCGGTGTCCGACCCCCGGGTCCCAGGGGCCGGTCACCCGGTAGCCGTAGCGCTGTCCCGGTCCGACGCCGGGCAGGTAGGCGTGCCAGACGAAGCCGTCGACCTCGGTCAGGGGCACCGGCCGCGCGCCGCCGGCGTCGTCGACGAGGACCAGCTCGACCTTCTCCGCGACCTCGCTGAACAGGGCGAAGTTGGTGCCCTGCCCGTCGAAGGAGGCGCCCAACGGATAGGGGTGCCCGCTCCACACGGGCACCCCTTTCCGGGACTTCCGAGCCGTCACCGGGCGCCCTCGAGGACGCCCTCGGCGGATGCGGCCAACTGCGGGACGGGGACGGCGCGCGGCACCCGGAGCGTCCGGCGCAGGCTGGGCGACGGCGCGGTCTTGACCAGCGGCACGCGCTCACCGGACCGGGCTCGCTGCGAGAACCAGATGATCTTGCTGCCGGTCTCCGGGGCGCAGCACCCCCAGCCGTCGCTGGTGGCGGCCAGGTGCGCCAGGCACGAGCGCAGGTCCTGGTCGGGGCGCAGATCGCGGTCGTGGTCGCCGATGGCGGTGATGAGGTGCTGCCCGTTCCACCACATCTCGATGGACGTGTACTTGTCCGTCGCGTGCTGGTCGATGGCGGTCAGCAGCAGTTCGGCACCGCGGCAGACGGGGTCCACGAGGTTGTCCAGATCCCAGTAGCGCAGGTGGGCGGCCAGAATGCGGCTGACCTGTCCCACCCGTTCCGGGCTGACCTCGACGTCGAGGTGGTAGTAGCAGGGCACTGCGGTCTTCATTGTCGCTGGCTCCTCACCCGGCGGGGCTCCCGCTCCCCTCACCCGGACGGAGATCCGTTCCGGACGCGTAGCGTGAGCACTCATCGCTTCTGAGTCACCTCCCACAGTGCGGTCGCTACGCCATTCGTGCAACCTGAGAGACGCATGAGGTTGTTGAAGCTCCAACAAGACGCTCCGTCGTCATCCGTGCACCATGAGTGAAAGCCTCGATTCGCCGTAACGGCTCCGTGCCCTTCCGTGCCCGGACGCTCCCCGATCGTCGGGGACACGTGCCCACTCGAGAGCGTCGGAAGGAAAGACACGGCCATGCTGCTACCCGCGAAGGCCGAGGTGGCCCGGCAGCTGCGGCGCTACCGGGCGTGGGAGCGCGTCATGCTCGCCTCGCCGCAGGACCGCGAGGTGCGGTCCACCTTCGAGGACTCGGGCTACACGCTGTGTGTGCTGATGGGCAAGCGCTGCGCCCGGGAGGCGGTGGACGCGGCCGAGCGCTATCTGCGCACCAGCCTCGTCACCTATCTGCGGGATCAGGGCGGGCGGGCCCAGCTGAGCGGGAAGGTCCGGCGGAGCCCTCCGTCGGACCGCAGTACCGCGCGGCAGTGATCCGCAGGCGGACCCCCGCGGGAGGACGACTCGTCCTCCCGCGCACTACGGACCGCGGAGCCGGGCCCGGGCCCGGCTCCGTGCGCGACGGAGGTGAGACCCATGAAGGCGACAGAGGTCATCGGCCGTATCCCGGTGCGTGACGTCCGACCGGCCGTGGACGGCGGCGGGCGTCCGGCCAAGGCGGTCCCCGGCGAGACCTTCCAGGTCACCGCCACCGTCTTCCGTGAGGGTCATGACGCCGTCGGCGCCAACGTGGTGCTGTGCGACCCCGCGGGCCGGCCCGGTCCCTGGGCGCCGATGCGCGAACTGGTCCCGGGCACCGACCGCTGGGGCGCCGAGGTCACCCCGGACGCGACCGGCCGCTGGACGTATCACGTGGAGGCCTGGAGCGCCCCGCTCGTCACCTGGCGCCGGCACGCGCGGGTGAAGATCCCGGCGGGGATCGACACCGGCCTGGTCCTGGAGGAGGGCGCCTCGCTCTACGCGCGCGCGGCGGCCCGGATGCCCGCGGGGCCCGAGCGCGAGCGGGTCGAGGCGGCGGCGCACGCCCTGGGCGACGACGGCCTGCCCCTGCACGAACGGCTGGCGAGCGCGCTGGCTCCGGAGGTCGACGAGATCCTGGCGCGTTATCCGTTGCGGGAGTTGGTGTCCTGTTCGGAGCCGTTGCCGTTGCTGGTGGAGCGGGAGCGGGCGCTGTACGGGTCGTGGTACGAGTTCTTCCCGCGGTCGGAGGGCACGCCCGAGCGGCCGCACGGCACGTTCCGTACGGCGGCGCGCCGGCTGCCGCAGATCGCGCGGATGGGGTTCGACGTCGTCTACCTGCCGCCGATCCATCCCATCGGCACGACGTTCCGCAAGGGCCGCAACAACACCCTGGGTGCGGGGCCCGAGGACGTGGGGGTGCCCTGGGCGATCGGTTCGCCCGAGGGCGGCCACGACGCGGTCCACCCGGACCTGGGCACGGTGGAGGACTTCCGCTGGTTCGTCGCCGAGGCCGCCCGGCACGGCCTGGAGATCGCCCTGGACTTCGCCCTGCAGTGCTCCCCGGACCATCCCTGGGTGGAGAAGCATCCGGAGTGGTTCCATCACCGGCCCGACGGGACGATCGCCTACGCCGAGAACCCGCCCAAGAAGTACCAGGACATCTATCCCGTCGCCTTCGACACCGACATGGCCGGGATCATTGCCGAGACGGTGCGGATCCTGCGGCACTGGATGGACTGCGGTGTGCGGATCTTCCGGGTCGACAACCCGCACACCAAGCCCGTGGTGTTCTGGGAGCGCGTGATCGCGGAGATCAACCGGACCGATCCCGACGTCATCTTCCTCGCCGAGGCCTTCACCCGCCCCGCGATGATGCGGACCCTGGCCCAGACCGGGTTCCAGCAGTCGTACACGTACTTCACCTGGCGCACCACCAAGCAGGAACTCACCGACTACCTCACCGAGCTGTCCGGCGAGTCCGCCGCCTGGATGCGGCCGAACTTCTTCGCCAACACGCCCGACATCCTGCACGCCTACCTCCAGCACGGACACCGTCCCGCCTTCGAGGTCCGTGCCGTCCTGGCCGCCACCCTCTCCCCCACCTGGGGCATCTACAGCGGCTACGAACTCTGCGAGAACACCCCGCTGAAAGAAGGCGGCGAGGAATACCTCGACTCCGAGAAGTACCAGCTCACATCCCGCGACTGGACCCGCGCCGACACCGAGGGCATCGCCCCCCTCATCACCCGCCTCAACACCGTCCGGCGCGAGCATCCCGCGCTCCGGCAGCTGCGGAACCTGACCTTCCACCACACCGACAACGACTCCGTCATCGCCTACAGCAAGCGCGCCGGCGAGGACACCGTCCTGGTGGTCGTCAACCTCGATCCGCACCACACCCAGGAGGCCACGGTCTCGTTGGACATGCCGCGACTCGGCCTGGACAGCGGCTCGGCCCTGTCCGTGCGGGACGAACTGACGGGCGAGACCTACACGTGGGGCAGGACCAACTACGTGTGCCTGACACCCGGCCGCACGCCCGCACATGTGCTCCAGGCAGGTCGACCGACACCAGCGAACGGAGGGCCCAGCGCGTCATGACTGTCAACGACCCCGTCCCGGACACCTTCGAGGACACGCCCGCGAAGGACCGGGACCCCGACTGGTTCAAACGCGCCGTCTTCTACGAGGTCCTGGTGCGCTCCTTCCAGGACAGCGACGGTGACGGCATCGGCGACCTCAAGGGTCTGACCGCCAAGCTCGACTACCTCCAGTGGCTCGGCGTCGACTGCCTCTGGCTGCCGCCCTTCTTCAAGTCACCGCTACGGGACGGCGGTTACGACGTCTCCGACTACACCGCCGTCCTCCCCGAATTCGGTGACCTCGCCGACTTCGTCGAGTTCGTCGACGCCGCCCACCAGCGCGGCATGCGCGTGATCATCGACTTCGTCGTCAACCACACCAGCGACCAGCACCCGTGGTTCCAGGAGTCGCGCAAGGACCCCGAAGGCCCTTACGGCGACTACTACATGTGGGCCGACGACGACAAGCAGTACCAGGACGCGCGGATCATCTTCGTCGACACCGAGGTCTCCAACTGGACCTTCGATCCGGTGCGGGGCCAGTACTTCTTCCACCGCTTCTTCTCCCACCAGCCGGACCTCAACTACGAGAACCCGGCGGTGCAGGAGGAGGTCCTGGCCGCGCTGAGGTTCTGGCTGGACCTCGGCATCGACGGCTTCCGGCTGGACGCGGTGCCCTACCTGTACGCGGAGGAGGGCACGAACTGCGAGAACCTGCCGGCCTCCCACGCCTTCCTGAAGCGGGTCAGGCGCGAGATCGACGCCATGTACCCGGACACCGTGCTGCTGGCCGAGGCGAACCAGTGGCCCGAGGACGTCGTCGACTACTTCGGCGACTACGCCAAGGGCGGCGACGAATGCCACATGGCGTTCCACTTCCCGGTGATGCCCCGCATCTTCATGGC
>NZ_JBIVUX010000009.1:0-385849 GCF_044757385.1 Streptomyces sp. NPDC091282
CACAAAGATGACGCGTACGGCAGCGAGGCGTCGATCGCACTCGCCGTGCCCCGGAGTTGCGGGCTGAGGATCGCGCCGATGGGGCCGGGATAGACGGAGCCGTAGGCGTGTCCGCCCGCGCGTTCATAGACGGGGCACACGTTGAGGCAGGCGGAGCAGCGGATGCAGCGCAGCGCCTGGCGGCCGACGTCGTCGGCGAGGGTGTCGGTGCGGCCGTTGTCCAGGAGGACGAGGTGGAAGGTGTGCGGTCCGTCGCTGTCGGTGGTGCCGGTCCACGTCGAGGTGTAGGGGTTCATGCGTTCGGCGGTCGAGGAGCGGGGGAGGGTCTGCAGGAAGACTTCGAGGTCCTGCCAGGTCGGGACGATCTTCTCGATGCCGACGACCGAGATCAGTGTCTCGGGGAGGGTGAGGCACATCCGGCCGTTTCCCTCGGACTCCACGACCACCAGGGTGCCGGTCTCGGCGACCATGAAGTTGGCGCCCGAGATCCCGACCTTGGCGCGCAGGAACTTCTCGCGCAGGTGCAGCCGGGCCGCCTCGGCGAGTTCGGCCGGGGTGTCGGTGAGATCGTCGGGCGCGGGGCGGCCCCACTGGCTCATCTCGCGGCGGAAGATGTCCCGGATCTCGCCCCGGTTGCGGTGGATCGCCGGGACCAGAATGTGCGAGGGCCGGTCGCGGCCCAACTGCACGATCAGCTCCGCGAGATCGGTCTCATACGCCCGGATTCCCTCGGCCTCCAGAGCCTCGTTCAGCCCGGTCTCCTGCGTGGCCATCGACTTGACCTTCACGACCTCGGTCTCACCGGTCGCCTTGACCAGGTCCGTCACGATCCGGTTGGCCTCCTCGGCGTCGGCCGCCCAGTGGACCGTACCGCCGGCCGCCGTCACGGCCTCCTCCAACCGGACCAGGTAGCGGTCGAGATGACGCAGGGTGTGGTCCTTGATCCGCCGGCCCGCCTCGCGCAGCGCCGCCCAGTCGGACAGCTCGGCGACCGCCCTGGCCCGCTTCGCCCGGATCGTATGGGTGGCGTGGCGCAGATTCCCGCGCAGCACGGGGTCGTTGACGGCCTCGTGCGCGGCCTGCGGGAACGCCGGCATCCCCAGATAGGTTCCGCTCATGCCGCCGGCTCCTCCTCCGTGCTCGCCAGGATCTCCGCGAGGTGCACCGGCCGCAGGTCCGTCCCCAGCCGGGTCATCGTCCCCCCGAGGTGCATCAGACACGAGTTGTCCGCCGCGCACAGCACCTGCGCGCCCGTCGAGACGGCACTGGCGACCTTGTCCGCGCCCATCGCCGCCGACACGTCCGGGTTCTTGACCGCGAACGTCCCCCCGAACCCGCAGCACTCCTCCGCGCCCGGCAGCTCCACCAGCTCCAGGCCCCGCACCGCCTCCAGCAGCCGCCGCGGCCGGTCCCCCAGCCCCAGGCTCCGCAGGCCGTGACAGGTCGGGTGATACGTCACCCGGTGCGGATACCAGGCACCCACGTCCGTCACCCCCAGGACGTCCACCAGGAACTCGGTCAGCTCGTACGTCCTCGCCGCCACCGGCGCCAGCACGGCCGCGAGGTCCCCGCCCCGGCCCTGCGCCCGCGCCCGGTCACCCAGCCGCGGATACAGCTCCCGCACCATCGCCCCGCACGACCCCGACGGCGTCACGATCGCCTCGTACCCGCCGAAGACATCGGAGAAATGCCGTGCCAACGGCTCCGCCTCATGCCGGTACCCGGTGTTGTAGTGGGCCTGCCCGCAACACGTCTGACCCATCGGGAAATCGACCTCGACACCCAGCCTGGACAGCAGCTTCACCACCGCACGACCCGTATCCGGATACAACGTGTCGTTGACACAGGTCAGGAACAAGGCGACACGCATCGCGGCTCCTAGAGGTCGGTCATCCGATGAGTGCAGGGTAGTGGGCCGGTGCGATGCGCGGGAGCCCCGTTTCACCGGCTGGCGAGTCGTGCCTCGGCCGCGGCCCAGCGGGCGGTGTCACCGCGCGGGTCGTACCGGGTGAGGGGCTGGGTCCTGGTGAGCAGGCGCCGCATGGCGGCGAGGTCGCCGGCCAGACCGTGGGCGCGGGCCTGGACCAGGACGTTGCCCAGGGCGGCCGCCTCCGCCGGGCCGGCCACCACCGGCAGCCCGCAGGCGTCGGCGGTGAGCTGGCAGAGCAGCGTGTTGCGGGCGCCGCCGCCCACCACGTGCACGGTGTCCACCGGGTGGCCGGCGAGCCGCTGGGCGTCGGTGACGGCCCGGCGGTGGGCGAGCGCCAGGGAGTCGAGGATGCACCGGGTGATCTCGCCGGGAGTCCGCGGCACCGGCTGCCCGGACGCCCGGCACGCCTCGGCGATCCGCTCCGGCATCCGGCCCGGGGCCAGGAAATCCGGGTGCCCCGCGTCCACCACCGAACGCAGGGCCGGCACGGCCGCCGCGTCCCGCAGCAGCCCGTCCAGCTCCGGGCCGCCCCAGGCCCGTACGCACTCCTGCAGCAGCCACAGCCCCATGATGTTGCGCAGGTAGCGGACCGTGCCGTCCAGGCCCAGTTCGTTGGTGAAGTTGGCGGCCCGGCTCTCCTCGGTCAGCACGGGCGCGGTCAGTTCGAGGCCGGCCAGCGACCAGGTCCCGGTGCAGATGTACGCGAACCGCTCACCCGCGGCCGGTACGGCGGCCACCGCCGACGCGGTGTCGTGCGAGCCGACGGCGGTCACCGGCACCGGTCCGGTGAGCCCCGTCTCCTCCAGCACCTCCGGACGGAGCAGTCCCGCCGGGTCCCCGGGCCGCCGCAGCGGCGCGAACAGCCCGAGGTCGATCCCCGCCCGGTGGGCCACCTCCCGCGACCAGTGGCGTGTGCGGGGGTCGATCAGCTGGGTGGTGGAGGCGTTGGTCAGCTCGGTGCCCTGTTCGCCGGTCAGCCAGTACGACAGCAGGTCGGGGATGAGCAACAGCCGCTCGGCGCGGGCGAACTGGGCGCTCGACCGGGCCGCCGCCAGCTGGTACAGCGTGTTGAAGGGCGCGTACTGGAGTCCGGTGCGGGCGTACAGCTCCGCCGCCGGCAGGGTCGCCCACACCGTCTCGGCGACGCCTTCCGTGCGGGCGTCCCGGTAGTGCACCGGGTTGCCGAGCAGCGCGCCGTCGGCGTCCAGCAGCCCGTAGTCCACGGCCCAGCTGTCGATGCCGACGGAGTCCACCGGCCCCGCCGCCCGCAGCCCCGCCAACACCCCGGTGTACAGCGCGAGTACGTCCCAGCGCAGCCCCTCCGGCAGCCGCACCGGCCGGTTCGCGAACCGGTGGGCCTCGGCCAGCTCCAGCGAGTCCTGCCCCACCCGGCCGACCATGACCCGTCCGCTGGACGCGCCGAGGTCGACCGCGGCGTAGGACCTCGGGCCGGTCATCGCAGGAACGCGGCCGCCACACCCGCGTCGACGGGCACGTGCAGCCCGGTGGTGTGGGTCAGTTCGCCGCCCGTCAGCGCGAACACCGCGTTCGCCACGTGCTCGGGCAGCACCTCCCGCTTGAGCAGGGTCCGCTGCGCGTAGAACTCGCCCAGCTTCGCCTCCTCCACCCCGTACACGGCGGCCCGCTGCGCTCCCCAGCCGCCCGCGAAGATGCCCGAGCCCCGCACCACACCGTCGGGGTTCACCCCGTTGACCCGGATGCCGTGCTCGCCCAGCTCCGCCGCGAGCAGCCGCACCTGGTGCGCCTGGTCGGCCTTGGTCGCCGAGTAGGCGATGTTGTGGGGTCCGGCGAACACGGCGTTCTTGGAGGCGATGTAGACGATGTCGCCGCCGAGGCCCTGGGCGGTCATCACCCGGGCCGCCTCCCGCGACACCAGGAAGGAGCCGCGGGCCATGATCGCGTGCTGGAGGTCCCAGTCCTTCGCCGACGTCTCCAGCAGCGGTTTGGAGATGGAGATCCCGGCGTTGTTGACGACGAGGTCGACCCCGCCGAAGGCCAGCACGGCGGCCCGGAAGGCGGCGGCGATCTGGTCCTCGTCGGTCACGTCGACGGTGACGGCGACGGCCCGGTCGGACCCGCCGAGCTCCTCCGCGACGGTGGCGGCGCCCTCGGCGTCGAGGTCGGCCACGACGACGCAGGCGCCTTCGGTGACGAGCCGGTGCGCGATCGCCCTGCCGATCCCGCTGCCGGCCCCCGTCACCAGGGCCACCCGGGTCGCCAGGGCCTTGGGCGCGGGCATCCGCCGGAGCTTGGCCTCCTCCAGCGCCCAGTACTCGATGCGGAACTTCTCCGACTCCTCGATCGGCGCGTACGACGACACCGCCTCGGCGCCGCGCATCACGTTGACGGCGTTGACGTAGAACTCGCCCGCGACCCGGGCCGTCTGCTTGTCCTTGCCGAAGCTGAACATGCCGACGCCGGGCACCAGGACGATCGCCGGATCGGCGCCGCGCATGGCGGGGGAGTCGGGCAGCGCGTGCCGCCGGTAGTAGGCCGCGTATTCCTCGCGGTACGCCGTGTGCAGCTCGCGCAGCCGGGCGACGGCCTCGTCGAGGGGTGCGGTGGGCGGCAGGTCGAGGACGAGCGGCCGTACCTTCGTCCGCAGGAAGTGGTCCGGGCACGAGGTGCCCAGCGCCGCGAGACGCGGATGCTCGGCCCGCGCCAGGAAGTCGAGGACCGCCTCGGAGTCGGTGAAGTGCCCGACCTGCGCACGGTCCTGGGAGGCGACGGCACGGACGTACGGGGCGAGGGCGGCCGCCCGCTCCCGCCGCTCCGCCTCCGGGAGCGCGCCGTACCCCTCGACGACGGGCCCGAAGGGCTCCGCCCTGCCGCGCTCGGTCAGGAAGGCCTCGGCGGTGCGGATGATGTGCAGCGAGTTGCGCTCGCACTCCTCGGAGGTGGCGCCCCAGGCGGTGATCCCGTGGCCGCCCAGGACGCAGCCGATCGCCTCCGGGTGGGCGGCCCGCACGGCCGCGATGTCCAGCCCCAGCTGGAACCCGGGCCGCCGCCAGGGCACCCACACCACCGTGTCCCCGAAGCACTCGGCGGTCAGTTTCTCGCCGTCGGCGGCACAGGCCAGCGCGATCCCGGAGTCCGGGTGCAGGTGGTCGACGTGCGGGGCGTCCACGAGCCCGTGCATGGCGGTGTCGATGGACGGCGCGGCCCCGCCCCTGCCGTGCAGGCAGTAGTCGAAGGCGCCGACCATCTCGTCCTCGCGTTCGACGCCCGGATAGACGGCGGCGAGCGCCCGGAGCCGGTCGAGCCGCAGCACGGCGAGGCCGGCGCCGGTGAGGGTGCCGAGATCCCCGCCGGACCCCTTCACCCACATCAGTTCGACGTCGCCGCCGGTGACGGGATCGGTGCCGGTGCCCTTGGCGGAGGTGTTCCCGCCGGCGTAGTTGGTGTTCCGCGGATCGGCGCCGAGCCGGTGGGAACGGGACAGGAGAGCGGCGGCTTCGGGATGCGTGGTCATGAGGGTTCCTGATGTCTCGGTGTACGGCGGACTGACGCGTCCCCCGGGGACGCGGGGCTGTACCGGTGTGCGGCTCCGCCGCGCGGGCGCGACCGGCCGCGGCGGACCCGCGGTCCGCGGCTCACACCTCCCGGCGGACGCTCACGCACCCCACCCCGCCTGCTGCCCGCCCACCCGCTCGGCGACGATCCTCTCGGCCCATCCGGACCGGCGGTACGCCGCGAGCGGGTCGGGGTCCAGTCCCATCTCGTCCCGCACCTCGCGCAGCAGCGGGCGCACGTCCGTGTCGTACGCGTCCATGAGCACGGCGTTCGCGCCGAGCACGTCCCCGGCGGTCTGGGCGTCGGCCAGGGCCTCGCGGTCCACCAGCAGCGCCTTCGCCGTGGCCTCCTGCACGTTCATCACGGAGCGGATGATCGCCGGGATCTTCGCCTCGATGTTGTGGCACTGGTCGAGCATGAAGGCCACCTCGGAGGTGAGTCCGCCGCCGCGCACGACCTCGCACATGATCCGGAACAGCTGGAAGGGATCCGCCGCTCCGACCATCAGGTCGTCGTCCGCGTAGAACCGCGAGTTGAAGTCGAAGCCGCCGAGCTTCTCCTCCCGCAGCAGCGTGGCGACGATGAACTCGATGTTGGTGCCCGGCGCGTGGTGCCCGGTGTCGACCACGACCTGTGCCTTCGGGCCCAGTTTGAGGCAGTGCGCGTAGGCGGTGCCCCAGTCGGGCACGTCGGTCGTGTAGAAGGCCGGCTCGAACAGCTTGTACTCCAGCAGCATCCGCTGCCCCTCGCCGAGGCGCGCGTACACCTCCGCCAGTCCCTCCGCGAGCCGGTCCTGGCGGGCCCGGATGTCGTCCTGCCCGGGATAGTTGGTGCCGTCCGCGAACCACAGCTTCAGGTCGCGGGAGCCCGTCGCGTCCATGATGCCGACGCAGTCCAGCAGATGGCCGACGGCCTTGCGGCGCACCGCCGGGTCCGGATGGCAGATGCTGCCCAGCCGGTAGGCGTCGTCCTGGAAGGTGTTGGAGTTGACCGCCCCCAGCCGCAGCCCCCGCTTCTCGGCATGCCCGGCCAGGTCGGCGTAGTCGTCCACCGTGTCCCAGGGGATGTGCAGGGCCACCGTCGGCGCGATCCCGGTCACCGCGTGGACCTGTGCCGCGTCGTCCAGCTTCTCCTTCGCCGAGCGCGGCACGCCCTGCTGGGCGAACACCTTGAAACGGGTCCCCGAGTTTCCGTACGCCCACGACGGCGTCTCGACGGCCTGGGTCTTCAGCGCGGTCTTCACCGCGGCGAGGTCGGTCACGTGGAAGCTCCTGGAGTCCGAGCGGTGAAACGATTCAGGACGGCAAAGTATGAGCCCTCCGGAGGAGTGTCAAGCACTCCGGTCGACCCGGTTTTCCGTAACCAGGCCGTGACCGCGGGTCCGGGAAACTTTTCGACACGGACCCATTGACGTGACATGCCCGCGGTGCCTACGGTCCCGGCAATCCAGTTGAAACCTTTCACGACGCCGTGGGGCCGGAGCCGACCGCCACGCGGGTGTCGTCGAGGAGCCCTCCATGACCCACCCGTCCGACACGGGACCGGCCCCGGTGCTGGCACTGAAGGACGTCTCCAAGTCCTTCGGCGCCGTCCGCGCCCTGCGGGACGTCTCCCTCGAGCTGTTTCCCGGCGAGGTGCACGCCCTCGCCGGCGAGAACGGCGCGGGCAAGTCGACGCTGATCAAGACCCTCGCCGGGGTGCACCGACCGGACGCCGGCCAGGTGCTGCTCGACGGCGAGCCCGTCGTCTTCCACGGCCCCGGCGACGCCCGCGACGCCGGGATCGCCGTGATCTACCAGGAACCCACGCTCTTCCCCGACCTCTCGATCGCCGAGAACATCTTCATGGGCCGTCAGCCCCGGCGCGCGCTCGGCCGGATCGACCACAAGGCCACCCGCGCGGCCACCGCCGCCCTGATGAAGCGGCTCGGCGTCGCACTCGACCCCGACCGCCCGGCCCGCGGCCTGTCGATCGCCGACCAGCAGATCGTGGAGATCGCCAAGGCGCTCTCCTTCGACGCCCGGGTCCTGATCATGGACGAGCCGACGGCGGCCCTCACCGGCAGCGAGGTCGCCCGCCTCTTCGGTGTCGTGCGCACCCTGCGCGACCACGGCGCGGCCGTGCTGTTCATCTCGCACCGGCTGGAGGAGATCTTCCGGATCTGCGGCCGGGTCACCACCCTGCGGGACGGCGCCCGGATCGCCTGCGAGTCCGTCGAGGGCATGACCGAGGACGACCTGGTGCGCCGGATGGTCGGCCGCGACCTGGACGAGCTGTATCCCAAGCAGGACGTCCCGACGGGAGAAGTCGCTCTCTCGGTACGGCGGCTGACCCGCGAAGGCGTCTTCACCGACGTCTCCTTCGAGGTCCGCGCGGGCGAGATCGTCGGCCTCGCAGGACTGGTCGGCGCCGGCCGGACCGAGGTCGCCCGAGCCGTGTTCGGCGTCGACCGCTGGGACGCGGGGGAGGTGGAGGTGCGGGGCCGCAGACTGACGAACGGCGCCCCCTCCCTCGCGATGGCCGCCGGACTCGCCCTGGTCCCCGAGGACCGCCGCGCCCAGGGCCTGGTGATGGACATGTCCATCGAGCGCAACATCGGCCTGACCGGACTGCGGACGACCGTCAGGGCCGGTCTCGTGGACCGCGGTGCCGAGCGCAGCCGCTCCCTCGACTGGGCGGTCAGGCTCCAGGTGAAGTACGCCCGGATCGCCGACACCGTCAACACGCTCTCCGGCGGCAACCAGCAGAAGGTGGTCCTCGCCAAATGGCTGGCGACCGGGCCGAAGGTGCTGATCGTCGACGAGCCGACCCGAGGCATCGACGTCGGGACGAAGGCCGAGGTCCACCGGCTCCTCGGCGAGCTGGCGGCCGACGGGGTCGCCGTCCTGATGATCTCCTCCGACCTGCCCGAGATCCTCGGCATGGCCGACCGCGTGCTGGTGATGCACGAGGGCCGGATCACCGCCGAGATCCCGCGCTCCGACGCGACCGAGGAAACCGTGATGGCCGCAGCGACCGGGAGGGCCGCCGCATGACGACCAGCCCCGCGGGGAGGGCCGCCGCATGACGGTGACCACCTCCGGACAGACCGCCGTCGCCGAGGCGCCCGAGTCCAGCGGGACCCGGCTCGTCGACCGCGTCTTCAGGATGCGCGAACTCGCCATCCTCGCCGTCTTCCTGGTGATGATCGCCGTCACCCAGGCGGGCAACAGCCAGTTCCTCTCCCAGCAGGGCATCAAGGACCTGCTCCTGAACGCCACCATCCTGGTGCTGGTCGCCACCGGCCAGTCCCTGGTGGTGATCACCCGCAACGTCGACCTGTCGGTGGGCTCGACGCTCGGCATCACCGCCTTCGCCGCCGGCGACTACCTGCACGGCGGCGGCAGCACGTTCGTCGCGATCGTGCTGGCCGTCCTGCTCGGCGTCGGCTGCGGACTGCTCAACGGCCTGCTCGTCAGCCTCGGCCAGGTGCCCGCACTCGTGGTCACCCTCGGCACGCTGTACATCATCCGCGGCCTCGACTCCGTCTGGGTCGGCTCCCGGCAGATCACGGCCGCCGATCTCCCCGGCGGATTCAACGACTTCGGCTCCGGCGGCCTGGCGGCGGTGCCCTGGCTCGCGCTCATCGCGCTCGCCGTCCTGGTCGCCACCGCTTACTACCTCAAGCACTTCGGCAGCGGCCGGGAGCTGTACGCCCTCGGCTCCAACCCGGAGGCCGCCCGGCTGGCCGGCATCCCGGTGCGCCGGCGGATCCTCACCGCCTACACCTTCTGCGGCGCCCTCGCGGGCCTCGCCGGCGCCATGTACCTGGCCCGCTTCGGCAACGTCGACTCCGGCACCGGCACCGGCTACGAACTCACCGTCGTCAGCGCCGTCGTGGTCGGCGGCGTCGTCTTCACCGGCGGCTCCGGGAGCGTGTACGGCGCCGCGCTCGGCGCGCTGCTGCTGACCTCCGTCAACAGCGTGCTGCCCGCCCTCGGGGTCAGCTCCGTGTGGGTGCTCGCCATCAACGGCTTCCTGCTGCTGCTCGCCATCGCCGTCGACCGGGTCGTGGCCCTGCGGGTGGCGGCCGCGCTGAAGAAGAAGTCGGCCCTCAAGAGGACCGCGACCAGCAAGGAGAGTGCCGGCCATGCCTGAGTCCCTGACGCGTGCGATTCGCTGGGACACCGTCGTCGGCGCCCTGCTGATCGTGCTGCTGCTGTTCTCCTTCGGCTTCGTGGACGGCTTCGGCAACGCGCTCAACCTGTCGTTCCTGATCGGCAACACGCTTCCGATCGCCCTGGTCGCGCTGCCGATGACGCTGCTGGTGGTCGCCGGTGAGATCGACCTGTCGGTGGCCTCCACCGCCGGGCTCTCCGGCGCGGTCATGGGCAGGCTCTGGAACGAGGGCATGGCGATCGAGACGATCATCCCGCTGTGCCTGCTGCTGGGCGTGGCCTGCGGACTGGTCAACGGGCTGCTGGTGACCCGGCTCGGCCTGCCGTCGCTGGCCGTCACCATCGGCACGCTCGCCGCCTACCGGGGCATCGCGCAGATCGTGCTCGGCTCCGACGCGGTCACCGACTTCCCCACGCAGTACCTCGACTTCGCGGCCGGGCGGCTCGGCGACACGTTCCTGCCACGGGCCTTCCTGCCGTTCCTGGTACTCCTCGTGATCGCCGTGGTGGTGCTGCACGCCACGCCGTTCGGACGGTCGCTGTTCGCGGTCGGCGCCAGCGAGGAGGCGGCGCGGTTCGCGGGGATCCGGGTCAGGCGGAACAAGCTGATCCTGTTCGTCGCCACCGGGCTGATGGCCTCCCTGACCGGGGTCTTCTGGGCCCTGCACTACGCCAGCGCACGCTACGACAACGCGACGGGCCTCGAACTGAGCGTCGTGGCCGCGGTGCTGCTCGGCGGCATCGACTTCGACGGCGGCCGGGGAACGCTCGGCGGGGCGATCGCGGGGGTGTTCCTGCTCGGGGCGCTCCAGAACGTGATGAGCCTGCTGAACGTCTCCGCGCAGTCCCAGATCGTCGTGACCGGCGTGCTGCTCGTCGTCTCGGTGCTGGGCCCGAGGGTCGCCCGGCAGATCGCTCTCGCCCGGCACAAGGCCGCCAAGGCCGCCTGAAACACCGTGAGTCGTGTGGTCGATCGCGCCCGCACGGCGCAGCCGCACCCGCACCGCAGTCCCGCGCCCCGACAGGGAACACGGGCCCGTCCTCGCCGCTCCCACTGCCAAAGGAACCGCCATGCGTCAGTCATCCCTCCGGCGCGCCTGCGTCGCCCTCGCCGCCGTCTCGGCCCTCTCGCTCGCCGCGACCGCCTGCGGCGGCACCACCAAGAACAACTCCGGCGGTGACGACAAGGCCGCCACCTCCACCGCCAAGGCCGACCCGAACGCCGCCCTCAAGAAGGGCCTGACCGTCGGCTTCCTGCCCAAGCAGGTCAACAACCCCTACTTCACCTCCGCCGACAAGGGCGGCGAGAAGGCCCTCACCGAACTGGGCGGCACGTACAAGGAGGTCGGGCCCTCCAGCGCCACCGACACCTCCGGGCAGGTCTCCTACGTCAACACCCTCACCCAGCAGCAGGTCGACGCCATGGCCGTCTCCGCCCAGGACCCCGGCGCCCTGTGCACCGCGCTCAAGCAGGCCATGAGCAACGGCATCAAGGTCGTCACCTACGACTCGGACACCAACGCCGGCTGCCGCAACGCCTTCGTCTCGCAGGCCAGCGCCGAGGACCTCGGCCGCACCGAGGTCCAGCTGCTCGCCCAACAGATCGGGTACAAGGGCGAGATCGCGATCCTGTCCGCCGCGCAGACCGCGACCAACCAGAACACCTGGATCGGGTTCATGAAGGAGGAGCTGAAGGACCCCAAGTACAAGGACGTCAAGCTGGTCAAGGTCGCCTACGGCAACGACGACGCCCAGCAGTCCTTCCAGCAGACCCAGGGCCTGCTCCAGCAGTACCCGAACCTCAAGGGCATCATCTCCCCGACCACCGTCGGCATCAAGGCGGCCGCCCAGTACCTGTCCGGCTCCAAGTACAAGGGCAAGGTCAAGCTGACCGGCCTCGGCACCCCGAACGACATGCGCCAGTACGTGAAGAACGGCACCGTCGAGGGCTTCGAGCTGTGGGACCCGGCCAAGCTCGGCGACCTCGCCGCCCGCACCGCCGTCGCGCTCGCCTCCGGGCAGATCACCGGCAAGGAGGGCGAGACCTTCAAGGCCGGCGGCACCACCTACACCATCGGCAAGGACGGCGTGATCAACCTCGGCAAGCCGACCGTGTTCGACGCCAAGAACATCGACCAGTTCAACTTCTAGTAGCCCAAGGGGCGTTGATGCAGCGGGTCTGTTTCCTCCTCAGGGTCCGCGAGGACCGTGTCGCCGAGTACCGCGAGCGCCACGCCGCCGTGTGGCCCGAGATGCGCGAGGCGCTCTCGGCCACCGGCTGGCACAACTACTCGCTGTTCCTGCGCGACGACGGCCTGCTCGTCGGTTATCTGGAGACGGAGGACTTCGAGGCCGCCCGCGCCGGGATGGCGGCCACCGAGGTCAACGCCCGCTGGCAGGCTCAGATGGGACCCTTCTTCGCCTCACCGGACGGCGCCCGGCCCGACGAGGCGATGACACCGCTCACCGAGGTGTTCCACCTCGCCTGACCACCGGCGCGCCGAGCCGGTCCCGGACCGGTCCGGCGGCGCCCGGCCACCGCGTCCGGGGCCCGCGGGCAGACCGCCGAAGCCGCTGTACGACGGCGGTGACCCGGATGCCCCCGGCGCCGCCGGTGGCCGACTTCGCCCCGCCCGCCCGACCCGGGCCGGTGTGCGCGTCATGTCGTAATGTGAAGCCCTTCCGGATGTGCCCCTCCCCGCTGCGGAGGCGCCGTCCACGGTTTTCTGGAGGTCGCCCGATGGCCCAGTCGGTGGGTATCAAGGACGTCGCCCGCGCCGCCGGAGTCTCGGTGGGCACGGTCTCCAACGTCATCAACCGCCCGGACTCCGTGGCCGGCGAGACCCGGGCACGGGTGCAGTCGGCGATCGACCGGCTCGGTTACGTCCGCAGCGAGTCCGCGCGCCAGCTGCGGGCGGGCCGCAGCCGGATCATGGGCCTGCTCGTCCTCGACATGGGCAACCCCTTCTTCGTGGACGTGGCCCGCGGCGCCGAACGCGCGGCACGGCAGGCCGGGCTCGGCGTGATGGTCTGCAACAGCGCCCAGAACGCCGGCGAGGAGGCCGACTACCTCGCGCTCTTCGCCGAACAGCGGGTGCGCGGCGTCCTGCTCACCCCGGCGGACGCCACCGGCCGCAACATCGCGGCCTTCCGCCGGCACGGCATCCCCTTCGTGCTGGTCGACCGGGTCGCCGAGGGCACCACCGAGTGCTCGGTCAGCGTGGACGACGTGGCCGGCGGCGCGCTCGCGGTCCGGCACCTCCTCGACGCCGGACACCGCTCCCTCGCCTACGTCAGCGGGCCTCCCGGGCTCAACCAGGTCCGCGACCGGCGCACCGGCGCGCTGAACGCCCTCGCCGAGGCGGGCCTGGGACCCGAGGCGCTGCGCGAACTGCCGACGGAGCGCCTGGACGTCGCGGCGGGCCGGGACGCGGGCGCCCGCCTGCTCGGGCTCGCGGACCGGCCCACCGCCGTGTTCTGCGCCAACGACCTGCTCGCCCTCGGTGTCCTGCAGTCGCTGTACGCGGCCGGGGTGGTCGTCCCGGACGACCTGGCGATCGTCGGCTACGACGACATCGAGTTCGCCGCCGCGGCCGCCGTACCGCTGACCTCGGTCCGGCAGCCGGCCGTGACCATGGGCGCGATGGCCGCCGGCCTGCTGCTGGAGGAGACCGAGGAGCGCGACGGGCAGGCGGCGCACGAGCACCGCAGGGTGGTGCTCCAGCCGGAACTGGTGGTGCGCCGCTCCAGCCTCGCGGCCCGCTGATCGGCTATTCAGTAACGATTTCATGATCCCGGGCGCGGCGGGACCCCGTACGTGTGCTGAACTGGGTCGCGACCATCCGTCCGTCACGGGAGAAACGTTGAGCCTCAGCTATCGCCAGCCCGGCGTCGTCCTCACCGACCGCCACTTCACCGTCCCCCTGGACCACGCCGACCCGGACGGCGAGACCATCGAGCTGTACGCCCGTGAGGCGGTCGCGAGCGACAGGGCGGACGAGGAGCTGCCCTGGCTGCTCTATCTGCAGGGCGGCCCGGGATTCGGGGCGAATCGTTTCGTCGGACGTCAGGCCTGGCTCGACCGGGCCCTGCAGGAGTACCGCGTCCTCCTTCTCGACCAGCGCGGAACCGGCCGTTCCACCCCCGTCGGCCGCCAGACGCTGCCGCTGCGCGGCAATCCGGCCGCCCAGGCCGACCACCTGGCCCGCTTCCGCGCCGACTCGATCGTCCGGGACTGCGAGGCGGTCCGTCCCCAGCTCACCGGCGGCGCCCCCTGGACGACCCTCGGCCAGAGCTTCGGCGGCTTCTGCACGGTGACGTACCTGTCGTTCGCGCCGGAAGGCCTCACCACCTCCCTCATCACCGGCGGCCTGCCGTCCCTGGACGCGCACGCCGACGACGTCTACCGGGCCGCCTACCCGCGCATCGAACGCAAGGTCGCCGCCCACTACGACCGCTACCCCATGGACGTCGAGCGGGCCCGGCGCATCGCCGAGCACCTCCTGGACCACCCGGTGGAGCTGCCCGGCGGCTACCGGCTCACCGTCGAGGCCTTCCAGTCCCTCGGCCTGATGCTGGGCATGAGCGACGGCAGCCACCGCCTCCACTTCCTGCTGGAGGACGCCTTCGTCCGCACCGCGGCAGGCCCCGAACTCTCCGACGCCTTCCAGGAACAGGTCCAGGCCCTCCTGTCGTACGCGGCCAACCCGCTCTACGCCCTCGTCCACGAACCGGTCTACGGCCAGGGCGGCCGCCCCACCGCCTGGGCGGCCGAGCGGGTGCGCGCCGAGTTCCCGCAGTTCGACGCGGCCAAGGCGCTCGCCGACGACGCCCCGGTGCTCTTCACCGGCGAGACGATCCACCCCTGGATGTTCGAGACCGACCCGTCCCTGCGCCCGCTGCGCGAGGCCGCCGAACTGGTCGCCGCCCGCACCGACTGGCAGCCGCTGTACGACCCGGCCCGGCTCGCGGCCAACGAGGTCCCGGTCGCCGCCGCCGTCTACCACGACGACATGTACGTCGACGCCGGGCACTCGCTGGAGACCGCGCGGGCCGTGCGGGGCCTGCGCACCTGGGTCACCGACGAGTACGAGCACGACGGACTGCGCACCGGCGCACCGCGGGTCCTGGACCGGCTCCTCGCGCTCGTCCGCGACGAGGTCTGACACCTCGCGAGCGGCACCCGGACGCGACCGGCGGACACCCGCTGTCCGCGCCGCCTGGTAAGACGGTGTGCGGGGAGGGCGCCCGGCGACGGCCGAGCGCCCCGGCCGACGGACGGGGAGACGGGATGAACGACACGGAACTGCTGGCCGGCTGCTTCGAGGAGCACCGCGAGCGGCTGCGCGCGGTGGCCTACCGGATGCTCGGTTCGGTCACCGAGGCCGAGGACGCGGTCCAGGAGGCCTGGCTCAGACTCGGCCGCACCGAAGCCGACGAGATCCGCAACCTCGGCGGCTGGCTGACCACGGTGACCGGCCGGGTCTGCCTGGACCTGCTGCGCTCCCGCACGGCCCGCCGCGAGCAGCCGATCGACGAGACGTTCGTCCCCGACCCGGTGGTCAGGCCGCTGTCCGACACGGACCCCGAACAGGAGGCGGTCGAGGCCGACTCGGTCGGGATCGCCCTGCTGATCGTCCTGGAGACCCTGGAGCCCGACGAGCGGCTGGCGTTCGTCCTGCACGACCTGTTCGCCGTGCCCTTCGACGAGATCGCGCCGATCGTGGAGCGCGGCGCGGCGGCGACCCGGCAGCTGGCCAGCCGCGCCCGCCGCCGGGTGCAGGGGGCGACCCCGTCGGCCGACCCCGACCTCGGCCGGCAGCGCCGGGCCGTGGAGGCCTTCCTCGCCGCCTCCCGCGACGGCGACTTCGAGGCGCTGCTCGCGGTGCTCCACCCCGATGTGGTGCTGCGCGTGGACTCGGGAGCGCTGGTGCGCGGCGCGGCCGCCTCCAAGGTGCTGCGCGGCGCCCGGTCGGTGGCCGAAGGGGCGTTCACCTTCCGGCAGTTCTCGGCCTGGTCGCGGCCGGTGCTCGTCAACGGCACGGTCGGCGTGGTCACCATGCCCGAAGGGCGCCCGCTGTCGGTCTCGGCGCTCACCGTGGTGGACGGCCGCATCACCGGGATGTACATCCTCGCCGACCCCGACCGGCTCGGACGTCTGGACCTGCCCGCCGAGACGCGGTGAGCCGGCTGCCGCCCGGCGGCGGGATGTCACACTCGCCGCCACCGCTCCCCTCTCATAGGGCAGCAGTCCGCAGGAGAGGGGAAAAGCACGTGAACATCGTCGTATTCGGCGCGAACGGACCGACCGGGCGGCAGGTGACCGCGCAGGCGCTCGCCGAGGGCCACACGGTCACCGCCGTCACCCGCCGTCCCGAGCGGTTCCCGGCGGGCGAGGCGCGGCTCCGGGTGGCCGGCGCGGACGTCTTCGACCCGGCGGCGGTCTCACGCGCCGTCGCCGGGCAGGACGCGGTGATCTCGACGCTCGGCGTGCCCTACGGCCGCAAGCCCGTCACCGTGTACTCCGCGGGCGTCACCGCCATCTCGCGGGCCATGACCGAGCACGGCGTCCGGCGCCTGGTCTGCGTGAGTTCCACCGTCCTGTTCCGGGTGGCGGCACCGGGCGAGACCTTCTTCTTCCGGAAGGTGGTCGAACCCGCCATCGCCCGCACCGTCGGGCGCACGGTGTACGAGGACATGCGGCGCATGGAGGAGACCGTGCGCGACGGGGACCACCGGTGGACCGTCGTCCGCCCCGCGGGCCTCTTCGACGCCGAAGCCGTCAGCGACTACCAGGTCGCCACCTCGCGGCTGCCCGGCCGGTTCACCTCGCGCGCGGACCTGGGCGCCGCACTGCTGCGGGAGGCCGTCGACGACCGCCATGTGCGTGCCTTCGTCGACGTCCGCACCACCGAGGGCGTCCCCGGCATCCTCGACGTCATACGGAAAGAGGCTTTCGGGGGCCGCGGGTGAGCCCGGATCCGGCCGGGCGGCCCGCGCACGCCGACACGGACCGCGACGGGCCGCCGGACACCGCGACCCGGCACTTCACCGACCATCGCGAGCTGCTGTTCTCCGTCGTCTACACCCTGCTCGGCAGCGTCGCCGACACCGAGGACGTGCTGCAGGAGACCTGGCTGTCCTGGTCCGGCAGGAACCGCCGGACGCCGGCGCCGGAGATCGCGAACCCGCGGGCCTACCTGGTCCGGATCGCCGTGAACCACGCGCTCGCCCGGCGTGCCGCCCTCGCCGCCCGGCGCGAGACCTACGTCGGCCCCTGGCTGCCCGAGCCCCTGGTCGCCGGCAGCGACGACGACGTGCTCCGCTCCGAGACCGTCTCGCTGGCGATGCTGGTGGTCCTGGAGACCCTCACCCCGCTGGAACGGGCGGTGTTCGTCCTCCACGAGGTGTTCGGCTATCCCCACACCGAGATCGCCGGCATGCTCGACCGCTGCCCGGCCTCCGTGCGCCAGCTCGCCCACCGGGCCCGTGCCCACGTGCAGGCCCGCCGCCCCCGCTACCGCGCCCATCCCCGGGTCCGGCGGGAGGCGACCGAGCGGTTCGTGTCGGCCGCCCTCGGCGGCGACCTCCAGGCCCTCATGGAGATCCTCGCGCCGGACGTGACGGTGTGGATCGACGGCGGCGGGGCGCGGCAGGCGGCCGGACTGCGCCCGGTGCAGGGCCGGGACAAGGCCGCCCGCATGCTCGCGGGTTACGCCACCCGGCGCGCCGGGGACCTGGACGTGCACTACCGCCGGGTCAACGGCGACGACGCGGCCGTGCTGTTCACCGGCGACTCGCCGTACGCCGTGATGGTCATGGACCTCACCCCGGACGGCGACCGGGTCCGCGGCGTCTACGTGGTCACCAACCCGGACAAGCTCGGCCACGTACGGCCCGACGAGGACCCGGTTCAGTAGCGTGCGGTGCTCGCCAGCAGCGGCGGGTAGACCGCGGTCGGCTCCCCGTCGACCGTGGCGCCCGCGTACTTGAGCATCGCGCCGACCTGGCGGTTGAGGTCGTGCGGAAAGTCGAGGGCGGGGGCCGAGACCTCGTCCAGGCGTGCCGTCTGCTCCGGTGTCAGGCGGACGTCGAGGGCGGCGACGTTCGCCTCCAGGTGGCCGAGCGTGCGCGGGCCGAGCAGCGTGGAGGTGACACCGGGACGGTTCTGCACCCAGGACAGCGCCACGGCCACGGGGCTCGCCCCGGCCTCCTCGGCGACCGCCGCGAGTTCCTCGATGACGGTGAACTGGGCGTCGCTGGGCCGTCCGAGGACCGCGGCCCGCCGGGCGTCCGCGGGTGCCGCCATTTCGCGGCGGTACGTGCCGGACAGGTAGCCGCTCTTGAGCGGGCTCCAGGGCAGCAGGCCCATCCCGGCGTCCTCGGCGAGCGGGATCAGCTCGCCCTCGATGGTGCGCTCCAGCAGCGAGTACTCCATCTGCAGCGCGGTCACCGGCGTCCAGCCGCGCAGCAGCGCCGTGGTGTGGGCCTTGGCGGTGAACCAGGCCGGGGTGTCGGAGAAGCCGACGTACCGGATCTTGCCGGCCGTCACCAGGTCGTCGAGCGTGCGCAGGGTCTCCTCGACGGGGGTGGACCGGTCGTGGTTGTGCAGCCAGTACAGGTCGATGTAGTCGGTGCGCAGCCGGCGCAGCGACTCCTCCAGCTGGCCGACGAGGGCCTTGCGGCCCGCGCCGCCGCCGTTGGGGTCGCCGAGGTGGAGGTTGCCGAAGAACTTGGTGGCGAGCACCAGGCGGTCGCGCCGGCCGGGGCGGGCGGCGAGGAAGTCGCCGAGGATCGCCTCCGAGTGGCCGTTGGTGTAGAAGTTCGCCGTGTCGACGAAGTTGCCGCCGAGGTCGAGATAGGTCTGCAGGATCTTCTCCGACTCCTCGACCGAGCAGCCGAAGCCGCCGTCCTCGCCGAAGTTCATCGCGCCGAGGCAGAACGGGCTCACCTTCAGCCCGGAACGGCCGAGACCGACGTACGAGTCGAGTGCCATGTCATGCTCCCTGGTGGCTGGGCCGGGAATTCCGGCTCTTCGAGCAAACCAGCCTGAGCTGCGCGAACGTTAGAACGATCGCACCGAGGACGTGCACGATCCTCTCAGTACGCTGTACGGGTGCCAGAACACATATCCGAACCGTCCGGACTGCGGGAGCTGCGCGGGGACTGTGCCCGCTGCTTCGGCCTGTGCTGTGTCGCCCTGACGTTCACCGCCTCGGCCGACTTCGCGGTCGACAAGCCCGCGGGCAGCCCCTGCCGGAACCTCGGCGGCGACCACCGCTGCACGATCCACACCGACCTGCGGCGCAGCGGGTTCACCGGCTGCACCGTCTACGACTGCTTCGGCGCCGGGCAGCGCATCTCGCAGGTCACCTTCGGCGGGCAGGACTGGCGGACCGGGGCGCCCGAGGACGCCCGCCGGATGTTCGACGCCTTCCCGGTCGTACGGCAGCTGCACGAGCTGCTCTGGTACCTCACCGAGGCACTGGAACTGCCCGCCGCCCGCCCGGTCCACGCGGAGCTGCGGCGGCTGCTGAAGGCCACCGGTGACCTGGCCCTCGGCACCCCGGCGGAACTCGCCGCACTCGACGTGGCCGCCCACCGGGAGCGGGTGAACGTGCTGCTGCTGCGCAGCAGCGAACTGGTCCGCGCGAGCGTGCCCGGGCGGCGGAAGGACCGCCGGGGCGCGGATCTGATGGGTGCCCGGCTCCGAGGTGCCCGCCTGCGCGGTGCGAGCCTGCGCGGGTCCTACCTGATCGCCGCCGACCTCACCGGCGCGGACCTGCGCGACACCGACCTGATCGGCGCCGACCTGCGCGACGCCGATCTCACGGACGCGGACCTCACGGGCGCGTTCTTCCTGACGCAGCCGCAGCTCGACGCGGCCCGGGGGAGTGCCGGCACCCGGCTGCCTGTGTCAGTCACCCGCCCCGTGCACTGGGCAGCCGCCGTCCGCTGAGGCGGCCGTGCCGTCCGGCACGGTCACCGGCGCCGGGGCCGGCCGACGCCGTTCCAGCCGCAGCCGCAGCCCGTCCGGCATCAGCGTCAGCCGCTCGGTCACCCGCAGCCGGTACTCCGGATCGGCCTCGAGGTGGTAGCGGCGCAGCAGCAGGCCGAGGACCAGCGTCGCCTCGTGCAGGGCGAACTGGCGGCCGATGCAGGCCCTGGCCCCCGTGCCGAACGGCTTGAAGGTGTGCGGTGCCCGGCCGCGCGCCGCCTTGGGCTCGAAGCGGTCCGGGTCGAAGCCCTCCGCGTCCGGGCCCCACACCTCGGGGTCCCGGTGCAGCATCGGGGTCAGGACCAGGGCCCAGGCGCCCCGGCGCATCGGATGGCCGCCGGCGAGCACGGTGTCCACGCGCGCCTCGCGGGCGAAGGCGGGCGCGGTCGGCCACAGCCGCAGCGACTCGTCGAGGACCCGGCGGACGTAACGGAGCTTGGCGACCTGGTCGTAGTCCGGCGCGGGCGTGTCGCCCCAGACCCGGTCGACCTCGGCGGCGGCCCTGGCGGCGATCTCCGGGTGCAGGGCGAGGTAGTGCAGGGCGAAGGAGAGCGCGCCCGAGGTGGTCTCGTGACCGGCCACCAGGAAGGTGATCACCTGCCGGCGCACGTTCTGCGCGGACAGCCGCTCCCCGGTCTGCGGGTGCGCCGTCTCCAGCATCCGGTCCAGCAGGTCGCCGTCCCCGCGTCCCGACGCGCGGCGCTCGGCGACCAGGGCGTCGACCGTGCGGTTGAGGAAGGAGATGTCGGCCGCGTTGCGCCGGGATGCCTGCCGCAGCAGCAGCGGGGCCAGCGGTCCGGGGACGCTGTTGAGGCGCTGGGCGTAGGTGAGGGTGCCGATCATCGCGGTCACGAAGGGGTGCGGCCGGTCCCGTTCGAACGAGCCGAAGTCGTGGCCGAACCCGGTCCGCGCGATCGTCTCCAGGGTCAGCTTGGTCATGTCGCCCGGCACGTCGGCCCAGCGGCCCGCGGCCAGCTCCCGGTCCCAGTGGCCGGTCAGGCGGCCGGCCACGGACAGCATCATCGCGTGGTAGCCCTCCATGGCCTCCCGGCTGAAGCCCGGCGCCAGGACGTCGTGCGCCAGCTGCCAGTTCGGCTCGTGGTTGTACGCCGTGAACAGGCCGTCCCCGGCGATCGGGCGGAGGTTGGCGACCCCGAGGCCGACGTGTTTGGCGAACCGCGTCTCGTCGGCCATGTCGGCGGCCTGCCGGGCGCCCCACACGAAGACGAACTCGTTGCCGAACGCCCGGCGGCGGAAGACCGGGCCCAGCTGCCGGGCGAAGCGCATGGAGTCCTGGAGCGGCGTGCGGCGGTCGACGCCCAGGACGTCCCCGAGGAGGGGCAGCCGGCGCGGCGGGTGCGGAATCCGGTGCAGCTCGGGCCACCCCTGCTCGGCGCCCCGGAACCCCTTGGGCAGCGGGCCGTCCGCTCCCGCCGTCGTCTGCGTGGCCGTCTCCGCCATGACGCGATCTCCCTCGATGCTGCGGCAGGTTGAGCTAGTTGTACGTGAGTTCAATAGGCGGTTTCAGTCTCGTCCCGTTGTTGAACCCACGTCAAGTAAAGTGCGGACATGGTCGCGAACCAGGGTGAGCGCAGCCGCCGCAGACTCAGCACCGCGGAACGACGCGAGCAGCTCCTCTCGGTCGGTGCCCGGCTCTTCTCCGAGAGCCCGTACGACGACGTGTGGATCGAGCAGGTCGCGGAGATCGCGGGCGTCTCCCGGGGGCTGCTGTATCACTATTTTCCGACCAAACGGGACTTCTTCGCCGCGGTGGTGGAGCGGGAGAGTGAGCGGATGCTGCGGATGACCGCGGCCGGGCCCGGCATGTCCGCCCGGGAGCAGCTCACCGCGGGCCTCGACGTCTACCTCGACTACGTCCACACGCACGCGCACGGCTTCCGCGCCTTCCACCGCGCCGAGGCCTCCGGCGACCAGGCCGTGCGGCGCGTCTACCGGCAGGCCCAGGCCGCGCAGGAGCGCCAGATCCTGGCCGCCCTCGCCGCCGACCCCGAGTTCGGCCCTGCCCTGGAACTGCGTCCCGACACCCGGCTGGCGGTGCGCGGCTGGCTCGCCTTCACCACGCACGTCTGCCTGGAGTGGCTGCGCACCGGGGAGCTGACCCGGCAGCAGGTACGGGACCTGTGCGCACGGGCGCTGCTGGGCGTCATCTCCTGAACCCGTCGGCCCGGTCGTCGCGCGTGTCGCGCGCCGCGTGCTTGGCGTACTCCCCGATCTTCGCTAAGTTAGGTGAGGCTTACCTAAGGAGGTTCGGGATGGGTGACGAACAGGCGGCCTGGGCCGCCGGCCCGGGCGCGGCCGAACAGGCCCGGTCGGTGCTGGCCACGGCGTGGTCGTGCGCGGTGACCGCGGAGGGCGGACGCGAGGAGTTCGTCGGCGCGCACGAGGTCGCCGACGACGGCCGGGTCCTGCTGCACGTGCCGGAGGACAGCGCCCTGCTCGCGGCCGCGATCTGCGCCCCGCGCGGCGAGCCGTCCGCGGTGCTGGAGTTCGCCGACGTCGCGCCCGTCGCGGTGCGCAACCGGATCCGGGCCCGGCTGTGGATGGCGGGCTGGTTCGCTCCCCGCGACGAGCACCTCGTCTTCCAGCCCACCCGGGTGGTGCTGCGCCGGCCCTCCGGCGCGGTCGTCGTCGACCTCGGCGAGTTCGCGGCCGCGTCCCCCGACCCGCTCGCGGGCGCCGAGGCCCACCTGCTCACCCACCTCGCCGACGCCCACCCGGACGCCGTCGAGAGGCTCACCAGGCTCGTGGAGCCGGAGACCCTGCACGCCGTGACCCGCGTCCAGCCGCTGGCCGTGGACCGGCACGGACTGACCCTGCGCATCGAACGCACCCGCGCCCACGGCGACGTACGGCTGGCCTTCCACGCGCCCGCCGACGACGTCACCCAGCTCACCGAGCGCATGCACGTCCTGCTGACCCAGGCCAGCGCCGCCGCCTCCTGCCCGCGGACGCTACAGCGGCAGCGCGCAGACGGCGACGGGTGACGCGAACGGCCGCCCGGTGAGGCGGAGTTCACCCGTCGCCCGGTCGACGCCGAAGACGCTCACGGTGCCGGACCGCTGGCACGCGGCGAACAGCAGCCGGCCGTCCGGCGAGAACGCGATCTGCCGGGGGAAGTCCCCTTCCACCGGCACCGTGTCCAGCAGCCGCAGCCGGGCCCCGGCGGCCTCGACCGCGTACCGCGCGAGCGTGTTGTCGCCGCGGTTGGCCAGGTAGGCGTAGGAGCCGTCGGCGGTGACCAGGATCTGCGCCGGGTAGTTGGTGGTGCCCGCCCTGCTGCCGGTGGGCTGGGGGGCGCCGACGGTGAGCCGGCCGGACGCCTCGTCGTAGCCGCACACCGCGATCGTGTCGTCCACCTCGTTGGCCAGGTACGCGTACCGCCCGCCCGGATGGAAGGTCAGATGGCGCGGCCCGGCCCCCGGCCTGGTGTGCGCCTGGGACACCTCGGTGAGCCGGCCCCCGGCGAGGTCCAGGCGGTAGCTGTAGACCGTGTCGGTGCCCAGGTCGACGGCGAGGACATGCCCGCCGTCCGGACCGGTGAGGAACTGGTGCGCGTGCGGGCCCTGCTGTCCAGGACCGGGCGCCGGACGCGTGTGCGTGACCAGGTCGGTGCGCTCGCCGAGGGCGCCCCCCGCGTCGATCGGATGGACGGCCACGCTGCCCGAGGTGTAGTTCGCGCTCAGCAGCCAGCGGCCGCTCGGGTGCACCGAGAGATGACAGGGCCCGGCCCCGCCCGTGCTCCGGGTGCCGAGGATCCTCCGGTCCGCGAGGCGGACGGCGGTCACCCCGCCGTCCGTGCGCTCGTTCACCGCGTACAGCGTGCGGCCGTCCGGGTGCACGGCCAGATACGACGGGTCGGCGACGCCGGTGAGCGTGCCGGCGCCGGTGATCTCGCCGGTCCCGGGGTCGTAGGAGGCCAGGCCGATGCCGGTGCCGCCGCCGTCCACGGAGGTGTAGGTGCCGATGCGGAGCGGGCGCGGGCCGGCCGGCGCCGCCGCCGGAGTCTTCGCGGCCCGGCGGGGCCGGGGTGCCGGGGCGCTCTCCTCGGGCGGGGCCGCGGGTGCCGGGACCGCCGCCACCGCGGCGGCTCCCGCCACCGCGCCGACGAACCGGCGCCTGCTCCAGCCGCCCCGCGTCGCTTGCGTACCACTGCCCATGCCCGCACCTCAGGTCGTCGGTCGCCCCGGTCGTCACAGCCACCTTGACGCGGGCCCGGGGTCAAAAGCAAGACGGACAACGGCCGTTGCGCAGCCTGCAACGCACGGTCACCAGTCGCCGTCCGCCACCGGCTTGCCCGGCGGGTCCTTGAGCGGGATCACCTGTCCTTGGGACGGCTGCTGCCAGGGCTCCAGGTCGTCGCCGAGCCAGTCGCCGACCGGCTTGACCGCCTCCAGGGCGTCCGCGGGGGCCAGGTCCCGGGCGTCCTGGTCGTAGTAGTCGTACCAGGGCAGCCCGGCGCGGGTGTACGCGGCCCGGTCCACCGGCGACGGCGGGGGCTCCTCGCCCGTGATGCGACGCCACTGCGGAGGCGTGGCCAGGTGCACGAAGACCCGGCCGGCCGGACCGGTGGCCCAGTCGAGCGCGGGCCGGTCGTCCTCGTAGACCTCTTGGCGCATCGAGCCGCCGGCCCCGAGACCCATCCCGGCCGCACGGGAGCGCGGGGCGCCGCCTGGTGCCGGTGCCGCGGCCATCATCGGGAGCGCCGCGCCGTAGCCGCCGGGCCCCTGCGCCGTCGGTGTCCGCTTGCGCCGCAGCCGCTCCTCGCGCCGCCACCGGGCGAGCGGCTCGTCCTTCAGCGTGAAGGACTGCAGCTGCACCCCGCCCCACACCTCCTCGCCGGTGACCTGCCCCTCCACCGTGGCGCCGAGGCCGAGCGGCACCGCCACGAACTGGCGGACCGTGCCCCGGCCGGAATTGATGCCGTCCAGCCACGGCTGCCGCGGCAGCACCAGGTAGTTCTGCGGATCCCGCGACAGCCGGTCGCTCCACGGCTCGCCGGAGACCGCGCACACCTTGCCGACGCCGACCTGGAGGGCGGCCGGCTCCGCCGTGCCCGCGAAACTCAGCCACATCGCCTCGCGCAGATACACCGGGAGCATCACCCCGCCACGCGCCAGCCACTCCTGCGGGACCGTGTCCGCATGGTCGCTCACCCGCCGGACCGGGAACTCGCCGAGCCCCGGCGGCAGCGGATGCGTGCCCGTCTCCGGCAGCCGCAGGGTGCGCACGAAGCGCACCGCCACCCCGCCCGGCAGCCGCAGCGTGTTCCCGTCGATCCGTACCGCCGATTCCGTCACCGGCGCGCCCCCTTCGTGTCCCGTCCGCCGTCCTTCACCGAGAACGCGCCGCACCACCCGCCCGGTTCCGCCGCAGCCGCTCCGGTACGCCGATCCGCTCCCGCAGCCAGGTCAGCCGCGGCCGCCTGACCCGCTGCTCGCCGGAGACCCGGTCCAGCTCCTCCAGCAGCCGCCGGGTGCGGTGCTCGGTGTTCATCTCGTCGATCAGCCGGTTGACCTCGGTCAGGACCGCGCCCAGCAGCTGCCAGTTCCGGTCGTCGTGGCGGATCTCGTCCCGGAGCAGCTCGGCGAGCTTGTCGCGGGTGCCGGCCGCGGTGTGCAGCTCGGCCGAGAGCCGGGCCTCGGCCGACTCGGCGCTCTCGCTGATGCTGGTGGTGACCAGCACCGCGAAGCTCACCACGGCGTCGGCGATCTGGGACAGCAGCTGCTCCACCGCCGCCCCGGTGTCCGAGGCGAACAGCGGCTCGGGCTCGCGGGCCTTGGCCAGGTCGGTGAAGGTGCGGGCCAGCACGCGCAGCACGACCGTGCAGATCTCCAGCGTGTCCAGACCGGTGCGCAGCACCACCCGGTGCAGCAGGCCCTCCCGGACCCGCGGATTGAGCCGCAGGCTGTCCTCGGCCTGCCGCAGCGCCGCGTCCACGTCCACGATGGCGTGGTCGAGCCGGCGGGCCTCGTGCAGCCGCTCGGCCGCCTGCCGCCAGGGCGTCAGCCCCGACGCCTCCTCGCCCATGCGCAGCATCAGCTGCCGCACCCGGCGGGCCAGGCCCTCGATCGACTCCCCGGCCTCGTCCACCCACACCGGCGGCGGCAGCAGCAGATTGCAGCCCATGCCGACCACCGCCCCGATCAGCGTCTCCACGATCCGCGCCCAGGCGGTGCTGCTGATGGTGGTGACGCCGAGCACCAGCATGGCGCTGATCGCCACCTCGGGGATGTACTCGTCGACCCGGACCAGATGCCCGACCCCCAGCGAGGCCACGATCAGCAGGGCCAGGCTCCACCAGGTCAGGCCGACCAGCTGGCTGAAGGCGATGGCCACCAGGACGCCGGCCACCACCGCGTTCACCCGCCGGAACCCGTTGGTGAGGGTGGCGTACAGGGTCACCTGCACGACCAGGAGGGCGGTCAGCGGCGCGGTGAGCGGAGCCGGTTCCGGACTCAGCCGGAGCGCCACCACGTAGGCGATCGTGGCCGCGGCGGACGACCGCAGCGTCTGGACGACCACCGGGTCCCGATGGCGCCGCAGCAGTTCCGGCAGACCCCTGGCCCACTCCCGTACGTCTTGCATCCCTTGGCCTGTTCCCGCTCACACGTCGCACCGAACGTGTTTTCCGCGGATCACCCTGGCGCCGGTGGCTGGATGACCAGGGTGGACTACGCAGCGTGCCCGGCCGCCGGGACGCCCGTCGCGCTGGGGCCCGGCTCCGTGCGACGAAACGGCCGCGACCGGGAACGCGGTGATCGGCTAGGGCGTGTTGCGAAAGTCCCGTCGTTCGCCCGGAGGGCGGGCCGCGCGGCGTCAGGTGCGTGCTCTGGGGGTCCCCCCGGCCGGAGGCTGGGGGAGTGCCGGGCGGAAGTCCTCGTACTGGATGTACTTGGGCTTTCGCCCGGTGCGGCGAGTGGGGGCACCTCCCACGCCCTTCAGGCAGTGGGGGAGCGTGCATGGCGTCGCGCGGCAGACAGGACTTTCGCAACACGCCCTAGGGTCGCCGCCACCTGAGGGGCGGGGACGGGCGGGGGAGCCGATGGGACGCACGGACACCTTGACGGCGCGAGCCGCGGCGGCGCTCGGCCATGTGGCCGCGCTGTCCCGCGGACCGGCCCTGGACCCCGGCCTGCCCGTCACCCTGAACTTCCACCCCGACCGGCACTCGGCCGGGCTGCCGATCCTGGAGGCGCTGGCCCGGGACGGCGCCTACCACTCCCAGTTCGTCACCGGAACCGGCAACGGCGGGCTCACCGCGCACCCCGGCGGCGACCGCTGGCGCTGGGAGAGCCGGATCTTCGGCGGCGCCTACGACGACGCGGAGCCGGCCGAGCGGCCGGTGTACGGGGCACTGAACTTCCGCCGCCAGGTGGTGGGCGCCGCCCCCAGGTTCGGTTCCTCGCACCTGCGGCTGACCGGACCCGTGCTGCGCCGCGCCACCTTCTGCTACCCCGACAGCGCGGCCGAGCCCACCGACTTCGGCGTCGCCGCCGGCACGCACCTGCTCGCCCTCGCCGAGGAGGACGAGCAGGACGCCCTGAACGACTACGTCGAGACGCAGGTGCACGGCGGGGTACGGCTCGACCGGGACGTGGCCGCCCTGGTGCTGGACGCCTCCTACCGGGGGACCCCCGTGGCGGCGGCGGCCCGGCGGCTGCCCTTCCCGGTCGAATGGCATCCCGGCTACCGGATCACCGTGCCCGAGCTGCACCGCCGCGCGGACTACCGCGGCCCGCGGTACGCCGCGCTCGGCGCCCTGATCGCCGAGAAGGGCGTCGTGGACCCCCGGATCCTCGGCGACGCGGCCCGCACCGGCCGCTACCCGGTCCAGGACCTCAAGATGGTCTGGCACACCCTCGCCCGGTTCGGCGCCCCGGAAGGCGCCGGCACCGCCTACTCGGCCGGTTCGGGCGGCCAGACGCCGGGGGCCAGCACGCCCAGGGCGTAGGCGCGGGCCACCAGTTCGGTGCGGTTGGCGGCCGACCAGCGCGCCGACAGGCGGCGCAGGTGATAGGTGACACCGTCCCTGCTGAGCCCGAGATCGCGGGCGGCCTGGACCGTACTGGCACCCCTGGCCAGCAGTGCCAGCACCCGTCCCTCGACCGCGCTGACCCTGGAGGGCTCCGCCGGCGGCGCCTCGCGCTCGCCGTCCGGCCGCAACATCACCAGCAGCGACGGCGTCTCGCCCACCGCCTCGCTGACCGGATCCGCCGTCAGCTCCCCGTACCGCTCCCGGCCGCCGGGCGCCCGCCACCGCACCGACACCCGGTAGCGCGAGCGGTGCCGCAGCCGCAGCGCCTCGGCGATCCGCTCCACCTGCGCCTCCTCCTGCGGTCGGAACAGCTCCAGCACCTCCCGGCCGCGCAGCCGGCCCGGGGCCGTCCCGCACTCGGCGGCCATCGCCGGATTGGCCAGCAGGACCAGCCCGTACACGTCGCACACCGCGACCGGCACCGCCACCCGGTCGAAGAGCGTCAGGGCGCGGTTGCGCCACACCACACCGTCGAGCCGGTCCACCGGCCTGCCCACCTCCGCTGCCACGCCCTCCATCCAAGGCGACCGCGCAGGTCACAGGCAACCCGGCGGTACGGCGCAAGGGCCGGCGCGCTGTTTCGACTGCACGATCGTGTAGTGCGGCCGCGCCCCGCCGGGTCCGCGGAGGACCACGCTTGAGCGCAGGACTTCCTTATTGCGAAAGGCAGTTGTCGCGCCATGCCCCCCACCGCGCCGCATCCCCCCACCGCGCCGCATCCCCCCACCGCGCCGCACCCGCGCGCCGCCACGACGCCGTACGGCGTCCCCGTCGTCGACATCACCGCCACCGGACCCGGCCGCACCCCGATCCAGCAGGTCATGAACCTGATGCGGGAGCACGGGCCGGTCCTCGTACGGCGGCTGCACGGGCGGGACACCCTGTTCGTCGCCGACGCGGACCTGGTCGCCGACCTCGCCGACGAGCAGCGGTTCGCCAAGCACGTCGGACCCGCCCTGGAGAACGTCCGGGCCTTCACCGCCGACGGCCTGTTCACCGCGTACGACGACGAGCCCAACTGGGCCAAGGCGCACGACATCCTGATGCCCGCCTTCGCGCTCGGCTCCCTGCGCACCTACCACCCAGTGATGCTCCGCGTCGCCCGCCGGCTCATCGCGTCCTGGGACCGCGCCGCACGGGACGGCCGGCCCGTCGACGTCCCGGACGACATGACCCGGATGACGCTCGACACCATCGGACTGGCGGGCTTCGGCTACGACTTCGGTTCCTTCGGGCGCACCGAACCCCATCCGTTCGTGGAGTCGATGGTCCGCTGCCTGGAGTGGAGCATGACCAGCCTGGCCCGCAGGCCCGGCACCGACCACGCGGCGGCCGACGCCGCCTTCCGCGACCACGCCGGCCACCTCGCCCGGGTCGTCGACGACGTCATCGCCTCGCGCTCCGGCACCGACCAGAGCGCGGCCGAGGACCTGCTCGGCCTGATGCTCTCCGCCCGGCACCCGGACGACGGCACCACCCTGGACCCGGCCAACATCCGCAACCAGGTCATCACCTTCCTCATCGCCGGCCACGAGACCACCTCGGGCGCGATGTCCTTCGCCCTCTACTACCTGGCCAAGAACCCGACCGCGCTCCAACTGGTCCAGCGTGAGACGGACGCCCTGTGGGGCGGCACGCCCGATCCGGAGCCGACGTACGACGAGGTCGGCCGCCTGACCTACACCCGGCAGGTGCTCAACGAGGCACTGCGGCTGTGGCCCACCGCCGCCGCGTTCGGCCGGCACGCCCTGCGCGACACCGTGCTCGGCGGCCGGATCCCGCTCAGGGCCGGACAGGCCGTCACCGTCCTCGCGCCGATGCTGCACCGCCAGCCGGTGTGGGGCGACAACCCGGAGCTGTTCGACCCCTCCCGGTTCACCGCGCAGGCCGAGGCAGCCCGCCCGGTGCACGCCTTCAAGCCCTTCGGGACCGGCGAACGCGCCTGCATCGGACGCCAGTTCGCCCTGCACGAGGCGACCATGCTGCTGGCCATGCTGGTCCACCGCTACCGGCCGCACGACCACGCCGACTACCGGCTCACCGTCAAGGAGACCCTCACCCTCAAGCCCGAGGGCTTCACCCTGACCCTCACCCCGCGCACCGCCGCCGACCGCGTCCACCAGCCGCTGCCCGGGACCGCGGCGGCCACGGCCCACGACGCCGAGGACACGGCCGGCCTGCCGGCCCGGGTGCGCGCCGGCACCGGCGTGCTGCTCCTGCACGGCAGCAACTACGGCGCCTGCCGCGACTTCGCCGCCGGGCTCGCCGACGAGGCGGACGGGATCGGCTGCGGCACCGAGGTGGCCGCCCTGGACGCCTACGCCGGCGGCCTGCCCACCGACCGGCCCGTCGTCATCACCGCCGCCTCCTACAACGGCCGCCCCACCGACGACGCCACCGCCTTCGCGGCCTGGCTCGACGGCGCCCCCGACCTCACCGGCGTCACCTACGCCGTCCTCGGCGTCGGAGACCGCAACTGGGCCGCCACCTACCAGCACGTCCCGGCCCGCATCGACACCCGGCTCGCCGAACTCGGCGCCACCCGCCTCACCGAGCGGGCCGCCGCCGACGCCTCCGGCGACCTCACCGGCACTGTCCGCGCGTTCACCGCCCGGCTGCGCACCGCCCTGCTGGAGCGGTACGGCGACCAGGATGCCGCGCCGGCCGGCCCGGAGCCCACCGCCGGCTACGAGGTCCGCACCCTGACCGGCGGCCCCCTCGACGCCCTGGCCGAACGCCACGGGCTCCTCCCCATGACGGTCACCGAGGCCCGCGACCTCACGGCGCCCGGCCACCCCCGCACCAAGCGGTTCCTGCGCGTCGCCCTGCCCGACGGCGTCACCTACCGCACCGCCGACCACCTCACCGTGCTCCCCGCCAACGACCCGGAGCTGGTGACCCGCGCGGCCACCGCCCTCGGCGTCGGCCTCGACACCGTCCTCGACGTCCGCGCCGCCCGCCCGCGCCGCGACGGCCTGCCCCTGGACCGGCCGCTGACGGTACGCCAACTCCTGACCCATCACGTCGAGTTGCAGGAACGGCCGAACGCCCGCCAGCTTGCCCTGCTCGCCGACGCCGACCCCTGCCCGCCGGAGCGGGCCGCGCTCGCCGCCCTCGGTGACGACCCGCGCACCCTGGTCGAGATCGTCGAGGACCACCCGGCGCTGCGCGGCGCCCTCGACTGGCCCCGGATCCTGGACCTGCTGACCCCGCTGAAGCCCCGGCACTACTCGATCTCCTCGTCCCCGGCCGCCGACCCGCGCCACGCCGACCTGATGGTCTCCGTGCTGGCGGCCCCGGCGCGCTCGGGCCGGGGCGTCTACCGCGGCACCGGCTCCGGCCACCTCGCGACGCTGCGCCCCGGCGACACGCTGTACGCCCGGGTCCAGCCCTGCCGGGAGGCGTTCCGCGTCGACGGCGGCGCGCCGGCCGTCATGATCGCCGCGGGCACGGGCCTGGCGCCCTTCCGCGGTGCCGTCGCCGACCGTGCGGCCGCGCGTGCGGCGGGCGCCGAACTCCCGCCCGCGCTCTGCTACTTCGGCTGCGACGCCGCCGACGCCGACTTCCTGCACGCCGAGGAGCTGCGCGGTGCCGAGACCGCCGGAGCGGTGTCGCTGCGCCCGGCCTTCAGCACGGCGGGCACCTTCGTCCAGCACCGCGTGGCCGCCGAGGCCGACGAGGTCTGGGCGCTGCTCGCCGCGGGCGGCCGGGTGTACGTCTGCGGGGACGGCGGCAGGATGGCGCCGGGAGTGCGGGAGGCGTTCCGTACCATGTTCCGAGACCGCATGCCCGGGGGAGATCCCGAAGAGTGGCTGAACTCCCTGGTGACGGAAGGCCGTTATGTGGAGGATGTGTACGCGGCCGGCTGACCGGCGCGGTGGCCCGGCGCCCCGCGAGGGACGCCGGGGACCGTGCGCGGCGCCACGGCGTACGGCCGCTCGCGCACAAGCCGTACCCCTCCGGCACAATCCGGCATTGACCTCTCCTTAGCTCACAGCGTGAACTAAGGGTTGGGAAAATATCGCTTCCGCCCTCTCGAAGGAGTATGTTGCAGGTCGGGAAGGGTTCGTGAAGGGAGCCACATGGCGGGGCGGAACGGGCGCACGGTACGCGACCTCAGGAGGGCCAACCGCACGGCCGTGCTCCAGCGACTCTATTTCGACGGCCCCCTCAGCCGCTTCGAGCTGGGCCCGGCCACCGGCCTGAGCTCCGGTTCGGTGAGCAACGTGGTCGCCGACCTGGTCGCCGACGGTCTGGTCGAGGAGGCCGGCAGCGTCGACTCCGACGGCGGCAGGCCCCGCACCCTGCTGCGGGTCGCCCCGCACAGCGGCCACATGATCGGCGTCGACGTCGGAGAGACCCGGGTCCGGGTCGAGCTGTTCGACCTCACGCTCACCGAACTCGCCCGCGTCGAACGCCCGCTGACGCAGCAGGGCTACGACGTCGATGTGATCGTCGGCCACATCCGGGACGGCATCACCGAGGTCCTCGCCACCGAGGGCGCCTCGCCCGAACTGCTGCTCGGCGTCGGCGTCGGCGTCCCCGGCATCGTCGAGCACACCGCGGACCGCGGGGCCCTGGTGCACGGGCAGACCATCGGCTGGGACGCGGTCCCGCTGGAGGAACTGCTCCGCACCGGCCGCGGCCTTCCCGACTCCGTGCGGTACTTCATCGACAACGGCGCCAAGACCCTGGGCCAGGCCGAGATGTGGTTCGGCGCCGGGCGCGGCGCGGACAACGCGGTGGTGGTGCTGTTCGGCTCCGGCGTCGGCGCCTGTCTGGTCACCGCCGAGGTGGAGCACGGCCGGGCCGTCGAGTGGGGCCACCTGACGGTACGGGTGCGGGGCCGCCGCTGCCGCTGCGGCGCGCTCGGCTGCCTGGAGGCCTACGCCGGCGCCGAGTCGCTGCTGGCCCGCTGGCGCGAGGAGGGCGGCCGTCCCGCCGAGGACACCGACGAGGAGACCGCGCTGACCGCGATGCTCGCCGCCGCCTACCCGGCCGAGGGCACCGACCCCGATCCGGTCGCGCTCGCCGTCCTGGAGGAGACCGCCGAGTACCTGGGCGCCGGCCTCTCCGACCTGATCAACCTCTTCCAGCCCGAACGGATCCTGATCGGCGGCTGGGCCGGTCTCCAGCTCGGCGCCCGCTTCCTGCCCGCCGTACGCCGGTACGCGACCACGTACGCGCTGCGCCACCCCGCCGAGCAGGTCACCATCGACCTCGGCCGCCTCGGTCCCGACGCGGTCACCGTCGGGGCCGCCATCCTGCCGCTGGCCGACTTCTTCAGCCGGGGCGGCCGCCGCGCCGAACCGGCGACCGAGGACCGGCTGCCCGCCTGGCGGATGGCCCTGGAGGAGCGCACCCCGCGCTGATCCGCCCCGGTTTCACTGCTCCCGGCCGAGGTACCCGCGTACCGCCCGGACCGATGAGACGTGTGAGGAGAGCAGCCGTGAGCGACCAGCAGGGCGGCGGGCCCGTCCCCAGGGACCTGCCGGACCAGCAGGCCCGGCCCGACGACCGCGACCCGTGGGACGCGCCCGAGGGCAGCGACCCGGACACCCGTGACGACGACGGACTTCCCTCCACCGACGAGGCCGGAACGGGCCTGCGGGACGCGCCCCGGCCGGGCGTGGTCAGCCCGGAGGAGCCGCTGCCGGAGGAACCCTCGGCCTGAGCGCCTGAGCGCCTGAGCGCCCGAGCGCGGCGGCGCGGGTCAGGCGAACGCGTCGACGCCGGTCAGTTCCGCCGACAGGCCCCAGAGCCGGGCGGCCTGCGCCGGGTCGATCGCCCAGTCCTTGACGCCGGTCGTCGCGCCCTCCACGGCGGGCTCGGCGATGTCGCAGTCCTCCAGGTACACCCCGCCCATGCCCGCCAGCTGTGGGGAGGTGGCCGCCCAGGTCTGGGTGGCCGCACCCTGCGGGGGCGTCTTGAAGCCCTGCGGGTTCAGCACGGTGCCCTGCTCGTCGACCCAGCCGCGCTCGACCATCTCCTCGCGCGGGATGTGCCGCTGGAGCGGGGTCATGATGCCGCCCGGGTGCAGGGCGAAGGCCCGTACGCCGACGTCCTGGCCGAGCCGGTCCAGGTGGACGGCGAACAGCACGTTCGCGGTCTTGGCCTGGCCGTACGCCTGCCACTTGTCGTAGCTCCGCCGCCACTGGACGTCGTCCCAGCGCATCCCGCCGAAGTGGTGGGCGCGCGAGGAGACCGACACGACCCGGCCGCCGCCCGCCGCGAGCGCCGGCCAGAGCCGGTTGACCAGCGCGAAGTGCCCGAGGTGGTTGGTGGCGAACTGGGCCTCCCAGCCGGGCCCGACCCGGGTCTCGGGGCAGGCCATGACGCCCGCGTTGTCGATCATGAAGTCGACGGGCCGGCCGGAGGCCAGGAACCGCTCGGCGAAGCCGCGCACGCTCTCCAGGTCGGCGAGGTCCAGCTCGTCCACCTCGACGCCGTCCAGACCCGCGAGGGCCTCGCGGGCGGCCTCGGCGCGCCGCGCGGGGACGACGACACGGGCGCCCGCCTTGGTCAGGGCCCGGGTGGTCTCCAGGCCGAGCCCGGAGTAGCCGCCGGTGACGATCGCCAGCCGGCCGCCGAGGTCGAGGCCCGAGAGGACGTCGTCCGCGGTGCTGTCCGCGCCGAATCCGGAACCGATCTTGTGCTGCGCAGTCGTAGTGCTCATGGCGTGAACGCTACGAATTGGAGTGCGCTCGAAGTCAAGCCGCGCCCCCGGCGGCCGGAAACCGCCCCCGGACAGCGGAAAGCCCCGGCCGCGACGGGGGATTCGCGACCGGGGCGGTCGAGTGGTGGGTGCGCATGGCGGTCGCCTCGCGGCGAAGGGCTCCACAGGGCTTCAGCCGGACGATCGTCCCTGTGGGCGGAAGGTGAGGCCCGGGGACACTGTCCCATCCGCACCCACGCCTCGTTCAACGGGCAACCACCCCGTGCTGTTCCGGCCGCCCGGGTGACACGCATCACCCGCTCGTGGCAGCGGACAACCCGTATCTTCTTCAAGCATGCGCAAATATCCGGGCAAATCCGGGCGGTGGATTCCCGGGCCGGAGGCCGGGACTGCCGAAGGGCGGCCTGTTCCGGGGCCTCGGCGGGGCCCCGGACCGCCTCCTCCGGCAGGGTCAACCGGGCAGGTCACATCCGCCCGGGGAGATCTACCCTCGATTTCATGACCGAGATAGCGAGCCCGTTCATCTCCCAGCCGCGGATCCTGGTGCTCGGGGTCATGACCGGCAAGCCGGGCACCCCGCCCTTCCGCATCGTGGAGATCGACGGCGAGGTGGTCGGTGAGGCGCGGGACATCACCGAGGTGCTGGCCGTCGCCGCGACCCACGGGATCACGGTCCACGACCTGGACGACCCGGCCGTGGTCTGCTGGGTGGGCGGGGACAAGTTCACCTGGGTGCCCCGGCACTAGCCTCCGCTGCGCGTTTCGCGCCGGAGGGCGTGCCGCGGAGGGTCCGCGGCACGCCCCGGACGGCGGACCGGGTGCTCAGCCCACGGTCCACTTCTGGTTGGCGCCGCCCGTGCAGGTCCAGATCTGCAGCCGGGTGCCGTTGGCCGAGTTGTTGCCCGTGACGTCCAGGCACTTGTTCGCCTGCGGGTTCACGATGTCGTGCGCGGCGGAGACGGCCCACTTCTGGGCGGCGCTGCCGTTGCAGTCGTAGAGCTGGACCGGCGTGCCGTCCGCGGTGCCGCCGCTGGTGACGTCCAGGCACTTGCCCAGCGCGCGCACGGTGCCGTCGCTGCCCACCGTCCACTTCTGGGCGGCGCTGCCGTTGCAGTCGTAGAGCTGGACGGGCGTGCCGTTGGCGGAGTTCGCCCCGGCCACGTCCGCGCACTTGCCGGCCAGGCCCTTGATCGCGGCGCCGGTCGAGGTGTCGCTCGTCGTCACCGACACGGAGTCCACGACCAGCTGCGCCGGGAAGGCGGTCGAGCTGTTGGGGTCGCCCGGCCAGTAGCCGCCGACGGCGAGGTTCAGGATCAGGAAGAACGGCTTGTTGAACGCCCAGGTGTTGCCGCCCACGTCGGCCGGGGTGCGGGTCTCGTAGGCGATCCCGTCCACCGACCAGGTGATCGAGTTGGGCGCCCAGTCCACCGCGAAGGTGTGGAAGCCGTCCGCGAAGGCCTGCCCGTTCGGCAGCGTGTAGCCGGCGCCTATGCCGGCCGAGCCGGAGTAGCCGGGGCCGTGGATGGTGCCGTGCACGGTGGAGGGCTCGAAGCCGACGTTCTCCATCACGTCGATCTCACCGGAGTTCGGCCAGCCGACCTGCCCGATGTCGGTGCCCAGCATCCAGAACGCGGGCCACATGCCCTGCCCGCGCGGGATCTTCATCCGGGCCTCGACGTGCCCGTACTGGGCGCTGAACTTGCCCGAGGTGTTCAGCCGCGCCGAGGTGTACTGGCAGGTGCCGTACCAGCACTGGTAGTTGGCGGGGTTCTCCTTCTTGGCCGTGATGACCAGGTGGCCCTGGCCGTCGAGGGCCGCGTTGTTGGTGCCGGAGGTGTAGTACTCCCGCTCGTGGTTGTTGACGTTGTCGCCGGTCTCCTGGGTCCACTTCGAGGAGTTGACCGCCGAACCGGCGGGACCGTCGAAGGTGTCGGAGAAGGTCGCGGCGGCCGCGCCGGCGTCGGCGGCCTCGGCCCGGTGCGCGGGTCCGACCGCGACGGAGCCGAGGAGCACGGCGGACAGGGCGGCGAGCAGGCATCTGCGGAGCGTTCGTGGGGAGGCCACGGCTCTTCCTTCCGTACGGCGGCCGGACGCGGGGAGACGTCCGGCCGAGGTGGGGGGTGAAGGCGTCGCCTCTTGATTTAAGAGATGAGATAAGTGGTGCGTCAATAGTTTGGTACGGACCAGTGTCACGCCCGCTGCTTCTTGGGCTTGCGCGCGTGCACCGCGCGGCCGAGCCGCCGGCCCACCAGCAGCCAGCCGATCAGCGCCCCCGAGGTGTTGAGGATGACGTCGTCCACGTCGAAGGCACGGCCCTCGACCAGCAGACCCTGTGCCGTCTCGACCATCAGCATCACGAACGCGGTGAGCAGCAGCACCCCGAAGAAGCCCCGGGCGCGCGGCACCAGGACCGGCACGATGATCCCGAACGGGATGCCGAGCACGATGTTGCCGCCGATCTGCTTGACGGCGTCGCGCAGGGCCGGCTGGTCCAGGTAGATCTTGAGGGACTCGCCCGGGTGCAGGTTGGTGTGGGCGATGGACACGGACGCCGGGGACGGATCCAGCGTCAGCCGGGCCAGCACGACGGCGAACGCCACCATGGCCGCGAACGCGAACAGCATCGCCAGGATCCGCAACGGCAGCGGAAGCGGGCGGCGTTCGGTCCCGCTGGGCCTGGCGGTGCGGGCGGTCCTGTCGGCCCTGCCCGTCCGGCCGGTGCGCTCCGTCCGGCCGGTGCGGCCCTTCTTCGCGGGGGCGGGCTTCGCGGCGGGAGCGGGCCCGGCGCGGCGCACGCCGACGGCGCGGGCGGCCCTGGTCAGTGCCCCGGGCCTGCCGGTCTCCTTGTCCCCGTTCGTCCCGTCGTTCTTCTCGGCCCTGGTCGTGCGCAGGCGCGAGACAGCACTGGCCATCGGATCCTCCATAGTCAACAGTCCGGCGTGCTAGCCCAGTTACCCCGGAACCGTCCGGAGATTCCCGCGTGTCCGCGACAGCCGCCGATACGTGCCCGAGGTTTCCGGTCGCGCTCCCCGGGCACTGGGGACCCGTCCCCGCGTGCCGCCGCTCCCCGCGGCGGCGGCGGTGCTTGGATGCCGAAAGCGGCGAAACGGTCACCACGTCGCAAGGCGACCCGAGGAGGCGGCGCATGACCGGACGTACGGCACTCGTCGCCACGGCCGAACTGATCACCTGGTGGGCCGGACTGGCCCTGCTCTGGCTGGTCCTCATCGGCCCCGTCGACACCCTGGAGCGCGTCGTCGGCGCGAGCGCGGCGGCCGTCGGCGCCCTCGCGGCCCGGGCCGGCCGACGGGAGGTGAGCCGGCGGTGAACGGCTGGATCCTGGCCGCGACCGTCCTGCTGGCGGGCGGCGCGGGCACCGCCCTGTGGGCCGTCGCCACCGGCCCGCTCGGGCGCCGGGTGACCGGCCAGAACCTCGCCACCTCCGCGGTCTGCCCCAGCCTGCTGCTGCTCGCCCAGGGCTACGGCCGTCCGTCCTACGTCGATCTCGCCCTGCTGACGGCCCTGCTCGGCCCGGTCGGCACGCTGGTCTTCGCCCGGCTGCTCGCCGACGAGCTGTCCGTCGAGCGGCCCGCCGCCCGGCGCCTGACCTGGGCGGCGGCCGGGATCGGCGCGCTGGTCGTGGTGGTGCTGTGCGCGGTCGCCGGACCGGGGCGGGCGGCGGTGAAACTGCTGGTCGTCGGGGCGCTCCTGATCGGCGGGAACCTGATCGCCTCCCGCGCGCTGTCCGGCGGGTTCCGGGAGGTGCGCGGTGGCTGACGCGGTGATCGTCGTCGCGCTGCTCCTGACGGCCGCCTCGGCGACCGTGGCCGTGGCGACCCGCGACCCGGCCCGCCAGGCCCTGGTGCTGTCCCTGCTCGGCCTGGTCCTCGGCGTCCTGTTCACCGTGCTGCAGGCCCCCGACGTCGGCCTCTCCCAGCTCGCCGTCGGCTCCGCGCTCACCCCGCTGCTGATCATGCTGGCGGTCCGCAAGGTGCGGCGGCGCGGCAGGACGGACGACAGGTGACCCGGCGCCTGCGGCTGTGGCTGCTGGCCGCCGGCGGCGCGGGCCTCGCCGCCCTGCTGGTCGCCGCGTGCCTCGACCTGCCGTCCTTCGGCGGCCGCAGCCACCCCTACGGCGACCGCGCGGTGCGGGCCGCCCTGGCCCGGCACACCGCCAACGTCATCTCCTCGGTCAACTTCGACCAGCGCGCCTACGACACCCTCGGCGAGATGGGCATCCTGTTCGCCGCCGTCCTCGGCTGCGCGGTCCTGCTGCGCCAGACCCGCGACGAACACCGGGCCGCCCCGGCCCCCGCCGAGGTGGCCCGGCCCGTGCGCAGGTACGCCCTGCTGGTGCTCCCCGTCGCCGTGGTCACCGGCCTGTACGTCATCGCGCACGGCCAGCTCAGCCCCGGCGGCGGCTTCCAGGGCGGCGTGGTCGCCGCCACCGCCCTGCACCTGCTCTACCTCGGTGCCGACTACCGCGCCCTGGAACGCGTCCGCCCGATCGGCGTCTTCGAGGTCGCCGACGCCCTGGCCGCCTGCGCCTACCTGGTGCTGGGCCTGGCCGCCCTGCTGGCCGGCGCGGCCTTCCTCGCCAACACGTGGCTGCCGTACGGGACGTTCGACACGCTGTCCTCCGGCGGCCAGGTGCCCCTGCTCAACGCGGCCATCGGCATGGAGGTGGCGAGCGGGGTCGTCGTCCTGCTGGCCGGCTTCCTCGACCAGGCCGTCGAGATCGTGGACGAGAACGGGAGCTGAGCCGCCGGTGATGCACGTCTTCCCCTACCTGGTCGCCGTCTGGATCTTCCTGACCGGCTGTTACGGACTGGCCACCAGCCGGAACCTGATCCACGCGGTCGGCTGCCTGGCCGTCGTGCAGTCCTCGACGTACGTCCTGCTGCTCGCGGTCGGCTACCGCGACGGCGGCACCGCACCCGTCTTCTCCGACCTCAGGCCCGGGACCCGGCCGCTGGTCGACCCGGTGGTGCAGGCCCTCGCCCTGACCGACGTCGTCGTCGGCGCGGCCGTCACCGCGCTGCTGCTCTCCCTGGTCCTGCAGATCGCCAAGCGGCACGGCACGGTCGACCCCGACGAACTGACGGAGCTGCGCGGCTGATGTCCCCCCTGCTGCCGCTGCTCGTGGCCGTCCCGCTGCTCGGTGCCACCCTGCTGGTGGCCGGCGGCCGCCGCCTGCACCGGTTCCTCGCCGAGAGCTTCGCCTGCGCGGTGTGCGCGGGCACCTGCGTCCTCGCGCTGGTCCTGCTCCTGCACTCCTCGCCCCCGCTCGTCGAGTGGGTCGGAGGATGGCGCCCCGTGGGCGGCGAGAGCGTCGGGATCGTCCTGAACGGGGACGGTCCGGCGCTCGGCATGGCCGCCCTGGCCTCGCTGCTGACCCTGGCCGCGCTGGTGTACTCCTGGCGGTACTTCGCCGAGCCGCCGCACCGGCACGCGGGCTCCTTCCCGGCGCTCATGCTGGTCTTCCAGGCCGGGATGTGCGGTTTCGCCCTGGCGGGCGACCTGTTCAACGCGTTCGTCTTCTTCGAGCTGATGAGCGTCGTCGCCTACGCGCTGACCGGCTACCGCATCGACGACGCCAAGGCGGTGCAGGGGGCGCTGACCTTCGGCGTGGTCAACTCGCTCGGCGCGTACTCCATGCTGACCGGCATCGCCCTGCTGTACGCCCGCACCGGCCAACTGAACATGGCGAAGATCGGACAGGGCCTGGACGCGCACCGCCGCCCCGACGCCCTGGTGCTGGCCGCGTTCGTCCTCGTGCTCACCGCCCTGCTGGTCAAGGCGGCGGCCGTGCCCTTCCACTTCTGGCTGCCCGACGCCCACGCCGTCGCCCCCACCCCGGTCTGCATACTGCTCTCCGGAGTCATGGTCGAGTTCGGCGCGTACGGCGTCTGGCGGGTGTACGGCACGGTCTTCGCCGGACCCGGCGGCATCCCGGCGGCCGACCTGGAACGCGCGCTGGTGGTCCTCGGCACGCTCACGGCGGCGCTCGGCGCGTACATGTGCTGGCACCAGCGGCACATCAAACGGCTGCTGGCCAACTCCACGATCGCGCACACCGGACTGTTCCTCGTCGGCCTCGGCGTCCTCACCCCGGCGGGTGACGCGGGGACCGCCCTGTACCTGCTCGGCCACGCCGGGGTGAAGGCCGCCCTGTTCGCCTGCGCCGGGATCCTCCTGGACCGGTACGGCAACGTCGACGAACGCGCGCTGCACGGCCGGGGCCGCGACCTGCGCACGGTGGGCGTCGTGTTCACCGTCGGTGCGCTGGCCCTCGCGGGGCTGCCGCCGTTCGGCACGGCGCTCGGCAAGTCGGTCGCCGAGGAGGCCGTGGGCGCTCCGCTGACCGTGCTCTACGTCGTCGTGTCGGCGGTGACGGCGGGAGCGGTGCTGCGGGTCGCCGCCCGGGTCTTCCTCGGCCTGGGGGAGAGGCCGCCGAAGGGCGACGGGTACGAGACCACCGGGGCCGACGAGGAGCCCGAGACCGAGGGCCGACTCGGGCGGATCCCGGCCACGATGACCGCCGTCCCCGCCGCGCTGCTGGCCGGTGCCCTCGCCCTGGGCCTCGCCCCCGGCCTCCAGGAGGCGCTGGCCCGTGCCGTGGACGGAGGCAGGACCCCGGCCGTCGTCCACTGGACGTCCGCCGGGGTCCTGCTGGGCTGCCTGTCCACCCTCCTGGCCGTCGCGCTGGCCGCCCTCGCGGTCGGCCGCCCCGGCCTGCTGGTGGCCCGGGGCCGGACACTGCCGCTGCGCCGCCTGCAGTCCGGGCACCTCGGGGACTACGTGGCCTGGCTGCTGGTCGGCGCCGCGGCGCTCGGGGCGCTGGCCCTTCCGGCCGTGCTGGGCGGCTGATGAGACGGCGCTGACCGGACGGCGTCGATCAGACCGTGCCGTAGGACACGTGCACCTCCGTGAAGCCGAGCGAGTGCAGCAGGCCCTCCAGCATGTCGGTGGTGTTGGTCTCGGCGCGCGTGGTCAGTCCGCTGGACTTGGCCGCGTCCGAGATGTGCTTCACCGCCAGTTTCTGCACCGCCTGCTCGCTGTTGGGGTTGTCCGAGAACAGGTCGCCCAGCCGGTCCAGCAGACCGCGCTGCTTGGAGACGGCGTAGGAGTGGTCGGCGTCGAGGGTGGCCTTGCCGAGCTGCGCGTGCGGCAGCCGGATGGTGGCCTCGGTGCGGTCGTCGTTGACCGTCACGTCCTTCGTGCCGATCTTCCCGAGGTCGACGTAGGAGTCGACGTTGCCCGCACCGACGTACAGGGTGCGGGTGCCGCGGATCGCGCTCGGCAGGTACTTGGCGTCCTTCTCCAGGTCCACGACGACCTGGAAGTTGCCCGAGGCCGCGTCGTAACGGCTCATGTCCTGGATGGACTTGAGCAGTGCCGGACCGGTGTTGTCACGGGTCTCCGTGCCGAACAGGTCCTTGATGCCCGGTAGCACCGCCAGCTTGATCCCGGCGAACAGCACCACGAGCACCAGCAGGAACGCGGTGAGCAGTTTCGCCCAACCGGGCATGCGCCGGGGCCGGGCCTTGACGGGAGTCTCCTGCGCGGAGGTCTCCTTGGTCTCCTTGGTGGAACTCGCCATGTGACGGTCCTCCTTTCCCACGACACGAATGCCCGCCGAACGCCGTGCCAGACCGTGTTGTTGGCCGATTGAGACAGCTGACGCCGGACTGATACACGCTTTAGCGTGGAGTGACCTCCCGGCGGCGCGCGAGGAGTCCAGGATGACCGCAGACAGCACCTCCCGGCCCCTTTGTCCGATGCACCGCACGGCGTTTCCCGAGTCCGGGCCGCCCCGGCTCGGCACCCTGGCGACCGGCACCCCGGTGTGGCTGGTGACCCGGTACCACGACGTCCGCCAGGTGCTCATGGACCAGCGGTTCGACCGCCGTTCCCTGCACGGCGAGGACGCCCCGCCGCTGCTCGCCGTACCGAACCTGCTGAGCGATCCCGACGGGCTGGTCAACCAGGACGGTCCGGCCCACCAGCGGCTGCGCGGCACGGTGCAGCGGGCGTTCACCCCGCGGTCCGTGGCCCGCTGGCGGCCGTGGGTGGCGTCGGTGGTCGAATCGCTCCTCGGCGAGCTGGCCTCGGCGCCGCGCCCCGCCGACATCGTCGAGGGGTTCACCCGGCGGCTGCCGGTGGCGGTGATCTGCCGGCTGATGGGACTCGACCACATCGACAGCGAGCGCATCCGGCACTGGGCCGACCACGCGCTGTCCGGCGGCGCGCACACCGCCGGCGAAGTCGCCGACGCCATGGACGAGTTCCGGACCTTCGGGGCCGACCTGGTCGCGCGGCGGCGGGCCCGGCCCGGCGACGACCTGGTCAGCGGGCTGGTGGCGGCGGGGGACTCGCTCGGCATCGAGGACCGCCCGCTGGTGCGCCTGGTCTGCGGACTGGTGGTCGCCGGGCACGAGACGACGATGTCCGCGCTCGGCAACATCGTCGTCTACCTCCTCACCGACGGGCACGCCGACTGGCCGTCGCTCGCGGTGGACGAGGAGGCCGCCGCGACGGCCGCCGAGCAGCTGCTGCGGACCGTGCCGCTCAGCGAGGGCCGGGTGCTGCCGGGGCTGCTGCGCAGGGCCGTCGAGGACGCGGTGGTGGGCGGCGTCCGCATCCCGGCGGGCAGTGTCGTCGCCGTGCAGACCGCCTCGGCGGGCCGTGACCCGGGCGTCCATCCGCCGGGCCCGCCCGACCTCACCGCGCCGCTGCCGGTGCCGAGCGTCGTCTTCGGCGCCGGGCCCCACCACTGCCTGGGCGCATGGCTGGCCCGCCTGGAGATCACCCTCGCGCTGCACCGGCTCGCCGTCCGCTTCCCCGGCCTGCGCGCCGAGTTCACGCCCGCGACGATCGACTGGCGCGAGGGCCAGATGACCCGCAGCCCGAGGCACCTGCCCGTCTCCTGGTGACCCGCGGTACAACGACTAGGCTCGCGCCGCCAGTTCCGCGAGGCGGTGGGCCGACGGTGTGCCCGGGTCGGCCGTGACGAGGACGACCTCCTGGTCGTCCTCGGGGACCAGCAGGACGTCGCAGTTCAGCCGCAGCCGCCCCAGTTCCGGATGGTCGACGACCTTGGTCCGGTGGCCCGGGGCGTACACCGGATGGGTCGCCCACAGCTGCCGGAACTCCGCGCTGCCGGTGTGCAGTTCGTCGAGCAGCGAGGCGAGGTGTCCGTCGTGCGGATACCGTTCGGCGGCCCGCCGCAGCCGGGCCACCACCACCTCGCCGAACTGCCCGGCGGTGGAGCCGGCGTACATCCGGCCCTGGCCGAGGAAGCGCCGCCGCGCCAGGTTGGTGGCACCGCCGCTCAGGTCATAGCCGAACAGCTGGACGGCCAGCGGGTTCCAGGCCACCAGGCCGTAGCAGGCGTCCGTGACGATCGCCGCGGTGCCGGGCAGCCGCTCCAGCATCCCGGCCACGTGCGGGCGCACCCGCCGGACCGCGGCGGGGGCGGCCGGCGGCGCGGGCCAGTCGGCCAGCCGGAAGAGATGGCTGCGCTCGGCGGGAGCCAGCCGCAGCGCTTCCGCCAGGGCGTCCAGGACGCGCGCGGAGGGCCGCGGGCCGCGGGCCTGTTCCAGCCGGACGTAGTAGTCGACGGACATGTGGGCCAGCTCCGCGACCTCCTCGCGGCGCAGGCCGGGCGTCCGGCGCGCGGCGGCGCCCGGCGCCAGCCCGACCGTCCGCGGACCCAGCGCCGCGCGGCGCTCCCGCAGGAAGCGCGCCAGTTCCTGCCTCGCCCTCGCCATACCGCCGCCTCCCGGTTCTGCCTGGTACAGACGGTCCCTGGCAGGACGGACCCGGCCGGGGAACCGTGGCTGTCATGAACGATCGCACAGCACTCGTCACCGGTGCCAACAAGGGCATCGGCTTCCACATCGCCCGGCTCCTCGCCGAGCGGGGCTTCCGCGTCCACGTCGGTTCAAGGTCCGCCGAGCGCGGTGAGCGGGCCGTGGCCGGGATCGGCGGCGACGCGCGGCTCCTCCAGCTGGACGTCACCGATCCCCGCAGCGTCGAACGGGCCGCCGCGTGCGTCGACCGCCTCGACGTCCTGGTCAACAACGCCGGCGTGCAGCCGGTCACCGGCCCGCCCACCGCGACCGGCACCGAGGACCTCCGCCGGACCTACGAGACGAACGTCTTCGGTGTCCTCGCGGTCACCAACGCCTTCCTGCCCGCACTGCGCCGCGGCACGCACCCGCGGGTGGTGAACGTCTCCAGCGGCACCGCGTCCCTCACCTGGAGCACGCACCCCAATCCGCAGTTCGCCCACGGCAGCCCCAGGTCGGCCGCCTACCGCTCCTCCAAGGCGGCGCTCAACGCGCTGACCGTGTTCTACGCCCAGGAGCTGGCCGAGGACGGCATCAAGGTGAACGCCCTGGCGCCGGGGCGGCGGGCCACCGACCTGATCCCGGGGGCGGCCGCGGGCGGCGGCGATCCGGCGGAGGCGGCCGAGGCGGCCGTACGGCTGGCGCTGCTGCCCGACGACGGGCCGACCGGCGGGTTCTTCTCCTTCGACGGCACGCTCGTGCCGTGGTGACGGCGCGGCGGTCCGTAGCATGAACGCATAACCCGTATTGATCATGCGAGGAGCGGATCGTGCGAGACATCGCCGTCTTCAGCGGCAGTGCCCACCCCGAGCTGGCCGAGGAGGTCTGCGCGCACCTCGGGGTGCCGCTCAGCCCGACGCGGGTCAGCCGGTTCGCCAACGACTGTCTGGAGGTACAGCTCCAGGCGAACTGCCGGGAGCGGGACGTCTTCCTGATCCAGCCCCTGGTCCGGCCGGTGCAGGAGCACCTGGTGGAGCTGCTGCTGATGTGCGACGCGGCGCGCGGCGCCTCGGCCGGCCGGATCACCGTCGTGATGCCGCACTACTCCTACGCCCGCTCCGACAAGAAGGACGCGCCGCGCATCTCGCTCGGCGGCCGCCTCGTCGCCGACCTGCTGGTGGCCGCCGGTGCGGGCCGTGTCCTCGCCATGGCCCTGCACGCCCCGCAGGTGCACGGCTTCTTCTCGGTGCCGGTGGACCACCTGCACGCGCTGCGGGAGCTGGCCGCGCACTTCCGGCGGTACGACCTCTCGCGCACCACCGTCGTCTCGCCCGACCTCGGCAACGCCAAGGAGGCGGCCGCCTTCGCCCGGCTGATCGGCGCCCAGGTGGCGGCGGGCGCCAAGCAGCGGTTCGCCGACGACCGGGTGATCATCAGTTCCGTGATCGGCGAGGTGGCCGACCGGGACGTCATCGTGCTCGACGACGAGATCGCCAAGGGCAGTACGGTCCTCGAACTCCTGGAGCGGCTGCGCGAGCTGGGGCCGCCGCGGTCCATCCGGATCGCCTGCACGCACGGGCTGTTCGCGGCCGGCGCGCTCAAGCGGCTGAGCGAGCAGCCCGACGTGCTGGAGATCGTCTGCACCAACACCGTGCCGGTGCCCGCCGAGGAGTTCACCGACAAACTGCGGATCCTGTCCATCGCCCCGGCGCTGGCCGAGGCCGTACGCCGCATCCACAACGGCGAGTCGGTGAGCGCCCTCTTCGACGAGCCGCGCAACCTCTAGCCGGCCCGGCGGGACGTCACAGCGACCCGGACGTGGCCTCCGGCCGGCCGAGGGCCGCGTCCAGGGTCGCCAGCGGCGGCAGCAGCTGCGACAGCCCGGTCACCCGCAGCACCCGCAGGGTCAGCGGGTGCGCGCACACCAGCTGGAGCTGTCCGCCGCGCTCCAGCACCCGGCCGCGGGCCCGGTACAGCAGCCGCAGCCCCGAGCAGTCGAAGAAGTCGACGGGGAGCAGGTCGATCACCACTCGGGTGCTCTCCCGCGCGGTCACCCGGTCCAGGTGGGGAGCCATCTCGGCCGCCGCCGCGATGTCGATCTCACCCCGGAACTCCAGCACCGTGTACCCGCGGTCCTGGCGGATGCGCAGATGCCGGGTGAGCGGCCCGGAGTCCCGCCGGGGTTCCTGGCGCACGACGGCATCACCTCCCACCCCGGCCGGCCCAATTCCGTTCCCCGCTGAGCAAGTTACCCTCGATGGAGGGAATTTGAGCATGTTCGATTGACATATGTCTGCTGGTTTGGTGCGCCAATTTCTGTGGCGTGCGCGACAGTCGGAGAACGGGCACGTGGGAGCGGTGCCACCGCACGGAACGAGCACGGGCGCGACCCGCTCGCCCGTGCTCGTGTCCCCGCCGGCGGACCCCCGCCGGGTCAGTCCACCACCAGGACCAGCTTCCCCGTGGTCCGCCCGGTGCCGCCCACCTCATGCGCCTTGGCGGCGTCGGCCAGCGGGAAGGTCCCCGCGACGGCGGCGCGCAGCTTCCCCTCCTCCACCAGCCCGGCGACCGCGCGCATCCCGGCCCGGTCGGCGTCCACCAGCATCCGCACCGCCCGCACTCCCCGGCGCGCGGCCTCGTCGTAGAGCTCCGCGGAGCCGACCGGCAGGATCGACACCAGGATCCCGCCCGGCCGCAGGGCGCGCAGCGAGGCGACCGAGGTGTCGCCGCCGATCGTGTCGAGCACGACGTCGGCGTCCCGCACCGTCTGGGTGACGTCCACGGCCCGGTAGTCCACCGGCTCGTCCACGCCGATCTCGCGCAGGAAGTCGTGCTTGGCGGCGCTCGCCGTGCCGATCACGTACGCGCCGCGCGCCTTGGCGATCTGCACCGCCACGTGGCCGACCCCGCCGGCCGCCGCGTGGATCAGCACCCGCTGGCCGGCCTGGACGTCCGCGTTCTCCACCAGGGCCTGCCAGGCGGTGAGCGACACCAGCGGCAGCGCGCCCGCCTGGACGTGGTCGATCCCGGCCGGCTTCGGCACCAGGGCGCGGGCGGGGACGATCGCGTACTCGGCGTGGGTGCCGTGGCCGAACGGGTAGGGGACCATGCCGAAGACCTCGTCGCCGGGCCGGAAGGCGGCGACCCCGATCCCGGTCTCCTCGACGGTGCCGGAGACGTCCCAGCCGAGGACGAACGGCGGCTCGCCGAGGAAACCGCCGTTCTCCCGGTGCTTCCAGTCGGTCGGGTTGAGCCCGGCGGCCCGTACCCGGACCAGTACCTCGTTGGGGCGCGGCGCGGGCCGTGCCGTCTCGATCAGCTTCAGGACCTCGGGTCCGCCGAGGACGTCCTGGCCGACCGCGCGCATCGTGTTCACATCGTTCATGGTCACCCAGCCTGCCCGGACGCGCCCGCCCGGGAAATGGCACGATGGCCAACCTTCGATGGAATCGTGCCAGCACCCTTCCGTGCCGGTGCCCCGGTCGGGACCGGCCGCCTCAGCGGCTCATGTGCAGGGCGACCAGCAGCTGCCAGACCTGGTCGGCCACCTCGCCGGGGCCGGCGTCCAGCAGTCCGTGCAGCCAGTCGGCCAGCACCCCGGCGAAGGTGGCGGCCACCGCCGAGGCCACCAGCGGGGCGTCGGCCGCGCCGGCCAGCTCGCGTTCGGCCACGCTGCGGGCGCGCAGGTCCCGGTGCAGCACCCGGCCCAGCGGACCGCCGCCGCCCGGCGCGAGCAGCTCCCGGTACAGGTCCCTGTGCGGGACCAGCCCCGCGAAGAAGTCCCGCAGCGCCGGCGGCGCGTGCACCGGATCGGGCCGGCCCCGCCAGGCGTGCAGCGCGTCCACGGCCTCCCGTACGACGTCCGCGCAGGCGTCGACCGCCAGCGCCTCCAGGTCGTCGTAGTGCACGTAGAAGGTGGCCCGGCCCACCCCGGCCCGGCGTACCAGCGCGGCCACGCCCACGTCCGCGAGCGGCCGTTCGGCGCACTCCGCCAGCAGGGCCGCGCGCAGCCTGGCCCGGGTGCGCGCGGCGCGCGGGTCCTCGGCCGCGGGGCGGGGCGGGGTGCCGGTCACCGGGCGGCGAGGGCGGCGGCCAGGGCGAGGGCGCCGGGCAGCGCCTGCGCGAACAGGATCCGCCGGTTGGCGGTGACCGCGCCGTACACCCCCGCGACCACCACGCACGACAGGAAGAACACCTGGGCCCGGAAGCCCGTCGGGTCGGCCGCCACGAGTCCCCACACCAGGCCGGCCGCCAGGAATCCGTTGTAGAGACCCTGGTTGGCGGCCAACGGCGCGGTCCGCCGGGCCAGTTCGGCGTCGAAGCCGTGGAAGCGCATGCCCGGCCCCTTCTGCCACAGGAACATCTCCATCACCAGGATGTACACGTGCAGCGCGGCTATGAGCCCGACCAGCACATTCGCCACGATTCCCATGATCGCGAACCCTCCCTCGGTCTTGAACAGGTGTCCACTATAGCTGGACAGGTGTCCAGGAATGCGTGGGGGCGCCGGGGGACCCGCCGTGCGGTGCGGATCGGCAAGTGCCGTGCCTTCAGGGGGATTTGTCGACGTGCCGCCATCTGGCGGAGCGTGACGGAACCTTCACGTCCGCTGCTCGTCGAGGTTGATCCTTTCGGGTTCAAACCCGATAAGCTCCATTCGTCACGGCGAGTTGACGCACCCCGGCGCGGGGGCCGTCCCGTCGTGCGCACTCGTGACCGCGACTGTCGCACCACGGTCCCCTGTTCGCTGTTGTCCGATCGTGTTGCCCAGAAGGATGCAGATGGAACTCGCCTCTTCGCGGCCGGCGGCACGGGTCCCCGTCGCCTGGCACGGCTGGTGGCTGATGCCGCTGGCCCTGGGAGGAGGGACGGTCGCCGCCGCGTTCGCGGGTTCGGAGCATCTGACCGTGGCCGCCGCCGGTGCCGCGGCCACCACGGCGTGCGCCGTCTGCGTACGGCTGCTGATCCGCTCGCAGCGCCGACTGCGCCGGGCCGACGAGGCGTTCCGCGGCTCGCGGACCGAGCAGACCCAGCAGTGGCAGCAGCATGTCGCGGGCCTGGAGCGGAAGTTCGCCGCGGAGCGCGCCCTGTTCGAGGACCGGCTGACCGAGGAGTCGGCCGACTTCGACGCCCGGCTCGCCGGGCAGAGCGCCCACTACGAGACCCGGCTCGCCGAACAGACGAGGGCGTACGAGGAACGGCTGGGCGCCCAGGCCGAGTCCGCCGCGGTCCAGCTCGCCGACCAGGCCGAGGTCTGGCAGGAACAGCTCTCGCACGAGCGGGCCGCGATCGCCCGGCTCGCCGGTGAGCAACTGCCCGAGGCGCTGGGCCGGCTGCGCGCGGGTGCCGCCGTCGACGACCTGCTGCCGGAGACCGGACAGTGCGCCCGGGTCGACAAGGAACTCCAGGCCGACCTGCGCCGCATCCTGCGCACCTCGCTGATCGGCGTGGAGGAGGAGTTCAACCGCTCCACCGCCGCCGAACAGGCCGTCATCAGCATCGGCAACCGCATCCACGTCCTGACCGGCAAACTGCGCGGCCGGCTGCACGAGATGCAGGGTGAGCACGGCCGGCTGCCCGCCGTGGCCCGCGGGCTCATGGAACTGGACCAGGAACTGGGCCCCGCCGACTCGCTCGCCGCGAGCATCGCCGTGCTCGGCGGCTCGGACCGTCCGGGCCGCCAGTGGCAGGAGCCGCAGCGGCTGCTGAGCGTGGTGCGCGGCGGCATCGGCCGGATCAAGGACTTCCACCGCGTCGAGGTCCGGCACCTGCCCGAACTCGGCGTCGACGGCGGCCTGGTGGACCACCTCACGCTGATCCTCGCCCATCTGCTGGACAACGCGGCCCGCTACTCGCCGCTCACCGAACTGGTCGTGGTCTCCGGCAAGGCGGTGACCAACGGCGTCGGCATCGAGATCCAGGACTCCGGGAAGGGCCTGAGCGAGGAGAAGAAACGCGAGGCCGAGCTGATCCTCGCGGGCACCGGAGCGGGACCCGGCATCGGCGGCATCTCCGAGGACGCCACCGTCGGACTGCGCGTCGTCGGCATCCTCGCCCGCCGCTACGGCATCCGGGTCACCTTCGCGGACTCGCCCTGGCTCGGCACCTCGGTGGTCGTCGTCGTCCCGCACAAGTACTTCGGTCCGCTGCCCGTCACCCAGGCTCCCGCCGGGCCCGCCGCCACGGACGCGTCCGGAGCGCGGGACAACGGCCCGGCCGCCCCGCCGGAGCCCGGCGAGGAGGCGGCCGACACCACCCCGGGCGGACTGCCCCGGCGGCGCCCCAGGCGCCGCGCGGGGGAGGAGCGGACCGAGGCGCGCCCCGCGCGCACGGAGGCCGTCGCGTTCACCGCCGTCCCGTCGGAGGAGTCCTTCGCGGGGCTGGCCGCCTTCGCCGCCGCGGGCCGCGCGCCCGCCGCGGCCGAAGCCGCCGGCGGCCGCGGACCGGCCGCAGACCAGGACGATCCCGCGGGGGCGGCGGCGCCCCGGGCCGGCGCCGACGACGCCGCCGGACCCGGGTTCGCCGAGCACCGTACTGAAGAGAGCGACTAGTTCACATGACGCAACAGGGAACCGACGTGAGCTGGGCGCTCCGCGACCTGGTGGAGAGCATCCCGGAGATCCGCTTCGCGCTCGTGGCCTCCAGCGACGGCAAGGCCATCACCTCCTTCGGCGCCGACGACCCCGACGACGTGGACCGCTTCGCCGCCGTGGTGGCCGGACTGCAGGCGCTGGCCCTGCCGGTGGCCGAACAGTTCCCCCGCTACAAGGGGCAGTTGCGGCTGGCGATGATCGAGGTCGACGGCGGTCACCTCTTCGTCGTGCGCGCCGGTGTGGAGACGTATCTCGGGGTCCTCGCCCGTGAAGGCCTCGACCAGGGGCTGCTCGGGCACCAGATGCGGGACGTGTCCCGGCGGATGGGTGAACTGCTCGGCACCTCTCGGCGCCTGGATGAGCGCTCTGGATGAGCGTTCCCGGCCGGCCGGCGGACCCCCGGCCCCGCTCGGGCAGCAGGGACCCGCACGGACTCGAACGCTACTACGTCCTGACGGGCGGACGCAGCGGGCCGGGCGCAGCGGCGGCGAGCCTCGACGTGGCGACCCTCGTCGTCTCCCGCACGGCCCCCGCCCCGGGCATGCAGTACGAGCACGAGGAGATACTCCGGCGCTGCCGTGAACCGCTGTCGGTGGCCGAACTCGGCGCCCACCTCCAACTGCCCTTCAACATCGTCGCGGTACTGCTGTCCGACCTGCTCGACGCGGGCCGGGTCGAAGTCCGCGACCCGATCCCGGCGCACCGCGCCGGACGCGGCCCGGACCTCGCGCTGCTCCAGGAGGTACTCGATGGACTGGAAGGGATTTGAGCGGCCCGGTGACCCCGACACCGGGGGGACCCGCTCGGTCAAGGTGATGATCGCCGGCGGGTTCGGCACCGGGAAGACCACCATGGTCGGCTCCGTCAGCGACATCCGGCCCCTGACCACCGAGGAGACCCTCACCCGGGCCGGCGCCGCCGTCGACCACCTCGTCGGCGTCGCGGACAAGGCCGAGACCACCGTCAGCCTCGACTTCGGCAAGATCGGCCTCAACGAGAGCCTGGTGCTCTACCTGTTCGGCACCCCCGGCCAGGAGCGGTTCTGGTTCCTGTGGAACGGCCTGTTCAAGGGCGCGCTCGGCGCGGTCGTCCTGGTGGACACGCGCCGGCTGTCCTCCAGCTTCCGGGCGATCGAGGAGATGGAGCGGCAGGAGGTGCCCTTCGTCGTCGCCCTGAACATGTTCCCGGACGCCGCGGAGCATCCCGTCGAGGAGATCCGGGACGCGCTCGACATCGCCGCGCACATCCCGGTCGTGGCCTTCGACGCCCGCGACCGCGCCGCCGGCCGTGACGTGCTCGTCGCGCTCGTCGAACACCTCCGGGACCGCCCGCGCGCAGCCCTGGAGCCCCGATGACCACACCGCCGCACGGTCCGCGGGCCGGCTGCCCGGTCGTCCACGGCACGGACCTCATCCGGCTCCACGGACCCGACGCGACCGGCGACCCGCACGCCGTCCACGCACGGCTGCGCGAACGGTACGGTGCGATCGCCCCGGTCCTGGTGGACGGCGACGTACCCGCCTGGCTGGTGCTCGGCTACCGGGAGATCCGGCGGGTGCTGGAGAACCCCCTCCAGTTCGGCCGGAACCCCCGGATCCGGCGGGCGGGCGGGACCGCGGAGGACCCGCCGCCGGTGCGACAGGCGGGCGGCCCCGACGGGATCCGCGAGGACGGCGAAGCGCACCGCAGGCTGCGCGCCGCGGTCACCGACAACCTGCAGGCGGCGGCCGGGCGCGGGATCCGGCGCCACGTCACCCACTACGCCGGCAGGCGGATCGACGCCTTCGCGGACACCGGCCGGGCCGACCTGGTCGCGGACTTCGCCGCGGACCTGCCGATGCTGGTGCTCACCCGGGTCCTCGGGCTCACCGAGAGCGAGGGACGCGTCCTCGCCGAGTCCTGCGCACAGGCCGCCGAGGGCGGTCCGGACGCCGCCGCGCACGACGAGCGGATCGCGGGCGTCCTCGCCGCGCTCGCCGCCCGCAAGCGGACGGAGCCCGGCGCCGACCTCGCCACCGGGCTCATCACCCACCACGCGGACCTGGACGAGGAGGAGACGGTCCGGCTCCTGCGGTCGGTGCTGGTCACCGCCCACACCGCGACCGGCGACCTGCTGGCCCGCGTGCTGGAGGCGGTCCTCACCGACCCCGCGGTGCACTCCGGGCTGGTCGGCGGGGAGCTGGACATCACCTCGGTGGTGGAGGAGGTGATGTGGAACTCCCCGCCGTTCGCCGTCCTGCCCGGCCGGTTCGCCACCGGCGACCTGGAACTCGGCGAACGCCGGGTCGAGGAGGGCGACCTGCTGCTGCTCGGCCTGGCGGCCGGCAACCGGGACCCGCTGATCCGCCCGGACACCGGGGTCTCCCTGGCCGGGAACCACGCCCACCTGGCGTTCGGCGCCGGACCGCACGAGTGCCCGGGACAGAACATCGCCCTGGGCATCGTCGAGACGGCCGTGCACGTCCTGCTGCACCGGCTGCCGGGACTGCGCCTGGCGGTCCCGGCCGGCGACCTCACCTCGACGGCCTCCGCCTTCGCGTCCCGGCTGGACGGCCTGCCCGTCGAGTTCGACGCCTGAGCGGGTGCGCTCAGCCCTCCTGGGCCCGGTACACCGCGGTGCCTCCCACGTAGGTGTGCGTCACGCGGGCGTCCGCGATCTCCTCCGGGGCCCCGGCGAACGGATCGCGGTCCAGCACCACCAGGTCCGCGAGCGCCCCGACCGCCACCCGGCCGGTGTCGTCGAGGTGGTTCACGTACGCCGATCCGGCCGTGTACGCGGTGAGCGCGTCCCGGAGCCCGAGCCGCTCACCGGCCAGGAACACCGGCGCGCTGCCGCCCGGTTCGACGCGGTTCACCGCGACATGGACGGCCTGGAGCGGGTCGGGGCTGCTCACCGGCCAGTCGCTGCCGGCCGCGAGCCGTGCCCCGGAGCGCAGCAGCGAGCCGAACGGGTACTGCCACGTGGCCCGTTCGGATCCCAGGAAGGGGATCGTCAGCTCGTCCATCTGCGGTTCGTGCGCGGCCCACAGCGCCTGGATGTTCGCGGTGGCACCGAGCCCGGCGAACCGCGGCACGTCGGCGGGGTGCACCACCTGGAGGTGCGCCAGGTGGGGCCGGGTGTCGCTGGGCCCGTTGGCGGCGCGCGCCGCCGCCACGGCGTCCAGCGCGTCCCGTACGGCACGGTCGCCCAGCGCGTGGAAGTGGCACTGGAAGCCCAGCGCGTCCAGCTCGGTGACGTAGGCGGGCAGCCGCGCCGGGTCGATGAAGCTCTTGCCGCGGTTGGCCGTGGCGCAGCCGCACTTGTCGAGGTAGGGGTCGAGGAGCGCGGCCGTGCCGTTCTCGGCGACCCCGTCCAGCATCAGCTTCACGGTGCCCGCCCGGAACCGGCCGTGGCTCGACGCGGCCCGCCTCTCGACGAGTTCCGGTATCTGTTCGGCGCCGCGCTCGCGGTCCCACCACAGCGCGCCGACGACCCGCGCGGTCAGCGAACCGTCCCGGGCCGCCGTCAGGTAGGCCTGCGCGGGGTCGTCCATGCCGAGGAAGTCCCCGACCAGCGCGTCCTGCCAGGCCGTGACGCCCAGCGCGTGCAGGTACCGCTGGGCGTGCAGCAGGGCCGCCAGCCGGTCCGCCGCGGTGGCGGGCGGCGCGAGGCGGCCGACCAGCTGCATCGCGCCCTCCTGGAGGGTGCCGCTCGGCGCGCCGGACGCGTCCCGCTCGATCCGTCCGTCGGCCGGATCCGGCGTGTGCCGGTCGACCCCGGCCAGCTCCAGGGCGCGGCTGTTGACCCAGGCTCCGTGGTGGTCCCGGTTCGGCAGGTACACCGGGCGGTCCGGTACGGCGGCGTCCAGCAGTTCGCGGGACGGGGTGCCGCCCTCGAACGCCTCCATGGACCAGCCGCCGCCCAGGATCCACGCCCGCTCCGGATGGGCCTCGGCGTAGGCGCGCACGGCGGCCACGGACTCCTCGGCGGTCCGCAGCCCGGTCAGGTCGCACTGGCTCAGCTCCAGGCCCGCCGGCAGCGGGTGGACGTGGGCGTCCTGGAAACCGGGCAGCAGCAGCCGTCCGGCGAGATCGACCACCTCGGTGCGCGGCCCGGCCAGCTCGCGCAGCTCCTCGGCGGGGCCGACGGCGGTGACGCGCTCGCCGGTGACGGCGACGGCGGAGTCCGCCGGGCCCTCGGGGGTGAGGACGGGACCGCCGGTGAAGAGCAGATCTGCGTACATCGTTCCTGTTCCTTAGTTGGAGGTGGTGAGCAGCTGGGGCGCGTCGGCGTCCGTGCCCGCGCCGGTGCGGAAGTACGGGGAGCGGCGCACGTACTTCGCCCACGCGGCGGCGGCGAACCCGGACACGATCATCGCCAGCGGGGTGGTCAGCAGGAACCAGCCGTTGTCCGCGCTGACCTCGAAGTGGTCGGCGGAGGTGTAGAAGGACCAGCCGAGGTAGCCGCCCAGGCCCAGCAGTGCCGAGGCGCTCAGCGCCGGCAGCACCACCGCCCGGACGCCCTGGCGCCAGTCCTCGCGCAGCAGCGCCCGGAAGCGCACGGCGGCGGCCAACGCGGTGAGCGCGTACGACAGGGCGACGACGATGCCGACCGCGTTCACCGTCGCCATGATCATGTCGGCCAGTCTCGGGATCACCAGGGCCAGCACGGCGACCGCGGTGGCCGTCGCGCCGATGAGCAGGGTTCCGGCCGCCGGAGTGCCGTAGCGCGGACTGACCCTCGCCCAGACCGGCCCGAGGGTGCGGTCCCGGCTCATCGCGAACATGCCGCGCGCCGTCGGGATCACCCCGGCCTGGAGCGAGGCCATCGCGGAGAACATCAGCGCCACCAGCGGCAGCGCCGCCCACGGCTGGGCGGCGAGCCGGTCGCCGAAGAACGCCAGCCCCTCGGCCCCGTGCCCGGCCAGCTCCCGCTCCGAGAGGACCCGCTGGAACGCCACCGAGCCCAGCAGGAACAGGCCCAGCATGATCACCAGCGTGATCAGCCCGGCCCGGGAGGCGTCCCGCGGCTCGCGGACCTCCTCGTTGACGCTGAACGCGGCCTCGAAGCCCCAGTAACAGAACACCGAGAGGAGCAGCCCCTGCGCCAGCGCCGTCGCGGAGGGGATCGCGAACGGGTCGAACCAGCTCAGGCTGAAGGGGTGCGGTCCGGTGACGATGCCGTAGCCGCAGAAGCCGAGCAGCACCACGTACTCGAAGACCAGCAGCCCGGTCTGGAGCCGGGCCGCGGTGCGGATGCCGGTCACCGCGGTGAGGGTGACCGCGACCAGCACGACGATGCCGACGGCCGTGGTCTGCGCCGTCGAACCCGGGTCCAGGGCGAGACCGCCGACGCGGTGCACCCCGGCCTCGCCCGCCAGCTGGAGCATCGCCGAGCCGGTGACCGCCGTGGTGTACGCGAGGAAGGCGACCGTGGCCACGATGTTCACCCAGCCGACCAGGAAACCGAGCCACGGATTGAGCGAACGGCCCACCCACACGTAGCCGTTGCCCGCGTTCGGCTCCACCCGGTTCAGGCGGGAGTAGGCGCCCGCGATGCCGAGCACCGGCAGGAACGCGAGCAGCATGATGGCCGGCAGGTGCAGCCCGACCACCCCGGCCGTCACCCCGAGACCGATGCCGATGCTGGTGGTCGCGGCCGTGCTGGACGCGGCGACCGCGACGCCGTCCAGGACGCCGAGGGACTTGCGCAACTCAGGGGGGTCGACTGTGTAGGGCTTGTCGGTCATGGCCAGAACTCCGCTCGCACCTGGGGGCCGGACCTGGTCGGCCCCGGTGAGCGGACATGAAACTGCCGGTGCACTTCACAGGTCAACGGTGTTGTCATAAGGTCGCGGCCAGGAAGGGAGCCAGCATGAGCGAACGAGTCGTCCCGGCCGCCGGCCGGCGGCGCAGACGCCCCACCAAACAGGGCGTGGTCCTCTCCGAGGAGCTGATCGTCGAGACCGCGCTGCGGCTGATCGAGGAGCACGGCGCCGAGGCCCTGTCGGTGCGCCGCCTCGGCCGCGCCCTGGGCGCCGACCCCAGCTCCCTCTACCGCTACTTCCGGCACACCGACGACCTGATGCTGGCCGTCGCGGACGAGCTGATCGGCCGTACGCTGCACGCCTGGCGGCCCACCGGCGACTGGCGCGCCGACCTGCGCGACCTGGGCCTGCGCATGCACGCGGGAGCGCTCGCCCATCCCCGGGCGGCGGTGCTCAGCGCGCACCGGGTGACCGGACGGAGGTACGAGATCCAGGCCGTCGAGACCATCCTCGGGGTGCTGCGCGACGCCGGTTTCCCGGACGCGGAAGCGGTCCGCGTCTACCACGCCTTCGTCGACCAGGCCCTGGCCTACAGCGCCCTCGACTCGGCCAACACGGCCCTGCCCGCGGCCGCCCGCGAGGCCGAGGCGGACGTGTGGGAGGCGACCTACGCCCGGCTGCCCGCCGGCACCCACCCGCACATCGCGGCCACCGCCCGCCATCTCGTGGCCTCGATGCGGGACAGCTCCTACCCGGCCGCCCTGGAACTGCTCCTCACGGCGGCCGAGGCCCGCCTCGCCCGGACGCGCGCCCGGGACTGAATCCGGCGGCCGGGGATATCCGCACTCCAAGGATCCGTCCAGGGAGGAAGCATGGCACTGGTGAACGCGGCCGTCGTGGTGCTCGACTGCGCCGAACCCGAGAAACTCGCGGTCTTCTACCGGGAGTTGCTGGATGGCCAGGACGGCGAGGCATCGGCCAACCTGGTCGAGATCCGCACCCCGGGCGGCTTCCGGATCGCCTTCCGGCGCGACGTCAACGCGACCCCGCCGAGCTGGCCGCGGCCCGAGAACTCGCTCCAGGCCCACCTCGACTTCCTGGTCGAGGACCTCGACGAGGCCGAACTGCGGGTGGTCGGCCTCGGCGGACGGCCGATCGAGACGAAGGACGCGGCCGGGCCGTACGAGGAACGGGGGTACGCCGACCCGGCCGGACACTCCTTCACCCTGCGCCTGGTACCGCCCACGGCACCCAAGCAGGGCTGAACGCGCTCAGTCCCGGCCGCCCTTGCGGGTCGCCGGCCACGTCCCGGTGGAACGCTCGATGGCGGTGGCGCCGGTGCGGTCCACGGCACTGCGCACCACCGCGAAGACGGCGCCCTGGAGCGCCGCGGCCAGCAGCACCTCGCCCCAGCCGCGGTCCCGGTCCAGGGCGTCCGGCGCGTCCTGCTCGCCGCGCAGCGCCATCCAGGTCCGGCGGAAGGCCAGCGCGCCCAGCGCTCCGCCGGCCCAGCTCAGCACGAAACCGAGCGGTGCGTAGACGAGAGGGAGCTTCTGCTTCTTCCTGCGTTTGGCCATGCCTGCCTCCGCGTTGTCAGGGCCGCCCCGCGACCGGGACCTGCTCGGCCGCCGGCACTGGGCCGGGCGGCGTGCCGTCCCCGAAGGGCCGGCCTCCCAGCTGCTCCCGGTGATGGGGCGTCAGCCACCCGGCGGGATCCGGGCCGAGAGGTACGATACGGGTGGGGTTGATGCCGGTGTGCACCTGGTAGTAGTGCCGCTTGATGTGGTCGAAGTCGACGGTGTCACCGAATCCGGGCGTCTGGTAGAGATCCCTCGCGTACGCCCACAGCACCGGGTTCTCCGCCACCTTCCAGAGATTGCACTTGAAGTGGCCGTGGTAGACGGCGTCGAACCGCACCAGCGTGGTGAACAGCCGGATGTCGGCCTCCGTGATCGTGTCCCCGACCAGGTAGCGCCGCCCGGCCAGCCGCTCGGCGAGCAGCCCGAGCCGCCGGAACACCGCCGTGCACGCCTCCTCGTACACCTTCTGCTCGTGCGCGAACCCGGCCCGGTAGACACCGTTGTTGACGTCCTCGTAGATCTCGGCCGTCACCGCGTCGATCTCGTCCCGGTGCCGGGCCGGATACAGGTCCGGCGCCCCGTCCCGGTGCAGGGCCGTCCACTCGGTGGCCAGGTCCAGGGTCAGCTGCTGGTAGTCGTTGGTGACCAGCCGCCCGCTCGGTACGTCCACGATCGCGGGCACGCTCACACCGCCCGGATAGCCGGTCTCCCGGCGGTCGTAGGCCTCGCTGAGGAACCGGATGCCGAGCACCGGGTCACGGCCGCCGGGATCCAGGGTGAAGCGCCAGCTGCGGTCGTCCTGGACCGGGTCGGTGACGGCCAGCGACAGCGCGTCCTCCAGGCCGAGCAGCCGCCGGGAGACCAGCGCCCGGCTCGCCCACGGACAGGCGCGGCTGACCACCAGCCGGTAACGCCCGGCGGCGACCGGCCAGCCGTCCCGGCCGTCCGCCGTGATCCGGTCCGCGAAGTGACTGCGGGACCGTGAGAACGCCCTGCGTCCCAGCGAGGTGTTGCCGCCTTCGTCGCTCATGCCGACTCCCTTACGTGCCCGATGCGCTGTGTTTCCCGATGTTCCCCGATTCGCGCCGCGCGCACGGTGTGATCGGGCCGGGCCGGGGCAGTCGGCCGACGTGAGTGGGACTACGTCGAAAGAACAGCGGCAGGAACACGCGCGAGACGAGGCGCAGGGGTCCTCGGGGCGGTCGGACGCCGACCGCGGCACCCGGCTGACCGTCTTCGTGGCGCTCGCCGCCAACCTGGTGATCGCCGCGGCCAAGGCCGTCGGCGGAGTGGTCGCGGGGTCGCCCGCGCTGCTGTCCGAGGCCGCGCACTCCGTCGCCGACAGCCTCAACGAGGTGTTCCTGCTGGCGGCCCTGCGCCGCAGCCGCCGCCCGCCGGACGAACGGCACCCCTTCGGCTACGGCAAGGAGCGGTTCTTCTGGTCCCTGCTCGCGGCCGTCGGGATCTTCGTCATGGGCGGCTGCTTCTCCGTCTTCCAGGGCGTCGAGGCGCTGCGCAACGGCGCGGACGAGACGCACAGCGGCTACGTGGCGGGCCTGATCGTGCTGGCCGTCGCCCTGGTGGCCGAGGGCGCCTCGCTGGTCAGGGCGCTGCACCAGGCCCGCGGTGAGGACCGGGGGCTGAAGGACCCGGCGCTGCGCACGGTCGTCGCCGAGGACGGCACCGCGGTGCTCGGCGTGCTGTTCGCGATGGCCGGCATGGCCCTGCACATGGTCACAGGACAGGTCGTCTGGGAGGCCTCGGCCTCGCTGGCCATCGGTGTCCTGCTGGTGTTCGTGGCCTACCGGCTCGGCGCCGACGCCCGCGCCCAGCTGATCGGGGAGGCGGCGGACCCGGAGCTGAGCGGCAGGATCCGCGAGCGGCTGGCCGGGGAACCCGAGATCGACAGCGTGGAGGCGCTGTTCACGATGAAGCTCGGCCTCGACTCGACCCTGGTGGCGGCCCGCGTCGACCTGGTGCCCGGTCTGGACAGCGAAGAGGTCGAGGAGGTCATGGTGCGCATCAAGCGGTCCCTGGACGAGGAGTTCGGCGAGACCGACCAGATCTTCCTCGACGTGACCGACCGCCTTGCGCAGGAGGTACGGGAGAGCCCCGCCGCGACGGGGGAACGCGGCGGGGCCTGACATTCGGCTGCCCGGCACGAAGCCGGTCCATGCCCGGGGGAAACAGATTTTTCTAAATTCCGACGTTCCCCGGCCGGAAAGGATTCCCGGAACCGTCAGTTCCCCCCGTGCGGCTCCAGCACGAACACCGGGATCTCCCGGTCGGTCTTCTTCTGGTAGTCGGCGTAGGGCGGGTAGGCGGCGACCGCACGGTCCCACCACTCGTCCTTCTCCGCGCCGGTGATCTCACGGGCGGTCATGTCCTGCCTGACCGGCCCGTCCTGGAGCTCGACCAGCGGCTGCGACTTGACGTTGTAGTACCAGACCGGGTTCTTCGGCGCGCCGCCCTGCGAGGCGACCACCGCGTACTTCCCGTCGTGCTCCACCCGCATCAGCGGCGTCTTGCGGATCTTCCCGCTCTTCACCCCCAGGGTGGTCAGCACGATGACGGGCAGTCCGGTGTCCATCAGGGTCGTGCCCTCCGTCCCGCCGGAGTTCTCGTACAGCTCGACCTGCTCGCGTACCCAGGCCGCCGGGCTGGGCTCGTACTCGCCCTCAAGAGGCATGAGGTCCGTCCCCTCGTCGCTTCCACAACTGACGGCACGATTCAACACCGCGAGCGCCCCGGATCATCCACACGACACCGGGACCTCCTTACCTCACGGGTAATCGCACGTCCCGCACGGCACGGGCACAGTCGTGGACACACCGTCAGGACCGACACCCGAGGCAGGTCACACCGATGTCCCCCACCCGCACCGTCGTCGCGGAACTCCTGCGGCGGATCGCCGCCGGCGACCCCGAGCGGATTGCCGAGCTGTACGCCGAGGACGCCGACTGGCGGCTGAACTGGCCCCGGCACGAGCACGACCGCCGGGACACGCCCTGGATCACCCGCCGCACCGGCCGCGCCGGAGCCGCCGCCCACTACCGCGACCTGGCCGCGCACCACGTGCCCGAGCGGGCGGACACCCGGATCGAGCGGGTGCTGGTCGACGGCGACGACGCGGTGGTGCTCGGCGAGATCCGGCAGACCGCGCGACCCACCGGCCGCTCGTATCACGCCAGATTCGCCCTGCACCTCACCGTCCGGGACGGCCTCGTCGTACGGCACCACGTCTACGAGGACAGCCTCGCCGTCGCCGGCGCCTTCGCGCCCTGACCGGGACCCGGCGGTCTCAGCCCGGCGACAGCACCGTCCGGGCCGCGAGCCCCAGCATCACGCAGCTCGACAGCAACGCCGTGACCAGGCGTCCCCGGTGGCCGGTCAGGCTCCGGCCGAGCAGCGCGCCGCCGCCCGCCAGCAGCAGCTGCCAGCTCGCGGAGGCGGCGAAGGCAGCCCCGACGAAGGTGCCCTGCTCCAGCGGCCGCACCGGCCCCGCGGAGCGCGAGCCGACCACCAGGGCCGCGAAGTAGACCATCGTCGTCGGGTTGAGCAGCGTGATCCCGAGCAGGCCGAGATACGCCCGTCCGGGACCGGGTACCGGCCGCTCGGTCCGCGTCGGCAGCCGCCGCTCCCGGTACTGGCGCAGCGCCACCGCCGCACCGCGCACCGCGAGCCCCACCAGGACCGCCGCCGAGGCCAGGCGCAGCGGCCCGAGCACCGGCAGCAGCGCGGCCGCCAGCGCGGCCCCGCCGACCGCGGCGAGCAGGGCGTAGAGGCCGTCGGCGCTCGCGACGCCCAGGGCGGCGCAGGCGCCGGTCCGCAGTGACGTGCGGGCCGTGAGGGACACTAGATATGTGCCGACCGCACCGACCGGGACGGCGATCCCGTACCCGGCGAGCAGGCCGGCGACGAGCGCGGCCGTCACGGGCGCGCGGGTCCGGGCCTCCACGGACGCCTCGGCTGCTGCCGGACCCGCCCCCGAGCGACGGTCGCGAAGGTCAGCGGCACCACGGCGTCAGGAGTGTTCATGCGCAGATCCTGTGGTCCGCCTCGTCCTGCCGGCAAGCCGTTTTCGGCGCGGAATCGTCCCCCGACCGGGTGCGGTTCGGCCAGATCATCCGAATCACCGATCTGGCCGAACTTGCGGTCGCCCTATAGATGCCCCGGGCATCTAATGAAGATCGGCACGACGTACGACATTCGTCTGCGAGGTCTTCCATGAACGAACTGACGGACCTGACGGAACCCACCACCGGGGCCCACCCGGCCGACCCTGTGGCCTGGCCACAGGACCGCACGTGCCCCTACCACCCGCCCACCGGCTACGACCCGCTGCGCGACGGACCCCCGCTGTCCCGGGTCACCCTCTACGACGGCCGCACCGCCTGGGCGGTCACCGGCCACGGGACGGCCCGCGCGCTGCTCTCCGACCCGCGGCTGTCCAGCGACCGCCGCCGGGACGACTTCCCGATGCCGAACGCCCGGTTCGCCGCGGCCCGGGAGCGCCGCCAGGTCGCGCTGCTCGGCCTCGACGACCCCGAGCACCAGATCCAGCGCCGCATGCTGATTCCGGACTTCACCCTGAAACGGGCGACCGGGATGCGGCCCGCCATCCAGCGGATCGTCGACGGACTGCTCGACCGGATGATCGCCCAGGGGCCGCCGGCCGACCTGGTGAGCGCCTTCGCGCTGCCGGTGCCGTCCATGGTCATCTGCGATCTGCTCGGCGTGCCCTACGCCGACCACGAGTTCTTCGAGGCGCAGTCCCGGCGGCTGCTGCGCGGTCCCGAGGCCGCCGACTCGCTGGACGCCCGCGACCGGCTGGAGGCCTACCTGGGCGACCTGGCCGACCGCAAGAGCCGGGACGAGGTGCCCGGCGACGGCGTCCTGGACGACCTGGTCCACGAGCGGCTGCGCGAGGGCGACCTGAACCGCTCCGAGGTCGTCTCGCTCGCCCTCATCCTGCTGGTCGCCGGCCACGAGACCACCGCCAACATGATCTCGCTCGGCACCTTCACCCTGCTCCAGCAGCCCGAGCGGCTCGCCGAACTGCGCGCCGACCCCGCGCTGGTGCCCGCCGCCGTCGAGGAACTGATGCGGATGCTGTCCATCGCCGACGGGCTGCTGCGCGTCGCCCTGGAGGACATCGAGGTGGCCGGCACCACCATCCGCAAGGGCGACGGCGTGCTCTTCGCGACCTCCGTCATCAACCGCGACGAGTCCGTGTACGACGAGCCGGACACCATCGACTGGCACCGTCCGACCCGCCACCACGTGGCCTTCGGTTTCGGCATCCACCAGTGCCTCGGCCAGAACCTGGCCCGCACCGAGCTGGAGATCGCCCTGCGCACCCTGTGGGAGCGGCTACCCGACCTGCGGCTGGCCGCGCCGCCGGAGAAGATTCCCTTCAAACCCGGCGACACGATCCAGGGGATGCTGGAACTCCCCGTGACCTGGTAAGAGGCTCCTGCCATGCACATCGAGATCGACACGGACGTCTGTATCGGAGCCGGCCAGTGCGCCATGACGGCCCCGAACGTCTTCACCCAGGACGACGACGGCTTTAGTACCTTGATCCCCGGCAAGGAGGACGGCGGCGGCGACCCGCTGGTCAAGGAGGCGGCCCGGGCCTGCCCGGTGCACGCCATCACCGTGAAGGAACCGACCGGCTAGGGCGTGTTGCGAAAGTCCTGTCTGCCGCGCGACGCCATGCACGCTCCCCCACTGCCTGAAGGGCGTGGGAGGTGCCCCCACTCGCCGCACCGGGCGCAAGCCCAAGTACATCCAGTACGAGGACTTCCGCCCGGCACTCCCCCCAGCCTTCGGCCGGGGGGACCCCCAGAGCACGCACCTGACGCCGCGCGGCCCGCCCTCCGGGCGAACGACGGGACTTTCGCAACACGCCCTAGGCCGGGGCGGGCGGGGTCTGCGGCGCCGCCAGGTCCAGCGCGCGCAGCCGCTCCGGGGCGGCGATCACCTCGTACGCCGTCACCCGGCCGTCCGCCACGGTGACCCGCAGGACGTACCGGAGCCGGCCGAGCGGGGCGACCAGCAGGCCGGGGCGGCCGTCGACCAGCGCGGGCACGGCGGACCGGGCGCGCTCGCGCAGCAGCACCGTGCCCTCGGCGACCGCGCGGGCGCCCCGCAGCTCGGCCGGCACGCCCGGCGGCAGGGTCGCGGGGTCGGCGCGCCGGACCACGTCCGGGGCCAGCAGACCGAGCAGCGCGCCCAGGTCACCGCCGCGGGCGGCGGCCAGGAACGCCTCCACGACCCCGCGGTGCCGTTCCTGCTCGGCGGGCGGCAGCGCGGGCGTGCCGCGGACCTTGTGCCGGGCCCGGCTGGCGAGCTTCTTCGCGGCCGGCAGCGACCGCCCGGTGATCGCGGCGATGCTGTCGAACGGCACCGCGAACAGGTCGTGCAGCACGAACGCCACCCGTTCCGCGGGGCTCAGGGTGTCCAGCACCACCAGCAGGGCGAGCCCCACCGACTCGGCGAGGACGGCCTCCTCCTCGGGGCCGTCCCCGGCGGCGCGCTCCGGGTCGTCCTCGCCCCAGGGCACCTCACGGCGCGCCGTGCGGGCCCGCAGCACGTCCAGGCAGATGCGGGAGACGACCGTCGTCAGCCAGGCGCTCAGGTTCCCGACGCCGGCGCCGCCCGTGCGGTCCAGCCGCAGCCAGGTCTCCTGGACCGCGTCCTCGGCGTCCCCGGCCGAGCCCAGCATGCGGTACGCGATCGCCCGCAGCCGCGCGCGCCGCGCCTCGAACTCCGCCGCCAGTTCGTCGTGCCGGTCCATGGGTCACCTTTCCGCTCCCTGCTCCGTCACCCCGTCGACGTATCCGACCCGACCGAGGTGACCACCCCATGCTGCTGCACATCGACTCCAGCGCCGACGCGCCCGCCGACTCCGTGACCAGGCGTCTCACCGCGGACTTCGCCCGCGCCTGGCGCGCACGGCACCCGGCGGCGGAGTACCGCCACCGGGACCTGGCCGCCACCGCGGTGCCGCCGCTGACCGGCGCCTACACGACACTGGGCCGCCGCGTGGAGCGGGTCGGCCTGGTGCCGCCCGCGAAGGTCTCCGCGCTGGTGGAGAGCCCGGCCGAGGCGCGGGAGTGGGAGCTGACGCTGCCCCTGGTCACCGAACTGGCAGCCGCCCGCACGGTGCTGCTCGGCGTTCCCATGTACAACTTCTCGGTGCCCGCCGCGCTGAAGGCGTGGATCGACCGGGTGACCTTCCCCGGCGCCTTCCTGCACCCGGACAGCGGGGAGAGCCTGCTGGCCGGCACCCGGGTGGTGGCGGTCATGGCCCGCGGCGGCGCCTACGGCCCGGACACCGGCCAGGCGGCCCGCGACTTCCAGACGCCGTACCTGAGGGCCTGGTGGGGCAGGCTGGGCGTCCGCCCGGAGCACCTGCACCCGGTGGCCGCGGAGCTGACCCGGGTCGACGTGCTGCCCTTCCTGGCCGGCCGGGAAGCGGCGGCGGCAGCCTCGCTCGACCGGGCCCGCGCGACACTCACGGCGCTCGCCGCGGCCTGACCACGCGGACCGCCCGGTAACGGCCGCCCGCGCCCTGCTGCGCGGCCCCGCCTCAGCGGTCGCGCAGCAGGGTGCGGGCGGCCTCGCGGGCCACCGTCGCGGGCTCCGTGCTGCCGGTGATGCCCGCGGTCACCATCGCGCCCTCGGCCAGCAGGAACAGCGGCCCGGTGAGCGCGGGGTCGAGGCCCGCGTCGGCCACCAGACGGGCGAGACCGTCCCGGAAGGCCTGCTTGTGGCCCCGCACCTGGGCCGCCACCCGTTCGGAGGTGGCGCCCAGCTCGCCGTACGCGTTGATCCACGCGCACCCCCGGAAGTCCGCCTCGCCGAACCACACCGCCAGCCAGTCGAAGACCGCGAGCAGCCGCTGCCTGGGGTCCGGCTGCCGTTCGACGTGCGCGGCGAGCCGCTGCCGCCAGCGCACGTCCCGGCGCTCCAGATAGGCCACCACGAGCTGCTCCTTGGCGGGGAAGAGCTGGTAGAGCCGTTTGAGGGAGACTCCGGAGGCGCCGCGTATGTCGTCCATGCCGACGGACTGCACCCCGCGCCCGTAGAACAGCCGCTCGGCGGCGTCCAGGGCCTGCTCCCGCGCGACCGCGCTGTCCATGACCACTCCTGATGGCTCCTTGACGTGAGAACGTGCGTTCTCCTACGTTAGCAGCGACCCGGAGAACGTACGTTCTCCGTCTGAGGAGGAGACCCATGGCCGACCGTCCGCCCCTGCCGCCCTTCACCCGCGAGACCGCCCTCCAGAAGGTCCAGGCCGCCGAGGACGCCTGGAACACCCGCGACCCGCAGCGCGTGGCGCTCGCCTACTCCGAGGACTCGGTCTGGCGCAACCGGGACACCTTCGTCACCGGCCGCGCCGAGATCGTCGAGTTCCTCACCGCCAAGTGGGAGCGGGAACTCGACTACGCGCTCCGCAAGGACCTGTGGGCCTTCGACGGCGACCGCATCGCCGTCCGCTTCCAGTACGAGTGCCACGACGCGTCCGGCCAGTGGTGGCGGTCGTACGGCAACGAACTCTGGGAGTTCGACGGCCACGGCCTGATGACCCGGCGCGAGGCCAGCATCAACGACGTCCGGATCGAGGAGGGCGAACGCCGTGTCCACGGTCCGCGCCCGGAGTCCGAGCGGGGCCGGTCGTTCCCGCTCCGGTAGCGCCCGCGTAGGGTTCCCGGATGACCGAAGCGTCCCCGAAGCCCTTCCTGTACCTCGTCGTCTGCGGGGCCGGCGTCGCCGCGGGCGTCGGCAGGCTGATCGGCGCGGCCCAGGAACGCGGCTGGGAGGTCGGGGTCATCGCCACCCCGGTGGCGATGAACGGCTTCTTCGACGCCGACGAGGTCCGGGCGCGCACCGGCCGCCCGGTCCGGTCGGCGTGGCGCCGCCCCTCCGACCCGCGCCCCTTTCCGGCACCGGACGCGGTGGCCGTCGCGCCCGCGACCTTCAACACCGTCAACAAATGGGCCGCCGGGCTCGCCGACACCCTCGCCGTCGGCACCCTCTGCGAGGCCCTGGGCCTCGGCGTCCCGATAGCGGTCCTGCCCTGCGTCGCCGACGCGCTGGCCGCGCACCCCGCCTACCGGGAGAGCGTGGCCCGGCTGCGCGGGCTGGGCGTCCGCTTCGGCGACCCGCACACCGGCGCGGGCGAAGTGGACGGCGGGCGGCCCGAGTTCGCCTGGGAACGGGTGCTGGACCTGCTGGAGCGCGGCTGACGCGTCCGGCGGCCGCCCACGCCGCGCGGGGCCGGCCGGCCGACGTACGCTCGGCTCTGTACGACGTGATCTCGACGGCGGGAGACAACGATGGAGTACGTGAAGCTCGGCCGGACCGGTCTGGACGTGTCCCGGATCTGCCTCGGCTGCATGACCTACGGCCTGCCCGACCGCGGCACCCACGAGTGGACCCTCGACGAGGAGGCCTCCCGCCCGCTGATCCGGCAGGCGCTGGAGGCGGGCGTCAACTTCTTCGACACCGCGAACGTCTACTCGGACGGCACCAGCGAGGAGATCGTCGGCAGGGCGCTGCGCGACTTCGCCCGCCGCGACGAGATCGTCCTCGCCACCAAGGTGCACGGCCGGATGCGCCCCGGCCCCAACGGCGGCGGTCTGTCCCGCAAGGCGATCCTCACCGAGATCGACCACAGCCTCGCCCGCCTCGGCACCGACTACGTCGACCTCTACCAGATCCACCGTTTCGACCACGAGACGCCGGTCGAGGAGACGATGGAGGCGCTGCACGACGTCGTCAAGGCGGGCAAGGCCCGCTACATCGGGGCGAGTTCGATGTACGCCTGGGAGTTCTCCAAGGCCCAGTACACGGCCGAGCGGAACGGCTGGACCAGGTTCGTCTCCATGCAGGACCACTACAACCTCCTCTACCGCGAGGAGGAGCGCGAGATGCTGCCGCTCTGCGCCGACCAGGGCGTGGGCGTCCTGCCGTGGAGCCCGCTCGCCCGCGGCCGCCTCACCCGCGACTGGGGCACGGTCACCGAGCGCAGCGCCACCGACAACTTCGGCAGCCGCCTCTACCACGAGGGCGACCGGGCGATCGTCGAGGCGGTCACCCGGATCGCCGAGAACCGGGGTGTCACCCGGGCCCAGGTCGCGCTGGCCTGGCTGCTCCACCAGAGCACCGTGACGGCCCCGATCATCGGCGCGTCCAAGCCGCACCACATCGACGACGCGGTGGCGGCGGTGGAGTTGGCGCTCAGCGACAAGGAACTCGAAGAGCTGCAAGAGCCCTACGGCCCCCGCCCCGTCGCCGGCCACTGAGACCGGCCCCTGTCCGGTGCTTCGAAGGGGCGGGGGAGCCGCGCGGCCGGCCCCCACCCGCGGGCCCGAGCGTCACGACCACTCGGTCCCGCACGGACCGGCCCCCACGCTCTCCGGCAGCAAGACCCGCTCGCCGCTCATGCTGTTTTCCGCGAGCGATACGGGGTCCCGCCCGGCGCCTACCGTTCCGGTGAACGCCTCTGAGGAGCACGGCCATTGGTTTCCGGTCGCCGTCGGGCGGGCGGTCCGCGCAGGTCGGACCGGGCCGCAATGGTTGGCGCGGAGAACACCGTCGTCGTCCCGTATTCCTCGCCTCAATTGCGATGTCGATACAGCGACACGGTGCCCACTCGCTCATTGACGGCGGGTCAAATTAACCCGGGTTCAGGGCAATGCGCAAAACCAAGGGATCTCTTGTTCTGCTCCGTCGGCCTGTGCAAAGGTGTGCCGTGCCGGCATGCGGACAATTGATTTCCCGCGTGCGCGAGGCCGCTCCCGTACGCCCCCCACGCTTCAAAAGAGCAGCCGACGGCGGACGTTCGAGCGCCGAACCCCCGACAGCCCGTCCTGCCCTGGTGCCGGCCGGGCCGCATACCGGTCACCTGCCAATTGGTACGGACCGCATCACGCGTAGCGCCTGGAAGGAATGCCGCCGTGAATGACGCAGGCCTGGGGAATTCCCCGACCCCCGCCCGGCCGTTCGACGTCACCGACGAGCAGCTCAGCGCCGAGCTCAAGCAATGGACGGGCGCCACCCCCGCCCTGCACCCCGTCGGTGAACTCCTCGACCGGCACTGGGAAGCGGCCTTCGCCTACGCCCGCCTGTGCACCGACGGACCCCGCGGCGCGGGAATGCTCACCACCGCCGCATTCACCCGGCTTTTCGGCGAATCCCTCCGCCAGGCGGGTCCCACCGCCGCCTGGCGCCCTCAACTCCTCGTCACCGTCCGCCGGATCGCCGCCGAATGGGACAACGACGGCCGCGGTGAACTCCTGCACCCCGAACTGCGCGCCACCGAGGGCGAGCGAGCCGCCGTCCGGCTGCTGCCGCCCGCCAACCGCCGCCTGCTCTCCCGCGCCTTCCAGCGCCTGACCCAGTCCTCGCGGGCCGTGCTGTGGCACGCCGAGGTCGAGTCGGAGCCGCTGTCCGCGCCCGCCGCGCTGCTCGGCCTCGACGAGCAGGACACCCGGGCCGAACTGCGCAGGGCCCGCGAACGGCTGCGCGAGGAGTGCCTCCAGGTGCACCGGGAACTCGCCCACGAGGACGAGTGCCAGCGGTACGTCCGGATGATCGACGTGACCTTCCGGCGCGGCGGTGTCGACATCGACCCCGACCTCCGGCAGCACCTCGACGGCTGCGTCCACTGCCGGTACACCGCAGACCAGCTCGCCCCGTTCAACCGCGGCCTCGGCCTCGCCCTGGCCGAGGCCGTCCTCGGCTGGGGCGCCCACGCCTACCTGGAGTCACGGGCCCGCCGCACCGAACAGCCCGCCGTACCCGAGGCCGCGGCCGACGGCCGACCCGAGGGCGGCGAGGCCTTCGGCACGACGGCTCACACGCCGGGCGACGAGCCGGCGGTGCGCAACGCCCCGTCCCGCCGCGCCACGAAGCGGGCCGCCCGCCGGGTGCGCCGCCGCAACCTCGCCGTCGCGGTCGGCACGGTGAGCGGCCTGGTCGTGCTGCCGCTGGTGCTGTGGTCGGTGCTCGGCTCCGGCGACGAACCGGGCGCGACGGCCGCCGGCAAGCCCTCCGCCACGCCCGGCTCCGGCACCGCCGGCTCGGGCCCTTCGTGGGTCGGCGCCGGCCGGACCACCCAGGGCACCCTGCACGGACGCCTGCACAACGTCGCCTCCGGCCTGTGCATAGGCGTGGCGGGCGGCGAGCCCGCCAAGGGCGCCGAGACCGAACTGGCCGCCTGCTCCTCGGCCGCCGGACAGCAGTGGACGTACGAGAACGACGGTCTGCTGCGCAACGGCGCCGATCCCGGTCTGTGCCTGGACTCGCGCCTCGGCTACTCGGTCCGGCTGGCGCCCTGCGCCGCCTCCGGGACCGGCACCCGCAGCATCCGCTACGACTTCACCCTCCAGGGCGCCCTGATACCCCGCTGGAACCAGGACCTCGCGCTCGCCCCCGCCGCCACCGACGGCGGCGGCGCCCTGGTCGTCAAGACCCGGGCGAACGCGGCCTCCCAGCGCTGGGTGATGGACACCTCGAAGCCCGACCTGCAGATGCAGGTCGTCAACTGGGACGCCGACACCACCACGAAGCCGGTCCCTGGGCCCTCCTCGGCACCGACCACGCCCCCCGCGACGACCGGGACCGCGCAGAGTCCCGCGCCGAGGCCCACCCCGTCCGCGACCCGCACCACCGCGCGGCCCACCCCGTCGGGCAGCGCCTCCGCTTACGACCCCTGCGAGGAGTACCCGGGCTACTGCTCCGGCGGCGGATGGGGCGACGGCGGCGGATACGGCGGCGGCGGAGGTGGTCACCACCACCGCTGAGCCGCCACGGACTCAGGGGTGACGCGGTGGCGGGGGCGGCATCGTCGCCAGGTCCGGCGCCCCCTCCGGCCACACCAGCAGCACCGGGCACGGCGCGTGGTCGACGGCGAACCGCACCGCCTTGCCCAGGCTGTGCGGCCCGAGCCGGGACCGGTCGCCGTCCCGTGCCACGATCAGCAGACCGGCGCCCCCGGCGGCCGCCACCACCTCGCGTTCCACGCGCCCGGCCCGCTCCAGCCGGGTGCACGGCCGGCCCAGCCGGGTCTCCGCCGCGTCCAGCAGCTCCACCGCCGACGTGCCGCCGAGAGCCACCAGCCGCTGCTCCGGGTCGGGTTCCGAACCCGCCCGGCCCAGCAGCCCGGCGAAGGCGCCGTGCGCGAGCCCCGGCACCCCCGGCTCGGTCACGTGCAGCAGCACCACCTCGTCCGCGTCCCGCGCGCTGTCGCGCGCCGCGTCCACACAGGCCGGCCAGGTCCCCTCGACCAGCCAGACGATCACCCGCATGCCCATGGCCTCCCGTCTAGATCCCGACCACCTGGAGCGCCCCCCACAGTGCCACCACCGCACCGGCCAGCGCGGTCGGCACGGCGAACAGCCCCAGCCGGGTGAACTCGCCGAGGTCCACCCCGTGATCGTGCTGGTGCACGATCCTGCGCCACAACAGCGTCGCCAGGGAACCGGCGTAGGTGAGGTTCGGGCCGATGTTCACCCCGAGCAGCACCGCGAGGACCGCCGCCGGTCCGGTCTGCGCGGCCAGCGGCAGCAGCACCAGCACCGCGGGCAGGTTGTTGACGATGTTCGCGAGCACGGCGGCCAGCGCGGCGATGCCGAGCAGCGCCGGCAGCCCCGTCCCGCCCGGCAGGACCCGCCCGAGCGCGTCGGACAGCCCGTTGTCGACGACCGCCCGCACCACGATCCCGAGCGCGAGCACGAACGCCAGGAACGCCGGGGCGGCCGCCTTCACGACCGACAGCGGGGTCGCCCGCCGCCGTACCAGCGCCCGCCCGGCCAGCACCAGCGCGCCGGCGAACGCGGCCCACGCGGGGTCGACCCCGAACGCGGAGGTGACCACGAACCCGGCGAGCGTGCTCGCCACCGTGACCACCGCGAACAGCGGCAGCCGGGGCGGCTCCCCGGTGTCCTTCGCCCCCGGCGCCGCCGAGGAAAGGTCCCGGGCGAAGAACCGCCGGAACACCAGGTACTCGGCGCCGATCGCCACCAGCCAGGGCAGCACCATCAGCGCGGCGAACCGGGTGAAGCTCAGCCCGCTCGCCGCGAACGCCAGCAGGTTCGTCAGGTTCGACACCGGCAGCAGCAGCGACGCCGTGTTCGACAGGTGCGTGCACGCGTAGACGTGCGGCTTGGCCCGCACCCCGGAACGGGCCGCCGTCGCGAACACCACCGGCGTCAGCAGCACCACCGTCGCGTCCAGGCTCAGCACGGCGGTGATCACCGAGGCCAGCGCGAACACCGCGGTCAGCAGCCGTACCGGCCGCCCGTCCGACCAGCGGGCCATCCACGCCCCGCAGGCCTGGAACAGGCCCTCCACGTCGCAGAAGTGGGCGAGCACCAAGACCGCGGCGAGGAAACCGACGACCGGCCCGAGCCGTTCGGCCTCCTCGCGGGCGTGGCCGAGCGAGATCGCGCCGGTGGCGATCACCACTCCCGCCGCGGGCACGGCGAGCACCGCCTCCGGCAGGCCGCGGGGCCGGATCACGGCCCAGGCCAGGACGGCGGCGAGGAGCAGGACGGACAGGGTCTCGGCGAGCGGGGTGTTCAGGGCGGCTTCCTCGGGGCGTGATCAAGTGCGGCCCGCCCATGAAAGCAGACGGATCCGGCTACGCGGACGGAGTACCCGCCGGACCCAGGAACTCGGCCCATCCGCCGGTCGGCTCCTGGCCCGGGTTCAGCGTGCGCAGGGTGCGCAGCACGGCCGGGTCCTGCGCCTCCAGCCAGGCCACCAGCTGCTTGAAGGAGACGAAGCGCACGTCGTCGTACTCGGCCATCTTCCCGATCGCCTCCTCGACGGCGTCCATGTAGATGCCGCCGTTCCAGCGCTCGAAGTGGTTGCCGATGAAGAACGGCGCCCGGTTGGTGGTGTACGCGCGCTGGAATCCCGCGAGGTAGGTGTCGCGGGCCTGGGTGCGCCAGGCGTCGTACTGCGCCTTGTCGCCCAGCGGGTTGCCGGCCGACTGGTTGAACATCATGTTGTAGTCCATCGACAGGACCTGGAAGGAGTGCCCGGAGAACGGTATGGACTGCAGCGGGAAGTCCCAGATGCGGTTGCCCTGCACCTTGCCGGGCCAGATCTGCAGGCCGCCGGGCGAGCTGGCGTCGTACTTCCAGCCCAGCGCCGCCGCCGTGGGCAGCAGGTTGGTCTGGCCCTCCAGGCACGGGGTGCGGCCGCCGATCAGCTCCTTGCGGTAGTCGAAGGGCAGCGGCTCCAGGTCGGTGAAGCCGGTGTTGGTCTTCCACTTCGTGACGAAGCCGATCGCCTGGTCGATCTCGCTGCGCCACTCGGCCGGGGACCAGTTGCGCACGCCGTCGCTGCCGCAGAAGTGCCCGTTGAAGTGGGTGCCGATCTCGTGGCCCTCCAGCCAGGCGGAGCGCACCTGCTGGAGCGTGTTGTGGATGTGCCGGTCGGAGAGGTAGCCGATCGCGGAGGCGCCGACCTCGTGCTGCGGCGGCCGGTACAGGTCCTTCTTGGCCTCGGGCAGGGTGTAGATGCCGGACAGGAAGAAGGTCATCTTCGCGCCGTGGTCGGCGGCCACCTTGCGGAACCGGGAGAACAGCTTGTTGCTGAGTTCGCCGGCGCCGTCCCAGGAGAACACCACGAACTGCGGCGGCCTGGCGCCGGCGGCCAGCCGCGCCGCCTTCGGCTGGTGCGGCTGGGCTCCGGTGTCGGCGGTGGAACCGTCCCCGATGAGCTTCAGGGGCTTCGCCGGTGCGCCGCCGTCCTTGCCGCCGTCCGCGGCGGACCCGCCTCCGCCGCCCACCGACCACGCGCCGTTCGAGCACCCCGACACCGCGCCCAGTGCACCCAGGGCGCCCGCCGTCGCGCCCGCCGTCAGGATCCGCCTGCGGGAGATGCCGCTCATGTCCGTCCCCGATTCCGTCGTCCCGGGCCCTCACGGCGCCCGCTTCCTGTGTGGTCGACGGGTTCGATGGGCGGTCCGGCGGAAAAGATCGGAACCGGCGGCGCGTGTTGCACTCCTGTGACAGTCGTGGCCCGGACATGACGAACCCCGCCGCCCGGGGGGAGTGGGCGGCGGGGTCCGAGTACGGCCGGTCAGGCCCCGGACGGGCGGGGCCTGACCGGGTCAGGCACCGGTGCCGGCGCTGAGCACGGTCAGCCGCACCGAGGAGGAGTTCCCGGACACCGGGACCGTGCCGCCCTTCCAGGTGACCTTCAGGGCGTCCCGCTCGTCCGGCGGGGTGACCTTCAGCGCGGCCGGGGTCGCCGTCTTGGCGCCGCTGATCTCCGGGTTGGAGAAGGTCAGTCCCGCCCACGCGCTCTGACCGGGCTTGAGGGTGACCGTCGCGGGGCTGCTGCCGGACTCCCGCTGCGGGTCGGGGCCGAGCTGGCCGCCGGCCGCGTTCACGAAGGCCGCGCCCGGGAAGCCGCGGACCGTGCAGGTGCGGCCCGACGTGTTGGTGAACACGATCGGGAAGTTCTCCTGGCCGGCGCCCGGGTCGTTGCCGCCCACCGAGGCGGACAGCTCGGAGGTGTGGCAGCGGCTGCCGGACGCGGTGCCCGCGGTCTTCGTGCCGCCGCCACCGGTCGCCGAGCCGCCGTCCTTCGAGGCGCCGTCGGTCGCCGTCGATCCGGTGCTCCGGGACGCCGTACCGGACGGCGCGGTGCCGGAGTCCGACGCGCTGGAACCCGCGGAATCGCCGGTCGCGGGAGCCGCGGTGCCCGACACCGACTCCGGTGACGAGCCCGAGGTGTCGTTGCCGCAGGCGGTCAGGAGGCCCAGGGCGGCGACCGTGCTAGCGAGCAGGGCCGCCCCGCGCCGCAAGGACTGGGACGTGTGCGCCATGTCTCTCCACACTCCTGGTGTTCGTCGGCACGCCGCCGGGGCGTGCCCGAGGCGCTCCGTGCGCCGTCACTTCCATCCGATGCGATGAACGGCGGAAAAGTTCGGGGGCACGCCGTGGTTCGTCGGGTCAGGTGACCCGGATCGAGCGAAGTATGCCGTCCGTGGCCGTTTCGTCGGGCTTTCCCTTCTGCCGTACCTGCACGTACACCTGCGGCCGGGCGGCGCCGCCGGCCGGGACGAGCGCCGCCTCCTGGACGGAGCCGCCCGCGCCCGAGCAGCCGCTCCAGGTCCGCACGCGGCCCTTCCAGGCGCCGCCCGAGAAGGCACGGCTGCCGTCGTAGTGGCACTGCCCGTGGGACAGGCCGTTCACCTCGGCGGTGACGTCGCCGTGCGCGCTCACGCCGATGAACACGCCGTTCACCGCCGTCTTCAGGTCCTGCCACTCGGACACGTCGTCGGCGACCTCCAGGCCCGGCTCGTGCCCCGCGGCCAGCCCGAGCGCCTGGGGATTCCAGCCGGAGTCGCGCAGCTCGCCTGCCCACGCGGACGGCACCCGTGCCACCACCCGCCCGGTGGCGTCGGCGACCCTGGTCCCGTCGCCCGCCGAGCCGTCCCGGTCGACCAGCGTCACCGCCAGGGCCGTCCCGCCGGCCGCCAGGACCGCGGCGACCGTCAGCGTCACGACGTTGAGGCGGCGGCGGACGCCGTCCAGACGCCGGGGCCGGCGCGCCGCCGCGGCGGCCGACAGCCGGTCCAGCTCGTCCGCGAAGGCCTGCGCCGACGGCCAGCGCCGCTCCCGGTCCGGCTCCAGGGCCCGCATCAGCGCGCGCTGCACGTCGTCACCGAGGCCGGGCCGCAGCCGCTCCGGCCGCACCACCTTCCCGGGCGCCGCGGGTACCGTCCCGGTGACCAGCTCGTAGCCCACCGCACCCAGCGCGTACACGTCGGCCCGCGCGTCGATGCCCTCGCCGGGTTCGGCCTGCTCCGGCGGCTGATAGCCCGCGGAACCGGCGGCGAGCGTCAGCCCCGACGCCTGGGCCAGGCTCTTCGCCAGCCCCAGGTCGGCCAGCAGCACCCGCCGCGAGCCGTCCTGCGCGGTGCGCAGCAGCACGTTGGTCGGCTTGATGTCCCGGTGCACGATCCCGGCCCCGTGCAGGTCCGCGGCCCCGCGCGCCGCGAGCGCGGTCAGCAGCAGCGCGTCCGGGACCGGCAGCGGGCCCGACCCGAGCAGATCGGCGAGGGTGCCCGCGTCGGCGTACTCCATCACGAAGTACGGCCGCCCGTCCGGGAGTTCACCGATGTCGTAGACCTGCACCACCCGCTTCGAGTCGGCCCGGCGCAGCAGCCGCGCCTCCGACAGGAAGCGGTCGTGGATGTCGAGACGGTGGGACCAGTTGTCGGCGAGCACCTTCACCGCCACCGACGCGTCCAGCTGATCGTCATGGGCGAGCCAGACCGTCCCGAAGGCACCGGTGCCCAGGCGCCGTTCGAGGCGATAGCGGCCGATCCGCTCCAGGGGTTGCATACGACTATCATGCCTGGCCTGAGATCGACTTCGAGGGGGACCTCCCGTGCCGGACGCCGCGCTGACCGAAGACCTCGCCCGGCGGGCCGCCGCCGGCGACCAGGCGGCCCTGAACCAGTTGCTGTCCGAGGTCTGGCCGGACGTCGTGCGGCGCTGCGGGCGGTTCCTGCCGTGCCGCGAGGACGCCGAGGAGGCGGCTCAGGACGTGCTGCTGCAGATCTCCCGGAAGATCTCCACCTTCGAGGGCCGCAGCCGCTTCAGCACCTGGCTGTACACCGTCGTCGCCAACTGCTCCCGGCAGAAGTACCGGGACCTGAAGCGGCGGTCGGCGGAGCAGCCCGCCACCATCGAGCCCGCCGAGCACGTCGACCCGCGCACCACCAGCGTGATCGCCGGCTCCCGGATCGATCTGCTGGAGGCGCTGGACCGGCTGGAGCGGGAGCACCCGCAGCTGGTCGCCCCGCTGGTCTACCGGGACATCTGCCAGCTGGACTACGCCGAGGTCGCCGAACGGGTGGGGATTCCGCTGGGGACGCTGAAGTCGCGGCTGCACGAGGCGCGCAAGCAGGTCCGGCCCTGGCTCAGCGCGCCGTGACGGGAGCGGTGAGCGCCGTCACGGGCGCGCCCGGACGGGGCGCGCGCTCGGGGAGCGGCGCGGCAAAAAAAATAGGGCAAGGAGTTCATGCTCTCCTCGCCACTCTTAACTTATAGCGCACAGGGGGGCTTGCGGCAAGGCCCCCCTCGTCCCGCAAAATCGCAGGCCGAAGCCAGAACCAGCGGTATTTGGGGGATTCACCAGGTGCGTGTGTTGTTGATGGGATACGGGTCGCGCGGGGACGTCGAGCCCCTGGCGGCGCTCGGGCTCGCGCTGCGCCGGCTCGGCGCCGAGGTACGGGTGTGCGCCCCGCCGGATCCGGAGTTCGCCGGGCTGCTGGCGCGGGCGGGCGTCCCGCACGTGCCGTTCGGGCCGTCGGTGCGCTCGGTGGTGACCAGGCCCGATCCGCAGCCCTCGGACGCCTTCCGGCTCGCGGCCGAGCTGGTCGCGGCGCACTTCGGCGCGGTCGCCGAGGCGGCCGAGGGGTGCGACGCGGTGGTGGCGACCGGCCTGATGCCGGCCGGCGTACGGTCCGTGACCGAGCGGCTCGGCATCCGGTACGTCTTCGCGTGCCCCCATCCGTTCGGGATGCCGTCCTCGCACTTCCCGCCGGCCGGCCGGCCGGGCCGCCCGGCCCCGCCCGGCGCCGACCTGCGGACGCTGTGGAAGGTGGACGCCGAACGGGTGGACGCGCTGTACGGCGAACCCCTGAACACCCACCGGGCCGCCGCCGGGCTGCCCCCGGTGGACGACGTCCGCGCCCACGTCCTCACCGGCCGGGCCTGGCTCGCGGCCGACCCGGTCCTGGGACCGTGGCAGGACCTGACCGATCTCGACCTCGTGCAGACCGGGGCGTGGCTGCTGCCCGACGAGAGGCCGCTGCCGGACGACCTGACGGCCTTCCTGGCGGCCGGCGAGCCACCGGTGTACGTCGGCTTCGGCAGCATGGCGATGCGCGGCGCGCCGGACGCCGCCCGCGCGGCCGTCGAGGCGGTCCGCGCCCAGGGCCGCCGGGTGCTCGTCGGGCGCGGCTGGGCCGATCTCGCGCCGATCGACGGCCGGGCCGACTGCCTCGCGATCGGCGAGGTCAACCACCAGGCGCTGTTCCGCCGCGTGGCCGCCGTCGTCCACCACGGCGGCGCGGGCACCACGACCGCCGCCGCGGTGGCCGGCGTGCCCCAGGTGGTCGTCCCGCAGATCGTGGACCAGCCGTACTGGGCCGCCCGGGTCGCCGAGCTGGGCATCGGCGCGGCCCACGACGGCCCGACCCCGACCACCGAGTCCCTCTCCGCCGCGCTGGCCCTCGCCCTCGCCCCCGCGGTCCGCACCCGTGCGGCCGCCGTCGCCGGGGACGTCCGCACCGACGGCGCGACGGTCGCCGCGCGGCTCCTGCTGGACGGGACCGACGGGCAGCCGCCCCTGTCCGCGTGACCCGGCGGCTCCGGCACGGCCGGAGCCGCCCCGCCGGCACCGTCCCGCGCCGCGCGGCCACCGGCTCCCGCCGCGGCCGCCGGCCATTGAGGCGCCCGAGGCCGCACCGGCGCCGGACACCGCGGTGCCGCCCGAGGCCGCACCGGCGCGGAAAACCACGGAGCCGCCCGAGACCGCACCGGCACGGAAAACCCCCGTGCCGCCCGAGACCGCACCGGCGGACACCGCCGCACCGCCCGCACGCGTAGCCGTACCCGGCATCCGCCGGGGGAGCGGCGCACCGCCCCACGGCCGTGCCCCCGGCACCCGCCCCCGAAGACCCGACCAGAGCCGCCCCCACCAGGCGCCGTTCCCGGCGCCGTGTCCGGCACCCCGACGGAGCTGATGCAGTGAATCCCCTGACCACCCGCGCCTTCGACCTCCCCGACCACCTCTCCGCCAAGGCCGGACCGGCCCTGATCGCCGACGACGAGCAGCACTTCGCGGCCGTCGCGCGCTGCCTGGAGGAGACCCTCTCCGACCTCTCCGACCGCCTCGACGCCACCCTCAGGGCCCCGGGCGGCACCGGCCGGGCCGCGATGGACCGCGACATCGAGGTCCACCGCCTCACCGGCCGGCTGCGCACCCTGCGCCGCTTCGGCCTCGACCTGTGCCTCGGCCGCATCGTGGCCGCCGACGACCCCGAGCCCGTGTACATCGGCCGGCTCGGGCTCACCGACAGCGAGGGCCGCAGGCTGCTGCTCGACTGGCGGTCACCCGCGGCCGAGCCGTTCTTCGCGGCGACCCACGCCGACCCGATGGGGCTGCGCAGCCGCCGCCGCTACCGCTGGACCGACGGCCGGATCAGCGACTACTGGGACGAGGTGTTCACCGCCGACGGGCTGGAGGGACACGCCGCGCTCGACGACCAGTCGGCCTTCATCGCGAGCCTCGGCGCCGACCGGTCGGAGCGGATGCGGGACGTGCTCGCCACCATCCAGGCCGACCAGGACGCCATCATCCGCGCCGGATCCCGGGGCGCCCTCGTCGTCGACGGCGGTCCGGGCACAGGCAAGACCGTCGTCGCCCTGCACCGCACCGCCCACCTGCTGTACTCCGACCCGCGCCTCGGGCACCGGCGCGGCGGTGTGCTGTTCGTCGGCCCGCACCGGCCCTACCTGAACTACGTCTCCGACGTGCTGCCGAGCCTCGGCGAGGAAGGCGTGCAGACCTGTGTCCTGGCGGACCTGGTCGACGAGGGCGCCACCGCGGCACCCGAGACCGACCCGGAGGTGGCCCGCCTGAAGTCGTCCGCGGACCTGGTGCGGGCCGTCGAGACGGCCGTCCGCTTCTACGAGGAGCCGCCCGCCGAGGGCATGACGGTCACCACCGACTGGGGCGAGGTGTGGCTCAGCGCCGCCGACTGGGCCGACGCGTTCCGGGCGCCGGGCCCGGGCACCCCGCACAACGAGGGCCGCGACCACATCTGGGAGGAACTGGCCACCATCCTGCTGGACAAGCACACCGGTGACGACGTCCCGCCCGAGCGGTTCCGCGGATCGCTCCAGCAGGACCGGGAGCTGACCGAGACCCTCAACGGCGCCTGGCCGCTGCTGGAGGCCGCCGACCTGGTCGGCGACCTGTGGTCGGTCCCCGCCTACCTGCGGATGTGCGCCCCCTGGCTCGACCGCGACGAGGTACGGCTGCTCCAGCGCGCCGACCCCCAGGCCTGGACCGTGTCCGACCTGCCGCTCCTGGACGCGGCCCGGCAGCGGCTCGGCGACCCGGCGGCGGCCCGGCGCAGGCAGCGGCAGGAGGCCGCGCTCGCCGCCCAGCGCGAGCGGATGGCCCAGGTCGTGGACAACCTGATCGGGGCCGCCGTCGACTCCGGCGCCGACGGGGACGACGGGGAGGGCCTGGTGCGGATGCTGCGCGGCGAGGACGCCAAGGTCAGCCTCGTCGACGAGTCCGAACTGCCGGCCCCGACCCCGGACCTGCTGGCCGGTCCGTTCGCGCACATCGTCGTCGACGAGGCCCAGGAGCTGACCGACGCCGAATGGCAGATGCTGCTGCTGCGCTGCCCGTCCCGGAGCTTCACCATCGTCGGTGACCGCGCACAGGCCAGGCACGGGTTCGCGGAGTCGTGGCGGGAGCGGCTGGAGCGGGTCGGACTCGACCGGATCACCCTCGCCTCCCTCGGCATCAACTACCGCACCCCCGAGGAGATCATGGCGGAGGCCGAGCCGGTCATCCGGGCCGCGCTCCCGGACGCCAATGTGCCGACCTCGATCCGCGGCAGCGGCCTGCCCGTCGTCCACGGATCCGCCGACCGGCTGGCCTCGGTCCTGGAGGACTGGCTCGCCGCGCACGCCGAGGGCATCGCCTGCGTGATCGGCGATCCGGCGTTCACGGCGACGCCCCGGGTCAGGTCGCTCACCCCGCAGCTGTCCAAGGGGCTCGAGTTCGACCTGGTCGTCCTCGTCGATCCGGAGGACTTCGGCACGGGTGTCGAGGGCGCCGTCGACCGCTACGTCGCCATGACCCGGGCGACCCGGCAACTGGTGGTCCTGACCAGCGGCTCCTAGACCGCGTCCTCCGGGAAGAGGGACAGCTCGGCCCAGATCGTCTTGCCCTCGCCGGTGTGCCGGGTGCCCCAGCGCTGGGTCAGCTGGGCCACCAGGAGCAGGCCCCGGCCGCCCTCGTCCCAGGTCTTGGCCCGGCGCAGGTGCGGGGCGGTGTGGCTGGTGTCGGAGACCTCGCAGATCAGCCGGGTCGTGTCGTGGATCAGGCGGAGCCGGATCGGGTGGGCGCCGTACCGGATGGCGTTGGTGACCAGTTCGCTGACGACCAGCTCCGCCGTGAAGGAGGCCATGGTCAGGTCCCACACCTCCAGCCGTTCCACGACCTGCTTGCGGATGGGCGCGACCAGGGCGGGATCGGCGGGGATGTCCCAGCTCGCCACGCGGGACGGCGGCAGGCCCTGGGTGCGGGCCAGCAGCAGGGCCACGTCGTCGGCCGCGCCGCCCGACGGCAGCAGGGCGTGCAGGATCCGGTCGCAGGTCTCGTCCAGCGAGTCGCTGTAGGCGGCCAGCGCCTCGTGGAGGAGGCGCAGACCGGCGTCCGGGTCACGGTGCTGGGAGGTGATCAGGCCGTCCGTGAACAGGGCCAGCACGGTGCCCTCGGGCAGCTCGATCTCGGTGGACTCGAACGGCAGCCCGCCCAGGCCCAGCGGGGGACCGGCGGGCAGGTCCACCTCGTGCAGGCGGTGGCCGGGCCGCAGCACGACGGGGGCCGGATGACCGGCGCGGGCCAGGGTGCAGTGCCGGGACACCGGATCGTAGACGGCGTACAGGCAGGTCGCGCCGAGTTCCCCGGGGCTGCCCTCGCCGCCCAGCTCCTCCGACAGCCGGACCACCAGGTCGTCGAGGTGGGTGAGCAGTTCGTCCGGGGCCAGGTCGATGTCGGCCAGGGTGCGCACCGCGGTCCGCAGCCGGCCCATGGTCGCCGACGCCTGCACACCGTGGCCGACGACGTCCCCGACGACCATGGCGACCCGCAGCCCGGACAGCGGGATCACGTCGAACCAGTCGCCGCCCACCCCGGCGCGGGCGGCCGGCAGGTAGCGGGAGGCCGCCTGCAGGGCGGCGGTGTGCGGCAGCGTGCGGGGCAGCAGGCTGCGCTGCAGGGCCAGGGCGGTCTCGCGCTCGCGGGAGTAGCGGCGGGCGTTGTCGACGCAGACGGCGGCCCGCGCGGTGATCTCCTCGGCCAGCAGCACGTCGTCGGGGCCGAACGGATCGGGCCGCCGGTGCCGGGTCAGCACGGCGACCCCGAGGGTCGTGCCGCGCGCCTGGATCGGCACGGCCATCGAGGAGTGGACGCCGAACTCGCGCACCCGTTCCGCGCGCAGCCCGTGCCAGTCCAGCCACTGCGTCATCTCGCCGGACGCCACCGAGGCGACGATGGTGTGTCCCGCGATCAGCGAATCGGCCTGCGGGGACGAAGCCGGGTAGGCCTCGGTGTGACCGGGCTTGAGCACCGCCTCGGGGACGCCGGGCAGGACGGACTGGTGGGCGATGCGGCGCAGGGTGACCGGCGCGCTGAACCGGGTCGGGAGGTCGCCGCCGTTCTCCGGCGGGTCCAGCAGGTCGACGGTGACGAAGTCGGCGAGGGCCGGCACGCAGACGTCCGCCAGCTCCTGGGCCGTCCGGGTGACGTCCAGGGTGCTGCCGATGCGCACGCTCGCCTCGTTGACCAGTTGCAGCCGCTCCCTGGCCAGGTAGTTCTCGGTGATGTCGTGCGCGGCCAGGCTCACCCCCAGCACGCGTCCGGCGGCGTCGGTGACCGGTGCCATCCGGGCCAGCCAGGCGTGCGCCCGGTACTCCCCGCCGGTGCGCATGTAGGTCTGCACGTCCAGCGGGCGGCCCGTGGTCAGCACCTGGAGCATCTTGCGCTCCAGTTCCTCGCTCTGCGGCTTGCCGCCGATCTCGGTGATCCGCAGTCCCCGGATCCGCTCCTCGGGCAGCCCGATGACCTCGGCCATCGCCTCGTTCACCTGGCGCAGCCGCAGCCGTTCGTCGTAGACCGCGATCGCGCACGGCGACTGGATCAGCGCGGCCCTGGCCAGCGGCGAGTCCGGTTCGTCGGGGCGGCCGGCGGTCACGGGTGCGAAGACGAGCCAGCGCGCGGGGCACCCGTCGGCCGCGGTGCGGTGGTGGGCGACGAGCCAGACCGGGACCGTACGGCCGTCCCGGTGCCGGAGCGCGAGGGTGCCGTCCCAGCGGGTGCCGGCGGGCACCGGCGGCGGGTCCCCGGCCAGCAGCAGCGCCGCGGGCCGGCCCACGACCTCGTCGGCCGGGTGGCCGAGGAGCCGCCGCGCGCCCTCGTTCCACTCGACCAGCGTGCCGTCCTCGTCGATGACAGCCCGGGCCGTCGCCGCATCGTCGAACGGATAGACCCGGCTCATCTCGCCACTCCCAAGCGCACACTCACCGTCAACAGGTGCACCACAGGTGTTCAGCCTAGTGCGTCGGACCCGCCCGTGACCGGCAGGCGCGGGCGTCCGGCCGGGCGGGACCGGCTTCGTCCGGAGGGGCGAACGCGGGCCGGTGGAGAGGACGAAATCCGGGACCGGTCGCCTCCGGACCCTTGACTCCTCCGTATGGCACACCGTCAGAATCTGTTTGTTCGCGATCAGTTGTGAGTAGTTCTGGGCCCTGATGAGGGAGAGCCGCACCATGACGGTCACACGCAGATCGGTCCTGGCAGCCGCCACGGCAGCCCCGGCGGCCGGTGCCCTCCGGGGCGCCCCGGCCGCCCTGGCGGTCCCGGAGGCGGATACGGCCACGCAGGTCACCGGCCGTCGCACGGTGGCCCTGCGGGACGGCTGGCGGTTCTCGCTCGTCGATCCCGACGGCACCGCCGATCCGGCCGCCGCCTCGACGGACGCCGCCGCACCCGGGTACGACGACTCGGCCTGGCGCCGGGTCGCGGTGCCGCACGACTGGAGCATCGAGCAGACCCCCACCACCGAACACGGCACCACCGGCGGCACCGGCTTCTTCCCCGGCGGCCTCGGCTGGTACCGGCTCGCCTTCACCCTGCCGCCCGGCTGCGCGGGCAAGCGCGTCTCGGTCGAGTTCGACGGCGTCTACATGGACTCCTACGTCTACTGCAACGGCACCGAGGCCGGCCGTCACCCCTACGGGTACACCGGATTCGCCCTGGACCTCACCGGGCTGGTGCACACCGACGGCAGGACCGCGAACGTCCTCGCGGTCAGGGTGCGCAACCGGCTGCCCAGCAGCCGCTGGTACTCGGGCAGCGGCATCTACCGCGAGGCCCGCCTGGTGATCACCGAGCCGGTGCACGTGGCGCGCTGGGGGACGTACGTCACCACACCGGACATCACCGCCGAGCGCGCCGTGGTGCGGGTGCGGACCACCGTGGCCGACGCGTCCGGGCAGGGCGCGGACGTCACCGTCGTCTCCCGGATCACCGACCCGGACGGCCGCACCGTCGCCCGGACGTCCTCCACGGTCCCGGTCACCGGGCCCGGCTCCGGCGGGACCGACGAGGACCACGAACTGACCGTCACGAGACCGAGGTTGTGGTCCATCGAAGCCCCGCACCGCTACGTCCTGCACACCGAACTCCGGGTCGGCGCCACCATCACGGACACCTGCCGCACGGTCTTCGGCATCCGCAGCCACCGCTTCGACCCGGACGAGGGCTTCTCCCTCAACGGCGTGCGCGCCAAGATCAGGGGCGTCGACCTCCACCACGACCAGGGCGCACTCGGCGCGGCGATCAGCGCCGACGCGGTGCGCCGGCAGATGACCCTCATGAAGTCGATGGGCGTCAACGCCTTCCGGACCTCCCACAACCCGCCCTCGCCGGAGATGATCCAGGTCTGCGAGGAGCTGGGGATCGTCATGATGGTGGAGGCCTTCGACTGCTGGCGGACCGGCAAGACCGCCTACGACTACGGCCGGTTCTTCGACGAGTGGTGCGAGAGCGACGTCACCGAGATGGTCCGCGCGGCCCGCAACTCGCCCGCCGTCGTGCTGTGGTCCATCGGCAACGAGATCCCCGACTCCACCTCCACCGCGGGCCTCGCCATGGCCGACCGGATCATCGCCGCGATCAGGGCCGCCGACGACACCCGCCCGCTGGTCATCGGCTCCGACAAGTACCGCAGCCTGCCGAAGCCGGGCTCCGCCGCCGACCTGATGCTCGCCAAGCTCGACGGACTCGGCCTCAACTACAACACCGCCAAGTCCGTGGACGCGCTGCACGCCGCCTACCCGCACCTCTTCCTGTTCGAGTCCGAGTCCTCCTCGCAGACCTCGACCCGCGGCACCTACCAGGAGCCGGAGCACCTCAACACGGGCGAGAACCACACGCCGGGCCGCCGCGCGACCTCGTCGTACGACAACAACCTGGCCTCCTGGACGATGAGCGGCGAGTACGGCCACAAGAAGGACCGGGACCGCCCGTGGTTCGCCGGCCAGTTCCTCTGGTCGGGCATCGACTACATCGGCGAGCCGACGCCGTACGACGTCTTCCCGGTCAAGGCGTCCTTCTTCGGCGCGGTCGACACGGCCGGTTTCCCGAAGGACATGTACCACCTCTTCCGCAGCCAGTGGGTGAGCGAGCCCATGGTGCACCTGCTGCCGACGACCTGGAACCACGAGGCCGGGGACACGGTCGAAGTGTGGGCCTACGCCAACGTGCCCACGGTCGAACTGTTCCTGAACGGGAAGTCCCTGGGGGTGAGGGAGTTCGACACCAAGACGACGACGGACGGCCGCTCCTACCTGGAGACCACCGAGGCCACCGGCGACGACAAGACCTTCACCGCCGGTCCGTACCCCGGCAGTTACACCAGCCCGAACGGCAGCGCCGGCAAACTGCACCTGACCTGGAAAGTGCCCTACCAGCCGGGGGAGTTGAAAGCCGTGGCGCGGCGCGCGGGCAAGGTGGTGGCGACCGACGTCCTGCGCACCGCCGGTGCCCCGCACGCCGTGCGCCTCACCGCCGACCGCACGTCCCTCGCCGCCGACGGCCGCGCGCTGGTCTTCGTGACCGCCGAGATCGTCGACGCGCACGGTGTCGTGGTGCCCGACGCCGAGCACCTCGTGTCCTTCGCGGTGTCCGGCGGCTCCCTCGCCGGGCTCGACAACGGCCGGCAGGAGAGCGCCGAGCGCTACCAGGCCACCACCCGGTCCGCCTTCCACGGCAGGGCGCTCGCCATCGTCCGCGCCGGTACGCGACCGGGTTCCCTCACGGTGACCGCACGCGCGGACGGCCTGCGCGGCGGCACCGTCGGCGTCCGCGCCGAATCCGCGCGCGCCGCGGTCCGCACCCCCGCCCTCGTCCTCGGCCCGGACCGGCCCGCCCCGCCGGACCGCCCCCACCCGGACGCGAGCTACTCGGGCCGCCCGGACACCCTGCCGGCCGCCATGCTGGACGGCGACCCGGCCACCGGCTGGTCCAACGCCTTCGCCAAGGCGGCCACCGCCCTGCTGCCCGCGTTCGGCGGCGCCCGTCCGCGGGACTGGGTGTCGGTCGACTTCGGCCGTCCCCGCGCCTTCGACCGGGTGGAGGTCTCCTTCACCGTGGACGCGGTCCACGCGCTGCCCGCCGCGGTGGAGGTGGCGGTCTGGGACGACGGGGCGTACCGCGTGGTGGAGGGCGCGACGGTGGACTGGGCCGCCACCTCGGACACCCCGACCGTCGTCACCTTCCCCCGGACCCGCGGCTCCCGGCTCCGGCTGACCCTGACCAGCGCGAGTCCCGGACAGACCTCGGGAGCCCTGCGGATCAGCAGGCTCGACTTCTGAGGCCGCCGGGCGGGGACCGGCCGCACGGGTGGCCGGTCCCCGCCCGCCGGTACCGCTGGATTCCGCTGTGACCTGCGGGTATTTACGGGTGAGTACCCGCGCGGTACCGTGAGGAGCATGCCAGCTCTCAACGTGGAGTTCAGCGACCGCGAGCTAGAGGACCTGCGGCAGATCGCCAAGGAGCGCGGTACGTCCATGAAGGCCCTCGTCCGTGAAGCGGCCGCCGCCGACATCGCCCGGCACCGGGCGCTGCAGGAGGGCGCGGAAGAGTTCCGCAGGTTCTTCGCCGCGCACGCCGCCGAGTTCGCGGCCGCGTTCCCCGACGACGAACAGCCCGCGAAGGGCGAGGCCGCCTGAGCCATGCCGCCGGTCATCCACATCGACGTGCCCTGGCTCCTGCAGCGCCACGAGGAAGTGCTGCCGGACCAGCCCACCGTCGACGACTTCTCCGCCCTGGTCGCCGCCGTCGCCCGGCACCGCGTGGACCCGCCCCGGCTCGGGGTCGACTCCGACCCGGCCTGGCGGGCCGCCGCCCTGCTGCACACCCTCGCCCTCCTCAAGCCGCTGCCCACGGCCAACGCCCGGTTCGCCTGCGCGACCGCCGTGGCCTACATGTTCGTCAGCGGCGTGGGCATCGACCCGCCGTACGGCGCCCTCGTGGACCTCGCCCGCGACCTGATCGACGGCAAGGCCGACGTCTACGCCGCGGCGGACCGGCTCCGTTCCTGGCAGCTCTGACCCGCCCGGACGTGCGGGCGAAGCCGCCTCCGGCGTCTCGGGGATCGCCGGCCCACGGGCGGGAGGAACGGGGCCGGCGACCTGTTCCGCGCGCGAGAGCCGCCGTTGCGCGCGGGGCCGTTCGAGAAGGGCCGCACACCAGTGGACCGCTCGCGCCGTCGGGACGGGAGCGTGCGCGCGGGACCGGAGTGCGCGCACCGTTCACACGGGGTGTGCGTAAAAGTGAATACGGCCGTGACAGGACAATGGCCAGGGGTCTCTTTCTGACATTCTGTCAATGCTGTCGATGTCGTACGGGCGCCTTGTTGCGTGTGTGAGACTTGTGCGAAGGTGAATCATCGCCGCGGGGGTAATGGCCAGGAAATATTCCGGAGTTGGGGGACAGGACCACCCCCCGTGCCGGTCAATTCCCGCTCCCCGCACGCGCACCAAAAAGGTACGCACCATCGCACCAAAGGAATCCGCTCAGTGCCCACCCCCCAGCCGCCTCGACCCCCCTATCCGCCGCCGGGAGGTGGTGCCGGGGAGTCCGACGAGTCGCTCGCCGGCCCGCTGCGCGCCGGATCCGACATCGAGGCCTCCCGGTCCGCCGCGCTGCTCATGGCCCGGCACTGGCGGCCGGTGCAGGAGTACGCGGTCATCTGCCTGGCGGCCTCCGGGCCCGTCGCGCACATGGTCGCGGCCGCCGCGTTCCACCAGGTCCTGGACCGGGTGGCGCTGGGGGAGACCGCCGACGCGCTGCGGCCCCGCCTGCTGGTGTCCGTCCGTGACACCGTCGCCGACTGGTCGGCCGAGGACCGAATAGCGGAGGTTCTCCCGGACCTCGGGAAACCGGCCGGCGGCCGCGGTATGCGCGCCGCGAAGTCGATGACACCGGAAAACCGCACCCTCGCCGAGCGGTCATTCCGCGGGCTTCCGGTGCTCGGCCAGAGCCTGCTGTGGCATGTCGAGGTCGAGGCGGAACCGATAACCGTACCGGCCGGTCTGCTGGGCATGGACACGGCAACCGCGGGGGCGGCTCTGGAGGACGCCCGGGAGAAATTCCGGGAAGGCTGTGTCCGCGCCCACCGCGAACTCGCGCCCTCCCAGGAGTGCCGCTACTACAACCGGCTGCTGGACGTTCCGCTGCGCCGCGGCGGCGGGCTGCTGCCGGACGTCCGCGAGCATCTCGCCCAGTGCCCGTACTGCCGTGCCGCCGCCGAACAGCTCGGCCAGGTCGAGGGCGGACCGGGAGCACTGCTCGTCGAAGCGGTGCTCGGCTGGGGCGCCCGCCGCTACCTCGACTCGCGGCCCGGACGCAGGCAGGGCGACGGCGAACCCCGTACCCGGGCCGCCGCCCGGCGGGCCGCAGGCGGACGGCGCCGCGCGACGGCACGGACCCGGATCCTGGCCCGCATCACCGAGCCGGTGCGCCGGCCGCCGGGCTCCTGGTCCTCGAAGACACTGCTGACCGGCGTCGGCGTCGCCGGGGCCGGCCTGCTCGCCTCGGTCCTCGCCGTCAGCGCGCTGTCGGGCGGCGGCGACGGCAGCGAGGCCGTGGCCTCCGCCGGTCTGGTGCCCGGCGGCACCGACCCCGACGCGACCCCCACCCCCGGTACGGCCGCCCGGCTCCCCGCCGCCGACCACGCGACCCGGCTGCGCAACTCCGCCGCCCAGCTGTGCCTGGACATCAACGGGGCGCCGCAGGCCGGCGCGGGCGTCGTCCTGGCGACGTGCTCCTCGTCCTCCACCCAGGAGTGGGCCTACGAGAGCGACGGCGTGCTGCGCAGCGTGGCCGACCACGGGCTGTGCCTGGACTCGCACGCGGACGGCGGGGTCGTCATCCTCGGCACCTGCGCGGACGCCGGCAGCGACCGCGGCGCGGACGTGCGCTACGACCTCACGGCGCAGGGCGAGTTCCTGCCCCGCTGGGACCCGACCCTCGCGCTCGGCACGGCCGGCGAGGACGCGGGCGCCGACGTCGTCGTGAAGGCCCGTGACCGGTCCACCGGCCAGCACTGGCTGACCGACCCGCCGGGCCCGTCCCAGAGTTCCGGCTCCCTCTCCACCGCCGGCGCCGGCGGTGCCTCGGCCCGGCCGGCCGGACTCGCGGGCACCTGACACGCCCGCCGCGCGGCTCCCTCGCCGCCGGCCGCCCCGGGCCGCGCCGTCGCGGCCGCCCGGGGCGCCGCGGCGGGATGATCCGGCCGCCGGCGGCCGGTCTCAGTCCTGATCGGTGTCGGGTCCCTGGGCGCGGACCCGTTCCACGTGCTCCAGCGAGTCCCGCAGTTCGGACAGCCAGTCGTCGGTGTGCTTCTGGACCAGCCGTACGCACCAGGCCAGCGCCTCGCTGCGGCTGCGGGCCACCCCGCCGGCGATCAGCGTGTCCAGCACCTGGCGTTCGGGCTGCCGCAGCCGGGTCATCACCGGCGCCGCCACATGCGTGAACAGGGCCCGCCGCCCGGAGCACTCCACGCCCCAGGACACCTTGTGGCGGAACTGGTGCTCCGCCTCCTGGGCCACGTCCATCCGCGTCTGCCGGGTGCGCTCCCGGAACTCCTGGATCCGGCCCTCCACGGCGGCCTCCCGCTCGGCGTCCGAGACGCCCTCGGCCTGCCGGGGCCCCGGTATGCGCCCCACGACGGTGATCTCCTCGCGGTCCACCGTCACCTCGACCAGTTCCTCGAACAGGTCGTCGGGCAGCCGCCCGGCGAACCAGCCGCGCAGCTTCTCTCGTTGCTCCTGCGTAATCATGTAATGACGATTACTCCGGCGCGGCGCAAAGGCAAGGGCTTGCCGAGAAGTCCGCCGACAGCGGAAGCGGAATGTTTCAGGACGATTAACGAAGCGGCGAGAACCGGCCATTCGGCTGTTTCGAGCGATCAAGAACCGCTCCGTTGGGCGGTCGGCCCGTGTGAACTCCGTGACTTCGCGCCACTGATTCAATACGCAATGTTACTGAAACCTGTGGGTTCGATGTGTGTTTCGACCGCGGACTCGGCAGAGTGGCGCCCGCCGCCCCGGCACCTACCGGGCCGTGGACGGCACCCGTCGAATCAAGCGGAAGGATGCACACAATGCGAACCACCGCGCGCTGGGCAGTGACCCTCGGTCTCACCGCCGCCGCCGTCTGCGGACCCCTGACCGGGGCCTCCGTCGCCGCCCCGAGCTCGCTCTACGCGCCCTCGGCTCTGGTGCTCACCACCGGCCACGGAACGTCGGCGGTGACCGCCACGCCCGAGCGTGCCGTCACGCTGAACTGCGCCCCCGGCGCCTCCGGCACCCATCCGGCGGCCGTCCAGGCCTGCGCCGAACTCCGGGGCGTGGCCGGCGACTTCGACGCCCTCGCGCCCAGAACCGATGTGTGGTGCACCAAGCTCTACGATCCCGTCGTGGTCACGGTCGAGGGTGTCTGGCAGGGCAAGCGCGTCTCCTATGAGCGCACCTTCGGCAACCAGTGCATGAGGGACGCCTACGGAGTCAGCGTCTTCTCCTTCTGAGCCCGGGATCGCACGGTCCTCGTGACTGCCGGAACAGGTCCGCAACTGGGGAGTGCGGCCCCTGGAACGGGGAACCTGCGATCTCGCCCCGGGGGCCGGCGGACAGTGTGGGGCTGCCCGCCGACCCCCGGCATCACCGCCGCTCCCCGGCGCTCCCGTCCCGGGGCAGCCCGGGGAGCGGCGGGAACCGCCCCAGCAGACCCGCGGCCCGCAGCAGCCGCGGGACGCGGGGGCCTTCGCACACCAGCCGCAGCCGCCCGCCCCGCTCGCGGGCCCTGGCCTCGGCCCGGCACAGCACCCGCAGCCCCGAACAGTCGAGGAAGTCCAGCCGCCGCAGATCCACGAGCACGTCCGGCTCGGCGCGGGCGGTGGCCGCGAGCAGATGCTCGGCCAGCAGCTCCGCGGTGGCGATGTCGATCTCGCCGAAGACCTCGACGACGAGACACCTCCCGCGACGGCGGCTCCGCGCGCAGGAGTTGGCGGCGGGCAGCCCGGGTTCTTCCGCTTCCGGCGTCATCTCTGCTCCCCCTGGCACAGGGCGCGTACGGGACCGGTTGGTACCCGCCGGGAGCCCCTGCCATCCCTGATGCGGGCGCCGCAAGATCAGTTTCACTCGGTTCGGTGAATTTCCCTCAAGTGGCTTGACCGGAGACGGTCCGGGATAGGCGAAGGGTCGCCGTCTCCCTGCTGACGGCGACCCTTCGGTCTTCGGCGGCTCCGCGGATCTCAGGTCACATGTGGACGACCGGTGCCGCGTCCGCGTCCTGCTGCGGCACCCCCTTGCGGAACAGCAGGAAGGCGATGACCGCGCCCGCCGCGAACATGCCCGCCGACCACCAGAACGCGGTGGTGTAGCTCTCGATCGTGGCCTGCGCCTGCACCAGCTTGCTGGTCGCGTCCCGGCCGGTCAGGTAGTCCGTGGCCGCGCTCGCCGCGAGCGTGTTGAGCAGCGCCGTACCGATCGAACCGCCGACCTGCTGCATGGCGTTGACCGTCGCGGAGGCGACACCCGCCTCGTCGGCCGTCACTCCGCCGGTGGCCAGCTGCATGGCCGCGGGCATGACCAGGCCGAGGCCGAGACCGGTCACGATCAGCTGCGGCAGGACCGCGCTGACGTAGCTGGAGCCGACGCCGATGTCGGTCAGCCAGGCCATGCCGACCGCGGAGACCGCGAAGCCGAGCGGGACGACCGCCTTCGGGCCGATCCGCGGCACCAGCACCTGGGTGCCGACCTGGGCGGTGACCATCAGGGCGCCGATCATCGGCAGGAACGCCAGGCCGGTCTTGGTCGGGCTGAATCCGAGGTTCAGCTGCAGGTAGTAGGTGAGGAAGAGGAAGACGCCGAACATGCCGCCCGCGGAGATCAGCACGGCGAGGAACGAGGCGCCCCGGTTGCGGTCCAGCAGGATGCCCAGCGGCAGCAGCGGGTACTTGGCCTTGGTCTGCCACCAGGCGAAGGCCGCCAGGAGCACGACGCCGGCGAAGAGGAAGCCCCAGGTCAGCGGCGAGCCCCAGTCGTGCGTCTCGGCGTTGGAGAAGCCGTAGACCAGCGAGAACAGACCGGCGGCGACCAGGACCGTGCCGGGCACGTCCAGCTTGGAGTTGCCGGCGTCGCGGTGGTTGTGCAGCAGCGCCATGCCGCCCGCGAAGGCGACGACCGCGATGGCGACGTTCACGTACAGCGTGGAGCGCCAGTCGAAGGTGTCGGTCAGGATGCCGCCGAGCAGCAGGCCCACCGCACCGCCGGCACCGGCGATCGCGCCGTAGACGCTGAACGCCCGGGCCCGCTCACGGGCGTCGGTGAACGTGGTGTTGAGCAGCGAGAGCGCGGTCGGTGCGAGCAGCGCGCCGAAGGCGCCCTGCAGGGCGCGCGCGGTGACCAGCATGCCGAAGCCGTTCGCGGCACCGCCCAGCGCCGACACGGCGGCGAAGCCGACGACACCGACGAGGAAGGCGGTCTTGCGGCCGAAGAGGTCGGCTATCCGGCCGCCGAGCAGCAGCAGGGAGGCGAAGCTCAGGGCGTACGCGGTGACGATCCACTGCCGGTTGCCGTCGGAGAAGCCGAGGTCGGCCTGGGCGGACGGCAGGGCGATGTTCACGATCGTGGCGTCGAGCACCACCATAAGCTGGGCGACGGCGATGACCGCGAGGATCCACCACCGCTTGGGGGAGGCGTCGGCCGGCGGTGCCTGCGTGGCACCGACGCGGACGTCGTCGGTCAAAGTCTTCTCAGACATGGGGGAACCACTCCAGGGAAGTCGTTCGGGATTGTTCGGGGAAACCGTGCCGGGGCGGCGGCCGGGCCGGCCGCGAACGAAACGGTTTCGTACACATCGAGAGGGTAGACCACTTTCAGCGAAACGGCAACGTTTCGCAGGAGGCGGGGACCGGCACCCGCCGGCAGGACCCGGACGGCGCGAGCCGCCGCCTCCCCGCGAGGACGTGGACGGAATGAAAGAGTCGCCGCGGGAACACGGAAAGCGACAGGACATTCTCCGAAGGACTGGTCCCCATGCCCGTCGAACTCACCGGCAGCTACCTCACCCTGGACGACGGCCGCCCGGCCGTCCGCTTCACCCGCACCTACGACCGGCCCGCGGCACGCGTCTGGCGGTTCGTGACCGACCCGGACGAGTCGGCCCGCTGGTTCCCCTCGCGCCTGGAGGTCGAACCGCGCGACGGCGGCACCGTCCGGTTCAGCGGCGACCCCCGCCAGGCCGACGACACCGGCACGGTGCTCGCCGCCGAGGAACCCCGGCACCTCTCCTTCACCTGGGGCGGCGACGAACTGCGCTTCGACCTCGACGCCGTGGACGCGCGGCGCACCCGCTTCACCCTCACCCAGGTGCTGGCCGAGGAGAACGCGGCCGCCCGCAACGGCGCCGGCTGGGAGGTGTGCCTGCTCGCCCTCGACGCCCTGGCCCGCGGCGAGGACCACGCCGGTCCGCACTCCGGGGACGCCGCCCACTGGCGGCGGTTCTACGACGCCTACCTGGACGCCGGCATCCCCTCCGGAGCCCCCGTCCCCGGCCTCGACGCCTGACCGGTCAGGCCAGCTGCCGCCGCACCAGCTCGTGCAGCCGCCCTCCGGTGTCGGCGAGCAGTTCGGCGGGCGGCCCCTGCTGGGCGACCTTGCCGTCCTCCATCACCACCACCCGGTCGGCGTCCATCACCGTCGAGAGCCGGTGCGCGATCACGATCCGGGTGGCGTTCAGCTTGCGGGTGGACTCGATGACCGTGCGCTGGGTGTCGTTGTCCAGGGCACTGGTCGCCTCGTCGAAGAAGAGGATGCGGGGCCGCCGGATCAGCGCCTGGGCGATCATCAGCCGCTGCCGCTGGCCGCCGGAGACCGCGCCGCTCCCGGCCACGATCGTGTGCAGGCCCATCGGCATCCGCTTGATGTCCTCGGCGAGGCCCGCCATCTCGGCCGCCGCCATCGCCTCCTCGGCGGTGTACGGCTCGGTGCCGCAGATCACGTCCAGGATCGAGCCGGTGAACGGCTGCGCGTGCTGGAGCACCACCCCGCACTGCCGGCGCACGGCCGACTGGTCGAGCGCGCCCAGGTCCTGGCCGTCGTAGAGCACGCTCCCCGAGACCGGCCTGTCGAAGCCGATCAGCAGCCGCAGCAGCGTCGACTTGCCGCAGCCGCTCGGGCCGACGACCGCCACGAACTCGCCCGGCCGCACGTCGAAGGAGACGTCGTCGAGGACGAGCGGCCCGTCGTCGGAGTACCGGAAGGAGAGCCGGCGGGCCTCGATGCCGCCGGACAGCGGGCCGGGCCGGGTGCTCGCGGTGCGCACCTCCGGCGCCGCCTCCAGCACCGGGCTGATCTCCTCGAACAGCGGCAGCGCGGCGACCGCCGACACGAAGGAGCCGGTCAGCTGGGTGACGGAGGTGAGCAGCATCGTCACCGAGGTGTTGAAGGTGAGGAAGGCCGCCGCGTCCATGGCACCCCGCGCCGGGCCCGCCAGCAGCATGAACATCAGCAGCGTGCAGACCGGCAGGTAGACCGAACCCAGCACGGTGGTGAGGTTCTTGATCCGGCCCACCTTCTGCTGGAGTTCACGGCTGCGCGCGAACTCGCCCGCCCAGGCCGCGTACGCGTAGTTCTCGGCCGCCGCGACCCGCAGCTTGGGCAGGCCCCGCAGGGTCTGGAAGGCCTGGTTGTTCAGCTTGTTGCCGAGCACCACCAGCCGCCGCTGCCAGCGCACCTGCCACAGCCCGAGCCCGAGGAAGAGGGCGCCGATCACCACGAGCATGCCGAGGGCCGCCAGCGCCATCGGGACGCTGAACCAGAACAGCAGGCCCAGGTTCATCGCCCCGACGGTCACCGACTGGGCGACCACCGGGCCGACCCCCGCCAGCAGCCGGCGGATCGCGCTGATGCCCATGGCCGCGCTGGCCAGTTCACCGGTCGAGCGCTGGGTGAAGAACCGCGTCGGCAGCCGCAGCAGCCGGTCCCAGACGGCCGGCTGCAGGGTCGCCTCGATCCGGCCCTCCAGGCGGAGGATGGTCAGGTTCTCCAGGAGCGTGAACGCCGCCGACACCACCGCGCTGATCATCACCGCCAGACAGACCTGCACGATCAGGTTCGTCTGGGCCTTCGGCACGTAGTCGCCCAGCACCCGGCCGGTCGCGATCGGCACCAGGGAGCCGATCGCCACCGTCACCAGACCCGCCAGGAGCAGGCTGCCGAGGTCGCCGCGCGTGCCCCGCAGACTGAACCGGAGCAGACCGAACGGGGTGAGCGCCTTGTCGGGCAGCGGGCGGTAGAACATCACCGCGCGCGGCTCGAACTCCGCCGCGTTCGCCTTCTCGATCGGCGTCTCCCGGCCGGTCGCCGGATGCACGGCGACATAACCGCCGCGCCGCCACAGCAGCGCGACCGGAGCACCGGACAGCGCACGGTGACCGACCAGCGGTCCCACGTTCTCCCGCCACCACCGGCCGTCCAGCCGCACCGCCCGGATCCGCACCCGGGACGCCAGGGCCACCCGTTCGACCGGGTCGATCCGGTCGCTCTCGGTGCCGCTCTGCGCGGGCTCGGCGAGCGTGATGCCGGCCGCCTGCGCGACCAGCCGGCACGCCGCGTAGGAGGCGTCGGCGTCGGCGGCGGTCGTCCGCCTCTCCGCCTTGCCGATGGAGGCCAGCAGTGTCCGGTCGGCCTGGGCGCGGACCGCCTCACCGGCCTTGATACCGGCCGCGGTACGGGTCTCATGGGTGTGTTCGAGCTGCTCGATCCACCGGTCCAGCGTGGTGAGCAGCCGGTACTGCTGGTCGACCATGCTCTGCCACAGGGCCGGGTCCATCAGCAGGTCGGCGGCGGCCTCCGCGCCGTACAGCGAGCCGTACTGCACACTGCCCGGCGGCACCTGCATCCAGAAGACGTCGTCGTCGGCGGGGGCCGCGGCCCGCTCGCCCGCGGACATCGGGGCCTGGAAGAGGATCGACAGGCCGCGGCCGACGCCCAGCGCCAGCGCGTACTCCAGCGGGCTGGTGGTCGGCGGCACGTACTGCGGGTTGCCGTACGCGTCGTAGGACCAGGTCTCGGTGGCGGCCGGCTGGTAGAGCTCGCGCAGCCCGACGCGGTGCACCACGCAGTCCCGCAACGGGCGGGCCACCAGGGTGTGCTGAGGGCCGGCGACCGGGCCGAGCAGCAGCGCGCCCGCCTCCAGCCGGCCCAGGTGATGCCACTGGCCCTGCTCCGCCGCGTCCACCGCGAACAGGTCGAGGGCGCCGGACACCACCAGCCAGAGCACCTGCGGGCCTTCGAGGTCGAGCCGGTTGTGGCCGGCGCAGTCGATGCGGGCGCCCAGGGAGCCGAGCGCGCCGAGCACCAGGTCGCCGTCGTCTGCGGTCGTCATCTCATCGCTCCCTGACCAGCGCGGCGTACGCCCCGCCGTGTGCCACCAGCGCGTCGTGCCGTCCACGCTCCACGACCGTGCCGTGCTGGAGCACGACGATCTCGTCGCTGTCGCGGACCGTGCTCAGCCGGTGCGCGATCACCACGCAGGCGCAGCCGCGCCGGCGCAGGTTGTCCATGACCGTCAGCTCGGTCTCGGCGTCCAGCGCGCTGGTCACCTCGTCGAGCACCAGGATGCTCGGCCCGCGGACCAGCGCCCGGGCGATCTCCAGGCGCTGGCGCTGGCCGCCGGAGAAGTTGCGGCCGTCCTGCTCGACCCTGCTGTGGATACCGCCCGGCCGGCGCGCCACCACGTCGTACAGGGCCGCGTCCCGCAGCGCCTCCACCACCGCCTCGTCCGGGATCGAGGGGTCCCACAGCGCCACGTTGTCGCGCACCGAACCCTCGAAGAGGAACACGTCCTGGTCGACGAAGGAGACGGAGGCCGCCAGCGCGCCGCGCGGGATGTCCTCCAGGCGCTGCCCGTCGATGCGGATCACGCCCTCCCACGGCGCGTACAGACCCGAGATCAGCCGGGAGACCGTCGACTTGCCGCTGCCCGAGCCGCCCACCAGGGCCACCTGGCGGCCGGGCCCGACGGTCAGGTCGAAGCCGGTGAGCAGCGGCTTGTCCAGCGGGCTGTAGCCGAAGGTGATGTTCTCCAGCTCGACATGGCCGTGCAGCCGCCGGGTGGAGTCGCCGGCGCCGGGGCGGGCGTAGACCGGGTCGGCCTGGAAGTTCTCCACGTCCTTCAGCCGGGCCACGTCCGCCGCGAAGTCCTGGATCCGGCCCGCGACGCCGTTCAGGCGGGTCAGCGGGGCGGTGAAGCGGGTGACCAGGGACTGGAAGGCGACCAGGAGGCCCACCGAGATGCCGCCCTCGACCGCCCGCATCCCGCCGATCCACAGGATCAGCGCGCTGTTGACGGTGGCGAGCGTCGGAGCCACCACCCCGAGCCAGGCGCTCGGCACCCCGAGGCGCTGCTGCTCCTCCAGCGTGCTGGCGTGCTGCCCGGCCCACTTGCGGAAGTAGCCGTCCTCGCCGCCGGTCGCCTTCATCGTCTCGATCAGCTGGAGACCGGTGTACGAGGTGTTGGTGAGCCGCGCGGTGTCCGCCCGCAGCTTGGCCGTCCGGGTCGCGCGCAGCCGTACGACGAACCGCATCGCCACGATGTTCAGCAGCGCCACGCCGATGCCGAGGAAGGTGAGCTGCGCGTCGTAGGTGTACAGGAGCACCGCGTACAGGACCACGACCACGGCGTCCACGCCAGCCGCGGCGAGGTCGCGGGCCAGGGTCTCGGCCACCTGGTCGTTGGACTGCAGGCGCTGCACCAGGTCGGCCGGGCTGCGCTGGGCGAAGAAGGTCACCGGCAGCCGCAGCAGATGGCGCAGGAAGCGGGCGCTGGACAGCGTGGAGGAGACGATCCGGCCGTGCAGCAGGTTGGCCTGCTGCAGCCAGGTCAGGGCCAGGGTGAGCAGCACGCAGCTGCCCATCGCGGCGAACAGCACCCCGAGCAGCGAGGTCTGGCCGCCGATGAGGAACATGTCGATGTACTGGCGGCTGAGCGCGGGCACCGCCGCGCCCACGGCCACCAGCAGCAGGCTGGCCAGCACCGCCGCCGGCATGGTGCCCGCCGTGCCGCGCAGCCGGGCCGGCATCGCGCCGAGGATCCCGGGCTTGCGGCCGCCCCGCTCGAAGCCTTCGCCCGGCTCCAGGACCAGGACGACACCGGTGAAGCTGCCGTCGAACTCCTCCATGGGCACGAAACGGCGGCCCTTGGCGGGGTCGTTGACGAACACGCCCCGGCGGCCGAAGCGGCGGCCCATCCCGTCGTAGACGACGTAGTGGTTGAACTCCCAGAACAGGATGGCCGGGGCCTGCACGTCGGCGAGGGCGGCCAGGTCCATCTGCATGCCCTTGGCCGTCAGACCGTAACTGCGCGCCGCCTTCAGCAGGTTGCTGGCGCGCGAGCCGTCGCGGGAGACACCGCAGGCGATCCGCAGCTCCTCCAGCGGGACGTGGCGGCCGTAGTGGCCGAGGACCATGGCGAGGGAGGCCGCTCCGCACTCGACGGCCTCCATCTGGAGCACGCTCGGGGTGCGGACCGCGCGGCCGCGGGCCTTGGGCACCGGCCGCTTGGGCGGGGCGGCGCGTCTGCGGCCGCGGGTCTCCTGGTTCTCCTGGGCGGTGGTCACGGGAGCAGCCAATCGACGGGGTGCTGGTCGGCCAGCCGGATCGCGCCCGAGGCCAGGGTCATGGAGTCGAGCCGGAACGGCGGGCCGTCCGCCGAGGACCACCGGTAGCCGCTCTTCGTCCGCCGCGACGGATCCAGCCGGACCAGGACCGCCACCGGCCGGCCCTTCTTGGTGAACTGCTCGCCGAGCTGGTCGTCCCCGAGGAACGCGGAGATCGACTGGGCCGACTGGGCGGCGCGGTCCACCGACTTCACGTGGCCGCGCAGCACCCCGTACTCCTGGGTCGACACCGAGGAGACGGTCAGGTCGACGGGGGCGTCCGCGGGGATGGCGGAGGCGTTCTCGGCCGGTACGTAGACCGTCGCGTACAGCGGGTCCGAGGCGTGCGCGATCTTCTCCACGGCGGCGACGTTCGTACCGGTCTGGATGATCTGCCCGATGGTGGCGGCGAGCGCGCTGATCCGGCCCGCGGCGACCGTGCGCACGACCTCGTCGCCCTGGCCGGTGTGCACCTTGAGGACCGGGGCGTCGGCCGCCAGCCGTTCGCCCTGCCGGGCGAGGACGGCCGTGACCTGCCCGGCGACCGGGCTCTGCAGGATGTAACTGCCCTGCCCGTGGGTGAGGACGGCCTGCGCGTTCACCGTGGAGGCGACCGAACCGGTCACCGCCCACACCGAGGCCGCCGCCATCACGACGACGGAGACGGACAGCGCGAGCCAGCCCTGCGGACGGGCGAAGCGCACCGGGAGGTCGAGCTCCTCCGGTGACTGGAGCTTGGCGAGGGCCTGTTGGCGGAACTGCACGGAACTTCCCTCACCTGTGGGAGAGACGCTGGCGAAATGGGGTGTCCGAGGGGGCCTCAAAACACCCGAGAGCCCCGGGGCCGCGGTACGGCTCCGGGACTCAGCGGCAACGTGGTGCGCTCAGATACCGGCGACCAGGTTGGTGACCGGCTGGGTGTTCAGGCCGGTGACACCCTCGACGGTGCCGACAACCGTGTTGACCAGGCCGGAAACCGGGGCAACGCCGTCCACCAGGCCGGTGACGGTGCCGAGCGCGTTCACGGACAGGCCGCCGGAGACGTTGTCGAGCTCGGCGTCGGAGATCTCGACGGTCTCAACCTGGGGGGTGGAGTTCATGATGGAACTTCCCTTCATATGGATATTCACAAGGGGGAGAGCGGCCCCCAACGGCCCTGAGGGGACAGTACGGATGGCCGCGACCGCAGGCACCGGGCGCCCGTCTCCGGGAGACCCGGGCGGCCTTGCGGTGCGATGGATCAAAGCACGCGCCCGCTCCGCACATCCAATCAATCCGGCTTCCGACCTGGGCACTTGAGCGGCCAAGCGGCTTATCCGTGCAGGCGTGGGCACGTCTTGCGGCCGACTCCTTCACACAGCTCACGACTTCGTCGCGGTCCCCCCGCTTGCCCTCGCGGAGGCGAATCCGGCACTCCGCGCCAAAGGCGCGGCAGGGGGCGCGGGGTTGTGCAGATCCGCCGCCGCCCGTGACCCCGTTGGGCGGTGGATGTGCAGATTCCCTGAAGCAAGGATTCCGGTACGCGATCGCCACGGAACGTGAGTGATCGGGTGCCGTTCGTGTCGAACCGGGGCGCCGTTCCGGCGCCGTCGCGCCGCGGACCGGGTCCGTCCGGACCGCGACGGCGCCCACCCGGTCGTCGCGCATCGTGATGTCCGCGCGCGCCGGCGGGTGGCCGGGTGCGCCGGGCACCGCCTCGATCAGGACATCCGCACCGGTCACCGCGCCGGGCCGCCGTCGGCCGCCGCACCGCCGTCGTCGCTGCCCAGCCGCTCCGGGCCGGGCGCGACCGCAGTCTCCGCCATCGCGCCCGGCCCCCGGCCGCGTGGCCGATTCGCCCTCGGTGAGAGGACGTCGGGAAACGGAACTGAACGCACCGTGTGACCCGCCCGTACCTATGGCCATCCAGGCGCCGCTCACGAACAACTGCCCCCACACGGCAGGCACTCCGTCCCTTGGAGGTCGAGAAGTTTGAGTCACAAGCGAATTCCGAAGCGCAAGGCCGCTGTCGCGGTGGGCGGAGTCGCGGCGCTCGGAGCTGCGGCCTTTCTGCTGCCGATGGCCAACGCGTCCCAGGACGACGCCGCAGGCGCCACCGCCCCCAGGACACTGAAGTCGGCGAGCGACGCCTCGGGTCTTGCCGCGCAGCTCCAGGGCCTGCTCGGGCAGGCCTTCGCGGGCTCCTACTACGACAGCGGCAAGCAGCAGCTCGTCGTCAACGTCATCAACGGCGACAGCAACACGGTCGTCCAGGCTCAGAAGGCCGGCGCGGTCGTCCGCCAGGTGCGCAACAGCAACTCCGCGCTGGCCGCCGTCGCCGGCACCCTCAAGAGCAAGGCGACCATCCCGGGCACCGCCTGGGCCGTCGACCCGAAGACCAACAAGGTCGTCGTCACCGCCGACTCCACGGTCACCGGCTCCCGGTGGGACACGCTGGAGTCGACGGTGAAGGGCCTCGGCTCCGACATGGCGACCCTCAAGAAGTCGTCGGGCACCTTCAAACCGCTCGTCTCCGGCGGCGACGCGATCTTCTCCCAGGTCGCCGACGGCACCGTCCGCTGCTCCCTCGGCTTCAACGTGACCGCCTCCGACGGCAGCCCCGCCTTCCTGACGGCCGGTCACTGCGGCGTCGCCGCCAAGGACTGGTCCGACTCCGAGACCGGCCAGCCGATCGCCACGGTCGACCAGGCCCAGTTCCCCGGCAACGGCGACTTCTCGCTCGTCAAGTACGACGACGCCACCACCCAGGCGCCGAGCGAGGTCAACATAGGCAACGGCCAGACCGTCGCCATCAACCAGGCCGTCGACGCGACCGTCGGCGAGACCGTGTTCCGGATGGGCTCCACCACCGGTCTGCACGACGGCCAGGTCACCGGCCTCGACGCCACCGTCAACTTCCAGAGCGAGACCGACCCGAACGGCGTCGACACCGTCACCGGTCTCATCCAGACCGACGTCTGCGCCGAGGCCGGCGACAGCGGCGGCTCGCTGTTCACCCAGGACGGCGGCGCGGTCGGCATGACCTCCGGCGGCAGCGGCGACTGCACCTCCGGCGGCGAGACCTTCTTCCAGCCGGTGACCACGGCCCTCCAGGCGACCGGCGCCACTCTCGGCGACGCGGGCGCCGGCGCCGGTGACGCCGGTGCCACGGCCGACCCGTCCGCCACCGCGGGCGACCAGAACGGCGCCGGTGACCAGGCCGGCGGCGACCAGATCGGCGGCGCCGACCCGTCCGCGACGGCCGGCGACCAGAACGGCACCGGCGACGGCACGGGCACCGGCGACCAGTCCGGGACCGGGGCGGACGACGGTTCGGCGGCCGGCGACGGCTCGTCGTCCCACTGACCCGCCGCCCGCCCCGACGGCTGACGGCCGCGGCCGTCAGCCGTCGGGGCAGGCTCTGAGCAAGAGCACCGCGACATCGTCGACACGCTCCTGCGCCGCCGCACTGTGCCGCACGAGCGTGTCGGCGAGCTTGTCCAGCGGCTGGCCGCCGTTCTCCGCCAGCAGTTCGCCCAGGTCGACCAAGGCGTCCTCGATGTCCACACCGGGCGACTCGACCAGCCCGTCGGTGTAGAGGGCGAGCACCGAACCGGGCGCCAGCGACACCTCGGTGGTCGGGTACGTCGCCTCCGCGTCGATGCCGAGCAGCGGCCCCCCGGCCAGGTCGAGCACCCGCACCCGCCCGTCCGGGCGTCTCAGCAACGGCGGCGGATGCCCGGCCCGCGCCATGACCGCCCGTCCCCGTTCCGGATCCAGCCGCAGGTACAGGCAGCTCGCGAACAGGTCCGCCCCGGAGTCGATGAGGAGCCGGTTGGTGCTCCGCATCACCTCCTCCGGCGCCTGCCCGACGGTCGTGAAGGCCCGGACACCGGTACGGATCTGCCCCATCAGACCGGCCGCCGTCACGTTGTGCCCCTGCACGTCCCCGATCACCGCCGCCGCCAGCGGCCGGGTCGGCACCAGGTCGTAGAAGTCGCCGCCGATCTCCATGCCGTGCATGGCCGGCAGATACCGGGCGGCCGCCTCGATACCGGGCGGCGGAGTCAGCGAGTGCGGCAGCAGGGCCGCCTGCAGCCCGTGCGCCAGCTGGTTCTTCGCGTCGTAGAGCAGGGCCCGTTCGAGGGCCTGCGCGATCAGACCGCCGAGACTGGTCAGCACGGCGCGCTCGTCCGCGGGGAAGACGTGCGGTTCGGCGTAGGCGAGGACGCAGGTGCCCACCGGCCGGCCGGACGCGATCAGCGGCAGGTACGCCCAGGCCGCGAAGCCGTCCGGGGTGTCGTCGCGGCCCGGATACAGCCGTTCCAGCTGCTGCTTCGACTCGAAGAACGCGGGCACGCCGGTGTTCAGGACATGGGTGCCGGGCGTCCGTTCGGCCAGCGGCAGGCCGTCGAAACGCTCCACGGTCCGCGGGTCGTCGTACCCGCGCTGCCCGAGGACGTGCAGCCGCCCGCCCCGCGACCCGAGGATCACCAGCGCCTGGCTGCCGACGGCCGGGGCCACCTCGTCGGCCACCAGCTGCACGACGTCCTGCACGCCGACGGCCTCCGTCAGTGCCCCGGCCAGGCTCAGCAGCTGGGAGATGGTGACGAGCCGGGAGCCGGGCGCCGCGTCGGCGCGCGGCAGCGCACCCACCATCTCCGCGACCGCCCGCGCCCGGCTGATCCGGGTGGTCAGACCCGTGGTGCTCGGGTACATCCGGAACGACAGCCAGTCGCCCGGCGGCTTCAGCGCCACGAACGACGTCACGTGCTGGCTGATCAGCGCCGCCCGGTACCGGTCCTCGTACATCGGGTCGTTCAGCCAGGGCACCGACACCCACGGCTGGGTGCCGAGGAGGTCCGCGACCTGCGCGCCGAGCAGTTCGGCGGCCGCCGAGTTGGCGAAGGCGACCCGCCCGTGCAGGTCGAGCGAGATCAGCCCGTACGGCAGCCGCCCCACCATCCGCGCCGCTTCCACCGTGCCCAGCGTGCCCGCCACCCCGGACGGCGGTGCGGCCGGCAGATCGGGTTCGGCGCGCAGCGGCCGCTGCTGCCGGGCGGACCTGGCCAGCCGCTTCGCCAGCCGGTCGGCCGCCGCGGTCAGCTCCGTCCGCTCCCGGTCGGAGAGCACCGTCGGGTGCGACCCGGGCCAGGTCACGTACAACGCCCCGTACACGGTGTCCGCCGTCGCCACCGGCACCGCGGCGAGCGCGAACGGGTAGGGAAGCACCACCGAGATCCGCGGATACCGGCGCGCCATCTCCTCCTCGCCGCCCACCCACACCAGGCGCCGCTCGCGCACCGCCTCGGCGACCGGGATCGGCGTGCTCAGTCCGACCCGCTCCCAGGGCGCGACGAACGCCCGCGGCAGCCCCGCCGTCACGGCGATCTCCAGGACCGGCTCGCCGGCGGCGAGGAGATAGATCGCCCCGGAGTGCGCCTGGACCTCCTCCATCAGGGAGGCCAGCGCGAACGACAGCAGCGGCGGCCTGCCGGGCCGGGCCGCGGCGCCCGCCCTGGCCTTCGGGCCCGGTGTCTTCGGCGCGGGAGGGGCCCCCGTCGTGTCGGACACGCCCGACCACCTCCTCGTCCGGCCGCGCGTCGCGTCCTCGGGGTCAAGACTCCCTCGCGGCGGCGACCGGCGCACGGCGAGAGCGGTACGGGAGGCCGCGCCGGGCCGCCTGGTGGTTCCTGTTCGGTGCCTCACGGGCGGAACGGGACGCCCGCCTCCACGGAACGGTCACAGGGGCTGCGCAGACGGCTCATAAGCGCTGTAATGGCGGCGTGGTCAGTGAGGGCGCTGCGGTACGCGGAATCAGAACGGAGCGCGCCGAAATCGCCCTCGAAACGCTCACGGGCGATCCCGGCGCTCCCGACCGGCTCCGCCGTGTCCTGGAACAGGCGCTGGTGCTCGCCGGCGCCTCCTTCGCCGGGGTGTACACACCGGGCGACGACGGGACCGTGCTGCGGCTGGCCGAGTCGGCCGGACTGCCCCGCACCTTCTTCGGACTGCGCGACGCCTACCCGGCCGTCGGTCAGTCCCCGGCCGCGGAGGCCCACGGCACCGGGCGGATCCGCTGGCTGGCACCCGAGGAGCTGGCCGACTGCCCGGAGGCGCGGCGGACCCCGTCCCAGGAGTTCTCGCTGGGGGTCCTGCCGCTGCCCGCCCGTGCCGGACTGCTGACCGTGGTCAGCGAGCGGGACGGCGGCTTCGACCCCGAGGACCGCGCCTGCCTGGAGCTGATCGCCGGCGCGATCGCCCTGCCCGCCCCGTTCCCCGGCGTCCCGGCCACCGGCGACCTGACCGCCGACGCCTTCAGTCTCGCCATGGACACCGGCCGGATCGAGGTCGGCGACGGCATCCTCGGCCTGTTCGGCATGGACCGGGACGAGTTCGACGGCAAGGTCGAGACGCTGCTGGGCCGTACCGTGCCCGAGGACGTCCCCGCCCTGATGTCCGTCGTCGAGGCCGACCACATGTCCATCGGCGACCGGGAGCTGGAGTTCCGGATCCTCGACCCGACCGGCTCGCCCCGGTGGCTGCGGCTGCGCGGCCGCATGGTGCCGGCCGCCGAGGGAGGCTCCGCCCGGCTGGCCGGCACCGTCGCCGACGCCTCCACGCTCCGCTCCGACGTCACCGACGTGGCCCGCGTGCAGCGGCTCGCCGCCGCCCTGGCCACCGCCGGCACGGTCAAGGACGTCGGCCAGGCCGTGGTCACCGCCCTGCGCGGCCCGCTCAAGGCCGACCGCATCGCCCTGGCCGAACTGGAGAACGAGCGCCTGGTCGTCACCGTCCTCGACCCGCCGGAGGCGGAGTCCTGGCCGGAGCTGTGGCGCAGCGAATGGCGCACCGAGTGGCCCGACGCGCCGGTGCGTGCCATGCCCACGCTGGCCGCCGTCCTGCGCGAGGGCCGTCCCCGGATCTGGCCCGCGCCGACCACCCTGGAGCCCGCGCTCGCCGAGGTCGGGCCGGGCGGACTCGCCGTCCTGCCGCTGCCGGCCGGCGGCCGGATGGCGGGTGCCTGCCTGATCGGCTGGGACAGCCCGCACGACTTCGGCCCCGACGAACGCGCCCTGCTCACCGCCTCGGCCGGTCTCGCCGGAGAGGCCCTGGTGCGCGCCCACGCCTTCGACGCCGAACACGAACTCGTCGGCATGCTCCAGCGCGCCCTGCTGCCCCGCCGGCTGCCCCGGCTGCCCGGCGCGGTCGCCGTCGCCCGCTACCTGCCCACCACCGCGGGCGGGCTGGAGGTGGGCGGCGACTGGTACGACGTCATCCCGCTGATCGACAACCACGTCGCCCTCGTCATCGGCGACGTCCAGGGCCACAGCGCCGCGGCCGCCACCCTGATGGGCCAGATGCGCACCGCGCTGCGCGCCTACGCGACCGAGGGGCACACGCCCGACGTGGTCGTCTCGCACGCCAACCGGCTCCTCGTGGACATGGAGAGCGACCTCTTCGCCACCTGCTGCTATGTCGACGTCGACATGGAGGCCGGCACCGCCTGGTGCGTGCGCGCCGGGCATCTGCCGCCGGTCCTGCGCCACCCGGACGGCACCGCCGAGGTCTGCCGGACCGACGGCGGCCCGCCGCTCGGTGTGCTCGACCGGGCCGACTTCCCCATGACCCAGCTCAGCCTGCGCCCCGGCACCCTGCTGGCGCTCACCACCGACGGCCTGGTCGAGTCACCCGACGCGGACATCGACGACGGCATGCTGCGCTTCGCCCGCGACCTCGGCGCCAGCGACCCCTCCCACCTCGGCCTGGTCGCCGACGGCCTGCTCGGCAACGCCCACCGCACCGACGACGTCGCCCTGCTGCTGATGCGCTACGACGGCATGGCCGTGCGCCCGCTGCGGGAGAGCTGGACGGTGTGGCGGGTCCCGGAGGCGGCCCGGCACGCCCGCCGCTTCAGCCGCCGCACGCTGCGCTCCTGGGGCGTCACCGACGACGCCATGGACACGGGCCTGCTGGTCGTCTCCGAACTCGTCACCAACGCCCTGATCCACACCGACGGCCCGGTCCGGCTGGACCTGACCCTGGTCGACCACCGGCTGCGGATCGCCGTCGCCGACGCCTCGCCGCGCAGCCCGGTCAAACCCGCGAACATCGGCTGGGAGGCCACCGGCGGCCGCGGGATCCTGCTGGTGGAGGCCATGTCGTCGGCCTGGGGGACGGTGCCGGTGAGCGGCGGCAAACAGGTGTGGGCGGACCTCGTCCTGCCGGACCGGGGCGACACGGTCGCGCCGGACCGGCCGCGGGACTGAGGGCCGTGGAGGCGGGCGGCCGGCGTTCTCGGGAGGCGGGCCGGGACGACCGTCCTTAAGGTCCTTGATGTGGCACACACCTTCGACGAACTCGTGGCGAAGCACCGCGCGGCCGACGCGGCCCACGAGAAGGTCCTGGAACTGCGGGACACCTACGGACCACCGGCCCTGCAGCAACCGGGCGGCGCCCAGTCCGAGACCTACGAGACGGCGCTGCGCGCCTGGCGCGACCTGGCCCGCGACGAACTGACCGCGGTCAGCGAGTACGCCCGCGACGAGGGCAGGCAGCGGTCCGAGGTCGAGGCGGAGGTGGAACGCGCCGCGGCCTGGCCGGAGGAGGCCTGAGCCGCTCCGGCGACGGCGCCCGACGTTGGCAAGAATCCGGTGAGATGTCCCCGCGGGACACCGTGTGGCCGCATGACGTCCGTGCCGAGGCCATAGTGTCGTAACCCGTCAGGAAATCAGAAGAACGTCTCAATCGGATGTTCACCTATAAGGTGTAGCGAATGAAGGCTCTGGTGCTCTCCGGCGGTGCCGGCACGCGGCTTCGGCCGATCACCCACACATCGGCCAAGCAACTCGTACCGGTGGCCAACAAGCCCGTGCTGTTCTACGGACTCGAATCCCTCGCCGCGGCGGGCGTCACCGAAGTCGGCATGATCGTCGGCGACACCGCCGCCGAGATCGAGGAAGCGGTCGGCGACGGCTCGAAGTTCGGCCTCGACGTCACCTACATCCCGCAGGAACGGCCACTGGGCCTGGCCCACGCGGTGCTGATCGCACGGGACTTCCTCGGTGACGACGACTTCGTCATGTACCTGGGCGACAACTTCATCGTCGGCGGCATCAGCGGACTGGTCGACGAGTTCCGCGAGACCCGCCCCGACGCGCAGATCCTCCTCACCCACGTGCCCAACCCGCGGGCCTTCGGCGTCGCCGAACTCGACGCCGGCGGACAGGTGGTCGGCCTGGAGGAGAAGCCGCAGGAGCCCAAGAGCGACCTCGCGCTGGTCGGCGTCTACCTGTTCACGCCCGCCATCCACGACGCCGTGCGCGCCATCAGCCCTTCCTGGCGCGGCGAGTTGGAGATCACCCACGCCATCCAGCACCTCATCGACCGGCGTGCCGACGTGCGCTCCACGGTGATCAAGGGCTACTGGAAGGACACCGGCAACGTCGTCGACATGCTGGAGGTCAACCGGACCGTCCTGGAGGGCCAGGAGCCGCGCATCGACGGCGAGGTGGACGAGGCCAGCGAGATCGTCGGCAGGGTGGTCGTGGAGGCGGGCGCGCGCGTCACCAACTCGCGGATCGTCGGCCCGGCCGTGATCGGCGCCGGGACCGTCGTCGGCGACTCCTACGTGGGTCCCTTCACGTCGATCGCCGAGAACTGCCGGATCACCGAGAGCGAGCTGGAGTTCTCCATCGTGCTGCGGGACTCCTCCATCGACGGGGTGGGCAGGATCGAGTCCTCGCTGATCGGCCGGCACGTCGAGGTGACCCCCGCCGCCGGCACCCCCAGCGCCCACCGCCTCGTCCTCGGAGACCACAGCAAGGTGCAGATCCGTTCATGAACCTCCTCGTCACCGGCGCCGCCGGCTTCATCGGCTCCACCTACGTCCGCGGCCTGCTCGCCGTCGAAGGCCCCGACGCGCCGCACATCACCGTGCTGGACAAGCTCACCTATGCGGGCACCCTCACCAACCTGCCCGCGTCGCATCCCCGCCTGGCCTTCGTGCGGGGCGACATCTGCGACGCCGAACTGGTCGACCGGCTCATGGCCGAGGCCGACCAGGTGGTGCACTTCGCCGCCGAGTCGCACGTGGACCGCTCCATCGACGGAGCCGGCGCGTTCGTCCGCACCAACGTGGTCGGCACCCAGACCCTGCTGGACGCGGCCCTGCGGCACGGCGTCGGCCCGTTCGTGCACGTCTCCACCGACGAGGTCTACGGCTCCATCGAGACCGGCTCCTGGCCCGAGACCCACCCGCTCCAGCCGAACTCGCCGTACTCCGCCTCCAAGGCCTCCTCGGACCTGCTCGCGCTGGCCTTCCACCGCACCCACGGCCTGGACGTGCGCGTCACCCGCTGCTCCAACAACTACGGGCCGCACCAGTTCCCCGAGAAGGTGATCCCGCTCTTCGTCAGCAACCTCCTCGACGGCAGGAACGTGCCGCTGTACGGCGACGGCAGCAACGTCCGCGACTGGCTGCACGTCGAGGACCACTGCCAGGGCATCGACCTGGTCCGCACCGGCGGCCGGCCCGGCGAGGTCTACAACATCGGCGGCGGCACCGAGCTGAGCAACAGGGAACTCACCGGCCTGCTCCTGGAGGCCTGCGGCGCCGGCTGGGACCGCGTCGACCGCGTCGCCGACCGCAAGGGCCACGACCAGCGCTACTCCGTCGACTGGAGCAAGATCCACGACGAGCTGGGCTACACGCCCAAGCGCGACTTCACCTCCGGCCTCGCCGACACCGTCGCCTGGTACCGCGACCACCGCGACTGGTGGGAGCCGCTGAAGGAACGCGCCGCCCTGGAGTCCCGCAAGGAGCAGGAGAAGCGCGGATGAAGTGGCTGGTCGCCGGCGCGGGCGGAATGCTCGGCCACGACATGGCGGGGGAACTCACCCGCCGGGGCGCCGAGGTGGTCGCCCTCGGCCGCGCCGGCCTCGACGTCACGGACGCCGGCTCGGTGGAGTCGGCGTTCGCCGAGCACCGGCCCGACCTGGTGGTGAACTGCGCCGCCTACACGGCCGTCGACGACGCCGAGACCGACGAGGAGCGGGCCCTGCTGATCAACGGCGAGGGCGCGCGCCTGCTGGCCCGCGCCGCCGCCCGGCACGGCGCCCGCCTGGTCCACGTCTCCACCGACTACGTCTTCGACGGCGAGGCCCGCGCCACGCCGTACCCCGAGGACCACCCCACCGCCCCGCGCACCGCCTACGGCCGCACCAAGCTCGCCGGCGAACAGGCGGTCCTCCAGGAGCTGCCCGGCGCCTCCGCCGTGGTGCGCACCGCCTGGCTGTACGGCGTCCACGGCCGCAGCTTCGTGCGCACGATGCTCGAACTCGAACAGCGCCTGGACACCGTCGACGTCGTGGACGACCAGCGCGGGCAGCCCACCTGGACCGCGGACCTGGCGGCGCTGATCGCACAGCTCGGTCCCAGGCTCTCCCAAGATCCCGCCGCACACGGTATCTTCCACGGAACCAGTTCCGGCGAGGCCAGCTGGTACGAACTGGCCCGCGAGGTCTTCCGGTCGGCCGGGGCCGACCCCGGCCGGGTGCGTCCCACCGACAGCCGGGCCTTCGTCCGGCCCGCGCCCCGTCCGGCGTACAGCGCCCTGGGGCACGCCAGATGGCGCGAGATCGGTCTGGAGCCGTCCCGGGACTGGAAGTCGGCACTGCACGAAGCACTGCCCCATATCCGCAAGGAGATGTCCCAGTGAAACGGCACGAGTTCCTGCGGGAACTCCACAAGGTCAGCGCCAACCGCAACTACCTGGAGATCGGGGTCAACGACGGTCGCAGCCTGACCCTTTCCCGGGTGCCCAGCATCGCGGTCGACCCCGCCTTCAAGGTGGTCTCGGAGATCCGCTGCGACGTGCACCTCGCCAGGGCGACCAGCGACGACTTCTTCGCCCGCGAGAACCCGCTGGCCCATCTGCGCGGCGGCCGCCACCCGTTGCGCAACATCGCGCGCAACCGCAGCCCGTTCGGCTACTGGCAGCGGACCACGCTCGACCTGTCGTTCATCGACGGCATGCACCTCTTCGAGTACGCGCTGCGGGACTTCATCAACATCGAGAAGCACTCGGACTGGGCGAGTGTGATCGTGTTCGACGACATGCTGCCGCGCAACATCGACGAGGCGGCCCGCGACCGCCACACCGACGCCTGGACCGGTGACGTCTACAAGCTGGTCGAGATCCTCAACCGTCACCGGCCCGACCTGGTGACCGTCCTCGTCGACACCGCACCCACCGGCCAGCTCGTGGTCTTCGGCGCGGACCCGGAGAACACCGTCCTCCAGGACAGGTACGACGAGATCATCGCCGAGTTCGACGTCCCGGACCCGCAGAAGGTCCCCGAGGCGATCCTGGGCCGCACCACGGCGGTCACCCCGGAGCAGTTCGTCGGCGCCGGCTTCTGGAAGCCCCTGGTGGCCTCCCGCAACCGGGGCACCAAGCGGGCCCGCGGCTGGGAGCAGCTGCGCGTCGCGCTGGACCAGCTGAAAGCGTCCTGAACCGCCCCGCGGCGCGCGCTGTCCGCGCGCCGCGGGAACCCGGCGGACGCTCAGCCGCCGGAGCGCAGGCTCTCGCGGTACGCCACGCAGTCCGCGTACGCCGGCAGCAGCCCCGACGCGGCCGCCTCGGCCAGGGACGGCGCCCCGGCGTCCTTCTCCGACAGCACCGGCTCCAGCCCCGCGGGCCACGCGATGCCCAGCTCCGGGTCGAGCGGGTCGATCCCGTGCTCACGGCCCGGCGCGTACCCGGCCGAGCACAGGTACACCACCGTCGCGTCGTCGGTCAGCGCCATGAACGCGTGCCCGAGGCCCTCCGAGAGGAACACGGCGTGCCGGTTCTCCTCGTCCAGCCGGACCGCCTCCCAGCGGCCGAACGTCGGTGACCCGACCCGGATGTCCACGACCACGTCCAGCACGGCCCCGCGCACGCACTTGACGTACTTGGACTGGCTCGGCGGCACGTCGGCGAAGTGGATGCCACGCAGCACACCCCGCCGCGAGACCGAGCAGTTGGCCTGGGCGAGGTCGAGGTCGTAGCCGAGCGCCTCACGGAACTCCCCGGCCCTGAACCACTCGTGGAAGCTGCCCCGGTCGTCGGGGAAGACCTTCGGCTCCTGTACCCAGGCGCCTTCGATGTCCAGCGGTCGCACGTTCCTACTTGCCTTCCTGTCGTGCGGACTTGCCCCTGCCGAGGGCCTTGAGCAGTGCGCGGCGCACCGGCAGCGGCAGCGTGCGGGCGAGGCGCCGGATCATGCCGGGGGCGGCCCCGGTGCCGTGCTCGTCGCCCGCGGGCGACTTCGAGGCGGGCACCACCTTCAGGCCCACGGGTGAGGCGCGGACGGCGAGCGGCAGCGTGAAGAAGCGCGGCTCGGGCGCGTCCGCGACCAGGCACAGCGCGAGCCGCCAGCGGCCCTCCCGGACCGAGCGCACCGGCAGCGGCGCGTCCAGCACCGCCCGGCCCTCGCCGTCGGGCGACAGCGTGGCCGGCACCTCCAGCACCTCCGCGGCCCGCTTCGGGCCGGTCAGCCGGAGGGAGGCCTTGACGTCCCCGGCGACGTGGAAGGGCAGCACCGCGCGCAGCCGGTCGCCCGCCACGGTGAACTCCTCGGGCCGCAGCTCGCCGAGGCCCAGCCGCTTGTCCGCCTTGTCGACGTCGAGCGCGGCGCTCTCCTTGACCGTCCAGTACGGCAGTACCCGGCGGCCGCCGGCCACGCCCGGCAGCGGCATCGCGGGCAACGGGTCCCGGGACGCGGGGAACAGCCGGTACTCGCGGTTCCAGCCGCCGATGGTCAGCCGGACGAACGCGTCCCACAGCCCGGCCGGGAGCGGGACGCCCCCGGCCGCGGTGGCCGGGTCCACGGTGGCGGTGGCCCTGACCACGAGCCGGACGCGGCCGGGCTCGTCCTCGACGGGTACCGTCTCGCGGGTGAACTCGACCGGCTGGAAGAACTGCGCGTGGGTCTCGCGCTCCCGCATCATCAGGTCGACCTTGGACTTCGGGAAGCGGGCGGCGGTGCCGGCCTCCAGCCGGGCGACGGCGTCGGCGACGGTCCGCGGCGGCCCGTCGAGCGGGACCGCGGCGGTGTCGGCCGGATAGGTCTTGGGCGCGCCGTGCGCGCTGTACTCGGCGCTGAAGGCGATCTTCAGCGCGCCGCCGTCCCAGGCGATGCTCTCCAGGGCCGTGGAGGGGACGACGGCGGCCTCCCACTCGGCCAGCGCGAGCACGTCCTCGTACCGTCCGGCGCCCGCCAGTTCGGTGACCACCCGGTGGGCCGGTTCCAGCTGGGCGAACACGGAGGGGGCCATGCGTTCGGCGATCACCTTGTGGATCTCGTCGAAGAGTTCCCTGCGGTAGTCGTCGGGCAGCTTGAGGAACCGGTTGCCGCGCAGCCGTTCGCCCATCTCGCTGCGCAGCCAGCGGCGGAACATCCGGTCCCGCTTGGGTCCGGGCTCGGTGTAGCGCTCGACGACGTCGAGGGCCTCCCGCAGGTTGGCGAAGTAGCCGACCGGGTCGAAGCGCTGGAAACCGGCGTTGGAGGCGTCCTCGCGCTTGAGGTGGTAGTAGCAGACGTAGTCGCTGAGCACCGAGATGTTGGAGGCGCGCAGGTAGGCCTCGGCGACGAAGACGTGATCCTCCAGCCGCCTGCGGCCCTCGGGAAAGCGCAGCCCGATGCGGTCGAGGAAGGACCGGCGCAGCATCTTGTGCGGGGTGAGGGAGTCCATCAGCGGGGCGTTCTCGACGGTGGCCCGCGGACGGTTGCGGCGGAACAGCTCCACCGGCACCGGCCGGCCCTTGCCCGCCATCTTGCCGATGATCAGGTCGGCCTCGTTCGCGACGCCGTAGTCGTACATCCGCTCCAGGGCCTCGTCGCCGAGGAAGTCGTCGTTGTCGACGAACATCACGAACTCGCCCTTGGAGGCCTCGATGCCGACGTTGCGCGGCTTGCCGGACCAGCCGGAGGGCTCCTGGTGGATGACGTGGACGTGCGGGTGCTCGGCGGCGACCGCGTCGAGCCGGGCCGGGGTCCCGTCGCTGGAGCCGTCGTCCACGAAGATCACTTCGTACTCGTCGTCCGGCAGTGACTGCCGCAGCACCGAGGCGATGCAGTCCTCGATGTAGGGCCCCGGGTTGTAGACAGGAACGACGACACTGACCTTGACCGGCATCCGGTTTCCTAGCCCCCTGGATAGGCCGTCCGTTCCGCTGGACGGCACGTACGCGTTGCCGCATGCTAACCCGGCCGTGGCCTGGGGATTTCTTACCTTTGGGCCAGGGCCGGGTCGTCAGAGGTCAGCCGTGTGTCAAAACGCCAGCTCAGCCGTGCGTCTTGGCGAGCAGCTCCAGGACGTCGGCCGTGCTGCCGGACTCGCCGAGCCGCGGGAAGACGCGCTCCACGCTGCCCCGGTGGGCGTCCGGGTCGGCGTCGGCCATGGCGTCGGTGGCGAGCGTGACGTGGTAGCCGTGCGCGTAGGCGTCACGGGCGGTGGACTCCACGCCGATGCTGGTGGCGATGCCGGTCAGGACGATCTGGGTGACGCCCCGGCGGCGCAGCTGGTCGTCCAGGCCGGTGCCGTGGAAGGCGCTCCAGTTGTGCTTGGTGACGAGGATGTCGCCGTCGTGGCCGGACAGCTCGTCCACGACGACGTCCCAGCCCTCGGGGAAGGCGAGGCCGCGCGCCTGGCGTTCGGTGCGGCCCGGGACGGCGTCGGCGCCGTCGGCGGCGAAGGACACCCGGACCAGGACCACGGGCAGGTTCCGGGCGCGGAAGGCGTCGGCGAGCTCGACGCTGCGGGCCACCACCTCGGCACCGGTGTACGGCTGGGTGGGCATGCCCACGATGCCCTGCTGGAGGTCGATGACGACGAGGGCGGAACGCGGGTCGAGGGTGCTCAGAGACATGGGGTGGATCAGGCCTTTCGGGGGGCTTGACTGGGTTGGGGGGTGAGCCGGGCCAGGGAGCGGTCCGGCAGGGTGATCGCCAGCAGCACTGCGGAGCCGGCGAGCATGAACAGGGCCAGGCCGTGCAGGCCGCCCGTGTCGGCGCGGTGCGGGTAGAACGCCGCGGTGGCGGCGGAGGCACCCAGCGCGCCGAGGTACATGAAGGTGCGCAGCAGTCCGGCGGCGGAGCCGATCCGCTCCGGGTCGGCCTGCCGGTACAGCGCGGTCTGCGCGGCGAGTCCGAGCAGCCCCTGCGGGATGCCGAGCAGCGCGCCGGCCGCGAGCAGCAGCCAGAGCGGACTGCCGGCGTCGACCAGCAGCAGGGCCGCGCAGCCCGCGATCTGGAGCACGGAGCCGATCACCAGCTTGGCGCGGACGGCCTCCCGGCGGCCGGTGAGCGTGGCGGTGACGAGCGCGGCGGCCGACAGCGGCAGCAGCGCGAGTCCGGCCGTCGAGGCGCTGAGCCCGCGGCCCTGCTCCAGCCACTGCGTGTAGCCGTAGAGGAAGGCGTAGGAGGTGGTGTACGCGAGGAACTGGCGTACGTAGGTGACGATCAGCGGGACGTTGCCGCCGAGGACCCGCAGGTCGACGAACGGGTCCGGCACCCGCAGCTCCCGTGCCGCGAAGGCGGCGGCGGCCGCCAGCGTCAGCACCGGCAGGTACCAGCGGTCGGCCCCGGGCGCCATCAGGAACAGCATCAGCGCGATCAGCAGGACGGCGAAGAGGGCCATGCCCGGCAGGTCCATGCTCTGGCGCCGTCCGTCGGACACCGGCCGCGGCAGCCACTTGACGCCGAGGACCAGACAGGCGGCCGAGAGCGGCACGTTGACGGTGAACACCAGGTGCCAGCCGCCGGCGCCGATCAGCAGACCGCCCAGCGTGGGGCCGATCACCGCAACGGTCTGCGCGGACACCGCGAGCGCGGTCAGCACCCCGGCCGGACTGTCCTGCCCGGTCCGCTCGGCCTCGCTCCGGGTCAGCCGCATCGCCGCCGGGTAGGCCGCCGAGGTGCCGAACCCGAGCAGGACCCGTGCCGCGATCAGCACGCCGAGCGAGGGGGCGAGCGCGCCCATCAGACCGGCGACGCCGACCAGGCCGGTGCCGACGAGGTAGAGCCGCCGCGGTCCGTACATGTCCACGAGCCGGCCGATCACCGGCTGGCCCACGGCGGTCGCCAGGTACAGCGCGGTGACCAGCCACACCGTCTCGGCGGGCGGGGCCCCGAAGGCGATGCCGATCGGCACCAGGGCCACGGCGATCATCGAGGAGTTGATCGGGTTCAGGACCGACCCCAGGACCATCGGCGCGATCAGCCGCCGGTCGAAGCCGTCGGGGGCGGGGCGGGTGTCCTGCGGGGTGCGTCCGGTGAGTTTCGGTATCACGGGCGGGAGAGCCGTTCCAGCAGTTCGAACGCGGTGAGCATGGTCTGGCGTTCGTCCTCGGTGTAGCGCTCCTCGAAGGCGCGGGCCAGCCACTCGTCCCGGACCTGCCGGTTGCCTTCGACGCGGGCCTGACCGGCCTCGGTGAGGGTGACCAGCTGGCGGCGGCCGTCGGTGGGGTCGGGGCTGCGGCGGATCAGTCCCTGCTGGTCGAGGCCGGCCAGGGTGGTCGCCATCGACTGCGGCCGCACCCCTTCGGCGGAGGCCAGCGCGCTGGCCGTGGCGGCGCCGTGCTTGGCGACCAGGGTGAGCGCCGACTCCTGGGACGGGGTGAGGTCGGCGTCCTGCGCGACCTCCCGGATACGGCGGCGCAGTCTGCTGAACGCCACGCGCAGGTCGCGCGCCGTACGGGTCGCGGAGTCCGAGATCTCAACCATGCCGACCACCCTAGGACCGTCAGCAAAAACTGTCCAGCTGGAACTGTTAAGTTCGAGCTGAAGATCTCGTGGGGGTCGTTAGGCTGGTCCCGTGCGCCTGCTCCTCACCTCCGACACGCACCTCCCGGTGCGCGCCAAGCTGCTCCCGGACCAGCTCCTGGCCGAACTCCCGCGCGCCGACGTCGTGTTCCACGCCGGCGACTGGGTCGACGAGGCCACCCTCGACCTGTTCACGCGCCACAGCCGCCGGCTCGTCGGCGTGTACGGCAACAACGACGGCCCCGGCCTGCGCGCCCGGCTCCCCGAGGTGGCCCGCGCCGACCTGGGCGGCCTGCGCTTCGGGGTGATCCACGAGACCGGTCCCGCCCAGGGCCGCGAGACCCGCTGCGCCGCCCGCTTCCCGGACCTGGACGTCCTCGTCTTCGGGCACAGCCACATCCCCTGGGACACCACGGCCGCGACGGGCCTGCGCCTGCTCAACCCCGGCTCGCCCACCGACCGGCGGCGGCAGCCGCACCACACCTACCTCACCGCGACGGTCGCCGACGGCACGCTCACCGAGGTGAACCTGCACCGGCTGCCGCCGCGGTGACAGGACGCGCACCCGGACGCCGGGGACCGGGTCAGGGAGCGATCCCGACCCCGTCGATCCTGCTCCAGCGCCTCTCCTGGGCCGCCGTCATGGCCGGCCAGCTCAGCCCGCCCGGCCGCGGGCGGACCCGGGAGGCGTAGGAGCCGGGCCTGAAGCCGGGGTCGTAGAAGCAGCCGGTGGCGTAGACCCGGTCGTACGCGGCGCACGCGGCCGCGATCGAGCCGGGCGTCGGCTTCCGGCCCGTGCGCACCCAGCCGTCCAGGGCCGCGATCGAGTCGGCGTACTCCGCGTCGCTCAGCGCGCTGTGCTCGGACTCGTGGCTGAACGTCTGCACCAGGTACCGGTCCCGGTGCGCGCCGCTCAGGGCGGCCCGGTAGGCCGACTCGTGCTCCACGAACGCGGTCGGGTCGTCGATCGCGTGCAGCGTGAGCACCGGGATCGACACCTTCCCGGTGAGGTCGCTGTCCCAGGAGAGGTCGCGTACCGCCGTCGGATCGGCGGTGAACCGCTCGACCCCGGCGTTCAGCGCCCTGTCGTCGTGCGACCCCGAGTACCGCACCCCCCGGTTCGAGAACGGGTCACGCCCGCCGAGCCGCTCGTGCACGATGTCCCGGAACGTGAAGACCGCGAACCGCAGGTGCGACTCCAGGGTGCGCTCGGGGACGCCGGTGACGGCGAGGATGTCGTCGAGGTTGCGCTGCTGGAGGGCGGTGCGCTCCTGCGGGGCCGAGGCGTAGCCCGTGCACTCCTGGAGCCGGGCGCGCAGTCCGGCCGCGGTCAGCGTCGAGTCCGCGCGCAGCCCCTGCCACAGCGGGTACTGCGGTTCGGTCGGCCGGGGCATGTTGCGGCAGTAGTACTGGTAGACCACGCGCAGGTCGACACGGTAGTCGTACCCCCGCGACGCGCCGCCGAGGACCCCGCTGGTGAGCAGCGCCCCGTCGTAGGGCCCGCCCCGGCCGCCGTACACCTCGGCCACCTTGGCGGCGACGTTCCCGCCCCAGGACTGGCCGTGCACGTACGTCCGCCGCGGCTCGCCGAAGTCCCGGACGAACAGCCGGCGCACGTTCTCGGTGTCCTCGGCGGCCATACGGGTGCCGTAGCCGCCCCGGCGGTAGGACGAACCCGCCCAGGCGTAGCCCTCCTTGACCATCACCGACCAGCGGGCCAGGTCGTCGACGCTGCGTGCGGGATCCGAACCGGCGCCGAGGTCGGGACCGCCGTGGGCGTGCACCACCAGGGAGCCGTTCCAGTGCGCGGGGACGGCCACGGTGTAGTAGGCGCCGTGGGCGTCCTGTCCGGTGTAGCAGGTGGCCCTGCCGTCGAGTTCCGCCGGACACGACACGGCGGTCGGCGGCGGTGTCTGCGCCTGCGCGGCGGGTGCGCCCGCGAACGCGGCGGTGAGGGCCGCCGCCAGCGAGGCGAGCAGTCCGGTGCGCCGGTGACGGCGGGCCCTGCGGATCCGTGCGGGCGTGGTCGACCTGTCCAAGACGCGGCTCCCTGTCGTCGTCGGCGCTCCGTCGCGCCGTCCGCGGCGATGCTAGGGAGCGGGCCGGGACCGGAACCATGGCTCGCGCGTTGTGTTCATAGTGTTCGGCGGGCGGAACACGCCATCGGCGCCGCACCACAGGGCCGTTCGGCGGGGCGCGCCGCTCGGGCCGCGCGCCGCCGGAACCGGTCGGCAGGCCGTGGCGGCGCGGTGCCGTGACGCGCCCCTGGCGGAGGTCAGCGCGCGGCGGCCGCGTGGATGGCCCCGCTGGTCGTCGTCAGCGGCGCACCGCTGCCGCCCCAGCGCAGCGCGACGATCTCCGCGGCCACGGAGACGGCGACCTCCTCGGGGGTGCGGGCGCCGAGGTCGAGGCCGAGCGGTGAGCGCAGCCGGGACAGTTCCGCCTCGGTCAGACCTGCCTCCTCCAGCCGGGCGCGCCGCTCGTCGTGGGTCCTGCGGCTGCCCATCGCCCCGACGTAGGCGGCCGGCCGCCGCAACGCCTCCTCCAGCAGCGGCACGTCGAACTTCGGGTCGTGGGTGAGGACGCAGATCACCGTGCGGTCGTCGGTCGCGGTGGACCGCAGATAGCGGTGCGGCCAGTCCACGACCACCTCGACGGCCGCCGGGAACCGCTTGGCCGTGGCGAAGACCGGGCGGGCGTCGCAGACCGTCACCAGGTAGCCGAGGAAGTCGCCGATCCGGGCCACCGCCGCCGCGTAGTCGATCGCGCCGAAGACCAGCATGCGCGGAGGCGGCGCGAACGACTGCAGGAACACCGTCACCGCGTCCTCGCGGCGTTCCCCGTGCGGCCCGTAGTGCCTCGACACGGAGGCGCCGAGGGCGAGTTCGCCGCGCGCGTCCGCGGTGACGGCGACGTCCAGGCCGGTCGCGCCGAGGGTGCCGGCCGCCCGGTCCTGCCACACGGCGAGGACCGCTCCGCGCGCCGCGGGACCGTCCACCACCGTCGCCACGGTCACCGGTTCGCCCGCGGCGACCGAGGCGGCGACCGCGCCGAACGCCGGATCGGAGCGGGCCGTCACCGGCCGGACCAGCACGGTGATCTCGCCTCCGCAGGTCAGCCCCACCGCGAACGCGTCCGCGTCGCTGTAGCCGAAGGTCCGCAGCCGCGCCTCGCCGCTCGCCACGACCTCCTGCGCCAGCTCGTACACCGCGCCCTCCACGCAGCCGCCGGAGACGCTGCCGACGACCTCGCCGTCCGGGCCCACGGCCATCGCCGCACCGGGCCCGCGCGGCGCGCTGCGGCTGACGGCGACCACCGTGGCCAGCCCGAACGGAAGCCCGGCCGCGTGCCAGCCGGCCAGCGCCGGCAGGATCTCCCGCACGATCCGCTCCCTTCCCGTGGCGGCACCGGCCCGCGTCGCCGCGCACGGAGAAAGCGACGCCCGAGCGGCGTGACGAAATGGTGCAGATCACTCTATGACCGGCGCCGGAAGGCGGCGAACGCTGCGGGAGGACCCGGCGAGCGCCGCGCGGAGGGGCCGTGGGCCGGGGCCGTGGCGAGATGACCGTTGAACGTTAATCCATTGCGGCGGGTGCGGTGCCCTGCTGCACTTCCCCCTGACCTGACGGCCCGACACCCCACCGAGAGGATCACCGATGCGCCCTGCGTGCCTGTCCGCCGAGGAAGGAAACCCACCCATGCCGAAGGACGTCACGCTCAGTGCATCTGCTCAATCTCGGAATTCTCGCGCATGTCGACGCAGGTAAGACCAGTCTGACCGAACGGCTGCTGCACACCGCCGGGGTCATCGACGAGATCGGCAGCGTCGACGCCGGCAGCACCCGGACCGACAGCCTTGACCTGGAGCGGCGGCGCGGCATCACCATCAAGTCCGCGGTCGTCTCGTTCCCCCTCGACTCGGTGACCGTCAACCTCATCGACACTCCGGGCCACCCGGACTTCATCGCCGAGGTGGAGCGGGTCCTCGGGGTGCTGGACGGCGCGGTCCTGGTCGTCTCGGCCGTGGAGGGCGTGCAGGCGCAGACCCGCGTGCTCATGCGGACCCTGCGGCGGCTGCGCATCCCCACGCTGGTCTTCGTCAACAAGATCGACCGGCGCGGTGCCCGGCACGAGGCGGTCCTCGCCCAGCTGGCCCGCAGGCTCGACGTCCCGCTCGTACCGATGGGACGCCCGGTCGCGCTCGGCACCCGCGCCGCCCGCTTCGAGCCGGGCCTCGGTCCGGCCGCGGTGGACGTGCTCGCCGACCACGACGACGCGCTGCTCGCCGCCCACCTCTACGGCGAGGTCGCCGGCGGCCGGCTGCGCGCCGCGCTCGCCGACCAGACCCGCCGGAGCCTCGTCCACCCGGTCTACTTCGGTTCCGCCGCCACCGGCGCCGGCATTCCCGACCTCGTCACGGGCCTGGAACGGCTGCTGCCCGCCGCAGCGGGCGATCCGGCAGGTCCGCTGTCGGCCTCGGTCTTCAAGGTCGAACGCGGACCGGCGGGCGAGAAGATCGCCTACGCGCGCGTCTTCTCCGGCGCCCTGCGGGTCCGCGACCGTATCCCGTTCGGGAGCGCCGCCCGGAAGGATGAGGCGGCGGACCGGGTCCCCGGCGGGGCCGGCGGAACCAGGCCGGAGGGCCGGATCACCGCGCTGAGCGTCGCCGAGCGCGGCACCGAGGTGCGGCGGGAGCGGGCCGGTGCCGGGCACATCGTCAAGGTGTGGGGGCTCGGCGGCGTCCGCGTCGGCGACGCGCTCGGCGTGCCCGGACGGGCGTACGAGCACCACTTCGCGCCCCCGAGCCTGGAGACCGTCGTCGTCCCCGCGCCCGCCACCGACCGGCGCGCCCTGCACGTGGCGCTCACCCAGCTGGCCGAGCAGGACCCGCTGATCGACGTCCGGCACGACGAGGTACGGCAGGAGACCTCGGTGTCCCTGTACGGCGAGGTGCAGAAGGAGGTCGTCCAGGCGACCCTCGCCGACGCGTACGGCCTCGGCGTCACCTTCCGCGAGACGACCCCCCTCTGCGTCGAACGCCTCACCGGCACCGGCGCTGCCGCCGAGTTCAACAAGAAGGACGGCAACCCCTTCCTGGCGACGGTCGGTCTGCGGGTGGAACCGGCGCCGGCCGGCGCGGGCGTCGGCTTCGGGCTGGAGGTGGAGCTGGGCTCGATGCCGTACGCCTTCTTCAAGGCCGTCGAGGACACCGTGCGCGAGACGCTCGGCCAGGGGCTGCACGGCTGGCCGGTCCCCGACTGCACGGTGACCATGACCCACTCCGGCTACTCGCCCCGGCAGAGCCACGCCCACCAGGGGTTCGACAAGAGCATGTCGAGCACGGGCCAGGACTTCCGCGGGCTGACCCCGCTCGTGCTGGCCGAGGCGCTGCGCCGGGCCGGGACCCGGGTGCACGAACCGATGCACCGGTTCGTGCTGGAGGCGCCCGCGGACACGCTGGGCGCGCTGCTTCCGGTGCTCACCCGGCTCGGCGCGGTGCCCGGACGGACCGGGACGCGAGGGGCGTTCTGCCGCCTGGAGGGCGTGGTGCCCGCCGGCCGGGTGCACCGGCTGGAACAGCTGCTGCCGGGGCTGACCCGGGGCGAGGGCGAGCTGGAGAGCGCGTTCGACCACTACGCGCCCGTCACGCAGGGCGCGGTCCCCGAACGCCCGCGCACCGACCACAACCCGCTCAGCCGGAAGGAGTACCTGCTGAACGTGGCGGGCCGGACGGGCGGCTGAGCCGTGCGTGTCTGACGGATATTCAACTTACCCATGAGTCAGAAGCATTGACGGTGCCCGGGGAGCACCGGACTGTGGTGGACATGACTCCTGTCCGGGCGCGTCTGATCGTTGTCCTGGTCGTCCTCTGCGGATTCCTCGCGGTGGCGGGCGCTCCGTCCGCCGCCGCGGCCACCCCGTCCGACTCCCTCTGGTTCGACGGCACCTCGCTCACCGTGCGGAACGGCCGCTTCGCCGACGGCCAGGGCCGCGAGGTGGTGCTGCGCGGCTACAACGTCTCCGGCGAGACGAAGCTGGAGGAGAACGGCGGCCTGCCGTTCGCCTCCGTCGCCGACGCCAGGAAGTCCGCCACCGCGCTGCGCGCCCTCGGCGGCGGCGACGTGGTGCGCTTCCTGCTCTCCTGGGCCCACGCCGAACCCGTGCGGGGCCAGGTGGACACCGCCTACCTGGCCGCCGTCACCGCCCAGATGCAGGTGTTCCTGGACGCCGGCATCCGGGTCCTGCCCGACTTCCACCAGGACCTCTACTCCCGCTACCTGTTCGGCCAGGGCAGCTGGTACACCGGCGACGGCGCACCCCAGTGGGCCGTGGCACTGGGCGGTTACCCCGCCGAGTCGTGCGGCATCTGCCTGTTCTGGGGCCAGAACATCACCCAGAACGCGGCCGTGCAGAAAGGCCAGTACGACTTCTGGCACGACAACCACGGCCTCCAGGACGCCTTCCTGGCCACCGCGCAGACCACCATGGCCTACCTGGCCGGGCACCTGACGTCCGACGAGTTCGCCGGTGTCGTCGGCTTCGACCCGTACAACGAGCCCTACGCCGGCACCTACGACTCCGGCCAGACCTCCCGGACCTGGGAGCGGGACCTGCTGTGGCCCTTCTACCAGCGGTTCCGGGACCGGATGGACGAGGCCGGCTGGAGCGCCAAGCCGGCCCTGGTCGAGCCCAACCTCTTCTGGAACGCCAACATCAGCACCCAGAAGCAGGAGGGCGGCCTGCTGGACGCCGGCACCCTCGGCTCCCGCTACGTCTTCAACACCCACTTCTACGACCAGAAGGCCATCTCCGGCATCCTGATGTGGGGCAACGCCTCGGACGGCCAGTACAGCGCCGACTTCGGCACCGTCCGCGACCGTGCCGCGGCCGCCGGGACCACGGCGATCGTCAGCGAGTTCGGGCATCCGCTGTCCGGAACGACCGCGGGCAAGGCCCCGACCGTCGACAAGGCCATGTACCAGGCCCTCGACTCCCGTCTCACCGGAGCCGCCTGGTGGTCCGCCCCGGCGTCCTCGGGCCCGGTCCTCTCCGGCACCCAGTGGCAGTGGGACCTCTACAGCGGCCGTCACCACGAGCTGATGAACGGCAACCCGGGCAAGGTCCTCACCTCCGGCGACGCCTGGAACGACGAGGACCTCTCGGCCGTCGCCATGAACGACTCCGGCACCGTGACCCTCCGCCAGGACGCCAGGCTCCTCGACCGGATCTACCCGGCCGCCACCTCCGGCTCCACCCTCGCCTTCACCTACGAGGACCGCTCGCGGGACGGCTCGACGACGCTGACCTGGAACCCGGTGCCCGGCTCGCTGCCGAACGTGGCCGCACTGGTGGGATCCGGCCAGTACGCCGTCCAGGTCTGGCGCTCCGGCAGTGCCGCCGCACCCACCGAACTGCACCTCCCGGCGTCCTTCCCGACCGCGTCCACCACGGTCGTCTCGGACCTGGGCACCGCCTACGGGCCGCCGTCGTACACGTCCTCGACGCCGGTCGGCGTGGCGCCCGAACCGGGGGGCACGGGCAGCCGCCGGCTGCTGCTCACCGACGCGGACTCCGGCGTGGCGCACTTCGCGCTGGTGACGAACGGTGCCACCGCGCCCGGCGCCGACCGGCTGAACGCGGCCAGGGCGGAACTGGCCGCCTGGGTGGCGGCGAGGTTCTGAGACCGGCCACGGGCCGCCGAGCCTTCGGGCATCCGGCGGCTCGCGGCGCAATCCCGTTGATGCCAAAGAGGACTTACCGGAAAGTAAGGTGGGGTAGGAGCACCGGAGGCGAGACGCGGGGCGACAGAATCGGTCATCGCGCGGATGACGTAGGGGGCAATCGTGGCGGGCAGGCTCAAGGCACCGACGGGACGCTACGGCGGCCGGTCCGCCGAGGAACGCAAGGCCGAACGGCGCCGGCGCTTCCTCGACGCGGCGCTCCGGCTCTTCGGCGACACGCCGGGATACCGCGCCACGACCGTCGCCGCGCTCAGCCACGCGGCCGGCCTGTCGACCCGGCAGTTCTACGAGGAGTTCCACACCCTGGAGGACGTGCTCGCCGCGCTGCACCTGGAGGTCAACGGCTGGGCCGAGGAGGCGGTCCGGGACGCGTTCCCGGAGGCGGAGCCGCTGCCGCTGGTGGAGCGGGTGACGGTGCTCTTCAGGGCGTACGCCCGTGACGTCACCTCGGACCCGCGCCGCATCCGGGTCGCCTTCGTCGAGATCATCGGCGTCAGCCCGCGGCTGGAGGACCAGCGCCTGGCGCGGCGGGCCCGGTGGGTGGAGCTGATCTGCGGCGAGGCCGACGCGGCGGTGGCGCGCGGTGACGCGGCGCCCCGCGACTACCGGCTGGCGGCGACGGCCTTCATCGGCAGCGTGAACGGGCTGCTGCACGACTGGAGCGCCGGCCGGGTGGACGCGACGCTGGACGACGTCGTGGAGGAACTGGTCCGGTTGCTGGTGGGGATGTTGCGCCCGGAGGGCTGGACGCCCGGCGGCGCCCGGTAGCCCCGCCGGCCCGCGGCTTCGTCCCTCACACGGACGGCGTCAGGAGGGCCGCCGCCGTCAGCAGGGCGCAGACCAGCAGGAAGCAGGCCAGCAGACGCCGCCGCAGGAACCGGTACCGGCTCTCGTACTCACGCCTCAGCTGCTCGCCGCGCTCCGCGGTGCGCCGCCAGGACGACCGGGTCAGTTCCAGGTACTCGCTCTCGAAATGCCGCTCCAGATCGGCGCGTTGGGAGTCCGTGAGCCAGCCGAGCCGGTCCGCGAGCCGCGCCGCCGCCCTGCGGCCCTCCGCCCTGGCCGCCGCCAGCAGCAGATGGCCCTCGACCTGTGCGACCAGCGCCCGTTCCTCCTCGCGTGCCGTCACCGGGTGCTCAACTCCCGCTCCACGGGGTGGTGCAGGTCGAACGCCGGGGACTCGCTGCGGATCTGCGGGAGGGAGACGAAGTTGTGGCGCGGCGGCGGGCAGGAGGTCGCCCACTCCAGCGAACGGCCGTACCCCCACGGGTCGTCGACCTCGACCTTCTCGCCGTACCTGGCCGTCTTCCACACGTTGTAGAGGAACGGGAGCAGCGACGATCCCAGCAGGAACGAGAAGATCGTCGAGACCGTGTTGAGGGTGGTGAGGCCCTCCACGGCCAGGTAGTCGGGGATCCGGCGCTGCATGCCCTCGGCGCCCAGCCAGTGCTGGACCAGGAAGGTGCCGTGGAAGCCGACGAACAGCGTCCAGAAGGTGATCTTGCCGAGCCGTTCGTCGAGCATCCTGCCGGTGAACTTGGGCCACCAGAAGTGGAAGCCGGAGAACATCGCGAAGACGACCGTGCCGAAGACCACGTAGTGGAAGTGCGCCACCACGAAGTACGAGTCGGAGACGTGGAAGTCGATCGGCGGCGAGGCGAGCATGACGCCGGTCAGACCGCCGAAGACGAACGTCACCAGGAAGCCGAGGGTCCAGAGCATGGGTGTCTCGAACGACAGCGAGCCCTGCCACATGGTGCCGATCCAGTTGAAGAACTTCACACCGGTCGGCACCGCGATCAGGAAGGTCATGAAGGAGAAGAACGGCAGCAGCACGCCTCCCGTGACGTACATGTGGTGCGCCCACACCGTCACCGACAGACCGGCGATCGCGATCGTCGCCGCGACCAGGCCCATGTAGCCGAACATGGGCTTCCGGGCGAAGACCGGGATGACCTCGCTGATGATGCCGAAGAACGGCAGCGCGATGATGTAGACCTCCGGGTGGCCGAAGAACCAGAACAGGTGCTGCCACAGCAGCGCCCCGCCGTTCGCGGCGTCGAAGACGTGCGCCCCGAACTTCCGGTCCGCCTCCAGCGCGAACAGCGCGGCGGCGAGGACCGGGAAGGCGAGCAGGACCAGGACGGCGGTCAGCAGCACGTTCCACACGAAGATCGGCATCCGGAACATCGTCATGCCGGGTGCGCGCATGCAGATGATCGTGGTGATGAAGTTGACCGCGCCCAGGATGGTGCCGAACCCGGAGAGCGCCAGACCCATGATCCACATGTCGGCGCCGACGCCCGGCGTGCGCACCGCGTCCGACAGCGGGGCGTAGGCGAACCAGCCGAAGTCGGCCGCGCCCTGCGGGGTGAGGAAGCCGCCCACCGCGATGGTCGAGCCGAGCAGGTACAGCCAGTAGGCCAGCATGTTCAGGCGCGGGAAGGCGACGTCCGGCGCGCCGATCTGCAGCGGCATGATCCAGTTCGCGAAGCCCGCGAACAGCGGCGTCGCGAACATCAGCAGCATGATCGTGCCGTGCATCGTGAACGCCTGGTTGAACTGCTCGTTCGACATGATCTGCAGACCTGGCCGGGCCAGCTCCGCGCGCATGAACAGGGCCATCACGCCGCCGAGGCAGAAGAACGAGAACGCCGTGACCAGGTACAGCGTCCCGATCGTCTTGTGGTCGGTGGTCGTGAGCCACTTGAGGTTCCTCATGCCCCGCCTGTGTCCGGGCCGATCGCGCCGGTCACACTCGACGGATGCGACGAGCGTCACCAGCAAGGGTGTGACGATCGGGAAGGTGCCGGACACGAACACGACATGAGCAACGACGAGACCTTCGCCGCTGCCTATCGCGAGCACTACTGGGCGGTCAGCCGTTATGTCGCGCGGCGACTGGACGGGCGGACCGGCGAGGTGGAGGAAGTGGTGGCAGACGTGTTCACCGTGGCCTGGCGCCGCCGCGCCGACCTTCCGGCGACCCCGCTGCCCTGGCTGTACGGCGTGGCACGCAACTGCCTCGCCAACGCGGTACGCGGACAGGGGCGCCGGCGCCGGCTGGTGGACCGGCTCGGCAACGACGAGACCGCCCACGGACGGCAGACCGTGGCCGGACCGGACACCGACCGGCCCGGCTCCTGGGTGCACGAGGCACTGGGCCGGCTCTCCCCGGCCGACCAGGAGGTCCTGCGCCTGACCGCCTGGGAGGACCTGGGCGTCGACGAGGTCGCGGTCGTCCTGGGCTGCGGCAGCCGGGCCGCCGCGATGCGGCTGCACCGCGCCCGCCGCCGGCTCAGAGCCGAGATCGACCGACTGCGCCCCCCTGCCGCCGAGGCACTCTCCGAGGGACACCGCCATGGCTGACGAACTCGACCTGCTGCGCACCGCCGACCCGGTACCCGCCGGCGGCCCCCACTACGGCGACGGACCCTTGGACCACACCGCCGAACGGCACCTCGCCCGGCTGCTGCACGACACCCCGCGCCCACGCCCCCGGCCCCGGTCGCGGCGGCTGGTCTGGTCGCTCGCCGCGGCCCTCGCCGCCGCCGTCACCGCGCTCGCCGTGCTCCAGGGCGGTCCCGCCGGCACCCCCGCGGTGGCCGCGCCCCGCCCGCTCGCCGTCCGCGCCCACTCCGCGCCCGTCCCGCTGGCCGACGTCGCGGAACTGGCCGCGGCGGCGGCCCGGGACGGGTCACCGGCCCTGCGGCAGGGCACGCACGTGCAGTCCTGGAGCCTCGGCATGAGCGACGGCAGGCCGCCGGTCACGCTGCCCGAGGAACGGGTGGTGCGCTGGGCGGCGGACGGCACCCACACCGAGGTCGTCGTGGCCACCGACCCGGCCCGCCCCGGCCGCCCGGTCCTCACCGACGACGGCGACCGGACGCGGCCGGTCGAGGACGGCCACGTGCTCAGCCGCCGCACCTTCCCGCCGATGTGGGGCGACGCCCCGCCGTACGGCACACCGCCGCACGACCCGGCGAGGCTGCGCACCTACCTGACCGAGCTGGCCGGCGGCGGCACCCGCACCCTCACCACGCCGGAGCTCCTGGACGCCACCCGGGAACTGCTGGACAACTGGACGCTCGGCGCGCGGGAGACGGCCGCCCTGGCCGCGCTCCTCGCCGAGGCCCCCGGACTGCGGCCGGCCGGCCGGGTCACCGACCGGCTCGGCCGGACCGGGCAGGCGTACGTCCTCGACGCGGCCCCGGGCGGGCGGCGGATGCTGATCCTGGACCCGGCCACCGGCACCGTCCTCGGCCTGGAGACCACGTTCACCCGCGACGACCCCGAGTACGGCGTGCGGGCCGGTGACGTCATGGACTACAGCGCCTGGATGCGCTGATCACGCCCCCAGCTGCCGGGCGGCGGCCTCGACGGTCTGCTCCAGCAGCACGGCGATGGTCATCGGACCGACCCCGCCCGGCACCGGAGTGATCAGCGAGGCCCGCTCGACGGCGGAGTCGAAGTCGACGTCGCCGACGTTGCCCTCGTTGTAGCCGGCGTCGAGCACCACCGCCCCCGGCTTGATGTCCTGGCCCCGGACCAGCCGCGGGCGGCCGACCGCGGCGACCACGATGTCCGCCTCCCGCACGGCGGCCGGCAGATCACGGGTACGGGAGTGGCAGTAGGTGACGGTGGCGTCGCGGGCGAGCAGCAGCATGCCGGCCGGCTTGCCGAGGATCGCGCTGCGGCCCACCACCACCGCGCGCTTGCCGGCCGGGTCGACGTCGTACGCGTCCAGGAGGCGCAGGATGCCTCCCGGCGTGCAGGAGACGAAGCCCGGCAGCCCGAAGCTCATCGTCGCGAACGACGCGAAGGTGACGCCGTCCACGTCCTTCTCCGGCGCGATCGCCTCGAACGCGGCCCGCTCGTCGATGTGTTCGCCGACCGGGTGCTGGAGCAGGATGCCGTGCACCGCCGGATCGGCCGACAACTCCCGCAGGACGGCGACGAGTTCCTCGGTGGTCGTGGCGGCGGGCAGCGCCACGTGCCGGGAGGCGATACCGGCCTTGCGGCTGCGGTTCTGCTTCATCCGCACATAGGTGACGGAGGCCGGGTCCTCGCCGACCAGCACGGTGGCCAGGCACGGCGTGACGCCGGTGCGCGCGGTGAGGGCGGCGGCGCGCTCCGCGGTCTCCTCGACGATCCGGCGGGCGACGGCGGTTCCGTCCATGAGTCGGGCATGGGTCATGCGGCACACTCCTGAGCTGATTCGACCTTGATCGCCCAGGCGCACGGCATCGACAGTGCGGGCCGCTCCACGGTGGTGCTCCACCTCAGCGCCAGTCACGGCCCGAGCCCAGGGTAACCGAGGCGCTCAGCGACTCCCGCGGCGATGCGCCGCCCGCAGCAGCGCTCGGAGCAGCACGGCGGAGGTGCGAGGACGGGCCCGACGCCGCTGTCCCAGCCCGGCCCGCGCCGAGAAGGTCCAGGTCAGCCGAGCGCTGACCTGGGCCCTTGCGGCCCTGGCGGCTACTCGTCCCATGCCTGGACGATGATCTGTTCGGCGATCTTCCCGTCGCGCAGCGTGATCATCGACTCGGCGAGCACCCGGACGCCGTCCGCGTACTCGCAGGACTCGCTGTAGGCGGCCCGGTCGCCCTGGACGACGCACTGGTCCAGGGTGTGCGTCATGTCCCGGCTGTAGACGTCGTCCAGCAGCGCGGCGATGTCCCCGCGGCCGTGCAGGACCCTGGGGTGGCTCGGCTGCGCGGTGCGGTCGACGATGCGGATCTCGGCGTCGTCCGCGTAGAGCGCCAGCAGACTGTTGCCCGTGTTGCCCTCGATGGCCCGGCGCAGCGTCTCGGTGTCGAACGTGGAGCCCGGCGCGGTGCCCATGGTGACCTCCAGCGGGAGCCCGCGGCCGATGCGGAGCGGGCCGCGGCAGCCCCGTCTTCGAGCCTCCTCCGCCCCGCCCGGCTCGGCAAGCGCAGGCCGCACGCTCCGCCTGACGGGTGAGCGGGAGTGCCCGCCCGTGTCCGGGCGGGCACTCCGGCCGTTGCTGGAGACATGATCTCAACACGACGTATCGTCGCCGCCGTCGGCCTTGCCGTCGGGGTCACCGGCCTCGCCGCGCCGCTGGCGAACGCGGCCGACGCGAGCGCACACGACCCCGGGAAGCTCACCGCGCTCGGCGTGCTCGACTCGGTCTCGCGCATCGGCATCCCGGCGGAGCACCAGGACGAGATCCCCAAGGTCTCGGAGCAGCTGCAGGGACTGAACGGGCTCCAGAAGCTGGGCGAACTGCACCAGCTCACCGACCTGGCCGCGCCCGCCATGGGACTGCTGCCGGGCATCGAGGCCTGACCCCGGCCGCACCCGAGGGCCGTCCCCGCCGCGGGGACGGCCCTTCGCCGTGCTCAGTGCCCGGCGGCCAGGAACTGGGTCGCCGCCAGCTCCGCGTACAGCGGATCCCCGGCCACCAGCTCCCGGTGCGTGCCCACCGCGCGGACCCGGCCCGCGTCCATCACCACGATCCGGTCGGCCGTCGTCACCGTCGACAGCCGGTGCGCGACCACCAGCACCGTGGTCGACCGCGCCACGTCGGCGACGGTGTCCCGCAGGGCCGCCTCGTTCACCGCGTCCAGCTGCGAGGTGGCCTCGTCGAGGAGCAGCAGCCGGGGCCGGCGCAGCAACGCCCGCGCGATCGCGACCCGTTGCCGCTCCCCGCCCGACAACTTGGTCCCGCGGTGCCCCACCAGCGTCTCCAGACCCTGCGGCAGCCGCTCCACCAGGCCGTCCAGCCGGGTCGTCTTCAGCACCCGCGTCACCGTGCCCTCGTCCGCCTCCGGGTTGCCGAGGAGCAGGTTGTCCCGCAACGACCCCGACAGCACCGGCGCGTCCTGCTCGACGTAGCCGATGGCCGAACGCAGCCGGGGCAGCTCCCAGTCGGCGAGCGGGCGGCCGTCGAGGGTGATCGTGCCGGACTCCGGGTCGTAGAACCGCTCGATCAGCGAGAAGACGGTGGTCTTGCCCGCGCCGGACGGGCCGACGAAGGCCGTCATGCCCCGGGCGGGCACCGCGAAACTGACCCCGTGGTGCACGTACGGCAGGTCGTCGGCGTACCGGAACCGTACGTCGGTGAAGGCGACGGCGGCCGGTTCGGCGCCGGCCGCCGGCAAGTCGACGGGCACGAAGGGCGGTTCGGCGGGCAGCTCCAGCGCCTCCCGGATCCGGGCGAGCGCGCCGGCCCCGGTCTGGTACTGCGTGACGGCGCCGACGACCTGCTGGATCGGCGACATCAGGTAGAAGACGTAGAGCAGGAACGCCACCAGCGTGCCGATGCCGATCGCACCGGTCGCCACCCGCGCCCCGCCCACCGCCAGCACCGTGATGAACGCCAGCTGCATCGCGAGTCCCGCCGTGTTGCCGGCCGCGGCCGACCACTTGGCGGCCCGCACGCTCTGCCGCCAGGACTCCTCGGCGGCCTCGTGCAGCGCACGCTCCTCGCGGGGCTCGGCGCCCGACGCCTTCACGGTGCGCAGCGCGCCCAGCACCCGCTCCAGCGACGCCCCCATCACCCCGACCGCGTCCTGCGCCCGCCGGCTCGCCCGGTGGATGCGCGGCACGATCGTGCCCAGGACGGTGCCCGCCCCGGCGATCACCGCGAGCGTGACGCCCAGCAGCACCGGGTCGACGACCCCCATCATCACCACGGTGGCGACCAGGGTGAGGCCGCCGGTGCCGAGCGCGACCAGCGAATCCGTGGTGACCTCGCGCAGCAGCGTGGTGTCCGAGGTGATCCGCGCCATCAGGTCACCGGGTTCGGTGCGGTCCACCGCGGCGATCCGCAGCCGCAGCAGGTACGACGACAGGGTGCGCCGGGCGCCGAGCACCACCGACTCGGCGGTGCGCCGCAGGACGTAGGAACCCAGCGCGCCCACGACGGTGTTGGTGATCACCAGAGCCGCCATCGCGAGCAACTTCCCCGACACCGAACGGTCGTGGGACAGGTCCTCGATCAGGCCCCGCGCCACCAGCGGCAGCAGCAGTGCGGTCGCGCCCGTCAGCAGCGAGAGCACCGCACCCGCCAACAGGGCCCAGCGGTGCGGCCGGACATAGCTCAGGAGCAGCCGGAACGCGGACGGACCGGGGCGGCCCGCGGTCCGTACCGGCACAAGGGCGTCTGCGGTGGTCACGGTGCTCCTCGTCCGGACGGTGGGCGGCCCACCAAGGCTACGTCGGTCCGCCCCGGCGCCGGGGCGGAAGGCGGTCGGCCGGGGGAAAGATCCGCGGTGACCGACGTGCTCCGTGCCGCGGCGGCCGGTCCCGCGTAGGGTCGGAACAGGCAGGTCAGCAGAGCGACGAAAGGGTCAGGTCCATGGCGCAGGAAGTACGCGGCGTGATCGCACCGGGCAAGGACGAGCCGGTGCGGGTCGAGACGATCGTGGTGCCGGACCCGGGGCCCGGCGAAGCCGTCGTACAGGTGCAGGCCTGCGGGGTCTGTCACACCGATCTGCACTACAAGCAGGGCGGGATCAACGACGAGTTCCCGTTCCTGCTCGGCCACGAGGCCGCCGGAGTGGTGGAGTCGGTCGGCGAGGGCGTCACGGACGTGGCCCCCGGTGACTTCGTGATCCTCAACTGGCGTGCCGTGTGCGGCCAGTGCCGGGCCTGCCTGCGCGGCCGCCCCTGGTACTGCTTCGACACGCACAACGCGAAGCAGAAGATGACCCTCGCCTCGACCGGGCAGGAGCTGTCACCGGCGCTCGGCATCGGCGCCTTCGCGGAGAAGACGCTGGTGGCCGCCGGGCAGTGCACCAAGGTCGACCCGGCCGTCTCCCCGGCGGTCGCCGGACTGCTCGGCTGCGGGGTGATGGCCGGCATCGGCGCCGCCATCAACACGGGCGGGGTCGGCCGCGGCGACTCGGTCGCCGTGATCGGCTGCGGCGGGGTCGGCGACGCGGCGATCGCCGGGTCGAACCTGGCGGGCGCCGCGAAGATCATCGCCGTCGACATCGACGACCGGAAGCTGGCGACGGCCCGCACCCTGGGCGCCACCCACACGGTCAACTCGCGCGAGACCGATCCCGTCGAGGCGATCCGCGAGCTGACCGGCGGCTTCGGCGCCGACGTCGTCATCGAGGCGGTCGGCCGCCCGGAGACCTACCGGCAGGCGTTCTACGCCCGCGACCTGGCCGGCACCGTCGTCCTCGTCGGCGTGCCCACGCCCGAGATGAAGCTCGAACTGCCGCTCCTGGACGTCTTCGGCCGCGGCGGCGCCCTCAAGTCCAGCTGGTACGGCGACTGTCTGCCCAGCCGGGACTTCCCGATGCTGATCGACCTGCACCTGCAGGGCCGGCTGCCGCTGGACGCCTTCGTCACCGAGACCGTCCGGCTCGACGAGGTCGAGAAGGCCTTCGACCGGATGCACGGCGGCGACGTGCTGCGCTCGGTGGTGGTGCTCTGATGACCACCCGCATCGAACGTCTCGTCACCGCCGGGCAGTTCACCCTCGACGGCGGCACCTGGGACGTCGAGAACAACGTCTGGATCATCGGCGACGAACGCGAGGTGATCGTCATCGACGCCGCCCACGACGCCGAGGCCATCGCCGAGGCCGTCGAGGACCGGGTCCTGAAGGCGATCGTCTGCACCCACGCCCACAACGACCACATCGACGCCGCGCCCGCCCTCGCGGACCTGACCGGCGCCAAGATCTGGCTGCACCCCGACGACCTGCCGCTGTGGAAGCTCACCCACCCCGACCGCGATCCCGACAACCACCTCACCGACGGGATGGTCATCGAGGCGGCCGGCGCCGACCTGACCGTGCTGCACACACCGGGCCACGCGCCCGGCGCCGTGTGCCTGTACGAACCGGGGCTGGCCACCGTCTTCACCGGCGACACCCTCTTCCAGGGCGGTCCCGGCGCGACCGGACGGTCCTACTCGCACTTCCCGACGATCATCGACTCCATCCGCGACAGGCTGCTCACGCTCCCGCCGGAGACGAAGGTCCTGACCGGACACGGCGACCCGACCACCATCGGCGCCGAGGCCCCGCACCTGGCGGAGTGGGTGGCCCGCGGCCACTGAGCCGGACACCGCTCGCGGAGGCGTCAGGCCTCCGCGAGCGGCAGGCGTCCGGAACGGCCGGGCGGCAGCGCCAGATCCGCGCGGACGGCCGCGTAGAAGCCGTCCCGCCCGTCGCGCTGCCGCTCCAGCAGGGTCCGCCACGCCTCGGGATCGCGCCGCTCCTCCCGCAGGAACCGCTCCATCGCCATCACCGCGAGCACCCACTCCTGGCCCTTGGCGACCACCGCGGGGCTGCCCAGCATGATGAGCCGCTCGCCGTGCGGGTCACGGGCCGACTGGGCCTCGGCCAGCAGGGGTGCGGCCTCCCGCGGGGAGAGCGGGTGGGGGTGCGGGTCGTTGCCCAGGTGGGCGGCGACCCGGTAGTCGACGGAGACGGTCCGCTTGAGCGCCTGCGCCCACTCGGCGTACACGGTCAGCCGGCGCTCGTCCCAGCGCGCCTCCTGCTCCCGCCGGAACCGCACCCGGTCACCCCGCACCACCGCGAGATACGAGCCGAGCGCGCCGATCACGACGCCGATGAGGGCCGGGAGTTGCTGCCAGAACGCGGTCATGTCGGCACGGTATCTGTCCTGTTGATCGTCGGGGCCGTACGGTCGTCGTCATGACCGGACTCAATCGCTTTGCGGGACACGGGGTTCTCGTCACGGGCGCGGCCCGCGGCATCGGGGCGGCCGTCGCCCGGCGGCTGGCCGAGGAGGGCGCCCGGGTGCTGGCGGCCGACCGGGACCTGCCCGAGGCGGAACGGACGGCCGCCGCCCTGCGCGAACAGGGCCTGGCGGTCGAGGCGTTCGGCTGCGACGTGGCCGACCGGGACTCGGTGACGGCGGCCGTCGAGCGGGCCGTCGGCGCCTTCGGCGGACTCGACGTACTGGTGAACTGCGCCGCGCACTGCACCCCGGACGTCCCGCTCTTCGAGGACCAGCCGGAGGACGGCTGGGACCTCGACCTCGACATCACCCTCACCGGCGTCTACCGCTGCTGCCGGGCCGCGCTGCCGCACCTGGCCGCCTCCGGCCGGGGCGCCGTCGTCAGCATCGGCTCCGTCAACGCCGAGGCCGACTTCGGCAACCACTCCTACAGCGCCGCCAAGGCCGGCCTGGTCTCGCTGACCCGCACCCTGGCCGGGCACGCGGCCGCGCGCGGGGTCCGGGTCAACCTGGTCGAGCCGGGCACCGTCCGCACCTCGGCATGGGCGGGACGCGAGGACGAACTCGACGCCCTCCGCCCGCTCTACCCGCTGGGCCGGATCGGCGAGCCGGCCGACGTCGCCGCGGCCGTCGCCTTCCTCGCCTCCCGCGACGCCGCCTGGATCACCGGCACCACGCTCCGCGTCGACGGCGGCCTCACCGCCGTCCACGGCGGCTTCCACGCGGCGCTGCGCCCACACCGGGAGGTCCGGCACGCCTCACAGGGCGGCTGACGCCGCCGTGAGCGCGGCCAGCACCCGCCGGGTGTCCTCCTCGGTGGTCCGCCAGTTGCTGAACGCCGCCCGCAGCGCGGGCACCCCGCCGTACACGGTCGGCGTGAGGAACGTCTCCCCGGAGGCGGCCACCGCGCGGGCGAGCGCGTCCACCCGGTCCTGCGCGGGGTTCTCGGCGAGGGTGAAACAGACCACGTTGAGCCGGACCGGGGCCAGCAGGCGCAGGTCCGCGAGGGCGTCGATGCCGGAGCCGAGGCGCCGGGCCTCGGCGATGTTCCGCTCCACGATCTCGCGGTACCCGTCACGGCCGTACGCGGTCAGGGAGAACCAGGCCGGCAGCGCCCGCAGCCGGCGGGAGGTCTCCGGGGTCAGGTGCAGGAAGTCCGGGTCGTCGGCGGGCGGACCGAGGTAGGGGGACTCGTTGTGGAAGACGGCCACCTGGAGGTCGCGGCGGCGGGTGAACTGCACGGCCGCGTCGTAGGGCACGTTGAGCCACTTGTGCAGGTCCACGCAGACCGAGTCGGCCTCGTCCAGTCCGGCGACGAGCGGGGCGTGGGCGGGGGAGAGGGCGGCGAACGCGCCGAACGCGGCGTCGACGTGCAGCCAGAAGTCGTACCGCCGCCGGAGCGCGGCGATCGCCCGCAGGTCGTCGAAGTCGACGGTGTTCACCGTGCCCGCGTTCGCGACGACGATCGCCGGACGCCCGTCGAGCGCCGCCAGCGCGGCGTCGAGCGCCGTGACGTCCACCGCCTCCCGATCACCCGGCAGCAGCGGCACCGGCCGCAGCCGGTCCCGGCCGATGCCGAGCACCGACAGCGCCTTGCCGACGCTGGAATGCGGGCTGCCGGAGAGCACGTCGACCGGGCCGAGCGCGGCCGCGCCCGCCCGGGACACGTCCACTCCGAGCCGTTCCCCGAGCCACTCCCGGGCGATCGCCAGTCCGACGGTGTTGGACATCGTGGCGCCGGTCACGAACGCCCCGCCGTGCGCCTCGCCGAGCCCGAACAGTTCGGCCAGCCAGGCCACCGTCTCGCGCTCCAGCGCGGCCCCCCAGGAGCCCGTGGCGGCGGCCGCGTTCTGGTCGTACGCCGAGGTCAGCCAGTCGCCGGTGAGGGAGGCGGGCGTCACACCGCCCGTGACGAAACCGAGGTAGCGTGGTCCGGCCGAGGCGGACAGACCCGGCGTCCACCGCTCGGTGAACCGGGCCAGCGCGCCCTCCCCGCCCTCTCCCCGTCCGGGCAGTGCCGCCCGTGCGGGCGCGGGACCGAGCGCGGCCACCGGACGCTCGTCCAGCCCGGCCAGCGCACGGACGGCCACGTCACGGGCCGACCGCAGGAGTTCCGGGAACCGGGCGAGATCGTCGGCGAGCATGCGGTGCATGGACGGCAGCCTAGGCCGCCCGTGCCGCCGCCGCCGAAGTTAACCGTTTCGTCACAGCGTGGCCGGTGCTACAACCAATGCCCTCGATCGGCCGGTCTAGGACCACGAGATCGCAGGACACAGGAAGGAGACATGCTTCACATGGGGGACATACGCAGACGAGGTGTCGTCGTGCTCGGTGTCACCGCACTGGTGGCGCCGCTCACGCTCGCCCTCACCTCCGCTCCGGCGCAGGCCGCGAGCTGTACGACCCAGGCGGGGCCGTACCAGAAGCAGGTGGAGAAGTTCCTCGGCCGGCCGGTGGACGGCAAGCAGTCCGCCGCCGACTGCAAGGCGGTCAAGGCCTTCCAGGACAAGCACGGCATCACGCCGGACATCGGCTACGCCGGGCCCGTCACGTGGGGCGTGATGGACCTGATGAACAAGCAGAAGGCCGTCGGCGACAAGCCGAACAAGGACGGCAAGTGCCCGACCGACAAGGGGCGCATCGCCTGCGTCAACCTGTCGCTCCAGCTCAGCTGGATCCAGGACGGCAACAAGCTGGTCTACGGCCCGGTCCCGGTCCGTACCGGCCGCAAGGGGTTCGTCACCCGCACCGGCCTGAAGAAGATCTACTGGCGTGACATCGACCACGTCTCCTCGCTCTACAACGTGTCGATGCCCTACAGCCAGTTCTTCGACGGCGGCCAGGCCTTCCACTCGGTGGGTCTCAGCATGTGGAACCCGCCGGGTTCGCACGGCTGCGTCAACATGACCACCGCGACCGCCAAGAAGTACTGGTCGCTCCTGAAGAACGGCGACGACGTCTACGTGTACGGCCGCAAGCCGGGCACCTGACGGCACCCGGCCCCGGCCGCCGTCCCGGCTCAGCTCTCCGGGGCGTCCCCGAAGTCCGGGATCGCAAGCCTGGCCCCGCCCTGCCGCGCGGACTCGTGCGCGATGATGCCCGGCAGGGTGTAGCGGGCGGCGACCCAGGCGTTGACCGACGGCAGCGAGCGCGTGTTGACGGCCGTCACGAAGTCGTCCACCAGGAAGTGGTGGCTGCCCTCGTGCCCGTTGTGCAGCGTGTCGAACTCCCGCGGCAGCCGGGCCCGGTCGTGCACCGGCGCCGAGCCGGAGGTGAAGGCGGCCCGCAGCTCCGGCGCGATGTGCTGGAGCGAGGGGTCGTCGGGCGACATGGTGGGCTTGGGCTCCAGCAGTTCGCTGATGTCCTGGACGCCCTTCTTGTCCTGCCACAACGCCACCGTCGCCAGCTGCTCCATGCTGGCCTCGGTACCGAAGAACCGGAAGCGGGACTCGCGGATGTGCGACGGGTAGCCCACCCGCCGGAACTCGTTCGTCCGGAACGACCCGCCGCCCGCGACCTCGAACAGCGCGGTGGCGTTGGACACGTCGTTGCCGAACTGGCTGACGTCCTTGTCGAAGACGCCGTCGCCCCGGTCGTCCGTCACCCCGATCGCCGACACGCTGACCGCGTGCGTCTGCCAGGCGCCCAGCACACCGCCCACCGCGTGCGTCGGGTAGAGGAGCGGGGGATAGCTGGCGGTCGCCTTCCAGTTCTCGCCGCCGCTGTAGCGGTAGGCGTCGTAGAAGCCCAGGTCCATGTCGTGGACGTAGTCGCCCTCGGCGTAGAACAGCCGCCCGAAGGCGCCCTCGGCGATCTGGTTGCGGGCGTGCACCGTCGCCGGGTTGTACTGGCTGGTCTCGCCCATCATGTACGTCAGCCCGGTCGCCCGGACCGCGTCGATGATCGCCGCGATCTCCTCGGTGGTGATCGCCATGGGCACCGCGGAGTACACGTGCTTGCCGGCGTTCAGGCCCTGCAGGACCAGCGGGCCGTGCGTCCAGCGCTGGGTGAAGATCGCGACCGCGTCGACGTCCGCCGACTCCAGCATCGCCTCGTACGACGGGAAGGTCCCCGCCAGGTCCTGGGCGGCGGCGAGCCGCTCCGCCCGCTCGGGGAGGAGGTCGGTGACGTACACGTTCCCGACGCCGGGATGAGCCTGGAACAGGGTGGCGAACTGGCCGGAGAACTGGCCGGCGCCGACGATGCCGAGTGAGAAAGTCATGACGGTTACTTTTGCTTCGGAAGAATCTCGCCGTCAAGGGGTGGAAAGAAGCAGGACAGACCTCAAGAGGGCGCTTCCTCGGCGCGTGCGGCGCACAGTAGGGTGGTCGGGTTACTTCGGCTACGGAAGAAAAGGAGTGCCGTGTCCGACTGGCTGCCGCTGAGCTCCGCGGAACGCTCCGTGGCGATCGAGGTGCTGGTGAACGGCCCGCTGTCGCGCACCGAGCTGGCCCGCCGGCTGAACCTCTCCCAGGGCAGCCTCACCCGCCTCACCAAGCCGCTCATCGAGTCCGGCCTGCTCGTCGAGGCCTCCTGGACCGGCGCGCCGGCCGAGGCGCGCCAGGGGCGTCCCTCGCAGCCGCTGGACGTGGTCGCCGAGTCCCGCTGCTTCCTCGGTTTCAAGGTCACCGACGAGACGGTGTACGGCGTCGTCACCACGTTGCGCAGCGACGTGGTCGCCCGGCTCGACCGTCCCCTCACCAGCCACGATCCCGAACAGGTCGCGGACCTGCTGGCCGCCATGGCCGCGGAACTCGCCGTGCGGCACCCGGCCGTCGCGGGCATCGGCATCGGTGTCGGCGGGTTCGTGCGCGAGCACGCGGTGGTCGGCGAGTCGCCCTACCTGCGCTGGCGCGACGTCCCGCTGGCCGACCTGGTCCGGCGGCGCACCGGCCTGCCGGTCGTGGTGGAGAACGACGTGGCCGCCCTGGTCGAGGCCGAGACCTGGTTCGGCGCCGGCCGGGGACTGGACCGCTTCGTCGTCCTGACCATCGGCGCCGGCATCGGCTACGGGCTGGTGCTCGGCGGCCGGCGGGTGCCCTACGCCGAGGAGGACCGCGGCTTCGGCCGGCACTGGATCATCGACCCGCAGGGCCCGCTGACCCCGGACGGCGAGCGCGGCAGCGCCGTGTCGCTGCTCACCATCCCCAGCATCCGCTACCAGATCCGGGCCGCCACCGGCCGCGACGCGTCCTACGAGGAGATCCTCGCGCGCGCCGCGGAGGGCGAGCCGATGGCCGCGCGGGTGATCGGCGAGGCCGGCCGCGCGCTGGGCACCCTGCTCGCGCACATCGCCAACTTCGTCATGCCGCAGAAGATCCTGCTCGCCGGCGAGGGGGTCGGCCTGATGGAGGTGGCCGCAGACGTGGTGCGGGACACCGTCCGCGGTCACCGGCATCCGCTCGCGGCCCCGGTGCACCTGGAGACCAAGGTCTCCGACTTCCACGACTGGGCCCGCGGCGCGGCCGTGCTGGCGATCCAGGTGCTGGTGCTCGGCGGTGGCGGCGCCGGAGGATGAACCGCGGTGGCCGCCCCGGCGGCCGGTGCCGCCGGGAATATAACTCCCTTTTACTTCGCGCTCATTGACGTGATGATGAACACGGTCCGATATGTCCATATCGGTCGTACTTACTCACGGCGCCTTCACGTCGATCGGCATATGCTTCACACCATGTCCACCACTGTTGAAGCCGTCACCGAGCGATCGGCCGACGAGGTCAACGAGGAGATCCGGGCCCTGTGGCTCCGGTCGGGCGGGACACTGAGCACCGAGCAGCGCGAGGAGTACCAGCGGCTCGTCCTCGAATGGGCGGCCGCCTCCCCGCACCAGCCGGACCAGGCGGCCTGACCGCCCGTCCCGGGCACCCGTCGAGGCGGGTGCCCTTCTCGTGGCCCCGCGGATCCCTCCGGAGCCCCGTCGGCCCCGGCCCTCGCCGTCAGCCCCAAGTCGCCGAGTAGTAGCGCTGGTAGGCCTTGCGGTCCTGCTCCGCACGGAAGTAGCGCGCCGCGACCAGCGCCACCAGGCTGCCCCCGATCACCAGCAGACCCGGCCCCACGTTCCGGGTGTCCGTGAGCCGGTCGACCAGACCGGTGCCGCCCGCGGAGCCGACCGGCGCCGACGCACCCGGCGAGGCGGCGTTCGGCGCGATCGCGCTGTGGGTGGCCGCCGCCGACGGCGCGGCCGGGGCGGCCTGTCCCGCGGCGCCGTTCCCCGCCGACCCGGCCAGCCGCACGTTCAGCGCCGCCATCGCCCGCGTCACCGGCTGGAAGAACGTCACCCCGCCCGCGGTGCAGTCGCCGCTGCCGCCCGAGGTCACGCCCAGCGCGATCCCCTCGGAGAACAACGGCCCGCCGCTGTCGCCCGGTTCGGCGCACACGTTCGTCTGGATGAGCCCGGTGACCGTGCCCTCCGGGTAGTTGACGGTCGCGTTGAGCGCGGTCACCGTGCCGTCGTGCAGCCCGCTGGTGGAGCCGCTGCGGAACACCTTCTGCCCGACCGTCGGATCGGCCGCGCCGGTGATCCGCACGCCCTGTCCGTTGCCGATGGCGACCACGTCCGCGTTGTCACCGGCCTTCCCGGACGCGTACTGGATCAGCGAGAAGTCGTTGCCGGGGAACTGCGTGTTGATCGTGGTGCCCAGCTGCCGGTCGCCCTGGTTGTCGTCGAACCAGACGGTGTTGGCGGGACCGCAGTGCCCGGCGGTCAGGATGAAGTCGGTCTGCCCGTTGGTGACGTTGAAACCCGCCGAACAGCGGCCGCCCGTGGACAGGATCGGCTGCGCGCCGTTGAGCCGGGGGCTGAACGTGCCCTGGGAGCGGTGCATCTGGACGAAGCCGCCGATCCGCGCGGCCACCTGGCTCAGGTCCGACCAGTCGGCGGCCGAGACCGTGCTGTCCGCCTCCACCGTCACCCGGTTGGTCCGGTAGTCCACCGCCCACGCGGTGCCGGCCACCCGCGGCGCGGCCCGGAGCGCGGCGGTCGCCGCCTTCAGCTCGTTCATGCTGTGCGACACCATCCTGGGCTCGGCGCCCGCCCGCTCGACCGCCGCCGCGGCCTGCCGGTCGGTCACCGCCACCACTGGCTTGCCGTCGGCGCCGATCCAGCTGCCCGCGGTACGGGCCGTCCCGAGCCGCGCCACCAGGGCGCTGCCGGTGTCACCGGCCTCGGCCGCCGAGCTGAACGGGACGGCGGCGCCACCGGGAGTCTCGCTCGCCATGGCCGTGGTGACCATCGCGCCTCCCAGAAGGAGTCCGCCGACCGCCGCCAGCTGTGTCCCCCGCCGGACGACCCGTCGTCGTGCGTGCCTCATCCATGGCTCCCGAAACCCCGAACGCGCGGTGCCGACACCGCGGGGCCCTCCGGTCGTCGAGCGCCCTGCTCTCCATACGGGGCCGGGCGCGGGGGTGTTCAGCGCGGTCTTGATCTTTGCGATCCCATGGTGCCGCGACATGGCCTCCGGGCACGTTCCCGCCCGCCCCCGGGCCGCCTATCTTGACCCCATGACCAGCATCCACCAGGAGAACCCGGTCGAACCCAACCCGTTGCGCGCCCTCACCCTCGACCAACTGCGCCGCCGTACCAGCATGAAATGGCGCACCTACCCGCAGGACGTGCTCCCGGTCTGGGTGGCGGAGATGGACGTGCAGCTCGCCGCGCCGGTGGTCCGCGCGGTCACCGACGCCATGACGCTGGGCGACACCGGCTACCCGGCGGGCACCGGCTACGCCGAGGCCCTCGCCGCGTTCGCCGCGAAACGCTGGGGCTGGCACGGGCTGGACACGGCCCGCACCGCGATCGTCCCCGACGTGATGCTCGGGGTCGTGGAGATGCTGAGACTGGTCACCGGTCCGGGCGACCCGGTCGTCGTCAACTCGCCGGTATATCCGCCGTTCTACCAGTTCATCGAGCACATGGACCGGCGGGTCGTGGAGGCTCCGCTCGGTCCCGGCGGACGGCTCGACCTCGACGTCCTCGCGGACGTCTTCCGCGGGCTCGGCGGCGGGCCCGCCGCCCACCTGCTGTGCAGCCCGCACAACCCGACCGGCACCGTGCACACCGCCGGTGAACTCACCGCCCTGACCCGGCTCGCCGAGCGGCACGGCGTCCGGGTCGTCGCCGACGAGATCCACGCGCCGCTCACCGCGCCGGGCGCCGGTTTCGTGCCCTACCTGAGCGTGCCGGGCGCCGAACGCGGCCTGTCCCTCATGTCGGCCTCGAAGGCCTGGAACCTGGCGGGCCTCAAGGCCGCGCTCGCGGTCGCGGGGCCCGGGGCCGCCACCTACCTGGCCCGGCTTCCCGAGGAGGTGAGCCACGGGCCCAGCCATGTCGGCGTCCTCGCGCACACGGCCGCCCTGACCGACGGCACCGCCTGGCTGGACGCCCTGCTGGCGGGACTCGACGAGAACCGGCGGCTGCTGGCCGGCCTCCTGGACCGGCACCTGCCCGCGGTCCGGTACCGGCCCGCCGAGGCCACCTACCTCGCCTGGCTGGACTGCCGCGCCCTCGGACTCGGAGACGACCCGGCCGAGGTCTTCCTGACGCGCGGCCGGGTCGCGGTCAACTCGGGGCTCCCGTTCGGCACCGGCGGCGCCGGGCACGTACGGCTCAACCTGGCCACCTCGCCCGAGGTGATCACCGAGGCGGTACGCCGGATGGCGGCGGCCGTGGGGTGAGGCGCGGCCCCGCCGGGGCGGCCCTACACTTCCGGCATGGACGACACCACCGGCACCGACATCGACCGGCTCGGCGCCGGCAAGTACCTGCTCGTCACCAGCTTCCGCAAGGACGGCTCGCCCGTTCCCACGCCGGTCTGGGTGGTGCGGGACGGGGAGACGCTCGGCGTCTGGACGACCGCCGACTCCTGGAAGGTCAAGCGGATCCGCCGCCGCGCCGATGTCCGGGTCGGCCCCTGCGACCTGCGCGGCCGGCCGACCGGCGAGCCGGTGGCGGCCACCGCCGAGATCACCGACGAGGCCACCACCGCCCGTTACCGCGGCCTCATCGCCCGTAAGTACGGCATCACCGGCCGGCTCACCCTGCTCGGCAGCAGGCTGCGGCGCGGCCGCGAGGGCACCGTGGGCATCCGGGTGACCCTCACGCACTGAGGCGCGGCACCACGTCAATGGGCCCTGCGCGTCGGGTCGTTCAGTGGAAGGCCGGATCGTCCGGCGGGACGAGGGTGGCCTGGTGGTAGTACATCCGCCAGCCGCTCTCCTCGTCGCGCCTGCGCCACAGCGAGCTGTGCCGGGAGCGGCGGTCGCCGAGGCGGGCCTCGAAGGTCAACTGCACCAGCCCGGGGGCGAGGACGACCCCGGTCATGCCGTACGGCTCGTAGCGCGGGCCGTTCCGCACCGCCCCGGGCCGGTCCGGGAGTCCGCCGAGCGCCTGCTCGTAGGTGTACCGGCGGCCGTGCGCGCCCACCTCGACGAACTCCGCGTCGAGCAGTTCGGCGGCGCGTTCCCGTGAGGCGCGCACCTCGGGATCCATGAGCCGCAGCTCGCCCGCGATCGCCGCCCGCACCTGCTCGGGTTCCTCGTTCATGGTGCCCTCCTCGCCCCGGTCCGGCTCTCGCGTCGCCGGGTGCCGGGCCGTCAGCTCCACGCCCGGTAGGGCTCGTCGAGCAGCTGGAAGACCGGCTCGCCCCGCACCGGGTCCTTGGCCGTGGACAGCTTGACCCGGTCGCCGCTGTGGATGCCGATCGGCGGACCCATCACCCGGCCCCGCACCACGAACCCCTCGGCCATCTCGATCAGGGACACGTTGCGCGCGGCGGGCGTGTTGCGGTGCACCACCGTGGAGTGGCGGACCGTTCCGGTGCCCTCGCTGTGCTCCGTGCGCAGGTCGCTGCCCTGGCAGACCGGACACAGCAGCCGGTGGTACATGGCCGTCGCGCACCAGGTGCAGCGCTGGAAGACGATGGCGTCCTTGGGACGGTCCGTACGACCGAGGCCGGCGGGCACGGGGTCGAGAACGCTCGTCGCGAATCCGACCGCCGACTGCGCGGCGCTCGCCGAGTGGTGGTACACGCTGGTCAACTCCCTGCGCTCGCCCGGAAACCCGAATCGCGCATGCACGGACCGGACCGCGCACGCGTGTGCCCGGTTCGCCGTGCCACCGTGCACGCCGTCAGCGTATGGCACTCAGTGTCAGCCGTAAAGGCACTGCGTACCCCGAAAATGCGGGGATTCCGCGAGGACCACCGGGTGCCGGAGCCGCCGAGGGCCGTCCGGGGCCGTCAGGCGCGGCCGAACGCGGTCTCGATCTCCTGCACGACCCGCCACAGCGGGGCGTCCCGCCGGGAGACCAGCACGACCACGTCGTCCGGATGCTCCACCGGCCCGCCGAACAGCGCGGCCGGGGCGCCGTCGGCCGCCGGTCCGGCCGCCGGGCCGCCGAACGCGGCCCGCACGTAGCCGAGGGCGTGGTCGACGGTCACCGCCGCGTCGCCCTCGCCGTCCGAACGCAGCCAGGAGCGCAGCGCGTTGTTGTGCGCCGCGACCACGGCGGCGGCGACCACGTCCGCCCGCAGCGTCCCCTCCGGGCGGCCGGCGTACCGGTCCCGCAGGTACTGGGCCAGCGCGCGCTCGTAGCGCCACACCACCGACAGTTCGTACGCGCGCAGCCCCGGCACCCGCTTGGTCAGCCGGTAGCGCTGCACCGAGAAGGTGGGGTTCTCCGCGTACATCCGCAGCACCAGCCGCGCCGCGTCGCACACCCGCGCCACCGGCTCGCACTCCGGGCCGCTGGCGGCCAGGAAGGCGGTCATGTCGGCCAGGCAGCCCTCGTGGTCGGGGAAGACCACGTCCTCCTTGGACGGGAAGTAGCGGAAGAACGAGCGCCGTCCCACCCCGGCCAGGGCGACGATGTCGTCGACGGTCGTCTGCTCGTAGCCGCGCTCCAGGAAGAGCCTGAAGGCCGCCGTCACCAGGGCGTCCCGCATGGGCGGCTTCACGGGCGGCGCCGTGCTGCTGGAGCTCATGGACGCGAACGTAGCACTTCACCAGCCTCATGGCACTCAGTGCACACCTGGTGGGGAACTGAGTGCACTCCGCTGTCGTGTCCCGCCGCGGATGAACCGGGGGAGCGGTCCCGCCGTATCTGTTCCCGGGGATCGCGGACGTCCCGGGCGCACGGGACGCGGAAGGAGAGCAGTGTGTCGACACCGCCCGACCCTGAGCAACCGCACCGCGGGCCGGTCCTGGAACCGGTCCGGGTCCTGCGTCCACGCCGCCTCGACGCCCTCGCGGAGCTGATGCGCGAGATCCGGGAGGAGGCCGAGGCCGGCGGACGGACGGACGGGGCCGGCCCGCGCACCGGCGGACAGCCGGGCCCCGAGGCCTTCGACGCCTTCGAGAGGGAGCGCCGGTCCGCCGCCGGGACCGAGGACGACACCGAGGAACTGCCGCCGGTACCGGACGGCCCGCGCACCGGCCGCTCCGGCCGCGCCCCCGGCTCCGGCCCCGGACTGCGCCGGGCCGCCGCCGTGGTGGCCGTCGGCGCGGCAGCCCTGGTCGGCTTCGGCTGCGCGCTCCTGCTGCCCGGCCGCGAGGGCGCCGCCGCGGCCGACCGGTCCGCACCCCCGGCCACCACGGCACCGGCCGCCTCCGCCCCGCCCGCCGCGGACACCTCGGCGGACCCGGACGGCGCCGGCACCCTGCGCGCGGGCGACAGCGGTCCCGAGGTCGTCGACCTGGAGCAGCGGCTGCTGCGCATCCCGGACGTCTACCGCGACGGCTCCACCGGCGGCACCTACGACGCCGCCCTGACGGCGGCCGTGGAGCGCTTCCAGATCTGGTACGGCATCAGCGGTGACGAGCGCGGCGTCTACGGCGACGACACCCGCCGCGCCCTGGAGTCGCGCACCGGCCCGGCGGCGGACGGCTGAGGGCGGGCCGCTGCATGCGGCGCCCGTCCCCGTCCGCTATTCCTCCTCCGAAAGCGGCACCCGGATGTCCAGCACGCACACGTCGTCGCGCCACTCGCCCTCCAGCATTGCGGCGAGCAGCGCGTCCAGGGAGCCGGGCTCGGGGGTGCGGACGGCCCGGGCCAGCCGTGCCAGACCCGTCTCGACGTCCTCCCCGAGCCGCTCCACCAGGCCGTCGGTGTACAGCAGGAGCCGGTCGCCGGGCTCCAGCAGGACCTCGGCCGACCCGTACACCGGGTCGGCCGTGGCCCCCAGCAGCATGCCCTCGGGCCGGTCCAGCCGCCGGACCTCGCCGGCGCGCACCAGCAGCGGCGGCAGGTGGCCCGCCTGCGCCCACACGAGCCGCCGCTCGGCGGGCTGGTAGCGGGCCAGCACGAGGGTCGCGGTGGACTGGCTGTCACGCGAGTGCAGGAGCAGGAAGTTCAGCCGGGAGAGCGCGCCGGTCAGCGAGGAGCCGGTCATCACCATGCCCTTGGCGCTGAACCGGAGCTGGGCCATCGTCGCGACCGCGTCGACCCCGTGACCGGCCACGTCACCGACGACGAACAGCGCCGAATCGTCGGGCAGTTCGATGGCGCTGAACCAGTCGCCGCCGACATGCACCCCGGCCTGCGCGGGCAGGTAGGCGACCTCGACGCGCAGCCCGCACAACCGCACCGGCCCGCTGGGCAGCGGGAGCAGGGCGTGCTGGAGCCTGGTGGCCAGCGCGCGTTCGGCGTCCAGGACACCGCGCTGCGTGACGATGGCCTGTTCGCTGTCGACCAGGGCGAGTTCGGCGCTGCGCTGCGCGGTGAGGTCCTGGACGAAGCCGTGCACCTCGACGACCATGCCGTCCTCGGCGCTCACTCCCTCGGCGACGGCCCGCAGATGCCGTATCGAGTTGCCGGTCCTGATCCGGAACGGGACGTCGAACGACCCTCCGTTGCGGGCGAGTTCGGCGACCGAGCGGGCGAGCGCGCGGGCGTCCTCGGGCAGCACCAGGTCCGGCAGCAGGTCCAGCGCGACCGCGCCGCGCCCCGGGTCGCGGCCCAGGATCGTGTACACCTGGGAGGACCAGGTGACCTGACGGGTGACCAGGTTCCAGTTCGCCCAGCCGAGGTTGCCCAGCCGCTGCATGTCCGCCAGGCGCTGTTCCTGGCGTCCCTCCAGGTCGTGCCGGAGCCAGGTCACCAGCAGCCCGTCGCCCAACCGCGCGGCCCGCACCGAGTAGGCGGCCCGCACTGTCGTCCCGTCGACGACCTCCTCGTGGACGAAGGGCTCGCCCTCGTACGGTTCGCCGTCCAGGGCCGTGAGGTACCCCTGCCACAGCGCCTCCCCGGCCACGGAGGGATAGCTCTCCAGGATGTGCGCGCCGACCAGCTCGCGGCCGGTCCGGCCGAGGATGTCGACGGCGTCCGGGGTGGCCGCCTCGATCCGGTAGTCCTCGACGTTCCCGAGGGCGGTGCGCAGCGGGGTCAGCAGCACCGTCGCACCGGGCAGCGCGTCCAGCACCGTCTGCACGGTCCGGGAGAGGTCCGGAGTCGGCGGTTCGGCGGGGGTGCCGAGCGCGGCGAGGCGGCCCGCGCACAGCCGGGCGGCGGCCTTCAGCAGGTCGCGTTCCCCGGCACCGAAGGCCGCGCCGTGCCGGCGCAGCACCCCGAGGGTCACACCCGTCGTGTCCCCGGTCGTGACCGGCAGCCAGGCCCGGGACAGCCAGCGGCCGGGCGGCTCGTCGATGAGCCGGTACTCCCGCAGGTCCTCGGCGAAGTGCTCCAGCCAGACGGGCTCACCGGATCGGAGGCTCTCCAGCGGGGCGAAGCCGGTCAGCGGCGGTACCCGCTGCCACTGGGCGGCGAGCGTCGCGTCGACACCGGCGTACCCGATGAGTTCGAGGCCCTGGCCGGGCGGCCGCCGGTACAGCAGGACGGCGTCGGCGCCGACCTCGGGCGCGAGATGGCCGAGCAGGGTGCCGGCCAGCTGCTGCGGGGAGCCGACGCGCACCAGGTCCGTGCCCAGCCGGCCGAGGGCCGCCGCGGTGCCGGCGGCGGGCGCGGTACGGGGTGCCGCGGGTGCGGGGTGCCCGGTGCCGGGCGGGTCGGACGCGGGGACGGCGGGCGGCAGGGCGCCGAGCGTCAGCCAGCACTCCTCCAGCAGGGTGCGGTTCCCGGTCCTGGCCCGCTCCGCGAGCGTCTCGTGGGCGGCGTCGGGGGAGCAGCCCGAGGCGGCCATCAGGGCGCCGGTGGCCCGTTCCACCACGGCCGAGACGGCCGCCTGGTCGCGCAGCCGGTCCAGCTCGGCGCGCTGCCGGGACACGACCTTGGCCAGGTCCGCAGGCTCGGCTCCGGTGCCGGCCGGCGGGACGTGCTCGCTCGTCACGGATCGAGCATGGCACAGGACGGGGCCCGCGATCACGCCCGTGCCGCAACCGTGTGCCCCCGGACGGGACGGGACGGGGCGTTGCGGTCAGCGGCCGGTGCTGTGCCCGACCAGCGCCTCGGTGACCACGCGGACGCTGCGCGCGATGTGCTGGAGCTGCAGCACCTCCGCCGCGTACAGCTTGATGGTGTGTTCGATGACCGACTCCGGCAGCCCGAGCAGGGGCAGTTCGGCCCGCGCGGTCTGCAGCGCCGTGCGGGCCACCCGGACCTCGTGCTGCACCTGGATCTGCGCGTGCCGCGCGAGCAGGACGGGGTGCCGGATCAGCGCCGGGTAGCTGGCGTAGCGGGCCGGCACCAGCTCGCGCAGCCACCTGGCGGCGGAGCGCTCCCAGTCGTAACTGCCCGGCGTCTTGACCTGGCAGGGCCAGTCCGGAGTGATGCGGGTGGTCGTCGTCAGGGTCATGATCATCGCTCTTCCGTGATGCGGCGCCGGGAAGGGTGGTCGACGGATGTCTGGGCGGCTCCGGCCTAGGGGATGGCCGGAGCCGCCGCGGGCGAATCGCGCAGGCGATGCCCGTTCGAACATCCCCGGCGCCGACGCGGGTAGGAGACGGCGGCAAGGGGTGTCCGTGCAGGGACCCCGGGCGTCGGCCGCCGGCACTGCGAGTGGTGCTGCGTGCGCATGGGCGGTCCGTCGGCTTTCTCGGGGCGGGTGCGAGCGGTGCGTCCTCGGAGCGGCACGTGCCCGGAGGGTGCCGGGACGGTCCGTGAGCAGTATTTATATATGCCGACCGGTTTGCAAGACGCATGAAAACATTCATGCGTGAATTGCGGTGAATGATCCCCTTACGGAGTTGCCGTGTGCCGGGGCGAGGGCGGCGCCGGTGCGCCGGGGCCAGTCCCTGAGGAAGAAGCCGGGTTCAGTCCTTGAGGAAGAACTGGTGCTGCTCGGCCACCTGCTCGTACTCCTCCAGGCGGGCCTGGGTGCGCTCAGGGTCGGCGTCGGTCATGGCCTGGAGCAGGGCCGCGGCCAGCAGACCGGGCGCCGCGTAGGTGTCGAAGACCAGGCGGGACCCGATGCCGGTGCTGAAGGTGACGTCGGCCTCGTCGGCCAGCGCGCCGAGCGCCTGGTCCGTCACCAGCGCGACCCGCAGACCCGCGGTGCGCGCCACCTGGATCGCGGTCAGCGTCTCCTGCGCGTGCCGCGGCATCCCGAAGGCCAGCACCCAGGTCCCGCCCGCCTCCCGCGACTGCAGCAGCGCGTCGTAGGCCACGCTGCCGCCCCTGGTCACCAGCCGTACGTCGGGATGGATACGGCGGGCAGCGTAGGCGAAGTACTCCGCAAGCGAGACGGAGATGCGCAGGCCGAGCACGGTCAGCGGGGAGGACCTGGACAGCTCGCGGCCGATCCAGATCACCCGGTCCGGGTCGGCGAAGTCCCGGCGCAGGTTCTCCAGGTTCTCGATCTCGGCGTCCACGGCCGCCTGGAGTTCGTTGCTGCGGTGCTCGGTGGCGGCTCCGGTGCCGCCCGCCAGGGTGCGCAGCGCGATCGACTGGAGCCGCTCGCGCAGCGCGGGATACCCGCTGAAGCCGACCGCGCCCGCGAACCGGGTCACCGACGGCTGGCTGACCCCGGCCCGTTCGGCGAGGTCGGTGATCGACAGGAAGGCCGCCTCGGTGATGTGGTCGATCAGGTACTGCGCGATGCGCCGCTGGCCGGGGGAGAGCCGCGGGCCGTCGAAGAGTTCGCGGAGCTGGGAGGTGGGCGCGGCCTCCGCCTCCGGCACCGTCTTGCCCGAGGTGATCGCGGACGCCTGGGCGCGAGCCTGCTGCGGCGATGGCACCGAAGCGCCTCCTTTGTCTCCCACGAGGACTCAACATAGCTCACGGACCGTGGTGACCAGGGGTTGTGCCGCCCGCCCGACCGCTCCCCGCGGTCAGCGCCGGTAGACGGTGATGGAGTGCCCGACGTCGTCGACGGCACGGCTGCTCGCGATCAGCGCGGCCAGCCGGCCCCATGCCTTGGCCACCGACGAGTCCGAGACGACCAGCAGGCCGTGCACCTCACCGGGCGGGACCGTGCGGGGATCGGCGGCGTGGATTCCGTAGTACGACGGGATGCCGCTGCCCTTGTAGACCAGCCAGACCCGCTCGCCCGGATAGCGCTCCCGCAGCCGGTCGGCGAGCCGGCCGAGGTCCTGGCCCCAGTCCACGTTGGAGTCGTGCAGCCGCAGATGCGTCTTGGCCGGACCGCCGAACGCCTCGTTGGAGTAGGGGAGATAGAAGGGGAACGTGCGCAGCGAACTCACCGCCACGAACAGCAGCAGCGCCCCGCCCAGGGGCCGCGACCACCGCAGGCGCACCGCCGCCACCGCGGCGCCGCCCACCGCCAGGAACATCGGCATGAACAGCGCGTACCGCGTCCCGAAGTCCCGCGAACCGGTCATCGCCGAGGCCAGCAGCACGGCGGGCGGCACCAGCACGTACGGCACGGCCGGCCGCAGCCGCCGTACCGACACCACCGCGACCGTGCCGGCCGCCCACAGCGCTAGCATGCCCAGCGGGGTCTTCACCAGCAGTGCGGCGGGCAGGTAGTACCAGCGGGAGCCGGTGTAGAGGTGCCCGAAGAGATAGCCCTGCCAGGGCTGGTCCTCCAGGCCGAACTGCACGCGCATGCCGTCCCGGTAGGCGTGCGGGAAGGGCATCAGGTCCACCAGCAGGCCCCGCGCGCCGTGGATCGCCGGGACCGGCACCGCGGACTCCGCCCGCAGCCGGGGGTCGACGGCGAGATAGGACAGCCACACGACCGCGACCGCCGTCACCGTCACCACCGCCGCGGCCGTGAGCGCGCGCCGCAGCCGGCCCGGGCGCACGCCCCACACCGACACCACCGCCAGCAGGGGCAGCAGCCCGAGCGCGGGCAGCGCGCTCATCTTCGTCGCCACCGCCGCGCCCAACGCGGCTCCGGCGAGCGGCAGATACCGCCGCGGCCGGTGCCGCGCCCGCCACAGCAGCCAGGCCGACGTCAGCACGAACCCGGCGGCGGGCACGTCCAGGGTGGCCAGCGAGCCGTGCGCGATCAGGTCGGGGGAGAAGCAGTACAGGGCGAGCGCGAGGAGCCCGGCGGCCGTACCGAGCACCTCACGGGCGAAGGCGAGGGCCACCAGCGCGAACAGCAGGGTCAGCACGATCACCGGCAGCCGGGCCCACAGCATCAGCCGCCAGGGGTCGTTGCCCGACGCGTACAGCAGATGCCGGCCCACCTGGCCCTGGTCGCCGCGGTACGACGGGTCGTAGTGCGGGTCGGCGGCCGCGACCCCGGCCATGACCACGAGCTTGCCGAGCGGCGGGTGTTCGGGGTTGTAGCGCAGCCGGTGCTCGTGCAGGTAGTCGGTGGCCGTGGCGACGTAGACCGGTTCGTCGATGGTCGGCGTCTGCCGGAGCGCGCAGGTCACCATCGCGGCCGCCATCTGGGCGAGCAGCACGACCACGAGGACCGGCACCAGCCACCGGCGTCGGGCGCGCAGCGCGGCGGCCGCCCGGACCGCGAGGGCCGGCCGTGGGGCGGGTCGGGGGTCGACGAGGTCGCCGGGATCGAGGACCGACTGCTGTTCGCTTGCCATCATCCGCCCCGCGGGGACACGGGCCCGCGGTGACGGGAGCGGCCAGGAGCAGGATCACGGGCCCTGCTCTCGCACCGCTCCCGCCACCGGGCGCGTCACCGCTTCACGAGTCGTACCGACAGACCGTCTGCCGTGTACACGGGTACGGCCCGCAGCCGGTCGGAGTTCAGCTCGACGCGGTCGAACCGTCCGCGCAGCCGGGGCGCGTCGAGCACCGCGAGGATACGGCCCGCGGCCGGCGGGTGCTCGCCGCCGAGCGTCAGCGACAGCGTGCTGCCGCTGCCCAGCACCGCCCGGCGCCCGACCCGCAGCGGCGCCCCGCCGCCGGTGCGGAGCGTCACGTCGAGGGTGCCCGCGCCCTGCGAGTACGTCCCGCGCACGAGCAGGGTCCCGGCCACCCGCAGGGTGCCGGCGGTGACCTGGACGTCGCCGTGGCCCAGCGCCTGGCCGGAGGCGGCGACCAGGGTGCCGCCGGCCACCACGGTGGCGCCGCGGTAGCGGTTGGCGCCGGTCAGCGTGAGCGTGCCGGTGCCCCTCTTCGTCAGGCCGCCGTGGCCGTCGATGTCGTGGCGCCAGGTGTCGGCCGCCGAGAAGCCGCCGGCCGCCGCGTCCAGGGTGGCGGTGACGTCCGTGTCGAAGGCGCCGTAGCCGTCCGCCGCGGCGAACAGGTCGAGGCGGCCCCACTGCTCGGGGCCGTCCAGCAGGACGTAGCCGGCCGGCAGGGCGGTGGTGCGCAGCACGTCACGGCGCTGACCCGCGGTGAGGTAGGGCTGGCGGGTCTCCAGGAGGACCTCGGCGTCCTTGGGCACGGTGAGCGGCCGGTCGGCGCCGTGCCGCCGCAGGGCGTACGTCAGCCGGGGCCTGGCCGCCCGCTCGTTGGCCGCGCGGTCGGCGTACGGGTCGGTGTCAGGACCGGCCGCGTGGGCGTAGGCGTACAGGGTGTCGGCGGTGGCGCCGGTCCGGGCCTCGAAGTAGGCGAGGGCCTGGGCGCGGGCGGCCGCCTTGAGGTCGGCGTTGGCCGGGTCGGCGAGCGCGGCGGCGGCCAGGGCGGTGGCCATGACGCGGCCGCCGATCACGTCGACCGTGTGGTGCATGCCGGCGACGATGCGGGTGTCGCTCAGTTCCAGGGCGCGGGCGACCAGTTCCTGGAAGCGCTCCGGGACCGCGTAGGCGTAGGCGAGGCCCGCCAGGTGGAAGGCGTTGGTGTGCCCGGAGGGGAAGCCGCCGTCGTCGGCCGGGGAGGTGCCGCGCTGGCGCAGCAGTTGCGGGGCGACCGTCACCTGCGAGTCGTAGACCGGGAAGCCGTAGGCGTCGGTCCGGCCGGTGTCGACGACCTCGCTGTCCTCGTTCAGGCGCCACGGACGCGGGTACTGGTAGGCGTACTTGGCGGGGTTGCCGGAGGCGTAGGGACCGCGCACGGTGTCGACCAGCTCGGCGACCTTGCCGAGCGCCGAGTCGTGCGCGCCGGCGCCGAGTGCGGAGCCCGCCGGCGCGTCGGCCGGGACGGCGTCGTTCACGGTGGTCGCGGGGGTGCCGTCGGGTGCTTCGGTGATCGAGGTGACCGCGAGCGAGCCGTCCTCGTAGAGGCCGGCCAGCGGGCCGAGGCCCGCGATCATCGCGTAGCTCTGGTGCCGGCGGTCGTAGAGGAAGGCCTTCCTCGCCTCGGCGTCGGTGCGCCCGCGGGTGACCTCGGCGCAGTGACGCATGTCGGCGCGCAGGACGTCGGCGCTCAGCACGGTGCCGGTGTTCCAGGCGGAGCCGGTCCGCCATGTCCGCGCGAAGCCGCCGAGGATCCGGACCACCGCGTTGGTGTCGGCGGTCAGGTTGGCGGCGACGTTCGTCCGGTAGTCGTCGACGAACGCGAGGGCGGTCGCGGCCTTGGCGTCCGCGGCGGCGAGCCACCCGGCGAACGTCGGGGCCGCCAGCACACCGGCGGACGCGCCTAGCGAGGTCTTCAGGAATCCACGGCGGCCGACGGGAAGTCCGCGGGCCGGTGAGGAGGTGCGGTGCCCGGCAGGTGACGGCATGGGTGTGCCTCTCTTGAGTTCCACGGCCCGGCGGCCGGAGGGGATGCACACGAACTCCCGGTGCGCGCGGGGTGCGTTCGTGCGGGAAGGGGTCGGACGAGTCGCGGCGCGGGGCGGGCCCGCGCAGCGGCGGCCATGCCCCCGACTGCCGCACGGCGGACCGGAGTCGGAGGACGGACCGGTGGTTCACCCCTGGAACGGCGGCGGAACCGCGCGCTCGCGGCACCGCACGGCCCGTGGTCCGGGGACCGGGGACGTGTTCACGTCCGTCACAGCAGCGCACGTGCCAGCGCCACCGCTCCCTCGACCGGCGGAACCCGCAACGGGCGGGGCCTGGCGCCCGGCAGGGCCCTGGCGAGCGCGGCGGTGAAGGCGTCGTACAGGCGCGGCTGGGAGAGGATGGTGCCGCCCGCGACCACCACGTCGTCCACCGGCAGGCCGCGCGCGGCGAGCCGCAGCACGAGGGCGGCGAGCGCACGGCCGCCGTCGGCTATCACCTCCGCGGCGAGAGCCGAGCCCGCCTCGGCCGCCGCGAAGAGCACCGGCGCGTGCCGGCCCCACTGCGCGGAGACGTCCGATGCACCCTCCAACGCGGCTCCGAGGCCGGGTACTTCGGCCACGCCGAAGGCGGCGGTCAGCCCGGTCGCGAGGGCGTCGGGCGCCTCGCCGCGATCGTGCGCGGCCCAGACGGCACGGGCGGCCTCGCGGACCAGTCCGGCGGCGCCGCCCTCGTCGCCGAGGACCGCGCCCCAGCCGCCGACCTGGACGGGACCGCCGTCGGCCCGCCGTCCGACGGCCACCGAACCGGTGCCGGCGACCAGACCCACACCGGTGGCCAGTCCGGCGGCGGGGACGAGGAGTTCAGCGTCGCCCACCACCCGGACCGGCGTCCCGTGGACGTCGCGCAGGGCGGCGGCGATGCCGGCGCACTGGCGGGGCGTCTCACAGGCGTGCCCGCCGACGGCGAGCGCGGCGGGGCGGACGCCGGCCGGCAGGGCCTCGTGGACCAGCGTGGTCAGCCAGCGGGCGGCGGCGGCCGGATCGTGCGGCCGCCAGCCGCCGCTCGGACGGACGTGATCGGCGACCGTCCGCGCGCCGGTGACGGCGCGGAGATGGGTCTTGGTGCCGCCCACGTCGATGCCGATCACCAGCGGGGGAGAAGATGCATCCTGCACGGATCCTCTTTCGTCGTCCGGGCGAGGGGCGCCGAAGGACCGGGGCCCTGGCTGCGACGGTGGGCGAACCGTACGTGACCGAACAGGAGTCGAGGCATTCGGGAAGCCCCGGGACGGGCTTCGTGCGGACCACGGCAGGCGAGTACCGTGTACTTCGTTAGGAAGTTAACTAACGAAGTACAGTGCGTCAAGAGTCGTCACGCAGTCGATCATCGGGACACCGCCGCCGGGCGGGACCGCGTGGCGCGAGGGCATCGCATCGCCGCGTCCCGCCACCCGGGCAGCGCGGCTCTGACCCATGGGGGAACTGTGGAACCCGTCCTGACCGAAGCCCCCCGCCTCACCGAGAGCGCCGGTGCCGTGTTCGCCGTGCTGGCCCAGGCCGGCAGCGCCACCCGGCCGCAGCTCGCCGGCCTCGCGGGCCTGTCCAAGCCGACGGTCTCCGCCGCCGTCGCGGAACTGGAGGCCGCCGGACTGGCCGCCTGTTCCGGCACCTCCACCGGCGCCACCGGCCGCTCCGCCGCCGTCTACGGCCTCGGGCCCGCCTCCGGGACCGTCCTCGCCGTCGATCTCGGCCCGGCCCGCACCCGGGTGCGCGGCTGCGCCCTGGACGGCACCCTGCTCGCCGAGGCGGCCACCCCGCGGGCCCGGGCCGCCGACGCGGTCCGCGAGGCGCTGGCCGCACTTCCCGCGGGCGCCCCGCTGAGGGCCATCGTGGTCGCCGTCGGTGACGTCACCGCACCCGACCGGACGGGCACCGGCATGCGCCCGGCCACCGCCAAGGCCGGACCCGTCTTCGACGCGGTCTCCGTCGCGCTGCCGCCGGGCGTCCCCGTGCACCTGGAGAACAACGTCAACTGCGCCGCCCTCGCCGAACTCCACGAGGGCGCCGCCCGGGGCCGCCGCACCTTCGGCTACCTGCGGATCGGCGTCGGCGTCGGACTCGGCATCGTCATCGGCGGCCAGGTGCTGCGCGGTGCGAACGGGGCGGCCGGTGAACTGGCCCGGCTGCCGTACCCCTGGGACGACGACCGCGAGCCCCGCCAGGAGGCCCTGGAGGCCTACGTCGGCTCGCAGGCCCTGCTCCGCCGGGCCGCCGAGGCCTGGCGGGCCGGCGACGGCCCCTGCCCGCACACCCCCGAACGCCTCTTCGCGCTCGCCGCCGAGGGCCGCGAACCCGCCCGCGGCCTGGTCGCCCGGCACGCCGCCGACGTGGGCCGGCTGGCCGCCGCCGTGACCGCCGTGCTGGATCCGGGGCTGCTCGTGCTCGGCGGCAGCACCGGCGCGGATCCGCAGCTCCTGCCCGGGGTGCGGGCCGAGCTGGGCCGGCTGAGCTGGCCCACCGAGGTGGTCAGCAGCCAGATCGGGGATCTCGGCACCGTCGTGGGCGCGGCCCGGCTCGCGGTGGTCAAGGGAGTCCAAAACGTGACCGAAGGCGCGCAGGCGAAGGATTGACGGGTTCCGAGTCGGTCTGCCAATGTCCGGACAAGCGCTTTCTAAGCCGGCCGGGACGCCGGCTTGGGGCGAGCTTCCCAGCCCGTACGCGACGTACGGCAACCGCACGAGGGCGTGCCCGTGCGGTGACGGCCAGGACGGCCGGGGATCCCGCCCCGCGTGGACGATGCGGCCGGGCGAGGCCGCGCCCCCCGGAAAGCGGACTTTCCACCACAATGCACCCGTGCCGCCTCGGTCGGCGCCGTGCTCCGTCCCTCTGACGAAATGGGATCGAAGATGACCACTGTGGGTGTGCGGCGCTCCCGCCGGCTCGGCCGCGGCGGTGTGCGCCGCCTGGTTCCCCTCGCTGCCGTCGCCACGGCAGGCGCCCTGCTGCTCTCCGCCTGCGGCTCGGGCTCCGGATCCGGCGGGAACGCCAAGTCCCTGACGTTCTGGATCTCCACCGTCCCGGGACAGGACGCGGGCTGGAAGAAGCTGGTGGCGCAGTACAAGAAGGAGACGGGCGTCGACGTCAAGCTCGTCAACATCCCCTACGACGGCTACCCGACGAAGCTGCACAACGCCGCCCAGGCGAACTCGCTGCCCGACGTCGCCGACGTGCCGGCGCTCGACCCGATCTGGTCGAACAAGCTGATCGACCTCAGCTCCATCGCCGACGACAAGAGCTACCGCATCAACCCGAACTTCCTCGCCAAGGACTCGTCGGGGAAGGTGCTGTCCATCCCCTCGGACGTCACCGCCTCCGGCCTGTTCATCAACAAGACGCTGTTCGAGAAGGCCGGCGTCGCCGTGCCGTCCTCGCCGTCGAAGACCTGGACCTGGACCGAGTTCATCGCCGCCGCGGACAAGGTCCGGGAGAAGACCGGCGCCAAGTACTCCCTCACCTTCGACCAGTCGCCGTCCCGGCTGCGCGCCATGGTGTACGAGATGGGCGGCACGTACGTCCACGCCGACTCCTCCGGCACCTTCTCGGTGGACGACGCCACCAAGAAGGCCGTGAAGTACTTCGTCGGGCTCAACGACGACAAGACCATGCCGAAGTCGGTGTGGACCAGCGGCGCCGACCCGTCCGCCATGTTCCAGAGCGGTGACGTGGTCGCCTACTGGTCCGGCGTGTGGCAGGTCGCCGCCTTCGCCGACAGCATCAAGAAGTTCGACTGGGCGAGCGTCCCGACCCCCGCCCAGCCCGTGCAGGCCAGCGACGTCAACAGCGGCGGCATGATGGTCGGCTTCGACAACAACGGCGCCGCGGCCACCGCCGCGAAGAAGTTCATGACCTGGGTGTACGACCCGAAGCAGTACACCGAACTGGTCGAGACCTCCGGGTTCCTGCCCGTCGAGAGCGGACTGGACCCCAAGTACCCCTTCACCTCCGACGCCGCGCAGGCGGCGTTCAAGCTCTACAACGAGGAGATCCCGCTCTACGCCCCGATCTCCGGCTACTTCAACAGCGCGCAGACGGCGTGGGTGCTGAAGGGCAAGAGCCTCACCGAGGATCCGACCAAGACGGAACTCGGCAAGGCGATCAACGGCCAGCAGTCGGCCGACAAGGCCCTGGAGAACATCGTGGCCGGCTACAACCAGCAGGTCGGCGGCGGGTCCTAGCAGACGGGGCCGGGCGGCGGTGCCGGCGCCGCCGCCCGGCCCCGCCGCCCGCACGGCGCCGGACCCCTGGCGTGAGCCCGCAGCAACCCCTTCCCACAGCACGGAGTCAGGAAGATGACACAACGCGCCTCGGACGCGTCCGGGAGCCCGCCCAGGCGACGCACCACCTACACCCTCGCGCCGCTCGTCCTCGTCGCGGCCAACGTGGTGCTGTTCGCGCTGTTCTTCGTGTGGCCGGCGGTGATCGGACTCGTCTACTCCTTCACGGACTACACGGGCGTGGGGGCGTTCCGGTTCATCGGACTGGACAACTACCAGAACCTGTTCGGCGACTCCACCTTCTACGACGCGCTGTTCCGCACGCTGCTCTACACCGTGCTCGTCGTCCCGCTGAACTTCGTGCTCTCGCTCCTCATCGCCAACCTGGTGGTGAGCCGGCAGGCCAAGGGCGCGTCGATCGCCCGCGTCGTCTTCTTCGTCCCGTGGCTGATCTCGCCCATCGTCGTCGGCGTCCTGTGGCGCTGGCTGTTCGGCGAGAACTTCGGGCTGATCAACTACGTCGTCGAGAAGCTCGGCGGGCACGCGATCGCCTGGCAGTCGAACGCGGACCTGTCGCTGGGCGTGGTCGTCATGGCCGGCGCCTGGTGGGGAACCGCCTTCTCGATGCTGCTGTTCATCGCGGCGATCAAGAACGTGCCCACCTCGTACTACGAGGCGGCCGCCCTCGACGGCGCGGGCCCCTGGCGCCAGTTCGTCAGCATCACGCTGCCGAGCATCGCGCCGACCTCCTTCATCGTCATCCTGCTCAACACGATCAACGCGATGAAGGAGTACCCGCTGTTCGTCTCCCTCAACAACGGCGGACCGGGCACCTCGAACAACCTGCTCGTCCAGTACATCTACCAGACCGGATTCAACCGGGGCCAGATCGGCTACGCGAGCGCCGCGTCGTTCGTGCTCATGCTCATCCTGATGGCCGTCGCGGTCGTCCAGCTGGTCGCCAACCGGCGGATGGAGAACCGATGACCGTCACCGACACACCGCGTCCGGCCGGTGCGGGTTCCGCGAAGGCCGCCTCCGGGAAGCGGCCGCGCGGCGGACGCGACGGCGGCCTGCGGCGCGCGGTACCCGCGACGACCCTGCTGTGGATCCTGGCCGCCCTCTACGGGCTGCCCGTGCTGTGGTTCGTCCTCAGCTCCTTCAAGCCGGCCGGAGACCTGTTCTCCCTGCCCCTGACGGTGCTCCCGCACCATCCCACCCTGTCGGGCTACCGGGCGGCCTGGGACAGCGCCAACTTCTCCCAGTACTTCGTCAACACGGCCCTCGTGTGCGTGATCACGACGATCCTTACGGTGGGAGTGAGCTGCTGCACCGGCTACGCGCTCGCCAAGTACGACAACAAGTGGCTCAAGTTCTTCTTCCTCTGCATCCTGGCCACCACGATGCTGCCGTCCGAGGTCATGCTCGCCCCCGAGTTCCTGGTCGTCCGCGACCTCGGCCTCTACAACTCCTTCGGCGGGATCATCCTCCCGGCCGTGCTCACCGCGACCGGATGCTTCATGTTCCGCCAGTTCTTCCTGACGGTCCCCGACGAACTCGTCGAGGCCGCCCGCATCGACGGCGCGCGTGAACTGTCGATCTTCCTGAGGATCATGGTGCCGATCTCGCGGCCCATCATGCTGACGCTGGCCATCCTGTCGTTCCAGTGGCGGTGGAACGACTACATCTGGCCGCTCCTCATGCTCAACGACCCGAACAAGTTCACCGTGCAGATCGGCATCCAGAGCCTCGTCGGGGCCCAGAACATCAACTGGTCGGTGCTGCTCGGCGGTTCCGTCATCTCCATGATCCCGCTGATCCTTGTCTTCCTGGTGTTCCAGCGGTACGTCATGAGCGCAGACATCAACGCCGGACTGAAGGACTGACCGTGCCCGCCCCGCTCGACACCGAGTTCGTCCGCGCGGTGGCCGGCGCCGCCGACGGGCAGGCCGTCCCGCTGGCGGCCGCCGCCGAGCGGCGCCCCGCCGGCGTGACCCACCGCGCCCTGGCCCGCCGGGTGCGGACCCTGGTCGCCGCCTACCGCTCACCCGACTCGGCCCTGCACGGCAGCGAGCGGGCCCTCGCCGCCGCGACGGTCCACCTCCGCGCCCTGCGCGCCGCGCAGACCGCGACCGGGCTCTTCGCCGGCGGCGACAACGTGCAGTCACCACCGGACTCCGCGTTCACCGTCAACGACGTGTGCGACGCGCACCTCCTCGCCGCGGACGCGGGGCCACAACTGCGCGAGGTGGCCGGTGTCCTCGCCGAGATCGCCGGTGCGGCGTCCGACGGCCTGCGGACCGGCGGGGTGCACACGCCCAACCACCGCTGGGAACTGTGCGCCGCCCTCGCCCGGCTGCACCGATCCTTCCCCGACCCCCGGCTGACCGACCGGATCGACGCATGGCTGGCCGAGGGCGTCGACATCGACGCGGAGGGCCTGTACTCAGAGCGGAGCGCCCTCTACGCGGCCCACGTGACCAACCCGTCGCTGCTGCTGCTCGCCGACGTCCTCGGCCGCACCGACCTGCGGGACGCCGTCGAACGCCACCTCACCGCGACTCTGGACCTCATCAGACCGGACGGCACCGTGGAGACCGTCCACTCACGACGGCAGGACCAGCACGGCCCGTTCCCGCTGGCGCCGTACCTGCCGCACTACCGGCTGCTCGCGATCCGCACCGGCCGGGGCGACCTCGGACGGGCGGCCCGCACGGCGGCGGCCGGCGGCATCGACGATCCGGGCCTGCTCGCCGAGACCCTCCTCACCCCCGACCTGTGCCGCACCCTGCCGCCACCGGCACCCGAACCACCCTCCCGCACGCGGTACTTCAGCACGGCGCGCCTGGCCTCACGGGTCTCCGCCACCGCGCACGGCGTCCTGTACGGCGGCTCCGACGTGCCCGAGCACCGGCGCGTCCGCTCGGGCCTCGCCCGCAACCCCACCTTCCTGCGCCTGTTCGCCGGCGACGCCGTCCTCGACGCGGTCCGCCTCTCCCGCGGATTCTTCGACCTGGGCCCGTTCCGGGCCGCCGCGATGCGCCGGCTCGGCGACCACCGGTACCGGCTCACCGAAACCCTCACCGCCGCCTACTACCAGCCGCTGCCGCCGCCGCGACGACGGCCCGACGGCGCCTACCGCATGACCGACGAAGGGCGCTTCTCCGCCGCCATGGCCTTCCCGGACCGGCCCCGCAACGAGGTCTCCCAGACCACCCGGATCGACGCGGAGCTGCGGGAGGACGGCATCGACCTGCGGATCGCCGTCGAGGGACCACCGGTGCCCTGGGCCCTCGAACTGACCTTCCGGCCGGGCGGCGTGCCCCTGGGCGCCCTGCCGCTCGGCGACGGACGCTGGTGCCTGACGGCCGTGCCCATGACGTACCGGGCCGGTGACGACGAGATCCGGGCCGAGGCCCGTGTCGAGGCGGGCGGCCCGCTCGCCGGACCGGACCGCGGCGACCTGCTGCGGTACGACCCGGGGCAGGACCACACCGTGGCCGGCGGCACCGACGCGACCACCGGCGACCGCGTCCTCCTCGGCGGAGCCGGCCCGCACACCCTGACCCTCACCCTGCGCGCCCGCCGTGCGACCCCGGCACACCACACCCAGGCCACCCCCGCATGAAGGGCTGATCCACCCATGCACCTCCCGCGCCAGCTCGGCCCGCTGCACGACCTGCCGGCCACGCCCGAGGCCTACGACGCCGTCCTCGCCGACATCGTGGAGCAGGCCCTTTCCCGCCTCACCCCCGAAGGCAGCCTCGAACACCCGGACGCCGACGACGACATCGGCGACACCTCGCTCGGCATCACCTCGCTGCTGGCACTTGCCTGGCAGCGCACCAGGGACCCGCGGCTGCCCGAGGCCGTGCACCGCAGCCTCGCCTTCCACCTGCGCGAGCGCGTGTACACCGAGGACAACCCCGGCTACCCGAACCTCACGGTCCGCGACTTTGGCCTCCCGTACGCCCGTTACGTCCTCGCACCGGGAGCGCACCCGATCGGGGACTGGCCCAGCACGGTGTGGGCGCTGCTCCAGGCGGTCGACGTCCTCGACCTCGCGGACGGCCTGGTCGACGCCGCGCAGCGCGCCGAACTTGCCGAGCTGAGTCGCGGCTACTGGCGCTGGCTCACCGAGGCCACCTTCTTCAACCCGCAGGAGGCGGGCAACCAGGCGATCGGCTGCGTGGTCGCAGGGCTGATGCTGGCCCGGCACCTGCCGGCCGAGGACGGCGAAGCGGTCCGCGCACGGGCGCTGGCCCTGTACCGGGACCGGATCCGCGCCCACCGCGTCCTGGACCGCGGGGCCCTGCTGCCTCCCGAGCACGGCGGCGCCTACGACAACAACTACGGCCCGATCTCCCTGTCCTTCCTCGCCCAGGCCCACCGCACCAGCGGGGAGCCGATGTTCGCGGAGGACGGCGACGCGCTCGCCCGCTACCTCGACGCCCGCCTGCCGAACGGCGGCTTCGACCAGGGCGGCCCCCGCTACAGCGAACAGCACTCCGGTTTCGAGTCCGTCCTCGGACTGCGCTACTTCGGCGCCCGGATCGGCTCCGACCTCGGCCGCTACCGGGGCGACACCCGCTGGGGCCGGCACGCGGTCAAGGCGGACGGCGGTGTCGACGGGCACTTCGCCTGGATGCTCGTCTGGCAGATCCAGGACACCACCCCCTGGCACCGCACCCCGTCGGCTTCCCCGGCCCGCCACCAACTCCGGTCCGGATCCGTGTCGGTGGCGTTCGACCACCGCATGACACCCTCGCTGGTCGAGGCGGGCGGCACCTATCACCTGCCGGCCGCGGTGAACCGGCAGCACGGCTTCGGGCCGGTCCTGGACGGCTTCCTGTACTGCCGGCCGATGGGCGAGGTCCGGGTCCGGGACGTGCGCGCCGGCTCACTGGCCGCCAAGCTGGTGGGCAAACCGGTCGTGGGCCGCGACCAGGTGCTGCGCCATGTGCGCTCGCTGTACGTCACGGACGGCACCCGGCTGTGGGTGACGGTGGCCGTGGAGCGGCTCGACGGGACGCCGTACCTGCTGGCCGGGCTGCCGTACGCGGCCGACGACGGCGACCGGGTGCGCCGGGTCGCCGAGGGCGGGATCGCCGCGGCGGGCGGGCTGCGCCTCACCCATCCCGCGCGGCCGGGCGCCGACCACTTCGACGCGCGTGCCGAACTCACCCAGGAGCAGGCCGCGTTCGCGCTCGCCGCCGACCCGCGCGGGTACGGCGACCCGGACGCGGGCTGGCGCCACCTGGTCTCCTCCTCGGCCTACGAGGCCGAACCGGCGCCGGGCGCGCCGCCGCACCTGCACGTGTTCGCCGTACGGTACGGGGAGGGCGGGGCGTTCACGCCGTCGTTCGAGGGCGATCTGACCGTGCGCACGGAGGCGTTCACGGCGGTGATCGGGGCCGAGGACGCGCACGGGGTTCTGGAGCTGGACCTCACTGGCTGCTGAGCGCGCCGTGTCGTGACGTGCCGCGTCGTCGTGGCTGGTCGCGCAGTTCCTCCCCCAGCCTTCGGCCGGGGGTACCCCCAGCGCCCCCAAGGGGCGCTGCCGTGCGGTTCGCCGGGGGCTACGGGGCGCTGCCCAGTGCTGTCTCCTGGACCAGCAGGTCGGCCAGGTCGCGGGTGGCGGCGACCAGGTCGGCGTTGCGCTGGTCGGTGCCCGCGACCCAGGCCACCGCCTCCTCGTGGCCCTTGCCGAACTCCTCGTGCCGGGCGACCAGCCGGCGTATCCGTTCGGCCTCGTCGATCTCGCAGAACCACACCTCGTCCAGGGCCGGCCGCACCCGCGACCAGGCACCGTCCGGCAGCAGCAGGTAGTTGCCCTCCGTCACCACCAGCCGTACTGCGGGCTCCACCGGGATCGCGCCGGCCAGCGGCTGTTCCAGGACCCGCTCGAAGCCCGGCGCGTACACCACCTCGCCGGTGTCCTCCCGCAGCCGCCGCAGCAGCGCCGCGTAGCCGGCCGCGTCGAAGGTGGCGGGCGCGCCCTTGCGGTCCCGCAGGCCCAGCCGGTCCAGTTCGGTGTCGGCCAGGTGGAAGCCGTCCATGGGCACCTGCGCGGCCCACGGCTCACCGCCCTCGTTCAGCTCGCGCACCAGCCGTGCGGCGAGCGTGGACTTGCCGGCGCCGGGGCCGCCCGCGATGCCGAGGATCGCGCGCGGACCGCGTCCGGCGAGTGAACGGGCCCGGTCGAGGAGGTCGTCGAAAGTCAGCGGCACGCAAAAAGTGTGACACCGAGCCCGGGTTGTGGTGTGTACCACCCCCTGGAAGCCGTCAGGTGGGGAAGATGCCGGACATGACAGCACTCGGTCTGCCCGACACCATCCAGGCCTGCCTCTTCGATCTCGACGGGGTCGTCACCAAGACGGCCGTCGTGCACGCGGCGGCATGGAAGGAGACCTTCGACGCCTTCCTGCGCGGCTACGACGGCCAGCGGCCCTTCGACGAGGTCGCCGACTACGACGAGTACGTCGACGGCCGCCCCCGCGCCGACGGGGTCCGCGCCTTCCTGGAGTCCCGCTCCATCCGGCTGCCCGAGGGCGGCCCGGACGACCCGCCGGACGCCGCCACCGTGAACGGCCTCGGCAACCGCAAGAACGAACTGCTCCTGGAGAAGATCCGCACCGACGGCGTCGAGGCCTACGACGGCACCCTGCGCTACCTGGAGGCGGTCCGCGCCCAGGGACTGCGCACCGCGATCGTCTCCTCCAGCGCCAACTGCCGTGACGTGCTCCGCTCGATCGGCGCCGAGCACTTCTTCGACGTCCGCGTCGACGGGGTGGTGGCCGCCGAACGCCACCTGCCCGGCAAGCCGCATCCGGACACCTTCCTGGCCGCCGCCCACGACCTCGGTGTCGAACCCGCCCACGCCGCCGTCTTCGAGGACGCCCTCGCCGGCATGGACGCGGGTCGCGCGGGCCGTTTCGGGTACGTCGTCGGCGTGGACCGCGTCGGGCAGACGGACGCCCTGTACGCGCACGGCGCGGACACCGTCGTACCGGACCTCGCCGAGCTGGGAGGCAAGCAGTGATCACCCAACGGTCGTACGCCGTGGAGCCCTGGTCGGTCCGCGAGACCGCCCTCAACCTCGACGTGCTCGCGCAGAGCGAGTCGGTGTTCGCGCTGTCCAACGGGCACGTCGGCTGGCGCGGCAACCTCGACGAGGGCGAGCCGCACGGCCTGCCCGGCAGCTACCTCAACGGCGTGCACGAGGTGCACCCGCTGCCGTACGCCGAGGCCGGCTACGGCTACCCGGAGTCCGGACAGACCGTCATCAACGTCACCAACGGCAAGATCCTGCGGCTGCTCGTCGACGACGAGCCCTTCGACCTGCGCTACGGCCGGCTGGTCGCCCACGAACGGGTGCTGGACCTGCGCCGGGGCGTGCTGGAGCGGACCTGCGAGTGGACCTCGCCCGCCGGGTCCACCGTGCGGGTCCGCTCGACCCGGCTGGTGTCGCTGACCCAGCGGGCGGTGGCCGCCGTCGCCTACGAGGTGGAGGCCGTCGACCGGCGCTGCCGGATCGTGCTCCAGTCCGAGCTGGTCGCCAACGAGCAGCTGCCCGGCTCCGACGGCGACCCGCGCGCCGCCATGGCCCTCCAGTCGCCGCTGGAGCAGGAGGACGGCTTCGCCTCCGGGCGCCGGCTGCGCCTGGTGCACCGCACCCGGCGCAGCGGCCTGCGCGTCGCGGTCGCCGCGGACCACACGGTCGCCGGTCCCGGAGGGACCACCACGGACGCCGAGAGCGACATCGACGTGGCCCGGCTGACCGTCACCTCCGTGCTGGAGCCGGGGGAGCGGCTGCGGGTGGAGAAGTTCGTCGCCCACGGCTGGTCCGGGGTGCGCTCGCTGCCCGCCATGGCCGACCAGGTGGACGCCGCGCTGGCGGCCGCCGCGCACGAGGGCTGGCAGGGACTCGCCGACGACCAGCGCGACTACCTCGACGACTACTGGTCCCGCGCCGACGTGGAGGTGGACGGCGACGAGGAGGTCCAGCAGGCCGTCCGGTTCGCCCTCTTCCACGTGCTCCAGGCGGGGGCCCGCGCCGAACAGCGCGCGATACCCGCCAAGGGCCTGACCGGCTCCGGCTACGACGGGCACGCCTTCTGGGACACCGAGATGTTCGTGCTGCCCGTCCTCACCCACACCGCGCCCGACGCCGTCGCCGAGGCACTGCGCTGGCGTCACAACACCCTGCCGGCCGCCCGTGAGCGCGCCGCCCAACTGGGGCTGGACGGTGCCGCCTTCCCCTGGCGGACCATCGCCGGTTCGGAGGGTTCCGCGTACTGGCCGGCCGGCACCGCGGCCTTCCACGTCAACGCCGACGTCGCCGACGCGGTGGTCCGCTACGTCGCCGCCACCGGCGACACCGACTTCGAACGGGACACCGGCGTCGAACTGCTCGTGGAGACCGCCCGGCTGTGGCGCTCCCTCGGCCACCACGACAGCCGCGGCGCCTTCCACATCGACGGCGTCACCGGCCCCGACGAGTACAGCGCGGTCGCCGACGACAACACCTACACCAACCTGATGGCCCGGGCGAACCTGCTGGCCGCCGCCGACGCGGTCGAACGCCATCCCCGGCAGGCGGCCCGGCTCGGTGTCGACGCGGAGGAGAGCGCGGCCTGGCGGGACGCGGCCGACTCCGTGCACGTCCCCTACAACGACGAACTCGGCGTCCACGAGCAGCACGCCGGGTTCACCCGCTACCAGCGCTGGGACTTCGCCAACACCTCTCCCGAGCAGTATCCGCTGCTGCTGAACTTCCCCTACTTCGACCTCTACCGCAAACAGGTCGTCAAACAGGCCGACCTGGTGCTGGCGATGTACACCTGCGGGGCCTACTTCGACGAGGAGCACGTCGCCCGCAACTTCGCGTACTACGAGCCGCTGACCGTGCGCGACTCCTCGCTGTCCGCCTGCTGCCAGGCCGTCGTCGCCGCCCAGGCCGGGCATCTGTCGCTGGCCCACGCCTACACGGCCGAGGCCGCGCTGATGGACCTCGACGACCTGGAGCACAACACCCGCGACGGACTGCACATCGCCTCCCTCGCCGGGACCTGGATGGCGCTGGTGGCCGGCTTCGGCGGTATGCGCCACTACGACGACGGGGCCCGCTTCGCGCCCCGGCTGCCGGAGCGGCTGCGCCGGCTCGCCTTCAGCCTGCAACTGCGCGGCAGCAGGCTGCGGGTGGAGATCGGCGCGGACAAGGCGACCTACACGCTCCTGGCCGGGCCGCCGCTCACCGTGCACCACCACGGGGAGCCGGTGACGGTCGGCGCGGACGGCCCGGCGGTCCGTGCGGTGCCGCCGCTCCGCCCGGGACCGGCCCCGCAGCAGCCCCCGCATCGGGCACCGACCCGCCCGGCATGAGGACCAGCGCCCCGTAAGGGGCGCGGGGAACTGCGCGATCAGCCCCCGCGGACCGGCACTCCGCCACGGTCGTCCGCGGCCACCGCCGCGGCTGGTCGCGCAGTTCCTCGCGTCTCCAAAAAGACCTGAATGCAGGGCCTTTCAGGTGAGCGCATGGAAAAGGAGCCCCACCAGGTCGCTCGTGGCGTCCGCCGCGAACAGCGCGGCCGCCGCGCCCAGCGCGAGCACGCCCGCCGCGGCCGGCCACCGGGCGGGCGGCGGGCCGGTCCGGAGCGCTGCGACCCGGCGGGTCACCGCGCGGTCCGTGAAGCCGAGAGCGCAGGACGGGCGGGCGCGGCCCGTGCTGAGGGCGGCGCGGGCCAGCGCGCGGGCCGTGGCCGTCCGGTCGCCGACCTCGGCCGCCGCCCGCTCGTCCGCCCACCGCTCCACCAGGAAGGTGACGGCCGACCGGACCGGGCCGAGCAGCGGGTTGGCGGCCGCGGCGAGGGTCGCCGCGGTCACCAGCCGGCCGTGCCGGTGCGTCAGATGGGCCCGCTCGTGGGCCAGCAGCACCCGCCGTTCCTCCGGTGCCAGCGCGCCGAGCATCGCCGAGGTGACCAGGATCCGGCCCGGCCGGCCCGGGATCGCGAACGCCCGCGGCACCTCGCAGGCGGCCACCACCAGTTCCGTGTCCCGCGGATGGCCCTCGCACAGCCGCCTCAGCGCCCGCCGGGTGCGGCGCTCGGCCCGCACCGCCCGCTGGACCCGCCACACCACCACGGCCAGCGCGAGACAGGCGGCGATGCCGATCACGCCGGGCACCGGGTCGGTCAGCGGGCGGCCGTCCTCGCGGGCCTCCCGGACCACCGGCGGCGCGTCGCCCAGCAGGGCGGTGGTCAGCAGCACCAGCGACCAGGTGGTCGCGGCGGCGGTCACCACCGCTGCCCAGGTCAGCACGCGCGCGGCCGGGCCCGGGGCGACCCGGCGGCCGATCACCGTGCTGACCGGCCGCAGCAGCAGGGCGACCAGCAGCGGGGTGTAGACGTCGAACCTCATGCGCCGCCTCCGGCGAACAGGTTGCGCAGGGCCCGCTCCTCCTCGGCGCTCAGCCCGGACACGAACTGCTGGAGGGCCGCGATCGGGTCGGGCCCGCGGTCCAGTGCCTCGTGCATGGCCTCGGCGGTCAGCTCGGCGGCGTTCTTCGCCGGCCGGTAGGCGCCGCGACGTCCGTCGGCGTCCCGCAGGACCAGCCCCTTGTCGTACAGCCGTTTGAGGATGGTGTGGACCGTGTTGTAGGCGAGTCCGCCGCCGATCTCCGACTGGATCTCGGCCGGGGTCAGGGGGCGTTCGGTGGCCCACAGGGCTGCCAGGACTTCGCTCTCCAGCTCTCCGGCGCTGCGCCGCTCCGCCCTGCCGCGGGACCCTGTGCCAGCCATGGCACAACCTTACAGCGCGTAGTGCCTGCGTTCGGATGGACGTACCTGCGCTGCCTCCGACAGTAATTGTCATTTATTTGTCAGTGTTTGTCCCTGAAGCCCGACAACGGTCCTGCGAGCTGTAGGGGAACAGGGGTGGGTGCCTCGATGGTCCCGAACGTGAACGCCACGCCCGTCACGGGCCGCCGAGGTGTCTACTGGCAGACCGGCCTCTGCCTCGTGCTGCTGGCCGGCGCGGGCTGGCTGCTGTCCCGGCACTGGCCGACCGTGCGGCACGGGGCGCTCCGGCTCGCCGTCGCCGACCAGGGCTGGCTGCTCGTGGCGGCCCTGGCGGCGCTCGGGACCTGGGTGTCCTCGGCCCTGGCCCAGCAGGGCGCGGTCGCCCGCCGGCTGCCCGGCGGGCGCCTGGTCGCCGCCCAGTTCGCCGCCTCGGCCGCCAACCACCTGCTGCCCGCGGGGCTGGGCGCGGGCGCGGTGAACCTGCGCTTCCTGATGCGCTGCGGACTCCCCGCGGGGCGCGGCGCCTCCGCCCTGGCGGTCAAGGCCGCCGCCGGCGCGGTGGTCCGCCTGGTCCTGATCGCCGCCCTCGCGCCGGTCTGCCCGGGACTGCTGCGGATCCCGCACGTGCCCGCCGCCGTGCTCCTCGCGGTGACCGCCGCGGCCGTCCTGCTCGCCGTCCTGGTCCGGGCCCGGCTGTGGGCCCGCTGCCGGGGCGCGGTGACCGCCGTCGCCGCCGACATCAGGGACCTGCACACCCGGCCCGTCCGCGCGGCCGCGCTGTGGGGCGGCTCGGCCGCCTTCGCCGCGCTGCACTCCCTGGTCCTGATCGCGGTGACCCGGGCGGTCGGGCTCCCGCTGTCCCCGGCCCGGGTGGCGCTGCTGTACCTCGCGGCCAGCGGCGCCGCCGCGCTGCTGCCCACTCCGGGCGGCCTCGGCTCGCTGGACGCGGCCCTCGCCCTCGCCCTGACCGCGTCCGGGACCCCGGCCGCCGCGGCCGCCTCCGCGGTGCTCGGCTACCGGCTGCTGACCATGTGGCTGCCGCTGCTGCCGGGCCTGGTGGTGCTCGGACTGCTGGTCCGCCGCCGGGCCCTGTGACCGGGCGGGCCGACGGGCGATCAGCGCTCCGAACTGCGCACCAGGACATTCCTTTGCCCGCGCGTGGGACTCTCATGGGAAAGGCCTGCCGCCGCCTTTAATGCGAACGACTTGCAGGTACGGGAGGATGGCACCAGGCTGCCGACGGCAGCTGCTCATGCTCGACCGAAGGATGTCACCTCCCGATGACGGCCGCCCCTGGTTCCGCTCCGTCCCTCCCCGCCGAGGCCGAGGCCAAGCGCTCGGCCTGGCGCCGTGTCCGGCACTCCATGACGCGGCAGGAGTGGGCCAGGGTCGGCGGGATGGCCGCCTTCGTGCTCGCGCTGCACGTCATCGGCTGGGGCACCCTGGTCGGGATCATCGCGCCGCAGCACTTCAGCGTCGGCACCGAGTCGTTCGGCATCGGCATCGGCGTGACCGCGTACACGCTGGGCATGCGGCACGCCTTCGACGCCGACCACATCGCCGCCATCGACAACACCACCCGGAAGCTGATGGGCGAGGGGCAGCGCCCGCTGTCCGTCGGCTTCTGGTTCTCCCTCGGCCACTCCAGCATCGTCTTCGGACTCGCGCTGCTGCTCTCGCTCGGCATGAAGACCCTGGCGGGCCCGGTCCAGAACGACGACTCGCACCTCCACGAGGTCACCGGCCTCATCGGTACGACGGTCTCCGGGACCTTCCTCTACCTCATCGCCGGGATCAACCTCGTCATCCTGGCCGGCATCTGGAAGGTCTTCCGGCAGATGCGGTCCGGTGCCTACGACGAGGCCGCCCTGGAGACGCAGCTGAACAACCGCGGGTTCATGAACCGCTTCCTCGGCCGGGTCACCGGCTCGATCAGCAAGCCCTGGCAGATGTACCCGCTGGGCCTGCTGTTCGGCCTCGGCTTCGACACCGCCACGGAGATCGCCCTGCTGGTGCTGGCCGGCTCCGGCGCCGCCTCCGGCCTGCCCTGGTACGCCATCCTGACCCTGCCGGTCCTGTTCGCCGCCGGCATGTCGCTCCTCGACACCATCGACGGCTCGTTCATGAACTTCGCCTACGAGTGGGCGTTCTCCAAGCCGGTCCGCAAGGTCTACTACAACCTCACCATCACCGGCCTGTCCGTCGCCGTCGCCCTGATCATCGGCACCGTGGAACTCCTCGGCCTGCTCGCCGACAAGATGGACCTGCACGGCGTCTTCTGGGACTGGGTCGCCGGCCTCGACCTGAACACCGTCGGCTTCGTCATCGTCGGCCTGTTCTTCGCCACCTGGGTGATCGCCCTGCTGGTCTGGAAGGCCGGCCGCATCGAGGAGAAGTGGACGACGGGCCTGGCCCGGCCCGCCGAGCGGACCGAGGCGTAGCCCGCCGCCCGGATCAGCCGCGCAGCTTCAGGTCCGCCCGCCACTTGACGATCTGCTTCTCCGCGTCGCCGGTGAACGACCACGGGGTGCGGGTCATCCGCCGGCCCTGGAGCCGCAGCAGGGACGCGGCGATGTCCGTGATCCCCGCCTGGCAGGCCGCGTGCGTCAGGTAGTTGAGGTCACGCAGCTCGCCGGGCGCGACGGTCTCCTCGGCGCGCTGGGCGATCCAGCGCTCCCAGGTGCGCCGTACGTCGCTGACCGCGCCGTCGTGCTTCCAGTGCTGGCCGTGCCCCGCCGGCGCCTGCCGTCCCCGCGCCTCGTCCAAGGTGTGGCGGAACTCCTCGACGCGGGCGTACTGCACCAGGACCGGCAGCGCGCAGCCGGGCGGCGCGACCCCGGCCGCGTCCCGGGCGAAGTCGTACATCAGGCCGTGCGTGCCGTGCCAGCGCGCGGAGTAGTAGTGGAGCACCTGGAGGTGGCCCTCCACGTTGTACGGGTCGCGGCGGTGCAGCTCGTCCCACCAGCGGGCCAGCTCCTGCCGCCGCACGCCGGACGGGTACAGCCGGGCCACCGAGATCAGGGAGACCCACGGGGTCGGGTCCTGCGGGTAGGCCTCCGCGGCCGCCAGGCAGGCCAGCACGGCCGCGTCGATCCTGGACCGGTCGATCGGCGCGCCCCGGCCCGCCGAGATGGCCAGCTGGAACGCCCTGGCCGTCTCGGTCGCCGCCCGCAGCGCCAGCGCGTCGGCGCCGTGCGGTTCCGCGGCCAGCCAGGACTCCGCCGTCGAACTGCCCGCGCAGGCCTGCGCGAGCAGCCGTACCCGGTGCCCGCGGACGAGCCAGTCGGGGCCGGTGGCCCGCAGCAGGTCCCGCAGGCCCTGCCAGCGGCCGATGACGACGTCCTGCCGGGCCGAGGTGAGGTCGGTGTCCCCGCAGTCCGGGTCGAAGTCGGCAACGAAGCGGTCTCTCGCCATCGAGCGGCTACCTCAGAAATCCGTGGGGAGGCCTTCGTAAGCCTGGGCCTGTGCGGTGACGTGGTCGGCGGGCACGTAGTCGGTCCGGACCGTGCGGGTGGCGTCCAGCCTGGCGGGCCGGTAGTACTCGCTGCCCTGCTTCCAGTACCAGAGCATGGGGATCAGACCGACCGCCAGACCGCCCACGCCGATGGTGATCGCCGCGGCGCTCAGCTCGCTCAGCGACTCGACGAAGATCCAGAACATGAACACCGCGCCGAGCAGCGGCCAGACGCCGCCGAGCAGGAAGTTGCCCGCGGACCTGAAGAGCATCTTGCGGTAGGCGACCACCACGGCGAGGCCCGCCAGACCGTAGTAGACGGCGATCTGGAGGCCGATCGCCGAGATGGCGTCGGAGAGGATCTCGCCCACCGAGCCCAGCGCGTTGGAGGCGATGAACATCACCAGCGCCACCGCGCCGACCACCGCGATCGCCACGTACGGTGTGTTCCAGGTGCGGTGCACCTTGCCGAGCGCCGCCGGCATCGTGCGGTCGCGGCCCATCGCGAACAGTGAGCGGGTGACCTGGATGAGGGTCGTCTCCAGGGTGGCGATGGTGGACAGCATCACGGCCACGACCAGCAGCTTGCCGCCCCAGCCCGGCGCGACCTCGTCACCCAGTACCGCCAGCACGTTGGCGTCGTTCGCCGCGATCTGGCGCGAGGACAGGATGACGTTCACGGCGATGGTGAACACCTCGAAGAGGGCGAAGACGATGCCGACTCCGATGAGGCCCGCGAGTCCGGTCGTACGGCGCGAGTTGCGGGTCTCCTCGCTGAGGTTGCTGGTGACGTCCCAGCCCCAGTAGTAGAACGCGGCGATCAGCGCGCCCGAGGCGAAACCGGAGACGCCGTCGAAGTGGCCGAAGCCGAGCCAGGACCAGTCGAAGGCGCGGGCGTTGCCGGTGTGGAAGAGGGCGAGCACCGCGAACAGCAGCAGGATCGCGAGCTCGATGCCGGACATCAGCAGCTGGGCGCGGACCGTGAGCCGGGCGCCGCCGAGCACCACCGCCAGCATGACCAGGAACCAGGCGGCGCCGACCACCGTGGACAGCGCCACGTCGTCGGCGAGGCCCTCGTCGAACAGGGACAGCGTCATCGAGCCGGCGGGCAGGGAGCCGGCGACCATGAAGATGGTCGCCGACACCACCAGCGCCCAGCCGCTGACGAAGCCGAGGAAGGGGTGCAGGGTGCGGCCCACCCAGGAGTAGCTGGCGCCCGCGTTCACGTCGATCCGGCCCAGGTAGCTGAAGGCCAGCGCGATGCCCAGCATGGGTATCGCGCACCACAGCAGGGCGGCCGGACTGGCCAGGCCCACCGCGCCCACCAGGACCGCGGTGGTAGCGGCCAGCGAGTAGGCCGGTGCGCTGCCCGCCACGGCCATCACCACCGTGTCGAACGTGCCGAGAGCGTTGGCCTGCAGCCCTCTGCCCCTGCTGTTGCTCATGGTCGTGCTGCTTTCCGGTCGTGCAGGGCGCACGGGAGTGCAGGCCCGCGGTGGTACGGGTGGGGGTGTCCCGCCCGTCTCGCACCCGCAGAGGGATCGCCTCGGGCAGGGGACGGTCAGAAGTGGGAAAGGCGTGGTGAGGGCCGCATGCCGAGAGTCCGCGCACGGTCACACCGCGTGTGTGGGTGTGATGATAGCGGCCCTCTTTCGCCTTTCAAGATGACCGACCGGTAATCACATATGCCAGTTGAAGACGCCAACTCGCACACCGGAAGCGGCCGTTCCTGAGGCCCCTCAGTCCTCCAGCCGTTCGAGCTGCCGCAGCTTGTTGGTGGCGTCCAGGGCCGCGACCTTGTACGACTCCGCGAGCGTCGGGTAGTTGAAGACCGCGTCCACCAAGTAGTCGACGGTGCCGCCGCACCCCATCACCGACTGACCGATGTGGATCAGTTCTGTCGCTCCGGTGCCGAAGCAGTGCACGCCGAGCAGCCGCCGGTCGCCGGGGGAGACCAGCAGCTTGAGCATGCCGTGCGAGTCGCCGATGATCTGTCCCCGGGCCAGTTCGCGGTAGCGGGCCACGCCGACCTCGAACGGCACGCACTCCTCGGTGAGCTGGTCCTCGGTCTTGCCGACGAAGCTGATCTCCGGGATCGTGTAGATGCCGATGGGCTGGAGGTTGTCCATCTGCCCGACCGGTTCCCCGCACGCGTGGTAGGCGGCGACCCGGCCCTGCTCCATCGAGGTCGCGGCCAGCGCCGGGAAGCCGATGACGTCCCCGACGGCGTAGATGTGCTCCACCTCGGTGCGGAAGTGCTCGTCCACCGTGATCCGGCCCCGCCGGTCCGCGGACAGCCCCGCCTTGTCCAGGTCGAGTCCGTCGGTGAGGCCCTGCCGGCCCGCCGAGTACATCACCGTGTCCGCCGGTATCTTCTTGCCACTCTCCAGCACGGTCAGCGTGCCCCGGGGATGGCGCTCGACGGCGGCGACGGTCTCGCCGAACCGGAAGGTGACGGCGAGGTCCCTGAGGTGGTACTTGAGCGACTCGACGACCTCGACGTCGCACATGTCGAGCATGCCCGCCCGCTTCTCCACCACGGTGACCTTGCTGCCGAGCGCGGCGAACATCGAGGCGTACTCCATGCCGATCACGCCGGCGCCCACGATGACCATGGAGCGCGGCACCCGCTCCAGCGAGAGGACGTTGTCCGAGTCCATGATGGTGCGCCCGTCGAACTCGACGCTGTCCGGGCGGGCCGGCCGGGTGCCGGTGGCGATGACGATGTGCTCCGCGGTCAGCGTCCGATCGTCGCCGTTCGGTTCCCGCAGGGCGACGGTGTGCGGGTCCGTGAAACGGCCGGTGCCGGAGCAGAGGGTGACGTGGTTGCGGGAGAGCTGGTTGCGGATGACGTCCACCTCGCGGCTGACCACGTGCTGGGTGCGCGCGGTCAGGTCGGCGACGGTGATGTCCTCCTTGAGCCGGTAACTCTGGCCGTAGAGGTCGCGCTGGGTGAGGCCGGTCAGGTAGAGGACCGCCTCGCGCAGGGTCTTGGAGGGGATGGTGCCGGTGTGGATGGACACACCGCCGACCATCTCTGGGCTGTCGACCACGGCGACCCTGCGGCCCAGCTTGGCCGCGGCGATGGCGGCCTTCTGGCCGCCGGGTCCGGATCCGATGACGAGCATGTCGAAGTCTGGCACCCTGCGGAGTCTGTCAGCAGGCGCCCTCGCTCCGAAAGGGAGAACGGCCGGCCTTCGCGGGAAATCCGGTACGGACCTGGGCCGTCGCGCCTGAGTCCCGCTCCCGCCGCCTCAGGACGCCTCGTGGGCCGGTCCGCCGCGCAGGATCTCGGCCCGCCGGAACAGCGCGTCCGTCGTCGCGGCGAGGACGCCGCCGAGCAGCCGGGGCGTGTAGAACGAGCCGGCCGCGTCGGCCACCGCCCGCGCCGGCAGGTCGATCTGGACCAGCCCGGTGCTGCCGAGCCCGTCGATCGAGGTGCCCCAGACGATCTGGCCCACGCCCGCCCAGGCGCAGGCGCTCATGCACATGGCGCACGGCTCGCCGGTCGAGTACAGGGTCGTCGCGGTCCAGCCGTGGTTGCCGGCCCGGCGCACGTAGTCGGCGATCGCGACCATCTCCCCGTGGTACGTCGGGTTCTCGGCCGAGGTGTTCACGCCGCGCCCCAGGATCCGGCCGGAGCGGACGAGGACCGCGCCGAAGGGGTACCGCGGGTTGCGGAGCGCCTCGCCGACCGCGGCCCTCATGAACCGCGCGTGATCCCCGCCGTCGTCGCCGGGCGCGGAGGCGGCGGGGGAGGCGGAGGCGGGTCGCGGTGTGTGCACGGCGGGCCCGGACGACACCACGCCCGCCGATCCGAGCAGTCCGAGGAGACGGCGTCTGTCCAGCGTCAGGGCAGGAGCCTCTCGACGCAGTTGGGTCCCTCGCGCTCCATCTTCTTCCTGGCCCATTCCAGCGTGGCCGGGGTGACGTCCCGGCCCGACGCCATCACGAGGTCCTCGGGCGCCACCCCGGTGCCGGGGGCGCTGTGCAGCAGTGAGTCCGGGGTGGCGCGGTCGTCGGACGGCCGGGACGCTTCGGGTTCTGAGATCGACATGGTCCCTCCTTCACGGAGCGGGGTGCACACTCTCACGATTGCCCGCCCGGCCGCACCCCGCATCCGGAGCGGCCCGGGGCCGTTCCCGCGGCGGTTACCCGGCGCGGGAAGGAAATTATCCCTTTCAGGAGGTACCGTGCCAATACGTCCGATCCGGGGAGGCTGCCGCGATGACCGAACAGCGGTTCTTCGAGACTGCGCCCGGCAGCCCCCGCTACCCGCCGATCGCCGAGCACGGGCTGATCGGTGATCTGCGGACCGTCGCCCTGGTCGGCAGCGACGGCACCATCGACTGGTACTGCTGTCCGTCCTTCGACGCCCCCAGCGTCTTCGCGGCACTCCTGGACGCCGAGCGCGGCGGCCACTTCGCCCTGGCCCCGGCGGTACCGGCCCGGACCAAGCAGTTCTACTTCCCCGACACCAACGTCCTGATCACCCGTTTCTTCACCGACGACGGCGTCGGCGAGGTCCAGGACTTCATGCCCGTCACCGGCAAGTCCGGGGAGTGCGAGCGGCACCGGCTGATCCGCCGGGTGCTCTGCGTGCGCGGCACCGTCCCCTTCCGGGTGAGGGTCGCCCCCCGCTTCAACTACGGCGCCGACCGGCACACCCTGCGGATGGTCGACGACATCGCCCTGTTCGAGTCCGCGACGATGTCGCTCGCGCTCACCTCCACGGTGGTCATGGAGAGCGACGGCCCGGACGCGCACGCCGACTTCAAACTCGCCGAGGGCGAGTCCGCGGTCTTCGCCCTCGACCAGGCCGGCGAGCGCATCGCACCCCGCGGCTGCGCCCGCGCCGAGGCCGAACGGCAGTTCGAGGACACCGTCCGCTACTGGCGGCACTGGCTGTCCCGGTCCCGCTACCGCGGCCGCTGGCGCGAGATGGTGCACCGCTCCGCCCTCACCCTGAAGCTGCTCACCTACGCGCCCACCGGCGCCATCGTGGCCGCGCCCACCACCAGCCTGCCCGAGCAGTTCGGCGGCGAACGCAACTGGGACTACCGCTACGTCTGGATCCGCGACGCCGCCTTCGCCGTCTACGCCCTGCTGCGGCTCGGCTTCACCGGCGAGGCCGAGGCGTTCATGAAGTTCCTGACCACCTGCGTCAGCCCCGGCGACGGCGCCGCCTCCGGACCGCTGCAGATCATGTACGGCATCGACGGCCGGACCGACCTGCCCGAACGCGTGCTCCCGCACCTGGAGGGCCACTGCGGCTCCGCCCCGGTCCGGGTCGGCAACGCCGCCGCGGGCCAGCTCCAGCTGGACATCTACGGCGCGCTCATCGACTCGATCTACCTCTACGACAAATGGGCCCAGCCCATCTCCAGCGCGCAGTGGGACGACGTCACCCGGCTCGTCGCCTGGGTCTGCGACAACTGGGACCAGCCCGACGAGGGCGTCTGGGAGACCCGCGGCGGCCGCAAGAACTTCCTCTACTCGCGGCTCATGTGCTGGGTCGCCATCGAGCGGGCGATCCGGCTGGCCCGGCGGCGCGGCCTGCCCGCCGACCTGGGCCACTGGCTGGGCGCCAGGGACGCCATCTACCGGCGGATCATGGACCGCGGCTGGTCCGAGCGGCGCCGCGCCTTCGTCCAGTACGAGGGCGGGGACGTGCTGGACGCCTCGCTCCTGATGATGCCCCTGGCCAAGTTCATCGCCCCGACCGACCCCAAGTGGCTCTCCACGCTGGACGCCCTCGGCGAGGACCTGGTCTCCGACTCCCTGGTCTACCGCTACGACCCGCAGGCCAGCCCCGACGGCCTGCGCGGTGACGAGGGCACCTTCTCCATCTGCTCGTTCTGGTACGTCGAGGCCCTGGTGCGCGCCGGACGCGTGGACGAGGCCCGGCTCGCCTTCGAGAAGATGCTCACCTACGCCAACCACCTCGGCCTGTACGCCGAGGAGATCGGCCGCACCGGCGAGCAGCAGGGCAACTTCCCGCAGGCCTTCACCCATCTCTCGCTGATCAGCGCCGCCTTCAACCTGGACCGGGCGCTCGGCTGACGGGCGCGCGGGCGCCGGCCCGGCTCAGGGCACCTGCTGCTCCGCCCAGATGACCTTGCCCGCGGGCGTGTACCGGGTGCCCCAGCGCTCGGCCATCTGCGCGACCAGGAACAGGCCCCGGCCGCCCTCGTCGGTGCTGGCCGCGTACCGCAGGTGCGGCGAGGTCGTGCTGGCGTCGGAGACCTCGCAGATCAGCGTCCGGTCGCGGAGCAGCCGTACCCCGATGGGCCCCCGGCCGTGCCGGATGGCGTTGGTGACCAGCTCGCTGAGGATCAGCTCGGTGGTGAACGACAGCTCCTCCAGATCCCAGTCGGCGAGCTGCCGGGTCACCTTGGCACGCACCTCGGAGACGGCCGCCGGATCGGCCGGCACCTGCCATTCCGCGACCCGGTCCGGACCGAGCGCACGGGTCCGGGCGACGATCAGCGCCACGTCGTCGCTGGGACGGGCCGGCAGCCGCTCCAGGACGGCCGCGCACGTCTCCTCGGGAGTGGTACCGGCCGCCGACTCCAGGGCGCCCGCGAGCAGGTCCAGACCCTCGTCGATGTCCCGCCGCCGGTCCTCCACCAGGCCGTCGGTGTACAGCACCAGGCTGCTGCCCTCGGGCAGCTCCAGATCGGCCGTCTCGAAGGGCAGCCCGCCCACCCCGAGCGGCGGCCCGGGCGGCACGTCCGGGAACCGCACACTGCCGTCGGGCCCGAGCACCGCCGGCGGCGGATGACCGGCACGGGCCACCGTGCAGCGCCGGGAGACCGGGTCGTAGATCGCGTAGATGCAGGTCGCGCCGCTGACCGGGGCCGTGCTGTCGGTGGGCGTCTCGTCCTGGTCGATACGGCCCACCAGCTCGTCCAGCAGGCCCAGCAGCTCGTCGGGGGTCAGATCCAGCGCCGCGAAGTTGTGCACGGCCGTCCGCAGCCGTCCCATGGTCGCCGCCGCGTGCAGCCCGTGCCCCACCACGTCCCCGACCACCAGCGCGACCCGGGCCCCGGACAGCGGCAGCACGTCGAACCAGTCGCCGCCCACACCGGACTGCGCCGGCAGATAGCGGTAGGCGATGTCCAGGGCGCTCTGCTCGGGCAGGCTGCGCGGCAGCAGGCTCCGCTGCAGGGCCACCGCCATGCTGTGCTCGCGCGTGTAGCGGCGGGCGTTGTCGATGGAGACGGCGGCACGGGCCACCAGCTCCTCCGCGAGGGCCAGCTCCTCCGCGTCGAACGGCGCGAGCTTCTCCGAACGGCAGAAGTTGACCACGCCCAGCACCAGGTTCCCGGCCCGCAGCGGAACGGTGATGAGCGAGTGGATGCCGAACTCCAGGATCCGGCCGGTCAGCTCCACGTCCTGGGCCCGCCAGCCCGGCGCGTCCCGCAGCCGCGGCTCGACCACGGACTCGCCGGTCACCAGACAGCGGCCCTGCGGCGAGGACGGCACGAACCTGATCCGCTCACCGATCTGGTACAGCGGCGAGTCCTTGCGCACACCGGCGAACGCCACCCGGCGCAGCGCATCCCCGGGCTTGGGCTCCTCGCCCTTGAGCACCGCGTCGTACAGGTCGACGCCCACGTAGTCCGCGAACCGCGGCACGGCCAGCTCGCCCAGCTCCTCCGCCGTACGCGTGACGTCCAGGCTGGTGCCGATGCCCACCCCGGCGTCGTACAGCATGTTCAGGCGCTCCCGGGCCACCTCGGCACGCCCGGACAGGGCGCGCAGCTCCGTGGAGTCGCGCAGGGTGATGACGCTGCCCGGCGGGCCGCCGCGCACCTCGATGGGGCGCTGGTTGACGGCCAGCAGCCGGTCCTTGACCAGGTGCACCTCGTCGGTCGCGACCCGCCCCGAGGCGATCAGCTCCGCGGTGTCGCTGTCCAGGCCGAGATCGCCGACCCTGCGGCGCTCGGCGTCCTGCGGCAGGTCGAGCAGCCGCTGCGCCTCGTCGTTGGCGAGCATCAGCCGGCCGTCGCCGCCGACGATCAGCACCCCCTCCCGCACGGAGTGCAGCACCGCGTCGTGGTGCTCGTACATCCGGGTCATCTCGTTCGGGCCGAGGCCGTGCGTCTGGCGCCTCAGACGCCTGCTGACCAGTGCCGTGCCCGCCGTCGCCAGGGCCAGCGCGGCGCCCGCGGAGGCAAGCAGCAGCGGCAGCTGCTGATCGGCGGCGCCGCCCACGTGCGCGGTGGTGATGCCGGCCGACACCAGCCCGACCACCTTGCCGTCGGTGTCCCTGACCGGGACCACGGCCTGCACCAGTTCCCCGATGGTGCCCTGGACCTCCTCGGTGACCGTGCCGCCGGCCACCGCGGGCCCGATGTTCCCGACGAACTTCTTCCCGATCCGGTCCGGCTTCGGGTGCGTGTAGCGGATCCCCTCGGTGTTCATGACGACGATGAAGTCGACGCCGGTCGCCTTGCGGGCCGCCTCGGCCTTCGGCTGGAGCACGGTGGTCGGATCCGGCAGCCGCAGCGCCGCCGCGGTACCGGGCGCGTTGGCGAAGGACTGCGCGACGGCCACGGACCGGTTGCGGGCCTCCGTGCTGCTGTCGTGCCGGACCTGGAGCACCTGCTCGACGGCCGCGCTCACGACCAGCAGCAGCACGATCACGACCTGCAGCATGAAGACCTGTCCGGCCACGCTGCGGCTGCCGCGCGCCGACCACCACGGTCCGGGCCGTCCCCGCTCCGGCCGGGCCGCCGTCGGCTCTCCCTCCGCGAGCGGCGCACGCGAAGCCTCGGCAGGGGGCGGCCGGGTCTCGGACCGGCCGGACAGACGGACCATGAGCCCATGTCTACACTGCCCGGCCCGGCGAGGCGAGAGGGTCTCCAGGGACAACCGGCGCGATGCCCCGTTGTGCCGAGTCATGGCCCGCCTCCGGACGCCCGGCGGCGGGTGGCGAGCAGCAGCGCCACGTCGTCGGGCCGGTCGGCCGCACGCCGGGCGGTCGCCGTGAGCCGGTCGGCGACCCCGGCCAGCGACCGGCCGCCGTGCCGGCCCGGTGCCGCCCCGGCCCCGGCCAGCGCCGTCGCCAGCGCCGCGATCCCGTCGTCGATGTCGGCGCCGGGCCGCTCCACCAGGCCGTCGGTGTACAGGGCGAGGATCGCGTCCGGCTCCAGCTCCAGCTCGGTCACCGGATACCGGGCCCGCGGGTCCACGCCGAGCACGACCCCTCCGGCGATGTCCAGGACGCGGGTACGGCCGTCCGGGGCGCGCAGCAGCGGCTGCGGATGGCCCGCGCGGGCGACCCGGGCCGCCCCGGTGGCGGGGTCCAGGCGCAGATAGCAGCAGCTGGCGAACTGGCCCGGGTCCAGGTCGATGAGCAGATGGTTGGTGCCGCTGAGCACCTCGTCGGGCGGCCGGTCGCCGAGCGCGAACGCCCGGACCGCGCTGCGCAGCTGGCCCATGGTGGCCGCCGCCTGCACCCCGTGCCCCTGCACGTCCCCGATGACCAGGGCCAGCCCGCTGCCGGCGCCGACGACGTCGTACCAGTCGCCGCCCACGTCCATGCCCTGGGTCCCGGGCAGGTACCGGCCGGCCGTCTCCACCTGCGGGTGGGCCGACAGCCTGCGGGGCAGCAGCGCCTGCTGGAGCCCGCGGGCCAGGGCGGCCTCGGTGTCGTAGCGCTGGGCCTTCTCCATGGCGTGCGCGATCAGGCCGCCGAGTGCCGTCAGGACGGTGCGCTCCTCGGTGGTGAAGCCGCGCTCGACGTCGAAACCGAGGATGCAGGAGCCGACCGGACGGCCGGAGGCGATCAGCGGCAGGAAGGCGCGGGCGCCCACGTCGGCGTCCAGCGCGAGGCCCGGATAGGTGTCCGCCAGCTTCCGCATCGACTCGAAGAACAGCGGCCGGCCGGTGGTGAGGGTCTCGACCCCGGGGATGCGGGCGTCCAGGGCGACTCCGTCGAAGGGGGCGAGGAAGCCCGGCGGGAAGCCGTACTCCCAGGCCAGGTAGAGATGGCGGTCCTGGAGGAGGTAGATGGCCAGCCGGCGGCCGCCGAAGGGGGGCAGCAGCTCCTGCATCACCACCGCCGACACCTGGCGCGCGGTCACCGCGTCGGTCAGCGCGATGGCCAGCGCGATCGGCCGGTACAGCGGGGCCGTCGGGACGCCGGCGACGGGGACCGCGCCGCCCGCCGCGCCCGGCTCCGGCGGGCCGGGCAGCCGGACGTCCGGGTCGATCCGGCGGGTGGGCACGACCGTGGCGGTGACGACACCGGGACCCGGGTGCAGGGACAGGGCGAGCCAGTCGCCCTCGCCGGTGTCACCGTGGCGGACCTGGAAGTGCACCGGATCCGGCGCCAGCAGCGCACTGCGCCAGTGGTCGTCGTACGGTGGTCCGCTCAGCCACGGCATGACCTCCCACACGGACCTGCCCAGCAGCTCGGCGGGCGGCCGGCCGGCCAGGCGGGCGGCGGCCGGGTTGACGTAACGGAGCACTCCCGAGCGGTCCAGGCAGAACACGCCCTGGGGAAGCAGGTCGGCCACCCCGTCCGCGGCCCCGCCCGGTCCCGGGTCGACGACGATCCCGGAGACCAGCGGCGGATCCGGGCCGCCGGGCGGCGGCCACAGTTCCAGCAGGCGCGGCGCGCCGTCCGCGGCCCGCACCCGCAGCGGCGACCGCGGCGGCCGGCCGGCCGCGGTCTCGCGCAGCGCGGCCAGCACCTGCCGGGCGTCGCCGGGCGTCACGGCCGCCGCCAGCTCGGCGCCGGTGGCGGGGAACTCCTCGGCCGCCACGCCGAGCAGCGCGTGCAGCCGGTCGTCCGCGTACACCGCCGAGGTGGCCGGGTCCCAGGTGAAACGGCCCGCGCGGGCCGATCCCGCCCGGGTCGCGGGCGGCCGGACGCACACCGGCTCGCCCTCCCAGGCCACCGCCGCGTCGCCCTCCTCGGCCGCCAGCGCCCGCAGCCCGGCCCCCAGGTCCTCCGCCAGCCGGCCCAGATGGTCCAGGCCCGGCAGCTCGTCCTCGGCGTCCGGGACCGCCGGACGCAGCACCGTGAGCACGCCGAAGGACGGCGCCGTGCCGGGCACCGGCGTGTACACCGACCCGAACTGGAACGGCAGCCCGGCCGCGAACTGGGGGTAGCGGCGCACCATCTCGGTGGCGTTCGGCAGCACCACGCGCACCCCGAGCCGGTAGGCGTCCGCGACCGGGAACGGCCGGTCCATGTGCAGCCGCCACCAGGGCCTGAACAGCCGGCCGGGCAGTCCGACCAGCGTCGAGAGCCGCAGCAGTCCGGGGCTGCCGGCGCGCAGGTAGACCCCGGCGACGTGGCCGCCGGCCGCGCCCAGGGCGCCGGTCGAGGCGTCGACCAGCAGTGCGGTCAGCCGTTCACGCGCCCGGCCCAGGTGCTCGCCGCTCCCAGTCATCCGGTCCTACCTCGTCCGTGCACCGCCGGGTGGGGACACAGCAAGAATGCGCCTCGACGCCCACCCGACGCACCCGGGCGGCACCGGCGGGCTCAGAGTTCGGGGTCCTCGGCCGGCAGGACCTTGGCGGCGCGCATCGAGCGCAGGGCCAGCAGCAGGACCCCTATGTCGTCCAGGTAGATCGGGTCGGGGAGCAGGTCGGTCGGGAGCACCAGGTACAGGACGGCGCCCCAGAACACCCAGCGCGGTCCGGTGGGCAGCCCGGCCTGGCGCAGGCTGCGCCGGGTGCGGACCAGTCGTACGAGCACGGTGACCGCTCCGGCGAGCAGGGCCGCCGCGACGATCGCGCAGATCACGAGCACGGTCGTGGTGGTGTCCATGGCTGTCCTGTCGTCCCGCCCCGGTCCGGCCCGGGGTTCTCACCGGTCCGTCTTCCCGCTTTCGTCCCCGGGCATCGCCGTCGGGCCCGGATTCTCCTTCGGCGGCCGCAGGCCCTTGAAGACCCGGGTGAACTGCTGGAGCGGAGAGGCCGGTTGGGACGACGGCAGGGCGGCGGCGGGAGCGTCGCGGAGCGCGGCGAGCGCCTCGTCGGCCCGCTGCGCGGCCTCCTTGTACAGGTCCCGGGACCTGGTCATGGCCTCCAGCGCCTCGGCGTACTGCGCGACCCGCTCGCGTTCGCGGGCCAGTTCCTCCTCCAGGGTCATCAGGGTCCAGTGGTCGCGCAGATCGGCCAGCGCCTCCTCGGCGCCCTGCGGTGCGGGCTTGGGCAGCGCGGCGAACCGGCGCAGGACGGCGATGAGTTCGGTGGACCGCGAGCCGTCGAGGAAGACGCTGCGCACCGCGTACTGCGACGCGTCGTAGTCGGCCGGTGCCGGGTCCGGGGGCAGCAGGACCGCACCGCCGCGCGGTACTTCGACGCCGAGGTCGCGCACCGCCCAGTTGACGGCCCGGAACTGCTGCGGCGTGGCCCGGTGTTCCACGACACGGTGGGCCAGGCCGGGCGGCAGCTGCCGGACCAGCGGCTGCCGGCCGAGCGTGTCGGGCGTCATCGCCTCGTGCACGACGAGGTTGACGCACCAGGCGTCCTTGGCCGCCTCGCGCAGCACCCGCCGCATGTCCTTGTCGTCGGCGGGCAGCGGGTTGACCGTGCGCAGCCGCACGCCCGCGACGGCCGGGTGGTAGTCCCAGGCGGCCTCGCCGCCGTCCCCGGCCTCGTCGCCGTCGGGCCAGAACACCGTGGCCGGTGAGGGCCAGGTCTCGTCCCAGGGCCGTTCGGCCTCGGCGACCAGCTGCCACTCGCGTCCGGCCTGCCGTGCCACCAGGGTGAGCCGGGCGCGCACCGTCACCGCGCCCTCGTCGACGCGCCAGCGGGCCTCGAAGACCCGCGGTCCTGGCATCTCGGGCACGGCGGTCTCGGCGGGGCCGGGAGCTCCGGCGGGTTCGGCGAAGTCGTCGACGGCGCCGGTCTCCTTGCGGCGGCGCAGGATCCGGCGGATCACCTCCTCGGAGTCCGGGCCCGTGTGGCGGCCACGGGCGGCCCAGACGGTCGGCGGGAGGACGGCACGGTCGGTGGCGGAGTTCGACATGGGCCAATCTGCTGATGGGGGCGGGTCGTGCGTTCCAGTATCACTGCTCGGGAGCGTGTTCCACAGGGTGGGTGCCTCCGCGCCCGGGGAGTGCGCCGCGCACCCGGGGTGTGCGCCGGGTGCGTCGGCGACGCCGGTTCACCCGTGTCCCGGACCGGGCGGATTCCGGACAATGGTGCGGTGAGCGGGGCCCGTTCGTCCATCCGCATCGGAGCGGGCCCCGCTCGCCGCGCCGGACGGGAGAGGGGCCGCCGGTGATCCGGCGGCCCCCCTTTCCAGCTCTGCGAGCGCTTCAGCGGCGTGTCACGCGCCACTCTCCCGGAGCATGTCCTCGCGTTCGACGAGCTTGACGCGTTCGCGGCCCTGGGGGGTGCCGAGGGCCTTCTCGGCGGCGTCCAGCTTGTACCAGCCTTCCCAGGTGGTGAAGCGGACGTTGCGCTCGGTGAGGAAGGCGTCGACGGCCTCCGGGGCGGGAGCCTCGGGGGTGTGCAGGCGGCCGGAGGCGTAGTCGTCCAGGAGGCTGGCGACGGTCTCGTTGGCGTCGCCCTTGGTGTGGCCGATCAGACCGATGGGGCCGCGGCGGATCCAGCCGGTGACGTAGGTGGAGCGCAGGTGGTTCCCGGACTCCTCGATGACGCGGCCGGCCTGGTCCGGGACGGTGCCCGAGTCGATGTCCCAGGGCAGCTTGGGCAGCTTGTCGGAGAGGTAGCCGACCGCCCGGTAGACGGCGCCGAGGTCCCAGTCGGTGTGCTTGCCGGTGCCCTTGACGTTGCCGGTGCCGTCCAGGGCGGTGCGTTCGGTGCGCAGGCCCGTGACCTTGCCGTCGGTGCCGAGGATCTCGGTGGGCGACTCGAAGAAGTGCAGGTAGAGCTTGTGCGGGCGGTCACCGGTGTCGCGGATGGCCCAGTTCTCCAGGGTCTTGGCGACCATGTCGGCCTGCTTGTTGCCGCGGCGGGTCTGGATCGAGCCGGTGTCGTAGTCGATGTCCTCGGGGTCGACGATGACCTCGATGTTCGGGGAGTGGTCCAGCTCGCGCAGTTCCATCGGGGAGAACTTGGCCTGGGCCGGGCCGCGGCGGCCGAAGACGTGGACCTCGAGCGCCTTGTTGGCCTTCAGGCCCTCGTGGACGTTCGGCGGGATCTCGGTGGGCAGGAGTTCGTCGGCGGTCTTGGCGAGGATCCGGGCGACGTCCAGGGCCACGTTGCCGACGCCGAGGACGGCGACCTTCTCGGCGTGCAGCGGCCAGGTGCGGGGCACGTCGGGGTGGCCGTCGTACCAGGAGACGAAGTCGGCGGCGCCGTAGGAGCCGTCCAGGTCGACGCCGGGTATGCGCAGTTCACGGTCGGCGGTGGCGCCGGTGGAGAAGATCACCGCGTCGTAGAGGGACCGCAGGTCGTCCAGGCTGATGTCGGTGGGGTAGTCGACGTTGCCGAACAGGCGGACCTGCGGCTTGTCCAGGACCTGGTGCAGGGCGGTCACGATGCCCTTGATGCGGGGGTGGTCGGGAGCGACGCCGTAGCGGATCAGGCCGAACGGGGCGGGCATCCGCTCGAAGAGGTCGACGGACACGCCGGGCTCGGCGGCCACCTCGGACTTCAGCAGGGCGTCGGCGGCGTAGATCCCGGCCGGGCCGGCACCGACGATGGCTACCCGCAGGGGGCGCGGCATGATCAGGTTCCCTTCGAGTGATGACAATCGATCGAGTGAAGACAATCGATCTCGAACGGGAAGCCTAAACTAAGGCAGTCCTAAGTTAGTACGCGGGTCCGGTCTATGACCCCATAAGTCGACCTTATGACCTCTCTCGGGTCCTGCTTATGCCCGGGAGACGGTACAGCTCCGCTCCCGGACCTTGGCGGCCGCCCCCGGCATGCACCAGCCTGTCCCTGGCGGGACACCGAGCCGCGGTGGCCCAGGGGCGAGGGGTGGCGGCGTGGACGCAGGCGGGCAGACGACCGCGGCGGTGACCGGCGGCAGCGGATTCGTCGGCGGCCATCTGGTGCGCCGGCTCCTGGAGCGGGGCTACCGGGTCCGGGCGACCGTCCGCAGCGCCCGCGACGCGGCCAAGGTCCGGCCGCTGTGGGAGCTGCAGGAGGCCTTCCCCGGCCGGCTCGCCCTGTTCGAGGCCGACCTGCTCGCAAAGGGCTCCTTCGACGAGGCGTTCCGGGGCTGTGCGACCGTCTTCCACGTCGCCTCCCCGTTCCTGATGCCGGAGCGGATCAAGGACGGCAGGCGGGACGTGGTGGACCCGGCGCTGCACGGCACCCGCAACGTGCTCGCGAGCGTGGACCGCACGCCCGAGGTGACGACCCTGGTCCTCACCTCCACCGTGGGCGCGATCTTCGGCGACTACTGCGACGTCCGCGAGATGGCCGGCGGAATCCTCACGGAGAAGTACTTCAACACCACCAGCACGCTGACCGGCAACCCGTACCACTACGCCAAGACGCTCGCCGAACGCGCCGCCTGGGACGCCGAGGCCGCCCAGGACCGCTGGCGCATGGTCGCCGTCAACCCCGGTCTGGTCCTCGGACCCTCACTGACGCCGGCCTCCGAGTCCGGCAGCCTGTTCCTGCTGGACGAGCTGTTCAAGGGCCTGTTCTGCTACGGCGCCCCGGACTTCAGCTTCACCACCGCGGACGTCCGCGACGTGGCCGACGCGCACATCGCGGCGGCGGAGCGCCCGGCGGCGAGCGGCCGTTACATCGTGGCCAACGAGACGATGACGTCCTTCCACGAGATGTCCCGGATCATCCGCGCCCGCCGCCCCTGGGACCCGCGCCTGCCGCGCACCGCGCTGCCGCACTGGCCGGTACGGCTCCTCGGCCCGTTCTTCGGCCTCACCCAGGACTACATACGCAAACACCTGGGCATCCGCTTCCCCGTCGACAACGGCCGGAGCGTCCGCGAACTGGGCCTGGCCTACCGGCCCGTCGAGCAGACCCTCCTGGACCACCACGAGAGCTGGCGCACCCGGCGGCGGAGGGTCTGACCCGGACGGCCCGGCTCAGGCCGGGCGCACCACCCGGTGGATGGCCGACTCGCCGGCGTTGTAGATCGACTCCTCGCGGATGGAGGCGCCGGGGCTGGGCGCGTGGATCATCATGCCGTCGCCCGCGTAGACCCCGACGTGGCTGTCGTCGTCGAAGAAGAAGACCAGGTCACCCGGCTCGACGGCGGCATGCGTCAGCGGCGTGCCGGCGAAGGCCTGCTCCGGCGCGCTGCGCGGCAGCGACACCCCGGCGGCCCGCCAGGCGGCCTGGGTCAGGCTGGAGCAGTCGTACGACTCAGGACCGGTCGCGCCCCAGACGCAGGGCCGCCCGATCTGCGCGCGGGCGAACGCCAGCGCCTTCATCGCCTTGCCGGGCTCGGCCACGGCGGCGGGCACGAACGGCGCGGCCGGGGGAGCGGTGGGCAGCGGGTCGGCGACGGCCACGGGGGGCACCGTCGGGACGGCCGCGGTGACCACCGCGGGCATCGGCGGGACCGTCGCGACGGGGAGCGGTGCCGCGGCGAGCGATGCGGCGGCGGCCATCGCCAAGGGCGGCTCGACGGGCGCGGCGGGAGTCGCCAGCATCGCCCACGGCGGGTCCGCGACCGCCGTCGGCATCGGCGGCTGGGGTACGGCGGCCATGGCCGGGGCGGCGGCGTAACCGGCGGTGGCGTAACCGCCCATGTCCATGTCCACGGCGGGCGCGGCCACGGGGAGGCCCCCGGTGCCGAAGTCGGCCGACGGCATGCCGTACTGGACGGCGGGCGCAACGGCCTCCACGACGGCCTGGGGCGCGCCGGGATAGGCGACGGCCGCCCCCGGGAAGGAACCACCGGCCACCGGAGCCTGGCCGGGCACGGCGGTGGGGAAGGCGCCGGTGTCCGCGGGCGTCATGGCGGGGAAGGCGCCGGTGTCCGCCGGTGCCATGGCGGGGAAGCTGCCGGTGTCCGTCGGTGTCATGGCCGGGAACGAGCCGGTGTCGTCCGGCATCCGGAAGGTGCCCGTGGCGCCCGGCGTCATGACCCGGAAGGAACCGGTGTCACCCGGGCTCACGGCGGACGGCACGGCCGAGTCCATGGGCGCCGCGCCGGGAAGCCCGCCGCTACCACCGGGTGTCATGACCCGGAAGCCGCCGGTGTCCGCCGGGGGCTGGGGCTGGGGTGCGCCGGGGCTCATGATGCGGAAGCCGCCGGTGTCCGTGGCGGGTATCTGCGGGATGCCTCCGGTGTCACCCGGGGACATGGCCGGGAAGCCGCCGGTGTCCGCCGCGGACATGGGCTGAGGGGCGCCGGGGCTCATGACCCGGAAGCCGCCGGTGTCCAGGGCGGGTACCGCCGGGATGCCGCCCGTGTCGCTCGGGGGCATGGCCGGGAAGCCGCCGGTGTCCGCCGGGGGCTGGGGCTGGGGTGCGCCGGGGCTCATGATGCGGAAGCCGCCGGTGTCCAGGGCGGGTATCTGCGGGATGCCGCCCGTGTCGCCCGGGGACACGGCCCGGAAGGAGCCCGTGTCCGTGGCCGGTATCACCGGGATCGCCGTCTCCGTCACGGTCACGGCCGCGAAGGCGCCGGTGCCGGTCAGGGCGTCCGCCGCGAAGGCGCCGGTGTCGCCGTACTGGCCCGGCAGGCCGGCGGGGGCCGGCCAGTGCTGCGCCGGGGGCTGGGCTTCCGCGACGGGCCACGGCGTCGGGGCGGCCGGGGCGGGCGCGGCCGGTTCGAGGGCCGCGACGGCGCGCCGCCCGGTGCGCTGCGACAGGATCTCGCGCGCCTTGGCGATCTTCAGCTGGCTCCTGGTCTTGGACGCGCCCGGCGTCGCCCGCCTGGGCGCGGCGGCGGGCAGCGCCTTGGCCGCGGCGGACGGCCCGGGCGGCAGGGCGGCCTGGGAGCCGGCCGTCAGTTCCCGCTGCGGGCGCTCCGCCGGCTCGCGGACCACCTCGATGCCGCCGTTCGCGGACGGCCCCGCGGTCAGCTCCGGACGGTCCGGTCCGGAGTCCTCCAGCTGGCCGATCAGGTCGGCCGCCATCGCGCTGACGGGCCGGCGCGGGCCGGGACGGGCGGGCTGCCGGTCGGCGGGCAGCGCCGCCGGGACGCTCGGTCCGAGCCGGGAGCGCGCTCCGTCGAACCACTCACGGGCGATGCTCTCCAGGCCCGGGTCGTCACGCCGCGGCCGCTTGAACAGCGGGACCCCGCGGGACCGCGAGCCCCCGTTCATCGCACGCGTGGCGTTGTAGTTCCCGGTGGCGTTCTCGGCCTGGTCGTAGAGGCTGTCGATCCGTCGGCGAACCTCGTCACGGCTCTCGGGCGCCATGGGGGTCGTGCTCCTTCCGTACTCCGCCGACCGGGTTAGCTGTCGGGTTCGGGCGGGTCGATCCGGAAGGCATGCCCTACGGCCGCGGCCCCTCAGGGCGGTCGGCCGATTCACCCCAGTGGTTCGGTTGGGTCCCCGGCTCCGGAAAGCCCCGTTGGGCACCGGATTGGGCGGAGGCCGCGCGGCCCGACGGGATTCGCCGGGGGGAGCCGAGCGGCTTGCCCGTCAACCTAGCCAACTTGTGTCACTCGTGTGAAGGTTGAGGTGGCTAATGTCCGATACGTAATTGTGATGTTCGTCGTAGCGTTCGAGGTGCCGGACCCGCGCCGGGGCGGCCCGTACGGCGGCTTCCTATGAGATTGCCGTGAATTCGCGGGGCCGTTGAACACAGGGGTGCCGTGCCGCGTACAGGGCGGGGGGATTTCCATGCCCGGCCGACCACGACACGCAGGGGAACGACCTTGAGACCCAACAGGCGCAGACGCCCTACCGGCGCACAACGCGCGACCTTCGCAGCGGTCGCCCTGATGCTCGGCGGCGGAACACTGGTCGCGGTGAACGTCTACGCCTCGGCGACCGAGGGGAGTTCGGACCAGCAGACCGGGCAGACGGCCCAGGTGCTGTCCGCGCCCACCGTCTACTGCCCCGACGTCGGCAGCCGCCTGACCACCGTGCCCGACGCGGCGCGGGCCGACGTCGACGACGAACTCGCGCAGCTGGACCAGCAGATCGCGGCCGCCTACCAGCAGCTCAAGGAGCAGGCGGCGGCGATCCAGCAGGACCCCGGTGCCGCCGACGGGATGATCCTGGCGCCGCTGAAGGAGAAGCGGTCGCAGTCCCTGCAGCGGATCGCCGACGCCATCGGCCGTGCGGGCGACCGTCCGCAGGGCCTCGACGACCTCGCCGCCTGCACCCTGCGCTCCTCGGACCAGGGCAGCGGCGGCCAGTCGGCGTCGCCGCAGGACAGCGGCGCGCCGAGCCAGGGCGCGAGCGCGAGTGCGAGTGCCAGTGCAGGTACCGGCAGCGGCGGCCAGGGCGGCAACGGTCCCGTCGCCGCCGACTACGCCGACATCACCGGCGTGCAGCCCAACGCCGCGACCCCCGCCGAGCAGTCCGGCGGTTCCACCGGCACCTTCTCCTCCAGCTGCGGGGTGAACGCCAACGGCCTGTTCAACTCGGACAACGTGATCGTGGCGCCCGGCGTCTCCAACGGCGCCCACCACTTCCACGACTACATCGGCAACCAGTCCAACAACGCGTTCGCCAGCGACGACGACCTCGCCAAGGCCGACACGAGCTGCGCGGACCGCGGCGACAAGTCGACGTACTACTGGCCCGTGCTGCGGCTGCAGAACGGCAAGCAGGAGCGCGACGCCGACAAGCCGGGCGGCGGCACCGAGGGCAACGCCGGGCAGATCGTGACGGCGAAGCAGGTGACGCTCACCTTCGAGGGCAACCCGACCTCGAAGGTCACCGAGATGCCGCGGCTGCTGCGCATCATCACCGGCGACGCCAAGTCCTTCGTCAACGGCCCGGCCAACGCCAACGCCTCCTGGAGCTGTACCGGTTTCGAGGACCGGCAGCTCAAGGACAAGTACCCGCTGTGTCCCAAGGGCAGTGACGTGGTGCGCACGTTCAGGTTCCAGAGCTGCTGGGACGGCCGGAACATCGACAGCGCCAACCACCGCACCCACGTGGCGTTCGAGGCCGCCGACGGCAGCTGCCCGGCCGGGTTCGAGGCCATCCCGCAGCTGGTGCAGCGCATCGTCTACGCCGTGGACGCGCCGAGCCTCGCCGACGGCGGCCGCACGGTCCCGCTGTTCGCGGTGGACTCGTTCCCCGAGCAGCTGCACAAGCCGGTCACCGACCACGGCGACTTCATCAACGTCTTCGACGAGGACCTGATGCGGAAGATGGTCGACTGCATCAACTCCGGCCGCACCTGCGGCGCGGGAGCCGGCGAGCAGCCGCCGTCGCAGAGCGCCGAACCCGACCCGTCCGAGTCGGCGACCCCGCAGGACCCGCCGTCCGACACCGCGAGCCCGGTCACCGAGCCGAGCGACACCGCGGCCCCGGCCGACCCGCCGGCCGAGACCGGCAGCGCCGACCCGTCCGAGCCGGCGACCGAGCCCTCCGAGCCGGCGACCGAGCCCACCGCCACGAAGAACGGCTCGGACAGCTCGGGCGGCACCGGTCTGCCGCACGTCTACACGAGCGCCTCGCCCAAGAAGTCGTCCGGCACGGGCGGTGTCATCAGCAAGCCGACCGACCGGCCCGAGACCCAGGCCCCGGCCGACGCGCAGAGCCCGGCGGGCCAGGAGACCCCGCCCGGCACCGCGCCCCAGACCGAGCCGCAGGCCGTCCAGGGCGATCTCGCCGAGACCGGCGCCCACCTCTGGCCGGCCGTCTTCGGCGGGCTGCTGCTGGCCGCCGGGTTCGTCCTGCTGTGGCGCACCAGGTGGCGGTCCTCCTGACCCTGCGGCGTGCCCTCCCCGCCCGGCCCCGGTCCCGGGGTCAGGCGGGGCGCAGCGTCTGCCGGGCGAGTTCGAACGCGGGGAGCATCTCCTCGTGCTCCGCGCTGTCGAGCCCGCCCAGGTGCAGGACGACGGGTCCCTCGGGCGTGACCACGGCCAGGGCGGATTCCTTCTTGCTCTCGCCCAGCAGGTCGCTGGTGTAGTCGTAGTCGACCCGCGTCCCGGTCAGCCCGCCGGACGTGAAGGCCCGGTACCTGGCCCGGCCGGTGTGGCCCTCGGCGGCCACGAAGGCCCGGAGCACCGCGCCGGCGTCACCGCTTCCCGGCTCGCCCGTGGACACCCGCAGGAAGCCGACGGCCCCGGCGGGCTTCGCGTCGATCTCGCAGACCAGGGTCACCGGCCCCTGCCGCAGCAGGCTCTGCGCCAGGTCGTCGTCCGGGGCGTTCGAGGCGACCGCGGCGAGGCCGTCGACCGCCTCGGCCCGCCAGCCGCGGGCGGTGTCGAACGTGACCGGCAGCCGGCAGGCCGAACCGGAGCCGCCGACCGTGCCGCCGCTCTGGGCCGCCGCCTCGGACGCCGCTCCCGACACCGAGACGTCCGTCGCGCGTGCCGACACCCGGCATCCCGTCAGCAGCCCCGCAAGCAGCGCGAGCGCCACGGCCCTTCTCCCCAGGGTCCCCACCCGTCAGCCTCCCCTTCGGCGTTCCCGGCGGGTCACTGTAACCAAGGGCACCGGCCCCGGCCGACCCAATTCCCTGGCCGAGCCCGTACGGCCGCGGCCGTGCCGCCTCGCCTGTACGACCGAGCCCGTGCCGCCGTGCCCATGCAGCCGTGCCCGTACAGCCGCACCCCCGGCCGGTGCCCGTGCCGGTTGCCTCCGGCGGGCCGGGCACGGCAGGGTGCCGGTGTGCCCACCTTGCTGATCGTCCACCACACGCCCTCCCCGCACTGCCAGGCCATGTTCGAGGCCGTCGTCTCCGGCGCGACGGACCCGGACATCGAGGGGGTCCGGGTGGTGCGGCGGGCGGCGCTGTCGGCCACGGTCTCCGACGTCCTGGCGGCCGACGGCTATCTCCTCGGCACCCCGGCCAACCTCGGTTATCTCTCCGGCGCCCTCAAGCACTTCTTCGACCAGATCTACTACCCCTGCCTGGACGAGACGCGCGGCCGGCCCTTCGGCGCCTACGTGCACGGCGGCAACGACGTCACCGGCGCCCTGCGCGCCCTCGACTCCATCACCACGGGTCTCGGCTGGCGCCGGGCCGCGCAGCCGGTCACCGTGACCGGCGATCCCGGCAAGGCCGGCGTCGAGGCGTGCTGGGAACTCGGCGCGACCGTCGCCGCCGGGCTCGCCGACGGCGCCTGACCGCTCCCCGCCGGGTCCGTCGTCACCCGGACGGACGAAGGTGCGGGCGCCGGATCCAGGGCCCACGATGGGGTCAGGCCATGTCGTCGATCCGAGGGAGCGCCGGATGGCAGCGCGTCGCCGTGCCTCCGGGCCGCCCGCGGAGGAAGTGCTGCGGGAATGCGCCCACGACGTCGTGGACGTCGCCGAAGGCATCCGGGAGGTCTGCGCGCGCACCAGCTCCGTCCTGTTCGCCCCCGCGCTGACCGCGTCCGCGCGCCGCCGTCCGCGCACCGGCTGCGCGGCCCGCTGGGCGCTGCTGCGGGCGCTCACCGACCGGCAGGGGCTCGGCGGTGCGGCGGTCGTGGCCCCGGACGGGGTGGGGCGGCTCCTCGGCGCGGCGGGGGAGGCGCTGGGGAGGGAGAGCCTGGCGGCGCAGGTGGCGGTGGTCTCGCTGCGGCTGCGGATCGCCGCCGTCCTGCTCGGCCACCCCGAGTTCGCCCAGGACCCCGGCATGCGCCGGCTGAGGGCCGCGGTCGGCGCCGCCCCGGACTCCGAGGCCGTCCGCGCGCTGCGGGCCCTGCTCAAGGACCGGGACGCCCGGCGGTCGCTGGCCGGACCGACCCCGGTCCTCACCGAACTCCTCGCCGTCCACGGCCTGCTGGGCGAGAACCCGGTCAGCGACGAGACCGCGTGGGCGCTGGCCGCCGGCCGGGAGCTGGCCGCCGACCCGGCACGCCGCGTCAGCGCCGCGCACCCCCGCGCACCCGGTGCCCCCGACGGCGCCGTCCGGGCCGTCGAACCCTCCGCCCGGGAGGCCGGCGGCTTCGCCGTCGAGGGGTCGCTGCTCGGCTTCCTGCGCGGCCTCGACGCCCTGGAGGCCGAGGACCGCGTCCTGATCCAGGAGGTACGCGGCCCCGACGGCGTGCTCCGCTACGTCGTCCAGGCCCCCGGCACCACCCCCGGCCGCCCCCGCGGGTGCGTCCCGCCGGACTTCGCGGACGCCTGGCGCGACCTGTTCACGACCGACTCGCCGTACAGCCGCTCGATCCTGCTGGCGATCCGGCACCACGGCGTCCCGCGCGGCGCCGACCTCGCGCTCCTCGGACACGGCGAGGGCGGGACCGCCCTGCTGAACCTCGCCGCGGACGAGGAGTTCTGCCGCGCCTACCGGGTGACCCACGTGGTCACCGTCGGGGCGCCGGCCGGCCGCAGGGAACCCGCCGACCCGCGCACCTGGCTCGCCGCCGTCACCAACCGGCACGACATCGTCCCGTCCGCGGACGGCCCCGCGGCCGCCGCCCGCGGCCCGCACCCCAACCGGTACCGCGCCGACTACACCGGACCCGACTCCGAGTTCCCGCGCAGCCACCTGCTGAGCGTCTACATCGGCCACCTGGAGACGGTGGTCCCGCGGGCCGCCCGAGACATCGACGCGGCCCTCACGCGCTACCGGGGCCCGGTGGAGCGCAGCCGGGTCTACCGGCTCGGCGCCCGCGCCCGCCCGCCCGAGGGCCACCCCCTGCTGACCGTCCCCACCACCACCGTGCCCACGTCGGCGGGTCCGGTCGACGTGCCGGTGCGCTTCTACGACTCCTCCGCGGCGCACCTGTGCTTCCCGGTCGACCCCGGCGTCGCCCGCAGCCTGCTGCCGGACCTCGACTGGCTGGTCCCCACCCGCCTCGGGCGCCGCGCCCTGGCCGTGCTCTCCCTCTACGAGCACCGCTGCACCACCATCGGCCCCTACACCGAACTCGGACTCTCCGTCCTCGTCGACGACCCGTGGCGGCCGCACCCGTACGGTCTGGCCGGGGACCTGCTGCGCCGGGTCGACCTGCGCCGCACCGGCCGTTACGTCGTCGCGCTCGCCGTCGGCACCCGGGAGGCGCGGGCGGTGGCCGAGGAGGTCTGGGCCCAGCCCGCCGTGCACGCGGCCGCCGAGGTGTCCCTGCAGGGGCGTGAACTCCGGGCCGAGGCACCGGAGCTGGGCCTGAGTGTCGCGGGCCCCGCCGGTCCCGGAGTGCGCTGCCCCGAAGCGGACTGGGTGCTCTACGGGCGCCGCGGCGACAGCACCGTACGCACCCTGGTGCGGTCCGACGGCCGGCCGCGCGTGCACACCCGCCCCCGGGTTCGGGTGCGGCTCGGCGCCGTGCACGGACCGCTGGCCCGCCACGTCCAGATCCTCGAACTGGACACCGTCCGGCCGGGGTTCGTCCTGACCAGCCCGCGGTTCATGGCCCACAGAAGCGCCGGCGCGCAGCTGCCGCGCTGAACCCGAGAAGCAGGTGCGCCCCATGGTGACCGGATCCCGTCCCGCCCCCGCCGCCCCCGAACTCCTCGCCTACGCCGACGACCTGAGGGCGGACGCGGACCGGATGGACGGCTACGCGCGACGGCTGCGCGGCGCCGCCACCGCCCTGGCGGGCTGCGCCGGGGCACCGGACGGGAGCGGGCGCGCCCTGGAGCGGCAGGCGACGGCCTGCGCGGCCGCCGCGGCCCGGCTGCGCCGTGCGGCGCGGGCGCTGCGGGCCCACGCGACGGACTGACCGGGCGGCCACCGGCCGCGTGTCAGCCGCGCAGCGCCGCCTCCAGGACCAGCAGGCGATCGCCGCCCGGTACCGAGGCCCGGTCCGTGCCCTGCGGGCGGTGGCAGGCGAAGTCCGGCGCCACCGTGTCCACCAGGACCCACTCGGCGGCCCCGGCCACGCGGGCCACGGTCTTGGCGACGGTCCGTCCCGTTCCGGTGCCCCCTTCCGCCGCCGCCCCCTTCCCCCGCTCATGCGGAGCGGCCCCGGCGGCCGCGTCCCGTGCCGGACACCGGGCGGCCCGGGCCTCACGGGAGGCCCGGGCCGCGGGACGGGGTGCGGGTCAGTCCGCCGGGGTGGTGTGCGGTTGGTCGGGCCCGGGCTTGGGGCGGGTCCGGGTCCAGGACGGGTCGGCGGCGGGTGCGGGTGTGGGGGGATGGTTCATGGGACGACGTGCTTCCTGGGATGGGGGGCGGGTGGTCAGCCCGGTGCCGTCGACAGCTCGGCCCAGACGACCCGTGCGGTGGATCCCTCCGGTGCGAGGGTGACGCCCCAGTCGAGACTGAGCGCGTCGACGAGGAACAGCCCGCGGCCGTTCTGCTCGTCCGGTCTGGCCTGCCGGGGGGCCGGGAGCGTGTAGCTCCCGCTCTGGTCCTCGACCTCGATGCGGATCCGGTCGACGGCGGCGTGCACGCGGCAGATGATCCGCCGGCCGGCCGAGTGGACGATCGAGTTGGTGACCAGTTCGGAGGTCACCAGGACCGCGTTGTCGCGGGCCTCCTCGCCCACGCCCCACGAGGTCAGCAGCTCGCCCACGCTGCGGCGGGCGTTGCCGACCGCTCTGGGCGTCGGTGCCAGGTCGAAGGCCAGGCTGTGCGGGAGGGGCGCGTCCCCGGAGGCGAACCGGTCGAGGCCTTGCGGCCCAGGGAGTCGACCGAGGCGTTCGCCTCCGGGTGGTCGGGGGACACCGGTCGCGTCCGACGGGCGGCGCGGGCCCTCGGCACCGGCCGCGAGGGCCGGTCGGGGCAGTCCGGGTATCCGGTCGTCGGGCAGTCGGTCGAGCGGCTGGGGGAGAGCGGGCGGGGCCATCGCCGTGCGCCTTTCGTCCGGCTTCGCAGCGTGGGGGGCTGAGCGGTCGCATTCGCCCCGGGCCACGAGGGGGCAGACGACGACCGGTGCCTGGACGGCATCGGGCCGCAGTTCAGCCTCCCCCAACTGGACTGCTTCGCCTGCTCCTTGGTCGACCGGAGCAGTAGGTCCACTCTGGCACCTGCCAACATCGCCTCGCAACCGGCAAGTTGAAAATTGCAAGAAGCGAAGTGCATGCTGCTCCCGGCAGGAAGTGATCCAATGAGTCCGCGAGCCGCTCACCGGTCTGTGAGACGGTGACCCTGAAACCTGGTGCGAGGGGGTAGGGCGTGACCTCGGAGACCGACTGGGGCGGTGCACCTTCCGTCCTGCGCATGATCCTCGGCCGTCAGCTGGAGGACATGCGGACCCGGGCGGGACTGACCTATGAGCAGGCCGGCGCGGCGATCGGCGTCAGCCACTCGACGATCCGCCGGATGGAGGCCGCCAAGGTGGCCCGGCTCCGGCTGGCCGACGCCGAGAAGCTGCTGCAGGTCTACGGCGTGACGGACCGCCAGGAGGTCGACACCTTCCTACAGTCCGTACGCGAGGCCAACAAGCGCGGCTGGTGGCACACCTACCGCGACGTGATGCCCGACTGGTTTGCCGCGTATCTGAGCCTGGAGCAGGCCGCGTCGCAGATCCGCGTCTACGAGAACGAGTTCGTGCACGGCCTGTTGCAGACCCGGGAGTACGCCGCCGCGCTGCTCGGGGCCGGCAACCCGCACGCGCCCACCGAGGCCACCGAGCGCCGGGTGGCCCTGCGCATGCGCCGCCAGGAACTCCTCACCCGGGAGGCGCCGCCCCGGCTGTGGGTCGTGATGGACGAGACGGTGCTGCGCTGGCCGGTCGGCGGCGCCGCGGTGATGCGCGCGCAGATCGACCATCTCATCGAGATCAACCGGCTGCCCCACGTGACCTTGCAGATCATGCCGTTCGCCAACGGCCCGCACCCGGCGATGCGCGCCGGTGCGTACCACCTCTTCCGGTTCCGGGCCCCCGAACTGCCCGACATCGTCTATCTCAACGGCCTGGTGGGCGCCGTCTACCTGGACAAGAGGGAGGACGTCGTGGTCTACCGCGAGGCCCTGGACCGGTTGGGCGCCCAGGCGGCGCCCGCCAGGAAGACCGAGGTCATCCTCGGTGCGATTCGCGAGGAGCTCTGAGTGCACCACCCCATACGCAACGGCATCCCGTCCCGGCAACTGGGCGCGCGCGGCTGGTCCAAGCCGTGGAGCGACGACGCCGGCGGCGCCTGCGTGGAAGTGAAGAAGCTCGCCGACGGGCGGGTGGCGGTACGCCAGTCCACCGACCCGGACGGTCCCGCGCTGGTCTTCACGCCCCGCGAGATGAACACCTTCCTGTCCGGTGTGAAGGCGGGTGACGCCGACTTCCTGATGTGAGCCTTGCTGCCGGAACTTCCTTGCTATAGCTGATCGTTGAACCAACCCCCCACACCGGACACACCCCCCGCACCCCCTCACCCGAATGGGAGACACGGCGTTGCCCGACAACGGATGGCCGGCCGACCGCATCGACACCGAGAACGCGCACTCCGCCCGGATCTACGACTACATCCTGGGCGGCAAGGACTTCTACCCCGCCGACCAGGAGGCGGGCGACGCCATGTCCCGGGAGTGGCCCGCGCTCCCGATCCACATGCGGGCCAACCGCGACTGGATGAACCGTGCCGTGCGCTGGCTCGCCGAGGAGGCCGGGGTACGCCAGTTCCTGGACGTGGGCACCGGCATACCCACCTCGCCGAACCTGCACGAGATCGCCCAGGCGGTCTCCCCCGACACCCGGGTCGTCTACGTGGACAACGACCCCATCGTCCTCACCCTCTCCCAGGGGCTGCTCTCCAGCACGCCCGAGGGCAGGACCGCCTACATCGAGGCGGACTTCCGGGACCTGACGGACCTCTACCAGGCCCCCGAACTGCTGGAGACCCTCGACCTCGACCGGCCGGTGGCGCTCACGGTGATCGCCATCGTGCACTTCATGCTGGACGCGGACGACGCGGTGGGTGTCGTACGGCGGCTGCTGGAGCCGCTGCCCTCCGGCAGCTACCTGGCGATGTCCATCGGCACCGCCGAGTTCGCGCCCGAGGAGGTGGGCCGGGTCGCCCGCGAGTACGAGGCCCGCAACATGCCGATGCGGCTGCGCACCATCGACGAGGCCCACACGTTCTTCGAGGGCCTCGAACTGGTCGAGCCGGGCATCGTCCAGGTGCACAAGTGGCACCCGGACGGCACCGGCGAGCAGGGCATCCGCGACGAGGACATCGCGATGTACGGAGCGGTCGCGCGCAAGCCGTGACCCGAGGACCCCGTGCCGGGGCCGGGCTCACCTTCCCGGCCCCGGCACGGTCGTGACCCGGGGGGGGGGGGGGGGGGCCCCCCCCGGCCCCCCCCCCCCCCCCGGGGCGGGGGGGGGCCCCCCCCCCCCCCCCCCGCCCGGGGGGGGCCCCGGGGGGGGGGGGGGGCCCGCCCCCCCCCCACACCGGGGTGCTGCTCAGCCGTTCGGGTCGAACGCGATCCCGGAGGGCTTCGCGTACGCGAGATTCGACTCGAAGGACCCGTCCTTGATCTTGATGGTGGCGTCGCCGAAGTCGGCGTTCATCAGCTTGTCGCGGTAGCCCGCCGGATAGCCGTTCCAGCCCACCAGACGCGGGAAGAACCAGCCGCCGGTCGCGTTCTCCGGCGGGTCGTCGTTGGAGTTGGCGAACCGGAAGTCGTGGGTGGACGCGCCGTCCTTGTGGTAGACGATCTTCGGGTGGGTGCCGTCGAACCGGATCGCCGACGCGGCCGCCACCTGGTAACTGCTGTGCTGGGACACCGAGACGTACTGCACCTGGTTGTTCTGGATCCACACGATGACGTGTTCCCAGTCGTGCCGGTGACCGATGGCCAGCGGCCCGTACGTCGCCTGGTCCTTCTCGAAGTAGCTGGCGTACATCACCGCGCACCAGCCGTTGTTGCACTTCTCGCGCGAGTAGGTGTTGGCGTTGGCCAGCTGCGCGTAGTCGTGGCAGTGGCCGTTGACGTCACCGCCCAGCCCCAGACCGGGGTTGAGGGTGCCGTCGGCGCCGATCGCGGCGGTGGTGTAGCAGCCGTCGCCGTCGTAGTCGTAGGCGGGCGAGAAGGACTGCTCCAGTCCGTCGGCGTTCTGCGGCAGCAGGGTCAGGACACTGGCGTGCGCGGTGGCGGGTACGGCGACGACCAGCGCGAGCGCGCCGAGGACGGCGGCCGTGGCCCGGCTCAACGGCCGCCTGCGGGTGGGGGGTTGCGGGTCCGGCATGTCGACTCCCTGTCTCGGAAAGGCGATGCGGAGTCTGACATTCGGCCAATGGTCGAGACCACCCTCACGACTTAACTTTGAACCAAAGACAATTGAACGGCGAAGACCGCCGCGCCCGTGCCGCCGGACCCGGCGGACGGCTCACGAACCGGGGATTTCGGGAACCTCCCCGGCCCGGACACCGCCGTGGCCGAGGATCCCGTGATGCTGCCGGTGCACGCTCGCGGTGCGGTGCAGGGCGATCAGGGCCGCGTCGTCGCCGAGACGGCCGCCCGCGTGGGTCATCAGGTCCCGCCGGACGTGGTGGATCAGCGACTCGGGCGAGGCGTCGGTCCACTGCGCCACCCGCTCGGTGAGCGGATAGAAGCGGTGCCGGGCGTCCCGCGCCTCGATCACCCCGTCGGTGTACAGCAGGAGCGTGTCGCCCGGCTCGAAGGAGAACACGTCCAGCGTGTGCTCCGAGGCCGGGGTCCCGTGCACGCCCAGCGGAGGCGACGGGTGCAGGCTCGGCACGGTGACCGCGTGCCCCGGACTCAGCAGCAGCGGCGGCGGATGGCCGCAGCTGGTCATCCGGGTGACCGGGTCCAGATCCGGGATCTCGATCAGCAGGGCGGTCGCGAACCGCTCGCCCGCCTCCTCCGGCGAGTCCATGTCCGCCGCGTACCGGGTCACGCTCTGTTCCAGCACCGCGGCCAGCTCCGGCAGGCTGATGTCCCGGTGGGCCGACTCCCGGAAGGCGCTGAGCAGCAGCGCCGCCTCACCGATCGCGGCCAGCCCCTTGCCCCGGACGTCCCCGATCAGCACGCGGACCTGGCCGCCCGCGTGGGTGACGGCGTACAGGTCGCCGCCGATCTGCGCCTCGTCCTCGGCCGCCAGGTACAGCGAGGCGATCCGCAGCGGGCCGATCTGCTCCGGCAGCGGCCACATCAGCACGTGCTGCGCGGCCTCGGCGACCGAGCGGACCTGGGCCAGCTGGAGCCTGCGCCGGTCACGGAGCGCGGCGTAGACCGTCACCATCACGGAGAGCAGCATGAGGGTGACGATCTGCACGAGGTGGTTGGCGTTCATCAGCCCGCCGTGGAACACCCCGATGACCACCTGGGCGGCCACCGCCAGCGCGCCCACCAGCGCCGTCGCGCGGGCTCCGGCGAGCGAGGGGGTGAGCGCGGGCGCGATGACGAGGGTCGGCCCCAGGTGGACGTCGGGCGGCGATCCGATCGCCGCCACCGTGATCGCCACGACGAGCAGCACCGGGAGCAGCAGCAGCGCGTGCGAGGTCTGCCACGCCTGTCGCCGCCTCGCGGCGCTCCACCGGCTCCCCATGCCTACCAGCGTGCGTCACCGCCCCGCCCCCGGCCACCGCGCGCCTGCGGAAGCGGCCTAGAGGTTCACGCTCCGCATGCCCGACTCGTCGTAGCGCTCGCCCGCCGCCTTCGGCACCTCGGCGTCGATGCGGGCCAGGTCGTCCTTGGTGAGTTCCACGTCGACCGCGCCCGCGTTCTGCTCCAGGTAGGTGCGGCGCTTGGTGCCCGGGATCGGGACCATGTGCTCGCCCTGGGCCAGCACCCAGGCGAGGGCCAGCTGGGCCGGGGTCACGCCCTTCTCCGCGGCGATCTCCTTCACCTTCGCGGCGAGCCGCAGGTTCGCCTCCAGGTTGTCGCCGGTGAAGCGGGGACCGGAGCGGCGCCAGTCGTTGGCGTCGAGGTCGTCGGGGGAGGAGAACCGGCCGGCCAGGAAACCGCGGCCGAGCGGCGAGTACGGGACGAAGCCGATGCCCAGCTCCCGGCAGGCCGGGATCACCTCGTCCTCCGGGTCCCGGGTCCACAGCGAGTACTCGGTCTGCACCGCCGCGATCGGGTGCACCGCGTGGGCCCGCCGGATCGTCTCGGCGCTCGCCTCGCTGAGCCCGATGTGCCGCACCTTGCCCTCGGCGACCAGCTCGGCCATGGCGCCGACGGTCTCCTCGATCGGCACGTTCGGGTCGACACGGTGCTGGTAGTAGAGGTCGATGTAGTCGGTGCCGAGCCGCCGCAGCGAGCCGTGCACCGAACTGCGCACGTGCTCCGCGGAGCCGTCCTGCCGGCCGATGCTGCTCATGTCACCGGGGACGGCGTCGTCCATCCGGTAGTTGAACTTCGTGGCGATCACGTACTCGTCCCGGTGCCCGCGGACCGCCTCGCCGACCAGCGTCTCGTTGGTGAGCGGCCCGTACAGCTGCGCGGTGTCGAGGAAGGTGACGCCCAGTTCCCGCGCGCGGTGGATGGTCTGTGCGCCCTCGTCCTGGTCGGCGGTGCCGTAGAAGGCGGACATCCCCATGCAGCCGAGGCCGATGGCGGAAACCTGCAGATCTCCCAGATGGCGCTGTCGCATGTGACTCCAGCCTTTCCCTGCTCGTTCGTTCCTGGCTCAGGACGCGCACCCCTCACTCCATGGAGCGGCGGTTCGTGCCCGTCGGCATCCCGGGCGGTGCCCGGCGCCGCCGACGCTACGACTTCAAGAGCACTCGAAGTCAAACGGCGGCCCCCGCCGATCCGGTACATGTAGAGCCCACCACCGTGATCGCCGCCCAGCCTCCCGGGGAGCCCACATGCTGCTGCGCCGGCTCGAATACCTCGTCGCCCTCGCCCGGGAGCGGCACTTCGCCCGCGCGGCCGCCGCCTGCCACGTCTCCCAGCCCTCGCTGTCCGCCGCGATACGCCGGCTGGAACACGAACTCGGCGTGCCGATCGTGCGCCGGGGCCGCCGCTACGAGGGCCTGACCCCCGAGGGCGAGGTGGTGCTGGCCTGGGCGCACCGCATCCTCGCCGAGCGGGACGCGCTGCACCAGGAGCTGTCGGCGCTGCGGGACGGGCTCACCGGCACCCTGCGGCTCGGGATCATCCCCACCGTCGTCCCGGTGGCCGCGCTGCTCACCGGCCCGTTCTGCGACCGGCATCCGCACGCCAGGGTGGCCATGGAGTCCCTGTCGTCCCTCGACATACGGCGCGGCCTCGCGGAGTACGAGCTGGACGCGGCCATGACCTACCTGGACGACGGCGAACCGCGCCAGGTCCGCCGCTATCCCCTCTACGAGGAGCGGTACGTCCTGCTCACCCCGGTCGGCGGCCCGCTGGGCGACGCAGCCGGCGCCACCTGGTCCCAGGCCGCCGCGCTCCCGCTGTGCCTGCTCGGGCCGCGGATGCGCAACCGGCGGATCATCGACGAATGCTTCGCCGCCGAGGGCGCGGCGCCGGTCCCCGCGGTCGAGTCCGACAGCGTGGCCGGCCTCTACGCCCACCTTCCCGGCGGCCGCTGGTCCAGCGTGATCTCGCACGCCTGGCTGCACATGTTCGGCGTGCCCCCGGGCATGCGCGTGGTCCCCCTGGCGGGCCCGGCCCACGGTCCCCGGGTGGGTCTCGTCGTCGCCCGCAGCGAACCCCCCTCCGTGCTCGCCGAGGCCCTGGTGAAGGTCGCCCGCCAGACCCGGCTGCGGGACGCGCTGGACAGCCTGCTGACCGCCCACCTGGACGGCCACGACCGATAGCCGCGGCCTATGAGCACATCACCAGGTTCGCTTTGACCTGCGCGGGCGTCCCGAGGATCGTCGTTGGAAGACCTTCCGCAACGGAGTTGAGGAGCCGCCGCCATGGCCAAGGTGCTCTGCGTCCTGTACGACGACCCGACCGACGGATACCCCACGAGCTACGCCCGCGACGACATCCCCGTCATCGACCACTACCCGGGCGGCCAGACCACCCCCGCCCCCGAGGCGGTCGACTTCACCCCCGGCCACCTCCTCGGCAGCGTCTCCGGCGAGCTCGGCCTGCGCTCCTTCCTGGAGAAGGCCGGCCACACCCTCGTCGTCACCTCCGACAAGGACGGGGCGGGCTCCGTCTTCGACCGTGAACTGGCCGACGCGGACGTGGTGATCTCGCAGCCGTTCTGGCCCGCTTACCTCACCGCCGAGCGGATCGCCGCCGCGAAGAACCTCAAGCTGGCCGTCACCGCCGGCATCGGCTCCGACCACGTCGACCTGGACGCCGCGATCGCCCACGGAGTGACGGTCACCGAGGTGACGTACTCCAACAGCATCAGCGTCGCCGAGCACGTGGTGATGATGATCCTCGGCCTGGTCCGCAACTACCTGCCCTCCCACCAGGTGGTGCTCGACGGCGGCTGGAACATCGCCGACTGCGTCAGCCGCTCCTACGACCTGGAGGGCATGCACGTCGGGACCGTCGCCGCCGGCCGGATCGGGCTCGCGGTGCTGCGCCGCCTGGCGCCCTTCGACGTGCGGCTGCACTACACCGACCGCACCCGGCTGCCCGAGGCCGTCGAGCGCGAGCTGAACCTGACCTTCCACGAGAGCGCGGCCGCCATGGTCCCGCACTGCGACGTCGTGACCGTCAACGCGCCCCTGCACCCGGAGACCGAGGGCCTGTTCGGCGACGAGCTGATCGGCACGATGAAGCGCGGCGCCTACCTCATCAACACCGCGCGGGCCAGGATCGCCGACCGGGACGCCGTGGACCGCGCCCTGCGCAGCGGGCACCTGGCCGGCTACGCGGGCGACGTCTGGTTCCCGCAGCCCGCGCCCGCCGACCACCCGTGGCGCACCATGCCGCACCAGGGCATGACCCCGCACATCTCGGGTTCCAGCCTCTCCGCGCAGGCCCGCTACGCGGCCGGCACCCGGGAGATCCTGGAGTCCTGGCTGGCCGGCCGCCCGATTCGTGACGAGTACCTGATCGTCGACGGCGGCGGGCTGGCCGGCACGGGAGCCAAGTCGTACTCGGTCAAGAAGGGTTAGGAGCCGAGCCGGACCGGCAGTTCGAAGAGGTCGTTCTGGGTGACCACCGGCTTGTTGCGCAGCTCGGACGCCGGTACCGCGAGATCCAGGCCGGGGAAGCGCTCGTACAGGGCGGGCAGCGCGACGCCCGCCTCCAGCCGGGACAGCGCCGCGCCGGGGCACACGTGCGGGCCGTGGCCGAAGGAGATGTGCCGGTTCCCCGGTTCCCGGCCGACGTCGAACTCCCCGGCGCTCGGCCCGTGCGCCTCCTCGTCGCGGCCGATCGCCGCGTACGACACGATGAGCGCGTCGCCCGCCGGGAGGACCCGGTCGCCGACCGGCACGTCCTCGGTGGCGAAACGGATCAGCACGTGCGAGGTCGGGGTGGACCAGCGCAGGGTCTCCTCGACCACCGCCGACCAGTCCACCTCGCCGGAGAGCACCCTGGCGCGCTGGTCCGGGTGGGCGGAGAGGTTGACCACGGCGTTGACGATCAGGGAGATCGTCGTCTCGTGACCGGCCGCCACCATCAGCTGCAGGGTGGAGACGATCTCCTCGTCGGTGAGGTGGTCGCCGTCCTCGGAGGCCAGGATCAGCGCGCTGGTCAGGTCGTCGCCGGGCTCGGCCCGCTTGGCGGCGACCGTCGCCGCCATGATCCCGGCCAGCTCGGTCAGGGTCGCGACGACCTCCGCGGGCGGGGTCTGGGTCGAGAAGAACTTCTCGAACAGCACCTTCAGACGCGGTAGTTCGGCCTCGTCGATGCCCATCAGGTCGGCGATCACGTACATCGGCAGCGGATAGGCGAAGGCCGCCTTCAGATCGACGCTCTCCCCGTCCGCCGGGAGCGCGTCGAGCAGGTCCTGGGTGAGCTTCTCGATCCGCTCCCGCATCCGCTCCACCCGGCGCGGGGTGAGGGCCTGCGCGACCAGCCCGCGCATCCGGCGGTGGTCGGCGCCGTCCACGGTCAGCATGGACCGGCCGGGGTTGGCCAGGCCGATCAGCGGCCAGTCCTGCGGTATCTCCCCGCGCCGCCAGGCGCCCCACACGCCGATGTCCTTGACCAGGCGCGGGTCGGTGAGCAGCGCCTTGGCCTCGGCGTGCCGGGTGACCGCCCAGACGGGCACCCCGCCCGGCAGTTCCACGGCGGCCAGCGGACCCGCGGCACGCAGCCGCGCGCTCTCGCCGTCCAGGTCGGTGACGAAGGGGTCGAGGGCGATCCTGGCGTGTTCGGTACCGGTCGTCATCGTGACGTGCCTCCCAGGGCGGGGCCGGGGCGCCGCACCGCGTTCGGTGCCGCCCCCGGCCGTCGGTGTCGGACTACAGGGCGGGTACGGGCGTGAACCGGACGGGAAGCTCGGTCAGCCCCCGCAGCCAGGGCGAGGGGCGGCGGGCGAGGGAGCCGGCGGGCACCGCCAGGTCGATGTCCGGCAGCCGGTCCAGGACGACCTCGATGCCGGTCCTCGCGATCACCTCGGCGACCTCCTGCGCCGGGAACGGGCAGCGGTGCTCGCCGTGCCCGAAGGAGAAGTGCGCGCTGTTGCCGCCGGTCAGCGCCGAGGCGTCGGTGCGCACCTGCGGATCGGAGTTGGCGCCCTGGAGGCCGAGCAGCAGCAGGTCGCCCGCGCGGATCCGGCGGCCGCCCAGCCGGGTGTCCCGGGCGGCCCAGCGGCCGGCGACATTCTGGGTGGGGGCGTCCTCCCACAGCACCTCGTTCATGGCCTCGGCGACGCTGTTGCGGCCGCCGAACAGGGAGGCCGCGAACCGGTCGTCGGTGAGCATCAGGCGCAGCGAGTTGCCGATCCAGTCGGCGGTCGGCTGGTGCCCGGCCGCCATCATGACCATCAGGTCCTGGGCGATCTCCTCCTCGCTGAACCCGCTCTTGTCCTGGAGCATCCGGGACACCACGTCGTCGGCCGGGTCCGCCGTGCGGTCGGCCAGCAACTGGGCCATGGACGCTGCCAGATGGGTCTGCCCGGCGATCGCCCGCTCACGCCCGTCGATCATGTCGTTGAGCGCGGTGACCAGGCCGGGGCCCTCCTCGTCGGAGAAGCCGTAGAGCCGCGCGAGCACCCGCACCGGCAGCAGCATCGCGTACTGGCCGACCAGGTCCGCCTCGCCGCTCGCGCACAGCCCGTCGATCAGCTCGTCCGCGAACCGCTCGGCGTGGCCGCGCAGTTGGAACGGGTCGACGGCCTCCAGCGCGTCGCTGATCATCCCGGCCCGCTGCCGGTGCCGCTCGCCGACCGTGTAGAGGATCGACGGCTGCTTGCGGCCGATCATCGGCAGCAGCGGCCAGTCGTCCGGGATCGTGTCCCACTGGTTCCACAGGTCCGAGTCCCGGCTGAACAGCACCGGGTCGCCGGTCACCTGGTGCAGCTCGCGGTAGCCGAGCACCAGCCAGGCCGGCACGCCGCCGTCCAGCACGACCGGGGTCACGGCGCCGTGCTCGCGCCGCATCTCCCGGTACAGACGCGCGGGTTCGGCCTGGAACCGGGGGCCGCCGAGCGGTACGGCTTCGGGGGTCACACGAACTCCTGTCGGGGCAGGGCCGCCGGTGCCGAGGGGCCGGCGTAGCGGTTCTTGACGTGCTGGACCAGCTGGATCAGCACCTGTTTGCCCGACTCGCGTGCGCGGGCGTCGCAGTCGACCAGCGGGATGTGCGGGTCCAGGTCGAGCGCGTGCCGGACGTCCGCGGGCGTGTGCACGGGTCCGCCGAAGTCGTTGCAGGCCACGATGAACGGCGTGCCGTGCCGCTCCAGCCGGTCGATGGCGTACCAGGAGTCGTCGATCCGGCGGGTGTCGACGAGCACCACCGCGCCCAGGGTGCCGGAGAACAGCCGGTCCCACAGGAACCAGAACCGTTCCTGGCCCGGAGCCCCGAACAGGTACAGCACGTTGCGCGCGTCCAGCGTGATGCGCCCGAAGTCGAAGGCCACGGTGGTGGCGGACTTGCCGCGCACCTCCCGGATGTCGTCGACGTCCGCGCCCGCCTGGGTCATCGTCTCCTCGGTGTTGAGGGGACGGATCTCGCTGACGGAGCGGACCAGGGTGGTCTTGCCGACGCCGAAGCCGCCCACGACCACGATCTTGAATCCGTTGGCGGCGGAGGCACCCAGCGGGGTGCGCGCGTCAGAGGTTGCGGAGTCCAACGAGCACCTGCTCCAGGATGTCGGGGTCGGTGATGGCGGGCCGGTAAGGGTGCCGGGCGCTGACCCGGCCGGCCGCCTGCAGGTCGCACAGCAGGATCTTGGTGATGCTCACCGGCAGCCGCAGCTCCGCGGCGATCTCGGCCACCGAGGTCGGGAACTCCGCGAGGCGCAGGATCGCCGCGTGCTCCGACTGCATGCCCGCGGCCGGCTCCGACTCGGCGACGACGAGGGTGACCAGGTCGAAGGGACTGTCCGGCCCGGCTCCGCTGCGACCGCCGGTGAGGGTGTACAGACGGTCGGGTGCGTCGTCCCTGCCGGGCCGGCTCATGCGGTGCGGGGCTGCGCGGTGAGATGCTCGCCGAGTTGCTCGACCAGTTCGCTCATGTTGTGCCCGACCAGCCCCGGATCCGCGTCCTCGCCGGTCACCACCGCCAGGTGGGCGCCCTCGCCGGCCTCCACGATGAACAGCACGCCGCCGTAGAACTCGGTCATCGCCGACCGCACGCCGCCGCTGCCGTCGCCGAACTCGACGGACGCCCCGTGCGACAGCGACTGGATGCCGGCGGCGATGGCCGCGAGCTGGTCGGCCTGGTCCACGGAGAGCTCCGGGGTGCGGCAGAGCTTCAGCCCGTCGCGGGAGAGCACCAGGGCGTGGCGCGCGCCGGGGGTGCGCTCCAGAAGACCCTCGATGAGCCAGGTGAGCTGGGAGTCGGCGGTGGTCCTGCCGGTCATGAAGTGGTGTCGCCTTCCGGGTGCGCGTGCGAGTGGGAGGTGGGCTCGGAGCCGGGTTCCGGGCGGGCCGCGGGGAGTCCGTCGGGCTCCGGTGCGGGGGCGGACGGGGGTGTGCCGGGAGCGTCGGCGGCGTCGGCCGGGGCCGGGCGGACGGCCTGCCGGAAGCTGTTGAAGCGGGCGGCGCGGACCTGGGCGTCCTGCGTGCCGGGTACCGGACGCGGGTCCGCCGGCTGCGGGGCCGCCCGGCGTTCGGCCTCGGCGAGGGTGCGGCCGCGGCGCCTCCTGGGCAGGCCGCCGGAGCCGTCCTCGTCCTCGGCGGGCCGCGGGGACTCGTGGACGGGTGCCCTCTCGTGCGGGGTGGGAGCCGGTGCGGCCGGCTCCGGCTGCGCGGCCGGTGCGGGTTCGGCGGCGGGCCGGGTCAGCAGGTCCTGCGGCACCAGCATCAGCACGCCGGTGCCGCCGCGCGCCGACGGCCGGAACGACACCTTCAGGCCGTGCTTGCCGGCCAGCCTGCCGACCACCGCGAGCCCGAGCCGGGTCCCGGTGAGACCGCCCAGTTCGGAGGTGTCACCGGTGACCGCCCGCTCGGCCCGGCGCAGCTGCACGTCGCCCATCACCAGGCCGCTGTCCTCCACGGACACGAGGACCCCGGCCGGCACCTCCTCCACGTAGACGTGGACCTCGGCGGTCGGCGGCGAGAAGTTGGCCGCGTTGTCGAGGAGTTCGGCCAGCGCGTGCATGACGCCCTCGGCCGCGTGACCGGTGACGGCCGTGTCGCTCACCGAGTGCACCCGCACCCGCCGGTACCCGCTGATGCGTCCCATCGCACCGCGCAGGATGGACTCCATGCTGATCGGCCGGGCCCAGCGGCGGCCGGAGCGCGCCCCGGTCAGGACGGCGATGGAGTCGGCGATCCGGCCCGCCTGGGCGGTGCGGTGGTCCAGGTGCAGCAGGTCGGCGAGGACCTCCTCGTCGCTGTGCCGCTCCTCCATGGCCCGCAGGTCGGCGAGGGTGGCGGTGGCCAGGGCCTGCATCCGGCCGGCCGCGTTGCCCGCCGCGGCGATCGCCGCGGCCCGCTCCCGTGAGGCCTGCTCCAGGGCGGCGGCGAGGCGGCCGTTCTCCTGCCGGTACCGGTCCAGCTCCTGGCTGCCGGCCTCCTGGAACCGCGTCCGCTCCTGTGCGATCGCGTCGGCGAACTCACTGCGCTGCTCGGCCAGTTCGTCGATCAGCCGCTGCTGCTCCTGGCGCGCCTCCTCGGTCGTACGGGCCTGCTGCTGGAGCAGCCGTCCGACGTCCTGGCTCACCGCCTCCAGCCGGCGCCGGGCGCGCCGGGCGGCCCGTGCCGCGTGGACGGCCCAGGTCACCGCGGCGCACAGCACCAGTGCGGCCGCCCCGCCTCCCAGGGCGAGCGGGGTGCGGACCGAGGCGGGCGCGGCGAGCACCGCGGCGACGACCACGAGGGCCGACACCGCCGCGGTCGGCGCGAGGGTCGCAGCGAGCGTGCGGAAGGCAGGTCGGTCGCCGGGATGCGTGGTCGCGGTCATCGGTCCGGTCTGGTCCTCGGAGCGGGTAGGGATGTGATTCCGGTGGAGCCGGTGAAGGGAGAGTGACGCTCGGTGGTGAACTGGGCGTCACTATACGAGAGTTCGTGATCAAAACTGAACAGTTCCGCCTCCCTTCGGTGAAACCGCCGCCCGCCGGGCCACGTTGCCGATCACCCACGGTGAACGTCCCTACGCGGCACCCCGGCTGAAGACGTCGGCGACCACCGCGGTCGCCTCCTTCACCAGGGCCGAGTCGGCCTGGGCGGCCGGGTCGGGGCGCGTGGACAGGACGGCGACGACGACCGGGGGGTGGCCCGGGGGCCAGGCGATCGCGACGTCGTTGGCGGTGCCGTACTCGCCCGTACCGCTCTTGTCGCCGACGGCCCACCCGGCCGGGAGCCCCGCGCGGATCCGCTCCCCGCCGGTGGTGTTGGCCAGCAGCCAGCCGGTGAGCCGCCGCCGGTCCGCGCGGTCCAGGGCGTGCCCGACGGCGAGCTTCGCGTAGGTGGTGCCGATCGCCTCGGGAGAGGTGGTGTCCGTGACCCGTCCCGGCTCGGCCGAATTCAGCTCCGGCTCCCACCGGTCGAGCCGGGTCACCGGGTCACCGATCGAACGGCACAGCCGCGTCACCGCGCCCGGTCCGCCCAGCCGCTCCAGCACCAGGTTCCCCGCGGTGTTGTCGCTGTACGTGATGGCCGCCTCGCACAGCTGATCCACCGTCATCCCGGCGGCGAGGTTCTCCGGCCTGCCCGTGACGGGCGCGCCGCCCGCCCGGTCGATGTCGCTCTGGTCGTAGTGGACGACCTCGCGGAGCGCGGACTCGTCCAGGTCCCGCAGCACCGCGGCGGCCGCGAGCGTCTTGAACGTCGAGCACATCGGGAAGAGTTCGCCGCCGCGGTAGCGGACCCTGGCTCCCGAGCCGGTGTCCCACGCGAACACCCCGAGGCGGGCGCCGTGTTCGCGCTCCAGCGCACGGAAGACGCCCGCGGTGTCCGGAGCCGTACGGGCGGGCAGGGCGGTTCCCAGGGCCGCGGTGAGCACGACGCGGCGCGACAGCTGCTGCATTACCACTCCTTTGCCGAGGTTTCCCCGAGAGGGACGTGATCGCGTCCTCGCGGGTTGCGTCGTGGACGGGTGACATACCCGACGGCGACATTCGGCCGCCGGTAGCTCCTGGATCGTCGCGAATGATCCGAACGTCTCTACGATGACGCGTGGAACGGCCGGGAGCGGAGAGTCTGTCGTGGGGCGCACGACCGGCGGCCCGGGGCTGGTGTCGAGGGGACGATGCCTTTCATGACGGGGAACGGAAACCGGTGGACGCCGGCCGCGCGTGCCGTCCGGTTCGTGGGGCGCACCCTGCGCCGCGAATGGCACGGCATCGTGACCGATCCGCTGCGGCAGCTCGTACGGCGCGGCCTGTCCGGGATCGTGCTGGCGTTCGTGGCCGCGTTCGGCGTCATCCTCTTCCACGGCGTCGCCCAGCACCCCGGCGGCCGGCGGCTGGTGTGGCACCTCGGCGGAGTCACCGCCGACCTCCCGCTGTGGCTGGCCCTGCTGCGCACCCCGGTCTCGCTCTACGTGCCCGCGCTCGACCTCCCGGTCTGGGCCGGCATCACCCAGCTCTTCCTCGCCTTCGCCCTCGCCGAACTCGTCCTCGGCCGCGCCCGGACCCTCGCCGTCGCCTACCTCACCACCCTGGCCGGCACCCTGGCGGCCCGCGTGATGGTCGCGCTCGGCCCCGGCCGGTGGGGCCTCGGCCTGCCTCCGGAGGCAGGCCGGATCCTCGACACGGGGCCGTCCGCCGCGGTGGTGGGGCTGTTCACCTATCTGGCCGTGGTCCGCCGGGCGCCCGTCGTCTTCGCGCTGACCGGCGGCTCGATGGTGTGGGAGTCCCTGGCCGTACCGAACCTCGCCGGCCGCGAGCACCTGATCGCGGTGGTCACCGCGCTCGTCCTCGGCCTGCTGCGCGGCCGCCGGCCGCCGATCCCCGTCCGCCGCGCCGACCTCCCCGCCCAGGGCCTCGGCACCCCGCCGTCCCCGCCCGGGTCGGGCCCGCCCGCACCACGGCCCGACCCGCAGCACCATCCCGTCCCGTCGCTCAGACTGCTTCCCTGACGCTCCCCAACCCCTCCGCATTCCCCGAAACCCCATATCTCACGCGGCAGGACCGCCGAACTGCCCAACGACGTCAATGTGATGGTTTTCGCACTTCAGCCGGTCCGGGTTGCCCCTAATGTTGCGCGGGCTACGGACGGGCGCGGCTGACACCATGGTGTTCGTCGCCGGCAGGCTGAAGGGATCCAGGGATGTTCCGCAAGGTGCTGGTCGCCAACCGTGGAGAGATCGCCATCCGCGCTTTCCGCGCGGGCTACGAACTGGGCGCGCGCACGGTCGCCGTCTTCCCCTACGAGGACCGCAACTCACTGCACAGGCTCAAGGCCGACGAGGCCTACGAGATCGGAGAGGCGGGGCACCCGGTACGGGCCTACCTCTCCGTCGAGGAGATCATCGCCGCCGCCCGCCGGGCCGGCGCCGACGCCGTCTACCCGGGGTACGGCTTCCTCTCCGAGAACCCGGAACTCGCCCGCGCCTGCGAGGAAGCGGGCATCACCTTCGTCGGGCCGAGCGCCCAGACGCTGGAGCTGACCGGCAACAAGGCCCGCGCGGTCGCCGCCGCCCGCGCCGCGGGCGTACCGGTGCTCGGCTCCTCGCAGCCCTCCAACGACATCGACGAACTGGTCCGCGCCGCCGACGAGATCGGCTTCCCGGTGTTCGTGAAGGCCGTCGCCGGCGGCGGCGGCCGGGGCATGCGCCGGGTCGAGGAGCCGGCCGCGCTGCGCGAGTCGATCGAACAGGCCTCCCGCGAGGCGGCCTCCGCGTTCGGCGACCCCACCGTCTTCCTGGAGAAGGCCGTCGTCGACCCGCGCCACATCGAGGTGCAGATCCTCGCCGACGGCGAGGGCAACGTCATCCACCTCTTCGAACGCGACTGTTCGCTCCAGCGCCGCCACCAGAAGGTCATCGAGCTGGCCCCCGCGCCCAACCTCGACCCCGGCCTGCGCGACCGCATCTGCGCCGACGCGGTCCGCTTCGCTCGCGAGATCGGCTACCGCAACGCCGGCACCGTCGAGTTCCTCCTCGACCGCGAGGGCAACCACGTCTTCATCGAGATGAACCCCCGCATCCAGGTCGAGCACACGGTCACCGAGGAGGTCACCGACGTCGACCTGGTCCAGGCCCAGATGCGCATCGCGTCCGGCGAGACCCTGGCCGACCTCGGGCTCTCCCAGGAGACGGTCCGGCTGCACGGCGCCGCCCTGCAGTGCCGCATCACCACCGAGGACCCCGCCAACGGCTTCCGTCCCGACACCGGCCGCATCAGCGCCTACCGCTCGCCGGGCGGCTCCGGCATCCGGCTCGACGGCGGAACCACCCACGCCGGCACGGAGATCAGCGCGCACTTCGACTCGATGCTGGTCAAGCTCACCTGCCGGGGCCGGGACTTCAAGGCCGCCATCGGCCGCGCCCGGCGTGCCGTCGCCGAGTTCCGCATCCGCGGCGTCGCCACCAACATCCCCTTCCTCCAGGCCGTCCTCGACGACCCGGACTTCCAGGCGGGCCGGATCACCACCTCGTTCATCGAGCAGCGCCCGCACCTGCTCACCGCCCGCACCTCCGCCGACCGCGGCACCAAGCTGCTCACCTACCTGGCCGACGTCACCGTCAACAAGCCGCACGGCGAGCGCCCGCACCTGGTCGAGTCGACCTCCAAGCTGCCCGCGCTGCCGGCCGGCGAGCCGCCCGCGGGATCCCGGCAGCGGCTCGTCGAACTCGGCCCGGAGGGGTTCGCGCGGGCCCTGCGCGAGTCGCCGACCATCGGCGTCACCGACACCACCTTCCGTGACGCCCACCAGTCCCTGCTCGCCACCCGGGTGCGCACCAGGGACCTCCTCGCCGTCGCCCCGGTCGTCGCCCGCACCCTGCCCGGCCTCCTCTCCCTGGAGTGCTGGGGCGGCGCCACCTACGACGTGGCGCTGCGCTTCCTCGCCGAGGACCCCTGGGAGCGGCTGGCGGCGCTGCGCGAGGCCGTCCCCAACATCTGCCTCCAGATGCTGCTGCGCGGCCGCAACACGGTGGGATACACCCCGTACCCGACCGAGGTGACCGACGCCTTCGTGCAGGAGGCCGCCGCCACCGGCATCGACATCTTCCGCATCTTCGACGCCCTCAACGACGTCGGCCAGATGCGCCCCGCCATCCAGGCCGTACGCGAGACGGGCACCGCCGTCGCCGAGGTCGCGCTCTGCTACACCGCGGACCTGTCCGACCCGGACGAGCGGCTCTACACCCTCGACTACTACCTGCGGCTCGCCGAGCAGATCGTCGAGGCGGGCGCGCACGTCCTGGCCGTCAAGGACATGGCCGGCCTGCTGCGCGCGCCCGCCGCGGCGAAGCTCGTCTCGGCGCTGCGCAGCGAGTTCGACCTGCCCGTCCACCTGCACACCCACGACACGGCGGGCGGTCAGCTGGCCACCTACCTGGCGGCGATCCAGGCGGGCGCGGACGCGGTGGACGGCGCGGTGGCCTCCATGGCCGGTACGACCTCGCAGCCCTCCCTGTCGGCGATCGTGGCCGCGACCGACTACTCGGAGCGTCCCACGGGGCTCGACCTGCGGGCGGTCGAGGACCTGGAGCCGTACTGGGAGAGCGTCCGCAAGGTCTACGCGCCCTTCGAGGCGGGCCTCGCCTCCCCGACCGGCCGCGTCTACCACCACGAGATCCCCGGCGGCCAGCTCTCCAACCTGCGCACCCAGGCCGTCGCCCTCGGGCTCGGCGACCGCTTCGAGGACATCGAGGCGATGTACGAGGCGGCCGACCGGATCCTGGGCCGGCTGGTCAAGGTCACCCCGTCCTCGAAGGTGGTCGGCGACCTCGCCCTGCACCTGGTCGGCGCCGGTGTGAACCCTGAGGACTTCGAGGCGAACCCGGACACCTTCGACATCCCCGACTCGGTGATCGGCTTCCTGCGCGGCGAGCTGGGCACCCCGCCCGGCGGCTGGCCCGAGCCGTTCCGCACCAAGGCGCTCCAGGGCCGCGGCGCCGCCAAGCCGGTCCCCGAACTGGCCGCCGAGGACCGCGAGGGCCTCGCCAAGGACCCGCGCGCGACCCTGAACCGGCTGCTGTTCCCGGCCCCCACCCGGGAGTTCGAGACGCACCGCCAGACCTTCGGCGACACCAGCGTCCTGGACAGCAAGGACTTCTTCTACGGTCTGCGCCCGGGCAAGGAGTACGCCGTCGACCTGGAGCCCGGCGTCCGGCTGCTGATCGAGCTGCAGGCCGTCGGCGAGGCCGACGAACGCGGCATGCGCACGGTGATGTCGAGCCTCAACGGCCAGCTGCGGCCCATCCAGATCCGCGACCGGGCCGCCGCCTCGGACATCCCGGCCACCGAGAAGGCCGACCGCGCCAACCAGGGCCATGTCGCGGCCCCGTTCGCCGGAGTCGTCACCCTCGCCGTCGAGGAGGGCGCGGAGGTCGCGGCGGGCGCCACGGTGGCCACGATCGAGGCGATGAAGATGGAGGCCACCATCACCGCCCCGAAGGCCGGCCGGATCTCCCGGCTCGCCATCAACCGCATCCAGCAGGTGGAGGGCGGCGACCTGCTGGTCGAGATCGCCTGAGACCGGACCCGCGCGAGGGCGGGGGAGGACCGGCCTCGGCCGGGCCTCCCCGTTCCCGGCCGCGGTTCCCTTCCCCGGCCGGGAAAGGGCTCTCGGCTACGAGCGGGCGAAGTGGGCGCCCAGACGCGCCTTGAGCAGGTTCGGGTCGCGCTGGGTGGAGTAGGCGCTGCCCGCCACGAACACGTCACGGCCGGAGACGGCCAGCGAGGTCGGGTTGGACAGCCCGTCGTGCACGGTGAGCACCGTGGTGCGGGTGCCGTCCGGGCGGACCATGACGACCTCGTTGGACGCGTTCAGCGCGGCGAGCACGACGTCGGAGTGCCCGGGGAAGACGAAGTCGTCGACGCCGGTCAGGCCGGTGGCCCGGGTCTCGGCCGCCCCCGCCGAACCGTCGGCGCGGACCGGGATGCGCAGCAGCGTCCCGCGGTCGCTGTTGGTGACCCAGACCGCGTCCTTGTGCACCTTGACGCCGTTGGCGCCGAAGCCGCCGGCCGGCGCCGGGAGCGCGCGCAGGGCGGCGTCCGTGGACCAGGCCGTCGCCGTGCCGCCGGCCTGCGGGATCCGCCAGACCGTGCCCAGCGTCGAGTCGGCGGCGTAGAGCACCCGGTGCCGTTCGTCCAGGGTCAGCCCGTTGGGCAGGCCGTTCGGCGGCAGCTGGGCGATCCGCTGCGGGGTGCCGCCGCCCGCCGGGATGCGCCAGACGCCGGTCCGGTCGGTGCCGGTGGCGTAGGTGACGTACAGCGTGCCGTCGTGGGCGCGGGCCAGGCCGAGGGTGACGGCGCCGCCCAGCAGGGAGGTGCGGGGGTGGTCCACGGCGGGGAGGGTGGCCAGCACCCGCACCCGCCGTTCGCGGGTGATCCTGGCGACCTGCCGGGCGAAGGCGAAGGTCACGTCGACCGAGCCGGCCCGCTCGGTGACGACGTTCTCGGGCGTCTGCCCGGCGGCCAGGTCGAAGTGTGCGATCGCGTGCGGGCGGGAGAGGACCGGCTCGTCGCCCGCGGCCGGAGCCGCCGCGAGCAGGCCGAGCGCGACCGCCGGGGCGACGGCGGCCGGACGGAGGAATCGGGGCATGTGACCTCTTTCGACGGGAGCGCGAGGCTCCGGCGTACCGGTCACACCAACATGACGTGCCGTCGGTCCCGGCCCGGGTCAGCCCCGGCCGGGACGTCGCCCGCCCGGCGCACGGCGTGGCCCCGCTTGCCGCGCAGCCGGGTGACGGGCTCCGCTCAGTTCCACAGCGGATAGTTCATGACCTGCGTGTATCCCGCCGGCTTGGCCCCGCTGTAGTTCAGGCTCAGCCGCGTGAACTGCTCCACGTTCGGGTGCTTCGTCCAGGCCGTGGGCCGGTCGAGCCGTACCGTCACCGGGTACTTGCGGAAGGTGCCGGCCGCGCAGTTCGGCTTGCAGTCGTTGACCGCGTTCACGCCGTGCCCGACCGCGGTCCTGTCGTTCCACTGGGTCCAACGCATGCCGGTGAGCACGCTGTTGCCGTCACCGCAGGCCAGCAGGAAGTCGGTCGGCCGGAACCGCTGGTGCCAGACGCAGTCGACCAGCACGGGGTGCTGGACGGTCCGTGCGGAGGCCGGTGTCGGCGGAGTCGCGGAGGCCGTCGTCATGCCCGCCGTGAGCAGCAGGGCCGCTCCGAGTCCGATCGCCGTTCCCACCACTGGTCTGCGCATGGTCGCTCCCACCAGTTCCGCCGTGTGTCCTTCCCTTCGACGCTACGACCGTCCCGCCGGATGTACCACTCGCGCCGTGCGGGCCCGGGAACGCCGCGGCGGGCGGCCCGGACGCCGCTGACCGGCGCCGCGGGCCGCCCGCCCGGTCGGTACGGCCGGTGTCAGCCGTGCTGGACGGTCAGGCCGTAGAACGCGACCCGGGCGCCGTTGGTGGTGCTGTCGGAGGACGACTGGTTGTAAGAGCCCGCCTTGAAGTACTGCTTGTACGGGTTGAACGAGGACGGGATGCCGTAGTGGGTCGTCGAGCCGTTGACGGTCAGGTCGATGGTGTTCCCGCCGGAGACGGCGATGGTGTAGGTCCAGGTCTTGCCGATCGACACATGGCCCACGGTGCGCGTGGTCTGGCCGCCGGACGGGGAGTTCTCGGTGCCGAGGACGATGTCGCCGTTGGAGTGGTAGTACAGCTCCAGGAGCGGCTTGGTGGAGGAGCCGCCGGTGCCGAGGTGGATCTGGCCCACGCACACGTTCTTGGTCACCGAGACCACCCGCAGCGTCGCGTTCATCCGGTGGCTGCCGCCCAGCGACCAGTTGGCCGCGCTGCCGTCGCGGTTCATCTCGCGCAGTTCGGAGCGGGCGTAGTTGGAGTTCGGGGTGGTGACGCCCTTCTCGGGCGCCCAGAAGGTCATCGCGCCGTCGCGGGTGTCGGTGTAGAAGTACGCGTCCTGGTAGCCGTTCGAGCCCTGCAGCCGGGACGAGGAGATGGTGGTCGGCGAGCCGGGGGAGCCGACCGGCTCCTGGAGCTGCCAGACGGACAGGTCGAAGTTGCCGCCGGGCGCCTTGCCCGGGTCCGCGGCTCCCGCGCTGCCGCCGGTGAGCAGGACGAGGGCGAGGGCGAGGCCCGCGGCGGCGGGGGCCGCCGACAGCCGGGAGAGGTTCATGTGGGGGGTCCTTTCGGGGAGGGACGCGTCCGGGGATCCCGGTGTTCATGTCCGTGAACTCCGGACGCATCCATAACCGTCGATGACCCGTGAAGCTAAAGGTCCGAACCAACCCCGTCAAGAGGTTCAGCAGGCTCCCTCGTCCTGCCAGGGACCCCACTCCGAGGCGCCGGGCACCTCGTTCTGGGTCCACCACTTGGCCTTCCAGTTGTGGCCGCTGTACGAGACCTCGTTGCCGGCCGTGTACACCGCCGCCGAACTCCACGCGGTCTTGCAGGAGGTGGACGACGGGGTCGGGGTGGGCGTGGGAGTGGGGGTGGGCGTGCCGGTCGGCGGGGTGACCCCGGCGAACTTCACCGAGTACTTGGCGAAGTCCCAGTCGTTCTGCGCCACGCTGGAGCAGGTCCCGGACGTGGTGCCGTTGTTGTCGGGCGGGCTGCACTGGCGGTCGCGGTTCAGGGACCAGAACGTGAAGCGGTCCATGTGGTGGTTCGTGGCGTAGTCGAGCACCGTCTGGAAGTCGGCCTGGGAGAAGTACTCCCCGGAGTCGCTGCGCCCGTTCATCCCGGAGAAGCCCTCGTGCGCGTAGGCGGTCGCCTGGTCCCAGCCGAAGGTGGACTGCAGGATCGAGTTGAAGTTGGTCAGCGCGCTGGTCTGCGCCGCCGCCCCGCTGAAGCCGCCGTCGAACGGCATGATGGAGAAGTTGTTCGGCGTGAAGCCCTGGGACTTCGCCTCCAGCAGCATCTGCTTGCCGAACCAGCCGGTGCCGTCGGCCGTGCCGGCCGTGGTCACCGAGACGTACAGGCCCGGGTTGTTCTGCTGGAGGATCTTCGCGGCGCCGATCTCGTTCTTGATCGCCGCGGTGTTCTCGTACTCCGGCTCCTCCAGGTCGAAGTCGATGGCGTGCAGTCCGTACTTGGTGATGACCTGCTGGTAGGCCGCCGCGGTGGAGGCGGGGTCTGCGCAGGTCTGGCCCAGCTTGGTGCCGCCGTAGCCGCCGATCGAGACGGAGACGTCGCCGCCCTTGGACCGGATCGTGTTGATGACCGACTGGACGGCCGTGTCCGAGGAGACCGCCGCGGTGCCGCCCCAGGTGGGCGAGCAGCCGCCGCCGTTGGGGGCGAGGACGAAGGCCAGCTGGAAGGCCTTGAGGCCGGTGGCGTCCATGATCGTGGCCGCGTTCGGCGGATTGTTGTCCAGGGGCATGAGGTACGGCGCGGCCGCGTACCAGCGGTTGCTCAGAGCGGTGGTCGCGCCCGAGGCGTTGCTCGCCATGAGCGCGGTCGTGCCGGCGGCGGCGAGGGTGACGGCGGCCGCCGCGCCCAGACATGCGCGAAGGGGTCTCACTGGTGCCTCCAGGGGGAGCCGGGGAGGTGGGGGGTGGTGCCCCAGCTTCCGGAGGTGTCGCGATCACGTCAATAGATTGGACTGGACCAAAGTGCACTTTGGACTAGACCATACGAAGTCTTTACCTGTCGTGCCGGAGCAGTGACGGCCACCCGAAGCGCACCCTGACGCCCGGCGACCAGAGCACGCTGACCGGTGGCCCGGCGGGCTCGGGCAGGCCCGCGGCCGCCACCAGGCCGTCGTCCAGATCGAGGAGTTCGGCCCGGTGCAGCGGCCAGGCCGGGTGCTCGTTCGGCTGATACATGGTGCGCCCGTGCCAGGTGGCGTGCAGCCCCCAGCGTGCGGTCAGGAAGTGTTCGAGCGGCGACGGCTCGGCGATCGGCGGCCCGGTCCGCACGACCGCCCGGCTGCCGGTGGCCGCGCGGCCCCGCCGCCGGCAGGTGTAGGTGACCGTCCCGCCCTCCCGGCGCACCCGCATCGAGGACCACAGGTACGGCACCCCGAACCCGAACCTGCCCGTCAGTGCGGGGAGCAGCCGGGACGCGTCCAGGGACCTGAACACCACGCCGCGGCGGCCCTGTTCGTCCACCGAGTACAGCCGGACGTTCGTCTCGCAGAAGCTCCCCAGATACGGCAGTCCGGGGCCGGGACCGGGGCCCACGCCCCTCATCAGGAACGGCACCAGGCCGACGTAGGTGACGCCGTCCAGGGTGTCCGGCCGGGTGCCGGCGGGCAGCAGCCCCGCGACCCGCTCCGGCTCCACCGGCCAGTGCAGGAAGGTGAGTTCGTGCCAGCCCTGCACCTGGGTGGGCCGCCGTACGGGCCGTGGGGTGACGGTGGTGATCGGCTCGGGTTCCATGGGCAGCGTCCTAGCACGCCCAGGGAACCCCCGTTCGATCGGGGGGTGTGTCGTGGTGCTCGGCGCGCGTGAACGGCAGGTCCGGGCGGCGGGCGTCGAGGCGGTGACGCTGTCGGTCAACTCTCGCTTGCCGCAGGTGTGTTGGCCCCGGAACATCTGACAATCCCCGTGTGCAGAACTCTGGTCGGCACCCCGGACCGTGGGCTACCGTCGGTAACACCCTGCCGTCGCGGCAGTCTCAGACCTGTCTCCCGCACCGCCCGCATCCGTACGGAAGGCACCCCCACCCATGGAGAATCCCAGAGCAGACGCCGGACCGGTCGACGGGATCGGCCGGCCGTCCCGCTTCACCCGCCGTCAGGTGCTGACGGTGGCCGGCGGCACGCTCGCCGGCCTGACCCTCGGCCAGGCCGGGGCGTTCGCCGCCGAGTCCCAGGACGCGGACGCCATCGTCGTCGGCCACGGCCTCGCCGGCCTGGTCGCCACCGCCGAACTCGCCGCCGCCGGACGCAAGGTGCTGCTCCTCGACCAGGAACCGGAGGCCAGTCTCGGCGGCCAGGCGTTCTGGTCCTTCGGCGGCCTGTTCTTCGTCGACTCCGACGAACAGCGGCTGATGGGCGTCAAGGACTCCCACGACCTCGCCTGGCAGGACTGGCTCGGCGCGGCCGGCTTCGACCGGGGCGTCGCCGACCCGAAGGGCCAGGACTACTGGGCCTACAAGTGGGCCCAGTCCTATGTGGACTTCGCCTCCGGAGAGAAGCGTTCCTGGCTGTCCGGTCTCGGCGTGCAGTGGTTCCCGATCGTCGGCTGGGCCGAGCGCGGCGGCGGCCTCGCCGACGGGCACGGCAACTCGGTGCCCCGCTTCCACGTCACCTGGGGCACCGGCCCGGCCGTCGTCGAGCCGTTCGAGAAGAAGGTCAGGGCGGCGGTGGCCGCCGGCAAGGTGACCTTCAAGTTCCGCCACCGGGTGGACGAACTGGTGACCACCGCGGGTGCCGTGACCGGCGTGCGGGGCGCGGTCCTTGAGCCCAGCAGCGCGGCCCGGGGCACCCCGAGCAGCCGTACCGTCGTCGGCGACTTCGAACTGCGGGCGCCCGTCGTGGTCGTCACCTCGGGCGGCATCGGCGCCAACCACGACCTGGTCCGGCAGAACTGGCCGGCCCGGCTCGGCACCGCGCCCAAGTTCATGGTCACCGGGGTCCCCGCGCACGTGGACGGCCGGATGCTGGCCATCACCGAGCGGGCGGGCGGCCGGATCGTCAACCCCGACCGGATGTGGCACTACACCGAGGGCCTGCGCAACTACGCCCCGATCTGGCCCAATCACGGCATCCGCATCCTGCCCGGCCCGTCCTCCATGTGGTTCGACGCGAAGGGCCGCCGCTTCAACTCGCCCGACGTGCCCGGCTACGACACCCTGCACACGCTGGGCTCGATCACCGCCTCCGGCTACGACTACTCCTGGTTCGTCACCACCCAGAAGATCATCGCCAAGGAGTTCGCGCTCTCCGGCTCGGAGCAGAACCCCGACCTCACCAACAAGAACGTCTGGCAGCTGCTGTCGCGGATCTGGCAGACCCCCGAGCCCATCGAGAAGTTCAAGAACAACGGCGCCGACTTCGTGGTCGCCGACAACCTCGCCGCCCTCGTCACCGGCATGAACAAGCTGACCGGCGACAACCTCATCGACCTCGCCGACCTCAGACGGCAGATCGAGGCCCGCGACCGCGAGATCGACAACCCGTACTCCAAGGACGTCCAGGTCCAGGGCATCCGCAACGCCCTGAGCTACATCGGCGACTCCCTCAGCCGTACGGCGCCGATCCACCGGATCCTCGACTCCGCCGCCGGCCCGCTGATCGCCGTCCGGCTCAACATCCTCACCCGCAAGACCCTCGGCGGCCTCCAGACCGACCTGTCCGGGCGCGTCCTGAACAGCGACGGCACCGCGGTGCCCGGCCTGTACGCCGCCGGCGAGGTCGCCGGCTTCGGCGGCGGCGGAGTGCACGGCTACCGCTCGCTGGAGGGCACCTTCCTCGGCGGCTGTCTCTTCTCGGGCCGCCAGGCCGGCCGGGCGGCGGCCGCCGCGACGGCGACCTGACGCGAAGGGCCGGGAAAGTCCGGATCTCTCACCCCAACCCGCCGTGACAGTGGCACTCTTGACAGTGTGCGTACTGTTTCGCGACGTTTGAGCGGCACCTCGGGACCGGCGACGCCGTCGCCGGTCCCGGACGGCCGGCGTCCGGCGGGGAACAGGAGCTGTTCGCGGCAACGGCAGGACGCGGAATCCGCGTGATGGGGGGAGCGGTCGCCCATGCGATCCAGAGGTCAGAGCAGGGGTCCGTCCGGGATCCGGTCCCGGAGTCGTGCGCGGGGCGCCTCGGCGGCCGAAGGGCGGTCGATCTGAGGTGCAGATCACGGTCCACAGACCCGGCGAGCTGACCCAGTCGCTCCGCCGGGCCTGGCATCACGCGATGGACGAGTCGCCGGAGTACGCCAACCCGTTCCTGGCACCGGAGTTCGCGACCGGCGTCGGCCGGTACCGCGGGGGCGTACGGGTGGCGGTCCTGCGTGACGCCGGTGAACCCGTCGGCTTCCTCCCGTACGAGCGCAACGCCCTGGGCGTCGGCCGGGCCGTCGGGCTCGGTCTCTCCGACTGCCAGGCGCTGGTCCACCGGCCCGGAGTCACCTGGGACGCCCAGGAGTTGCTGAGCGCGTGCGGGCTGTCCATCTTCGAGTTCGACCATCTGGTCGCCGAACAGCGGCCGTTCGCCGGTCACGTCACCGGCACCTTCGCCTCGCCGGTGATCGACGTCAAACCCGGCGACGGCGGCTACCCTGACTGGCTGCGGGCCACCTACCCGGGACTGGCGAAGACCACGCTGAAGAAGGAACGGCGCCTCGGCCGCGACATCGGCGAGCTGCGCTTCGCGTTCGACGAACGCGATCCGGCGGTGCTGCGCACCCTGATGCGCTGGAAGTCCGCACAGTACCGGCGCACCGGACGCATGGACCGTTTCGCGCGCCCCTGGATCGTCGACCTCGTGGACCATCTCTTCCACACCCGCGAGGAGCACTTCACCGGCGTCCTCTCGGTGCTCTACGCGGGCGACCGCCCGGTCGCCGCCCACTTCGGGCCGCGATCGAGCACCGTGCTGGCCGCCTGGTTCACCGCCTACGACCCGGAACTGCACTACTACTCACCCGGGTTGATGATGCATCTGCGCACCGCGGAGGGCGCGGCCCGCGGCGGCGTGACCCTCGTGGACCTGGGGCGCGGCGACAAGGAGTACAAGGACTGGCTCAAGACCCGCGAACTGCGGGTGGGGGAGGGCTTCGCCACCCGCGCCCACCCGGTGGCCGCGGCGCACCGGATGTGGCGCCGCCCGGTCCGCGGCCTGCGCAACACCGTGCTCGCCCATCCCCGGCTGCGCGAGCCCGCCGACCGGCTGCTCAGGACGGTCGGCACGATGCGGGCCTCGCGCCGCCCGGAGGGCATCCGCGAGGAGTGAGCCGGCGCCTGCGACCCCGGCCCCCGACCCCGCCCCGGGGCGCGGGCGGCCCGCCGTCTCGTCCGGCTCCCCGGGCCGTGCCCCCGGGACCGTGCCACCCCCTGCGGCTCCCTGGACCGTCCCGCCCGCGGGGCCACGCCGCCCCCTCCCGTCCGTCGCCCCGTCCGCCCCGGCGTCCCTCGTCCTGACCCGTCCGCCGGGCCGGCGCCCTGACCCGTCCGCCGGGCCGGCCGCGAGAATCGGGCCCGCCAGGGCGAGGTCGGCGGCCGGCAGCCGTGGCCGGTGTCCGGACCTCGACGTCATGGCCGGTGTCCGGGCCTCGTCGTCGTGGCCGGTCGTCCATCCGATATTCGGCCTATGATCCTGTCAAGGTGCAAACACCACGGTTCGCCCTGGAAAGGACGTCGCCTCCGCCGGAGTGATCCATGCCCCGCAAGCTCTCAACGGACGACGAGCTGCTGGCCAGACTCAGGACGCTCACCGCCCAGGCGCGTGAGCGGGCCGAGTACCAGCGCTCCCAGGTCGAGCTGGCCATCGCCCTCCAGCGCGGCATGCTGCCCCGGGACCTGCCCGACACCCCGCGCTTCCACCTCGCCGTCCGGTACGCGCCCGCCACCTACGGGCTGAACGTGGGCGGCGACTGGTACGACGCGTTCAAGCTGCCCGACGGCCGCATCGGCCTGTCCATCGGCGACGTCCAGGGCCACAACATCGAGGCCGCCGCCTTCATGGGCCAGGTCAGGGCGGGACTGCGCGCGCTCGCCTCGGTGACCGGCGAACCGGGCGAACTGCTCAGCCGGACCAACGACCTGCTGATCACCCTCGGCAACGATCTCTTCGCCACCTGCACGTTCATGCGACTGGACCCGGAGACCGGGGTGCTGGAGAGCGCGCGGGCCGGTCACATCCCCTTCGTCTGGGCCACCGCGGACGGGAAGTCCGGGATCGGCGAGGACGAGGGCGGGCCGCCGCTGGGCATCGAGCCCGGTACCGAGTACCCGGTGTCCCGGTTCCGGCTCACCACCGGAGGCATGTTCGTGCTGCTCACGGACGGCGTGGTGGAGGGACCCTCGATGAACATCGAGGAAGGACTCGACCAGGTGGCGCGGCTGGCCGGCATCGCCGCCGTCGCAGGACTGGAGGCGCACTCGCTCGCGGCCGCCGTGATCAAGGGCGCGGAACAGGTGGGGCACGAGGACGACGCCGCGGTCCTGGTCATGGGCCACGACGGCCTCGACGGCACGCCCTGACCCCCCGGACGGCGGGCCCCTGCGTCGGCCGAAGGCGGCTTTCGCCTCGCCGACCTGGGCGGACCGGTGTCTGATGGCTGCTGTGGTGGGTATCCAGGAACAGCGCCGGCCGCTCGGGTACGCCGTCCAGGCGCTGGCGGTCGCCACCTGCTACTACGCGGCAGGGCGGCTGGGCCTGCTCCGCCGGCTCACCGTCGAGGGCGCCGTCTTCACCCCCGTCTATCCGTCGACCGGGGTCGCGCTGGCCTGTCTGCTGGTCCTCGGCCTGAACTGCTGGCCGGGCATCGCGCTCGGCGCGTTCTTCCTCGTGCTGTCGCTGGGCACACCCGGACCCGACGTCGTGGGCATCCTCGTCGGCAGCTCGGCCGGTCCTGTCTGCGCCTACCTGATGCTGCGCCGGGCCGGATTCCGTACCGACCTCGGCCGGCTCAGGGACGGTCTGTGTCTGGTGTTCCTCGGGGCGCTCGCCGCGATGCTCGTCAGTGCCACCGTCGACGTGGTCACACTGGTCTGCGCCGGGAAACTGGACGCGGCGAACTTCTGGCCCATCTGGCTGGTGTGGTGGGTCGGCGACGCGATGGGCGTCCTGCTCGTCACCCCGGTTTTGCTGGTGCTGCTCGGCGCCCGATGGCCGCCGCGGCTCAGCCGCTGGAAGGAGACCCTGGCCCTCGTCGTCGGCGCGGCCGTCCTGGTGCCGGTGGCCACAGGCAGCGCTCTGAGCGCGCTCTTCCTCGTCTACCCGCTGCTGATCTGGGCCGCGCTGCGGTTCCGGCTGGCGGGCAGCGCGCCGTGCGCGCTGTTCGCGTCGGTGATGGCCACGATCGCGGCGACGGACGGCGTCGGCGCCTTCACCGGGCTGTCCCATGTCGAGGTGATGCTGAAGCTCCAGCTGTTCAACGGGTCGCTGGCGCTGACCGCGCTGCTGCTGTCGGCCGTGATCACCGAGCAGCGCAACACCCGGCTCTCCGTCGAGGAGGCCTGCCAGGAACTGGCCGAGGCCCTGGAACACCTCAGCGCCCACGACCACCCGGCCGGCCGGGCACCGCCCCAGGACGGGCAGGCACGCCGTGCGGAGGACGAACGGTGACCGGGCGGGACGCCCGGTCACCGTCGCCGTGCCGGTGGGACGCGGTCAGACCGTGCCGCTCGCCGTGATCTTGATCTCGGCCTTCGGGGTGCCGCTCGGGCTGCCGTAGCCCTCGATCTTGTCGACGATGTCCGAACCCTCGACGACCTCGCCGAAGACCACGTGCTTGCCGTCGAGCCACGGGGTCAGCACGGTGGTGACGAAGAACTGCGAGCCGTTGGTGTGCGGGCCCGCGTTGGCCATGCTCAGCAGGTACTTGCGGTCGTGCTTGCGCTGGAAGTTCTCGTCCTTGAACTTCTCGCCGTAGATGCTCTTGCCGCCGGTGCCGTCACCGCGGGTGAAGTCACCGCCCTGGAGCATGAACTGGGGGATGACCCGGTGGAAGCCGGAACCGGCGTAGCCGAAGCCGTGCTGCCCGGTGGCGAGCTCACGGAAGTTGCGGGCCGTGTCCGGGACCACGTCGTCGAACAGGTTGAACACGATCCGGCCGGCCGGCTCGTTGTTGATCGAGATGTCGAAGTAAACCTTGTCGCTCATGCAGGCCAACCTATCGCGAACCGCCCCCCGGCCCCTCCCATGGGGGCGCCGGACCGGGGGTGTCGGGGCAGGAGGCCCCTAGTGACGCCGGTCCAGCCGCGCCAGCACGGCCCGGGCCATGGCCGCCTCGCCCTTGGCGTTGGGATGGGCGGGAGCGGCCGGTGAGGCCGGCTGGAGGGGTTCGATCCAGCGGTCGGCGGGGGCCTTGCACATGTCGTGGCCGACGGTCGGGCCGTAGGTGTCCACGTACCCGGCGCCGTTCCACGCGGCGACCAGGCGCAGCATGAGGTTCAGCCGCTTGCCGACGTCCCGCAGGTAGGGGAAGTCCTTGGTGGCGAAGGGCACCGTCGGATAGCAGCCGCTGCCGTCGTCGGGCAGCAGGTCGGGGTAGCCGACGACCAGGATCCGGGCGTGCGGGGCCCGGGCGTGCACGGCCCGCAGGACCTTGTCGACCTTGGGCGCGGTCTGCGCGATCTTGAGCGTCAGCTGGTCGTGGCCCGAGGCGTTGTAGTACCGCTGACAGGGGTTGCCCGCGAGATCCGTGGCGCCGAGCGCCGCGCAGGTGCCGATGATGGAGCCGAACCCGATGTCGTTGCCGCCGATCTGGACCGTGACCAGGTCGGTGTCCCGCCGTACGGCGTCGAGCTGAGGGCCGTTGGTGCCCTGCGCCTTCCACATCTCCGCGGTCGTCGCGCCCCCGCAGCTCACGTCCTTGAACGCGCTGACGTGCCGGGCCGCCGCCACCAGCGACGGGTAGTTGTGATCGGAGCGGGCGCAGTCGGCGTCGACCTGCGTCGGGATGACGGGACCCGAGGTGTAGGAGTCGCCGAGCGCCGCGTAGCGGGTGCCCCGGTCGTGGCCGCCGTGACCGCCGCCGCCGTGCGCCGCGGCCGGTGTCGTGGACGCGGCGACCAGGGCGCAGCCGCCCAGCGCCGCCGCCACGGTGGCCCTGCGCCGGTTCCGTTTCGCCGAACCGTCCCGCACGGTGCCGTACGCCATACAGATCCCCCCTGGGAACGGGACGCGCGCGAAACCGGTCCCGACGGGCGGCCGCACGCGTGTGTCGGGGGTCTGTATACCGCCCGGTAGGAGTCCGTAGCCAGGGGTCGGACGCAAGGAACTGATGCGAGTAACCCGCCCTGCCCGCAAGGCCGTCGGCCGGGTCCGGCGGCCGGTGGCGGGCGGCCGCGCTGGAAGTCGGAAACCGATCGGTTTACACTGGCTCCGAACCGCCGGAAACCGATCGGTTTTCAGCGTCGCCGTCCCGTCTGGAGTGTGAGTGTCATGACCGCGATCAAGGACTCCGTCGTCCTCGTCACCGGTGGCAGCCGAGGTGTCGGAAAGGCCCTGGTGGAGGAGTTGTACGCACGTGGCGCGGGCAAGGTCTACGCCACCGCCCGCGACCCGCGCTCGGTCGCCCATCCCGACGCGGTGGCGCTGGCCCTGGAGGTCACCGACCCCGACTCGGTGGCCGCCGTGGCCGAGCAGGCCCAGGACGTCACCATCCTGGTGAACAACGCGGGCGTCGCCTCCGGCACCCGCTTCCTGACCTCCTCGCTCGACGACATCCGCGCCGAGTTCGAGACCAACTTCTACGGACCGCTGCTGCTCAGCCGCGCATTCGTCCCGCTGATCGAGCGCAACGGCGGCGGTCACATCCTGAACGTCCACTCGGTGCTGTCCTGGTTCGCCGAGGGCGGCGCCTACAGCGCCTCCAAGGCGGCCTTCTGGTCCCAGACCAACAGCCTCCGCCAGGCGCTCCAGCCGCGCGGCATCGGCGTCACCGGCCTGCACATGGGCTACGTCGACACCGACATGGCGGCCCACGTCGACGGGCCCAAGACGAGCCCGCGGGACATCGCCTCGGCCGCCCTCGACGGCGTCGAGTCGGACGCCTACGAGGTGCTCGCCGACGACCTCACCCGCTGGGTCAAGGGCGCTCTGTCCGGCGATCCGGCCGCCATGTACGAGCAGCTCGCCGCCCGGTGACCTGGGCTCCGGGCCCGTCCGCCGGCCTCCCGCCGCGACCCCGCGGCGGGAGGGCCGTCGAAAAAACCGCTGCCGAAGGGTTGTCGCCCAGTTGCCTCACCACTTAAATCAAAACCTGAACTAAGCAGTGGGGCGTGCCGGTTGAGTGCGTCCCGTGCCCACTTCAGGGAGCCGCTGATGAGACTGAGATCGCTGGGCGTCGCGCTCGCCGCCATGGCAGCGCTGCTCGCCCTACCCACCGTGCACGCCCCGGCGGCCCAGGCCGCAGACACCCTGCTGTCCCAGGGGAAGACGGCCACCGCCTCCTCCGAGGAGAACGGCGGAACCGTCGCGGCCAACGCGGTGGACGGCAACACCGGTACCCGCTGGTCGTCCGCCTTCACCGACGACCAGTGGCTCCAGGTCGACCTCGGCGCCAGCGCCACGGTCAGCCAGGTGGTCCTCAACTGGGAGGCCGCCTACGGCAAGGACTACAAGGTCCAGATCTCCGCCAACGGCAGCAGCTGGACCGACCTCAAGTCGGTCACCGGCGGTGACGGCGGCAACGACACGCTCGCCGTGTCCGGACAGGGCCGCTACGTCCGGATGCAGGGCGTGCACCGTGCGACCCAGTACGGCTACTCGCTCTGGGAGTTCCAGGTCTTCGGCACCACCACCGGCACCCCGCCGGTCCAGGGCGGCGGCGACCTCGGCCCCAACGTGATCGTCGTCGACCCGTCGACCCCCAACCTCCAGGCGAAGTTCGACTCCGTCTTCGCCCAGCAGGAGTCGGCGCAGTTCGGCAGCGGCCGCTACCAGTTCCTGCTGAAGCCGGGCACCTACAACGGCATCAACGCCCAGATCGGTTTCTACACCTCGATCTCCGGTCTCGGTCTCAACCCCGACGACACGCAGATCAACGGTGACGTCACGGTCGACGCCGGCTGGTTCAACGGCAACGCCACGCAGAACTTCTGGCGTTCGGCGGAGAACCTCGCCATCACGCCGTCGAACGGGACGGACCGGTGGGCCGTGGCTCAGGCGGCCCCCTTCCGCCGGGTTCACGTCAAGGGCGGTCTCAACCTGGCGCCGAACGGCTACGGCTGGGCCTCCGGCGGCTACATCGCCGACTCGAAGATCGACGGCACCGTCGGTCCGTACTCCCAGCAGCAGTGGTACACCCGCGACAGCTCGGTCGGCGGCTGGACCAACGGCGTCTGGAACATGACCTTCACCGGTGTCCAGGGCGCGCCCGCGACCAACTTCGACTCCGGCCCGTACACCACGCTGGACACCACCCCCGTCTCGCGCGAGAAGCCGTTCCTGTACCTGGACGGCAGCACGTACAAGGTCTTCGTCCCGGCCAAGCGCACCAACGCCCGGGGCGTGTCCTGGCCGGCCAACGCGGGCAGCTCCATCCCGCTGGACCAGTTCTACGTCGTCAAGGCCGGCGCCACCGCGGCCACCATCAACCAGGCTCTCGCCCAGGGCCTCAACCTGCTCTTCACCCCGGGCGTCTACCACCTCAACCAGACCATCAACGTGACCCGCGCCAACACCGTCGTGCTCGGCCTGGGCCTGGCCACCCTGGTCCCGGACAACGGCATCGACGCCATGCACGTGGCCGACGTCGACGGCGTCAAGCTCGCCGGGTTCCTGATCGACGCGGGCTCGGTCAACTCCGACACCCTGCTGCGGATCGGCGACCCGGGCTCCACCGCCGACCACTCCGCCAACCCGACCAGCATGCAGGACGTGTTCGTCCGCGTCGGCGGTGCCGGACCCGGCCTGGCGACCAACTCCGTGGTCGTCAACAGCAACAACGTCCTCATCGACCACACCTGGCTGTGGCGCGCCGACCACGGCACCGGGGTCGGATGGAACACCAACCGCGCCGACTACGGCCTCCGGGTCAACGGCAACGACGTCCTCGCCACCGGACTGTTCGTCGAGCATTTCAACAAGTACGACGTCTACTGGCAGGGCGAGAGAGGCCGCACCATCTTCTTCCAGAACGAGAAGGCCTACGACGCCCCGAACGCCGCCGCCATCACCCATGACGGCGTCGTCGGATACGCGGCCTACAAGGTCGCCGACACCGTGACCAACCACGAGGCGTGGGGCCTGGGCAGCTACTGCAACTACACGGCCGATCCGTCGATCGTGCAGTCCAACGGCTTCCAGGTGCCGACCGGTTCCGGAATCAAGATGCACGACCTGCTGGTGATCTCGCTCGGCGGTATGGGCCAGTACGCCCACGTCGTCAACAACACGGGATCGCCGACGTCGGGGACCAGCACCACCCCCTCCAAGGTGACGCAGTTCCCGTAGCCGGTCAGGCCGCCGTCCGCCGGGCCGGACGCCGCAGCAGCAGCCGTCGGGCCGGCCGTTCCACGCCCTCGTAGAGGAGCCAGGACAGGCCGAGCGACACGGCGAACGCGACGACGGCGGCGGCCGAGCCGGTGAGCGGGCCGAAACGCGGGCGGGTACCGAGCAGGTGGGTACCCGTCCGCAGCACCAGCAGATGGACCATGTAGAACGCGAACGACAGCTCTCCCAGGCGCACCAGCCACCGGCGCCGCCACAGCGAGGGCAGCCCGCGCAGGTCCGCGAGGGCCGCCGCCGGGATGAGCAGCGCGAAACCCGTGATGGTGCACGCGGTCGCCGCGTACTCGGCGGTGAACTGCGGGACCAGGAAGTAGCCGACGACCGCCAGCGCGAGCGAGGCCTCCAGACCCGGGCCGCGCCAGCGGCCGAGCAGCACCAGCCGCGCGGCGGCGGCGCCGAGCACGAACTCCGGCAGCCGGGCCGCCGGGAAGGAACTGATCGGCTGGGTCCACCAGTGGTGGGCGTCGGTCCCGGCCAGCGCGAACACGGCGAGGACGGAGACGCCGGCCAGCAGCCGGGCGCCCCGCACGTCCAGCCGGCGCAGCAGCAGGGCCAGCAGCGGGAAGGCGGCGTAGAAGAACGCCTCGCAGGCCAGCGACCAGCTGACCGGGTCCAGCGTCTGCCACCACGGCCGCCACCAGGAGTGCACCAGGAAGACGTCGGCCAGGCCCTGGGGCAGGGTCGGCCGCGGCTGCCGGGGCAGGGTGAGCGCCATCAGCAGGGCGATCGCCGCGGTCACCAGGTGCACCGGGTAGACGCGGGCGACGCGCCGCCACCAGAACCGCCCCGGCCGGTCGCCCGGCCGCGCCGACCACATCAGTACGAACCCGGACAGCACGAAGAAGAACGACACCCCGGACGCGCCGGCCTCGAACCCCCACGACACGAAACGGGCGCCGGTGCCGCCGAAATAGCGGAAGTTGTGCACGTGCAGACCGAAGACCAGCAGCGCGGCCATCCAGCGGAGCCCGGTGAGGGACGGCAGCGAGGGTGCGGGGGCGGACGGCTGGGTGCGGGAGGGCGGAGCGGCGGCCGGAGCGGTCAGCGGGGCCTTGGTCGCCGTCGTCATCGGGTCACCTGCCGGAGGGTTCGCGCGTGGAGCATGGAACGGACGTTGCCCGTTCCGCACCTTTCATTCCGGCCTCGCACGAAACATCACACCAACGCCGAGCCGGGGCGGCCGGATGGGCGCGTGCGACCCTACCCGGACGGCCGGTACCGGCCGACGCCCCCGCGCGCCGCCGCACCCCCCGCCCGCACGCCCCGGCCCGTGCGGGCCCGGCACGGACGGCGCACCGAAACACCGGCGCACGAACGGGTGATGCGGCCCTTCGCCGACTTGACGCCGTCAGGACCGGGAGCGGGTGGCGGCGGCGGTGCGCCTCCCGTCGGCCGGTGTACTGCGGAGCTCGGACGGTGGGACCAGGGCCGCGGACGGAGTCGACGACGGCGTGCGGCCGGGGTCCCGGGCGGCGCGGCTGCGCTCCGGCGTGACGCTCGGACGCGGTGTCCGGGCGCTCGGCGCCGGGGACGCCGGGACGCGGTGCGGTGCCGTCGGGCCGACGGCCGGCGGCGCGAGCGGGACCTGCGGGGTGACCGGCGCCGAGGGGGCCGTCAGCCGCATCGGCAGCGCGATCAGGAGGGCCACGGCGCAGGTCGCTCCGGCCCCCGCCGCCACGCGCAGCAGCCGGCGGCGGCCCGCGGCACGCCGGATCTCCTCGTAGCGGCCCGGCGGCGGGCCGAGATGGGCGGCCGGCGGCCGCAGGACGACGGTGAGCGGATCGTCGGGGCCGTCGAACTCCGGCTCCTCGTCAAGGCGTGTGATCAAGGCTTCTCCTCAGATGGCCGCGGAGCAGTTCACGGGCCGCGTGCAGATCGGCCTTGACGGTTCCCTCCTTGCGTCCGGTCAGCTCGGACACCTCCCGGATCGGCATGTCAGCGTAGTAGTGCAGCAGGATCGGGACCCGCAGTCGCTCCGGCAGCGACTGCACCAGCAGCCGTACCGAGGGGTCGGCCTGCTCGGGGTGCGGGCGGGTCGCGGCGTCCGAGCCGACGCGGCGCACGGTCCGGCGCTCGCGCTCCAGCTTGCGCCAGTGGTCCCGGACCAGGTTGGCCGCGGTGACGTAGAGGAAACCGCGGGGCTCCTCCACCGACGTCCACCGGGCCCACAGCCGGGTGAAGGCCTCCGAGGCGATCTCGTGGGCCGTCTCGTCGTCGTCGACCAGGCGGCGGCACCAGCCGGCCAGGCGCGGGTACAGGGCGGCGAACAGCTCCGACGCCGCCTTGTCACGGGACCGTTTCAACGTTCTCCAGGGTCGAGGGGCTCATCGTGGGCGATGAGGAGGATGCGGGACCGGCCGGACGCGTTCCGCCGGTCCCGCACCGCCGTGCCGGTGGTCAGGCGGTCGTGCCGGTCAGCGAGGCGAAGACGATCACGTTGTCGAGGTAGCCGTCGCCGCCGCGCGGGCCGCCGCAGGTGATCAGCCGCAGCTCGGGGCGGTCCACGTCGCCGTACACGTCGTCCGTGGGGAACGCGGACTTGGCGACCGTACGCACCTCGTCGACGGTGAACACCGCCGACCGGCCGTTCTCCAGACGCGCCACCGCCCGCTCGCCCCGGCGCAGCTCCGCGAGCCGGCGGAAGACGCCGTCGCCGTAGCTGCCGACCGTGACGTGGCCGAGGATCACCGACGGGCCGACCTGCCCCGGGGTGGGGGAGTGGCGGTACCAGCCGGCCCGGTCGTGCGCGGTGACCGGCGGCACCTGCACCGTGCCGTCGGCCGCCAGCCCGAGCCGCAGCAGCGGGGTGTCCACGCCGATCGCCGGGATGCGCAGCCGGACCGGCACGGAACGCCCGAGCGCGGCCGGCGTGACGGACGGGACGGGCGCGGACGGCCGCTCGTCGCGGACGGCGCCCGCCGTGCGGTGGGCGGTCGGCCCCGCGCAGCCCGCGAGCAGCGAGACCGTGGCCGCGGAGACGAAGGCGCGCCTGGAGAGCGAGGTCATGCCCCGGTCGCCCGGCGGCGGCGCACGGTGACCAGGACGGCGCCCGCGGCGAGCACCGCCGCCGCGCCGCCGCCGATCAGGGCGTTCTCCGTCCCGGAGTCCGAGGACGGCTCGGCCACCCCGGTGTCGGGCGCGCCCGCGGGCACGGCCGCGACCTGGCCGCGGTCCCGGGCCGGGGCGGGGGTGGAGGCCCGGGTGGGCTCGGCGGACCGCGCCTCGGAGGGGGCGGCGGAGGGCTCCGCGGAGGTGGCGGGGGTCGGCGTCGCGGTACGGACCGGGCGCGGGGTGGAGCCGTCGGCGAACGCGGGCACGGTGCCGCCGAGGACGGCGGTACAGGCCAGTGCCGTGGCGGCCAGGACAGTTCGGCGCATGGAGACGCTCTCTTTCGTCGGCCCGCGGTGGTCGGCGCGGGCTGCGTAACGGATCGAGCGGAGAGACGACCCGGCGCCGGGACAGGTTGTAAAGAGATGGCAAAGCCGGTGGGCGGGGTGGCGGCGGGAGGCCGGGCCGTGGTCGGTGTTCTCCGGGCCGTCGCCAGACTTGAATGGTTTGTTTTCTTGAATCACTCGTGTTTGTGGGGGTAGGTTGGCCGCCATGACCGCATCCCAGCCCCCGACCACCGCCGACGAGCTCCGTGGTGTCGGCCTGCGGGTGACGGCCGCCCGCGTCGCGCTGCTGGAGACCGTCCGCGGCGGTGACCACCTCGATGTCGAAGGGGTCGCCTCGGGCGTTCGTGAGCGCGTAGGCCACATATCGCTCCAAGCCGTGTACGACGCGCTGCACGCGCTCACCACGGCCGGACTCATACGCCGTATCGAACCGGCCGGCAGCCCGGCCCGGTTCGAGGGACGCGTCGGCGACAACCACCACCACGTCCTGTGCCGGTCCTGCGGCGCCGTCGCCGACGTCGACTGCGCGGTCGGCGACGCGCCGTGCCTGACCGCCTCGGACGACCACGGCTTCGCCATCGACGAGGCCGAGGTCATCTACTGGGGCCTGTGCCCCGCCTGCTCCACCGTCACTGATTCATGAGTATGTCGATCCGCCCCCTCCGGAAGGATTTCCCCCATGTCTGAGACCCAGGAGAACGCCGCGGGCACGTGCCCGGTCGCGCACGACCGGGCGCCCCACCCCACCCAGGGTGGCGGCAACCGCCAGTGGTGGCCCGAGGGGCTCAACCTGAAGATCCTTGCCAAGAACCCCGCCGTCTCGAACCCGCTCGACGAGGGTTTCGACTACGCGCAGGCGTTCCAGGGCCTTGATCTCGCGGCCGTGAAACGGGACATCGCGGAGGTGCTCACCACCTCGCAGGACTGGTGGCCGGCCGACTTCGGCAACTACGGCCCGCTGATGATCCGGATGGCCTGGCACAGCGCGGGCACCTACCGCATCTCCGACGGCCGCGGCGGCGCCGGCGCCGGCCAGCAGCGCTTCGCCCCGCTCAACAGCTGGCCGGACAACGGCAACCTGGACAAGGCCCGCCGCCTGCTGTGGCCGGTCAAGAAGAAGTACGGCCAGGCCATCTCCTGGGCCGACCTGATGATCCTCACCGGCAACGTGGCCCTGGAGTCGATGGGCTTCGAGACCTTCGGCTTCGGCGGCGGCCGCGTGGACGTCTGGGAGCCGGAGGACGACGTCTACTGGGGTCCCGAGAAGGTCTGGCTCGACGACCAGCGCTACACCGGTGACCGCGACCTGGAGAGCCCGCTCGGCGCCGTCCAGATGGGCCTCATCTACGTCAACCCCGAGGGCCCCAACGGCAACCCGGACCCGATCGCCGCGGCCCGCGACATCCGTGAGACCTTCCGCCGGATGGCGATGAACGACGAGGAGACCGTCGCCCTCATCGCCGGCGGCCACACCTTCGGCAAGACGCACGGCGCCGGCCCCGCGGAGAACGTGGGCGCCGAGCCGGAGGGCGCGCCGATGGAGCAGCAGGGCCTGGGCTGGAAGAGCACCTACGGCACCGGCAAGGGCGGCGACGCGATCACCAGCGGTCTGGAGGTCACCTGGACCACCAAGCCCACCCAGTGGAGCAACGACTTCTTCGGCATCCTCTTCGGCTACGAGTGGGAGCTGACCCAGAGCCCCGCCGGCGCCAACCAGTGGGTCGCCAAGGACGCCGAGGCGATCATCCCCGACGCGCACGACGCGTCGAAGAAGAAGCTCCCGACGATGCTCACCACCGACCTGTCGCTGCGCTTCGACCCGATCTACGAGCCCATCTCCCGCCGGTTCCACGAGAACCCGCAGGAGTTCGCGGACGCCTTCGCCCGCGCCTGGTTCAAGCTGACCCACCGTGACATGGGCCCGAAGTCCCTGTACCTCGGCCCGGAGGTCCCGGCGGAGACCCTGCTGTGGCAGGACCCGCTGCCGGCCGCCGAGGGCGAGGCCGTCGACGCCGCCGACGTGTCGGCCCTGAAGGCCAAGCTCCTCGACTCCGGCCTGACGGTCGCCCAGCTGGTCTCCGCCGCCTGGGCGTCGGCCTCGACGTACCGCGGCAGCGACAAGCGCGGCGGTGCCAACGGCGCCCGGATCCGCCTGGAGCCGCAGCGCGGCTGGGAGGTCAACGACCCCGAGGAGCTGGCGCAGGTCCTGCGCGTCCTGGAGGGTGTCCAGCAGGAGTTCAACTCCGGTGCGAAGAAGGTCTCCCTCGCCGACCTCATCGTCCTCGGCGGTGCCGCCGCCGTGGAGAAGGCCGCCCAGGCCGCCGGTGTGGACATCGAGGTGCCCTTCACCCCGGGCCGGGTCGACGCGACCGACGAGCACACGGACGCCGAGTCCTTCGCGGCCCTGGAGCCGACGGCCGACGGCTTCCGCAACTACCTCGGCAAGGGCAACCGCCTGCCGGCCGAGTACCTGCTCCTGGACCGCGCCAACCTGCTCGGCCTCAGCGCCCCCGAACTGACCGTCCTGGTCGGCGGTCTGCGCGTGCTCGGCGCCAACACCGGCGGCTCCAAGCACGGTGTCCTCACCGAGACCCCGGGCGTGCTGACCAACGACTTCTTCGCCAACCTGCTCGACATGGGCACGGAGTGGAAGTCGACCTCCGAGGACCAGACCACGTTCGAGGGCCGCGACCTGGCCACCGGCGCGGTCAAGTGGACCGGCACCCGTGCCGACCTGGTCTTCGGCTCCAACTCCGAGCTGCGCGCGGTCGCCGAGGTCTACGCGAGCGACGACGCCAAGGAGAAGTTCGTGCGGGACTTCGTCGCCGCCTGGGCGAAGGTCGCCGACGCGGACCGGTTCGACCTGATCTGATCCCGGCGACGCCCGGGACCTGACGCCCGGGCCGGCCTCCACCGGCCGGCCCGGGCGTCCTCGCGTCCGCGTGCGCCACCGTCCGGTGTCAACTCCCCATAGCCTGCTGCGCATCGGCGGTTCTTTACCGCACCATGACCTCGACTCCCGCTGTTCGTCTATCCGGGCGTCCGGCACCTCACCGGCACGGTCACCGCGGGCACGGTCCTCGACCGCACAGCCGTGGAACGCCTGGTGGTCCTCGGCGCGCCGGCCGCCGGACTCCCGCCCGGCGCGCGCATCCTGACGCAGGACCACGTCCGCCCGGAGTGGCGTGACGGCGTCCTGACCCTGGCCCTGGTCCCGGCCGCGGGCGGCCTGCTGGCGCCCTTCGAGGTACCCGATCCCACACCCTGCTGCGCGGACCATCCCTGACACGCGGGTAATCCCTTAGTGACATGGCCTGGTCAATTCTGTCAGGCTTCGGACTCGCACCACCCAGAGCGCGTGACCCGTGGCCGTCCCCGGCGCACCCCAGCCGGCCGGGCGGCCACCGAGCAGACCGGGACCCCGGTCGCCGCAAAGGAGTTTCGTGTGAGATCGACCCCCCACAAGGCCTTCGTCACCAGTGCGTTGGCCGTCGCGGCACTGGCCGCGGCCCTGCTCCCCGGCAGTACGGCGTCGGCCGCCGCGCAGGCGGCCTGCACCCCGGCCCAGGTGGTCGCCAACGGCGGATTCGAGAGCGGAACCTCGCCCTGGACGCAGTCGTCGACCAGCGTGATCACCAGCCGCACCGGGCAGAGCGCCCACGGCGGCACCAGCTTCGCCTGGCTCGACGGCGTCGGCGGCACGCACACCGACACGCTCTCCCAGAGCGTCACGATCCCGTCCGGGTGCAGCAGCGCCACCCTCACCTTCTGGCTGCACGTCGACACCGCCGAGACGACGTCGTCCACCGCGTACGACAAGCTCACGGCGAAGATCGGCAGCACGACCCTGGCGACGTACTCGAACCTGAACAAGGCCACCGGCTACGTCCAGAAGTCCTTCGACGTCTCGGCGTTCGCCGGCCAGACCGTGAGCCTCGCCTTCACCGGCACCGAGGACTCCAGCCTCCAGACGAGCTTCGTCCTGGACGACATCGCCCTGAACGCCTCCGGCGACACCGCCCCGCCGGCCGACTCGACGCGCACGCCGGCCGCCCCGGCGTACACGGTCAGCCTCAGCAGCAACACCGCCGGCACCGTGTGGACCGGACACGAGAGCGCGACCTTCACCAACGCCTCGGCCACCGCGCTCACCGAGGTCTACCTGCGGCTGTGGGACAACTACCACGGCACCTGCTCCGCGCCGCCGATCACGGTCACCAACGTCACCGGCGGCACCGCGGGCGCCCTGTCGGTGGCCTGCACGGCCCTCCAGATCGCGCTGCCGACCCCGCTGGCGCAGGGCCAGTCGACCACGATCGGCTTCGACCTCGGGATCACCGTCCCGAGCGGCGCCGACCGGTTCGGCCACGACGGCGCCTTCAACATGATCGGCAACGCGCTGCCGGTCCTCGCGGTCAAGGACGGCTCGGGCTGGCACCTGGACCCGTACACCAACAACGGCGAGTCGTTCTACTCGCTGGCCGCCGACTTCAAGGTGACCCTGGACCACCCCACCAGCCTCCTGGTGCCGGCCACGGGCACCTCGACCGACACCCCCGGCACCAGCGGTCGTACCGTCACCACCGCGACCGCCTCCAAGGTCCGTGACTTCGCCTGGGCGGCCGGGCCCTTCAGCAAGATCTCCGGCACCTCGCCCGGCGGCGTCCCGGTCAACATCTACTCGGTCTCGGGCATCAGTTCCTCCAACGCCCAGTCCATGCTCAGCACCGCCAAGTCCGCCGTCGACGCCCACGCCGGCCGCTTCGGGGCGTACCCGTACGGCGAGCTGGACGCGGTCATCGACAACAACTTCTGGTTCGGCGGCATGGAGTACCCGGGCTTCGTCCTCGACCTGGTCAGCACCACCGCGCTCACCCACGAGATCGGCCACCAGTGGTGGTACGGCATCGTCGGCGACGACAAGTACAACAGCCCCTGGCTGGACGAGGCGTTCACCGACTACGCGACCGACCTCGCGCAGGGGCTGAGCGGCACCAACTGCTGGAACAGCGTGTCCTGGGCCTCCTCGGCCGAGAAGATCACCAACTCGATGGCCTACTGGGACGCCCACTCCTCCCGCTACTCCACCGTCGTCTACGGCTACGGCAAGTGCGCCCTGCACGACCTGCGCCGCCTCATCGGCGACAGCGCCATGACCACGCTGCTGCGGAACTACGCCAGTGCGCACTGGTACGGCGTCTCCACCACCGCCGAGTTCAAGGCGGCGGCGCAGGCGGCCACCAGCACCGACCTGACGTCGTTCTGGACCACCCACCGCATCGACGGCTGACGCACACCGCTCCACGGGTCCGGGACCGGCACCACCGTGCCGGTCCCGGACCTCTCGCGTTCCGGGCGCCGCCCTCTTCCCCCGTGCGGCGCACCCCCGTCGCCCGAAGGGACCAGCGGAACGTGCGTCACTCGTACGGCGGGCCCGGCGTGCAGCCGATCGCGCGACCCGGAAGCCTAGGATCCGTGACCGGACAAACAGGACATCTCGCCTTGTCCGGGAGGGGCGGGGCCGTACCTCACGACTGAAGGAGTCGGGATGTCGCACCGCGCCGGGAGGACCCGCTGGCGGCTCTTCGGGGTGGTCCTGGTGCCCGCCGTCGCCGCGTGCGCGACCGTCGGCATCGGCATGGCGCAGGGTGTGCTCGCCGCGTCCTTCTTCGTCTCCGGCGAGAAGTTCCAGGTCACCGCCGACTCGCTGACGGCCCGGGGCGTCAGCCTCTACAGCATGATCGACGTGACCAGGAAGCGCGAACTCATCCCCGTCGTGGTCACCGGCTTCCGGCACGCGACGATCAGCGGCCTGTGCGAGGCCATCACGGTCGACGTCCCCGTGCTGGGCACCCAGACCCTCCTCATCAGCGGCGGCGACAAGCGGCTCGTCGGGGCGACGGACCTGTTCCTCGACGCCACCGCCGAGGCCGCCGCGCAGGCGAACTTCACCGGCCTCGACATCGGAGTCGCCCAGGGCGCCATCTCCAAGGGCCCGGTCAGATCCGGTGACCGCGACTCCCGGTTCTTCAACCCCGACGGCGTCGGCCTGCAGTCCACGTCGGTCACCCTCACCGACGTACGGGTCAACACGGTCGCGGTGTCCGCCGGCACCCTGAACATCCCCGGACTGCGGATCCGCATCGAATCGGGCGCCCGTTCATGCCCCTGACCCGGCGGACCGCGGCGGCCCTGATCAGGACGGGCCGAGTGATCAACCCCATCGGCAGGCGCCGCGAACTGCTCGCCGCGGCACCGGAGCTGCGCCGCAGGTTCCGTGACTGGCGCGGTGAACGCCCCTTCTGGGCGGGCCTGTTCACCTTCGCCGCCGGACTGCCCATCCTCTACTGGCCCTACGCGAGACTGGACCTGGCCGGCATCCCGCTCGCCCTGTCGACCACCTCGGGCGCCGGGGCGCTGGTGATCGGGATCCTGCTCCTGGTGCTGGGCGTCTCCCTGTGCTGCCGCCCGCACCTGAGGGTCTTCGCGGGCGTCGCCACCCTCCTGCTCGCCGTCATCTCCTTCCCCGTCGCCAACTTCGGCGGCCTCTTCCTGGGCGTCGCCTGCGGCCTGGTCGGCGGCTCCCTGGCCTGCGCCTGGCTGCCGCCCGAGGCCGACGCGGGCCCGTCCGTCCAGCACGACGGCACGGCCACGGCTGTCGCGGCGGCGGAGGGTCCCGGTGCCGACCGCTGACGACGGCGCGAGCGCGCGCACCGGCGGACCCGGCCGTCAGCACCGGGGCCGTACCACCATCGCGCTCGCCCGCGCGTCCGCGCCGCTCGCCTGCGCGGCGGCCGTGGCCTGCCTGTCCCTGTCCCTGTTCCCGCACCCGGCGGCGAGCGGCCGGCAGGCGCCCGCCGGCGCGCCGCGGCCCGGCCCGTCCGCCGCCGACAAGGGCTCCCTGGTGCTGCGTGCGGACCGGCTCGTGCTGCGCGGCGCCAGGTTCCACGGGACCGTCACCATGCGCACCGCGACGGGCACCGTCCGGGCCGTGAAGCTCACCGTGCGGTCGCTGGACGCCGTCGACCTCGACCTCACCGCGGGCCGGGGCCGCGCGGCGCTGCGGCTGCGGGCCCGGCCCGCGACCACTGCCACGCTCAAGGGGCAGGGCGCCACGGGCGTGGTCACCCTCTACGTCCGCAGGCTGACCGGCCGGGTCACCGGCGTCGGCGGCGGTCCGCTCCCGGCGCGCCGTGCCGTCGCCGTCACACCGGACGCCGTCCCCCGCTGGCTCGCGCGTCCCGCCGGCCGGGCCCGCACGATCACCCTCGTCTCGGCGACCGTCACCCAGGTCGTGCAGCGCGGCGGCCGGCTGTCCGTCAAGGGCGCCGAGCTGCGGGCCGCCTCCGGTTGATCACGCGGCCGGCAGCGGCCGGACCGTGAGGATCTGCGTCGCGTGCCCGACCGGGCCGTCCACGTCGTGCAGGACGGTGCTGGTGAGCCCCTGTCCGGTGGGACCGAAGCTGACCTTGGTGTCCAGCCCCGTCCAGATCCCCCGGGGCTGGCGGTGCAGGTGGACGGTCAGATCGACGTTCGGGAACATCCACTCGGTGGGCGACCGGCGTACGGCGATGCCGTTGGCGGTGTCGACCAGGGTGAGGAACGAGGCGAGCGGACCGACCCGGACCCCGGCGACCAGGTCCACGGGCGAGGAGATCCAGGCGGCCGTGCGGCCGGGGCGGCGCGGCCCGACCGGGCGGATCTCCACGGAGCCGATGTAGCCGCCGGGCCACAGCTCGCCCGCCGGCCACGGGGCGAGGGAGTCGGGCGCGGCGAGACGGTCGTCGGGGCCGCCGGCCACCGCGGCGGTGTCCAGCTCGGCCAGGTACCAGGCGCGGGCCCGCAGGACCGTACGGCCGGAGATCCGCACGACCGCTTCGAGGAGTTCGATGGTGCGTCCGGGGCGGACCGTCTCCACCTCGATCTCGCACTCGTCCAGGGGCAGCCGGCCGAGGATGTCGTAGCTGATCCGGGACAGCAGCAGGCCGTTGTCCGGGCGGGCGGCCCGGTACCGGTCCAGGGCGTGCACGACGAGCCCCGACAGCGGGCTGAAGTGCTGCTCGTCCGGGGACCACGCGCCGCCCGCGCGGGGCGTCGGCTTGTAGCGGTGGTCGTCGACGGCCTCGAAGTAACTGCCCTGGGTCGCGGTCGGGATGGCCAACGGACGTCTCTCCTCACAGGCTGGACACCCGGGACGCCGCCGGCATCCGTGCCGTCGCGCCGGGTGAGAGGGTGCACACTGCACTCAGTGTGCCGGGGTGCGGTGCGCGGGCGTGGTCACGGGGTGCGGAAGCCGCGGAAGGTCACGTGCGCGCGGCTCACGAAGCCGAGCCGTTCGTACAGCGCGATCGCGCCGGTGTTCGCCTCCGCCGCGTGCAGGAAGGGACGTTCGTCCCGGGCCAGCGCGCGGGCGGCCAGCTCGCCGACCAGCCGGCCGGCGTGACCCCGGCCGCGCGCCTCGGGAGCGGTGCAGACCGCGCTGATCTCGGTCCATCCCGGCGGCCTGAGCCGCTCGCCTGCCATGGCGACCAGCGTGCCCCTCTCGCGGACGCCGAGGTAGGTGCCGAGTTCGCGGGTGCGCGGCCGGAACGGTCCCGGTGCGGTCCGCGCGACGAGCGCGAGCATCTCGGGGACGTCGGCCGCGCCGAGTTCGACCAGCTCGGTGCCGGCCGCCGGGGGAGCGGGCGCGGGCCGGAGGTCGCGGGGCCAGACCAGCTGCCGGCCTTCGAGGACGAACACCGGTTCCCAGTCGGCGGGCGGCGCCGCCGGGCAGTTGAACATGTCGGCGAAGGCGCCCGGACCGAGCAGCCGGGCCAGGTCGGCCCAGTCCTCGGGACCGGGGTCGGCGGACACCGACGAGAAGGTCGCGACGTCCGGCACGTAGCTCGCGGCCCGGCCGAGCCGCCGCCCCAGCGGGGCGTGGTGACCGTGCAGGGAGGCGCCCACCGGGTCGTCGAGTACGGCGGTCTCCTCGGCTGTCATCGTGCAACTCCCCGTTCGCCGTGCCGCTGTCGGTGCCGCCATGATCGTAACCAGCGGGCGCCGGGGAGCCCGCACGGGGCCGCGGCGACGCCCCCGGCACCGGGCCGGACGCGCCTCGGCACGGTCCGGGGAGGAGGACCGTGCCGAAGTCGCCGGGGCCGAACCGGGGTCAGGCGGCGGTGCGGTGCCTGCGGCGCAGCGTCAGGTACGTGCCGGTGGCGCCGGCGGCCACCAGGGCGCCCACGCCGAGGCCCACCGGGAGGGTCCCGGAGCCCGAGGCCGCGGCCGTGTCCACCATCGCCGGGCCCGGCGTGAGGTGCGTGCCGACCGGAGCCACGTGGCGGATCGGGCCGATGTGCCTGACGGAGCCGTTCGCGTTCAGCAGCACCTGCTTGCCGTTGGGGTGCCGGAAGTCGAACATGCCGGCCAGCGAGCCGGCGGTGGCGTCGAAGGAGTGGTCGCCGATGCGGCCGGTGCGCCAGTTGTCCTCGATGAAGCGGATCACCGACGACTGGTCGGTCCGCGTGTGGTCGACCTTGTTCACCTTGCTGTACGGCGAGATGACCAGCAGCGGCTGCCGGGTACCCGGGCCGCAGCGGTCGGCGTAGCCGCCGGACGCGGCCGGTCCCGCCTGGCAGGCCGGGCCGTCGGTGGCCTGGCCGTTGGAGCCGGGCGTGGAGTCCTTGGAGCCGTTGCGGGGCTTGGCGTAGGCGTGGTCGTACCAGCCGTCGGAGTCGTCGTAGGCGATGACGACCGCCGTGGACTTCCACTGGGGCGAGCTCTGCACGGCGTTGATCTCGTCGACGAGGAAGTGCTGCTCGTCGGTCGGGTCCGAGTAACCGGCGTGGCCGTCCTGGTACTCGCCTGCCTTGAGGAAGCTGACGGCCGGGAGCTTGCCCGCCCTGGCGGCCGCGGTGAAGTCGGTCAGGTCGTAGTTGTGGTTGGCCCGGCCGTCGTGGCCGATCTCGTCGACGTTCCTCGGCGCCACGTGGTGCGGGTTGGACGTCGACTTGTAGTACGAGAACGGGTTGTGGTGCGGGCTGTAGTCGACCACGGCGGCGCCGCCGACGTTGGTGTGCGTGGTGTCGCACTTGGCGTAGGAGCCCGACGTGCCGTTGTAGGCCGTCGACGGGCGGAAGCCGCCCTGGAACCAACCCCAGCTCACGCGCTTGGAGTTGAGCAGGTCACCGATGTTCCTGCCCTGGAGCGAGGCGAGCGCGCTGGTGCTGGTGTGGTCCTTGTCGGAGCAGTCGTCGAAGGCCGGGTCGGGGTCGTTGATGACCGTGCCGACGCCCTTGGCGTTCGGCGAGGCGATGGCGTACGAGTCGGGCGTCGCCGTCTGCCTGCCGGTCACGGAGTCGACCGAGACGGCGCCGTGCGTCTGGCCCGAGATCAGGTTGAGCGCGCCGGGCGTGGACGGGCCGTAGACCGAGCTGTAGGAACGGTCGTTGAGGGCGTACTGCTGGGCGTAGTTCCACAGCCCGGTGACGGTGTTGCCGTCGTAGTAGTCCATGACCAGTCCGGGCTCGCCGAACAGGCCGCCGCTGCACTTGTCGACCTCGGTGTTCTGTACGAACCGGTCGGCCCTGCCGCCGTCGTAGGCCAGCTGCTCGGGCCCGTAGGAGTGGTTCTGGTCGCAGGTCATGGCCTGCGAGGAGGAGAGCCGCTTGGGCGCGTACTGGTTGGGGTTCTTCGTCAGCAGCCCGGCGTGCGCGACGGTGTCGACGTCCTTCGGGGTCTTGCGGGACGCCGTGAACCGCGTGCCGTCGGTGTTCGCGGCCTTCGGGTAGGTCGCGAAGTAGTGGTCGAAGGAGATGTTCTCGTCGAACAGCACGACCACGTGCTTGATCGGTGTCGTGGTCGACGGCGTGCCGCCGTGCCCGGCGGGGACGGCCGCCCAGCTGGGCGCGGTGCCGCCGAGGACCGTGAGCGCGGCGGCGCCCGCGAGCGCCCCCAGGCTCCTGATCGCCGTTCGTCTTGCTGTCCTGGCCATGCGGGCTCACCCTCCGGGCATGAACGTCTCTGCGTCGTACAGGCAGGCATGTTTCGCCCGCTTCCCGGCGTCGCGGCGGAGCCGTGATGGCGGGCGGGTGAATACCGGGTCAGGGATGCCGGGGCAAACTTTGACCGCGAATTGACCGACCGGCTGCGGGAGTTGTCCGGACAAGCTTGGCCTTCGGCGGGTTCAGGCGAGGAGTGCGCGCCCGTACCAGTCGGCGCGGTCCCGCACGCCGGGCAGCGCGAAGAAGTACCCGCCGCCGAAGGGCGATATGTAGTCGACCAGCGGTTCGCCGGCCAGCCGCTTCTGCACCGTCTCGAACTGCCGTGCCAGGTCCTGCTGGTAGCAGCAGAACAGCAGGCCCATGTCGAGGTTGCCGTTGGCGTCCATGCCCCGGTCGTAGTTGTAGGCGCGGCGCAGGATCCGCTGTTCCGCGGTGGCCGCGGTACGGGGGTTGGCCAGCCGGATGTGCGCGTCCAGCGGGATCACGTCACCCTTGGGATCGGCGGCGAAGTCGGGCGTGTCGTGCTCGGCGTCCCCGTCCAGCGGTGCCCCGGACTGACGGGAGCGGCCGAACATCCGCTCCTGCTCGGCGAGCGAGACCCGGTCCCAGAACTCCACCAGCATCCGGATGAGCCGCACCACCTGGTAGCTGCCGCCGACCGCCCAGTCCGGTTCGCCGGAGCCCGCGCCGACCCAGACCAGCCGGTCCATCTCACGGGCGCTGCCGGTCTCCGGGTTGGCGGTGCCGTCCTTGAAGCCCAGCAGGTTGCGCGGGGTGCCGGACGGCCGGGGCGGGCTGCTGAACCCGTCGAGCCGCCAGCGGACCTGCATACCGCCCCGGGTGTGCCGGGCGATGTCGCGCAGGGCGTGCAGCACGGTGTCCGTGTCGTCCGCGTGCAACTGCAAACTGAGGTCGCCGTGGCACCACTCGGGCCGCAGGTCGTCGTCGGGGAAGGCCGGCATGGCGGTCAGCCGGCGCGGTCCGCGTCCTGCGAGGCCGAAGCGGTCGTCGAAGAGCGAGGCGCCGACGCCGACGGTCACCGCCAGCGCGCCCGACGGCACGTCCTCGCCGAGGACGCCGGAGTCGGCGGGCGGCGCGGTGACGCCGACCGGGCCGGGGACGCCGCCCGCGGTCAGGGAACGGGCGCGTTCGGTCAGCGTGCGCAGCAGGTCGGCCAGTTCGGCGCGGCCGTCGGCGGTGACGTCCAGCGAGGCGAAGACGGTCGTCCGCCGGGGCGCCGCGACCGCGGACAGCTGACGGGCGCCGTGGAAGGGCGCGACGGCCGCCGCCGCGTCCGGGCCGGTGACCGGTGCGGAGGCGCCGCCCGCGGCGAGCCCCGCGCCCGCGAGCGCCGCACCGCGCAGGAAGCCGCGGCGGCCGACCCGGCCGCCGGCCGTCCTCTCGCCGCCGTTCACACCGTCCTCCGCGGATCGCACAGGGTCGCCACCGACGCCAGCCGTTCCACCAGGTCGCCGAGGGCCGCGTCGACGTGCTCGCGCTGCCGGCGGTCCAGCCGTCCCAGGGGAGTCCAGGTGCCGCCGCGGTCGAATCCGTCCAGCATCCGGCCGGTCCGGTCCAGTGCGCCGCGCAGGGCCGGCAGCCCGGGGTAGCGGGTGGCCAGCAGCGGGTCCAGCCGGGTCAGGACCTGCACCGTGCCGTCCAGGTTGGCGCGGGCGGTGGCCAGGTTGCTGCCGCTGCCGTAGTCGGTACGGCCGGTCAGCTCGAACTGCACCGTGTTCTCCAGGATCTCGTGCGCCCGCAGCCCGAGCTGGGCGGGGTCCATCCGGGCCGTGGCCCAGCCGTCGCGGAGCGCGCCGACCGCGTGGACGAGGCCGGCCGCCGGGCCGCGCAGGCCGCTCGCCGGCTCGCCGTGCCACAGGCCGTACTCGATCCGGTGGAAGCCCGTGAAGTCCTTGTCGTGCACCCCGCCGGGCAGCCCCGCGTCGGTCCCGTCGATCGCGCCGTCCGCGTCCCCGAAGGCGTCGTACGCGGCACCCAGCCGCTCGTACTCCAGGTGCGCGGGCAGCCAGTCGGCGCGGGCGGCGGCGAGATCGCCGTCGTCGATCGCGTCCCGGAGCGCCGTCGTCAGCCGTACGACGTCGGACAGGCCGCCGCCGATCCACTTCTGGTAGGCGAGCGCCGGCGGGATCAGGTCGTGCTCGGTGACCGGGGCAGCGGCCGGACCGCTCCGGCCCGCGGTGATCCGGACCGTCGGCCCGGTGACGGCGTCGGCGTCGTCGGGGACGCACTTGAACGCGTAACTGCCCTTGCCGAGGCGGACGGTGAGCTGCCGGGTGGTGCCGGGACCGATGTCCTCCACCTCGCCGTACACCGCGCGGCTCGCCGGATCCTCCAGGAGGACCTCGGCGGCTCCGTCGGTGGGGTTCTTCAGGTCGAAGACCTGGACGCCGGGGACCGGAGCGCTCCAGCCCCGGCCGCAGCGGGCCGCGGACACCTCCACCGCGGTGTGCGGCAGCGCCTTCGGGCCCGCGTGCGCGGGGTGCGGGTCGCGGGTGACGGCCAGCACGCCCGCCACCAGGCAGACGACGGCGACCGCGACGACCGTCCAGGAACGCGACGACCTCCGGCTCAGGCCGGACAACACCATCCCGAACTCCCGGGTCCGTACCGTGCGTGACCGCCTCATGCTAGGCAGGCCCGGCCGCTCGAACGGCCGTCCAGGCAAACCCATGACCAAGAGTTCCCTGCCGGTTCACCCGGCCTCCCGGAGAACCCCGCACGCGCCCGCCGGTCCGGTCTCCTATCCTCGCCTGCCATGAACGACATGGCGGACATCGTGGCCGTGACCGGCCTGATCATGCGGTACGCGGAACTGGTCGACGGCGGTGACTTCGCGGGGGCCGGTGAACTCTTCGCCGACGGCGAGTTCGTCGGGAGCGGGCCGCCCGCCGTGGGACGCGAGGGCGTCGAGCGGATGCTCCGCGAGTCCGTGATCCGCTACGAGGACGGCACCCCGCGCACCCACCACGCCACGACGAACATCGCCGTGGAGACCGACGCGGCGGCCGGCACCGCCACCGCCCGCTCCTACGTCACCGTGTTCCAGGCGCTGCCCGGCCTGCTGCCCCTCCAGCCGATCGCCGCGGGCCGCTACCTCGACCGTTTCGAACTCCGCGACGGCACCTGGAGGTTCGCCGCCCGACGAGTCACGATCAACCTGGTGGGAGACGTGAGCCGGCATCTGCGCGGCTAGGGCGTGTTGCGAAAGTCCCGCCTGCCGCGCGACGCCATGCACGCACTCTCGCCGCACCGGGCGAAAGCCCAAGTACATCCAGTACGAGGACTTCCGCCCGGCACGCCGAGAGCACGCACCTGACGCCGCGCGGCCCGCCCTCCGGGCGAACGACGGGACTTTCGCAACACGCCCTAGCCGGACCGGGCGGCCGCCACGGCCCGGCGGTACCGCGACGCACCGCCCGCCCGCACCGGCCCGCCCGCACGGGCGCGTACGGTGGCGGGAAGATCGTCCGCGGAGCGCGGGCCCACCGGATCGCGGAAGGAACCGACCAGATCATGCGCGTCAACGCGACCCGCCGCCGCACGGAGGTCCTCGGATGAGCGACGTCCTGTTCCGCACCGACGGCCGGACGGCACACATCACGCTGAACCGGCCCAAGGCCCTGAACGCGCTCACGCACGCGATGGTGCTCGCCATGGACGAGGCGCTCGCGGCCTGGGAGCGGGATCCGGCCGTCGAGGCGGTGGTGATCAGCGGCGCGGGGGAGCGGGGGCTGTGCGCGGGCGGTGACATCCGGGCCGTGCACGACGACGCGCGGGACGGCGACGGGAGCGCGGCGGCCGCGTTCTGGCGGGACGAGTACCGGCTCAACGCACGGATCGCCGGGTATCCGAAGCCGTACGTCGCGGTGATGGACGGGATCGTGATGGGCGGCGGGGTCGGTGTCTCGGCGCACGGCAGTGTCCGCATCGCCACCGAACGCTCCCGGATCGCGATGCCGGAGACCGGGATCGGGTTCGTGCCCGACGTCGGCGGGACCCACCTGCTCGCCCTCGCCCCGGGAGAACTCGGCACCCACCTCGCCCTGACGGGTGCGCAGATCGGCGCCGCGGACGCCCTGCTGTGCGGACTCGCCGACCACTTCGTCCCCTCCGACCGCATCGGGCAGCTGACAGCCGACCTCGCCGAGCGGCCCGTACCGGACGCGCTCGCCCGGCACGTGCGGCCCGCGCCGGACGGCGAACTGGCCGCGCACCGCGGATGGATCGACACCTGCTACACCGCGGGCACGGTCGAGGAGATCGTCGACCGGCTGCTCGCCCACCCCGACCCCGCCGCCAAGGAGGCCGCGCGGACCCTGCTGTCCCGGTCGCCCACCGCGCTCAAGGTCACCCTGGCAGCGCTCCGCCGGGCCCGCCGACTCGGCGGCCTGGAGCGGGTCCTGGACCAGGAGTACCGCGTCTCCTGCGCCGCCCTGTCCACCGCCGACCTGGTGGAGGGCATCCGCGCCCAGGTCATCGCCAAGGACCGCGACCCGCACTGGTCCCCGGCCACCCTCGCCGAGGTCACCGACGCCGACGTCGACCGCTTCTTCGCCCCGCTCGGCGCGCGCGAACTCGGACTGGCCGACGGCGCGGGACATCCGCACCGCTGATCCGGCGACATCGGCAGGTCACCGGACGGGAGAGGAAGATCACGCCTGGTGGGGCGGTCTTGGCCGTGCCCCTGACACGCGGTACCGTCTGTCCGGTATCGATGACGACAGAACGGAAGCCGGTGCAAGTCCGGCACGGTCGCGCCACTGTGTGCGAGCACCCCCGGGAGCTCGTAAGTCAGACCCGTAGCCGTCGTCCAGTGCACCACCGAGATGGGACGCGAACTCCCAGAGGAGGTTCTGCCATGGCGCAGACCGTCGCGCAGCCGACAGCCACCACCCCCGTCGTTCCCGCCAAGCTGCCGCTGAGCGCGATAGCTCCCTGGGCGGTCTTCTTCGGCATCCTCATGCTCATCCTGCTCTACTTCGTCGGCGCCGAGCAGGGCGCCACCTCCGTGTTCAGCGGCACCGACGTCCACGAATGGGTGCACGACGCCCGTCACCTCCTCGGCTTCCCCTGCCACTGACGCGAGGGACGCCATCCGCTCATGAACTCCGCAACCGTACGAAACCTCCTGGTGCGGGGCATGCTCGCCGGCCTCGCCGCCGGCGTGCTCGCCCTCGTCGTCGCCTACCTCCTCGGTGAGCCGAACGTCGACAAGGCGATCGGCTTCGAGGACGCCCACGCGCACGAGCACGAGATGGAGGTCGTCTCCCGCTCGCTCCAGTCCACCGCGGGCCTGGCCACCGGCGTGCTGGTCTACGGGGTCGCCTTCGGCGGCATCGCCGCGCTCGCCTTCTGCTTCGCCCTGGGCCGCGTCGGCCGCTTCTCGCCGCGCGCGACGACGCTGCTGCTGTCCGGCTGCGCGCTGCTCGCCGTCTACGTGGTGCCCTTCCTCAAGTACCCGGCCAACCCGCCGTCGGTGGGCGATCCGGACACCATCGGCAAGCGGACCACGCTGTACTTCCTGATGATGGTGCTCAGCGTGCTGCTCGCGGTCGCCGCCACCCTCCTCGGCAAGCGGCTGCGGCCGAGCCTCGGCACCTGGTGGGCGACCGTCACCGCGGTGGCCGCGTTCGCCGTCGTCATCGCCCTGGCCTACCAGTTCCTGCCCGTCATCAACGAGGTGCCGGCCGACTTCCCGGCCACCCTGCTGTGGCGGTTCCGGCTCTCGGCGCTCGCCATCCAGCTGGTGCTGTGGGGCGGATTCGGCCTGGTCTTCGGCGAGTTGGCGCACCGGCAGCTCAACCCCAAGCCCGCGACGGCTCCGGCCGGACGTGCGGTTCCCGCCGCGAACTGATCGATTCACGCCACGCGAGGGCCCTTCGGAACCGACCGGGGGCCCTCTCGCGTTCTCCTGGCACCGGCGGACCGGGCGCGGACGACCCAAGGCGAGCAGCGGAGGACCCGAGTGGCACGACACCCCCAGCCACGTCGTATCACCCTCGGCGGCCACGAGGCCGTCGCGCTCACCGTCCGCGAGTACGAACAACTGGTGGCCAGCCGACGGCAGATCGGCGGCCAGAGCGCCCGGGTCCGGGTGCTCGCCCAGCAGGTGAAGCGGACCGAACAGCTCCTGAGCGAACTGGAGGACCTGGTCGGCGGCACGGCGGACTGCCACCCGCCGGACGCCGAGTGCCTGCGCTGCGCGATCGCGGACCTGCTCCGCCGCCACCGCGCCCCGGGTACCCCGCGACTGGTGTGAACCGGCCGTGAATCCGCCGTGACTTCGCGGGAGCACCGGTGCCGCACTCGCGTCCGCCGCCGCGGGCAGGGAAAGATGGGCGTCCAGCGATCGATCAACGACTGCGGAGGAAGTGGACTCATGCCGCATGAGCGAGCGGGCCGGCCGGCGGCTCCGGAGGACCTCGTCGACGTGGCCCGGCTGGTCACGGCCTACTACGCACGCCACCCCGAGCCGGCCGACCCGGCCCAGCGGGTGGCGTTCGGCACCTCGGGGCACCGCGGATCGTCCCTGGCGACCGCGTTCAACGAGGACCACATCGCGGCCACCAGCCAGGCCATCTGCGAGTACCGGAGCGGCCAGGGCACCGACGGCCCCCTCTTCCTGGGCGCCGACACGCACGCCCTGTCCGAGCCCGCGAAGGTCACCGCCCTGGAGGTGTTCGCCGCCAACGGCGTGACCGTCCTGGTCGACAGCGCCGACGGCTACACGCCGACCCCCGCCGTCTCGCACGCCATCCTCACCCACAACCGCGGCCGGACCACCGGCCTCGCGGACGGCGTCGTGGTCACCCCGTCGCACAACCCGCCCGCCGACGGCGGCTTCAAGTACAACCCGCCCAGCGGCGGCCCCGCCGCCTCCGACGCCACCTCCTGGATCCAGGACCGCGCCAACCAGATCATCGCGGGCGGGATGAAGGACGTACAGCGCATCCCGTACGAGCGTGCGCTCGCCGCGCCCACCACCGGCCGGTACGACTTCATGGGCGTCTACGTCGACGACCTGCCCAGCGTCCTGGACCTCGACGCGGTCCGGGCGTCCGGGCTGCGCATCGGCGCCGACCCGCTCGGCGGCGCCTCCGTCGCCTACTGGGGCCGGATCGCCGAACGGCACAGCCTGGATCTCACCGTGGTCAACCCGTACACCGACCCCACCTGGCGGTTCATGACGCTGGACTGGGACGGCAAGATCCGCATGGACTGCTCCTCGCCGTACGCGATGGCCTCGCTGATCGAGAAGCGGGACGCGTTCCGGGTCGCCACCGGCAACGACGCGGACGCCGACCGGCACGGCATCGTCACCCGCGACGCGGGCCTGATGAACCCCAACCACTACCTGGCCGTCGCCATCTCCTACCTCTACCGGCACCGCGACCGGTGGCCGTCGGACACCGGCATCGGCAAGACCCTCGTCTCCTCCTCGATGATCGACCGGGTGGCGGCCGACCTCGGCCGGCGGCTGGTCGAGGTCCCCGTCGGGTTCAAGTGGTTCGTGGACGGACTGGCCGGCGGAGCCATCGGGTTCGGCGGCGAGGAGTCGGCCGGCGCCTCCTTCCTGCGCCGGGACGGCTCGGTGTGGACCACCGACAAGGACGGCATCCTGCTCGCCCTGCTCGCCTCCGAGATCACGGCGGTGACCGACAGGACGCCGTCCGAGCACTACGCCGACCTCACCGGCCGCTTCGGCGAGCCCGCCTACGCCCGCATCGACGCCCCGGCGACCCGCGAGGAGAAGGCGCTCCTCGCCAAGCTCTCCCCGGCCCAGGTCACCGCCGAGACCCTGGCCGGTGAACCGGTCACCGGCGTCCTCACCGAGGCCCCGGGCAACGGCGCGGCCATCGGCGGCATCAAGGTGACCACCGAGAGCGCCTGGTTCGCGGCCCGCCCCTCCGGCACCGAGGACGTCTACAAGATCTACGCCGAGTCCTTCCAGGGCCCCGACCACCTCGCCCGGGTCCAGGAGGAGGCCAAGGCGGTCGTGACGGCCGCGCTCGGCGGCTGACGACCGCGCGTCGGCCGGGCCCGTGCCGGACGCGGCCCGCGCCGGACCGTGGCCGGCGGGTCCGGCTCAGGCCGCGAGGGTGCGCCGGCGCGGCCCGGCGGGCGGACGCGGTGAGATGCGCCGGACCTCGGGCGGGCGCCGTGCGGTCGGCCGGTGCGCGGCACCGGCCGGTCGCGGCGCGCCGCCGGGTCCTCCGCCGTGTGCCGGACCCCGCTACCCGGCCCGGCACGCGGCGAGCCGGCTCTCCAGGAAGCGGCGCTCCGCCGTGTTCTCCACCAGTTCCAGGGCCCGTTCGTAGGCCGCGGCCGCCTCGCCGCCGCGGCCCATGCGGCGCAGCAGGTCGGCGCGGGTGGCCGGCAGCAGGTGGTAGCCCGCCAGGCCGCCCTCCGCCTCCAGCTCCGCCACCAGGGCGAGACCGGCCTCGCCGCCCTCGGCCATGCCCACGGCCACCGCGCGGTTGAGCCGGACCACCGGCGAGGGCACGTACCGCTGGAGTTCGCCGTAGAGTCCGGCGATGTCCGCCCAGTCGGTGTCGGCGGCGGTCGCGGCGGTGGCGTGACAGGCGGCGACGGCGGCCTGGATCTGGTAGGGACCGGGACGGCCGCGGCGCAGCGTGCCCTCCAGGAGGGCCGTGCCCTCGTCGATCTCGACGCGGTCCCACGCCGAGCGGTCCTGGTCCTCCAGGGTCACCAGGTCACCGGCCGCGTCCACCCGGGCGTCCCGGCGCGCGTCGTGCAGCAGCAGGAGCGCGAGCAGCCCGAGGACCTCCGGTTCGTCGGGCATCAGCCGGGCGAGCAGCCGGGCCAGCCGGACGGCCTCCGCGCACAGTCCGGCCCGCATCAGGCCGGCGCCCGCCGTGGCCGCGTACCCCTCGTTGAACAGCAGGTAGAGCACGGCCAGGACGCCCGTGGTGCGGTCGGGCAGCAGGTGCGCGGGCGGCACCCGGTAGGGGATGCCGGCGTTGCGGATCTTCCGTTTGGCGCGCACCAGCCGCTGCGCCATCGTCGCCTCGGGGACCAGGAAGGCGCGGGCGATCTCCGGCGTGGTCAGCCCGGCCAGGGTGCGCAGGGTCAGCGCGACCCGCGCCTCGACGGCCAGCGCCGGATGGCAGCAGGTGAAGATCAGCCGCAGCCGGTCGTCGGCCACCCCGCTGTCGTCGCCCTCGTGGTCCGGGTCGTACGGTCCCTCGTCGCGTGCCGGCACGGCCGCCTCCCGCAGCTTCGCCGCTCCCACCGCCTCCCTGCGCAGCACGTCCAGGGCGCGGTTGCGGGCGGTCGTGGTCAGCCAGGCGCCCGGCCGGTGGGGCACCCCGTCCCGCCGCCACCGCACGAGCGCCTGGGCGAAGGCGTCCTGCGCGCACTCCTCGGCGAGGTCCCAGTCGCCGGTCACCCGGATCAAGGTGGCGACGACCTGGGACCACTCCTCGCGGAAGGCGGCGGCGACGGCCTTTTTGACGTCGTCCGTGACCGTCACTCCCAGACCGGCCGGACCTCGACCGAGCCGCCGGCCAGCGCCGCGGGGTGCCGGGAGGCGAGCGCGACGGCCTCGTCGAGGTCGGCGACCTCGATGATGTCGAGCCCCGCGACGTACTCCTTGGTCTCGGCGAACGGCCCGTCGCTCAGCAGCACTTCGTCTCCGCGGACGCGCACGGTGGTCGCGTCGGCCGCGGGCCGCAGCCGGGCGCCGCCCTTGACGACGTCACGGCTGCGGACCTCGTCCACGTACGCGGTGAACCGCGGGTCCTCGGCGATCTCGGCGGGGCTGAGCTCCTCGCCGCCGACCGGCGTGCAGATGAACAGGACGTACTTCACGACCGCTCCTCTCCGGTGCTTTTGGCCGGCACGGCCGACACGTGCTCGTGGGCGATCAGCCAGCCGAAGCCGGTGTCCCGGTGGCCGGTGGTGACCCGTACCGTCCGGTCCAGGGGCTCCCCGCTCACGCGGGTGCCGCGCACCCGGACCAGGGCATGGCTGAAGGCGCTGCCCTCCCCGGGGCGTACCCGCAGGTCCAGCACCTCGCGGTGGACGGGCCCGGCGAGCGCCGCGAACCATCCCTCGACCGCCTTGCGGAACGCGGCGATCCCCGACAGCGGCTCGGCGCCGGTGAGCCCGAAGACCTCCACGTCGGGCGCGTAGCAGGCGGTGAGCCGCTCGGCGTCCCGCTCGCGGGCGGCCTCGGTCAGCTCGGCGTCCAGCGCCCGGATCGCCGCCGCGGGATCCTCGGCGAACCCCTCGTCCCAGAACGGCCGCACCTCCATGGCCCCGACGGTGGCCACCGGATGCCCGGCGGCGATCCGTACGGCCTCCTCCAGGCTGTCGCAGTCGACGACGTCGAAACCGGCCACGTACTCCTTCGTCTCCGCGAACGGGCCGTCGGTGCGCAGCACCTCGCCGTCGCGGACGCGGACGGTGACCGCCGCGTCGGGCAGCCGCAGCCGGTGGCCGTAGAGCCGGGCCCCGGTCCGGACGCCGTGCTCCTCCACCCAGGGTTCGACGGGTGCCGTCCCGGAGGCGTCCGCGGTGTCGTCGCCGCAGACCAGCAGCATGTATTTCATCGTTCCTCCCGGTCCTCATGAGCTTCCTACACCCCACCGACGAACGGCGCCCCGCGGAATCGACACCCGGCGGAAGGAGAATTCTCAGCCCGTCATCCCGTGGCCCCCGCCCAGGACGCCGTACGGGTCGTGGACGGCCTTGGCCCGGACCAGGCCGTCCCACCGGTCGCCGTAGTGCGCACGCCAGTCGGCCGGGGTCATCGGCAGCGCGTTGACCGGATAGGCGACGGCACCCCGTGCCCGCGCGAACGCGTACGCGCCGCGGTTGGCGGCCACCATCGGACCGGCGGCGCCCGGCGCGGCCGTGCGCAGCAGGGCGAGCAGGTAGACGACCTCGCCGCGCGGGCGGCGGAACAGCGGGGCCCGCAGGGCGCGGGTGAGCAGGGGGTAGAGCAGGACCAGGCCGTTCTCGCGCAGGTCACGGAAGCCGGGGTCGGTGAGGACGCCGGTCACGACGGACGCGGCGGTGTCCTCGGGAAGCAGCAGGTTCAGCCAGGGATGCGGATGCAGCCACTCGCCGGTCGCGCGCAGCAGTTCCTCGTCGGCGGCGACCCGGTGCGCGAACTCGGCGTGCCCGAGGTCCGTGATCTCGGCGGAGTCGAAGGCGAGGTCCGCGAGGAGCGCCCGGTCGTCGGGCGGGGTCGGGCCCTGGTGCGGGGCCACCGCCTCGATCAGGTAGGTCCAGGCGTCCGTGGTGCCTTCGGCCGGGCGGGCCTGGCCTTCGAGATGGTCGAAGCGCGGGGCGGTCGCGAGCAGGCGCTGGTCGGCGAGGCAGGCGTCGAGCGAGCGGTAGGACAGGCAGTAGCGGCGCACCGTGACGGGCGCCGGCGTCAGCGCGAGCGTGGCGCGGACGATCACGGCCACCTGGCCGAGGCCGGCCAGGACGGTGTCGAAGAGGTCGCCGTGCCGGTCCGGCGAGCAGACCAGGTGTTCACCGGCGCCGGTCACCACCTCCAGTTCCCGCACCGAGTCGGCGACCAGACCGTGCCGGTGGCTCGCGCCGCCCAGCCCGCCCGCGCTCAGCACCCCGCCGACGCCGGCGCCGAGGTAGTCGGTGAGGACGGGCGGCGTGAGGCCGTGCTCCCCGGTCGCCGCCAGCACGTCCCGCCACAGCGCCCCGGCGCGCACCGCCACCCGGTCGCCGCTGACCGGACCGACCGCGTCGAGGCCGGACAGGTCCAGGACGATCCCGCCGGGCGCCTGCCCCTGGCCGTACAGCGAATGCCCGCCGGCCCGCGCGGCGACCGGGATCCCGCGCGGCCCCGCGTACACCAGCGCGTCCCTGACCTCGGCCGCGGACCGGGGGCGCAGCACGCCCAGCGGCGGCCGGCGCACCAGGTGCCCGAAGTCGTCGGCCGCCTCCGCGAGGACGTCCGGGCGGGTGTCCAGCAACTCCGCGACTCGCGCGGTGACTCGGTCCGACGGCGTCACGCGGCACGCTCCCCAGGGGCATCGGTCGACACGGGCGGGACCATCCTCGCGCCGTGAGCCCGGCCGACGTGTGGGGTTTCCCGCATGGACGCCGGAGCGGCACGACAGGTTTACTTCGCGGGATTCCGGAGAGCCGCGTGACCGGAGTACCGCCCGTGTACCGCCGCCGTGCACCTCTCCCTGACGGAGCCCCGCGCACGGCCCCCGTCGCTCCCCGGAGCGCCCGTCGTGTGAGAGGTGTTCTGGTCTGTCCGGCTTCCGCGAGTCAGCAGCCACCGTCGACGCGCCGCCCGTCAGGGCCGCGGACCGGACCCAGGTCCGGTCCGCGGCCGTGCGGAGCGGCCCTGACACCCGCAACGGGCCGCCCGCCGTCCGGCGCGACGCCTACTTCGACAACGCGAAGTACCTGGCGATCGTGCTGGTGGCGGTGGGGCACGCCTGGGAGCCGCTGCGCTCGGACAGCCGTACCGTCACCGCGCTCTACACGTTCGTCTACGCCTTCCACATGCCGGCGTTCATCATCATCTCCGGCTACTTCTCCCGCAGTTTCGACGCCAGTCCCGCCCGGATCAAGCGGCTGGTCACCGGGGTCGCCGTGCCCTACGTGGTGTTCGAGGTCGGCTACACCCTCTTCACCCGCTGGAGCGACCACGCCCCCGACCGCGAGATCAGCCTGCTGGACCCGCTGTACCTGACCTGGTTCCTGGCGGCCCTGTTCATCTGGCGGCTGACCACGCCGGTCTGGCGGCTCGTACGGTGGCCGCTGCCGGTCGCGCTCGCCGTCGCCGCGCTGGCGAGCCTGACGCCGTCCATCGGCAGCGACTTCGACCTCCAGCGCGTCCTGCAGTTCCTGCCGTACTTCGTCCTCGGCCTGTGCCTGCGGCCGGAGCACTTCAGCCTGCTGCGCCGGTGGAGCGTGCGGCTGTGCGCCGTCCCGGTCGCCCTGGGCGCGCTCGCCGTGGCCTACTGGTCGGCGCCGCACCTGGCCTACCGCTGGTTCTTCCACCGGGACAGCGCCCAGCAACTCGGCCTGCCCGGCTGGTACGGACCCGTCATGACCTTCGCCGTCTTCGGCTGCTCGCTGGTGCTGGCGGCCTGCTTCCTGGCCTGGGTGCCGGGCCGCCGCACCTGGTTCACCGCCCTCGGCGCCGGCACGCTCTACGGCTATCTGCTGCACGGCTTCGTCGCGCAGAGCGCCAAGCCCGCCCACTGGTACGACCCCGCCTGGATGCACGGCCCGCTGGGCGCGGTGACGGTCACGCTCGTCGCCGCCGCGGTGGTCACCGTGCTGTGCACACCGCCGGTGCGCCGGGTCTTCCGGTTCGTGCTGGAGCCCAGGATGGACTGGGCGTTCCGGGCCCCGGCGGAGCGCGCGGCCCACGAGGGCGGGCGAAACGCCGCGGGGGTGCTTTCCGGCCGACGCTGATGCGGTAAATATGCCGCATCATGGACATCTTGCTCGCCGTCAACGCCGGTGACGGTTTCTCCCCGCGGGGCGGTGCCCGGTGACGCGGCTGCTGGTCGCGGGCGTCGGGAACATCTTCCTCGGCGACGACTCCTTCGGCCCCGAGGTGATCCGGGCCCTCGCCCGGCGCCCGCTGCCTGCCGAGGTACGGGTCCGGGACTACGGCATCCGGGGCATGGACCTCGCCTACACCCTGCTCGACGGCTGGACGGTCGCCGTGCTCGTGGACGCCGCCGCCCGCGGCCTGCCCCCGGGCACGCTCTCGCTGATCGAGCCGGAACTCCCCTCGGGCGCCCCGGCGGCCCCGCCCGAGGCGCACGGCATGGACCCGGCGAAGGTGCTCGCCCTCGCCGCCCACCTCGGCGACGAACCCCTGCCGCGCGTCCTGGTGCTCGCCTGCGAGCCCGGCCGGTTGCCGCGCGGCGACGAGGACATCGCCCCCGGCCTGACCGAGCCCGTGCGGGCCGCGGTCGGACAGGCCGTCGAAGCGCTGCACGCCCTGGTCCCGGCCCTGCTCGCCGATCCCCGGGCCACCCCCGCGTTGGCCCGCCCGGAGGAATCCGCGGGCCCCGCCGCGGCCGGGCTCCCGCACCCGGCGGCCACCGGCGCGGAGGATCGCTAGCGGACCGGGACGGGACCCCTCCGGTCCGGCGGTTCCACGGCACCCCAGCGATCGAGGAGCACCCATGTGTCAGTCCGAGGAGGTCACCCGGGCCGTCCTGGCGAGGAACGACGACCTGGCCGCCGGCCTGCGCGACGACCTGGCCGCGCGCGGGGTGAGCGTGGTGAACCTGCTCTCCAGCCCCGGCAGCGGGAAGACCGAACTGCTCGGCCGGGTGCTGGCGCGGGCACTGGAACGTGAGGTGCCCGTCGCCGCGTTCACCGCCGACCTCGCCACCGAGAACGACGCAAGGCGGCTGGCCCTCTCCGGCGCGCCGGTGAAGCAGCTGCTCACCGACGGGCTGTGCCACCTGGAGGCCCGGCAGGTGCGCGGCCACCTGGAGGGCTGGCTGCCCAGGGACACCGCGCTGCTGTTCGTGGAGAACGTCGGCAACCTCGTCTGCCCGGCCTCCTACGACCTCGGTGAACGGCTGCGGATCGTGCTGATGGCGGTGACCGAGGGCGAGGACAAGCCCGCGAAGTACCCCACCGCCTTCGGCTCCGCGCACCTGGTCGTCCTCACCAAGACCGACCTCGCCGGGCCGGCCGGCTTCGACGAGGCCGCCTTCGCCGAACAGGTGCGGCGGGTCAACCCCGGGGTGGAGATCGTCCGCTCCTGCGCCCGCACCGGCGAGGGCGTCGACACGGTCCTGGACCGCGTCCTCGCGGTACGGGACGGCGCTCCCGCGCACCGGCCGCCCCTCGCCCCGCACCCGCACGTGCACGCGCCCAGCGCCCCGTGACGGCGCCCACGGCGACGGACGTCCGCCGCCGCGTCACCGTGCGCGGCACCGTCCAGGGCGTCGGGTTCCGCCCGTACGTCCACCGCCTCGCCGCCGGTCTCGGGCTCACCGGGTTCGTCGGCAACACGGCGGACGGCGTGGTCATCGAGGTCGAGGGGACGGCGAGCGCCGTCGAGCGGTTCTGCGCGCTGCTCGCCGGCGAGCCGCCGCCGCTGGCCACGGTGACCGCCGTCGCCGTCGAGGACCTGCCCGCCACCGGCGCGGACCCCGGCTTCACCATCCGCGCCACCGAGCACGCCGCCGCGGGCCGCACCCTGCTCCCGGCCGACACCGCCACCTGCGCCGACTGCCTGCGCGAGCTGGCCGATCCGGCCGACCGGCGGCACCGCCACCCGTTCATCAACTGCACCCACTGCGGCCCCCGCTTCACCATCGCCAACGCCATGCCCTACGACCGCGCGGCCACCACGATGTCCGGCTTCCCGCTGTGCCCGCACTGCGCCCGCGAGTACGACGCCCCGGCCGACCGCCGCTTCCACGCCCAGCCCGTGGCCTGCCCCGACTGCGGACCCCGGCTGCGGCTGGTGCCCGCCGCGGACAGCGGCGTGCGAGCCGCTCGCGACGGTGACGCCCTCTCACGGGCGCGAGAGCTGCTCGCCGCCGGGCGGATCGTCGCCGTGAAGGGAGTCGGCGGCTACCACCTGGCCTGCGACGCCGGCAACGCCCGGGCCGTCGAGACGCTGCGCACCCGCAAGGCACGCGGCGACAAGCCGTTCGCCGTGATGTGCGCGGACCTTGAGGAGGCGGAGCGGATCGCCGTCGTCGGGGCCGCCGAACGCGCCGCGCTCACCGGGCCCCGCCGCCCCATCGTCCTGCTCCGCCCCCGCGACGGCGCACGCCCGGCACCCGGCGTCTGCCCCGGCAGCCCGCACCTCGGCGTGATGCTGCCCTACACCCCGCTCCACACCCTCCTGTTCGGGCTGCCCGGCGACCCGCCCGGCCCCCGCGTCCTGGTCATGACCAGCGGCAACCGGTCGGGCGAACCGATCGTCACCGACGACGACGAGGCGCTCACCCGGCTGTTCGGACTGGCCGACGCCTGGCTCGCCCACGACCGGCCCATCGCCTCGCCCTGCGACGACTCCCTGCTGCGGGTGCGCGCCGACGGCACCGAACAGGTCCTGCGCCGCTCCCGCGGTTACGTGCCCACCCCGCTGCGCCTGCCCGTCCCGGTACGGCCCGCGCTCGCGGTGGGCGGCGACCTCAAGAACGCGCTCTGCGTCGGCGAGGGCGAACTGGCCTGGTTCGGACCGCACATCGGCGACATGGGCGACCTGGCGACGCTGGAGGCCGCCGTCCGCGTGGAACGGCACCTGCACCGGCTCACCGGTGTCCGCCCCGAACTCGTCGCCGCCGACCGCCACCCCGGCTACCACGCGTCCGCCTGGGCCCGCCGCCGCGCCGCCCGCCTCCCGCTGGACCGCCCGGTGTTCGTCCAGCACCACCACGCCCATGTCGCCGCCGCCATGGCCGAAGCGGGACTCGACGGCACCACTCCGGTCATCGGCGTCGCCTTCGACGGCACCGGTTACGGCGACGACGGCACCGTGTGGGGCGGCGAGGTGCTGGTCGCCGACTACACCGGCTACCGGCGCCTGGCCCACCTCGCCCCGGCCCCGCTGCCCGGCGGGGACGCCGGGGTCGCCAACCCCTGCCGTACGGCACTGGCCAGACTCTGGGCCGCCGGCCTGCCCTGGGACCCTGACCTGCCCAGCGTCGCCGCCTGCTCGCCGGACGAACTCAGCCTCCTCGCACGGCAGTTGCCGAGCCACGTCGGCTGCGTGGCCACCTCCAGCATGGGCCGGCTCTTCGACGCGGTGTCCTCCCTCGCCGGCGTCTGCCACCGCGCCGGGTACGAGGCGCAGGCCGCCGTGGAGCTGGAGGCGCAGGCCTGCCTGGCCTGGGACGAGGACACCGCCGCCCACCCGTTCGGCGACCGGTTCGACCCGGCCCCGGCGCTGCGCGCGGTCATCACCGACCTGCGGCGCGGCACCCCGGTGCCGGTGATCGCGGCCCGCTTCCACCGCGGGGTCGCCCGGACCGTCCTCGGCCTGTGCCGCGGCGTACGCCGGGACACCGGCCTGGCGACCGTCGCCCTCACCGGCGGCGTCTTCGCCAACGCTCTTCTGGAGCAGGCCGCCGCCGACCTGCTGCGCGACGACGGATTCACGGTCCTGCGGCACCGCGAGGTCCCGCCCAACGACGGCGGGCTGGCCCTCGGCCAGCTCATGGTCGCGGCCCGGGGACGACGACCCGACGGCGGACGACGTACGGCAGTCAGCGACGAGACGGAGTGACCCATGTGTTTGGCAGTGCCCGGCAGAGTCGTGAGCATCGACGCCACCGCCGACCCGCTCACCGGCATGATCGACTTCGGTGGCGTGCAGAAGCAGGCGTGTCTGGAGTACGTGTCCGACGTCCGCGTCGGTGAGTACGTCATCGTGCACGTCGGTTTCGCCCTGCAGAAGCTGGACGAGGAGTCGGCCCTGGCCTCCCTCCGGCTCTTCGAGGAACTGGGCCTGCTGGAGGAGGAGTTCGGCGACGCCTGGCAGCAGGCCGCCCGGCAGGCCGAGGAGAAGGAGGTCCGGTGAAGTATCTCGACGAGTTCAACGACCCGCAGCTGGCCCGCCGGCTGCTGGACGGGATCCGGTCCGCCGTCACCCGGCCCTGGGCCCTGATGGAGGTGTGCGGCGGCCAGACCCACTCGATCATCCGGCACGGCATCGACCAACTCCTGCCCGAAGAGGTGGAGTTGATCCACGGTCCGGGCTGCCCGGTCTGTGTGACCCCGCTGGAGTGCATCGACAAGGCGCTGGAGATCGCCGCCCGCCCCGGAGTGATCTTCTGCTCCTTCGGCGACATGCTCCGGGTGCCCGGCACCGACCGCGACCTGTTCCGGGTCAAGGGCGAGGGCGGTGACGTCCGGGTGGTGTACTCGCCGCTGGACGCGCTGCAGCTCGCCCGGCGGCACCCCGACCGCCAGGTGGTGTTCTTCGCCATCGGCTTCGAGACCACCGCGCCCGCCAACGCCATGGCCGTCCACCAGGCCAGGCGCCTGGGCCTGGCCAACTTCAGCCTCCTGGTCTCCCACGTGCGGGTCCCCCCGGCCATCGAGGCCATCATGACCGCGCCCGAGTGCCGGGTGCAGGGCTTCCTGGCCGCCGGACACGTGTGCAGCGTGATGGGCATGGCCGAATACCCGGAACTGGCCGCACGCCACCGGGTCCCGGTCGTCGTCACCGGCTTCGAACCCCTCGACATCCTGGAGGGCATCCGCCGCACCGTCCTCCAGCTGGAGCGCGGCGAACACCGGGTGGAGAACGCCTACGCCCGTGCCGTGCGCGAGGACGGCAACCCGGCGGCCGTCCGCATGATCGAGGAGGTCTTCGAGGTCACCGACCGCTCCTGGCGGGGCATCGGCCCCATCCCGGCCAGCGGCTGGCGGCTCTCCGAGGCCTACCGGGGATTCGACGCCGAGCACCGCTTCGACGTCACCGGCATCCGCACCGAGGAACCCGCCGAGTGCCGGGCCGGAGAGGTCCTCCAGGGGCTCATCAAGCCCACTCAGTGCGAGGCCTTCGGGACCACCTGCACCCCGCGCACCCCGCTCGGCGCCACCATGGTCTCCAGCGAGGGTGCCTGCGCCGCCTACTACCTGTACCGCCGGATGTCCGAACCGGCCCCCGCGCCCGAGGAGATGAACCCCGTTGGCTGACCCGACCGTCGTCGACCCGGCGAACTGGAGCTGCCCGGCGCCGATCCGTGACCAGCCGGTCGTGGTGATGGGGCACGGCGGCGGCGGCGCCCTCTCCGCCGAACTCATCGAGCAGGTCTTCGTCCCCGCCTACGGCAACGCCCTGCTGGCCGGGATGACCGACGCCGCGGTCCTCCAGCTCGGCGGCGCCCGGCTGGCGCTCTCCACCGACTCCTACGTCGTACGGCCGCTGTTCTTCCCCGGCGGCTGCCTCGGCGACCTCGCGGTCAACGGCACGGTCAACGACCTCGCGATGAGCGGCGCGCGGCCCGCGTACCTGTCCGCCGCGTTCGTGCTGGAGGAGGGCGTGGAGCTGGCCGTCGTCGAGCGGGTCGCGCGGGCCATGGGCGCGGCCGCCGAGACGGCCGGGGTCACCATCGCCACCGGCGACACCAAGGTGGTGGAGTCCGGGCACGGCGACGGCGTGTACGTCACCACCGCCGGCATCGGCCTGGTCCCCGAGCGCGTCGACATCCGGCCGCAGCGCGCCAGGCCCGGCGACGCGGTCATCGTCAGCGGGCCGATCGGACTGCACGGGGTGGCCGTGCTGAGCGTGCGCGAGGGCCTGGAGTTCGGCGTCGAGATCGCCAGCGACACCGCCCCGCTGGCCGACCTGGTCGCCACCATGCTGGACGTCACCCCGGACATCCACGTCCTGCGCGACCCCACCCGCGGGGGCCTGGGAGCCTCGCTCAACGAGATCGCGCGCGCCTCGGGCACCGGGGTGCGGCTGACCGAGCGGGCCGTCCCGGTACCGGACGAGGTCGCCAACGCCTGCGGGTTCCTCGGGCTCGACCCGCTCTACGTCGCCAACGAGGGACGGCTCGTGGCCTTCGTCCCGCCGGGCGAGGCCGACGCCGTCCTGGCGGCGATGCGGTCCCATCCGCAGGGTGCGGGCGCGACCCGGATCGGCGAGTGCGTGGCCGAGCACCCGGGGATGGTCGTGGTGGCCACCGGGCTGGGCGGCACCCGGGTCGTGGACCTGCCGCTGGGCGAGCAGCTGCCGCGCATCTGCTGACGACGGACCGGTGTCCGCGCGGTGCCCCGGAACCGGCCGGGGCACCGCGCGGGCTCACTCCACCGCGGTGATCTCCAGTTCGCGGCCGCTGCGCAGCTCGTTGCTCGGCCGGTCGCAGACCGGGCACCAGAAGAACGGCGGCATCCCCAGGGCGAACTCCTCCTGGCACGGCCCGCACCAGGCCCGGCCGGGCACCTGCTCGACGACCAGCCGGGCCGCGGCCAGCGCGGTGCCGTCGCGGGCCATCTCGAAGGCGAAGTCGAGGGCGTCGGGGACCACCCCGGACAGCTCGCCGACCCGGACGGTCACGGCGGAGACGGTGTCCGCCCCGTCCGCCCGGGCCCACTCGCCGGCCTGCTCCACGATCGCGGTCGCGATCGACAGTTCGTGCACGGCCGGCTCACGGATACCGGTGACCGGCACGCAGGCCACCCGAGATCCGCCAGATCTTCATCTCGCGCATGATCGAGGGCAGCTCCGTGACGAGCAGCGCGAGGGCGACGGCGCCGACGACGGCGATCTCGGCCGTCAGCACCCGCCGGGCGGCGGTTCCGGTTCTCTTTCGCTGGACCTTCATGACGGGGACTCCCTGTTCTGTGTCATCCCGGAGGGATGTTCGGCATGACGTCCAGCAGGGTGTCGTGCCGCTTCCAGTGGATGCCGGTGGAGCGCCGCGCGTCGGCGGTGCCGTCCGGGTGGTGCCCGGGCTGGGTGGTGTGCGGCCCCTGGTTGCCCTGGTGCAGACCGCGCACGTGGGAGGGCGTGTCGGGCCTCGCCTGCGGTCGGCCGAGCCGGATGCTTCCCATGGGGTTTCTCCTTCCTGTGCTGCCGTTCTTCAAGGGCGCTCGGTGAGCTCCTCGAAGAAGCGCTCCACGGCCGGCCACATCCGCCCGCCGCCGGACAGGCCGCGCCATTCCCGGCGGACCACGGCGAGCATGCGGAAGCAGTCGTCGACCGGGACGATCCAGTGGTGGTCCAGGCCGTGCACGGTGTTGACCAGCAGTGCCTCGACGTCCGGGGCCATGCCGGCCAGGGGCGGGCAGCCGGCGGCCGCCCGCTGCCAGGCCGCCGCGTCCACCTCCCAGCGCATGGCACCCGCCGGGCTCGGCCCCTCGGCGGTGACCGAGCCGTCGGCGCGCGGGACGAAGAAGACCAGGCCGACCGGGACCCCCAGCGTCGCCGTGTCCACCTTCGCAAGGCGGACCCGGCGGGTCGGGATCAGCCGGAACTGGACGTCTCCGCCGCCGGGACCGGGCCGTCCCTGCTCCGCCGGGAAGAGCAGCGAGCAGGGCCGGCAGGCACAGCGGACCTCGGCCTGACCGACGTCGTACAGATGCGGGTGGTCCTCGGGCACCGGGGCGGCGCACAGGTCGCACACCTCCGCTTCCGACGCCGGCCGGTGGTCGGCGGCGGAGCGGATGAGGCGGGCCAGGGCTCCGTCGGTGCTCACCGTGTCTCCTGCGGCCGGCGCAGCGATGCGAGGGGCACGAAGGCGGGGGCCGGGTCCTCGGGCAGCGGCTGCACGTCCGCCAGCTCGGGGGCCGCGGCGAGCACCGCCTCGCGGACCGCGTCGGCCACGTCCGTAGTACCTCCGCCGCACCCGGAGCCGCAACCGCCGCCCGTGGTCAGCCGCACCCGGCCCACCTGGCCCTCCAGGCCGGCCCACTCGACGTCGCCGCCGCGTTCGCGCACGGCCGGCCGCAGCCGCTCCACCGCGCGGGCCGCCCGCCGCTCGGGCGGCTCGGGGTGGACGTCGTGCAGGACCAGCAGGTGGTCGAGGAGTTCGTCGTCGAGGAGGTGCCCGGTCAGGTCCGCGTCCGCGCGGTCCAGGACCCGGGCGAGCGCCTCGCCGTAGACCTCGGTGAGCAGGCGCACCGCCTCGACGGCCGGTCCGGTGGCCGGGCCGGGCGTGGACTCCAGGCCTTCGAGCAGCGTGTCGAGGCGGGCCAGCCGGGCCTCGACCGCCGCCGCGTCCAGCCGCCCGGGGTCAGCCATGGTTCGCCCCGTACGTCGGCGAGTGCGTGACGCTCAGCGTCTTGCCCTTGCCGGTGTACATGTGGACACCGCACGGCAGGCACGGGTCGAAGCTGCGGACCGTGCGCATGATGTCGACGCCCTTGAAGTCGTCCGGACCGTTCTCCTCGAAGATCGGCTGGCCCTGGACGGCGTCCTCGTAGGGGCCGGGGGTGCCGAACTTGTCCCGGGGGCTCGCGTTCCACGGGGTCGGCGGGTACGGGTGGTAGTTGGCGATCTTCTTGTCCTTGATGACCAGGTGGTGGGAGAGGACACCGCGCACGGCCTCGTGGAAGCCGCAGCCGATCGCCTCGTCCGGCACCTCGAAGTCCTCGAACACCTTGGTGTCGCCGGACCGCACCAGGCCCATCGCCTCGTCCAGGAACTGCAGCGCCATGGCCGCCGCGTAGGCGACGAAGTACGGCCGGGCGCGGTCGCGTTCGAGGGTGTTGGACCACTTCGGGATCTTCCACTCCAGCGTGGTCTCCGGCAGGGACTCGCCCTTGGGCAGCGAGATCCGCACGCTGGTGCCGGTGGCCTTGATGTACGGCGTGTCGACGATGCCGCTCAGCGCGGTCGACCACAGCCGGGCCAGCGGGCCGCCGCCGGTGTCCAGGGCCAGGTGGTCGCCGGTGCGCTGGTCGAACCAGCGCGGGCTCATCACCCAGCTGTAGTTGGCGTCGAAGTCCCGCTTCTGCGGCACCGGGAGGGTGGTCTGGTTCCACGGGTGGCGCATGTCGACGGGGTTGCCGAGCGGGTCGTGGGTGACGAACGGGTCCTCGTTCACCCAGTCCTCGTAGAACGAGCTGCCGAGCATGATCCTGAGGCCCAGGTTGATGTCGACCAGGTTGTTGGTGACCAGTTCGCCGTCGACCACGATGCCCGGGGTGACGTACATCGCCTTGCCCCAGCGGTCCATGTTCTCGTAGCGGTAGTCACAGACCTTCGGGTCCTGCCAGGCACCCCAGCAGCCCAGCAGGATACGGCGCTTGCCGACCTCCTCGTAGCCGGGCAGCGCCTCGTAGAAGAAGTCGAAGACGTCGTCGTTCATGGCGACGGCCTTCTTCACGAAGTCGATGACGTGCATCAGCCGGCTGAGGTAGTCGGTGAACGCGGTCGGCGACGGCATGGTGCCGACACCGCCCGGATACAGCGTGGAGGGGTGGACGTGCCGGCCCTCCATCAGGCAGAACATCTCGCGGGTGGTCCGGGAGACCTTCAGGGCCTCCTTGTAGACCTCGCCCTCGAAGGGGTTGAAGGCCTTCATGATGTCCGCGATGGTCCGGTACCCGTGGATGTCACCGCGCGGCGCGGCGGTCTTCTGCGCGCGGGCCAGCACGCTCGGGTTGGTGGCCTTGACCATCTGCTCGCAGAAGTCCACGAAGACCAGGTTGTCCTGGAAGATCGTGTGGTCGAACATGTACTCGGCCGCCTCGCCGAGGTTGACGATGTGCTCGGCCAGCGGCGGCGGCTTCACCCCGTACGCCATCTGCTGGGCGTAGTCGGAGCACGTGGTGTGGTTGTCGCCGCAGATCCCGCAGATCCGCGAGGTGATGAACCCGGCGTCGCGCGGGTCCTTGCCCTTCATGAAGACGGAGTAGCCGCGGAAGAGGGAGGAGGTGCTGTGACACTCCACCACCTCCCGGTTGGCGAAGTCGATCTTCGTGTAGATGCCCAGGTTCCCGATGATCCGGGTGATCGGATCCCAGGACATGTCCACGATCTGCTCGGGCTTGCGCCCTGCCTGCCGGGCCTCGGTTGTCATCGGCGTCGCTGACCTTTGCTGTGGGGGGACGTGGGGTGGGAGGTGGCCGGCGTGTCAGGGCCGCCAGCGCGGGGCGTACCCGCTGGTGAGCTTGCGCTTGTTGTGGCGCCACTTGGGCTCGTGGTTGACCAGGTCGTTGGTGAAGCCGCGCAGCCGGCGGATGACCGCCCCGTACGGCTTGATGGCCAGCGACGAGAGGGTGCCGCCGGGCGGCTCGTCCATGAACGGCATGAACGCGTCCGGGAAGCCCGGCATGGTGCAGCCGATGCAGATACCGCCGACGTTGGGGCAGCCGCCGATGCCGGCCATCCAGCCCCGCTTGGGCACGTTGCAGTTCACGACCGGACCCCAGCAGCCGGTCTTCACCAGGCACTTGGGGGAGTTGTAGTCCATCGCGAAGGACGCCTGCTCGTAGTACGAGCCCCGGTCGCAGCCCTCGTGCACCGTCCGGCCGAACAGCCACTGCGGGCGCAGCATGTGGTCCAGCGGCGGTGGCGGCGCGGTGCCCGCCGCGTGGTAGAGCACCCAGATCAGGGTCTCCATGAAGTTCTCCGGCTGCACCGGGCAGCCCGGGATGTTCACCACGGGCAGGCCGCCCTGGGACTTGTAGTCCCAGCCCAGGTAGTCCGCGAGACCCATGGAGCCGGTCGGGTTGCCGGCCATCGCGTGGATGCCGCCGAAGGTGGCGCAGGTGCCGACGGCCACCACCGCCCAGGCCTTGGGCGCCAGCTGGTCGATCCAGTCGTTGAGGGTCTGCGGCTGGCCGGTCTCCGGGTCGTTGCCGAAGGACGTCCAGAAGCCCTCGCCCTCGATGATGTTCTGGTTCGGGACCGAGCCCTCGATGACGAGGATGAACGGCTCCAGCTCGCCGCGCGCGGCCTTCCGGTAGGGCGCGAGGAAGTCCTCGCCGCCCAGGCTCGGCGACAGCACCTTGTTGACCAGGTTGACCTTCGGTATCCCCGGGATCAGGCCGAGGACCAGGTCCTCGATGGAGGGCTGGTCGGCCGCGGTGACGGAGACCGTGTCGCCGTCGCAGCTCATGCCCTCGGAGATCCACAGGATGGTGATCTCGTCGAATCCCCGGTGCTCGCCGGTCGCGCCCGGTGCGTCCACCGCGGTGGTGCCGTTGTCGGTGCTCATACGCTAGGCCTCCGATGGAGTGGGTCCCGCGGGCGGCTCCTGCGCCGTCACTGGGTCCGGGACGTCGGTGCCCCCGAGCGGCTCGACTTCGTCGGGCCGGAAGTAGTGGAATCGGCCGTACCAGCCGTGCAGTTCGGCCGCCGGATCGTCGTCGACGGTGACGGCGAGGTGGGTGCTGCCGTCCACGTCGTGGAAGACGGCGGCGACGGTCGCGGTCCGGCCCGCGAGGAACATGTCCTGGGCGTCGGCACCCCGGCCGCGCGGCCGGAGCCGTACCGCGCTGCCGCCGCCGACCCGGACGGCGCCGACCAGGACCGTGTCGGTGGCCGGGGAGAGTCCCTCGTCGGCGCCCTCCTGCCACCAGGCGGGACGGTTCGCGGCGGGCTTCAGCGAACGGATCGCGCCGTGCAGGCGCCCGAGGACCTCGGGCGGCATCGTGTCGACCCGGTCGAGGATCTCGGCGGCCCGCGGGTCGGTGGCGCGGGCCTCCCGCTTCTCCTGGTCCGTCAGCAGCATGGTGCGCAGGGTGAGGATCTCGTCGATCTCGCCGGCGTCGTGCAGGTCCCCGGGGCTCTCCGGTGCCACCTGCGGATGGTCGGGCAGGATGATCGGCGAGGAGAGCAGCAGGGCGGAGGCCGAGCCGTCCGCGGGGGAGACGGCGGGTGGTGCGCCGCCGAGCACCGGGAAGGTGAAGTCGTTGCGGCAGCTGCGGGCCGCCTCCTGACTGTCCTGGCCGGGGTCGATCAGGGAGACGAACACGGCGCCCTCGGCGGCCAGCAGGGTGTGGGTGGCGATGAGGGCGTGCCGCAGCGCGTGGTCGCGCGGGGCGTCCGGATCCGCGGTGCGTCCCTCGTGCGCGGTGCGCACCCGGAGCCGGAGCAGGTCCTCGCCCGCCCGCTCGATCTCCAGGGCGGTGCTCGCCGCGCTCTCCTCCCGGCGCCTGACGATCCGTCCGGCGCCGCCGGGCAGCGTCTCCGTGTCCGTACCGGAGGGGGAGCCCACCGCGAAACGGTGTACTCCCTCGGCCAGCGGGACGGCGAGGTCCCTCTCGCGCGGCACCGCCTCCTCGAACGTCAGGTGCACGGTCCCGTCGTCGCACGTCAGCGACTCGACCGGCTGCCCGTCGGCGTCCTCGACCTGCTTGTGCTGCATCTGCAGGTACCGCACCCGCACCCGCAGGACCGCGCCGGGCCGCTCCACCCGCACCAGGCACTCCGTCTGCTGGTACCAGGAGTCGGCCGAACCGGACACACTCGGGCTGACCGGCCCGCCCGCCTCCGCCCAGTCCCTCGGGAAGAGCACCCCGAACTGCCAGCGGGCACGGTTCTTCGGCGAGGACCGCCGGTAGGGGTAGAGGAGGTAGCCCTCGTAGAGGACGGCGTCGGCGACGGCGCTCACCTGACCGAACACGTGCCCGGACGGCTCACCGGGCTGTCGCGAGCCGTCCGCGGGGGCACTGCGGGGCACCCTGCCGTCGACCAGTCCCTCGGCCATGCAGCCTCCTCGGATCCGTACGCGCGCCCATACCTTCCACCACGGTCACATCGGTCACGCCCGCGCGCCTCTTCTGGCGGAGCGGGGCTGAGCCGAACGGGGGGTGTCCGGGCGTGCGGGCGGGGCGGCCGACGGAGGCGGTCGGCCGGGGGAGGACGGGACGGGCCGGGAGGACGGTGTCGCGGGCCGGGGTGGAGGGCCGGGACGGGCCGTCAGGGAGCGGTGAAGAGGGCGGGGAAGCGCGGGGCCAGCCAGGGCTTGCGGCCGGTGGCGAGGATCTGGCCGCGGGCCATGGCCGGCCACGGACCGCGGCGGCCGAGGGCGATGAGGAGGAAGGCGACCGGGTCGATGAGGATCGTGCAGTCCGGACGGTCCTGCGGTCGCGGTGTCACCTGGACGGTGCCGTCGGCGAGGCCGACGCCGAAGGCGCCGCCGCCGCGCAGCCGGATCGTGTAACGGGCGGTCAGTCCGGCGACGGCGCGGGCGTCGGCCACGGCGGGCATCACCGCGAGCATGAACGGCATGCACAGCGCGACCCGTTGGGCGTCGACCATGTGCGGGCGGCGCAGCGCGCGGGCGAGGTCGTAGCCGTGGCCGAGCATGTGCGTGAGGAGGTAGGAGCCGAGCACCGACCGGTCCATCGGGCCGAGCGGTGTGACCGGGGCCGGCCCGTCCGGCGCCGTGGCCAGCGCGTCGGCACAGCGCGCGGCCTGCTCGGTGATCATCGCGGCGAGCGGTGCGGCCCGCCGCTCGGTGAACGCGGCCAGCGACCGGGCGTTGGCCGCCGCCAGGCTTCCCGGCGTGCCGTCCCCGTAGGGGCGTTCGGTGCCGAGGGCGAGGTCGGCCATCAGCTCGTTGGCCAGCGCCAGATGGGCCGCCGCCTCACCGACGGTCCACCGCGACCCCGGCACGGCGCCGCGCGTGTCCGCCAGGCCGTCCAGTACGGCGGCGATGTCGTCGCCGGTCCGCCGTATCGCCTGCCCCAGTCCCTCGGGCAGCGCCCCTCGGGCGCCCTGCGGCGCGTCGTGATCCATGTCGGTCGCTCCCGTTCTGCCGGGCCGAACCCAATCAGACGCGCGAGCGCACCACAAGAGCCGTGACGATCATCGCGGGCCGAGGCCGTGCAGGAAGCTGTCCACCACGACGTCGGCGGCCTGGGCGGCGCTGAGCTCGGACAACTCCTGCGAGGCGAGGTGCATCAGCTGCGGCAGCAGTGAACTCGCCCAGGCGAGCGGGAGGTCCGCGCGCAGCAGCCCCTCGTCGGTGGCGCGCCGCAGGAAGTCGTCCAGCTCCCCGATCAGGGCGTCGCGCCGCCGTCTGATCGCCTCGTCGGCGCGCAGCCGGCCGAGTTCCACCGGCCATGTGCGGTTGACGCCGATGATCTCCTCGACGTACCGGTGCAGCGCCACGGCGACGGGAGCCGCCCGCAGCCTGGCGTTGGCCACGGCCTGCTCGACCGCGTCGTACCGCGCCTCGTAGATGGCCGCCAGCAGCTCCTCGCGGGAGGCGAACCGCCGGTAGACGGTGCGCCGGTCGACACCCGCCTCGGCGGCGATCGCCGCGATGCTCGCGGCCGGGTCGGCGGCGAGCATGCGGGCCCCGGTGGTCAGGACCGCTTCCAGGTTGCGTGCTGCGTCTGCTCTCACGCGCCGAGCATACCCGCAGATGTGGAGTCTGACCCGACTACCGACTCATGCATGAGGCTTTCTGTCATTCAAGTGCTACATTGAAGTGACAGTTAATCGACCGGCCTCACTCGACACCCCCCGGAGCGGGCACATGATCACGTACGACCGTCTCTTCATCGCCGGATCCTGGGAGGCGCCCAGCGACCCCGGGCTGCTCGACATCAGGTCCCCGCACGACCAGTCGGTCATCGGCCGTGCCGCGCAGGCCCGGCCCGCCGACGTCGACCGCGCGGTGGCCGCCGCGCGGGCCGCCTTCGACGAAGGGCCCTGGCCGCGCACCGCACCGGCGGACCGCATCGCCGTCCTGCGGCGCCTGAACGCGCTCCGCGAGGAGGAGGCCGAGGAGATCGCCCGCCTGATCTCGGCCGAGAACGGCTCGGCGGCCTGGTTCACCCGGGCCGGCCAGCCGGGACTCACCCGGCAGGCCGAGGCCTACCTGCGGGCCGCGGAGGCCTTCGGCTGGGAGGAGACGCTGGAGTCGGGCTCCGCGGTGCGCACCGTCGTGCGCAGGGAACCCGTCGGTGTCGTCGCCGCCGTCATCCCCTGGAACTCCCCGTTCTCGTCGGCCATGGCGAAGATCGTCCCGGCGCTGCTGGCCGGCAACACGGTCGTCCTGAAGGTCTCCCCGGAGAACTCGCTGAGCATGGGACTCCTCGCCGGACTGCTGGAACGGTCCGGCCTGCCCGACGGCGTGATCAGCGTGCTCCCCGCCGACCGGGAGACCAGCGAGTACCTGGTGACGCACCGCGACGTCGACAAGATCGCGTTCACCGGTTCGACCCGGGCCGGGCGCCGGATCGCCGCCCTCGCGGGCGAACGGCTCAAGCGGGTCAGCCTCGAACTGGGCGGCAAGTCGGCCGCGATCCTGCTGCCGGACGCCGACGTCGACCGGGCGGTGCAGGGACTCAGGTTCGCCTCGCTGCTCAACAACGGCGAGTCCTGCATCGCGCAGACCCGCGTCCTCGCGCCGCGCGGCCGGTACGAGGAGGTCGTCACCGGCCTGAAGGGCCTCGTGGAGTCCCTCAAGGTCGGTGACCCCGCCGACCCCGACACCTTCATCGGCCCGATGATCCGCCGCGACCAGCAGCAGCGCGTGCGCGACTACATCGAGGCCGGCATCGCGGAGGGGGCCCGGCTGGTCACCGGCGGTCCCGGCATCCCGCCGGGGCTGGAGCGGGGCAACTACGTGACGCCGACCGTGTTCGCCGACGTCGACAACTCCATGCGGATCGCCCGGGAGGAGATCTTCGGCCCGGTCCTCGTGGTCATCCCCTACGACGACGAGGACGAGGCGGTACGGATCGCCAACGACTCCGAGTACGGACTCTCCGGAGGCGTGTGGTCCGCCGACGACGCGCACGCGCTGGAGGTCGCCCGCCGCCTGCGCACCGGCACGGTCACCGTCAACGGCGCGGCCATCTCCTTCGACGGACCGTTCGGCGGCTACAAGGCGAGCGGGATCGGCCGCGAGTACGGGGCGGTGGGACTGGCCCAGTACGTCGAGCACAAGTCCGTCACGCTGCCGGCGTCCGCCGCCTGACCGGCTCGGGCCGCGAGGCCGTCACCGTCCTGACCGGTACTGACCGCCGGGGCCGGTCGCGGGACCGGGCGGGCCGGGGACATGATGGTGGGGAGCCGGGCTCGTCCCGCTCCGCCGCACGCGCGGCCCGTCGCGGGGAAGGGCCCGCCCTGGCGGAACGGGGTCCGGCGGGCGCCGTCGCGAGGGAGAGAGGTGTCCTCCATGAAGGTGCTCCGGATCGGCAGCGTCCCCCCGAGGGCGGCCGGCCTCGGACGCGACCGGCCGTCCTGATGTTCCGGCGGATACGGGAGCACGATCCGGGTCTGTCGGCGCTGCGGCGCGGACTGCGCACCGCGATCATCACGCCCTCGCTGTTCGCCGTGACCTATCTCGTGATCGGCAACCCGGTGATGGCGGTCTTCGCCGCCTTCAGCCCCATGGTGCTGATGATGTTCGTGGACTTCGGCGGTCCGATCCGGGAGCGGGCCGCCCAGCAGCTGAGCCTGGTGCTGGTCTCCACCGCGCTGGTCTGCCTGGGGAGCCTCGCGGGCCAACGGGTGTGGCTCGCCGGGGTCGCCACTTTCGTGGTCGCCTTCGCCGTGCTCTTCGCCGGTGTCGTCAGCTCCGCGCTGGTCGGTGCGGGAACGTCGCTGCTGATCAGCTTCGTGCTGTCGGCCACCCTGACCGGCCCGGTCGCCTCGATCCCGGACCGGGTGGCCGGCTGGTCGCTGGGCGGCGCCGCGACCGTCCTCGCCGTGACGCTGCTGTGGCCCCGGCCGCCCGTCGACCCGCTGCGTGCCTCCCTGGCCGAGGCCTGCGCCCGGCAGGCCGGACAACTGCGCGCCGAGACGGACTGCGTCCGGGCCGGCCTGCCGCGGGCCGCGGCGCTGGACGCGGCCGCACGCGACACCGGGACCGCCGTCGCCGCGCTCCGGAAGACCTTCTACGCGACGCCCTACCGTCCCACCGGGCTCTCCACGACGGCCCGTGCCCTGGTCCGGCTGGTCGACGAGGTCCTGTGGCTCGGCAGCATCCTGCAGCAGGCGCCCTCGCACCGGCAGGACCGGGCGAGCCGGCTGGTGGTGTGCGACGTGGAACTCGCGGCCGCCGCCGTGCTGGAGCGCGGAGCGGCACTCCTGCAGTCCGGCACGGGACCCCTGCACGGCCTCGCCTCCGACATCGCGCGGCTCAGGGCGGCGGGAGGGCGTCTCGAAGAAGTGATGACCGGCGCGCTGCCCGAGAGCCTGGCGGCCCGCTCCGTCCGGACCCCGGCCCGTACGGGTCCCGTGACGGCGGCCGATCCGATCGCCGTGCTGATCGCCTCGCTGGAGCCCGGGTTCCGGGCCCGGCGGATCGCCTTCGTCGTGGCGGTGACGGCGACGGACATCGAACTCGCCCTCGCGGCCCGCCGCCGCGCCTGGTGGCGACGGCTGCTCGGACAGCGCCCCGCGACCACCGCGCCCGCCCTGTCCTCGGCCCGCGACCGGCTCGCGGCCCACCTCGACCGCCACTCCGTGTGGCTGCACAACAGCGTGCGCAGCGCCGCCGCGCTCAGCCTCGCCGTGGTCGTCGCGCAGCTCAGCGGCGTGGGCCATTCGTTCTGGGTCGTCTTCGGCACGCTGGCCGTGCTGCGCTCCAACGCCGTGAACACGGGCCAGACCGCCGGACGCGCCCTGCTGGGCACCGCCATCGGCTTCGTCGTCGGGGTGGCGCTCATCCTCGCGCTCGGCGCCCATCCCGTCGCCCTGTGGGTGCTGCTCCCGTTCGCGATCGTCCTGATCGGTCTGGAGCCGTCCGTCACCTCGTTCACCGCCGGGCAGGCCGGCTTCACCGTCGTCCTGCTGATCCTCTTCAGCATCATCAGTCCCGTCGGCTGGAAGGTGGGGCTGGTCCGGATCGAGGACATGGCGCTCGGGTGCGCGGTGAGCCTGGTGGTGGGGGTCCTGTTCTGGCCCCGCGGGGCGGGTGCCGCACTGGGCTGCGTGCTGTGCGAGGCGTTCCTGGACGCGGCCCGGTACCTGCGCGGCGCCGTCGCGTTCGGACTGCTGCGCTGCGACGGCCTGGCGGCGCCCTCGGCGACCTCGGGCGAGGACCGGCGGTCGGCCGCTGCCGCGGCCCGGCGGCTGGACGACGCCTTCCGCGGGTTCCTGGCCGAGCGCGGTACCAAACGGCTCCCGCTGCCCGAGGTGGCCCGCATGGTCAACTCGGTCACGGCCGTGCGGCTGACCGGCGACGCCATAGCCGACCTGTGGTCGCGCGAGGGATACCGGCCCAGCGGCGACCGTGCCGCCGCCCGTGCCGCGGTGCTCGGCGTCTGCGAGCCGATCGCGGCCTGGTTCGAGAGGTCCGGCCGCGCCCTGGCGGGCCGCGCGTCCGTACCGGAGCGTACGGTGGGCCCGCGGGAGGCGGACCAGGCCCTCGAACAGGCGCTGCGCCGTGAGCTGGCCGCCGACGGGGCCGCCGGTGACGCCGCCTCGGTCGTACGGATGATCTGGACGGCGGACCACCTCGACGCGCTGCGTCTCCTGCAGGCGCAGCTCATCGGTCCCGTGCGGGAGGCCGCCGCCATCGTCGCGCGGCACAGGCCCCGGGACCGGCGGCCCTGAGAGGACGCGCGCGGCGACCGGGCGTCGGGCCGGGAAGATTCTTTTCTTGTCGCGGGTAGTGGGCGGAAATAAAAAACCCGCGCATGCAATTATTGGGGATGTGCGGAGCACCGGCCGGACCCCGGCCGTCTCCGGAACCCGTCCCGTCCGCCCCCAAGGAGTCCCGTGTCGACCTCGCTGTTCACCCCCTTCGACCTCAAGTCGCTGACGATCCCCAACCGCGTCTGGATGGCGGCGATGTGCCAGTACAGCGCCGAGCCCGGCGGCGAGCTGGCGGGCGTGCCCACGGACTGGCACTTCACGCACCTGGCCGCGCGCGCCGCGGGCGGCACCGGGCTGATCATCACCGAGGCCACCGCCGTCAGCCCCGAGGGCCGCATCTCGCCCTACGACCTCGGCATCTGGAACGACGAGCAGACCGCCGCCTTCCGGCGCATCACCGCGTTCCTGAAGTCGCAGGGCAGCGTCCCCGGGATCCAGCTGGCGCACGCCGGACGCAAGGCGTCGACCGAGCGCACCTGGGTCGACCGCGGCCGCCCGATCACCCCGGCCGAACCCTTCGGCTGGACCCCGCTCGCCCCCAGCGCCGTCCCCTTCGACGGGAAGTCCACCGTCCCCGAGGAACTGACCGCCGAAGGCATCCGTGAGATCGTCGGGCAGTTCGCCGACGCGGCCCGGCGCGCCCTCGAAGCCGGCTTCCAGGTCGCCGAGATCCACGGCGCCCACGGCTACCTGATCCACCAGTTCCTCTCCCCGCAGAGCAACCGCCGCACCGACGAGTACGGCGGCTCCTTCGAGGGCCGGACCCGGTTCGCGCTGGAGGTCGTCGACGCCGTCCGCGCCGTGTGGCCCGAGGAACTGCCGGTGTTCTTCCGGATCTCCGCCACCGACTGGCTCTCGGAGAACCCCGAGGACGGCCGTGAGGGCTGGACCGCCGACGACACCGTCCGCTTCGCCAAGGAACTGCTGGCCCACGGCGTCGACCTGATGGACGTCTCCACCGGCGGCATCGTCCCGGACGCCCGGATCACAACCGGCCCCGGCTACCAGGTTCCCTTCGCCGAGCGCGTCCGCAGCGAGACGGGCATGCCCGTCGCCGCCGTCGGCATGATCACCGATCCCGGGCAGGCCCAGGAGATCGTGGGCTCGGGCACCGCCGACGCCGTCCTGCTGGCCCGCGAACTCCTGCGCGACCCGTACTGGGCCCGGCACGCCGCCGCGCAGCTCGGCGGCACGGTCGGCGCGCCCGTCCAGTACCACCGCGCCTGACGCGAGGCGTCAGCAGGCCGGCGGTCGCCGGCCGCTCCACGGGAGGGCCAGCTCCAGGGTGCGGGACACCTGGAGCAGCAGGTCCTCCCGCCAGGGCGCGGCGACGAGCTGGACGCCGACCGGCAGTCCGGTGGCCTCGTCGTGGTGGAGGGGGAGCGAGACGGCCGGCTGCCCGGTCACGTTGAACACCGACGTGAACACCCCCATCGGGTAGCTGTTCAGCAGCGGCGCGAGCGGGTTCTCGTCGGCGCCCGCCCCCAAGGTGCCGACGAGCGGCGGCAGACAGGCCATCGTCGGCGTGACGAGGAGGTCGAAGCGGGCCGTGAACCCCTCCACGACGCGCCGCGACAACTGCTGGGTGCGCCGCACCCCTTCGACGTAGGCCCACGAGTCGGTCGACCGCGCCGCCGCGCGCAGCGCGCGGTTGTGCGGCTCCACGCGCTCGGGATCCGCCAGCTCGATCGCCGCGCCCCCGGCGTTCCAGACGGTGGTGAACGCGCCGACCAGCTCCTCCGTCGCCGGCAGCGGCAGCGGAGCGTCCACCAGGTGATGCCCGGCGGACTCCAGTGCCCTCAGGGTGCTCTCCACCGCCGTCACGCAGGCCGGGTCCACGGTGATCCCGTCGAGCGGCGAACCGGTGAGCACACCGATCCGCAGCCCGGCCGGCGGCTCCTTCGCCGCCGCGGCGGCGAACGAACCACGCGGCGACGGGGGCGACCACCAGGCGCCCGGATCGTGGCGCGCGAGCACGTCGAGGACGGCCGCGGTGTCCGCCACCGTGCGGGTCACCACGCCGCTCGACGCCAGCCCCTCCACGAAGACGATCTCGCCGCTGACCAGGCCGCGGGTGGGCTTGAGGCCGACGAGCCCGGTGCACGAGGCGGGGATACGGATCGACCCGCCGCCGTCCTCCGCGTGGGCGAGGGGCGCCATCCCGGCGGCGACGGCCACGCCCGCCCCGCTGGAGGACCCGCCCGGCGTGCGCCGCGGATCCCAGGGGTTGCGCGAGACGCCGAGGGCCGGGCTCTCGGTGAAGGGCACGGCACCCAGCTCGGAGGTCGTGGTCTTGCCGAGGAGCACGAACCCCGCGTCCGTGAACCGCCGTACCACCGGGTCCGAGACCGCGGCCGGTGCCCTGCCGGCGCCCGCGGAGCCGTAGGTGGTGGGCCAGCCGGCCACGTCGATCAGGTCCTTGACCGGCAGCGGGACGCCGAGAAAGGGCGGCAGTTCGTCCGGCGACGCGGCGCGTACCACCGCGTCGGCGGCCGCGGCCGCCGCCTGGCGGACGTCGTCGTCGGCCCGGTGGCAGAAGGCGTTCAGCCGGGGATCCAGTTCGTCCGTCCGCCGCAGGCAGGCGTCCGCCACCTCGACGGGACTCACCTCCTTGCGGCGGATGGCCTGGGCGAGTTCGACGGCCGGTGTGAACAGGTCGATCGGTGCGCGCGTCACGTGCGGTCCTCTCCGGTCCGGGACGCCGTCGGACGTCCGGCGGGTGTGCCGGGGTCCGCGACGGACGGGCCGTCAGTCTCGGCGCGCCCGAGCCGCTCCGTCTTGGACGAATGTTCCGTACGCTGGCGCCATGCCAACCGCCGGGCAGGCTCGGGACGCCGCGCAGATCTGGGACATCGCCGTACCGGGGCGGCCCGGCCGGCTGCCCGGGGTCAGCATGGCGGGGTTCCGCGCCCGCACCGCCGACCCCGTCGACCTGGGCGTGATCCCGTACCCGGCGGTCACCGTGGTCCTCGACCTGGGCGACCGGTCGCTGAGCGTCGACGACCCGGGCGGCCGGCACCACGGCAGCATCGTCGCCGGGCTCGCGGCCGGCGGGCTGCGCGGGCACGGCCGGGCCGTCGAGTGCCTGCAGATCCGGCTGTCCCCGGCCGTCGCGCACACCGTCCTCGGCGCCTCCTCGGAACTGGGCTCCGCGGTGGTCTCGCTGGAGGACCTCTGGGGCCGTGACGCGGAGCGCGTCCAGGAGCGGCTGCGCGCCGCGACGTCGTGGCCGGACCGGTTCGCGCTCGCCGAGGCCGCGCTCGCCCGCCGGCACCAGGACGGCGCCGCCGTCGACCCGGAGATCGCGTTCGTGTGGCGGCGGATGGTGACGCGCCTCGGCGGGATCCGCGTCGAACCGCTGGCGGCCGAGGTCGGCTGGAGCCGCAAGCGCCTGTGGTCGCGGTTCCGCTCCCAGACCGGCCTCACCCCCAAGCGCGCCGCCCAGCTGATCCGCTTCGACCACGCGGCCCACCTGCTCGCCGCGGGACACGGCGCCGCCCGGGTGGCGGCCGAGATCGGCTACGCCGACCAGTCCCACCTGCACCGCGACGTCCGCGCGTTCACCGGCGGAACGCCCACGGCGGTCTCCGCCGCCCCCTGGCTCGCCGTCGACGACGTCGCCTGGGCCGCGCCCGCCTACCTCTTCCGGACACCGGTACGGCCTGCGGGGCAGTGACGGGAGGCCTCCGGCGCCGCACCCGCCTCCCGCCTCCGGGTCAGCCGGCGGGCCACTTCCGCAGGCGGCCGCGGTGTGCCGCCGCCTGGGTGCGGGCCGCGTCCGCGAGGCCCGGCTGGAGGCGGCGGGCGGCGTCGACGTGGTCGTCGGTCCAGATGATCCGGACCGCGACGGGAGTGGCCCGGCCCTGTCCGTCGCTGAGTTCGCCGCGCACCGAACGCACCAGACGCGCGGCACCCTCGGGGCGCAGCGGGACGACGTCGGGGACGGGGGAGTGGTCGCCGAGGCCGGCGGCGAACCCGTGGTACCAGCCGGTGACGCGGTCCGCCGAGTCGAGGACGGCGCAGTGGGCGTCGGCCCGCACGGCCTGGACGCGCGCCCGGTCCTCGCCCTGCCACAGGGAGACGACGGCGTCGGCGGCGAGCCGCAGGCCGACGACTCCCGAGACGAGGGTCGTCGTGCAGGCCAGCGACAGCGGTTTGGCGCCGCGTTCGGCCAGGAAGCTGCGGAAGGCGTCGTCGAGGCGGCGCGCGGAGGCCGCCGCCGCACGGCCGCGCGGATCCGGGTCGGCGGGGCCGTGCTGGCCGAGGGCGTAGTCGACGGCGCCCGCGAGATAACGGGCGCTGTCCTCGTACGCCTGGGCGAGGGCCTTGTGGACGGCGGCCTGGGCGCCGCGCGGCCAGAAGAACACGGCGACGACGATGCTCACCAGGCAGCCCAGCGCGATGTCCTGGACGCGCAGCAGGGCCACGTGCCAGTTGGGGTCGTGGCCGATGTTGAACAGCACCACGAGCGTGACCGTGAACGCCGCCTGCCCGGCGGCGAAGGAGATGGCGGCGGGCGCGATCCCGGCGAACAGGATGGCCACCGGGAGCACGAACCACAGCGCGGTGCCGTGATGGCCGATCAGGTGCAGCAGCGCGGCGCCGATGACGGACCCGGCCACCGTGCCGAGGACCGCGCGGACCGCGTTCTGCCCGGTGCTGAGCGCGTTGGACCGCAGCACGGACAAGGTGCCCAGCAGGACCCAGAAGGAGTGCCCCACGCCGGTCGCGTCGGCCAGGAACACGGCGATGCCGAGTCCGACGGCGCCGCGCAGGCTGTTGTGCATCCACACCGAGTCGGTCCGCAGGTGGGCCGCGGCCCGCTCCCGTGCCGCCGCCAGCGGCGCGGCCAGCGCGCCCGGCTCCCGGCCGAGCAGCCGAGCCTGCCAGCCGCGCTGCCAGGCGGTGGCCGCCATGTCGACGTTGTCGGCGATCTGCAGCACGGCGAAGCCGAGTTCCTGGGCCCGGAAGGACACGTCGAGGGCGGCGATGAACCCGTAGACCTCCGCCGTGCTGTTCCCGCCGGGGTGTTCGGCGGGCACCTGGACGGTGGAGCTGTGCTCCATCGCGTTCAGCGCCGCCCGCAGCTCCTCGCCGCGGGCGCGCAGCGGGCCGGTGGCACCGCGCAGGTCGGTGAGCAACGCGCGGGCCTCGTCCAGGACATGGGCGGCGGCGCGGCGCACGTCGTGGGCGACCGGATCACAGCCGGGCGGTTCGTCCGTGTAGTCGGACCGGTCCACGAGGACGGCGCACAGCCAGGTGAGTTCGTCGACGAGCCGGACCAGGGCCCGGGAGGTCGCGGACAGGCCGGTGGGCCGGTAGGGGGTGGCGTCGAAGGCGCCGCGCAGGTCTGCGCCGGTCTGCGCGGTGATCTCCGCGGCCGCCCGGCAGTGGTCGACGAAGGCCGCCGGTCCGTCCGGGGCCGGTCCCGAGGAGCGGGCGCGCAGGTAGCCGGCGGCGGCGCGGCAGACGGCCGCCGCCGGTGCGCTGAGCGGGTCGGCGACCGGACGCGGCCACAGCAGGGCGACCGCGGGCAGCGCCACCGCCGCCGCCAGTCCCGCTCCGGCCAGGCGGTCGGGCAGCTGGGACAGCGGTACCGGTGCGCTGACCGGCAGCACGAACGCCAGCAGGAGCGCCGTCGAGCTGCCGGCCAGCACCGAGCTGACCACACCGGCGAAGAGGATCACGAAACCGACCACGACCGTGGCCGCGACGGCGAGCCGGACGTCGGCGGCCGCCAGTGTGCCGACACAGATCAGCCCGAGCCACGCCACCGCGAGGGCCGCCTGTGCCTGCAGCCGCTCGGCCATCGGACCGGAGTAGTCGACCAGGAGCAGCATGGAGAACGTCCCGAACGCGGCGAAGCTGGCCATCGTCGCGTTGTGGAACACCTCTCCGCACAGGGCGAACAGGGCGGGCATCACCAGGGCGGTGCGGGCGGCCCGCCGGGTCGCCGCGAGGTCCGGGTCCCGGTCGCGCAGCCACCTCAGCCAGCGCGGTGCCCGCCCCGACATGTACACCTCCCGCTGGCCCAGGGCAGCCGGCCCCGCCGCCGCACCGCGCACACCACCCGGGTGCGGACACCGCCGCGCGGTCCGCACCGTCTACCGGGACTGTACGGCCGGGCCGGGCTCAGCGCACCGGGAAGCCGAACGTGTACCCCTGTCCCTTGAGCCACGGCAGCAGCTCGCGCAGGGCGGCCACGGTCTCGGAACGGTCGCCGCCGGCGTCGTGGAAGAGCACGGTCGGTCCGTTGGGCATCTCGTCCTTGACGGTGGCGACGACGGCGGACGTGCCGGGGCGTTCGAAGTCCTTGGAGTCGACGTTCCAGCCGAGCGGCCGCATGCCGTGCGAGGCGGCGAGCTTCCTGCTGTACGGGGTGAAGGCGCCGCCCGGGGCGCGGTAGTAGAGCGGCCGGACGCCGCCCGACGCCTCGGTGATCATCCGTTCCGCGTCGAGGATCTGCCGGGACTGGTAGGCCTCGGATTTCTTGTCCATGGTGACGTCGTGCGACACCGTGTGGTCGCAGAGCCGGTGACCGGCCGCGACCACGGCCCTGACCAGGTCGGGATGGGCCTGCGCCTGCGGGCCGATCATGCAGAACGTGGCCTTCGCGCCGTACTCCTTGAGCACCTGGAGCACCCGTGGCGTCCAGACGGGGTCCGGGCCGTCGTCGATCGTGATGTTCACGCCCCGGGCGCCCCGGTCCGAGGCGTGCGCGATCTCCACCGACACCGGCGCCGCCTTCGGACCCGCGCCGGGCGCCGCGGGACGCTCCGCGGCGCGGGCCCGCGTGTTCCCGTCGGCGGGACCGGCCGGTGAGGTCCACAGCGAGGCGGCCACGGCCACCGCCGTGACCGCCGTCGCAGCCGCGGCCACCTGGCCGTACCATCCTCGTCCGCGCCGTGCCATCGTCCGCCCCGATCCTCGTTCCGCTGTCCTCGTGCACCCGTGCAGACGGAAGGCGGTGGGCTCCGGCTCCATCCGTTACCGATCACGGACAATTCCGCGGGAGATCCGCGACGGGCTCCCCGCGTGTCCTTTAACGGCGGCCGGGCCGATCGGTGTTGGCGGTCGGCCCGGACGGGCCCACGGAATTAATGCAACCGGGTTGTGCTAGAATCCCGCCCGTGAGTTCGCCCCGCCCCCAGCGCGCCCGCAGTACGGAGGCCAAGCGACAGCGGGAGCGGGAGATCCTCGACGCCGCTCGGTCGCTGGGCACCGCCGGCAGCGTGCGTGAGGTCACGCTGACCGACATCGCCGCCGCCGTCGGCATGCACAAGTCCGCGATGCTGCGGTACTTCGAGACCCGCGAGCAGATCTTCCTGACGCTCACCGGCGAAGGCTGGCAGGAGTGGTCGGCGGCGCTGCGCGCGCGGCTCGGCGAACTCGCCGGCGCCGGGCACGGGGAGATCGCGGCGGCCCTCGCCCGGTCGCTCGCGGCGCGGCCGTTCTTCTGCGACCTGCTCGCCCAGGCTCCGCTGAACCTGGAGCGCAACGTGTCGCTCGACTCCGCCTACGCCTTCAAGACGGTCGCGCTCGCCGAGGTCGCCTCGATCGCCGCCGCGCTGCGCGGCCTGCTCGGGATCGGCGAGGACGCGGCCGTGGACGTGATCGCCACCGCCACGGGCATGGCCGGAGCGCTCTGGCAGATGGCCGCACCCGGCACGGGCCTTCGCGAACTCTACGAGAGCCACCCGGAGATGGCGCACGCGGTGGTCGACGTGGAACCCCGGCTGACCCGCATCCTGACCGCCCTCCTGGACGGCCTGCGGCCCTGAGCAGCCATCGCTCCCGGAGCCGGCCGCCCGCCCCCGGCGGACGGCCGGACGCCGCTCAGGAGGCCCGGCCGGCCTCGTGGACCAGCTCGACGGCACGGCCCAGGGTGGCGAGCCTGTCCTCCAGGGTCTCTCCGGCCGGATAGAGGCGGACCGTGTCCACGCCCGCGTCGCGCCAGACGGCCAGCCGCTCGCGCACCATGGCCTCCGTGCCGATCAGCGTCGTGCCGAGCACCATCTCGTCCGTCACCAGGGCGGCCGCGCCGTCCCGGTCGCCGGCCTGCCAGCGCTCGTGGACCTCGGCGGCCACCTCGGCCCAGCCCTGACGGCTGTAGGCGCCGTTGTAGAAGTTGGTCGAGGCCGAGCCCATCCCGCCCAGACTGAAGGCGAGTTCCTTCTTGCGTCCGGCGACCATCGCGCCGAGCGCCTCCTCGTCCGGTGCGAAGGCGACCTCGGCGCCCTGGCACACGTCCAGCTCCGCCCGGGTCCTGCCGCCGCGCGCCAGGCCCTCGTCGAGCGGGGCGAAGTAGGCCTCGGCCGCGCCCTCGGGCACGAAGCTGGTGCCGAGCCAGCCGTCGGCGACCTCGCCGGTCAGGCGCAGCATGGCCGGGGACAGGGCGGCGAGGTAGACCGGGATCCGGTGCTCGGCGCGCATCGACAGCCGCATCGGCCTGGCCTCGCCGCCGGGCAGCGGGATCGCGAACTCGGCGCCGGAGTAGGAGAGCCGGCCGCCGTCGAAGATCCGCCGCACGATCTCCACCGTCTCCCGCATGCGCCGCAGCGGCCGGGCGAAGGGCACGCCGTGCAGCCCCTCGATCACCTGCGGCCCGGAGGCGCCGAGGCCGAGCAGGAAGCGCCCGCCGGACAGGTTGGAGAGCGTGACGGCCGTCTGGGCCACCGCCGTCGGGGTCCGGGTGCCCAGCTGCATCACACCGGAGCCGAGCAGCATCCGCTCGGTGCGCGCCGCGTAGTAGCCGAGCGCGGAGGGCGCGTCGGAGCCCCAGGCCTCGGCGACCCAGCAGATGTCCAGGCCCAGTTTCTCCGCCTCGACGACGAAGTCGCCCAGCCCGGACCAGTGGTCGCCGCCCGAGGCCTCGATCGTGGTGGCCGTCCGCATCACGCCTCCGCCCGCCGCTTGATCTGGGCGAGGGTGGCGGTGATGTTCCGCTCGAACTCCCGCAGCCGCACGAACACGATCTTCTGCTCCTTGTCGGGCATCCGGTCGATCGCCGCGGACAGCCCCGACCGGCCCGGTCCCAGCTGCATCCACTGCGCCAGTTCGGTCCCGCCCTTCTCGGGGCGCAGCCGGAACCGCCAGACCGCGGAGGGAGCGGCCGGGTCCTCGACGGCCCAGGCGAGCACCGACTCCGGTGCGCACTCGATCACGTGGGACGTGGTCTGCCACGTGCCGAGCGCCTCGTGCTCGCTGCGGCCGACGAACCTCGCGCCCACCGCGGGCCGGGTCGCGCCGTCCAGCCAGGCGACGGAGCGGAGTTCCTCGCTCATGTCCGGCATCAGTTCGATGTCGCTGACCAGGGCCCACACCGTCTCCGGTGGGGCGTCGATCCAGGTCCGCACCTCGACCGTGGGTTTGTCCGCGTAGCGTGCGCCCGTCCACTCCAAAGTCGTCGGCCTCCTCGCCGTCCGGGGTCTGACCTCCAGAGTTGCTTTATGAGACTCTGCGTGTCAAGAGCGCGGGACACCGCGTGTCGGGTGTCCGGGCCGGGCCCGGCGCGCGCCGGGCCCGGACGGCGCTCACTCCGTGCCGAACCGCCGTCGTACGTCCGGGCGCCGCGCGAGCCGCTCGGGATAGCCGGGGCCCATCCGCATCGAGGTGTCCCCGGCCCGCAGGGGCGCGCGGCACTGGGCGCAGACCACCTCGGCCGTGGTGTCGTGGTCGCAGGAATCGTGGTGGAACACCACGGGCACCCCGCTCTCCCCGGCCAGCCAGCGGTCGCCCCAGGCGGACATCGCGGCCAGCACCGCGAACAGGTCCCGCCCCTTCTCGGTGAGGACGTAGTCGTACCGCGGCGGCTCGGCCTCGTACGGCCGCCTCTCCAGGATCCCCGCGTCGACCAGGTGGCGCAGCCGGTCGGTCAACGTGTTGCGGGCGATGCCCAGTTCCCGCTGGAACTCGTCGAAGCGACGGATCCCGTAGAAGGCCTCCCGCACCACCAGCGGCGTCCAGTGGTCACCCAGCAGGTCGACGGTCCGTGCGATGGAGCACGGCCACGTGGCGAACGACGTCCGTTTCATGGCCTCACGATACCGAGCCCCGCACACCGGGTCTCATCAAAAAACTGACCTGACGGCGGTATGCGCGTACGGGCCGTCGGCGGTCCGCCGGGCACGGGCCGCGTGGACAGCGCCGCCGGGTGCGCTTTGACTGGTCATGACGGGATCCCTACGTCGAGACGAGGTGCCGGCCATGGAGATCGCGGGATCGGTCGCCGTCGTGACCGGAGCGAACCGGGGGATCGGGCTGGCGTTCTGCCGCGCCCTGCTGGACCGGGGCGCGGCCAGGGTGTACGCGGGCGTCCGCCGGCCGCAGGACCTCACCGAACCGGGCCTGGAACCGCTGCTCCTGGACGTCACCGACCACGACCAGGTGGCGTCCGCGGCGCGGACGGCGTCCGACGCCACCGTCGTGATCAACAACGCGGGCATCCAGGGCGGCCCCCCGCTATTGGGGGACGGCTCCCTGGACGGGGCCCGGCGGGAGCTGGAGGTGAACTACCTCGGCACCTGGGCCGTCTCCCGTGCCTTCGCGCCGGTCCTCGCGGCCAACGGCGGCGGAGCGCTGGTGAACATGCTGTCCGTGGCCTCCTGGCGGGCCAACAGCAGGTTCCCGAGCTACGCGGCGTCGAAGTCCGCCCAGTGGTCGCTGACCAACGCGCTGCGCCTGGCCCTGCGGGACCAGGGGACGCTGGTCGTCGGCGTGCACGTGGGTTACGTGGACACCGACGCCACCACCGAGGTCCCGGGCCCGAAGTCCGACCCGTCCGAGGTGGCGGCCCGGACCATGGACGCCCTCGCGCGCGACGAGCCGGAGGTGCTGGTCGACGAGACGGCCCGGAAGGTCCGCGCGGCGCTGTCCGGACCGCTCGATCTCCTCTACGGCACCGCCTGAGCGTGCGGCGGCCTGGCCGCGGACCGACCCGACCCAGTGGTGAGGTGAGCCATGCAGACCGACTTCGACGTCGTCGTCCTGGGAGCCGGGCCCGGCGGCTACGTGGCCGCGATCCGGGCCGCCCAGCTGGGCCTGCGCACCGCCGTCGTGGAGGGCCGGTTCTGGGGCGGGGTCTGCCTGAACATCGGGTGCATCCCGGCCAAGGCGCTGCTGCGCAACGCCGAGGTGGCCCAGCTGATCACGCACGAAGCCGGGAAGTTCGGCGTGCGGATCAGCGGCGAGATCGCCCTGGACTACCGCGCCGCCTACGAGCGCAGCCGGGTGGTGGCCGACGGACGCGTCAAGGGCGTCGGCTATCTGATGCGCAAGAACGGGATCGCGCAGTTCGACGGGCAGGGCACCTTCCTCGACCCGCACACCCTCCAGGTGCGCCTGCGGGACGGGGAGACGGCGCTGTCCTTCCGCTCCTGCATCGTCGCGACCGGCTCCGTCGTGAAGCTGCTGCCGGGCACCACCCTGGGACGGCGGGTGGTCACCTACGAGGAGCAGATCCTCTCCGACAGCCTGCCCGGCAGCATGGTCATCGCGGGCGCGGGGGCCATCGGCGTCGAGTTCGCGTACCTGCTGCGGTCCTACGGCGTCGAGGTCACGCTGGTGGAGTTCCTGGACCGGATCGCACCGCTGGAGGACGAGGAGGTCTCCGCCGAACTCACCCGGCGCTTCAAGCGCCAGGGCATCCGGGTGCTGACCTCGACGGCCGTCCAGGGGATCGAGGAGACCGAGGACGGCGTGCGCGTGACCGTCCGCCGGGACGGCGCCGAGCAGGTCCTCGAAGCCGAGAAGGTGCTCCAGGCCACCGGCTTCCAGCCGCGCACGGCCGGCTACGGACTGGCCGCCACCGGAGTGCGCCTGACCGGGCGCGGCGCCGTCGACATCGACGGGTACTGCCGCACCAGCGTGCCGCACATCTACGCCATCGGGGACGTCACGGCCAAGCTGATGCTCGCGCACACCGCCGAGGCGATGGGCATCGTCGCCGCCGAGAGCATCGCCGGCGCGGAGACCATGGAGCTGGACTACCGCATGATCCCGCGGGCCACCTTCAGCCAGCCGCAGATCGCGAGCTTCGGCTGGACCGAGGCACAGGCGCGCGCCGAGGGCTTCGACGTGCGGGTGGCGAAGTTCCCCTTCACGGCGAACGCCAAGGCCCACGGCTTCGGCGACACGGCCGGGTTCGTGAAGCTGGTGAGCGACGCCCGCCACGGCGAACTCATCGGCGGTCACATGATCGGCCCGGACGTGACCGAGCTGCTGCCCGAGCTGACGCTGGCGCAGAAATGGGACCTCACGGTGACCGAACTCGCCCGCAACGTCCACGCCCACCCGACGCTGAGCGAGGCGGTCCAGGACGCCCTGCACGGACTCGCCGGCCACATGATCAACCTCTGAGGCCCCGCGATCCGCCGGTGACCCGGGCCTTCGGGCGGGTGGAGTAATCTGCTTCGGCCCCGGCAACCCGCGTCCCTGGAGGAAGCATGCCCACCGCGGACGAGCTGATCGGCCCCGACGTCGTGCGTCGTCTCGCGGCCGTCCTCCAGGAGGCGGCCCCCCGCGCGTCGCGCTGGCAGGCCGTCGCGGACAGCCCGGCCCTGCTCGGCCCGCTGGGTCTGAGCGACCGGGCCCGGACGGTGGGCGAGGCGCTGCTGGCCGACTGCGGCCGGGACCACGAGGAGCTGGCCCGTGCGGTACGGCGGGCGCTCGCCAGGCCCGAGCTGACGGGCTGGATGATCTGGCCGGTCAGCGAGGCCGTCGCCGTCGCGGCCACCACCTCCGGCACCGGCCGCCACTTCGACGACGGCCTGGAGCTGCTGGCCCGGCTCACACCGCGGCTCACCGGTGAGTTCGCGCTCCGCACCTTCCTGATCGCGGACTTGGACCGGACCCTTGCCACGGCCCTGGCCTGGACCGGCTCCCCGGATCACGCCGTGCGCAGGCTGGCCAGCGAGGGCACCCGCCCCAAGCTGCCCTGGGCCCGGCAGGTGCCCGCGCTCAACCGCGACCCCGCCGTCACGGTCCCGGTGCTGGACCGGCTGTACACCGACGCCTCGCCGGACGTGCGCAGGTCGGTGGCGAACCACCTCAACGACATCTCCCGGCTGGACGCCGCACTGGCCGCCGGGACCGCGGCCCGCTGGGCGCGCGAGCCGCGGGCCACCACCGGCGCCCTGGTCCGGCACGCCATGCGCACCCTGGTCAAGCAGGGTGACCCGGCCGCCCTGGAGCTGGTCGGGTTCCACGGCGGCGCCGAGGACCTGAAGGTGGTCGGGCCGCTGCTGGCGGAGACCGACGTCCCGATGGGCGGTGACCTCGTCTTCACGGCCCGCATCACCAACGTCTCGGCGCGGCCGGTCTCCCTCGCCGTCGACTACGTCGTCCACCACCTGAAGGCGAACGGCAGGCCCGCGCCGAAGGTGTTCAAGCTCGCCAAGCGCGAGCTGGCCCCCGGCGAGTCGGCCGACATACGGCGGAGCCATTCGTTCCGGCCCATCACCACACGCGTCTACTACCCGGGCGCGCACGCCGTGCAGCTCCAGGTCAACGGGCACCGCTTCGATCTCGCGGACTTCCGGCTGCTGGCGGCCGACGGGCCGGCGCCGCGGGCCGCCGGGGAATGATCCCGGTCCCGCCGGTGGTTGCGACGACGGTCGTACCATGACCTGACCGTCCCGAAGCCACCCCAAGGAGCCACCGTGGCCCGCCCCCGTACCGCCGCCCGCACCGTGGAGCACCCCGAGCTGGCGGAGGTCTCGCTCCAGCAGGTGCTGGAGGCGCTGGTGGATCCGGTACGGCGCCTGGTGGTGGCGCAGCTCGCCCGCGCGGGCGAGGACCTGACCTGCGGGACCTTCCAGGCCCCGGTGTCGCTCTCCACGCTGACCCACCACTTCAACGTGCTGCGCGAGGCCGGCGTGATCCGGCAGTACTACGTCGGGACCGCCAAGATGAACACGCTCCGCGCCGACGAGCTGGAAGGGCGCTTTCCCGGCCTGCTGACGGCGGTGCTGGCCGCCGTGGCGGCGGAGGACGGGAAGCGCGTGGACGAGGTGAGCGCCGGCTGAGGCCGCCGGTCCGTTCATATTTTGATCGCCGTCGAAATTTGACGGCCATCGAAGCTTGAGGCAGGGTGGGTCGTGCCGCCGAGCGCGTTCGGTGCGCCTTACGCCCCTTTTCTCCTGCCTGAGGACGGATTCACCATGGCACGACTCGTGCAGTTCGATCAGACCGGCGGACCCGAGGTCCTGACCCTCCGCGAGGTCGAGGTCGGTGATCCCGGCGCCGGGGAGGTGCGGATCCGCGTCGACGCGATCGGCCTGAACCGCGCCGAGATCATGTACCGCGAGGGCGCCTACTTCTACGACCCGGTCTTCCCCTCGACGCTGGGCTACGAGGCCGCCGGCGTCGTCGAGGCGGTCGGCGAGGGCGTGACCGGCCTCGCCGCGGGCGACCCGGTCGCGGTCGTACCGCAGTTCCTGCAGACCGACTACGGCACCTACGGGGACCACGTCCTCGTCCCCGCCTCGGCCGTCGTGCCCCGCCCCGCCGACGTCGACCCCGTCCGGGCCGCCGCCGTGTGGATGGCCTACGTCACCGCCTACGGGCCGCTCACCGAGAGCGGCCGGGTACGCCCCGGCGACCACGTACTGATCTCCGCGGCCTCCAGCAGCGTCGGGCTGGCCGCCATTCAGATCGTCCGCCACATCGGCGCGGTCCCGATCGCCACCACCCGGGGACCCGGCAAGAAGCAGCGGCTCCTGGACGCGGGCGCGGCCCATGTGATCGTCACCGACGAGGAGGACCTGCCCGCCCGGATCAAGGAGATCACCGGCGGCGAAGGCGTCCGGCTGGCCTTCGACCCGGTCGCGGGACCCGGCGTCGAGACCCTCGCCCAGGGCATCTCGCCCGGCGGTTTCCTGGTGGTCTACGGCGCCCTCGACCCGCAGCCCACGCCGCTGCCCAACGCCCAGTCCTTCCCGGCGCTGACCAGCAGCACCTACACGCTGTTCGAGATCACCACCGACCCCGAGCGGCTGCGCCGCGCGGTCGCCTTCGTCAACGCGGGCCTCAGCTCCGGCGCCTTCGCACCGGTCGTGGACCGCACCTTCGACCTCGCGGACATCGCGGAGGCGCACCGCTACATGGCGGCCAACGAGCAGGTCGGCAAGATCGTCGTCACCGTCGGCCACGGCGCCACGACGGCGTGAGCGCGCCGTGGCGCGGCCGGGTGACGGCTCAGTCCTCGCCCCGCACCACGTTCCAGTCGTCGCCGCGCCGCGGCCGGTCCCGGCCGCCTTCGGCCGTCGCCCGCACCCAGGTGCGTATGCCCTTTCCGCGCAGGCGGCGTGCCGTCGCCCATCCCGTCTCGGATCCGCGGATGCTGCTCGTGCCGATGACTTCCATGCTCACGACGTCGTCTTCTCTCTGCCCCGGCCGTCCGGGTCCGGGGCGTCGCGGTCTCGTTCCTGGCGGGTCCCCGTTCGGCGGCCGCGGAAACACCGGGCCGCCCCGGGTACGCCGAAGAGCGGGATCCCCGGAGGGGGACCCCGCTCTTCGGCATCGGCTGCTCCGTCAGTGCTTGAAGATGTCCTTGGTCTTCTCCTTGGCCTGACGGGCCGCGCCCTTCGACTTCTTGGCCTGGCCTTCGGCCGTCATCCGTTCGTTGCCCACCGCGCGGCCGACCGTCTCCTTGGCCTTGCCGGTGGCCTCTTCCATCTTGCCCTTGGCCTTCTGCTCTCCGGACATCCTCGTTCACCGTCCTCATCCCGTGGGGGAAACCGTGCTGCCCACCGAGTAACCCCATGTCGGCCGACGAAACAGACGTCACCCGTTCGGCCTCCCCTCACTCGGTGCCGGGCGGCGGGAGCAGCGTTCCCAGCGGGCCGAGATCCAGGTTGAGGTCCTCCATGGTCAGCCCGTGGTCGGCGCACAGCTCGGCCATGCGGTCATGGAGGATCATCAGGGTGGAGCCCAGCCGCTCCTCCTGCTCCTCGGTGAGGTCTCCCTGGTCCACACGGTGCAGCGCCTGGCGCTCCATGAGCTGCCGCAGCAGCTCGACCAGCGTGAGGACCAGCCTGACCAGGTCCCGCTCGACGGTGTCCGGATCGGTGCTGATGCGGCGGACCGGCCGCGACGGCCCCGGCCGCCCGGCGGGCGCCACGTCCTCGGGTACGGCGGGCAGCAGCCGGAAGGCCCGGCCGGCCGCGTCGGCCACCTCGGCCAGCCGGTCCGGTGAGCCGGGACTCCGGCCGGCGCGTCCGCCGGTCATGACAGGCCCTCGGGGTCAGCCGGGGCCGCCCAGGGCGACGGGTTCCGGGCGCTCACGGAGACGATCAGGGCCCGCAGCGAGATGCGCACCAGGTCGATGTCGGCGATCGAGAGCACCAGGTCACCGGTGACGACGACACCGCCGCTGAGCAGCCGGTCGAGCAGGTCGACGAGGGCCACCTGGCGCTGGGCCAGCGGCTCCGCCCCGCTCGTCCGCCCGCTCGTCCGCTCGACGTCCGTCATGGCGCCCGCTCCGCCGCGGGCGGCTCACGGCCGGGCGGTTCACCGCCGGGCGGGTCGCCGTCGGGCGGTTCACCGCCGGGCGGGTCGCCGTCGGGCGGGGCGGTGAAGGAGTACGGCGCCCACGGGCCGGTGACGTCGATCCGCACGCCGGGCAGGTCACGGACGGCGCCGAGGACCTGGCTGCGGAAGTCAGCCGCCGTCTCACGGGACAGCAGATAGGCGTCGTTGACCACGTTCTCCCCGCCGCCGACCGCCAGTTCTCCCTGCTGGACCCGGTGCCGGGCGTGATCGGCGGCCAGCGCGCGGCCGATCGCCTCGACCCGGTCGGCGGCCTGCCGGGCGGCCCGGTAGGACTCGTCGCGGGCGTGCCGCTGGGAGCGCCGGGCGCGGAGGTACGCCCGGCCGGGGCTGACCCCATCGGCCGCACCGGCCGCCACCGTCTCGTCGGCGCCCCGCGCGTCCGCCCGGGACTCGACGTAGATCTTCACGCCCCATTCGAGCCGGCCCGCCAGCCGCCGCAGGGCCTGCGAGAACGCGTCCGCCTGCTCGCGGAGCACCGCCGCCACCCGGTCGTCGTCCAGGTACACGGTGGCGAGCCGCAGCGGCAGCACCGTGGTGCGTGCGGCCGCGGCCTCGATCACGCCGTGGTGGGCGCGGGCGACGGCCTCCAGCCAGGTGAGGTCCTCCAGGTGCCGGCGCAGGGCGTCCTCCCGGAAGTCCTGGGCGGGTACCGCGCTGACGGCCGCCACCGGTGCGTCCGTGGCGCCCTGCGGCACCAGGCGCACGGGCGCTCCCGCGACTCCCGCCAGCGCGCCGAGGGCCGCGTCGAGGCCCTCGGCGGGACGCAGCACGGCGTAGACGTAGGCGACCTCCTCAGTCATCGGCCGCTCCGTTCCCGCGCCGGGTGCGGGAGGTCCGCGGCGCACGCCTGCGTACGGCGGCCGGCCGCGGCTCGTCCGCGCGCAGGGCGGGTTCCTCCCGCAGCGCCTCGATCTCCGCCCGCAGCCTCCGGTTCTCCTCGGCCAGGGCACGGTCCCCGGCCCGTGAGGACAGCGACGGGTCGTGCTCCCACCAGTCGATGCCCATCTCCCTGGCCTTGTCCACGGAGGCGACGATCAGCCGGAGCTTGACGGTGAGCAGCTCGATGTCGAGGAGGTTGATGCGGATGTCTCCCGCGATGACGATGCCCTTGTCCAGGACGCGTTCCAGGATGTCGGCCAGGTTCGCCGAGGAGCCGTGGTCGTAGCCGTACGGAGCCGGTGCCCGCGACGGGTACGCGCTCAGCCGGTCGGCCGGTGGTTCGGACACCGCAAGCACCTCGATTCCGGGTCAGGGAGTGGGATCGCCGCGCCGGAAGGCCGCGATCTCCTCCAGGCGGTCCAGCAGCAGGTCCTCGCGCTCCTCGAAGGCCGCCTGGTCGATACGGCCCGCCAGCAGCTCTTCCTCCAGCGCGGCCAGTTCGCGTTCGACGGGTGCCGGGTCGTAGTACTCCTGCTCGGCGGCCTCGACCACCCGGTCGACGACCCAGCCCACGCCGCGCACCGGGGCGAGCGGGAGGGTCAGGAGTTGAGTCAGCAAACCCATGAGCGCATCCCCTCAGACGAAACTGTAGGGAGGCAGAGGTCCGCGCAGCCGGATCTCGCACTCCTCGCCGAGTTGGTTGGCCAGGCTGATCCCGGTGGCCAGGAACATCTCCTCCTTGTCCGCGGGGACCAGGAAGGAGACGCTGAGGAAGTCCTCTCCGCCGGGCGCGGAGACGCTCTCGTCGGACACGTACGGGTGCAGGGCCTCGACGATGCCCTTGGCGAGCGCCTCCTGGCGGGTCTCGGCCTCCCGGGCGACCAGTTCGCCGAGCGCGAGCGACATCTGCGGGGTGCCGGAGCCGTCGCGGATGGCGGTGTTGAGTTCGCGGGCCTCGTCGGACTCCAGCAGGATCCGGCGCAGCAGCGCCGCCTCCTCCCACGAGCACTTCAGGTTGTACTCGGTGGTGCCGTCCAGCGAGCGCAGCCGTTCCGCGTACTCGGCCGCCCTGCCCGCCAGGGCCGCGCGCACGGCGTCGTCGTCCTCGGTCGTCATGCCGAACCGCAGCGGCAGTACGGCACCGTCGGCCATCAGCCGCTCCTGGACCTCCTGATGGGCCGCGACGTCACGCCGCCTGGCCCGCAGCCCCTCGGGCGCCTCGCTGACGACCGCACACAGGCCGCCGCCGGCCACCGTGCGCAGCGCGGCGGGAGGGTCGCCGACGCCGTGGACGCCGTCGAGCCGCGCCGGATGGTCCTCGGAGATGATGGAGTACACGTAGACGGCCATGGTCATTCCCTCCGCCGCCGCGTCGCCGTTCTGGCCGGCCGCCGCTTCTGGCGGGGCTCTTCCTCGTCCTCCTCGCCGCCGTCGCCCGTCAGGGTGTCCTTGACGGCCTCGACCGCGCCGGTCAGGGCGCCCTTGGACTTGCCCGCGGCCCCGCCCTCGGTGATCTCGCCGACGAGGTCGGTGAGCTGGGTGGGCTGCTTGCTGCCCGATTCGAGGTCGAGGCGGTTGCAGGCCTCGGCGAAGCGCAGATAGGTGTCGACGCTGGCCACGACGATCCGGGCGTCGATCTTGAGGATCTCGATGCCGACGAGTGACACGCGGACGAAGACGTCGATGACGAGGCCGCGGTCCAGGATCAGATCCAGGACGTCGTACAGGCTGCCCGTGCTGCCGCGCGAGACTCCGCCCGCGCCTTGTGGCACCACAGTCATGGTGCCTCCCTTCACCACCCCCTGGTGCGGATCAGCGGCGCCGGTCGATCTGGCCGCGGGTGTAGCGGCCGGTCCGTTCGTACGCCAGCAGTTCACCTCTCGCACTCAGCGTCACGTGGTAGGTACCCAGGACGCTGGTGGTTTCGGGTACTCGCTCCAGTTCGAGTACCTCGACATCGGCTTCCCATCCCTCCTCGGTCCGTCTGATCGCCGAGACCGACTCCGGGGCGCGTCCGAGGAGTTCCTCCAGCTGCCCCGCCGCGGAGCGCATGGCCCAGGCCGCCGAGTGTCCGGCGGGTTTCCGGGTCCCCCCGGTGCGGGTGCTGCGCCGTGCGTCGTCGTGACTGCGGGAGGGGCGCCTGCCACTCCCCGTGCCGTTCTTGTCGGACGCGGCCATGTTCCCAACTCCGTCGCTGGAGCGCGCTCCACCATGGTCAAAATGTACTATTTCACCATATACATCTTGAAAGTGTGCTGCGACGGGCCGATGGCGACCGTGCGCCGCCGTCCGGCCGCGCAGCGGCTCGCCGGAGGGAATGATCGATGAACGAATCGACGAAGATCGCTCTCGCTGCCGCGGTCGCCGGTGGCTACGTCCTCGGCCGCACCAAGAAGGGAAAGGTCGCCTTCGGCCTGGCCACGTACCTGGCGGGCCGCCGTTTCGGTCTCGAACCCCAGCAACTGCTCACCGAAGGACTGCGCAGGGTCCAGGAGATCCCTCAGGTCGCGGACCTCAACGAGCAACTGCGCGGCGAGTTCAAGGACGCGGGACGCAAGGCCCTCATGGCGGCGGCCGACCGCAAACTCGCCGACTTCGCGGACGCCTTGCACGCCCGGACCGCGCGCGTCGGAAGCGGGAAGGCGAAGGACGAGGACGAGGAGGAGTACGAGCCCGAGGAGGACGAGGAGGAAGAGTACGAGGACGAGTACGAGGACGAGGGCGAGGGCGAAGGCCCGGAGGAGGAAGAGGACGAGGAAGAGGGCGAGGAGGAAGAGGAGGAAGAAGAGGAGGAAGAAGAGCCCGAGGAAGAGGAGTTGGAGGAGCCGGAGCCGGAGGAGAAGCCCAGGGCCAGGAGGTTCAGGTCGGGGCGGAGCCGGTCCGGGGACACCGGGAAGGAGTCGCCGGGCCGTCGTACGTCCGAGCCCCGCAAGGCCCCGGCGCGCAAGGCCGCCGCCAAGAAGGCGCAGCCGGCCAAGAAGGCGCCCGCCAAGAAGCAGGCTCCCGCCCGGAAGTCCGCGGCGAAGAGGTCCGCGCCTCCGGCGAGAAAGGCCGCGGCGAAGAAGACCGCGGCGCCCGCCCGGAAGACCGCGGCGAAGAAGACCGCCGCGAAGAAGACCGCTTCGAAGAAGACGACCGCCAAGAAGACGTCCGCGCGGCGGAGGTAGGCCATGGTGAGGACGGCAGAGCAGAACGGGCAGGACCAGTCCTCCGGCCTGGACCGGTTGCGCGAGGAGTTCGTCGACTACCTCGGTGCGCAGGTGGAGCATCTCGCGGACGTCGCGGGCGGCAAGGTGGAGGGCCTGACCGACCAGTTGAAGGACGTGGTCGACGGCGGCGGTGTTTTGCCGAAGGTCGGCGCCCGCGTCCTTCAGGGGGATTCGCCCGTCAAGGCGCTCATCGGCGAGAAGGCGAAGAGCATCAAGGACAGCGCCACCGAGAAGATCTCGAACCTGTTCGGCGGCGGCAAGGGCCGCAAGTCCGGAACTCCCAAGGTGACGACCATCATCGAGCACCTGGACGTCGGTGTGCCGATCCGGGCCGCCTACGACCACTGGACCCATTTCGAGAAGTTCAGCTCCTTCACCAAGGGCGTGCGCAGTGTCTCGCAGGGGGACGAGACCGGCAGCGACTGGAAGGTGAAGGTCGGTCCCTCCACGCGTTCGTGGAAGGCCACCATCCAGGAACAGGTCCCGGACGAACGCATCATGTGGACGTCCGACGGTGCCAAGGGCAGCACCCGGGGATGCGTCAGCTTCCACGAGGTGACGCCCACGCTCACCCACATCGTGCTCGTCGTCGAGTACTACCCCTCCGGTCTCTTCGAGAAGACCGGCAACCTGTGGCGTGCCCAGGGCCGCCGGCTGCGGCTGGACGCCAAGCACTTCCAGCGTTACGTCACCCTCTCCGACGAGGACCCCGACGGCTGGCGCGGTGAGATCCGCGACGGCGAGGTGGTGCGCACCCACGAGGAGGCGATGGAGGAGGAAGAGGCGCAGCGCGAGGACGAGGAACCGGACGAGGAGGCCGGCGAGGAGGACGAGGAGCAGCCGGAGAACGAGTACCCGGAAGAGGACGAGGACGCGGACGACGAGTACGAGGACGAGTACGAGGACGAAGCGGAGGAGGGCGACGGCGAGGACGAGGAGACCGAGGAGGAGGAAGAGGACGACGAGGACGAGGCGTGAAGCCCGTCCTCGCCGCCCTGCCCCGGTCCCCGCGGCCGGTCAGCCGGTCTTTCCGCCCAGTGCGGCCTCGACGCTGTCGACGACACCCATGGCGTCCCGGTAGGACCCCGGCAGGAAGTCCGGGGTGCCGACCACGTGACCGTCCTTCGCGGCCGGCAGCCGCTTGAACGAGTCGAGCGCGAACAGCTTCTGGATGTCGTTGGCGGGAGAGCCGTCGTTGTTCGTGTAGTAGATGACGTAGCCGGCGTCGTCCAGCAGGTCCGCGCGCTCGTAGGACACGGACTTGGTGGCGCCGGCGGCGACCGAGGCGGTGGCCGACGCGAACCGGACCCCGAGCTTGCCGAGGATGTTCCCGACGGGCGACGCGGAGCCGTAGATCCAGTAGTTGCCGCTGTCGAAGCCACCCTGGACGACGTCCCACGTGCCGTCCGCCAGCGTGCCCGCGTACTTCTCGCGCACCGCCGCGAGCCGCTTCTCGTACGCCTGCTTCAGCGCGTCCAGCTGGGCCGGGCGGTTGACGAACCGGGCCGTGTCGTCGGGGTACTTGGTCCAGTCCGCGGTCTCGTCGAAGGACGCGAAGGCGGTCGGCGCGATGGCCGAGAGCTTCGCGTAGGCCTTGGAGAGGTACGGCACGTCGACGCCGACGATCAGGTCCGGCCTGAGCGAGGCGATCTTCTCGTAGTCGAGGTCGGCGCCCGTGGTCACCTTCGCGGCGGCCTTCCAGTTCTTCAGGTAGCGCGGGGGGACGTAGTTGGCGCCGCTGTTCTCGACGCCCACGGGCTCAAGCCCGAGGTCGAACAGCGACTCGGTGGACCACGAGTGCACGGAGACGATCCGCAGCGGGCGGGCGGGCACGGTCACCTTGCCGTGCGCGGTGGCGACCACCCGGGTCGCGGCGGTCTTGGCGTCCGTGCCGCCGGAGCCGGACGATCCGCAGGCGGTGAGGGCCAGCGCGAGGGCGGTGGCGGCGACGGCGGGGCGCAGCAGGCGGGCGCGGGTGGTGCGGGAGAACCGGGGCATGACGGATCCAGGTGAGTGTGTCGGGGGAGGGGACGGGGGTGAGGGCCCGGTGTCAGGCGGCGTCGGGGCCGACGCCCGCGCGGGCTGACTGGACGTGGGTGGCGAGGCCGTCGAGCAGGACGGCGAAGTTCTCCCAGCTGTAGGCGTACCAGGAGGCCAGTTCTGGCTTGAAGACCTGTCCGGCGCGCACGGCGGGGGTGCGCCGCCACAGGGCGTTGTCCGGCAGCGGGTCGGCGACCGCCCACACCAGCAGGTCGGCCGGCAGGGTCGGCACGTTCTCCCAGCTGACGGCCTGGCTGTAGGTGTTGTCGGCGCCGGCGGGCACCGGCAGCAGGCGCATGCCGAGCGCGCGCACCGTCTTGAGCACGGCCCACGTGCCGGGGTTCATCACGCCGAGGGTGGCCTTGTCGATGCCGAAGACGAAGCCGACCCGCAGGTCCCGGTTGGCGGCGACGGCCCTGCGCAGCCGGGTGCCGCCCTGCCGGAAGCGGTTCTCGGCCGCGGAGTCGGCGAGCGGCAGGCCGAGGGAGCGGGTCAGCCGGTCGGCGGTCCCGGCGATGTCCTCGATCGGCCGGTAGGTGCTCAGCCCCACCACCGGGGCGATGCTGCTCACCTCGGAGAGCTGCGAGGCCACTTGGAGGGTGCCGTCGGCCTGCACCGCGTCGACCAGGAGGTCCGGGCGGGCCTGCGCCAGCGCTTCGAGCCGTACGCCCTTGTCCGCGGAGTAGATCTTCGTGACACCGTTCCAGTCCGGGCCGACGGCGGAGACGATGCCCTGCCCGGAGTCGGTGGCCGCCACCGGGCGCAGGCCGGCCGCCCACAGCGCGGCACCCGCGGTGTCGGTGAGGAACGCGATCCGCCGGGGCCGGCGGGCCAGCCGTACGGTGTGGCCGCGGTCGTCGGTGAAGGACCACCCGCCGTCGCCGGATCCGGTGGCCGACGGGGCGGAGGCGGACGCGCCGCTCCCGCACGCGGTCAGACCGAGGAGCGCGGCCGTGCCGAGCCCGCCGGCGACGAGCCCGCGCCGGGTGGGCCGGGCGGCGGAACGGGGGCGGGTGAGGGTGGTGCTGGTCATGGGGTCGTCCTAGGGATAGCGCGGGTGCGGGGTCGGGGCCTGCGCGGGTAACGGCTCGTACGACGGCAGGCGCCGCCCGCGGTCGGGGATCACCGTCATGCGCCGTTCGCCCTTCGGCGCACGACGAGGAGGCGGCACAGGTAGAGGCCGCCCAGCACGCCGGTCATGGCGCCCACCGGCAACTCGGTGGCGGGGAGCACGCGCTGGGCGGCGAAGTCGCTCACCGACAGCAGCAGCGCGCCCATGAACGCGGCGGGCACGACCGGTGCGCCGGGGGAGCGGACCAGCCGGCGGCACAGCTGGGGCGCGGCCAGGGCGACGAAGACGATCGGGCCGACCGCGGCGGTCGTGACGGCGGCGAGGGCGGTCGCGGTGACCACCAGCACCAGCCGGGTGCGCCCCACCGGCACGCCGAGGCCGCGGGCCGTGTCCTCGCCCAGCTCCAGCCAGGCCAGCGCCCGGGCGGCGACGACGGTGACCGGGGTGAGGACGGCGAGGGCGGCCGCCAGCGGCGCGACCACGGACCAGCTGACCGAGTTGAGGCTGCCGATCAGCCAGATCTGCGCGTCCTGCGCCTCGTACAGGCTGGCCCGGGTCAGCAGATACGCGGTCAGCGAGGTGAGCATCGCGCTCACGCCGATCCCGACCAGCACGATCCGGTAGCCGACGGCAGGTCCCCGGCCGGCCGCGAGCAGCGCCACCGCGAGCGCGGTGACGAGGCCGCCCGCGAGCGCCGCGCCGGAGGTGGCGTACGCGCCGCCGTGGAAGACCACGATCTGGACGACGGCGCCGGTCGCGGCGCCGCTCGTGAAGCCCACGATGTCGGGGCTGCCGAGCGGATTGCGGGACAGGCTCTGGAAGACCGCGCCGCTCATGCCGAGCGCGGCCCCGGCCAGCAGCGCGCACAGCAGCCGTGGCAGCCGGAGGTTCACCACGATGAAGGTGTCGGCACCGGAGCCGTGGCCGGACAGGCTGGCCAGCACGTCCGGCAGCGGTACCCGGTAGGTGCCGGTGGTCAGGCCGAGCACGCCCACGGCGAGGCAGGCGGCGCCCAGCAGGAGGCACACCAGCGTGGTGCGGGGCCGCCAGCGCAGCGACACCCGGCCGCCGTGCAGCCGCAGCACCCGGCCGCGCGGGACGCTGTGGCCGGCGGCGGAGTCCGGCGGCGGGGCCGTCCGGGAGGGGAGGTTCGGGGAGGTCCGGGTCGTGGTCACAGTTCGGCGATCCGGCGGCGGCGCACGAGGGCGATGAAGACGGGGGCTCCGGCGAAGGCGGTCACGATCCCGGCCTGGACCTCGCCGGGCCGGGCCACGACCCGGCCGAGGATGTCGGAGCAGAGCAGCAGGACCGCGCCCAGGACCATCGCGTACGGCAGCAGCCAGCGGTGGTCCGGTCCGGTGACGGTCCTGGCCAGATGCGGCACGGCCAGGCCGATGAAGGCGATGGGGCCGACCGCGGCGGTGGCGGCGCCGCACAGCAGGGTCACGGCGAGCATCCCGAGCACCCGGGTGCGCCGCACCCGCGTGCCCAGCGAGCGGGCCGTGTCGTCGCCGAGGGCGAGCGCGTTGAGCGGACCGGCGAGGCAGAGGGCGAGCAGCGCGCCGGCCGCGAGGAACGGCAGCACGTCGTCCAGCAGCGACAGCGGCAGCCCGGCCACCGATCCGACGCCCCAGAACCGGAACTGGTCGAAGACGTCGGGCCGCAGCAGGGTCACCACCGAGATCAGCGCCCCGAGCACGGCACTGACCGCGGTGCCGGCGAGGGCCAGCCGCACCGGGCCGGGGCCGCCGCGCCCGCGGGACGCCAGCAGGTGCACCAGCGCGGCGGCGGCGCCCGCGCCGAGGAAGGCGAACCAGACGAAGAACGCCGGATCCGTGCTGCGCCAGAGGGCGATCGCGGCGACGACGGCGGCCGACGCGCCCATGTTGACCCCGAGCAGCCCCGGGTCGGCGAGCGGGTTGCGGGTCAGCGCCTGCATGAGCACGCCGGCCAGTCCGAGCGCGGCGCCGACGGCCACGGCGAGCAGGGTGCGGGGCAGCCGCAGGTCGAGGACGACCGTGCTGTCGACCGAGTCCCGGCCGTGGACGAGCGCGTGCAGGACCTCGCCGGGCGGGATGGCCTTGGCGCCGACGGCGACGCTCGCCACCATGACCAGCGCGAGCAGCGCGCCCGCGGCGAGCAGTCCGAGCAGCCGGGCGGCGAGCGGCCCGGCCCGCCGTCTCTCCCGGGCCGGGGGACCGGCCACCGTGGCGGTGGCGCGGGTGGTGCTGGAGGCCATCGTGCTCCTCGTCGGCGTGCCTGCCGATACGGGGAACGGCGGGGTCGTGAAGGGTCTCAAGGGGTTAGCTTAGGCTTGCCTAAGTACGTTAGGCAGGCGGGGGTGGGCACGACAAGCCGGTCAGTCGCCACCTCGTGTCGCGCATCCGCCACGGCCGGGGACGGACCCGCCCCGGCCCCCGGCTCACCGGCCGGCCGCCGCCTCGCCGCGCAGCCCGGCGAAGTACGCCGCGGGCGTCGCCCCGGTCACCCGCCGGAACGCGGCGACGAAGGCGCTCGGCGTCGCGTAGCCGACCCGCTCGGCCACCCGCCCCACCGGCGTGCCCTCGGCGAGATGTGCGAGGGAGGCCTGCAACCGGGCGTGCACCCGCCACTCGTTGAACGTCATCCCCGTCTCGGCCAGGAACAGCCGCAGCAGGGTGCGGGAACTGGAGCCGACCTCGTGCGCCAGCTCGCCCAGCCCGCGCTGGTCGGCGGGATCGTCCAGGAGCAGCCCGGCGACCTCGCGGGCGCGCGGGTCGGCCGGCAGCGGCAGCTCGAACACGGCGCCGCCCGCGGGCCTGAGCACCTCCAGCAGGACCGCCTCCGCGTGCAGGCGCACCGCGGACGGCAGTTCACCCGCCAGGTAGGCGATCAGATGCCGGGCGAGCGGCGACACGGCCAGCACGGTCGGCACGGTCCAGGCCAGCGGGCACGTCGACGGCTCCAGGTAGACGCCCTGCAGCACGGACGCGCGCAGCGCCCCGGTGGCGTGCCGCAGGCCGCCGGGAATCCACAGCGCCAGATGCGGCGGCAGCACCCAGCAGCGGTCCCCGGTGTCGACCATCACGACACCGCTGCTCGCCCACGCCAGCTGGTGGTCGTCGTGCACATGGTGCTGGAAGGTCTGCCCCCGGACCATCTCGAACCGGGTGAGGTCGATGGTGCCGTCCTGTGTCATGCCCGGTGTTCCGCCTCTGGATCGGTCTCTGTTCCGCTGTCCCGCGCGCCGCGGCGGCCGTCCCCCGGATGGCTGTTGCGCGACATACGCTGGCGCACTGCGGCGTTTACGACAAAAGTAAGGCGACCCTAACGTAGCCGGGTGACCGCATCCGCCCTGGCCGGCCCCTCCGCCACCCCGACCTCCCGCTCCGCACCGCCGCCCGCGGCCCCGGCCGGTTCGCCCCGGACCCTGCTGTGGCGCTCCCTGCGCGCCGGCCGCCGCGACCTGGCGCTCTCCGCACTGCTGTTCAGCACCCACCAGCTGGGCGAGTCACTGGTCCCGGTGATCGTCGGCGCGACGGTCGGGTCGGTGGTCCTGGACGGCGGCCCGGCCCGCCTCGCGCTGTACCTCGCCCTGCTCGCCGCGGACTTCCTGCTGCTCTCCCTGTCGTACCGCTTCGGCGCCCGGGCCGCCGTCCGGGCCCGCCGGCACACCGAGCACCGGGTGCGGATGGCGCTCACCGAACGGGTGCTGCGTCCCGCGGGCGGGATACGGCTGCCGCCCGGCGACCTGCTCAGCCGCGCCTCCGGCGACGCGGAGCGGGTCGGGACCTTCGCCGGGACCCTCACCACCACGGTCGCCGCGGTCGTCGTCCTGCTCGGCTCCACCGCCCTGCTGCTGCGGATCTCCGCCGTGCTCGGGGCGCTCGTCGTCGCCGGCACCGCCGTGCTCCTGCTCGCCCAGAACCGTCTCGCCCGCCTGCTGCGCCGGGCCGGGACCGCCGAACAGGCCCGGCAGGCACGGGCGACCGCGCTCGCCGAGGACCTGGTCCGCGGCCTCCGGGTGGTCCAGGGCATCGGGGCCGAGCACACCGTAGCCGCCGACTACGCCCGGGTCAGCCGCTCCGCCGTGCGCGCGGCCCGCCGCGCGGTGTCCGCCGAGGCCGCCCTGATCGCGGTCGGCACCGTCCTGACCGGGCTGTACCTGGCGGCCGTCGCCGCCGTCGGAGCATGGCTCGCCCTCGACGGCCGGATCGGCCTCGGCCAGCTGATCGCGGTGCTCGGCCTCGCCCGGTTCGTGATCGGCCCGATGCGGACCCTCTCCTCGGCGCACGCCCGGCTCGCCCGCGCACTGGGCTCGGCGGCCCGCGTCCACGAAGTGCTCACCACACCGCCGGCCGTGCCGGACGACGGACGCGCGGAGCCCGCGGCGACGGCCGGCCGGATCGAGTTCCGCGACGTGCTCCTGCCCGACGGGACCCGCGCCGACTGGACCGTGCCCGCCGCCCGCATGACCGGACTCGTGTGCGAGGACCCGGCCACCGCCGACGCCGTCGCGTCCCTGCTGGCCCGCGAGAGCGACCCGGAGACCGGCCGGATCCTGCTGGACGGCACCGCACTGGCCGGTCTGCCGCTGGACCGGCTGCGCGCGGACGTCCTCGTCTGCCACCACGAACCGGTCCTGCTCCCCGGCACCGTCGCGGACAACCTGGGCGCCCTCACCGAGGACGGCCCCGCGGTGTCCGAGGCGGCCAGGGCCTCCTTCAGCGACCAGGTCGTGGACGCGGCCCCGCAGGGCGCCGCCACCCCGGTCGGCGACCGCGGCGAGACCCTCTCCGGCGGCCAGCGCCAGCGGATCGCCCTGGGCCGCGCCCTCGCCGCCCGGCCGCCCGTGCTGGTCCTGCACGACCCCACCACCGCCGTGGACGCGGTCACCGAGGACGCGATAGCCGACCGGGTGCGGCGCTCCAGAGCCGGCCGCACCACGCTCGTCATCACCGCCGCCCCCGCCTGGCTGGCCCGCTGCGACCAGGTCGTCCGCGTCCCCGCCGCCCGGACGGTGACCCGGTGACCGCCCCCGCGACCGCACCGGCGCCGCTCCCCGTCGCCACCGCGCGGCAGACCCGGGCCCGGCTCCGCGAGGCCCTGCACGGCCGCCGGACCGCGCTCGTGACCGCCCTCGCCGCCCTCGTCCTCGACAGCGTGCTGACCCTGGCCCCGCCGGTGGCCATCGGCCGGATCACCCAGGCCGTCGCCGACCACCGCGGACCCGGCGCGCTCACCGGCCCGGTCCTGTTCCTGACCGCCGCCGCGATCGCGGCCGCACTGACCGGATGGGCCGCGACCCTGCTGCTGGCACGCGTCGTCCTCGCCGTGACCGGCCGGCTGCGGGAGGACGCCGTCGCCGCGGCCATGACGCTGCCCGCCGACGTGGTCGAGGCCGCCGGCACCGGCGACCTGGTCTCCCGTGTCTCCGGTGACGTCGACCGGGTCACGGACGCCGCGTCCGGCGCGCTGGGCGACTTTGCCGCGGCGGCACTGGCGATCGTCTCCGCGCTCGCCGGACTGGCCGTCCTGGACTGGCGGTTCGCCGTGGCGGGACTGCTCGCGCTGCCCCTCCAGGCCCACACCCTGCGCTGGTACCTGCGCACCTCCCGGCCGCTGTACGCGGCCGGCCGTACCGCCGACGGCCGCCGTGCCGCGGCGCTCCTCGGCGCCTTCACCGGCCTGCCCACCCTGCGGGCCCTGCGCCTCGGCGCCGGCCGGGAGACCCGGGTGGCCGCGGCCTCCACGGAGGCGACGGCCTACGAGTTCGCGGCCACCCGGGCGGCGACCCGCTTCTACGGCCGCCTCAACGCCGCCGAGTTCACCGGCCTGACCGCGATCCTCGTGGTGGCCTACGCCCTGGTGCGCACCGGCCGCGCCGACCTCGGCGCCGCCACCACGGCCGCCCTGTTCTTCGTCGGCCTGTTCGACCCCGTGAACACCCTGCTGGGCACCTTCGACGGCGTGCAGCAGGCCGCGGCGGGCCTGGCCCGCATCGCCGGAGTCGGCCTCGCCGCCGGCCCCGCACCGGCACCCGCGACCGGCACGCCCGGCGGCGGCCCGCGGACCGGGCTCGCGGTCCGCGACGTCCGCCACCGCTACCACGACGGCCCCGAGGTCCTGCACGGCATCACCCTCGGCCTCGCCCCCGGTGACCGCCTGGCCGTCGTCGGCACGACCGGATCGGGCAAGTCCACCCTGGCCGGCCTGATCGCCGGGACGCGTGCGCCGTACGCGGGACACGTCACGCTCGACGGCGTCCCCACCGCCGGCCTCGCCCGCCCCACGCCCGACGGCCGCCGCCGGATCGCACTGGTGCCCCAGGAACACCACCTCTTCGCCGGGACCGTCGCCGACAACCTCCGCCTGGCCCGCGCGACGGCCTCCGACGACGAATTGAAGGCGGCGCTGACGACCGTCGGCGCCGCCGGCTGGACCGCGGCCCTCCCCGAGGGCCTCGACACGGCCGTCGGCCTCGACGGCATCCACCTGAGTGCCCGTCAGATCCAGCAACTCGCCCTCGCCCGGGTTCTGTTGCTCGACCCCGAAGTGGTCGTACTGGACGAGGCGACGGCCGAGGCGGGCAGCGACGCGGCCCATACCCTCGACCGGGCCGCCCTCGCGGTCACCGAGGGCCGCACCGCGGTCGTGGTCGCGCACCGCCTCTCCCAGGCGGAAGGCTGCGACACGGTCCTGGTCATGGAGGACGGCCGCGCGGCCGAACACGGCAGCCCCGGCGAACTCCGGTCGAGGGACGGCGTCTACGCGCGTCTGTGGGCCTCGTGGGCCAAGGGCCGCGGCTGAGCCCTCCGGCACCGCGGACAGCGTGGCGTGCGGGAGTCCCGCTCCGGCTCCATGCTGGAGACGAGGGGCGGCCAACGAGGGGGGCGCGGCAACGGAGGGAGTGGTGGGGATGCAGGTCGTTGTGGACCTCACGCGCTGCCAGGGCTACGCGCAGTGCGTCTTCCTCGCACCGCAGGTGTTCGAGCTGCACGGCGACGAGGGACTGCTGTACGCCACGGCCGTCCCGGACGACCAGGTGGAGCGGGTGCAGCAGGCCGTGGCCGCGTGCCCGGTGCAGGCGATCCTCCTCGGGGAAGAGGTGAGCGGCGGTGCCCGATGACCTCAAGGACGGCCGGATCGTCATCGTCGGTGCCTCGCTCGCGGGTCTGAGGGCCGCGGAGGCGCTGCGCGACGAGGGCTTCACCGGTTCGCTGACCGTGGTCGGCGACGAGGCCCGTCCGCCCTACGACCGGCCGCCGCTGTCCAAGCAGGTGCTGCTCGGACAGGCGACCGCGGACACCACCGGACTGCCGATGCGTCGCGATCCGGACGCCGACTGGCGGCTCGGGGTACCCGCCACGGGCCTGGACCCGCTCGCGAGACAGGTGCTCCTCGCGGACGGCGACTCCCTGCCGTACGACCGGCTGCTGATCGCCACCGGCACCCGCGCACGCCCCTGGCCCCATGCCGACCAAGGCGCCCTGGACGGCGTGTTCACGCTGCGCACCAGCGAGGACGCCGCGGGACTCGCCGAGCGGCTGGCCGCCGGACCCGAACGGGTCCTGGTCATCGGCGGCGGCTTCACCGGCTCGGAGATCGCCTCCGCCTGCCGCGAACGCGGCCTCGCCGTCACCGTCGCCGAACGCGGCCCCGCGCCGCTGGTCGGCGCCCTCGGCGGCACCCTGTCGAAACTCGCGGCCGTCATGCACCGCAACCACGGCGTCGACCTGCGCACCGGCGTGACGGTCAGCGCCCTGCTCGGCGACGGCGACGGCGCCTTCGTCGGCGCGGAGCTGTCCGACGGCAGCCGCGTCGACGCCGACGTGTGCGTCGTGGCGCTCGGCGCCGTCCGCAACGTCGAGTGGCTGGCCGACTCCGGACTGGCCGCGGGCCCGCGCGGCGTGGCCTGCGACGCCGGCTGCCGCGCCTTCACCATGTACGGGATCGTCACCGACGACGTGTTCGTGGCCGGTGACGTCTCGCGCTTCCCCCACCCGCTCTTCGGCTACCAGCTGCTCTCCCTGGAACACTGGGGCAACGCGGTCGAACAGGCCGCGGTCGCGGCCCACAACATGGTCAGCCCGGGCCCGCTGCGCCGCCCCCACCTCGCCATCCCGACGTTCTGGTCGACCCAGTTCGGGCTCAACATCAAGTCGGTGGGCGTGCCGACCTACTCCGACCACGTGGTCATCGCCCAGGGATCGCTGGAGGCGCGCCGCCTGGTCATGGTCTACGGCTTCCAGGGGCGGGTCACCGCCGCGGTCACCGTCGACATGGCCAAGTCCCTCGACTACTACCGGCACATGATCGAGACGGCCGCCCCGTTCCCGCCCCCGCCCGGCGCGGCGGACCGGGCGCTCGCCGCCGACGTCCCGGTCCCCTCCGACGTCCCGGATCCCTCCGTGCTCTCCCACGGCCCCACCGTGGCGCTCACCGGCTACCTCCCCGACCGCCGGCTGGCCGTGGTGCAGCCGACGCACTGACCCGAGCCCGGCCACGACTCCCACCCCGAGGAGCCACCATGGACTCCGAGACGCTTCTGGCCCGGATCACCGACTACGCCAGCCGCCCCGACCCCTACCCGCTCTACACGGAACTGCGGGAGACCGGCCCCGCGGTACGCCAGGCGGACGGCAGCCACCTCGTCGGCGGCTACCACGACATCGCCGCCCTGCTCCACGACCCGCGGATGAGCGCCGATCCGCGCACCCGCGGCCAGGAGACCCGCAAGCCGCCCTTCCTGCGGCTCGACGACCCCGAACACCACCGGCTGCGCACCCTGGCCATGCGGCCCTTCGGACCGCCGCACAGCCCCGGTCACGTCGACGCCATGCGCGACGAGGTCGCCCGCATCACCGCGGAACTGCTGGCGCCCCTGGAGGCCGGCGGCCGGATCGACCTCGTCGACGACTTCGCCTATCCGCTGCCCGTCACGGTGATCTGCCGCCTGCTCGGCGTGCCGCGCGAGGACGAGCCGCTCTTCCGGGCCTGGTCCGACACCCTGGTCGCGTCCGCCGACCTCACCCCCGAGGACGCCGGTTCCGCAGCCAAGCACGAGGCGGGCGAGCAGGCACGGGCCGAGCTGGGCGGCTACCTCGTGAACCTCGCCGAACAGCGCCGCGGCCACCCGGGCGGCGACCTGCTCTCCGCCTTCGTCAACGAACCCGACCCGGCCCTGCGGCTGACCCAGGAGGAACTCGCCGAGACCGCCGTCCTGTTGCTCATCGCGGGCCACGAGACGACGGTCAACCTCATCACCAACGGCGTGCTCACGTTCCTGCGCGAACCCGAGCACCTGGACCTGCTCCGCCGCGAACCCGGCCTGATGCCGCGGACGGTCGAGGAACTCCTGCGCTACGAACCCCCGGTCCACATGCGCGAACGCATCCCGCTCACCGACATCGCCGTCGGCGGCACCACCCTTCCCCGGGGCACCCCGGTCATCCTCGCGCTCGCCTCGGGCAACCGCGACCCGCGGCGGTTCGAGGACCCCGACCGGTTCGACCCCACCCGCCCGGACAACGAACACCTCGGCTTCGGGAACGGCATCCACCTCTGCTACGGCGGACCACTGGCCCGCATCGAGGCCCAGACCGCGCTGAGCGCCCTGCTTCCGCTGCTCGGCACCGCGAGCCTGGTCCAGGACCCGCCGCCGTACCGCCAGAACGCCATGCTCCGCGGCCCCCGCCACCTACTCCTCCAGCTGTGATTCGCCGCCCGTGGTGGCGAACCGCCTGCGGTAGTGCGTAGGGGTGGTGCCCAGATGGCGGGCGAAGACCCGGCGCAGGGTCTCGTCGGTGCCCAGCCCGCTGCGGTGCGCCGCCGAGGTGACGCTGTGGCCCTCCAGGAGCAGTTGACGGGCACGGTCCAGCCGGACCCGCTCGACCCAGCGGGCGGGCGTGGTGTCCAGTTCGGCGCGGAACAGCCGGGCGAGGTGGCGCGGGCTGACGGCGGCCGAAGCGGCCAGCGACGGCAGGCTGTGGTCGGCGGTCGGATCCGCGAGCACGGAGGCGATCAGGCCGCGCAGGAGGCCGCTACGGGCCGGCGGGGTGGTGAGCGCCGTGGAGAACTGCGACTGCCCGCCCGGCCGTTGCATGAAGACGACCAGTTCGCGGGCGATGTCCCGGGCCACCCCCGCGCCGTGGTCCTCCTCCACCAGGGCCAGCGTGAGATCGATGCCCGCGCTGATCCCCGCCGAGGTGAGGTAGCGGCCGTCGCGGACGTGGATGGCGTCCGGCTCGACCCGCACCCGCGGACAGCGGCGGGCGAACGCGGCCGCATGCCGCCAGTGGGTCGTCGCACGGCGCCCGTCGAGCAGACCCAGCTCACCGAGCACGAACGCGCCGGTGCACACCGAGGCGACCCGGCGCGCCGGCCCCGCCAGCGCACGGACCGAGGCCAGCAGCTCCTCCTCGACGGGCCGCTCGGCCAGCCGGTCGCCGCCCGCGACCAGGACCGTGTCGAACGGGCCCGCGTCGGCCGCCGGGACGGTGCCCGAGAGCGCCGGCCCGGCGGAGCTGGTGACCGTTCCGCCGGCGGGCGACACCAGCACCAGCTCGTAGGGGCCGGCGAGGCGGCCCGCCTGGTGCAGCACCTCCGAGGGGCCGCTGACGTCGAGCAGGGTGACGCCCTCGAAGACCACGAGGCCCACACGATGTGCCATGTCCGAATCCGTGGTTTTCCCGGCAGCAGAGACATGGCCCAGCCTACGTCGCCCCGGCGACCCTAGACGCATCCACCCCATCCCGCACGGAGGCAGAGGACGATGAGCGAAGAGATCGCAGGCGTACGGATCCCGGACACCGCGCTGGTGCGGGAGGCCACCGAGCTGGTCCGCGACGCCGCCACACCCCTGGTGTTCGACCACTCCCGGCGGGTCTTCCTGTGGGGCTCGCTGCGCGGCACGGCCCTCGGGCTGTCCTACGACCCCGAGCTGCTGTACGTCGGGGCGATGTTCCACGACCTCGGGCTCACCAAGAGCCTGCGCCGCACCGACCAGCGCTTCGAGATCGACGGCGCCGACGAGGCCCGCCGCTTCCTGCACGGCCACGGCATCACCGGCGAGCCCGCCGACCGGGTCTGGACCGCCATCGCCCTGCACACCACACCGGAGATCCCGCTCCACATGGCACCCGAGATCGCCCTGGTCACCCGCGGGGTCGAACTCGACGTCCTCGGCATCGGCTACCACGCGGTAAGCGACGAGCAGCGCACGGCGGTCGTCGCCGCCCATCCCCGCCCGGACTTCAAGAACCAGATCCTCGCCGCCTTCACCGAAGGCATCCAGGACCGCCCCGACACCACCTTCGGCAACGTCAAGGCCGACGTCCTGGCCCACTACGTCCCCGGTTTCCGCCGCGGCGACTTCGTCGAGGTCATCAAGGGCTCCGCCTGGCCCGAGTGACCGGGACCCCGGGCGGACCCCGGCCGCCGGGCGGGGCTACGTTGGCGGGTGATCGACCGATGCCAACGGGTTCGTGGGAAGGAACACCGACGGTGCCTCAGCAAGCTCTGCTCGTCATGGACGTCCAGCAGGCCGTCACCGACCGGTTCGCCGTGGACGACTACCTGCCCCGCCTCGCCGGGGCGGTCGACGCGGCCCGCGCGAGCGGGATCCCGGTGATCTACGTGGTCGTCGGCTTCCGCCCCGGATACCCGGAGATCAGCCCCCGCAACAAGACGTTCGCCGCCGTGGCGGACCGTGCGGCCTCCCTGGCGGGCGACGGCCCGACCACGCGGGTGCACCCCGGCGTGGCGCCCGCACCGGGCGAGACCGTCGTGACCAAGCGGCGGGTCAGCGCCTTCGCCGGCAGCGACCTGGACGTCGTGCTGCGGGCCGGCGGGATCGACCACCTCGTCCTCACCGGCATCGCCACCAGCGGCGTCGTGCTGTCCACCCTGCGCCAGGCCGCCGACCTCGACTTCGAACTGACCGTCCTGTCCGACGCCTGCCTGGACTCCGACCCGGAGGTGCACCGGGTCCTCACCGAGAAGGTGTTCCCCAAGCAGGCCGAGGTCACGACCGTGGACGCCTGGGCGGCCGCGCTCTGACGGCCACCGGGTCCGGCGGCGCCGTCAGCGCGCCGCCGGGTGCGGCAGGTCCTGCGCCTCCAGGCTGATCAGCTCCTCCGACGTCGGGGCGGACAGCTCCGCGACCCGCTGCGCCTGGCGCTCGGTCATCTCCTGGAATATCTGGCGGGCCGAGCGGCCGTTGCCGAAGCCCTCGCCGCGGGGCATCGACTCGAACAGGCCGAGCAGCTCGGTGCGGGCGGTGGGCGTCAGCTCGTAGCGGTGCTGACCGGCCTGGAACTCCACGATCGAGACCAGCTCGGCGGACTCGTAGTCCTCGAAGAGCAGCGTGCGGCCGAAACGCGAGGCCAGACCCGGGTTGGAGCCGATGAAGCGGTGCATGTCACCGGGGTAGCCCGCGGCGATCACCACGACGTCGTCGCGGTGGTCCTCCATCAGCTTCACCAGGGTCGCCACGGCCTCGGTGCCGAAGTCGTTGCCCGCCAGCGCCGGCGCCAGCGAGTAGGCCTCGTCGATGAAGAGCACCCCGCCGAGCGCCCGGTTGAAGGCGGCGGTGGTCTTCGGACCGGTGTGGCCGACGTACTCGCCCACCAGCGCGGTCCGGTCGACCTCGATCAGGTGGCCCCGGCGCAGCAGACCGAGGGCCTTCAGGAGCCGGCCGTACAGACGCGCCACCGTGGTCTTGCCGGTGCCCGGGTTGCCGGCGAACACCAGGTGCCGGCTGAGCGGCGGGGCCGGCAGCCCGGCCTCCTCGCGGCGCCGGACCGTCTGCATGAGCTTGACCAGCGACCCGACGTCCTGCTTCACGCGGTCCAGACCGACCAGCTCGTGGAGTTCGCCGAGCAGGTCCTCCAGGTTCTCCTCCTCCGGCTCCTCCGTGTCGTCCCCGCCCGTCTTCGCGGTCTTCGCGGCGGGCGCCGTGCCGGAGGTGCCGTTCGCCGCGGCCGCGGCCGGGGCGCCGAAGGTCAGCGGGGCACCGTCGGCCGTGCAGTCCTCCAGGACCGGCTTGGCGCCCTCGTCGGTGCCCAGCGCCTCCGCGCAGTCACGGACCCGGCAGTGCCGGAACACCGGGTCGGCCCCGGCGGCGACGTGCAGCGCAGGGAAGCCGGCCCGGCTGACGTCGAGCCCGGTGAACGTGCCGCCCGCGCCCTCCGCCAGGAACACGCCGTTCTTGCCCGGCCGGTCGATGTGCAGCCCGGTCATCTCCGGTCTGGCCCCGGTCCACACGACGGCGCCGGACCCCGCGCAGTTCTCGACCCAGCCCCCGGTCACCGTCGCCTCGGCGCCCTCGTCGACCACCAGCCCGGCCGCTCCGGCGCCGCTGATCCGGATCCCGGCGAGCGAGGCGGCGGCTCCCTTGGCGACCTGCACGCCGATCTCCTTCGTACCGGTCACCGTGGAGTCGGCGACCGTGCTCCCGGTGGGCGAGCCGATGCCGATGCCCGCGGCGGACCCGGCGACCCGGCAGCCGGTGAGCGTGGCCACCGCCCGCTCCAGGATGCTCACGCCGGTCATCGCGACGTCGACGATCCCGCAGTCGGTCAGCTCGATCCGGGCCTCACCGGTGGCGTGCACCCCGTGCTCCGCACCGCCGCGCACCCGGCAGTCGGCGAGCCGTCCCACGGCCGTACCGGCGAGGTGGACCGCGCTGAAGGTGCTGCGGTCGATCCGGCAGTCGGCCAGCTCGGCCTCGCCCGCGCCCGTCACCAGCAGCCCGTTCGCGCCCGCGTCGGCCACCGAGCAGCCGGACGCGCTGAGCCGCGCGGTCTCCTGCACCACCAGACCGCTGGCGGCCGCGCCGCGGATCTTGCAGTCGGTCAGCTCCGCACGCGCCGACCCCGTCAGGTGCACCCCCGCCGCTCCGGGCGTCTCGATGCGCGACTCCCCGGCGGTGGCCTCGGTGGCGTCCTCCAGGAGCAGCCCCGCCCGGCCGCTGCCGGCCAGCACCGAGTCGGTCAGCCGCAGCCGGGACCGGCCGCGCAGCCGCACCCCGGACCCGGTGGTGCGTTCCAGCCGCAGCCGTACGGCGTCCAGGCTCGCGGTGCCGGACAGCACCACACCGGTGCCGTCGACCCCGGTGACCGCGGTGTCCTCGACCCGGGCCCGGACACTCCCGGCCAGGTGCAGACCGGCCAGCCGGGCCCCTTCCAGACGGCAGCGGCGCAGCACGAGCGCCGTCGTACCGCCCTCCTCGTCCTCCGGGCCCTTCGCCTGCACCCGGCCGCCCTCCACCGAGCACTCCTCCAGGACCAGACCGGCCCCGGGCGACACGCTCACCGCGGGCAGCCCCGCGTCGGACCCCCACACGGTGATGTTGTGCAGGGCGCAGTCCGGGCCGGCCACCGTCACCGCGGGCGCCTCACCGGGCGGCGGCGCGATCACCACGCTGCCCCGGCCGTGCTCCGCCGTGAGCACGACAGCACGGTCCAGGACCAGGTTCTCGGTCCAGGTGCCCGGCGCGATCACCACCAGGTCGCCGGGCGAGGCGGCGCGTATCGCCTCGCCGATGGTCCGGTACGCGCCCCGGCCGCCCTGACCCTTGGGCGCCACGGTGTGACGGGTGGTCATCTACGTTTCCTCAGTGTCCTCGGTGATCGTCGCCGGCCCGATCATGGTGCCTGGTAGTACGTGGGACTGATGCTCGCACGGTAGGCACTGGTCAGGTACAGCGACTGGATCGACTTCTCGAAGATCTTGAAGGGTAGCTGGATCCAGAAGTCGGCGAAGCCCTGGCGGTGGAAGAGCCGGCCGCCCGCGCTCATCACGAACACGTTCTTGACCAGGCCGGTGGTGGCGGCCGTGGTGACCGAGGCGGCCGCGTTGATGCCGCCCTCCCAGACCGCGTCCCCGCCGTGCAGCTTGACCGTCTGTCCGTCGGCGTTCGTCACGCCCCACACGGCCGCGTTCATGCTGCCGTTGACCCAGCCGGACAGCGCGCTGCTGAGCACACCGAACGAGAAGTCGTAGGTGCCGCCCCGCCAGCGGGTCGGCGTCTCGTTGCCCGCCCACTCGTTGACCCAGGTCTTGTCGTGGTTCATGGGACGCCGGGTCCACGGCTTGCCGCCGTCGACGTTGGCGACCCCCGCCTTGAACGAGCCGATCTTCTCGAAGCCGAGGGCCCGGTTCTCGTGCACCGCGGTGGTCAGACCGGTCTTGACGGTCGCGCCGACCGCCGCGTTGGCGAACGACTTGAGCGCGTCCTTCCCGGTGAACGGCTTGTTCTGGACGGCCGCCACGATGCCGTTGACGGCGAGGTTGGCACCGAACTCCAGGATGAACTCCTGGCCGAACTCCAGCGCCGCCTTCTTGGCCACGCTCCGCCAGTACGGCTCGTAACGCGCCTCGCGCAGCGCCGCGTCGCCGTTCGGCAGGACCGTGCCCGACCACGGCATGCGCTGCGCCTCACGGGTGGTGCGGCCCCAGCCGCGGATCTCGGTGAGCGGGCCACGGAAGTCGTACTCGTTGCCCGTCAGCCGCATCCGGCCGAAGCTGTCCCGTTCGAAGACCAGCCCGTTGTCGGTGCGCTGGGCGATCAGCTCGCCCCGGCCGCTGTACCGGTTCCACTGGCCGCGCCAGGAATCGGTCTCCAGGAAACCGGTGCCCTCCGCCTTCCGCTCGCGGACCACACCGCCGTGGTCGTACTCCTTCCACACCGAACCCGGCGTGTTCGCCGCGGTGTCGTACGTCCGCACCCGCACCGGACCGCCGTTGTGCACCGGGGTCTCGCGCAGCACGGTCGGCGCGGCGCCCTGCCCGGCGCCGGGCAGCTCGTCGCGGAAGTGCCGGGAGCCGGGGGCCCACTGGTCGTGCCAGGCGCCGCCGTGCCACCAGCGGCGGGTCTGGTTCGCCAGGGCCGGGTCCAGGGCCGTGCCGTCGCGCCGGAAGGCGTTGGCGCTCCACCGGCCGTCGGCACCGCGCCAGGAGTCCACGTAGCCGCCCGAGTCGAGCATCCGGCGCTCGCGGACCAGCCGTCCGTTCGCGTCGAAGTCCCGGTAGGAGTCGTCCCAGGGCAGCCGGGAGTCGGTGGAACCGCGGAAGTACTCCCGCCGCCCGCCGGCGACCTGCGCGTCATTGGCGTCCAGCTCGCGCCAGGTCCAGCGGCCGGAGTCGGCGCGGCCCGATCCCTGGACCACGTGACCCGGCCGGTCCGGCATGGCGTGGCTCTGGCCGACCAGGTTGCCGTGCGGGTCCCGCTCCACCCAGCGCCGGTCCGCCGGCAGGCCGGTGTACTCCCTGACCACCCCGCCCGGCAGTCCCTCGCGGGCGACGTGCGTGGTGCCGCCCGCGTCCTGGTACACGTCCTGCCAGAGCCTGCCCGCCGGGTCGCCGTCGAGCTGCTCGCGGTAGCCCCGTACGGCACCCGCCTGCCAGGGCTGGTCGGCGGGGTTCGCCGGGGCGTGCCCGGGACGGCCGGCGTGGTCGCCGACCTTCAGGGATGTGCCGTCGTGCAGTTTGCCGCTGAACCGGGCGAAGCCGCCGTCGGCGGCCAGGTCCAGGGCGCTGCCGTCCATGCCGACGTAGCGCACACCGGAGGCGGCGACGGTGCCGTCGTTCGCCTCCCTGCTCCAGGTGAACAGCTGGTAGGTGTCGTCGCCGCGCACGTGCGCGTACGGCGGCCGGGTGTGCTCGGCGCCGGTCAGCCAGCGGGTGCGCACCCAGGTCGGCGGGCGCTGCTCGCGCCAGCGGTCCGTGGTCAGGAAGCCGTCGCCGAACACCTCGTGCTTCCCGACCTCCTTGCCGTGCGGGGACTGCCGCTCCCAGGTACCGCGCAGCGAGCCGTCCGCGTTCATCGCGTGCTCCTGGTACTGGCCGGCCCGCTCGGGCCACTCCGCCGTGCCCCACTGCCGCTGCGCGATGCCACCGCCGGCGGTGCGGTCGGTCCAGCCGCCGCCGAGGTGCTCACGGGTCCGCGGACCGGAGGCGAGCTGCCGGCCCGCTCCGTCGTAGCGGTGCCAGGTCCAGCCGCCGTCGCCGTCGCGGACGCCCAGGGTGTGCCCGGCCCGTCCGTCGAACTTCTGCAGCCCGTCGCGGTACTCGCGCACCGTGCGGCCCCGGCCGTCGGTGTCCCGCCAGCCGGTGCCCGCCGTGTCGTAGTGCCGGCCGCCGGTACCGGCCGGGGTGCCGGTCCCGTCCCAGCGCACCCAGTGCGTACGGGGGTTGGTGCGGGCGAAGGCGATGGTGTCGGTACGGCGGAAGGCGTCCACCGTCTCCTGGGCGGCGCCGGGCAGCACCCGCCGTTCGAAGACCGGCACCCGGGTCCTGGTCGAGCTGAGGAGGCGGACGTGGCCGCTCGCCGCGCCGGAGAGGTCGGCGGTGCCGTGGTGGAAGGAACCGGCGGCCGTCGGCGTGCCGTCCAGAGCGGTCCGCTCCCAGGTGCCGGCGGTGTGGTCGAGGACGTACCGGAAGGCCGTGGGCCGTCCGTCGTCGAGGACGTTGAAGCCCTGCCGGGCCGGGGTCCCGTCGGCGGCCAGTTCCAGGAACTCGCCGTGCCGCGGACGGCCCGGCTCATCGAACGCGATCCGGGCGGTGCCGTCGGGGTTCCGGACGGCGTCCCAGTGGGCGAGCCTGACGCCCGCGCCGTCCTCCAGCCAGGCACCGGGGCGGGCCGCGCCCGGCGGGTCCACGACCAGGAAGCGGCCGCCGTGGCCCGCGGGCAGCGGCGTGCCGGTCGCCGTGACGGCGCCGTGGCCGTCGTACCGGGTGAACGAGCCGTCGGCCACGGTGGTGCGGTGGCCGCCGCCGGGCAGCGGGACGCTCTCCTGGACGAACCGGCCGGTGGCCTGGTCGAAGCCCTGGCGGGCGCCGCCGGCGGGGCCGACCTCGATCCGGCCCGCCGGGTCGAAGGTGACCACGCGCGCCGGGTCCGGGGCGAAGGCGTCGTCCAGCCAGCGCGGAGCCGCGCCCAGCGGCCGGTCCAGATGCCCGGCCGGCGTTCCGTCGCGTCCGGTCAGCCGCAGTCCGTCGCCCGCGAAGTCGCCGTTGGCGCCGAACGTGCGGTAGCCGGTGCCGTGGCCGGTACGGAAACCGCCGTGGTTCGGGAGCGCGGTGACGGTACCGGGCAGCGCGTTGCCGTCGGCGTCGGTCAGCCGGTGGCCGCCGGCGCCGTCGGGCTCGGCGAAGCGGGCGCCGCGCGGCCCGCCGGCCGGGTCGGCCAGCGCGGTCGAAGTGCCGAGCGGGCGGCCCTGGACGTCGTAGAGCACGGACTCGCCGGTGACGTCGTCGATCGTGCGCGGCCGGTTGCCGCCCACCGGGACCACCCGCTGGGGCAGCGGCTGCCCCGCCGTGTCGGTGAGCAGGTGGCCGCCCGTGCCGTCCGGTACGAGGATCCGGCCGCCGCGGGCGTTCGCCACCGGGTCGAACAGCGCGAGGCCGACGTCCCGGTACCCGCCGTCGGCCGCGAACCTGCTGGTCGCGCCGGTCGTCTCGTCCGTCAGCCGGAATCCGGCGCCGCCGGGCAGCGCGGTGACCGTCCCGGTCTGCCGGGCGCCGGCCGCGTCGGTCAGGGTGAAGCGGCCCGTGCCGTCACCGGCCAGGAACAGCTGCCCGCGCCTGCCCTGCGGGTCGGTCAGCGAGACACCGGTCTCCTGGAGGCGGCCCTGACCGTCGTGGCGTACGGACACCCCGGTCGCCTCGTCGGTGACCCGGACGCCGTTCCCGTCACCCAGGTGCTGCACCCGCAGGTCCAGACGGCCGCCCGCGAGATCGGAGACGTGGACGTCGCCGCCCGTGGTGACCAGCACCCGGTCGGTGCCGCCGGGTACGCCGTCGCGGCCGGTCAGCCGCACGCCCTCGTCGAGCCGCAGACCCGCCGCGTCCACGCGGTGGGTGACGCCGGTGTCGAGGTGCGTGATCCGTGCCGCGCCGTCGGGCAGCGGGAGGGCCGTCAGCCGGTCGGCGCCGGGCCCGTGCACCGTCAGCTCCTGGCGGACGCCGTGGCCGTTGAGGGCGGCGTGCAGACGCATGCCGGTCGGCTCGCCGGCACCGCCGTACAGCGGCATCTCGTGGGCGATCCGGTCACCGTTCACGGTGTACGTGTCGACGGTGCCGGACGGAGTGTGCCGGATGTCGAAGCCGCCGTCCGGCCGCGTGACGACGGTGCGCGTCGGGTCCGGGTCCAGCCGCTGGTCGAGCACCTGGAGGGTCACCGCCTGGTCCTGACCCGTGCTCCGCTCGATGACCAGGCCGTTCGGCCCGGACACGCCCGAGTCGTTGAGAGGGATCCGGTCGACGGTGTGCGGGACGCTGTCGGGCAGGGTGTTGAGCTTGCCCGCGCCGAGCGTCGCGCCGCGCTCGGTGGCCGCCCTCTCGATCTCGTGGATCCGCGTCTCGATCTCGGCCGGACGGACGCCGAGGTCCTCCAGGTTCGTGTAGGCGGCGCGGAACCGCTCCTGGGCGGCGACCAGTTCGTGGTTGAGCTGGACGTCGTACTCGCTGACACCCCGTGAGGTGCTCGCTCCGCCCGGCGCGCCGCGCAGATCCTCGACCCGGTTCAGTTCGGCCCGCGCGGCCGACAGCTCGACCCAGGCCTCCCGGACCGGCCGGCCCTCGCCGCCGAGGAGCGCGTCGAACCGCGCCCGGTCCTCCTGCCACAGCGCCTGAGCGGGCTGCCGCGAGGGTACGGCGGGGCTGGTGTCGACCTTGGGGCGGGCGGATGCCGCCGGTGCGGTGTCGCCGTCCGGCCTGGGCGGGGCGGCGAGGGTGGTGTCGGCGGGGTGCGGGAGCGGCGGGGTGCCGTCCAGCAGGCTCAGGGCGTCGTTCTGCCGCCGGTCCCGCGCGGAGCGGTCCAGGCCGTCGAGCGCCGTCCTGAGCCCGGTCCGGGTGTCCGGGGTCGTGCCGCCGGCGTCGAGAGCGGTACGGATACGGCCGGCCAGCCCGTCGCCGTCGCCGCCGAGCCGCCGGACGTCGTCGAGCAGCCGGTAGGCGTGCGCCTCGGCGCGCACCTGACGCAGCAGGTCCTCCACTCCGGGGCGCCGCACCGAGACCGGGCGGTCCCGCAGGAAGCGCTCCGCCGCGTCGGCCACGGTGTCGAGCGCCTGGGCCCGGCGCGCCAACTGGTCGGCGGGGACGTCGTGGAAGTCCTCCAGGGCCCGGTCGACGAACCGGATCTGCGAGCGGGCCCGGATGCCGTGCTCCCGGTAGGTGCTGCGCCGGAAGACGTCCCGGTCGAGGAGGTCAGCGGCGGGCGCGTGAGCGGTGCCGGGGGCCGCCGTGGTGGTCTCGCCGGTCCGCCGCGGGGAGCCGAGCAGGTCGTCCAGGACGGGCGCGCCGGGCCGGATGCCGTCTCGCGCAGGCAGCACGGCGAGCCCGCCGTCGTCACCGTGGTGCGGCGCGACGGCGTGCACGTCGTCGAGGTGTACGACGGCCGCGTCGGTGTCGGCGGGGTGCGGCGGGGTGGTGTCGGTGTCCGTCGGGTGCGGCGGGGTGGTGTCGGTGTCGGTGGGGTGCGGCGTGCGCGTCTCGGTGTCCGCGAGGTGCGGTTCCGCGCCGTGGGTCGTGGCGACGGAGACGCCGGTGTCGCCCTCCTTGACGACCGGCGGGACGAGGTCCGGGTCGACGCGCAGCGGGGCCGGGGGCGTGGCGTCGAGGTCGTGCGGCGCGGGGATGAGCGTGTCCGTGCCGGTGCCGTGGGAGGGGAGGCCGTCGCCGACGAGCGCGGGGGCCTTGGTGTCGGGGCCCGGCAGCGTGTGCGGAAGCTGGGGCGGGGTGCGGTCGGGAGTCGTGTGGAGGCCGGTCGTGACGGACGTGGACGGCGCCGCCGTCCTCGTCTCGGCGCCCGGTGGCAGGAACCGCCTGCGGCCCTCGTCCGTGAGGTGCAGGCCGTCGGCCTCGCCGCGGACCAGCTTCTCGCCGGACAGGCTCTTGAACGCCTTGCCGAAGGCGTTCCGGCCCAGGTCCACGGCTTCCGTGGTGAGCGTGCCGTTCTTGGAGTCCGACAGGACCCGGAAGCCGTCCGAGTTGGCGAGCGCCCGGATCATCTTCCGCATGTGGTCGGTGATCCCCGGGACGGCGTCGAGCGCGCTCTCGGCCGTCGGCGACAGCGTGCTGAGGTTCGGGCCGTTCGTCGCCGCGGCCGACGAGGACGCCCCGGCGGGCTGGGTCTTGCCCGGCCTGGGCTGCGTCTTCACCGCGTCCGTGTCGGGCTGCCCCTTCAGCGCGTCGATGCGTCCGTTGACGGTGTCCAGGAGCTTCACCCGCTCGTCGAGCAGCCCCTTCGCCATCTCCTTGCGGGCGCCCTGGGCGATGTCGTGGAACTCCTGCGTCAGCTTCACCGCCTGCTCGGCAAGAGGCTGCGCCTTGTTGAGGTTGTAGCGCTGCGCCTTCCTGTTGTTGCTGGTGACGGCGTTGTCGGCCTGGCGCAGCTTGTCGGACGCCTCGTCGAACGCCTTGCCCGCGGCCCGCGCGGCCGGGTCCACCGTCCCGTCGGCGAGGTACCGTCCGTCGCCCTCCGCGTCGTGGACCGCGAGCGGCTTCGGCCACTCGGACCTGACACCGCTCTCGAACGGGTTGATGGGCAGGCCTGAGCCGAACTTCGCCTCGGGCCGGTACAGCTTGGAGACGACGGCGCCCATCTTCTCCACGTCGACCGTCCCCTCGGCCAGCCGCAGGACGTCGTCCATGAAGCCGCCGCCGATCCGGTGCACCTCGCGCACCACGGACAGGGCGAGCGCCTCCTGGACGTGTGCGCCGTGGAAGACCTCCTGGTCGAAGGAGACCGTGCGGGACGCGCCGCCGCCCGGGTACTCGTAGGTCCAGCGGGCCCGCTTGCCCATCTCGTCGAAGCCGTCGTCGTACTTGGCGCTGCGGACGGTGTCGTCGCCGAACTTCAGGTCGCGCATGGTCTCGCGGTCCAGCGGGTGCAGCTGGTCGTGGAGGGAGACCCAGCCGCCCTTCTCCTCCAGGACCTTGGCGTCGAAGACGAGCGTGGTCGGCCCGTACCGGGTCGCCATCGGCTTGTTGCCGGCCTCCATGCGGAAGAACACGAAGTCGTCGTTGCCGAGGTTGGAGGTGTTCTTCGCCGAACTCTTGCCGGACGCCAGGAACCTGATGCCCCGTCGGGCGAGGTCGCCCTGGGAGGACATCACTCCGCTGTTGGCGATGGCGTGGTAGGCCGGAGTCGCGTGCTTGATCCGGTACGGCAGGTGCTCCAGGCTGTCCAACAGCTTCTCGAACCGGACGCGTTCGGTCGACGGCAGGCCGTCGAGCAGGCCGCGGACCTCTTGGCGCAGCTGCGTGATGTTCCGCTCGGACAGCTTCTGCACGAACTGGGTCTGCTGCGCCGCGGAGAGCTTGTCGAAGTCCTCGAAGTTGTCGAAGACCTGCTTCCACTGGGCCTGGGAGCCGGGCAGTTCGGCCTTCCACTGGAGGCCGGTGGGCACCTCGGCGTACGCCCGGTCGGTCCGGAAGCGGCGGGCGATGGCGGGCATGTCGCGCTGCAGGCGGGTGATCGACGCCTCGGTGCCGATGAAGCCCTTCAGCGCGATGGACTCGCCCGGCCTCGCGGCCGTCACCGCCTCGTCGACCGTCCTGGCGAGCTGGTGGGCCACCGTGGAGACGGGGGCGTGCTCGTTGCGCAGGGTGTAGACGCCGCCCAGCTCGGCGGCGTCCTTGACGAAGCCCTGGAGGGACGAGTCGAGGGTGAGGGCGGCCTCGTCCAGGGTGCGGGCCAGGGCCTGGAGTTCCTGCGGGGTCTTCTTGCCCGCGCCGACCAGGTCCTCCAGCCGCTGCGTGAGCGCGCGCAGGTCGCGCGACTGCTCCAGGATCTCGCCGCCGGTCCTGATGAACTGGTCCGCGCGGGCGGTGCCGGGCGCGTGGCGGGCCGCGGTGTCCAGACGCACCGCGTGCTCCTGGAACCGCAGGGCCCGCTGGATGTCACCGGCCCCGGCGAACTGGTCGACCAGCATGTTGAGGTCACGCTGGGACAGCCGGCCCTCGGTGAACGCCTCCGTCATGGCGTCGTCCAGGTGCACGGAGACCTGGGACGCCTCCTCGTTCGCCTTGGCCAGCGCCGTCTCCATGGCCGGGCGCTGCTTGACCGTGGCGTTGGCGAGGTTGATCTCGGCCTGGTGCACGCCGCGCTGTGCGTCGGTGTGGTCGCCGAGGATCGCGGCGAGACGCCGGGGCGGTGTCAGGTCGGCGGTCGCCTGTGTCTCGCTGTGCAGGGTGGGACCGGAGTGGACGGGCGGGGGAGTGGCGTCGTCGGCGGGCATCGAGGTGCCGCCGAGCAGCCGGGGCCGTTCCTTGAGGCTGAGTTGTCGGAGGTCGGCGAGGTCGGCTTCCATGCGGACGGGGTCGATGCCGAGTTCGGTGAGCCGCTGGTGGGTGGCGTTGTACTGGGCGCGGGCGGTGTCGACGTTGTCGCGGGCGGTGATCTCGGCGGGGGTGGGGCCGTGGGAGCTGCCGGCGTGGCCGTTGTGGGGGAGGAGGTCTTCGGCGCGGCCGAGGTCGTATCGTGCCTGGACGTGGTCTCGCCAGGCGTCGCGGCGGGCGCCGCGCAGGGGGTCGTCGAGGTCGCCGAAGAGTGCGTCGACGCGTTGGCCGTCGCGGAACCAGGCCTGTTCGATCTCGGCCGGGGTGAGCCGGGAACTGTGACCGGGCAGTTCCTGGCCACCGGTGTGCGGGGTGTCCTGGTGCGGCGTCGGCGTGGTGTCCGAAGTGGTGCGGACCGGGCTCGGGACCGAGGCGTCGGTGTCCGGGAGGCGGGACACGAGGCCGTCCGCGCTGAGGGCGGGGGGAGTCGTCTCGGCGCGCGGCGGCAGGAACAGTGCGCGTCCCTCGTCCGTGAGGTGGAGGCCGTCGGCCTCGCCGCGGACCAGCCCCTTGCCGGACAGGTTCTTGAACGCCTTGTCGAAGGCGTTCCGGCCCAGGTCCACGGCTTCCGCGGTGAGGGTGCCGTTCTTGGAGTCCGACAGGACCCGGAAGCCGTCCGAGTTGGCGAGCGCCCGGATCATCTTCCGCATGTGGTCGGTGATCCCGGGGACGGCGTTGAGCGCGTCCTCGGCCGCCTGCGGAAGCGTGCCGAGGTTCGGGCCGTTGGTCGCCGCGGCCGACGAGGACGCTCCGGCGGGCTGGTTCCTGCCCGGCCTGGGCTGCCCCTTCGCACCGTCGGGCCGGTTCCCGCCCTTGAGGTCGTCGAGGCGGAGGTTGATGTCCTTGAGGAGCTGCTCACGCTGGTCGAGCAGGGTCTGCGCCATGGCCTTGCGCTCGCCGACGGAGGCCGCGTGGAACTCCTGGGTCAGCTTGACCGCCTGCTCGGCGTGCGGCTGCGCCTTGTTGAGGTTGTACCGCTGCGCCTTGGCGTTGCCGCTCTTGAAGGCGTTGTCCGCCTGCCGCACCCGGTCCGAGGCCTCGTCGAAGGCCTTGCCGGCGGCCCGTGCCGCCGGATCGACCGAGCCGTCGGCGAGGTACCGTCCGTCGCCGTCCGCGTCGTGGACCGCCAGCGGTTTCGGCCACTCGCTCGTGGCGTGGCTCCCGTGCGGGTTGATCGGCAGCCCGGAGCCGAACTTCGCCTCGGGCCGGTACAGCTTGGAGATGACCGAGCCCAGCTCCTCCGGCGTCGTCGTGTCGGCGAGCAGCCGGAAGACGTCGTCCTTGAAGCCGCCGCCGATGAGGTGCACCTCGCGCACCACCGACAGGGCGAGCGCCTCCTGCACGTGCGCGCCGTGGAAGACCTCCTGCTCGAAGGAGACCTGCCGGGTCCGCTCACCGGGGTACTCGTACGTCCAGCGGCCCCGCTTGCCCACCTCGTCGAAGCCCTCGTCGTACTTCGCGCTGCGGACGGTGTCGTCGCCGAACTTCAGCTGGTTCATCGTGTCGCGGTCCAGCGGGTGCAGCTGGTCGTGGAGCGAGACCCAGCCGCCCTTCTCCTCCAGGACCTTGGCGTCGAAGACGAGCGTGGTCGGCCCGTACCGGGTCGCCATCGGCTTGTCCCCGACCTCCATGCGGAAGAACACGAAGTCGTCGTTGCCCAGGTTGGAGGTGTTCTTCACCGAACTCTTGCCGGACGCCAGGAACCTGACGCCCCGTCGGGCGAGGTCGCCCTGGGAGGACATCACGCCGCTGTTGGCGATGGCGTGGTAGGCCGGAGTGGCGTGCTTGATCCGGTACGGCAGCGCCTCCAGCTTCGCCTGCAGCTCCTGGAACTTCAGGCGGTCCGCCGCCGGCAGGTCCTTGAGCAGGCCCTCGACGTCCGCACGCAGGTCCGCGATGTTCTTCTCGGACAGCTTGCGCACGAAGTCGTGCTGCTGGGACCTCGACAGCTTGTCGAAGCCGTCGAAGTCGTCGAAGACCTGCTTCCACTGGGCCTCGGTCCCGGGCAGGACCGCCTTCCACTGCTCGCCGCTGTGCACGTCGCCGAACGCCTGGTTCTCGCGGTAGCGGCGCAGCAGGCCCGGGATGCCGCGCTGGACCCGTTCCACGGAGGCGTCGGTGCCGAGGAAGCCCTTGAGGACGAGGCCGTCGCCCGGCTTCGCCGCCTTGACGGCGTCGTCGACCAGCTCCGCGAGATGGTGGGCCACGGCGGCGACGGGCGCGTGCTCGTTGCGCAGGGTGTAGGTGCCCCCGAAACGGGCGGCGTCGGTGACGTGCCCCTGGAGGGCCGCGTCCAGGTCCTTGGCGGCCTGCTCCAGTCCCTCGGCCAGGCCCTTGAGTTCTGCGTGGGGCGTCGCGCCCGCGGTGACCAGGCTCTCCAGTTCGTTGGCGAGCCGCCGGACGGTCACCGACCGGGACTGGATCTCCCCGCCCGTCCTGATGAACTGGTCCGAGCGGACGGGGCCGTTGCCCGCGCCGCGGGAGGCGGCGTCCAGGTCCTGCGCGTGGGCCTGGAGCGTGCGGGCCCGTCCGATGTCGCCGGCGCCCGCGAACTGGTCGACGAGCATGTTCAGTTCACGCTGGGAGAGCAGGCGGTTGTCCAGCTCGTGCTGGAGCGCCTGGTCGAGTTCGCGGGTGGTGTCCTTGAGCTTCGTGTCCGCGTCGGACAGGTTGGTCCTGGCCTCCGCGATCTTGTCGACGTCCTTGCCGGTCTGCGTCTGCTTGATCTCCGCCTGCTGCAGCTCCTGGTGGGCCTTGGTCTGGTCGGCCAGGATCTCGTTCAGCCGCCGGGGCGGCGTCACGGAGGCCGCGCCGCTCTCGCCGTGGGCGGCGGGGACGGCGCTCGCGGGCGGCGCGGTCGCGTCGTCCGACGCGCCGAGGACCGTGCCGCCGAGCAGCCGGGGCCGTTCCTTGAGGCTGAGTTGTCGGAGGTCGGCGAGGTCGGCTTCCATGCGGACGGGGTCGATGCCGAGTTCGGTGAGCCGCTGGTGGGTGGCGTTGTACTGGGCGCGGGCGGTGTCGACGTTGTCGCGGGCGGTGATCTCGGCGGGGGTGGGGCCGTGGGAGCTGCCGGCGTGGCCGTTGTGGGGGAGGAGGTCTTCGGCGCGGCCGAGGTCGTATCGTGCCTGGACGTGGTCTCGCCAGGCGTCGCGGCGGGCGCCGCGCAGGGGGTCGTCGAGGTCGCCGAAGAGTGCGTCGACGCGTTGGCCGTCGCGGAACCAGGCCTGTTCGATCTCGGCCGGGGTGAGCCGGGAGCCGTGACCGGGCAGTTCCTGGCCACCGGTGTGCGGAGTGTCCTGGTGCGGCGTCGGCGTGGTGTCCGCGGTGGCACGGGCCGGGCTCGGGACCGGGGTGTCCGGACGGGAGCCGGGGTGGACCGGGCTCGGGAGTTCCCTGCCCCAGGACGTGGGCGTCGGCAGCGAGCTGAGCAGTTCGTTGTTGTGGAGGACGTGGCCGCGCAGGTCGGCGGCGAGGTCGTTGAAGCCGGTGCCGCTCCACTCCTTGGCGAAGGTGCGCTCGCCGCCGGAGATCGTCACGGAGACGGCGTTCGTGTCCGCCTTGTGGGTGACCGTGATGGTCATCTCGTCCGCGTGGCCGGGCCGGCCCACGGTGAACGTCTTCACGTCCGGGCCGGCACCGCCCTCCCGGACGATCGCGTCGCCGAGGCCCTCCCAGCGGCGCATCGCGTCCTGCCCGAAGGCACGGCCGAAGTCCTCGAACGCCTCGCCCGAGGAGAGCCCCGACCACTTCTCGTTGATGAGCCCTTCGAGCTGGGTCTCCGGGATCTGCTCGGCGCGCACCGGGACGACCGTGATGCCATTCTCGACCCGGGCGGGCCCGGTCCGCACCAGCCGGGTCGGCGACAGGGTGACCTCGCGCTGGTCCTGGTTGAGGGCGATGGCGTCGTCGGCGGACCTCTCGTACCCCGGCGGATAGGCCATGGAGAACTTGCCGTGGTCGGCGGGGACGTCGATCTCGAAGACGACCCGGTTGCTGTTGACGCCGTTCTTCGCCCATTCCGCCTGGAAGGTGAAGTCGTTGGACGTCGAGGCGGGCAGCCGTTCCACGAACACGTCGGCCTGGGCGGCCCGCGGGTCCATGGACACGCCCCGCCACACCGTCATGCGCTGGTTGGGGCCCTCGAACATCAGGTCGCCGGCGATCTTGTTGAACTGCTTGACCTTGCCGACCAGGCCGCCTTCCACGGCACTGGGGTTGACGAAGCCGCCGTAGCCCTTCTTCGAGGTGAACGCGCCGCCGATGACTCCCTGCATGAACAGCTTGGTCTCGCTGTCGGTGGCCGCCCTGCCCATGTGGCTGCGGGTCGCGTGCGCGGCGGCGTCCCAGCTGTCCGCGGGCGCGCCGACGAGTCCGGCCGGGCGCGGGGGCAGGGTGGCGTGCGGGGTGGCCGCGTGCAGCAGATCGCCGGTGGAGCGGCTGTAGACGTGGGTGCCGGACGCCGAGGCCACGACGATCTCGTCGTCGCCGCCCAGCTTCGCCGGCCAGGTGCCGACGCCGTCGCTCACCGGGTCCACGGTCTTGCCCGCGACCTTGACGCTCACCCCGCTGAAGGGCCCGTCGCCGAACCGCACGGTCTCCTCGGCGAGCCGGATGCCGCCCAGCCGCTTGAACGTCCAGCTGTGCACCACGGTGCCGCCGACGGCGTCCAGCTGCCGTACGACGAAGCCCGTGCCCAGCTTGTCCACGGTGAACAGGCCCGACTCGACGGCCCCGCCGTGGAGTTCGGGAGTGCCGCCGCGCGGTGCCTTGACCGCGAGTTCGTGGCCGCCGGGGACCTTGACGACGTTGGGGTCCTTGAGCAGGGCGTCGAAGGCGCTCGTGGTGTCGGCGGTGTGCACGGCCGGCGTGGGCGAGGAGTGGCCCGGCAGCGGGGTGTGGGTCCCGGGCGGGGTGGGCGCGGTGTGGGCCGGCAGGGTCTCGGGGACGTGCGCGGAGGTGCCGTTCGCCGATCCGGCCAGGCCCTTGTCGGCGTCCGTGTGCGTGGGCGTGCCGGCGAAGGCGGGGCTGTCGGCCGGGCGGGCGCTGCGGCCGGTGTCCACGAGATCGAGGGCGGCGCTGTTGCCGTGCCCGCCCGAGTGCCCGGAGCCGCCGGGGGAGACGGGCGCCGGGTCGTGCGGGCCGCCGTTGCCGGCAAAGCGGTCGGGGCTGCCGGCGTTCCCGGGGCCGGTCGTGAGCCGGTCCGGGGTCGTCACGGACGCCGGGTTCGTGGTGAGCCGGTCCAGGCCGGCCGGCGGGGTGGCGGGCGTGTGGTGCAGCTGCTGCGGGGAGGCGGGGTGCGGGGAGCCGGGGCTCTGGACCAGTTCGTCCAGGTGCAGCCGGGTCTGGTTCGCGGACAGGGCGCTGGTGGTGCGGTCGGCCAGGGCGTTGCCGGTACCGGGGGCCACCGGGGAGTTCGGTGTGCTGTGGCGGGTGCCCGCGAGCAGGTCGAACGCCGAGTTCCCGGTGTCGAGGCTGCCCGGCGCGCCGTGCCCGATACCGGTCGGCGACGGGTGGCTCACCGTGGTGGGGCCGGTGAGCAGGCTGTTGGGGGCGGTCACGTCGTGCGGGGCGCCGGGCGTCGGCGTCGAGTTCAGCGCGGTGTGCGCCAGGTTCGTGCCGGGGGTGCCGGTCAGCGTGGCGTGGGTGGCGCCGATGCCGGGCGTGCCGGGCGCGTGCACGGCGCCGACGCCCGGGTTGCCGGTGAGCGCGGCGTGCACGGAGCCCACGGCCGGGCTGCCGGTGGAGAGGTCCCCGACGGTGCCGGCGACCGGCGGCGGGGTGGCGTGCGTGCCGGTGAGGACGGTGGTGCCCGGCACGTGGTTGGCGTTGTGCGCGCCGCCCGGCAGCAGCACGTCGGCGGTGGACGTCAGGTTCGCCGGCGTCGGGTGCAGACCGGTGAGCGTGGTGTGGGCGCCGCCGGGGACGGCCGTGACCGGCGTGCCGGTGAGGCCGTTGGCGGCGCCGGGGACGCCGGCCGACGCGGGCACGTGGAGGCCGGAGGCGGTGGTGACCGTCGGCGTGGCCGCGCTCACCCCGACCTCCGAACGGCCGCCCAGCGCACCGAAGTTCTCCACGTGGACGTTGGCGAGCTGCACATGGGGCATGTCGACCAGCGCGTCGACCGTACGCGCCGCGTGCACGCCGAAGTTGCCGCGGTGCGCGATGGCGCCGACGTCACCGAGGTTCAGGGTCGGCGGCCGCAGCGTCGAGGTGACGTCCAGGTGCGGTCCGGGCAGGTTCAGGTCGAGGTTGCGGATGCTGCTCTGGCCCGGACCGGCGCCGAACCGCACCTGGTCCAGCTGGATGCGCGGCATGTCCACCAGGGCGTCCACGCCGCGCGGGTCGATCGGGACCGAGCTGATCGTGCGGCCGATGCCGCTGGTGATCGGGGCGCCGAAGACGTGCTGGCCGAGCACGCCGCGGTCGAAGAGGCTGATCCGCAGGGCGCGCGCGAAGCCGTACTCGCCGATCTCGGCCGCGTCCACCGGCAGGAAGATCCGCAGCCACTTGGTGCCGCCGAACTCCTGGCCCACCCAGGTCTTGGTCGCCTGCCAGCCCTTGGAGAACGTCGCCGGCAGCCCGCGCACGAACCCGGGGATCCCCTTGATGCCCTGGACGATCGTCAGGCCGGCCGAGTTGACCCCGCGGCCGATGATGCCGGGCAGGTTGTGGATGCCGTCCAGCACCCACAGGCCGCCCTTGTAGACCCAGGTGCTGCCCAGCTTCACCAGGTCCCGCAGACCGAGCAACAGGGTGGTGGGGCGGAAGCCGTTGGTGAAGAGGTTGCGCAGGGCCTGGAAGGTGCCCCGCGCGATGTTGGCGAAGCCCTTGGCGAAGGCGGTCGTGCCGACGCCCTTGATGATCTGGAAGATCGGCAGCGCCTTGGTGGTGGGCGCGAGGATGCCGAGTCCGGCGAGGAAGAGGTCGAGGAAGCTGGCGTCACCGTTGGCGAAGTCGACGATCGTCTTGATGAAGAGCGTCAGGTTCACGCCGAGGGCGAGCAGCGCGATCGGACCGCCGAAGATCAGCGCGGGCACGATCAGGATGATCGCCAGCCACTGGAACGCCTCCCAGAAGATCTGGCACTTGGAGATCGGCAGCTGGATGTTGGAGACGCCCGAGATGCTGCCCGCCGCCGCCGAGGCGCCCTCGCCGTGCTCGGTGCCGGCCTGCCGGGCCGTGGAGGCGTAGGTCTCGCGGTCCGGGTCGTCCTCGGACAGCCCGCGCCCCGAGTTGAGGGCGCCGTCCGCGCGGGACTGGAGGTCGACGAGCTTGTCCGCCCAGGTGGTGAGCGCGGTCGCGGCGGACTCGAAGGACTGCGCCACGTCCTCGATGTGCCCGCGCAGCCGCCCGTTGACCTTGTCGCGCAGGGCGTTGGCGGCCTCGCCGACGAACACGCTGTCCCCGGCGGTGTTCATGACCGCGTCGATGGCCGTGCTGATGCGCCGGGCCTCGGAGCCCAGGTTGTTCAGCTCGGTGGACAGCGTCCGGATCTGGTCCGGGTCACCCGGTGTGGGGTCGCTGTCCAGCCCGATCGCGTTCCAGTCGGTCGGGCGTGGCATACGGGTTCCTCCCGGCAGCTGCGTGGCTCGGGGCGGTCACTCCCCAATGGACCACGCCACAGTGCCCGCCGCGGTTCACGTGATCTGGGTTACACCCGTCGCCGGCGGTGAACCGGCGGGACGCGTGCGGCGTGGTCCAACTGACCGGAGTCTCGACTGGGAGGCCCACATGGCCGATAGCCTGAAAATCGAATACAACGTCCTCAACGACGCCAAAAGGGACCTGGAGAGCCTGGCCGGAGACATCGGCCCGCTACTCGACAACAGCCTCTTCTCCCAGGTGGGACAGCGGGACTACGACGGATACACCTCCGGCGACGCCTTCACCATCCTCGGCGACGCGACCCTCGCCGACGCGGTCGCGGGTTTCTACGACAACGCCAGCAGCACCATGAGCCACGCGGACAAGGGCCTCAAGGAGCTGGCCGGGGCGTTCGGTTCGGTGGGCGAGGCGTTCCTGTCCTTCGACTCGGAACTGGCCCAGGGCATGGGCATCACGGGCAGCAACCTGGGCCTGCAGAACTACTTCCGGGACAAGGACCTCTGGGACTACAAGCAGTCCCACCTCGACCAGTGCGTGCCGGGCCCGGACGGCTCGATGCCGGACTTCTGCTCCGCCACCGACCCGGGCGACCCGCCGCTGGACCAGACCATCAACACCGAGCGGGGCAGCGTCCACACCCACCTCACGCTCGACGACCAGCACCACGTGATCAAGGAGGAGTCCACCGTCACCTACGACGGCAAGACGTACACCTCGGTCACCAACTACTCCAGCGACGGCAACCACTACACCACGGACACCTCGTACCCGGACGGCTCCACCGTCCACTCGGAGACCAACCTCAACTCCGACGGCAGCGGCACGATGGTCACCACCGGCAGTGACGGTGACCGCACCGAGTACACCCGAGGCCCCAAGGACGCCGACGGCAACCAGCCCGACTGGCAGCAGGTGGGCGGCGACCCGGACGACGACGACGGCGGTTCGGGCGGCGGCGGTGGCGGTGGCGGCGGTGGTGGCGGCGCCCACCCGGCCATCGCGTAGCCCGACAGACCTCCCTCAGAGAAGCACCCCTTCGAGAACGACAGGAACGAAATGGCGAACTACAACGGCATCAACCTCGATTACCACAAGATCGAGGAGGTCGTGAACCTGCTGCACGACGCCCACGAGAACCTCCTGCCGGTCCTCAGCAACCTGCGCAACCGGGTCAACACCCTGGTCGACGACGGCATGGTGTTCCAGCAGTCCAGCGAGGTCATCCGGACCACCTACAACAACTTCGACACCAGCCTGCTGGCCGCCGTGAAGGGCATCAACGACTTCTCCGAGATGTTCAACGGCATCAAGGAGAACGCGATCCAGTTCGACCAGGGCATCAGCAGCAGCCTGCAGAACAACTCGTAACCCCGTACGCGAAGGGCCTCCCCGGAAACTCCGGGGAGGCCCTTCGCGTGTGCGCCGCGCCGGTCAGCTGCGCAGCGGCGTCAGCGGCACCTGGACGGAGAGCAGCGTGCCGCCGGGGCCGGACGTCCAGGCCCGCCCCGGATGCGTGGCCGCGCGGACCACGCTGGGCAGCAGCCGCAGGCCGACCAGGTCGCCCTCGGACAGGTTCTTCGGCGCGAGCAGCAGACCGCTCCGGGCCCGCCGGGCGGCCAGCGTCCAGCCGCTCATACCGCTCTGGAAGCCCTCCGCGGAGGCCGCGTAGACCAGGCCGAGACCCTGGTCACGGCCGGACACGGCGAGTTCCTTGAGGAGCTTGTCCGCGGCCGAGTTGGTGAGCAGGTCGGCGTCGTCGATCATCACCACCTTCGGTCCGGGCAGCGCGTCCAGCGCCGCCCGCACGGTGTCCGCCGAGGGGTCGTTCTCGGTGAGCACGGTGGCGGTGGCATGCCGGTCCAGGGCCCGCAGCGGCGACTCGCGCGGCGTGAGCACCACCAGCGAGGTCCCGCCGGCCAGCAGCGACACCGCGATCGAGGCGAGCGTGTTGCTGCGCCCCGAACCGGCGGGCCCGAACACGCCGAACGCCGAGGCGGTCCCGGCCAGATCGGTGCCGACGGCGCCGCCGTCGTCACCGCCGACGCCCAGCAGACCCCACAGCGGCCGCCGCCGGTCCGGCTGCACCTTCGCGTAGGCCTCGGCGAACTCCACCGAGCGCGGCAGCACGGCCACCTGGAACGGCCGCCGGGCGTCCGGCACCTGGGCGTCCCGCTTGCGGGCGCTCTCGCCGATCGAGCGCAGCGCCTCCGCCTGCTCGGTACCGCCGCCCTCGGCGAGCAGCGCCACCTGGGTCTCGGTGCCGCTGAGCACGTGCCAGCCGCGGCCCGGCGGGATGTCGGCCGGGATCTTGTTCGGCATCATGCCGACGGCCTGGTAGTCGCTGCGGTCGCCCTGGCGGAGCAGCAGCTTGTGGTCGTTGTGCGCCGCCATCCGGCCGCCCAGCAGCGACCGTTCCGAGGTGGCGACGACGTGGATGCCGGCCGCCGCGCCCTCGCGCATCAGCCGGATGACCTCCTGGAGCAGCTGACCGTGGTCGTGCTCGTCGAGCAGGATCTGCAGCGAGTCCCAGCCGTCGATCAGCAGCATGATGTGGGCCGGCCGCTGGGCCTTCGGCAGCAGCCGGCGCAGCTCCGCGATGCCGGTCGCGCTGTGCGTCTGGGCCAGGTCCTGCCGTTCGGTCAGCTCCCTGTTCAGCCGCCGCAGCATCCGGCCGAGGCGCTCCAGGTCGTGCCGGGAGACCACGCCGCCGCAGTGCGGGAGCGCGCCGACGGCGCTGAGGCCGCCGCCGCCCGCGTCGATGCCGTACAGGTGCACGTCGGCGCTGCTCGCCACCCGGGCCGCCGAACCGGCGAGCGTGCGCAGCACCTGGGTGCGTCCGGAACGCGGCGCGCCGATGATGTACAGGTGCCCGAAGGTGGTGAGGTCGGCGACGGCGACCCGGCGCTGCTGGAGCTGCGGGACGTCCTCCAGGGCGTAGGGGATGACCAGGCGTCCGTCGCGGGTGGCACCGAGTTCGTCCAGGTCGTCCAGGACCAACTGGCGCTGGAGCGGCGGCAGCCAGGGGCTGGGCTGCTGGGTGAAGTCGTCCAGCAGGTCGGCGGCGGAGCGGATCTCCTCGACGAGGACCTGGAGATCGGTCGGCGCCGGGCCCTGCGGGGCCGAGGCCGTGACCGTGCGGGTCTCCGCGGGGAGTCCGGCGGGCCGGCCGAGCGCGTCCCAGCCGACATCCACCGAGCGCACGGGCCCCCGTGGACCGGCCTCCGCCTCGGCCGCCGCGGCCGGGTTCTCCCGGGGGCGTTCGGCGCCGACCCACGCGGTCTGGAACGGATCCGCCTGCCGCGGTCCGCGCCGCACCAGGGCCCGGCCGGGCGTGGCCGAGGAGATGTCGACGGCGTCCTTGACGTCGATGATGTCCTGGCTCTCGGTCTGGTCGGTGACCCGCAGCGCGATCCGCAGGTTGGTGTTGGCGCGGATGTCACCGGTGACCACGCCGGCCGGCCGCTGCGTGGCCAGGATCAGGTGGATGCCGAGCGAACGGCCCCGCTGGGCGATGCTGATCAGTCCGGGCACGAAGTCCGGGACCTCGCGGACCAGGGTGGCGAACTCGTCGATGACCAGCAGCAGCCGGGGCAGCGGCGCCAGCGACGGATCGGCGGCCCGCTTGGCCCGGTACTCCGGATGGTCCTTGGCGTCGGCGGCGGCGAGCACCTGCTCCCGGCGCCGGAGTTCGGCGGCCAGCGACTCCAGGGCGCGTTCCACGAGGTGGGCGTCGAGGTCGGTGACCATGCCGAGGGTGTGCGGCAGGTGGGCGCACTCCTTGAAGGCGCTGCCGCCCTTGTAGTCGACCAGCACGAAGGTGAGTTCGTCGGGCCGGTTGGCGGCGGCCAGCGAGGCCACGAACGTCTGCAGCAGTTCCGACTTGCCGGAACCCGTCGTACCGGCGACCAGGCCGTGCGGTCCGTCCTGGACCAGGTCCAGGGAGAGCGGGCCGTCGAAGCCGGTGCCGATGAGGAAGGAGGTGCTGGCGGGCCGGCTCTGCCAGCGCTCCAGCAGGCCCTCGGCGTTCGGCGGTTCCTGGTCCAGCAGGTCCAGGAGGCGGACCCGCTGGGGGAGTCCGGCGTCGTGCTCGGGGCTGACGTCCCGGATCGGGGCCAGGGCGCGGGCCAGTTGCTCGCACCACTCGGGGGAGACCCGGTCGGCGCGGACGGCGGGCAGGTCGGGGGCGCCGGGACGCTTCACGGTCAGCCGGCCGGCGGCCGCGAGGACCACTCCGGTGCTCTCCTCGGGCAGCAGCCGCTCCTGCTCGTCCAGGCAGACGCTGAAGATCCGCACCCGCGGGCCCTCGGTGAGCACCTGGACCATGCCGGGCACGTCACGCAGCCGCCGGGCGCCGTCCGCGATCACCAGCACGTCGGGTTCGGTGAAGACCACGTCCCGGTCGTTGCCGGCCTGCCGGCGGCGGGCCTGCACCTGCGAGACCATTTCGCTCATCCGGGCCGCGGTGGACTCGGGGTCGTTGCCGATCAGCACCACCGGGCCGGCGGCCGTGCCGGGCTTGAGGTGCGGCAGCCAGCGCGTCCACGCCCAGTCCGCCACCCGGTCGGGCTCGGTGAGGACGACGATCCTCAGGTCGCGCGGGCTGTGCAGCACGCCCGCCTGCGCCACCAGCCAGCGCGCCAGCGGCTGCACCTCGGCGGCCGGGCCGGCGACGCCGACGACCCCGTGCGCGGTGATGTCGACGCCGATCGGCGTGTCGGGGATGTTCCAGCGGATCGAGCGGTGGTTCTCGTCCCGCGCCGGGTCCTCCAGCTCCCGTACCGACGGCTGGTCGACCGTGCCGAGGCGCAGCACCAGGTGGTCGGGGTCGCGGCGGCGGCGCTCCCACAGCCGGCCGCCGGGGCCGGTCGCGATCAGGGCGACGGCCGCCGGGTCCGGGCCGGTCTTGTCGCGGACCCGCCGCTCGCCGACGACCGCGTCCCTGACCTGCTTCTCCAGGACGTCACGGCGCTGCTCGTAGGCGCGTTCGGACTCCAGGAACTGCTTGCGCGCCGCGCGCCGGCCGGTCGCCCAGTTCGACAGCATCATCATCGGGCTGAGGAACAGGAACACCAGGAAGTAGTACGAGTGGAAGATGCTGACCATGAACAGGCCGAGGATGATCGGCGAGATCATCATCACGGTCGGGAACGGCCGCTTCTGCGGCGGCGACGGCGGCTGCGGCAGCCGGACCCGTTCGGCGTCCAGGTGCGGGGCGATCCGCGGCGGCCGGTTGTAGTCCACGCCGTACCCGTCGGCGGACGGGGTCACGGCGGCGTCCGCCTCGACGGGCGCGCTCATCCGCAGCAGCACCGGACCGACCGTCAGGTCCTCGCCGGCCGGCCAGGGCACCGGCCCCGGACCCGCCGGGCGTTCCCGCGGCGGCTGCGGGCGCGGCCGGCGCAGCTGGGTGATGGCGTCGTCCGGCGGCGGCGAGGCGAGCCGGGCCCGCACGGTCGCCTCGGGCTCGTCGTCGGTGCGGTGCCAGGCCGCGGAGCCGTCCGCGCCGACCGTCACCCACAGCCCGGACTCGGGCACCCCGGCGCCCGGGTCGAGCCGCAGGGCGCACAGCGGGTCGGTGCCGATCTCGTGGCTGCCGGGGCCGAGCCGCCAGGTGCGCCCGGCGCCGGGCCCGGAGACGATGTGCACCTCGGCGAGGACGCCGTCCCGGTCGCCGTCGTCGTGGACCCGGACCAGGTCGGCCGGGCGGGCCGGGCCGCCGAGGCCGAGCAGCCCGCCGTCGCGGATGCCGCTGCCGGAGACCCGCGTCGCGGGATCCAGCCGGTGGCCGTCGGCGTAGAGGTTGCGGGCCTGCGGGGCGCCGGCCGCGGCCCAGTCGGCGCCGCCGGCGGCGGCCTCGTCCTGGGTCAGGGCGGCGGCGAGATCGCCGACGGTCGCGTTCGAGGGCAGCCGGACCTGGTGGTCGCGGCGCTGTCCGTCCGTGGCGTCCACGGTGGTGATGGTGAGGTTCACGGCTCCCAGCCGGGCAATCGTTCGTACGGGATCGGGGGACGGGTACGGCGGGTTACGGCGCCGGCGGCGAACTCGCGGAGACACCGGCCGCACCGGAGGTGCTCGGTTCCGCGAAGTCGTCGTCGCCGTCGGCGGCCGCGGCCGGAGCGGGGACCGGCGCGGCGGCCGGTGCGGGCTCGGGGGCCGGCCGGGTGGCGGAGACGCCGGTCGGCTCGGCGGCCGGCGGTGCCTCGGCGCCGCGGCCGGGCTCGTCCGGCAGCAGGTCGGGGTCGGCGGCGGACGCGGTGTCCCGCGGGCGCGCCACCTCGTCGTCCGGGCGCTCGGGGCACGGCGGCAGGGCGGCCAGCGTCCGGGCCACCGCCCGCGACAGCGGCAGGACGTCGACGCGGGCGGCGGCGGGAGCGCCGTGCACGGTGAGCGTGGAGTCCGGCGCGATCTCCAGCAGCCGGGTCCGGCCCCGGGCCACGCCGAGACTCAGCAGCCGCACGGTGGACGGCAGCGACCGCTCCAGCGGATCGGCGCACACCGCGACCTCGATGCCGGGCTGTCCGACGGCGGCGGTGGCCGTCGGCCCCGGATGCCTCGGGTGCACCCCGCCCGCGATGGCCACCCTGCCGTCGGGCAGCCGGGCCTCCGCCTGGGCGGCGAGCGCCTGGAGGACGGCGCGGGCGGTACGGGCGGCGCGCGGCGGCCCGTACACGGACAGCGCGGGCGGTCCCGAGCGCGCGTCGAGCAGCACGGCGTGCCCCATGTCGTGGCCCACGCACACCAGCAGCGGCGCGGCCGGGTCCTCGACGTCGTCCGCCAGATCGCCGCGGTCGATCCACCACAGCCGCGGATCGCTCTCGTCGGGCGCCCACGGCTCCGGCGGCTCGCGCAGCGCGTCGCCGTCCGCCGCGACCATGACGGCCATCCATTCGGGCCCGGCCAGCACGCCGTAGGGACGCACCCCGGGACGGACGGCCGCGGCTTGGGCGGTGGCCCGCTCGGCGTCGGACCACACGGCCGGATCGCGCAGCAGCCGTACCAGCAGGCGCAGTCCGCGCCGGTAGCGCAGTTCGGTGCGGACCGGGCCGGTGAACGCCTTGACGGTCAGGGCGATCTCGCGGCGCAGGCGGCGCCACAGGGCCTTCCAGCCGCCGCCGCGCCGGACCAGCCAGCTGGTGACGGCGAGGACGAGGACCAGCACGCCGACGAGGCCGAGCAGGGTGGTGATGGTGTCGGAGGTCATCGCGTCTCTCTCCGGAGTCTGTCTGCTCCGGCCGGGGGGCAGCCGTGGGATTCGAGGGTGGTGCGCAGCGCGCGGATGCCGTGGTGGGTGCGGGACTTCACGGTGCCCGGCGGCAGCCCGAGCTGACGGGCCACGTCGTCGCCGGACTGGCCCAGCAGGTGGACCCGGGCGACGGCCTCGCGGTGGGCGGGGGCCAGGGTGCGCAGCGCGGAGACCAGCACCCGGCGGTCGCCGACCTGTTCGGCGTGGTCGGGCACGGTCGGCGTCAGGGCGGGGCCGAAGTCGGCCGCGCTGATCCCCACGGGTATCGACCGGTCCCGGCGCCTGCTGTCGACCACGAGGTTGCGGGCGACCCGGAACAGCCACAGGCGGATGGGCCGGTCGTGCCAGTCCAGCCGGCCGGCCGACTGCCAGGCCCGCAACAGGGTTTCCTGGACGACGTCCTCCGCGCCGTGGGGGTCGCGCCCCATCATGCCGGTCACGAAGCGGCGCAGGCTTTCGCGCTCCGCGAGCAGGAGGCCGAGCGTCCGGTCCGCGCCGTCGGCGCGGTCAGGGTCGATGAGGCTCAATGCCTCCGCCTTCCGGTGTCGGGTGGTGCTGTTGTGCTGTTGTGCTGTCGTGCGGTGTTGCTCTGTGTCACTGTGAAACGCTGCAGGGACGAACGCTAGCGCGAAAAGCGGAACTTCCCGAAGCCAGCATTGCTGCGCAGTTCAACAACTTCGTCACAGCCGACTCCGCATAGGTGGACGGAAGGTGACGTTCGGCGGGATCTTCGCTGACAGGCGTCCGGAGCTGGGCCCCGCCTTGGTTACTGTTCCTGTGTCCCGCTCGTTCCGGGCGTTCCGAGAACTTCACGAGACCTTCAGGAGACGACGTGCCGCCCCTTCGCAAACCCCGGCCCTCGGCAGGACGGCCCGGCAATCCGACGGGACGTTTCAGTGACACCTTCGCCAACCGTCCCACCACGCCCCGTCGCGGGCTGGTGCCCGGCATGCGGGTGTGGGCGACCGTGGCCGGAGCGGCCGGACTGACCGTCGTCGCGGCCCTGGCCGTTCCGGTGCTGAGCCATGTCGACCTCTTCCCGGACCCGGACACCAAGGCGGCCGCGGCGGTGGTGCCCGGAGAGCCGACAACGCTGTCCAGCACGTCGGAGTCGCCGTCCCCGTCCTCCTCGTCGTCGAAGCCGTCCCACGCTCCCTCCCACCAGCCCGCCACGACGGACCAGGGCGGCTCCGCATCCGGCGGCGGCACGGGCGGCGGCGGCACCGGTTCGGGCGGGCAGCAGTCCGGCGGCGGGTCCGTCGCCTCCGGCACCGGCACCGGCACCGGCGGCGGCACGAACTCGGGCTCCACCTCGTCCGGTACGAAGTCCGGCGGCACGAAATCGTCGTCCTCGGGCGGGAAGACCTCCTCCGGGGGCTCCTCCACGGGCGGCGGCACGAAGACCACCACCGTCCCCGGCGTGGCCCTGATCGGCAACCCGTCCGGCCGCTGCGTCGACGTCACCAACGCGGGCGGGGACGGCACCCGGCTGGAGATCCTGGACTGCTCGGGCGCGGCCAAGCAGAAGTGGGTCTTCCAGTCGGACGGCACCATCCGCTCGCTCGGCCTGTGCATGGACCTGGCCTGGGGCAACACCGCCAACGGCACCGCGATCCAGGTCGCCAAGTGCAGCGGCAACCGCGCGCAGCTCTTCTACCTCAGCTCGGCCGGCGACCTGGTCAGCGCGCTGGCCGACAAGTGCGTGGACGTCACCGACAAGGGCACCGGCAACGGCACCAAGCTCCAGCTGTGGACCTGCGCCGGCACGCCCAACCAGAAGTGGCACAAGGGCTGACCGGCTCCGGGGCCGCCGGGACCACCTACCGCTGAGCACCGACCGCCTCGCGGCGGGCACCGAGCACCAGCTTGAGCGTGCCCGCCGTGGACGGTGAGACCGAGCCGCGCAGCACGTCCGTGCCCGGTGCGAGCACGGCGTCGGCGGTGAGCAGTTCGATCTCGATCAGCGTGCCGACCAGCGGCCGGTGGGCCCGCGGGATCAGTTCGAGCACGTCCCGGGCCGCGCCCAGGTCGGTCCTGGCCCGCTCGACCTCGTGCGCCACGAGCGCGCGCAGACCGGGGGAGGCGCGGTGCGCCCGCAGGTCGTCCGCCGTCACCGAGAACCGTTCCAGGGTCTGTGCCGGAATGCCCGGCCGGCCCTCCCGCAGGTCCTCGGCCAGGTCGTTGACGAAGTCCAGCCGCTGGCTGCCGTCGATGAGCCGGCGGCAGGCGGCCAGGAACCGTCCGCCGGGATCGGCCGCGGGCCCCAGCAGCGCGCCTATCAGCAGGAAGGCCGGCATCGAGTAGGCGTCGAGATAGTCCTGGTACTCGGCCTCGGTACGGAAGCCGGTGAACTCCAACTCGGTCCTGGCGGTGCCGAGATACGTCTCCACCACCTCGCGGTGACCGGGATGCCCGGTGACCGTGTGGAGCAGGGTGCGGATCAGGGGATCGGCGCTCGTCCCGGTCTCCAGCCCCGCCCGCACCCGCCGCTCCCAGTCGGCCCACGCCCCCGCCCGTCCCGCCTCGGGACCGCTGTCCAGCAGGTCGTCGCCGTGGTGCATGACGGCCGTCGCGGCCACCACGTACGGCTGCACCGCTGGCGGCAGCAGCAACCGGCAGGCCAGATAGGCGCTCCGGCGGTACCGCCGGACCGTACGCCGCTGGGTGCTGTAGTCCTGCCGCAGCCGCGGATCCCGGATCCCGGCCGCGGTCAGGCTCTGTTTCCACGCGCTCACCGGATGATCGTAGAGGCAGCGGGGAGCGCCGGGACCGGCCGGGGACGAGCGCTCAGGAGAGGGAGGTCAGGAACTCGACGAGCGCCGCGTTCACCTCGTCCGGGCGCTCCTGCTGCGTCCAGTGTCCGCAGCCCGCCAGTTCGAGCGGCTCGCGCACCAGGTTGGGCATCAGGGCGGGCAGCCTGGCGATGAGTTCGGGGGTGCCGGGGAACGCCGGGACCACGTCACGGTCGCCGTAGACGTACAGCGCGGGCGGGGTGACCCGGGCGCCGTGCCAGGGGGCGGTGAGTTCCCAGTTGCGGTCGAGGTTGCGGTACCAGTTGAGCGCCCCGGTGAAGCCGGCGGAGAAGCTCTCGGTCAGCGCGTCCAGGTCCTCCTCGGTGAACCACGCGGGCAGCACCTCGGGATCCGGCATGTCGGCGAGCCAGCCGCGCTCGGGGTCCACCAGGGGCTGCCCGGCCGCACCGCTGTCGGCGGAGGCCAGGTGGAAGAACTTCCGCAGCGTGGTGCGCGGGTCGCGGCCGAACTCGGCGTCCGCGACGCCCGGCCGGGCGAAGTAGTTCCAGTAGAAGCGGCCGCCGAACATCTCGTCCATGGCCCGCAACGGCGGCCTCGTCCCGCGGAACGGCGGCGGCACGCTCAGCCCGGCCACCCCGCGCACCAGGTCCGGACGGAAGAGCGCGGTGTGCCAGGCCACCGGCGCGCCCCAGTCGTGCCCGACGACGAACGCCCGCTCCTCGCCCAGCTCCCCGATCAGCCCGACGACGTCGCCGACCAGATGGAAGATGCTGTACGCGTCGACGTCCTCGGGATGGTCGCTGCTGCCGTAGCCCCGCTGGTCCGGGGCGACCACGCGGAAGCCGGCGGCGGCCAGCGGGCCGAACTGGTGCTGCCAGGAGTGCCAGGACTCGGGGAAGCCGTGCAGCAGCACGACCAGGGGGCCGGAACCCTCCTCGGCGATGTGCAGCCGGATTCCGTTCACGTCGATGAATCGATGCTGGACCATGGGCCCGAGCGTACGCAACGATCTTCGGCTCCGGTGTCGTGGCCGGCGTGCGTTCAGGCGACGGTGTCCCGCGCGGTGGCGGTGACGTCGAAGGCGTGCGTGACCTCCGGCTCGGTGCCCGGCAGGACCAGGGCCCTGGCCGTCGTCTCGAAGCGGCGGTCGGTCTCCGTCAGCCGGGTGTGGTGCTGGGCGAGATGCTCCGCCCAGGAGGCGATGAGGTAGTTCTCGATGAAGCGGCCCGGTTCGTTGCCGTCCTCGTACAGGCCCCAGGTGAGCGCACCGGTCCGGCGCCGGGAGCGGGCCACGTCCGCCATGGCGGCGGTGAAGGCGGCACGGTCGGCGGGCGCGACGCGGTAGACGACGGAGACCAGGACCGGGCCGTCGGCCGGACCTGGCTCGTAGACCAGGGGCGGAGTGGGCCAGTGGTCGGACGGCGTCGGGTCGATGCGGGTGGCGTCGTACAGCGGCCACCGCGGGACGCTCGCCGCGGCGAGCAGCAGCAGCGCCGCCGCGATCAGCAGCGCGGTGCTCAGCCCGAGCCACTGGGCCAGTCCGCCCCACAGCGGCGCGGCGAGCGCCTGCCCGCCCTGGAAGACCAGGAGGTAGACGGCCAGACCGCGGGCCCGCACCCAGCCGGGCAGCCGGGTCTGGGTGGCCGCGCTCAGGGTGGACAGGACACCGATCCAGGCCAGGCCGGCGGGGAGCAGGGCCAGCGCGACGACCCAGGTGACGTGGACGGTGGCGAGGACGGCCAGCACCACGGCGAAGACGGCGGCCCCGGCCACGAGCGTGCCGTTGGCGCCGAGCAGCCTGCGCATCCGGGGCAGCAGGAAGGCGCCGCTGACCGCGCCGACGCCGACGGCCGCGAGCAGCAGGCCGTAACCGCCCGAGCCCAGGCCGAGCGAGCGGCCGGCGACCAGCGGCAGCAGCGACCACACGGCGGCCGCGCCGGGGATGAACAGGGCCGTGCGCAGCAGGACACGGCGGACGCCGGGGGCGTTGCGGACGTAACGGCGGGCCGCGTACAGGGCGGTGAGGAACCGTTCGCGTTCGGCGGCCGGGACGGGCTCGGCCGGCGGGCGTTTCCACAGCACCAGGACGATCACGATGCCGAGGAACGAGACCGCGTTGAAGGCGAACGTCCAGCCCGCGCCCGCCGCCGCGACCAGCACGCCGCCGACGGCCGGCCCGATGGCCCGGGCCAGGTTCATGTTCACCGCGCCCAGCGCGGACGCCTCCGCCAGCTGGCTGCGCGCGACCAGTTCCGGCTGGATCGCCTGCCAGGCCGGGCCCATCAGCGCGGTGCCGCAGCCGAGCAGGAACGTCAGCGCGAGCAGCGGACCGGGGGACAGCGTGCCGGCGAAGGCCAGGACGGCCAGGACGGTGGCCACCGCGCACATCGCGAGCTGGGCGACGACCAGCAGCCGGCGCCGGTCGAAACGGTCGGCGAGCACGCCGGAGGGCAGCGCCAGCAGGACGACCGGCAGGCTGGAGGCGGTCTGGACGAGGGTGACCAGCGTGGCTCCGTGGCCGAGCAGCAGCCACTGCGCGCCGACCGTCTGCATCCAGGTGCCGACGTTCGACACGAACTGCGCGATCCACAGGGCCCGGAACACCGGGAGCGCGAGGGGCGCCCAGGACGACTCGGAGCCGGAGGATCCGCCGCCGGGTCCGGGTTTCGTGCTCACTGCCATGTCACCGCTCCGCGAGAGTTGGGCCCGGGCGCCCCGGCCGGCGCGCACCGCCGCCGGACCGGAACGCCGTAAGCCTGTCAGAAGCCGCCCCGCGGATCATCAGTCGGACGACCGGGAAAACGCCGGGTGCGGGGCCCGGCATCGGTGTGACGCATGAATTGACCCCGGTCGATCGGCGGGAGAGATTGTCCGCCATGGAACTGCGGCATCTGAAGTACTTCCTGGCGGTGGCCGAGACCCGCAACTTCACCCGGGCCGCGGCGCGTTGCTACGTCGCCCAGTCGGCGCTCAGCCAGCAGATCGCCCGGCTGGAGAAGGACGTCGGCGCCCCGCTGTTCACCCGGACGAGCCGGTCGGTACGGCTGACCGCCGCCGGCGAGCTGCTGGAGCCGCTGGCCCGGCGCATCCTCGCCGACGTCGACAACGCGCAGGACGCCCTCGACGCGCTGGCCGGACTGCGCCGGGGCCGCCTGCGGCTGGGCCTGGTGCAGACGATGGCCGTCCCCTTCGACATGGTGGAGGTGCTCGCCGCCTACCGTGCCCGGCATCCGGGCGTGGACCTGCGGGTCTCCAACGCGCCCAGCTCCCGGATGGCCGACGCCGTCCTCGCCGGCACCCTCGACGTCGCGGTGGTCGGACTCGCCGCCCCGCAGGTGCCGGACGGGCTGGCCCACCGCACGCTCGGCAGCGCCCCGCTGGTCGTCGTCGTACCGCGCGAGCACCCGCTCGCGGACCGGGACGTCATCGGCCTGGCCGACCTGCCGGACAGCCATCCGCTGATCCAGTTCACCCGCGGCACCGGCCTGCGCCGCCAGGTCGAGGCCGCCTTCACCCGGGCGGGCGCCGAGGCGGGCGGGCACTTCGAGGTGGGCCAGGTCCGCGACATGATCCGGCTGGCCGCGCGCGGGGTCGGCGTCACCGTCGTGCCCCGGTCGGCCGTCGAGGGCCCCGGCTCCGTCATGGGACTCGACAGCGCCGACCTGCTGCCCCGGGGCGCGCGGATGCTCCGTCTGACGGACCCCGAGGCCGTGCACCACGTCCGCGTGGTCCACGACGGCACCCGGCCGGCACCGGCCGTCGAGGCGTTCCTGGAGGTCCTGGAAGGCTTCGACCCCGATTGATCGGCCTGAGCGATCGCTGCGGTCTCATCCATATGTTGGACAGGGGGATGCGTGCGGCCGGAGGCTGGAGGCACGCACCGCACGAGGTGCGGTCCCGTCCCCGCCCCGAGAGGCCGCCATGTCGATCAAGGACGCCGTCCGCCCGGTCCTGCGGGAGGCGCGGGCGACCGTGCTGCCCGATCCGGCGGACCGGCACGGCCCGCTGCCTCCGCTGATGCTCGCCCTGACGGTCGTGACCGGGCTGGTGGACGCCTTCAGCTACCTGGTGCTCGGCCATGTCTTCGTCGCCAACATGACCGGCAACGTGGTCTTCGCGGGCTTCGCCGTCGCGGGCGCCGCGGGTTTCTCCCTGGCCGCCGCGCTGGCCGCGCTGGCCGCCTTCGGCGCGGGCGCCCTGGTGGGCGGCCGGATCGCGCACCGGGCCCGCGCCCACCGGGGCCGCGTCCTGCGGGCGGCGCTCGCCGTGGAGACCGTCCTGTTCCTGGCGGCCTACGCCGTCGCCCGGTACGGCACCGCACCGGACGCCTCCGCGGCCCGGTACCTGCTGATCGCGCTCCTCGGCCTCGCCATGGGCGTCCAGAACGCGACCGCCCGCGCGCTCGCCGTACCCGACCTGACCACGACCGTCCTGACCCTGACCATCACCGGCATGGCCTCCGACAGCCGGGCCGCGGGAGGCACCGGCGGCAGGACCGGCCGGCGGGCCCTGTCCGCGCTCGCGATGTTCGCCGGTGCCCTCGTCGGCGCCTTCGCCGTCCGCCGCGGCAGCCCCGCGCTGCCGCTGCTGCTCGCCTGCGTACTGCTGGCCGGCTGCGCGCTCGCCGCGTGCGTGCAGGCCCGCTCCGACGCCCCGTGGAGCAAGCCGCTCTGAGCGGACCCGTGGGCATCCGTCGCGCGGCGGTGGGTACCCGGGGCCGATGGACATGACTCGTGAACAGCTGGCCGCCGCCGGTTCGGCGGCGGGAATGATCGTGATCGTCGTCTGCGGTCTGCTCGTCGCGGGCGCGCTGGTGGCGGCGGTCCGGCTCGGTATCGGGGTACGGCGGCGGGAGTCCCCGCCGCCCCGGAGCGCGGACCAGCCCACCCTGCCCGCCACCGGACCGGTGCGTGAGGAGAGCGAGATCCGCGAGCCGAACGAGGTGCCGCGGGCCGGGAACGACGGCACCCGTCTCACCCCGCACCAGCTCGGCAACGCGCCGACCAGGACCGGTGAGGACCAGACCCGGCGCCGCTGGTAGGCGCGGCCGCCCGGAGCGAGCGGGTACGGCGGACACGGCGCGGACCGCCGCGCACGAAGGACCCCGGGACCGGGGATACCGGTCCCGGGGTCCTCACCGTGCTGATCGCAGGGCCGGGCTCGGCGGGCCGGCCGCTCGCACGGCCGGGCTCAGAAGGCCGGGCCGGGGGTGCCGCCGGGGTCGCCGGGGCGGATGCGGCCGCGCCAGGCGCCGCTCTCGGCTCCGCGTCCCTCGATGTAGTCCTTGAAGCGGTTGAGGTCGCCGTTGACCCGGCGGTCGATCAGGCCGAGCGCGTCGGCGCCCTTCTCGGCCATGCCGCTGGGCTCGACGTCCATGGTGAGTTCGACCCGGGTGTGGGTCTCGTCCAGCGGCTCGAACCGCACGGAGCCCCGCTGGCGGGTGTCACCCTCGGTCGACCGCCAGGTGATCCGGTCGTCCGGCAGCTGGTCGACGATCTCGGTGTCGAACTCGCGCTGTATCCCGCCGATCTTCGTGGTCCAGTGGTTGTGCCGGTCGTCGACCTGCCTGACCTCCTCGACCCCTTCCATGAACTGCGGGAAGTCCTCGAACTGGGTCCACTGGTTGTAGGCCGTGTGGACCGGGACGGCGACGTCCACGGCTTTCCTGACCGTGCTCATCGGTTCCTCCTCGTCGGAAACGGCTCGTCGTCGGGACGCCGTCGGATGCGACCGGCGCTCCCGTGGCCGCCGGGTACCCGGTCCCGCCGGGCGCACCCGTGCGACCTGATCGCCGCTCCCGGCGCGGGAGACCCGACGGCGGTCCGGTAGCGTGCCGGACCCCGCCTCCCACGCATGGAGATCCTCGTGAACGTCGTCGTCTTCGGCGCGTCCGGCATGGTCGGACAGGGCGTCCTGCGCGCCTGCCTCCTCGATCCCGCGGTCGACAGGGTCCTGGTGGTGGTCCGCCGCCCGCTCGGTATCAGCCATCCCCGGCTGACCGAGCTCGTCCACGACGACTTCGCCGACCTGTCCGTCGTCGAGGACCGGCTGACCGGCCTGGACGCCTGCTTCTACTGCCTGGGCGTCTCGTCCGCGGGTATGAGCGAGGCCGACTACACCCGCGTCGCCCACGACTTCCCGCTCGCGGCCGCCCGCGCGCTGGCCGCCGCCGGCGCCGACGCGTCCTTCACCTTCACCTACGTCTCCGGCGAGGGCACCGACAGCACCGGGCAGGGCCGCACCATGTGGGCCCGGGTGAAGGGACGTGCCGAGAACGCGCTGCTGGCGACGGGCCTGAACGCGTACATGTTCCGCCCCGGCTACATCCAGCCCCGCCACGGAGCCGTCTCCCGCACCCGCTCCTACCGCTTCCTGTACTCCCTGACGTCCTGGCTCTACCCGGTGCTGCACCGGCTCCTGCCCGCGCACACGACGACCACCGACCACCTCGGCCGCGCCATGCTGGCCCTGACCCGCCCGGACGTCACCGCGAACCGGATCCTGTACAGCAAGGACATCGAGCGGCTGGGCGCCTGACGGCCGCGGAGCCGGGTGCCGCACGCGGCGAAACCCTTTCTTCACGCCTTGACTTAACATCAAGGACATTGCTTGGATCTCAAGTCGGCGTTCCTCGTGGGCCGTTGGTGAAACAGCGGTGTCACGCGCCTCCGGTTCGGCACGGCACCACCCCCCACCCACCAGAACCCAGGAGCAGCTGTGAGACGAGCGCTCACCACGGTCGCGGCCGTGACGGTCATGACACTGCCACTCGTCGGCGCGGGCCAGGCCGGACACACCGGGCACGGCCGGGTGGTGACCGGCACCTACTCCTCGGGCGCCACGGCGGCCTGGCGTCCCCTGCCGGTCGTCAGGACGGGCACGGACACCGGTGGCCCCGTCGACGCCACCGTGGTCGCCGACCCGCGCGCCCTGCGGCAGCGGTACACCGGCATCGGCTTCTCCCTGGACGAGACGAGCGTGTCCAACCTGTGGAAGCTCACCCCGGCCGAGCGGGCGAGGGCGATCCGGCTGCTGGTGGACCCCGAGCACGGCGCCGGATTCGACCGCTTCCGGCTGACGATCGGCAGCCCCGACCTCATCGAGCACCTGCCGTTCTGGTCGGAGGACGACCTGCCCGCCGGAGTCACCGAGGACTTCGGGCTGAAGCACTTCTCCATCCGGCGCGACCTCGACCTGCACATCGTCGACACCGTCAAGCTCATCCAGCGCTACAACCCCCGCGCCACGTTCTTCGCGTCGGCATGGAGCGCGCCCGCCTGGATGAAGACGAACGACCGGTTCCTCGGCGAGGTCGCCCTCAAGCCCGGCAGCAGCACCGACCACTACCAGGTCGGCAAGCTCCGGGACGACTGCATCGAGGTGTTCGCCCGCTACTACGTCAAGTTCGTGCAGGCGTACGCCGGGCAGGGCATCCGCGTCGACGCGCTGACCCTGCTCAACGAGCCGGGCATGGACGTCGTCTACCCGGCCATGGACATCAGCGTCGCCCAGCAGCAGAAGCTGGCGCTGGCCGTCAAGCGCGAACTGCGCGCCGCCCGCCTCGGCACCCAGCTCTACGTGCACGACTTCAACTTCTGGGACTGGCGCGACCCCAACAGCACCGCGACCAAGAACTACCACCGCATCTTCGAGGACGCCCCGGACGGCTCGGTGACCGGCGCCCAGGTCCGCGCGGCCTCGGACGCCATCGCCTTCCACCCCTACTGGGGCGACGCGACCGTCATGCGCGACGCGTACGAGCAGACCGGTAAACCGGTCCAGCTCACCGAGACGAGCGACCTGTCGCCCGCCACCGTCCTCGACGACTTCCGCCTCGACGCCGGGTCCTACATCCTCTGGGCCCAGACCACCGACCAGGACGGCGGCACCCTGCACTGGACGCCGTCGCGGGACAACGACATCGACTGGGACCAGGTCGCGGCCACCACCAAGTGGCCCGACCGGCTGGTCACGGTGAACACCGGCACCCGCACCTTCACGGTCCGCGACGAGCTGTACCAGCTCGGGCAGTTCGCGAAGTACCTGTCACCCGGTGACGTACGCCTGGAGTCCAGCGCCGCGCAGAACGGCGTCGCCAACGTGGTCTACCGGACCCGCTCGGGCGGCTACACGGCCGTCCTCGGCAACGGCGCCGGCACCGACCGCAGGGTCAGGGTGACCGTCGGCGACCGGACGTTCGTCGCGACCGTACCGGCGGGCTCCTTCGCCACCTACCGGTGGACCAGGTGACCGGACCGGTCGCCGCCCGCGGCACGGACGCCGTGCCCCGCCGCGACGACCCGCTCCCGGGCGCCTCCTGACGGCGCTCCGACGAACTCCGTCCCCGGCGCCGGGCCGGCCCCGCGCCCCCGGCCCCGGGGTACGGCCAGCCTTCCGGGCCGCCGCGAACGGCTCAGAACCGCACCGGCAGCGCCAGCAGGCCGCGGGTGCGCATCGAGGGGCGGTGGCGCAGCGCGTCCACGGGGACGTCGAGTGCGAGACCGGGGAGGCGATCCAGCAGCGCGGTCAGGGCGATCTCGGCCTCCAGGCGGGCCAGCGGCGCACCGATGCAGTAGTGGATGCCGTGGCCGAGGGCCAGGTGGCCGGCGCCGTCGCGGCCGAGGTCGAGCCGGTCGGGCTCGGGGAACCGCCGCGGGTCACGGTGTGCGGCCGCCAGGGACAGCAGCACCGTCTCGCCCGCCGGTACGGCGACCCCGCCGATCGTCACGTCCTCGGTGGGGAAGCGGCGGATGGCCAGCGGGACCGGTCCGTCGTAGCGGAGCAGTTCCTCGACCGCTGCGCCGGTCCGGGCCGGGTCCGCGCGCAGGGCGGCCAGCTGGGGCGGGTCGACGAGCAGGGCGAGGACGGCGTTGCCGATCAGGTGGACGGTGTTCTCGTAGCCGGCGAACAGGATGAGGAAGGCCAGGGACATCAGCTCGTCCTCGCTGAGCCGGTCCTCCTCGTCCCGTACGGCGATCAGCGCGGAGAGCAGGTCGTCGGCGGGCTCGGCGCGCTTGCGGGCGAGCAGCCCGGCGAAGTAGGCCAGGAGCGCCCTGACCGCCTCCCGCGCGCCGTCGGGCCGGGCGGGGTCGGGGACGACGAGCGCGTCGGTCCAGGACCGGAAGTCCGGCCGGTCGTCCTCGGCCACGCCCAGCAGCTCGCAGATCACGGCGATGGGCAGCGGTGCGGCGTAGTCGGCGATCAGGTCCGCACGGCCGAGCGGTGCGACGGCGTCCAGGAGCGCGTCCGCGGTGCGCCGCACGGGCTCGCGCAGCCGTGCGATCCGGCGCGGGGTGAAGGCCTGGGACACCAGGCGCCGGATCCGGGTGTGGTCCGGCGGATCCATGTTCAGCAGGTTGGCGTCGAGCGCGGGCGGCAGCGCGAGCCCCCGGTAGCCGCCCGGTTTCGCGTGCGCCTTGTCCAGCGACAGCCGCGGGTCGGCGAGGGCCTGCCGCACGTCGTCGTACCGGGTCACCAGCCAGGCGGGCAGCCCGTCCGTCCCCGTGAAGCGGTGCACGGGCCCGGCCTCCCGGAGCCGCGCGTACACGGCGTACGGGTCGGCGAACAGCTCCGCGGGGTCAACGGCGGCCGGAGCGGAGGGCGTTGTACTGGCATCCATGGCCCACACCCTAGACACCGGCCGGCCGCCGGTTGCAGCGCCTGCGGGACCGGCGTTTTCTGGAAGTATCCGATGGTGAAACACGAGCGCCTAGGGCTGCGGCATGGACCGGGGGCTCGGCTCCGACATGTTTCTCCTGGCCAGAGCCTCGGTCTGTGCGGTCCGTCGTCGTGTCCCGGCGTTCGACGCGGAGGTGAACCAGGTGAAAGCCGTTGTGTACGAGAAGCCCTTCAGCGTCGCTGTCAGGGACGTCGACGATCCACGCATCGAGCACCCGAACGACGTGCTGGTACGGGTCACGTCGACCGCCATCTGCGGCTCCGACCTGCACATGTACGAGGGTCGGACGGCAGCGGAGTCGGGCATCGTCTTCGGGCACGAGAACCTCGGCATCGTCGAGGAGATCGGCAGCGGTGTGACCTCGTTGTCCAAGGGCGACCGTGTGGTCATGCCGTTCAACGTGGCCTGCGGATTCTGCAAGAACTGCCTGGCCGGCAAGACCGGCTTCTGCCTCACGGTCAATCCGGGCTTCGCCGGCGGAGCCTACGGCTATGTGGCCATGGGCCCCTACGAGGGCGGGCAGGCGGAGCTGCTGCGGGTGCCGTTCGCCGACTTCAACTGCCTGAAGCTGCCGCCGGGCGAGGAGTTCGAGACCGACTTCGTGCTGCTCGCCGACATCTTCCCGACCGGCTATCACGGCTGTGAGCTGGCCCAGGTGACCCCGGGCGAGAGCGTCGCCGTCTTCGGGGCAGGACCGGTCGGGCTGATGGCCGCGTACTCCGCGCTGCTGCGCGGCGCCGCCAAGGTGTTCTCGGTGGACCGGGTCCCCGAGCGGCTGGCCAAGGCCGAGCAGATCGGCGCGATACCGATCGACTTCTCCAAGGGCGACCCGGCCGAGCAGATCAAGGCCCAGACCGGCGGTGAGGGCACCGACAAGGGCGTCGACGCCGTCGGCTACCAGGCCCAGTCGCCCGACGCCAGCCACGAGGAGCCCGCGGTCGTCCTGAACACCCTGGTCGAGACGGTACGTCCGACCGGCATGCTCGGCATCCCCGGCCTGTACGTCCCGTCCGACCCGGGCGGACCCGACGAGCACGCCAAGCACGGCCAGCTGCTGGTCTCCATCGGCCGGATGTTCGAGAAGGGGCAGCGGATGGGCACCGGCCAGTGCAACGTCAAGCAGTACAACCGCCAGCTGCGCGACCTGATCATCGCGGGGCGGGCCAAGCCCAGCTTCGTGGTCTCCCACGAACTGCCGCTGGAGGACGCACCGGAGGCCTACCAGAAGTTCGACAAGCGGATCGAGGGCTACACCAAGGTGGTCCTGCATCCCGGTCACGCCCTGGCGGCGTAGCACCCGCCTCCGGCGTCCGCCCCGGACGCGGCGGTCACGGCCACGGGCGGCGCCCGGAGACACGCAGGGGGTCCGCCGGACCTCACGGCCCGGCGGACCCCCTGCCCGCTGTTACCGCGGTACTAGCCGCGGTGTCCGGCGGCCTGGTACTCGTCGTCGTCGTCCGCGGCGGCGGCCGGACCGGAGTCCGTGGCCGGCTGCGCCCGGTCGGCGTGGCCCGGCCACCAGGCGGCGTGGCCGATGAGCGCGGTCAGGCTCGGGGTGAAGAACATCGCCATCACGAACGCGGCGACCGCGATGCCGAAGGAGACCGCGAAGCCCATCTCCGTGAGCAGCGCGTTGCCCGCCAGCATCATCGTGGCGAAGGTCGCCGCGAGGATGAAGCCCGCCGCGGCCACCGTCGGACCGGCGTGCCGCAGCGCCATCCCGGCCGCCTCGCGCGGCTCGCGGCCCTCGCGGGCCTCCTCACGGAGCCGGGCGATCATGAGGATGTTGTAGTCCGTGCCGATGGCGACCACGAAGAGATACATGATCACCGGGAGCATGAACATCAGACCGGGCTTGTTCTGCGCGTCCTGGAAGATCCAGACCGTGGCACCGAGCGTGGCGCCGAAGCCCAGTCCCACCGAGGCGATCAGGTACCAGGGCGCGACCACACTGCGCAGCAGCAGCCCCAGGATCACCATGATCAGCAGGGCGGCGACGGGGAAGACCGTGCGGTAGTCGTGGTTGACCGCGGAGTCGATGTCCTTGTAGATCGAGGACATGCCGCCGACCACGGCCTCGGTGCCGTCGGGGGCGTTCGCGTGCGCGACGTCCCGTACCCGGCCCACGGCGTCGATCGCCTTGTCCGTGGACGCCTCGTACTTGAGCGTGACGGTGAAGTCCGCGGTCGTACCGGCCTTGTTCACCTGGGACATCCGGGCGCTCGCGACACCGTCCACGGCCCCGAGCTTCGCGGCGTACGCGTCGAACGCGGACCGGTCCAGCGGCTTGCCGTCGCCGCTGGAGAGGTAGACGTCGGTGGGCGCGGCGGCGCCCGCCGAGTAGGCGGTCTGCATCCGGTCCTGGACGACCATCGACTCCTTGGTCTTCGGCATCGAGCCCGAGGCCAGGTCGAACGTGGCCTTGTAGCCGAGCGTGCCGAGCGAGAGCACGAGCAGGATCAGACCGGAGACCGCCGCGGTCAGCGCCGGGCGGCGCTGCACGCTTCGGCCCAGGGCCGCGAACCGGGCGTTGGAGGGCTCCTGCTGCCAGGACTTCGAGGGCCAGAACACCTTCGGGCCGATGAGCGAGACGACGGCCGGGATCAGGGTCAGGCCCGCGATCAGGGTGACCGTGACCGAGATGGCCAGGGCCGGGCCCATCTGCTTGAGGAAGCCCAGCGTGGACAGCACCAGCGCGAGGAAGGCGATGATGACCGCGCCGGCCGCCGAGGCGATGGCCTCGCCGACCCGGTCGACCGCGTTGATCATGGCCTGCTTGGGTTCGTCACCCGCGCGCAGGCGCTCGCGGTACCGGAACATCAGGAACAGGAAGTAGTCGGTGCCCACGCCGAAGAGCACGACGATGAGGATCGACGAGACGGAGCTGTTGGCCTGCAGGCCGAACAGCTTGGTGGCGTACGCGATCAGACCGTTGGCGATCGCCGACACCACGCCGATCAGCACGAGCGGCAGGAAGGCCAGGATCGGCGCCCGGAAGATGATCAGCAGCGTGACCAGGATGATCACGAAGGTGCCGATGCCGATCAGCGCCTCACCGCGCTTGGAGGAGTCCTGCTGGTCCAGGGCCTGCGCGGCGGATCCGCCGAGCTTGACCTCCAGGTCCGTGCCCTTGGCGAGTTGCTTGACGTCGTCGCGCAGCACCTTGGCGGCGTCGGCCTGGGCCGGCTGGCCGGCCTGCTTGCTGTCCATCTGGACCAGGGTCATGGAGTACTTGCCGTCCTTTGACGGCGGTCCGGGGACGACCTTCTGCACCTGGTCGATGTGCTTGCCGCCCAGCTCGGTGGTGATCCGGGCGACGTCCTTCAGATCGGCGGCGCTCAGCTTGCCGCCGTCGGTGCGCTGGTAGAGCGCGATCGCGGACGGCGTGAAGGCGCTGGGGAACGCCTTCTGCTGGAGATCGGCCGCCTGGATCGACTCGTAACTCTTGGGCAGGAAGCTGCTCTCGTCGCTGTTCGAGGGCAGGCTCGGGGCGGTGGCGACGATCGCCACCGCCGCGATCAGCCATGCCACGATCGTCCAGACGGGATGTCGGACGACGGCAGTGCCAATACGTCGGAACATGCGGAAGGTCCTCCTGGGTAGGAAGATCACCGCAGCCCGGGGAGCGGACCCTGGCATCGGCGACCCCGACCGGCCCGCGTCCAACGCACCGGTCGCATAGTTGTCTTGCCGTCATATGGTAGGGAGCGCGGGTGGCGGTCGGTCCAGTGGGTTTCCGTTCCGCCGCCGGCGGGCCCGCGCACGGCCCCGCCGTCTGTACGGCGGAGGGAGGTTCGGCGACCATCGAAGACATGATCGCCGTCCCGTCCCGCGGGCCGTCCGGAGGGCCGAACCATGCCGATGATCAGCCAGTGGCGGCTGCGGGCCGCGTTCGCGGTGCGGCTGTCGGAGATGTACGGCCGGGAGGTGCCCGCCTACACGACGCTGGTGGACGTCTCGCGCGAGGTCAACGAGGACGTGCTGCGCACCCGCGGAGCCGACGCCGAACGCCTCGGATCCATCGGCCGGGTGACCGCCGAGCGGCACGGCGCGATCCGCGTCGGCACCCCGCGTGAACTGGCCCAGGTCGCCCGGGTCTTCGGCGCCCTCGGCATGCACCCGGTCGGCTTCTACGACCTCAGGGAGGCCGCCGCCAGCGCCGTACCCGTGGTCTCCACCGCCTTCCGGCCGGTCGACGGCGCCGAACTCGCCCGCAACCCGTTCCGGGTGTTCACCTCCATGCTCACCGTCGCCGACCCGCGCTTCTTCGATGCCGGACTGCGCCCGCGCCTCGCGGCCTTCCTGGCCGGCCGCGAGCTGTTCCCGCCGGAGCTGCTGGCCCTGGCCGACCGCGCCGCGGCCGACCGCGGACTGCCGCCCGACGACGCCGAGCGCTTCCTCGCCCTGGCCGTGGGGGTCTTCGAGCTGTCGAAGGAACCGGTGGACCGGGCCTGGTACCGGACCCTGGAGCGGATCTCGGCCGTCGCCGCCGACATCGGCGGGGTGCGCGGCACGCACATCAACCACCTCACCCCGCGCGTCCTGGACATCGACGAGCTGTACCGCCGCATGACGGACCGGGGCGTCGAGATGATCGACACCGTCCAGGGGCCGCCGGCCTGGCACGGCCCCGACGTCCTGCTGCGCCAGACCTCCTTCCGCGCCCTGGCCGAATCCCGTCCGATGCGCACCGAGGACGGCGACGTCGTCCGCGGCTCCCTGCGGGTGCGCTTCGGCGAGGTCGAGGCCCGCGGCATCGCCCTCACCCGCGCCGGACGGGCCCACTACGACGAACTCCTCGGCCGCGTCGACGAGGAGGCGTCCCGCAACCCCACGGCGGCGCGGGACGGCCTCGCCCGCGCCGTGTGGGAGCGGCACATGCCCGGCAGCGAGGAGGAACTCGCGGCGCGCGGCCTGGCCTTCTTCACCTACCGGCCCGCCGACCGACGGCCGCGGCACGGCGGCGGCCCGCCCGCCGGGATCGGTGAACTGGTCCGGCAGGGCTGGGTGCGGGCCGAGCCCGTCGTCTACGAGGACTTCCTGCCCCGCTCCGCCGCCGGCATCTTCCAGTCCAACCTCACCGGCGCCGGGATGCGCGACGACGACCGGCAGGGCACCGCCTACGACGCCGACTGGCTCTCCGGCGCCATGGGCCGCGAGGTCCTGGACCCCTTCGCCCTCTACGAGCAGCAGCAGAACGCCTCCCTCGCCCGCGTCGCCCGCACCCTGGGCCTCACCGGCACCCTCGGCTGACCCCTCACCCCTGGAGGTCCCACGATGACCAGCACCGCGCTGCCCACCACGGACGACCTGCGCGCCCTCGCCCGGACCCGGCTGCGGACCATCGGCGTGCGGGTCCCGGAGGGCGGGGACCTCCCGGCCCGCACGCCCGTCACCGGCGAGCACCTCTTCGGACTGGGAGCGGCGACCGGCGACGACGTCGAGGAGGCCCTCGCGGCCGCCCGCGCCGCCTTCCTGACCTGGCGCAGCACACCCGCCCCGCGCCGCGGCGACGTCGTGCGCAGGCTCGGGGAGCTGCTGCGGGAGCACAAGGGCGACCTGGCCGATCTCGTCACCGTCGAGGCGGGCAAGATCCGCTCCGAGGCGCTCGGCGAGGTCCAGGAGATGATCGACATCTGCGACTTCGCGGTGGGCCTGTCCCGGCAGCTGTACGGCCGTACGATCGCCTCCGAACGCCCCGGCCACCGGCTGGCCGAGACCTGGCACCCGCTCGGCGTGGTCGGCGTCGTCTCGGCCTTCAACTTCCCCGTCGCCGTCTGGTCCTGGAACACCGCCGTCGCGCTGGTCTGCGGCGACACCGTGGTCTGGAAGCCCTCGGAACTCACCCCGCTGACCGCGCTGGCCTGCCACCACCTGCTCGCCCGTGCCGCCGAGGAGACCGGCGCGCCCGGTGACGTGCACCGGCTGCTGCTCGGCGGCCGCGCGGTCGGTGAACTGCTCGTCGACGACCCGCGGGTGGCGCTCGTGAGCGCCACCGGCTCCACCCGGATGGGCCGCGCGGTCGGCCCGCGCGTCGCCGCCCGGTTCGGCCGCAGCCTGCTGGAGCTCGGCGGCAACAACGCGGCGATCGTCGCGCCCTCCGCCGACCTCGACCTGGCGGTGCCGAGCATCGTCTTCGCCGCGGCCGGCACCGCGGGCCAGCGCTGCACCACCCTGCGCCGCCTGATCGTGCACCGGGACGTCGCCGACGCCCTCGTCGAGCGGCTGACCGCCGTCTACGGCCGGCTGCCCGTCGGCAGCCCCTTCGACGAGACGACCCTGGTCGGCCCGCTCATCTCCACCGCCGCCCTGGACGCCATGCACGACGCCCTGGACCGGGTCCGGGCCCAGGGCGGCAAGGTCCTGGCCGGCGGGAACCGGCGGCTGGCGGAGGCGGCGCCGGCGGCCGCGTACACGGAGCCCGTCCTGGTGCGCGTCGACGGACAGACCGACGTGGTCCGCGAGGAGACCTTCGCGCCGATCCTGTACGTGCTGGCCTACGACACCCTCGACGAGGCGATCGCGCTGCACAACGACGTCCCGCAGGGCCTGTCGTCCAGCATCTTCACCCGGGACCAGCGGGAGGCCGAGATCTTCCTGTCCGCGGCCGGCTCCGACTGCGGCATCGCCAACGTCAACATTGGCACCTCCGGGGCGGAGATCGGCGGTGCCTTCGGCGGCGAGAAGGACACCGGCGGCGGCCGCGAGTCCGGTTCCGACGCGTGGAAGGCGTACATGCGCGCGGCCACCAACACGGTCAACTACTCCGGCGCCCTCACCCTGGCCCAGGGCGTCAGCTTCCTCTGACCGGGCCTCGGCGGCGCGTCCGCGCGTCCCGGCTCACGGCGACGGGTCCGCGTACCCCTCGGCGTCCTGCTCGTCCGGCCCGGCGTCCGCCGGTCCGGCAGCCGCCGAGGGCAGCAGGAAAGCGGTCAGCGCGGCCGTGTCGTCCTGCAACTGGTCGCCGCTGTAGGTCTGCAGATCCTGGTGGAGCCGGTCCAGCAGCTCCGGCGGCGGCATCGGACCCCACGAACGCAGCCGTTGCAGCAGCGGGTAGAAGGAGCCGTGCGGGTCGCGGGTCTCGGTGACGCCGTCCGTGTAGAGCAGCAGCTGGTCGCCGGGACCGAAGCGGTAGGTGTCGACGTGGTAGGGGTCGCCGACGAGCATGCCGAGGTTCAGCGGCGGCCCCGAGCGCCCGCGGTCCAGTTCGCTCACCTCGCCGGGGCGGATGAGCAGCGGCGGCGGGTGGCCGCAGTTGACGACCCGGACCACCCCTTCGTCGTCGCGGACCTCGGCGAAGACGGCGGTGACGAACCGCTCGCCCGTCTCGCTGCCGCCCAGCTGGTGGGCCCGGCGGCTCATGCTGATGTCCACCCGCTCCACCAGGGCGTTGAGGTCGGGTTCGTCGTGCGCGGCCTCCCGGAACGCGCCCAGCATGGCCGCCGCGGTCTCCACCGCCAGCAGGCCCTTGCCCCGCACGTCGCCGATGACCAGCCGCACCCCGTACGCGGTCGGCACCGCCTCGTAGAGGTCGCCGCCGATCCGTGCCTCCGCGGCGGCCGACAGGTAGAAGCTTTCGAGCAGCAGGTTCCCGATCCGGTGCGGGACGGGTCGCAGCAGGACGCGCTGGGCGATCTCGGCCACGAACCGGACGTCGGCCAGGGTGCGTTCCCGCCGGATCCGGTGCGCGGCGAGGATCGTGCCCAGGGCGCCGACCAGGACCGTGCACACGTAGGCGGCGACGTAGTGCCGTTCCCAGACGTAGCCGACGGCGCGTCCGGCGCAGCACGGGGTTCCGGCCAGTAAAAGTTCGAGGCCGATACCGAAGACGGTGGCGCCGGCGACGACGGCGGGCGGGTGCGCGAAGGCGGTCACCAGGGGGAGGGCGATCAGTACGAAGCTGACCGGCCACTGCACGGGGGTGATCGGTTCGAGCAGCAGCACGCCGATGACGTACAGGAGCGGGAGCCAGCGCATCCACGCGGGGGGCGCGGGCAGTGCTGAGTGGCGACCGTCGTGCCTCACCCTGGGACTCCTGGCATGCGAATCTCGACAAGACGCCCAGCCTGGCGGCAGGCCGCCCGGCGCGCCGGTGATTGCTCCGGTCGGCGGCATGTTCCGGCGCTCCCACGACCGTGTTCGGCCACAGCTCCGAAACATTCGGGAATTCTGATGCCCATGATCTGATCTTCGAATGGCCGATTGTCGACTCGGATGACCCTCGGAATATCGGTACAGCATGTGATGTGCGAAAACGGTCGCGCCCGATCGGCGAAGGTTTCGAAACAATTACCGAAACTGTTGACAGCTGACATGTGCAGGCCAAAACTCGCATCGAGTCGCACCCGCAACGGCCACACAAGGAGGCACCGCGATGAACCCGCTCGACCACGCACTGAGCCGCCGGAGCGCAGGCGCCCTGCTGCTGGGCGCCGCCGCAGGACTCGCCCTGCCCGGCACCGCCCGCGCGGCCACGGTCGTCACCACGAACCAGACCGGCACCAGCAACGGGTACTACTACTCGTTCTGGACCGACGCGCAGGGCACCGTCTCCATGACCCTCGGCTCCGGCGGCGGCTACGCCACCAGCTGGCGCAACACCGGCAACTTCGTCTGCGGCAAGGGCTGGAGCACCGGCGCCCGCCGCAACGTGACCTACTCGGGCAGCTTCAGCCCGTCCGGCAACGGCTACCTGTCCCTCTACGGCTGGACGTCCAACCCGCTCGTCGAGTACTACATCGTCGACAACTGGGGCACCTACCGGCCCACCGGCACCTACAAGGGCAGCGTCACCAGCGACGGCGGCACCTACGACATCTACCAGACCACCCGCTACAACGCCCCGTCCGTCGAGGGCACCAAGACCTTCAACCAGTACTGGAGCGTGCGCCAGTCCAAGCGCACCGGCGGCACCGTCACCACCGGCAACCACTTCGACGCCTGGGCCAGGGCCGGCATGCCCCTCGGCGCCTTCGCCTACTACCAGATCCTCGCGACCGAGGGCTACCAGAGCAGCGGCAGCTCCAGCATCACGGTGGCCTGATGAGCACCGTGCCGGAGCGCCTGTCACGTACCTCCGCGGCGGCCGCGGCCGCCCTCGCGCTGGCCGTCGCGGGCACGCTCGCCGGCGCCGCCCCCGCACACTCCGCCGGCTGCGCCGGGTACGTCGGGCTCACCTTCGACGACGGCCCGTCCGACGCCCACACCCCGGCCCTGCTCGGCGCCCTCAGGGCGAACGGGCTGCGCGCCACCCTGTTCAACGAGGGCCAGTACGCGGCCGCCTACCCGGCCCAGGTCCGGGCCGAGGTGAACGCTGGCATGTGGGTCGGCAACCACAGCTACACCCACCCGCACCTGACCCAGCAGAGCCAGGCGCAGGTCGACTCGGAGATCTCCCGCACCCAGGCGGCCGTCGCCGCGGCCGGCGGCGGCACTCCGGTGCTCTTCCGGCCCCCGTACGGCGAGACCGGCGCGACCGTGCGCGCGGTCGAGGCCAAGTACGCACTGACCGAGGTCATCTGGGACGTCGACTCGCAGGACTGGAACGGCGCGAGCACCGACGCGATCGTGCAGGCCGTCTCCCGACTCACCGGCGGCCAGGTCGTCCTCATGCACGAATGGCCCGCCAACACGCTCGGCGCGATCCCGCGCATCGCGCAGACCCTGGCGGCCAAGGGCCTGTGCTCCGGACGCATCTCCCCGGCGACCGGCCGCGCGACCGCTCCCTGAGGCCGACGGCACGACCGGCGCGGCGGCCCGTCAACCGCCGCGCCATCCTCACGAGTTCGGATGAACGGGGCGCTGCCGTGCGCCCGCCGCCGCTAGGTTCGTCGGCGTGGACTACTACGACCTGGGCAGTCACAGCCGGCCTGTGACGACGTCGTCCCCCGAGGCGCAGACGTGGTTCGACCGGGGACTGATCTGGACCTACGCCTTCCACCACGAGGAAGCCGTCCGCTGCTTCGAGGCCGCCGGTGCGGCGGACCCGGACTGCGCGATGGCCGACTGGGGCGTGGCCTACGCGCTCGGCCCCAACTACAACAAGCCCTGGGACTCCTTCGACCAGGAGGACCTGGCGCACACGGTGCGGCGCACGCACGCCGCCGTGGAGCGCGCCCATGCCAAGGCCGGCCAGGCCACCCCGGTCGAACGCGCCCTCGTCGAGGCGCTGCGGGCCCGCTACCCGCAGGCGTCGGCCCCGGACGCGGCGGCCTGCCCGGTGTGGAACGCGGCCTACGCCGACAGCATGCGCGAGGTGTACGCGCTGGCCCCCGACGACCACGACGTCGCGGCCCTGTACGCCGACGCCCTGATGAACCTCACCCCCTGGCAGCTCTGGGACGTCCGCAGCGGCCGGCCGGCCGAGGGCGCCCGGACGCCGGAGGCCAAGGCCGTGCTCGAACGGGCCCTCGGCACCGACGCGGGCACCCGCCACCCCGGGCTGCTGCACCTCTACATCCACCTGATGGAGATGTCACCCGCGCCCGAGACCGCCCTGCCCGTCGCCGGCCTGCTGCGCGGCCTCGTCCCGGACGCCGGGCACCTCCAGCACATGCCCTCGCACCTGGAGGTGCTGTGCGGCGACTACCGGCGGGTGCTCTCCGACAACGCCACGGCCGTCGCCGCCGACGAGAAGTACCACGCGCGCGCCGGGGCGATGAACTTCTACACCCTCTACCGCTGCCACAACCTGCACTTCCGGATCTACGGCGCGATGTTCCTCGGCCGCCTCCAGGACGCCCTGGACACGGCCGGACGGCTCGAAGCCGCCGTGCCGGAGGAACTGCTGCGGGTGACGAGCCCGCCGATGGCCGACTGGCTGGAGGGCTTCCTGGCGATGCGGGTGCACGTCCTGATCCGGTTCGGCCGCTGGGACGACATCCTGCGCCTGCCGCTGCCCGCCGACCCCCGGCTGTACTGCGTGTCCACCGCGATGCTGCACTACGCGCGCGGCGTCGCGCACTCCGCCACCGGCCGGACCGCCGAGGCCGAGGCGGACCGCGACCGCTTCCGCGAGGCGGCCGCCGCCGTCCCCGAAACCCGCATGCTGTTCAACAACACCTGCGCCGACATCCTGGCCGTCGCCGCCGCCATGCTCGACGGCGAACTCGCCTACCGCAAAGGTGACTTCGACACCGCGTTCGCCGCCCTGCGCCGGTCGGCGGACCTGGACGACAACCTGCCCTACGACGAGCCCTGGGGCTGGATGCAGCCCACCCGGCACGCCCTCGGCGCCCTGCTCCTCGAACGCGGCCGGGTCGAGGAGGCCGAGGCGGTCTACCGCGCCGACCTGGGCCTCGACGACACCCTGCCCCGGCCGCTCCAGCACCCGGGCAACGTGTGGGCCCTGCACGGATTCCACGAGTGCCTGCGGCGGCTCGGCAAGGACGGCGAGGCACGGATCGTGGCCCAGCAGCTGAAGATCGCCGCCGCCCACGCGGACGTGCCGATCGGCGCGTCCTGCTTCTGCCGCACCGACTGCTGCCGGACGCCGTAGACCGGGAGCGTCCGGGGAGCCTCAGAGCGTCCGCGCGACGAGCAGCGCCACGTCGTCGTGGTCGTCCGGATGGCGCAGTCCGTGCAGCAGCAGGTCGCAGGTCTCCTCCAGCGGCCGCTGCGGCTCGTCCAGGAAGCCCAGCAGGACACCGAGGCGGTCGTCGATCGAGTGGCGGCGGGTCTCCACGAGGCCGTCGGTGTACAGGACCAGCAGGTCGCCCGCCGAGAGGTCGACGGTGCTGGTCTCGAAGGGGACGCCGCCCACGCCGAGCGGCGCGGCCGGCGGCAGCTTCAGCAGGTCCGGCGCCCGGCCCGAGTGCACGAACGCGGGCGGCATGTGACCCGCGTTGGCGATCTCGCAGGTCCGCTGCCGCGGGTCGTACACCGCGTACAGGCAGGTGACGATGTAGTGCTCCAGATCGCAGGTGATCTTGTCCAGGTGCTGGAGCACCGCGGCGGGCGGCAGCTCCAGGTCCGCGTAGGCGCAGGTGGCGGTCCGCAGCCGGCCCATGGTGGCCGCCGCGTCGATGCCGTTGCCCATGACGTCGCCGACGACCAGCGCGGTGCGGTCCTGCGACAGCGGGATCACGTCGTACCAGTCGCCGCCGACCTCGCTGGTCGCCTGGGCGGGCTGGTAGCGGGAGGCCAGTTCGAGACCGGTGTGGTGCGGCGGATGGTCCGGGAGCAGGCTGCGCTGCAGGGTCAGGGCGGTGTTGCGGACGCTCTGGAACCAGCGGGCGTTGTCGATGGCCACGGCCGCCCGCCCGGCCAGCTCGGTGGCCAGCACGACGTCGTCCTCGTCGAAGGGCACCGGATTGCGGGTGCGCTTGAGGTCGAGGGCGCCGAGCACCTCGCCGTGGGCGATCAGCGGCACCGCGAGGTACGAGTGCACACCGGCCTGCGCCAGCAGCTCGCCGGCCTGGGCGTTGCGCGCGATGCGCGGCAGGTCGCGCGCGCCGACGTGCGGCACCAGGACCGGCCGCCCGGTGTGCACGCACAGCGTGACCAGCCGGTCGCCCTCGTACGCCGCGAGATCGCCCGGCGGGTCGGCGGCCCGCAGCGCGACCGTGGGATGGTCCGCCTTCAGCGCCAGCGCCCGGAACAGCTCCGGGCCGTTCTCCGGACGGCGGGAGCGCCGCAGGGCCAGCGCCGAGTCCAGCACGTCGACGGCGACCACGTCCGCGAGGACCGGGGTGGCGATCTCCGCCAGCTCGTGCGCCGTGCGCTCCACCTCCAGCGAGGTGCCCACCCGGGCCGAGGCGTCCGCGATCAGCGCGAGCCGCCGCCGGGCCCGGTCGGCCTCGGCCGCCGCCCGGTGCCGCTCGGTGACGTCGACCACCGAGGTCGCCGCGCCCAGGACGCGGCCGCCGGGATCCTCCAGCCGGTAGAACGACAACGACCAGGCGTGCTCGTGGTCGGGATCGGTCGGCGGACGGCCCACGTGGTACTGGTCCAGGAGCGGGGTCCCGGTGGTGAGGACCTGCCGCAGCGCCGATTCGACGCTGTCGATGTCGGGCAGCGCCAGGGTCTCCCGCAGCGGGCGTCCGATGTGCTCCCTGGCGGGGACGCCGTCGATCCGCTCCAGCGCCGGGTTCACCAGCAGATAGCGCAGCTCCGGGTCGAGGAGGGCCAAACCGATCGGGGACTGGTTGATCAGCCGTTCGCACAGCGCCAGGTCCGTCTCCACCCGCTGGAGCATGGAGTGGTCGGCCACGATGCCCAGCGCGTACACGTCGCCGAGATCGTCCAGCAGCCGCATGGTGCGGAACTCCATCAACCGGGTGCCGCCGTCCTTGCGCCGCACCGGGAAGGCGCCGGCCCAGCTGTGGCCGGTCTCCAGCACCTCCATGAACATGTTCACCGCGGCCTTCAGGTGCTCCGGGCTGGCGAGCAGGCGTGCCGCGTTCTGCCCCAGGGCGTCCTCGGCCGTGTACCCGAAGAGCTCCTCGGCCTGCGGGGTCCAGAACACGATCCGGCCCTGCGAGTCCAGGGCCACCGCGGCCACGCTCAGCACGTCCAGCAGGCCGGTCGGACGCGCTCCGCCGGGCCCGTACTCGTCACCACCGGAACCGTCCGGGCCACCGGAGCGCAGGAATCCCACAGCCATGGCTCCACCACCTCCATCGGCCTGCGGGCCGACATCGCCGTCGCGGCACTTCCATGCTGCCCCGGACAGCCCGCCCGTGCCGACCCGGGCCGGGTACCCCGATGCGCGGCGGGCCCCCGCGCGGCCCCGCCGGAGGCGCTCCGGAGACCCGTGCGCATCGGGTGGACAAGCAGGAACATTGGGGTACGTAGAGGATGTAGCCAATGGATTTTCCGCGAGAAGAATTCGACGCGCCGCCCGCCCGGGGCCCGCGCGACCTCCTCGACGCCTCCAGCGACGCCGCGGCGGTGCTGTCGGCCGAGGGCGTCGTGCTGGGCTGGACGCGCGGTGCCGAGGCCCTGCTCGGACGTCCGGCCGCCGAGGTCGTCGGCCGTTCCGCGGTCCGGCTGCTGGCGTCGCGCGCGGACCCGGCGCGGATCGCGGGCGTCGCCGAGCGCTGCCGCTCCGGCATGGGATGGAGCGGACTCATCCCGGTACGCCACCGCGACGGCCACACCCTCGAAGTGGACCTGCGGGTCTCCGCCGCCTTCCACATCGACGAACGGGAGTGCTTCCTGCTGTCGGCCCGTGAGCGCCGGCCGCAGTGGACGATGGAGCAGTCCGTCCTCGACGGCTTCCTGACCCGCTCGCCGATCGGCATGGCCGTCATGGGCCCGGAGCTGCGGTACGTGTGGCTCAACGACACCCTGGAGCGGTTCGGCGGGGTGCCCCGGGAACAGCGCCTGGGCCGCCGGCTGAGCGAACTGCTGCCCGGCCTGCAGGCGACCACCATCGAAGGCCTGATGCGCAAGGTGCTCACCACCCGGGAGCCCATCACCGACTACGAGTACCTCGGCTGGAGCTGGGCCGATCCGCACCGCCAGCACGCCTACTCGACGTCGTTCTTCCCGCTCGTGGACGCCGACGACTCGGTGACCGGCGTCTGCTACATGGTCTCCGACGTCACCGAACGGTGGAACGCCCGCCAGCGGCTGTCGATGGTCAACGAGGCCGCGACCAGGATCGGGACCACCCTGGACGTCCTGCGCACCGCCCAGGAACTCGCCGACTTCGCCGTCCCGCGCTTCGCCGACTTCGTCATCGTCGACCTGCTGGAGCCGGTCCTGAGCACCGAGGGCCACGGCGCGTGGCTGAGCGACGCGGGCCCCGTGCCCGAGGGCCCGGTGATGCGCCGGGCCGCCCTGCGGACCGTCCGCGACGGCAGCCCCGAGGCGGTGGCGGAGATCGGCGACCCGGTGGACTTCCTGCCCCCGGCGCACGGCATGGACCTGCTCATCACCGGCGACCCGGTCCTCATCCCCGAACTGGATCCTGAGGACCCGCTGTGGCTCGCCGAGCAGCCCGAGCGGACCGCGCGGATGCGGCAGTTCGGACTGCACTCGCTCATCTCGGTGCCGATGCGGGCCCGCAAGACCGCCCTGGGCCTCACCACCTTCGCCCGCTCGGTGAACCCGGTCTCCTTCCAGCCCGACGACGTCCTGCTCGCCGAGGAACTGGTCGCGCGCGCCGCCGTGTGCGTCGACAACGCCCGCCGCTACACGCGGGAGCACACGGCGGCCGTGACCTTGCAGCGCAGCCTGCTGCCGCAGGCCCTGACCGGCGGTACGGCCCTGGAGGTGGCGTCCTCGTACCTGCCGGCGGACGCGACGGACGGCGTCGGCGGCGACTGGTTCGACGTGATCCCGCTGTCCGGCGCCCGGGTCGGCCTGGTCGTCGGCGACGTCGTCGGCCACGGCCTCGCCGCCGCCGCGAGCATGGGCCGGCTGCGCACCGCCGTGCAGACCCTCGCCGACATGGAGCTGCCTCCCGACGAACTCCTCGCCCACCTGGACGACCTGGTGCTGCGGCTCGGGGAGGAGGAGAGCGGGGGCACCGGCTCGCAGGGCAGCACGGCCACGTTCGTCGGGGCGACCTGCCTGTACGCGATCTACGATCCGGTCACCCGGCGCTGCTCCATGGCCCGGGCCGGGCACCCGCCGCCGGTCGTCGTGGCACCCGACGGGCGGGCCTGGTTCGCCGAGCTGCCCGCGGGACCGCCGCTCGGGCTCGGCGGCATGGCGTTCGAGGCCACCGAGATCGAACTCGCCGAGAACAGCCTCCTCGGCCTCTACACCGACGGCCTCATCGAAGGCGCGGACCAGGACGTCGAACGCGGCATGGCCCGGCTGCGCGGCGCGCTCGCCGATCCGGCCGCCGACCTCGCCACGCTCTGCACGGCCACCGTGGAACAACTGGTGCCGGTGCCCCAGCCCGACGACATCGCCCTGCTTCTGACCCGCACCCACGCGCTGGGCGCCGACCACGTCGCCTGGTGGGACGTGCCCGTGGACCCGGCCGCCGTCGCCGACCTCCGGGCCCTGGCCTCCCGCCAGGTGGTGGCGTGGGGGCTCGACGAGCTGGCGATGACCACCGAACTCATCGTCAGCGAACTGGTCACCAACGCCATCCGCTACGCCGAGCCGCCGATCCGGCTGAAGCTGCTCCGGGACGCCTGGCTGACCTGCGAGGTCGCCGACGCCAGCAGCACCGCCCCGCGGCTGCGGCACGCCCGCAGCATGGACGAGGGCGGCCGGGGCCTCTTCCTGGTGGCCCAGCTCGCCCACCGCTGGGGCGCCCGTTACACCGGCGACGGCAAGATCATCTGGGCCGAGCAGGAGATCCCGCCCGACCGGTCCCGGGGGCGCGGCCCGGCGCGGTGATCACTTGCCGGGCGCGTCCGCGCGGGGCGCGACGATGTCCAGGACCGCCATCATGCCCATGTCCTCGTGGTTGAGGATGTGGCAGTGCAGCACGGTCCTGCCGGTGAAGTCCGCGTAGTGCACGCGGAGCACCGCCGTGCCGCGCACCGGCACGTCGATGGTGTCGTACCAGGCGTGGTCGGGGTCGTGCGGCTTCCCGTCGACGCTCATCAGCTGGAAGTCGTTGGTGTGGATGTGGAACGAGTGGGTCTCGTCGGTGTCGTTGCGCACGGTCCACTCCTCGACGGTCCGGCCGGCGGTCCGTCAGCCGGAATGTAGGCGGGCCGCACCCGGCCGCCCGGCGTGCCACGCGCACGGCGCGACGGCAACCACCCGAGGCGGCCGGGCTTTCACGCGGATGGCGGCCGGACGGCCGTCCGGCCGCCTGACGGGTGCTCTGGACCCTGTCGGCGTCGCGCGATTGGCCGTACGCTGTCAATTCCGTAGGATTCGGCAGCAATTGGGGGAGCCGCCATGTCCGGGGACGCGTACGGTCCGTATCCGGGACCACCGCAGCAGGAACCTCCGCACGGGCCTTTCGGCGGGCCGCCGCCCGGACAGGGCTTCCCGGTGCCGGGCCCGTACGTTCCGCCGATGCCGTCGGGTCCGCCGCCCGCGCCGCCGGACGCGCTGCGCGCCGCCGCCGTGGCCCTGCTCAACCTGACCGGTCTGGGCCTCGGCTATCTGCTCGTCCGGCGGTGGCTCCCGCTCGCCGTCTGCCTGGCGGCGACCGCCGCCCTGCTGTTCGTCGCGCTGCCCGCGGACGCCGACGGCGTGCCCGGCTCGGCACTGGCCGGCTACGCGGTCCTCCTGCTGCTCGCCGCCGTCCACGGCGCCTTCGCCGGCCTGCGCACCCGGCTGGTGTGGCCGGGGCAGCGGGCCGTCGCGCTCGCGCTGGGCATCGTCCTCCTCGCCGTCCCGGCGGGCGGCGCGCTCTGGTACGACAGCGCGCGGAAGGAGGCCGTCGAACGCGCGCTGCTCGACCGGCTCGCCGCCGCCGACCGGCAGGTCGACGCGGCCGGGGAGAAGGACTTCGCCACCGCCGGGCCCGCCTACCGGGACGCCCTGGGCGTCTACCGCGACCTCGCGGTCCACCACGCGGGCTCTCGTGCCGCAGCCCGGGTCCCCGGCCGCATGCGGACGTACTACACGACCGTCGCCGCCGCCTACGCGGACCAGGACTACTGCGCGGCCGTCGAACCGCTGAAGTACCTGCGGACGGTGCCCGACTCGATGCCCAGGGACCAGCTCGGCACGCTCACCCACTGGCCCGACGACCGCCTCGCCACCTCGCTGTACGCATGCGGAGCGGACGGCCTGACCGGCACCGGCGGCGACTGGGTCCCCCGGTTCGGCTACCTGCTGGACACCTTCCCCGACTCCGCGCAGGCCGCCAAGGTCGTCCCCGCCGTCGACGCGGCCGAGAAGCGGACGGCGAAGGCCGTCGCCGGGAAGGACCCCTGCGCGGCCGTCGAGCGGCTGCGCACGCTGAGCACCCAGATCGGCCAACTGCCCGGCGGGACCGACGGCCTGGCCGCCGTCGCCGGCCGGGCCGACCGCAGCGCCGACTCCGGCGGCTACGCGTGCGGCGTCGACCAGTACCGGGACGGCGACTTCGCCAAGGCGCAGCAGACCATGACGCAGTTCGTCACCGACAACCCGCACGACAAGAACCGCGACCGGGCCCGCAAGATCGCGATCGGCGCCCAGGTGGCCCAGACCCTCCCGGCCGCCGGGAAGAAGCTGCCCACCACGGCGTCCGGCGGCTCCATCCCGGTGACCGTCAAGAACGACAGCCCCGACGAGATCACCGTCCTCTACACCGGCCCGGTCACCGGAAGCTTCACCCTCGGCCCGTGCGCAAGCTGCACGGCGTACTCGTTCACCGACTCGCTGCGCCCCGGCTGGGAGCCCTGCGGCGACAGCGGCAGGAACTACCCGCAGCACACGATCAGCCTGCCGCCCGGTACCACCTACTTCGTGCACGAGCCGAAGACCGACAGCACGGCCACGCCGGGCTCCGACACCGCCAAGCTGCGCGACGGCTACCTCTACACGGAGTGCGCGTACACGACACGGGGACTGGGGTCGACCTACTGAGGACGGGCGGGCAGCCGTCGCCGGTCGACCCGCACGACGGAGCGGCCGGCCGTCGTCGGACGGCCGGCCGCTCTCTTGAATCGTCAGCCCCGCGCCAGCAGTTCGAGGGTGTCGATCACACGGTTGGAGAAGCCCCACTCGTTGTCGTACCAGGCGACCACCTTGACGTGACGGCCGTCGACCCGGGTGAGCGCCGAGTCGAAGATCGCCGACGCCGGGTTGCCGGTGATGTCGGAGGAGACCAGCGCGTCGTCCGAGTACTCCAGGACACCCGCGAGCGGTCCCGCCGCGGCCGCACGGTAGGCCTCCAGCACGTCGTCACGCGTGACGTCACGGGCGACCGTGGTGTTCAGCTCGACGATCGAACCCACCGGCACCGGCACCCGGATCGAGTCGCCGGACAGCCGGCCGTCGAGGTTCGGCAGCACCAGGCCGATCGCCTTGGCCGCGCCGGTCGTGGTCGGCACGATGTTGACCCCGGCGGCACGGGCGCGACGCGGGTCGCGGTGCGGGCCGTCCTGGAGGTTCTGCTCCTGCGTGTAGGCGTGCACCGTGGTCATGAACCCGTGCTCGATCCCGGCGAGTTCGTCCAGGACGGCGGCGAGCGGCGCGAGCGCGTTGGTCGTGCACGACGCGTTGGAGACGATCGTGTGCAGCTCCGCGTCGTACGCGCCGGTGTTCACGCCGTACGCGAGCGTGACGTCGGCACCGTCCGAGGGCGCGCTGACGAGGACCTTGCGGGCACCGGCGTCGAGGTGGGCGCGGGCGGCCTTGGCGGAGGTGAAGCGGCCGGTCGACTCCAGCACGATGTCCACGCCGAGCGCGGCCCAGGGCAGCTGCGCCGGTTCCCGTTCGGCGAGCACCTTGATACGACGGCCGTCCACGACGAGCACGTCACCGTCCACGCTCACCGGACGCCCGAGCCGCCCCGCCGTCGAGTCGAAGGCGAGCAGCCGGGCGAGAGCGGCGGGTTCCGTCAGGTCGTTGACGGCGACGACCTCCAGGTCGGTGTTCCGCTCCAGCAGGGCACGCAGCACGTTGCGTCCGATGCGGCCGAATCCGTTGATGGCGATGCGAGTCATGAGTGGCGTCCCTTCGTCATGCCACCAGGTTCGCGGGCCGCCTCCGCGGGCGACAGCGGCCACATCGCCATGGTTCAAAAGGATCCCGCCAGGCCGTGTCGGGGCGGCCGCGCGCTACTCGCCCCTGGTGAAGGTGCGCCGGTAGTCGCTCGGTGTCGTCCCGAGGATGCGCTGGAAGTGCAGCCGCAGATTGGCCCCGGTGCCGAGGCCGACGTCGCCGGCGATCTGCTCGACGCTCCGCTCCGAGCGCTCCAGGAGTTCCCGGGCCAGGTCGATCCGGGCCCGCATCACCCACTGCATCGGGGTGTACCCGGTGTCCGCGACGAAGCGCCGCGAGAACGTCCGCGCCGAGACCCCGGCGTTGCGGGCGAGCGCGTCGAGGGTGAGCGGCTCGGCCAGCCGGTGCAGCGCCCACTCGCGGGTGGCGGCGAACCGTTCGCCGAGCGGTTCGGGCACGCTGCGCGGCACGTACTGCGCCTGGCCGCCGCTGCGGTAGGGCGCCGCGACCAGCCGCCTGGCCGCGTGGTTGGAGGCGGCCACTCCCAGGTCGCCGCGGAGGATGTGCAGGCACAGGTCGATGCCGGAGGCGGCGCCGGCCGACGTCAGCACGCTGCCCTCGTCGACGAAGAGCACGTTCTCGTCGACCCGGACCAGCGGATGCCGCTCCGCGAGGGACCGGGTGTAGTGCCAGTGGGTCGTGGCGCGCCGGCCGTCGAGCAGCCCGGTCGCGGCGAGCGCGAAGGCCCCCGTCGAGATGGCGGCCACCCGCGCACCGCGCCGGTGTGCCGCGAGCAGCGCCTCGACGACCGCGGGCGGCGGGTCGTTGCGGTCCGGGAAGCGGTAGCCGGGGACGAACACGATCTCCGCCCACTCCAGCGCGTCGAGGCCGTGCGCGACGTGGTACGACAGCCCGTCGCCGCCGGCCACCAGACCGGGCGCCGCCCCGCACACCCGCACCTCGTACGGCATGCTGGCCCGGGTCGTGAACACCTGCGCGGGGATCCCGACGTCGAGGGGTTTGGCCCCTTCCAGGACGAGGACGGCGACACGGTGCAGAGGGGTGCGAGACACGTCGGCCAGGGTACGAGCAGCCGGCCGTCACCCGCGCCGCCGCGCCCGTGGCCGGTACGGCGGCGACGGGCGCTGACGTGCGTACTCCACCCGCCCCGGGCGAGGCGTGCCTACCGGCTCATCCGGCCGCCCGCCGGTCCGTCGCCGAGGCGAAGCCCAGCCAGGTGTGACGGTTGCCGGCCCAGCACCAGCCCACCTTGGGCGCGTCGCGGCGCTCGCGGCCGTCCCGTCCGGTGCCGTTGCTCAGCCAGATCGCCGGGGTGCGGGAGTCCAGGGCGCCGTCCGCCTTGCGCAGCCGTGAACCGATCGTCATGAAGCAGTGGTTGCGCTCCAGCACCTCGGGGCGCTGCAGCAGCCAGTGGATGCCCTCGGTGAGCAGCAGCGGCGTGCGGCCCTCCGCGGTGAGCGCGGGCAGCGCCTCGTCCGGGCTCCGGTTCGCCAGCCGGTCGCCGCGGTCGAGACCGGTGAGGACGTAGAGCGGGGCGGCGGGCGGCACGGTCGTGCCGAGCGGGGCGAAGAGGTCGACGTCGGTCATGTCGGTGACCACGAACCCCGGCCGCCCGGCGTGCCGCAGCAGCGGCGCCAGCGCGGAGGCGGGAGCGCGCTGCGGGTCCACGGCGAGCAGGGCGCCCTCCCCGGCCGGGGCCGCGGCCACGGCACGCACCTCGGCGGGGGAGAGGCCCGCGATCTCGTGCACCCCCGACGCGATGAGCCGTTCGGCCTGGGTGCCGAGGGGCGGGAGCGCGGGCAGGACGGCGGAGGCGGCGGACACGGATTCGGGCACGATGCTCCCAGGGCCGGGGACGGGATTCGGTGTCGGCCCAACGACGGGACGAACCCGAATGTTCCCGCCCGTCAGCCCAGTTGCCGCACAAAGGTCAGACCGGGATGCCCCGACAGCCGGGTCTCGCCGGTGACGGTGAAGCCGGCCCGGGCCAGCACCGTGCGGGACGCCTCGTTGTCGAGACGGGCCGCGGCCCGCAGGAAGGTCAGGCCGTACGCGTCGGCGGCCAGGCCGCAGACCTCCCGCGCGGCCCAGGTCGCCAGCCCGCGGCCCGCGGCCCGCTCGGCGATCCGGTAGCCGAGGTCGGCGCCGCCGTCCGCCAGGTCCACCAGGTTGATCCGCCCCAGCAGTTCGCCCGACGCGCCGACCACCACGTGGAAGCGGCAGCTCCCGGCCCGCTGTTCGGCGAGCAGCGCGCGGTGCCGCTCCTCGAACCGGGCGAAGTAGTCGTCACCGCGGTCGGGGACGGACGCCGCGAAGTAGGCGCGGTTGTCCAGCTCGAAGGCGAGGAGCGCCGGGGCGTGGTCGGAGCGGAGCGGCTGCAGCTCGGGCATGGGGAGGACGGTAGGCACCGGGGCCGCCCGTCCGCCAGCGCATTACGCCTCGCGCAGGTCCTTGACCCGGCGGAGTTTGCCGAGCGAGCGCTCCAGGGTCTCCGGATCGACGACGGCCACCTCCACCGTGACCCCGACGCCGTCCTTGACGCCCTGGGCGATCGTCCGCGCGGCGGCCTCGCGGTCGGCGGGACTCGCGTCGGGCCTGGCCTCCACGCGCACGGTCATGTGGTCCATGCGGCCGCGCCGGCTCAGCTGGATCTGGAAGTGCGGGGCCACGCCGGGCGTGCGCAGCACGATCTCCTCCACCTGGCTGGGGAAGACGTTGACCCCGCGCAGGATGATCATGTCGTCGCAGCGGCCGGTGATCTTCTCGATCCGGCGCATTCCGGGACGCGCGGTGCCGGGCAGCAGCCGGGTCAGGTCGCGGGTGCGGTACCGGATGATCGGCAGAGCCTCCTTGGTGAGCGAGGTGAGGACCAGTTCGCCGGCGTCTCCCTCGGGCAGCACCTCGTCGGTCAGCGGGTCCACGATCTCGGGGAGGAAGTGGTCCTCCCAGACGTGCAGGCCGTCCTTGGTGTCCACGCACTCCTGCGCGACCCCAGGGCCGATGACCTCGGACAGCCCGTAGATGTCGACCGCGTGGATGTCCAGACGCTCCTCGATCTCCCGGCGCATCTCCTCCGTCCACGGCTCGGCGCCGAAGATGCCGACCTCCAGGGAGGTGGAGCGCGGGTCGATGCCCTGGCGCTCGAACTCGTCGAGCAGGGTGAGCATGTAGGACGGCGTGACCATGATGATCTCGGGACGGAAGTCCTGGATGATCTGGACCTGGCGGGCGGTCATGCCGCCGGAGGCCGGGATCACCGTGCAGCCGGCGCGCTCCGCGCCGTAGTGGGCCCCCAGTCCGCCGGTGAACAGGCCGTAGCCGTAGGAGATGTGCACCTTGTGTCCGGGCCGGCCGCCGGCGGCCCGGATGGAGCGGGCGACGACGTCCGCCCACATGGACAGGTCGTTCTCGGTGTAGCCGACCACGGTCGGGCGGCCGGTGGTCCCGCTGGAGGCGTGCACCCGCCGCACCTCGGACATCGGGACGGCGAACATCCCGAAGGGGTAGGTGTCCCGCAGGTCCGCCTTGGTGGTGAACGGGAAGCGGGCGAGGTCCGCGAGGGTGCGGCAGTCCTCGGGCCCGACGCCCGCCGCGTCGAACTTCCTGCGGTACAGCTCCACGTTGTCGTACGCGTGCCGCAGCGTCGCGCGCAGCCGGGTGAGCTGAAGCGCCGTCAGCTCCGCGCGGGACATCCGCTCGGCGTCGTCCAGGAGCGCCTCGGGCAGCGGCTCCCCCCGGCGGACGGCCCTCGGCTCGGACGCGATCACTTCGCTGCTCATCACGGCTCCTCGGTCCGTGCGCGGAGGGTACGGCTGCGGCCGCGGAACTCCGCGATCACATCGTCCCCGCGCACCACGCTCACGTCGTACACACCGCTGCGGCCGAACCGGATGCGCTCCCGTGCCGTGGCCACCAGGACGTCGCCCTCGTAGGCGGGCGCGACGAACTCGACGTCGGCGCCGGCGGCGACCGTCACGGGGCCGTGACTGTTGCAGGCACAGGCGAACGCGGTGTCGGCGAGGAGGAAGAGATAGCCGCCGTGGGCGATCCGGTGCCCGTTGACCTGGGAGGCCGTCACGGTCATCCGCAGGACGGCCGTTCCCTCGCCGTGTTCGAGAAGCTCGATGCCGAGTCCTCGCGACGCCTCGTCCGCGGCGAACATCGTCTCGACGGGGCCAGGCGTCGTATCCGGTACCCGGGTCGTCATTTCCACCACCTTGTGGACCGACCGAACATTCGGTTAGCGTGCGGTGTGGTCAAGTAATCCAGCAAGCCCTCCGCATGTCAAGAGGTGCTCCGCATGCCGGACCGGCCCCCTCCGGGCCCCGGCCGGCGCCGTCGCGACGCCCCGTCCCCACCAGAGCCGAGGAGGCCGCCCGATGCCGGACGTCTACCTGATCGACGGGGCCCGCACCCCGCAGGGCCGCTACGGCGGCGCCCTGGCCACCGTACGCCCCGACGACCTCGCGGCCCTCGTCGTCAAAGAGGCCGTCCGGCGCGCGGGAGTACCCGGCGAGGCCGTCGACGAGGTCGTCCTCGGGGCCGCCAACCAGGCGGGCGAGGACAACAGGGACGTGGCCCGGATGGCGGTGCTGCTCGCCGGTCTGCCGCACACCGTGCCCGGCTACACCGTCAACCGCCTGTGCGCCTCGGGCCTGACGGCCGTGGCCTCGGCGGCCCAGGCGATCCGCGCCGGGGAGGCCGGCCTGATGGTCGCCGGGGGAGTGGAGTCCATGACCCGGGCGCCCTGGGTGACGGAGAAGCCCGGCACCCCGTGGGCCAAGCCGGGTCAGGTGTACGACACCGCGCTGGGCTGGCGGTTCACCAACCCGCGCTTCACCGCCGCCGACCGTGCCGTCCCCGCGGGCGCCGGGCCGGAGGCGGTCAAGGTGACCCTGTCCATGGGTGAGACCGCGGAGGAGGTGGCGGCCCTGGACGGCATCACGCGCGCGGAGTCGGACGCCTTCGCGCTGCGCAGCCACCGCCGGGCCGTGGCCGCCCAGGATGCCGGCCGCTTCGACCGCGAGATCGTCCCCGTGCCCGTCCGCGACGGCGAGGTGACCCGGGACGAGGGCCCGCGCCCGGGCACCACCCTGGAGAAGCTCGGCTCCCTGCGCACCGTCTTCCGCGACGGCGGAGTCGTCACCGCGGGCTCCTCCTCCCCGCTGTCCGACGGCGCGGCGGCCCTCGTGGTCGCGGGCGCCGAGGCGGTGGAGCGGCACGGCCTCACCCCCAGGGCCCGGATCGTCGCCTCGGCCTCCGCCGGGGTGCAGCCCCACCTCATGGGCCTGGGCCCGGTCCCGGCCACCGAGAAGGCGCTGGCCCTGGCCGGCTGGCAGACCGGCGACCTGGACGCCGTGGAGCTCAACGAGGCCTTCGCCGTGCAGGCCCTGGCGGTCACCCGCCGCCTCAAGCTCGACGAGGACAAGGTCAACGCGGACGGCGGCGCCATCGCCCTCGGGCATCCGCTCGGCTGCTCCGGCGCCCGCATCCTGCTCACCCTCCTCGGCCGCCTCGAACGCGAGGGCGGCCGGCGCGGCCTCGCCACGCTCTGCGTGGGTGTGGGCCAGGGGGTCGCGATGCTGGTGGAGCGGGTGTGACCGGCCCCTCGGATCCCTCACGACCGGAGCCGCGCACGACGTCCGCACCCGCGGCCGTGGCGGTCGTCGGCGGCGGCCGGATGGGCGCCGGGATCGCCCAGTCCTTCGCCACCGCAGGCTCCTCGGTGACCGTCGTGGAGAGCGGCGCGCAGGCCGCCGCCGCGGCGCTGGAGCGGATCGCCGGCAGCCTGCGGCGGGCCGGGGAGCGCGGCCACCTGGACGAGCCGGCGGAACTGGTGGCCGCCCGCGTGAGCGTCGTGCCCGCGGTGGACGCCCTGCCACCCGGGACCGAGCTGGTCGTGGAGGCCGTCCCCGAGGACGCGGCGCTCAAGGCCCGGCTGCTGCGGGCCGCGGAGGACGCCGTGGGCGACACCGCCGTGCTGGCCACCAACACCAGCTCGCTGTCGGTCACCGACCTCGCGGCCGTCCTCAGTCGCCCGGACCGGTTCCTCGGGATGCACTTCTTCAACCCGGTGCCCGCCTCCGCGCTCGTCGAGATCGTCGTCGCGCCCGGTACCGCCGAGCACACCGTCCGGTCCGCGCTGGAGTGGACCAGGGCGCTGGGCAAGCAGGACGTCGTGGTGAAGGACTCGCCCGGCTTCGCCAGCAGCCGCCTCGGCCTGGCCCTGGGCCTGGAGGCGATCCGCATGGTCGAGGAGGGCGTCGCCGCCCCCGAGGCCATCGACGACGCGATGCGGCTCGGCTACAAGCACCCGATGGGCCCGCTGCGGCTGACCGACCTGGTCGGGCTGGACGTCCGCCTCGCCATCGCCGAGCACCTGCACGCCACGCTCGGCGAGCGTTTCGCACCGCCCCGGCTGCTGCGCGAGAAGGTGGCCCGCGGCGAACTGGGACAGAAGACGGGCCGCGGCTTCTACACCTGGTGACCGCCGGACGGCGCGGCGGCCCGGTGTCGACGGCCCTCGTCCGCCGGGCACCGATCCGGTGCGGCCCTTGCCAGATCGGGGAGCACATACCTTATGATGAACCGAACGAATGGTCGGTAGGGAGTGGGTGGAGATGACCGAAGCGGCCGGAAGGGACGCCGAGCACGACCTGGAGTCCCTCTTCGAGACGACGATCTCGCGCGACCAGCGCATCGAACCGCGTGACTGGATGCCGGAGGGCTACCGCAGGACGCTGGTGCGGCAGATCGCCCAGCACGCGCACTCGGAGATCATCGGCATGCAGCCGGAAGGCGAGTGGATCACGAAGGCGCCCTCGCTGCGCCGCAAGGCGATCCTCTTCGCCAAGGTCCAGGACGAGGCGGGCCACGGCCTCTACCTCTACTCGGCCGCCGAGACCCTCGGAGTCGACCGGGCGGACCTCACCCAGCGCCTCCTCGAAGGCCGCCAGAAGTACTCGTCGATCTTCAACTACCCCACGCCCAGCTTCGCGGACGTCGGAGTCATCGGCTGGTTCGTCGACGGCGCCGCCATCTGCAACCAGGTCCCGCTGTGCCGCAGCTCGTACGGGCCCTACGCCCGCGCGATGGTGCGGATCTGCAAGGAGGAGTCCTTCCACCAGCGACAGGGCTACGAACTGCTGATGACGATGATGCGCGGCACCGACGCCCAGCGGGAGATGGTGCAGGACGCCGTGGACCGCTGGTGGTGGCCGTCCCTGATGATGTTCGGCCCGCCCGACGACGACTCGCCCAACTCGGCGCAGTCGATGGCCTGGAAGATCAAGCGGCACAGCAACGACGAACTGCGCCAGCGTTTCGTCGACATGACCGTGCCCCAGGCGGCCCGGCTCGGCGTCACCCTGCCCGACCCCGGCCTGCGCTGGAACGAGGAGCGCGGCCGCCACGACTTCGGCACCCCCGACTACGCCGAACTCAAGGACGTCATCAGCGGCAACGGCCCCTGCAACGCGGAGCGGATGCGGCGCAGGCGCGACGCCCACGAGGAGGGCTCCTGGGTGCGCGCGGCCGCCGCCGCGCACGCCGCCAAGCAGACCGCCCGGGCACGTAAGGAGACCGTCGCATGAGCGACTCGGAGCACTGGCCCCTGTACGAGGTGTTCGTCCGCGGCAAGCGCGGCCTCAACCACGTCCACGTCGGATCGCTGCACGCGGCGGACGACGAGATGGCCCTCACCCACGCCCGCGACCTGTACACCCGGCGCAACGAGGGCGTCAGCATCTGGGCCGTCCGCTCGGACCACATCGCCGCCTCCACCCGCGACGAGAAGGACCCCTTCTTCGCCCCGAGCGCCGACAAGGTCTACCGCCACCCGACCTTCTACGACATCCCCGACGATGTCCCGCACATCTAGGAGCCGGTGATGAGCGACGACCACGTCTACCTTTCGCTGGCCGAGGGCCACGACGACGGCGACGCCCGCTGGGCCTTCGGCACCGGCTTCGAGGACCCGCTGCACGGCGTCGACACCGCCGTCCCCGAGGGCGTCGACGCGGCCCGGCTCGCCGCCGAGTGCCTGGCGCTCGGCGACGACGCCCTGGTGCAGGCCCAGCGGCTCGCCGAATGGGTCACCCGGGCGCCCGAGCTGGAGGAGGAGGTGGCGCTCGCCAACATCGGGCTCGACCTGCTGGGCCAGGCACGGCTGCTGTACGCGCGCTGCGGCCAGACGGACGGCACCGGCCGCACGGAGGACGCCTACGCCTACTTCCGCGACCCCGGCGACTTCCGCAACGTACGCCTGGCCGAACTCCCCAACGGCGACTTCGCCTTCTCCGTCCTGCGGCTGCTGGTCCTCGCCTGCTGGCGCCTCGCGCACTTCACCGCGCTGGCCGCCGCACCCGACCCGGTGCTCGCGGCGATCGCCGCCAAGGGCGTCAAGGAGCTGACCTACCACCGGCAGTACGCCGCCGAATGGGTCGTACGCCTCGGTGACGGCACCGAGGAGTCGCACGCCCGGATGCTGGCCGCCCTGGAGTCGCAGGCGCCCTACTGGGAAGAGCTGTTCGCCGCCGAGGACGTGCGCGACGCGGTCCTCGGCGACCTCCGCCAGGTCCTCGACGCCGCCGGACTCCCGCTGCCGTCCGCCGCACCGCTGCCCGGCCACGGCCGGCACGGCGGACACACCGAACACCTCGCCCCGCTCCTGGCCGAGCTGCAGAGCGTGGCCCGCGCCCACCCGGAGGCGACATGGTGACCGTCCTGCCCGACGTGCACCGGGCCCGGCACCTCGCCGAACAGGTCCCCGACCCGGAACTGCCCATGCTCACCCTGGCCGACCTCGGGGTGCTGCGGACCGTGACGGCCGAGGCCGACGGCACGGTGGTCGCCGCCCTGACGCCCACCTACTCCGGCTGCCCCGCCATGGCCGAGATGCGCGCCGACGTCGCCGCAAGGCTGCGCGCCGGAGGCTTCGACCGGGTCGAGATCCGCACCGTCCTCGACCCGCCGTGGACCAGCGACTGGATCACCCCCGAGGGGCGCCGCAAGCTCGCCGAACACGGCATCGCGCCGCCCGCGGCCGCACCACGGCACCCCGCGGGACCCGTCCCGCTCGACCTGTCCCCGACCCGGCGCACGGTCACCTGCCCGCGCTGCGGATCGGCCGACACCGAGGAGACCTCCCGCTTCGCGGCCACCTCCTGCAAGGCGCTGTGGCGGTGCCTGGCCTGCCGCGAGCCGTTCGAGTACGTCAAGGAGATCTGATGGCAGAGCTGATGGCACCGACCGCCGGCGCCCCCGCGACGACAGCCCGCCGGCGCCGCCCAGCCTTCCGTCCCCTGCGCGTCGCCGCCGTCCAGCGCCTGTGCGAGGACGCCGTGGCCGTCACCTTCGACATCCCCGCCGACCTCGCCGAGGAGTTCGCGTTCGGTCCGGGCCAGTCCCTGACCCTGCGCCGTGAGATCGACGGACGCGACGAGCGGCGCTCCTACTCGATCTGCTCGCCGGCCGGCGCCGCGCCCCGCATCGGCGTCCGGGAGGTGCCCGGCGGCCTCTTCTCCGCGTGGCTGGTCCACGAGGTACGGCCCGGCGACACCGTCCAGGTGATGGCACCCACCGGAGCCTTCACGCCCGACCTCACCGTGCCCGGCCACCACGTGCTGATCGCCGCGGGCTCCGGCATCACCCCCATGATGTCCATCGCCGAGTCCGTCCTGGCCGCCGACGAGCGCTCCCGGGTGACCCTCTTCTACGGCAACCGGCGCACCGACACCGTGATGTTCGCCGACGAACTGGCCGACCTCAAGGACGAGTACCGCACCCGCTTCCACCTCGCCCACGTGCTCTCCCGCGAGCCCCGCGAGGCCGAACTCCTCTCCGGCCGCCTCGACGGCGACCGGCTCGCCGCCCTCGTCGCGGGCCTGATCGACGTCCCCGCCGCCGATCACTGGTGGCTGTGCGGCCCGCACGGCATGGTGCTCGACGCCCGCCAGGTCCTGGCCGGGCTCGGCGTTCCCGGCGCGCGGATCCACCAGGAGCTGTTCTTCGCCGACGAGCCGGTCGAACCCGTCCGCCACGAGGAGGCGCCCGCGACCGGACCGGCCAGCGAGGTCACCGTCACCCTCGACGGCCGCTCCACCACCGCCCGCCTGCCGCGCGGCACCGCGCTCCTGGACGCCGCGGCCCGCATCCGCCCGGACCTTCCCTTCGCGTGCAAGGGCGGCGTCTGCGGCACCTGCCGGGCCCGGATCACCGACGGCGAGGCCGACATGCGCCGCAACTACGCCCTGGAACCGGCCGAGGTGGAGGCCGGTTACGTGCTCACCTGCCAGACCTATCCGGTCTCCGACAAGCTGACCGTCGACTACGACAGCTGAGCCCGCGGCCCGCGGCCACCGGCACGGAAATCCGTCGCGCCCGCCGCCGGCGGCCCGTTAGTCTCCGCCGGAGCGTGGCAGGCAGGGGACCGCGGAGGGAGCGACGCATGGGGACCGGCCGTTCGGCACTGCTGCTCGACCAGTTCGACCGGGCCGGGGAACTGGCCCAGGTGCGGCTGACCGGGCTCGGCGACGACGAGTACCTGTGGGAGCCGGTGCCCGGCTGCTGGTCCGTGCGGCGCCGGGCGGAGGCGACGACACCCGGGGCGTACGGCCCCGGCGACTGGGTCCTCGACAAGGGCGCGCCGGACATCCCGGCCGGCGAGTACGCGGAGGTCGCGCGCCAGGCCGCCGCGGGCATGTCCGTCGCCAAGATCGCCGAGGACTGGGGCGTCGGTACCGGCAGGGTCGAGGAGATCCTCGCGCGCACCGGACCCCCGGAGCCGGACCGGGCGCCGGTCACCACCATCGCCTGGCGGCTCGGGCACCTGCACTCCTGCCTGGCCGGCCGTTGGGAGTGGACCTTCGGCGACCGGCGGTGCCCGCCGCGGCTGCTCGTCGACTTCACCCCGCACGCCGCCACGGCGCTGGAGCGGTTCTGGGCGACGGCGGACCGCTGGCGCACCGGCCTCGCCGCCGTCACCGACGCACAGCTCGACACCGTCGGCCTCTCGCAGTACCCGTCCGGCTCCGACCCCGACGACCCGTTCGTCGACGTGGTCTGGGAGACCAACGTCGAACTCGTCCACCACATGGCCGAGATCGCCCTCCTGCGTGACCTGTGGCGGGCCCGGTTCGGCGACGGAGCCTAGGGCGTGTTGCGAAAGTCCCGTCTGCCGCGCGACGCCATGCACGCACTCTCGCCGCACCGGGCGAAAGCCCAAGTACATCCAGTACGAGGAC
>NZ_JBIVUX010000010.1:0-19632 GCF_044757385.1 Streptomyces sp. NPDC091282
TCGTGCCCCCCCGCGTAGCGCGGCCCGCAACCCCCCCGCCGGGGGGCACACAGCACCCCCCCCCCCCCCCCGCGGCCCCCCCGGGGCCCGGCCCCCCCCCCCCCGCCCCGGGGCGGGGGGGCCGCTCGCCTCGCAGTTCAGCGGCCGTCCGGGTAGCGCCCCCGCCCGTTGGGCAGTTCACCGGACGTCGATTCCTCCAGGAGCTCGGTGTACTTGCGCGAGAGTGCCTCGTAACGCTCGTCCGTGCCGCGCGCACCCCGTTTCCGCCGAGTCATGACATAAAGAGCGACAGGCCCGGTGATCATCGAGACGACCGGGATCAGGCCCCACCACGGCATGGGTGTTCCTCCGCTGAGTCTGGTTTCGAGGGCGCACGGCGGCCGCCCAGGCCCACAGTATGCCCTGGGTTCCGGTGCACCAACCTCGTTGCAGTCCGCACCCACTTGCTTTCTCATAAGTCATCTGGCGTTTCGCTTCAACCTCTGGACTCACGGCGAATTCGCTTCTAAGTTCCCGTCCCGGCAAAGCTTTTGTCCGCCGCCTGCGACCCGGGTGCGGACAAGTGCGTCCCTTTGCGACCCAGTTGGTGCATCAATCACCCCAATGATGTGAGAGGCTGTGGAAAAAACAAGCGTTATGCCAACCGACGGTATGTTTTCCGAGCAGCCCACCACCGAACCGGCGCCCGGCCGTCCGCGGTTTCTGGTGCTCGGTCTGCTGGCCATCACGGACGGCCGTGAGACGGTCGTACTGACACCCTCGCGGCCCGCCTCACTCCTCGCCGCTCTCCTGCTGCACCCCGGGTCCGTCGTCTCCACCGGCTTTCTCCAGCGCGTCGTCTGGGGGAGCAGTCCGCCCGCCGGCGGCAAGTCCGCGCTGCACACCTGCGTGCTGCGGCTGCGCCGGCTGTTCGCCAAGTACGGCGTGGCCGACCACGCCATCGAGGCCGTCCCCGGCGGATACCGGCTGCACGCCGACGCCGACACGCTCGACCTGCTGCACTTCCGCGACCTGCTCGCCCGCTCCTACGCCGAGGACGACCCCGAGGCCGCGCTCCGGCTGGCCCGGGCGGCCCTCGCCCTGTGGAAGGAGCCGCTCCTCGGCAACGTCCACTCCGACGAACTGCACCGCGACCAGGTACCGCGTCTCGCGGAGGAGCGGCTGCTCGCCGTGGAGCGGGTCTTCGACGGCGAACTGCGCCTGGGGCGGCACCGCGAGCTGATCGCCGAGGCCCGCGAGGCCGTCCGGGTCCATCCCGGGCACGAGGGGCTCTCCGCCCTGCTCATCGAGGCGATGTACCGCTCGGGGCGGCGTGGCGAGGCCCTCGCCGAGTACCGCAGGATCCACAGCCATCTGGCCGGGGAGCTGGGAGTCGAACCAGGCGCGGTGCTGCGCCGCCTGCAGCTCGCCGTGCTGCGCGGCGACCCGTCCGGCGGTCCCCCCGCGCTCCCCCCGGCGGGCACCCCGCCCGCGGCCGGCGGCCCACCGGCCCCCGACCACGCCGGGCCGTCCGGCACCGCGTCCGGAGCGCTCGTCCTGCGGTCGCTCGTCGACGCCGGACTGCTCCAGGAGGGCCCCGCCGACCGCTACCGCGTCCACGACCTGCTGCGCCTCTTCGTCAAAGCGGCCGGCACCCACCTGACGGCCCCCGCCCCGCACGACCCGACCGACCTGCGTCCGTCGGCCGTCGGCTGACCGCCCCGCTGCTTCCCGGAGGTTTCGAGACCCATGGCCCACACCCCCTCGTCCTACGAGGAGATCGCGCAGTCACGGCCGCGCATCCGCAGGGACGTGCTCTTCACCCGGACCCCGTCCGGCGTGCTGTTCCACAACGCTCACGGCGGGTTCAACGTCGTCACGCAGTCCGCCTACCGCTTCGCCGCGCTGATGGTCCCGCACCTCGACGGTGAGCGGCGGGTCGAGGAACTGTGCGCCGGCCTGGGGGACAAGCAGCGCGACATGGTGGTCCAACTCGTGCGCGCTCTCTACGCGCGTGGCTTCGCCCGGGACGCCGCGCCCCGGCCCGCGGCCGACGTGCTCGCGCCGCAGGTCGCCGAGCGGTTCGCCCACCAGCTCGACTATCTCGACCACTACGCGGACAACGCGACCGAAAGGTTTCTGCGCTTCCGTTCCAGCCCGGTCGCCGTCCTCGGCGACGACGCGCTCGCCCGCTGGGCCGCGCTCGGGCTGCTGCGCAACGGCTGCGCCGCGGTCGCCGTCACCGACCAGGGCGTGCCCGGCGTCCTCAGCCGCGAACTGCACGGCGTGGCGGGCCTGGCCGAGCTGGAGGCCGAGACCGCGTCGCTCACCGAGGCGGGCTGCGCTCCCGGTCTGACCCGCCTGGCCGAGCCCGCCGACGGCACCTACGGCTGGGACGCCCTCGACGGCTGGGACACCGTCCTGGTCACCGGCGCCACCGGGCACCGGCAGCTGCTCCGGCTGCTCGGCGAGGGCGTGCCCGCGGGCCGGCGGCTGCTGGGCGCCTGGACGTTCGGCGACCGGGCCGTCGTCGGCCCGGTGATGACCGCGGGCACCCCCGGCTGCTGGTGCTGCGCAGCCCTGCGGCTCGGAGCGGGTGCCGACGCAGCCGACAGCGCCGACCTGTGGGCTTCCGTCGGCCCCGGCGCGCCGCTGGGCACTCCCCCGCTTGTCCTCGCCGGACCGCTCGCCGGGATGCTCGGCAATCTGCTGGCCTTCGAGGTCTTCCGGCTCGTCACCGAGGCGCTGCCCGCCGAGACCCGCAACCAGGTCATCGTGCAGGACCTCGACTCCCTCGACGTGCTGTCCGAACCGCTGCTGCCGCACCCGCGCTGCCCGTACTGCTCGGCCGCCGACACCGGTGCCTCCGAGGCCGCCGGTCTCACCGGCGAGGTGCTGCGCGCGCCGCACGCGGACGACGAGCCCGGTGTCCTGCCGGTCGGCGGGGCCGCCGACGAGGACACCGCCCGTGCCGCCCTGTCCGCGCTGGAGGAGCGGGACGTCCTGGTCCGGGAGCGGGCCGGTGTCTTCACCGCGTACACGGACGACGAGTGGGAGCAGACACCGCTCAAGGTGAGCACGGTCCGCCTGGGCACCGCGCCCGGCCGGGTCCGCCGGATATCCGCCGCCGACGTCCACCATGTCGCGGGCGCCCGGCTCGGCGCGCTGTTCCGGGCCGCCGAGGTGTACGCCGAACACGTCGTGCCGCCCCGTGTGCTGGAGTCCGCCGCCCTGGAGGCCGCTGTCGGCAAGTGGGACCGGGTGCCGCCCGCCGCGCTGACCCTCTCCAGCGGCCTCGACGTGCCCGCCGAGCGGGTCGCCCACTGGAGCGAGGCGACCTCGCTGCTGGACGGGCGTACGGTCCTGGTGCCCACGGGTGCGGTGCGCACCCTGGGCGGCTGGAACGACTCCGGGCTCTTCGAGCGGACCTCGGCGGGCACCGGCGCCGCCGGCAGCCCGCGCGCCGCGCTCGTGCGCGCCCTGCGCACCGCCCTCGCCCACGACGCGCTGCGCGGCGCCGTCCGCCGTACCGCGCCGCTGCCGGTCGTGGATCCGGCGTCCCTCGCCGACGACCCCGAACTCCTCTTCCTGCTGCGCTCGGCGGAGAACCTGGGTGTGGCCGTGGAGGTCCTGGACCTGACCGCCGCGGGCGGCGGCCTGCTGCCCGTGGCCCTGGCCCGTCTCACCGACCCGGAGACCGGCGAGGTGCGCTGGGCGGCCGGCAGCGGGCTGCGCCACCACGCCGCCGTGCTGGAGGCGCTGCGGGACCTGCTCGGCGCCGAGCAGCTGCGCCGTGCCGCGGGTCCGGCCGACACCGGGGATGCGCTCTGGGCCGACCTGGACGCCGCCGCCCTCGTCGCCGACGGCACCGCGTCGGTCGTACGGGACCCGACCACCTGGTCCGCCGTCCTGGACGCGCTGGCGGCGGCGGGCCGGGACGCCTTCGTCGTCCCGGTGACCGCGCCCGACCTGGCCGCCGGTCACGTCCACGCCGTCCGTGTCCTGCTGACCGGCGAGGAGCACGGTGCCCACTGAGACCGTGGCGCCGCGGGCCCGGCCCGCGACCGCCGACCCGGCCGGGCCGTGGGAGGCGCTGTGCGCCGACCTCACCGCGGCGGTCACCGCCGTACACGCGCGGCGGCATCCGGGCGCGCCGTCGGCCGTCGTGACCCCGCTCGGCGTGCGTGACGAACTGGCCGCACCGGCACAGGAGTTCACCTCTGGCGCGGTGCCCGTCGGCCTGTACGGGCATCACGCCGTGGTGGGCCCGCGCGCCGCCGCCGACGGCCGGGGCTGCCCGCGGTGCCTGGCGCGCCGCTGGCAGGCGGTGCGCGCCGGGTTCCTGCGGGAGGCGCTGGAACTCGGCGGGGAGTCCGTCGCGACCGGGACCCCGCCGTGGCGGGTGGCCTTCGTGGCGGACGCCCTGGCCGCCCTCGTCGCGGCGGCCGCCGCCGTGCCCGCGGCGGGCCGTCACCCGTGGGTGTGGCTGCTGGACCTGGAGACCCTGCGCGTCTCCCGGTTCCCGCTGGTGCCCGACGGTGAGTGCCCCGCCTGCGGGACACCGCAGGACGACACCGCCGACGGCGCCCGTGTCGATCTGGACGCCACGCCCAAGCACGCCCGGGACGGCTTCCGTCAACGGCCGCCCGACGCCTACGGTTTGACGCTCACGGCGTTCGCCAACCCGGTCACCGGAGTCCTCGGCCCGTCCGTCGCACCCGATCTGACCTCGGCCTCCACGTCGTCGGCGATCGGCGCGTTCACCACCCGCTCCGGCAGCTACCTGCGGGAGTGCTACTGGGGCGGCCACACCGACGCGTACGGCACGAGTGTCGGCGTCGGACTGCTGGAGGGCCTGGAGCGGTTCGCCGGGATGCGCGCCCGGTCCAAGCGGACCACGGTCACCGCCTCGCTCGACGAACTCGCCGCACGGGGTGCCGAGGCGGTCGATCCGCGCACGACCGGTCTGTACTCCGAGGCCTTCCACGCCGCCGATCCGGATGTGCCGCGCTTCGCGCCGGACCGTGCGGTGGAGTGGGTGTGGGGCTGGTCGCTGCGCGACGCCCGGCCCGTCCTCGTCCCCGAGGTGGTGGCGTACTACCACGCGCCCGGTGGCATCGGACGGCGCTTCGTGCAGGAGAGCTCCAACGGCTGCGCCTCCGGCGGGAGTCTGACGGAGGCCGTCTACCACGGGCTGATGGAGACCGTCGAACGCGACGCCTTCCTGCTGGCCTGGTTCGGCCGGGCCCGGCTCCCGGAGATCGACCCGGCGAGCAGCACCCGGCCCGGGACCCGCGCCATGGTCGACCGGCTGGCGATGTACGGCTACCGTGCCCGGTTCTTCGACACCCGGATCACGTTCCCGGTGCCGGTGGTGACGGCGGTCGCCGAACGCGTCGACGGCGGAACGGGGTTGCTCTGCTTCGGTGCCGGCGCGTCCCTCGACCCGGAGGCCGCGCTCGCCTCCGGGCTCTGCGAGATCGCCACCGACTCCGTGAACCTGCCCCGCCGCACCACCCGCGAGGAGCGCAGACTGCGCCGGATGGCCGCCGACTTCCACCAGGTGCGGGTCCTGCACGACCACCCGCTGCTGTACGGGCTGCCCGAGATGGGCCCTTACACGGACTTCCTGCTGCGCGGCCGGGACGACGCGGAACGGGTGCCGCTCGCCTCGCTGGCCTCCGCGCCGGGCGCGCCACGCGCCTCGGACGACCTGCGCGACGACGTGGAGGCGTGCGTCGCCGCCGTGGCGGCGCACGGGTTCGACGTGGTGGTGGTCGACCAGACCGCGCCGGAGCAGCGGGCCCTCGGTCTGAGCACGGTCAAGGTCCTGGTGCCCGGCCTGCTGCCGATCGACTTCGGCTGGAGCCGCCAGCGCGCCCCGCACATGCCCCGCACCCGCACCGCACTGCGCGAGGCGGGACTGCGGGCGCACGACCTGGCCGACGACGACCTCAACCCGGCGCCGCATCCCTTCCCTTGACGATCCCCATCCCCACGCCGGCACCGCCTCCCGGGCCGCCGGCGCCCACCAAGACGAGCAGAAGAGGGAGTGACCATGGGGTACGCCCATGAGTACGCGACCGCGGTGATGCGGCGGGGCAGGATCCCCATGGAACCGGCCGACTTCGTCCCCGACTGGTCCGACCGCCCCCGCAAGGGCAAGTTCTTCCCGGGCGCGCCGTCCTTCCCGCTGCCCGACGGCGGCTGCGCGGACGAAGCCACCCTCGGCCGGGGCCTGTTCGGGCAGCCCGGTAACGGGGCGTTCACCCTGCCGCTGCTCGGCGCGATGCTGCGCGACTCCTACGGGCTGACCGGCCGCCGCCTCGCCGTCCAGGCCAACACCGACCTGGGGTCCCTGCCGTTCCACTCGCACGCCAACTGGTCGCGCGGCACCGCCTCGGGCGGCGGCCTCTACCCGGTCGGCGTCCACTGGATCAGCGGCGCGAGCGGTCCGCTCATGCCGGGCGTCTACTACTACGACACCCCCGGCCACCGGGTGACCCGGCTGCTGTCCGGCGACGTCACCGGCGAGGTACGGGCCGCGCTGGGCGACCTGCCGGAGGCCGCGGGCACCGACCAGTTCCTGGTGCTCGGCGTGACGTTCTGGCAGAACTCGTTCAAGTACAACAGCTTCTGCTACCACGCCGTCACCATGGACGTCGGGGCCCTCCTGCAGACCTGGCGGATGTGGGCCCGCGCGCACGGCCTGCACCTGGGCAGCGCCCTGTGGTTCGACGAGCCCCGGCTGGGCCGGCTGCTCGGCCTGGACGCCGAGGACGACGGTGTGTTCGCCGTCGTCCCGCTGCGCTGGGCAGGACCGGCCCCGGAGCGGGACGCGCCCGAGACGCCCGAGGTGCGGGTGCGCCGGGTGCCCGACGAGAAGTCCCGCCGGGTGCTGGCCTTCCCGACCCTGCGCCGTATCCACGAAGCAACCCTGGAGGGCGCCGCCGAACGGCCCGCGCCCGGCACCCTGGACACCGCACTGGCCGCGGCCGCCATCGACGGCGAGCACTGCCCGCTGCCCGAACCCGCCCCGCTGGACACGTCCGTACGCCGCGCGCTGCGCCAACGCCGCAGCAGCTTCGGCCGGTTCAGCGCCGTCGCCCCGCTGGAGCCCGACCGGCTGTCGGTCGCGCTGCGCGCCGCGGTCGCCGCGGGCACCCTCGACACCGACACCGAGACGCCCGGCGCCGCCCCGCTGACCCGGCTGTACGTCTTCGTCAACCACGTGCGCGACGTGCCCGCCGGTCTCTACGAGTACGACCGGGACACCGGGGACCTGGTGCTGATGAAGGCCGGCGACCACGCCGGTTTCCTCCAGGACAACTACTTCCTCGCCAACTACAACCTGGAGCAGGCCGCCGCCGTCCTGGTGCCGGTGGCCCGGACCCACGCGGTGCTGGACGCCGTCGGCGACCGCGGCTACCGCCTGGTCAACGCGGCCGTCGGCGCGACCGCCCAGGCCGTCTACACCGCCGTCTCCGCGGCCGGCACCGCCTGCGGTGTGGCCCTCGGCTTCGACAGCGTCTCCTACGAGGAGGAACTCGGTCTCGCGGACCGCGGCGAGATCCCGCTGCTGATCATGATGATCGGCCACGAACGGCCGCGCCCCGCCGACTACCGCTACGACATCGTCGCCCCGTGACCCGCGTGCCGCCGCCCGCACCGGACCGCCGGACGACGATCCGACGGTCCCGGGCACGGCGGCACACCCCACCCGAAAGGAGGAGGGCGTGAGCCCGACCGCCACCACCCCGGCCCACGACACTCCCGCCCCGGCCGCGGAACGCGCGGCCCTGCACAGCCGTTTCATGCTGCGCGTCGCGGGTCTTCCGGCCGACACCGTCCTCGCCCTGCGCGCTCCCGAGGCGGCGGACTGGGCCGTCCGCACCGCCGCCGAGGAGGACATGCTCACCGCGCTCGGCGCCCGCCTCAGCGACCCGCTCGCCGACGCGGTCGGCGCCACCGAGGACGCCGCGCCGCGCCGCCGCCTGCTCGCGCTGCGCCGGCAGGTCTTCAACAACCGGCTGCCCGGTGACCCGGACGCGGCACGCGCCCTCGCCGCCGGACTCGCCCCCGCCGTCGCGGCCGACCTGACGGCCTGGCTGGACGCCCGGGTCCGCTGGGAGCGGCTGCGCGCCGAGGGCGGCCCCGTCCTCGCGGACGCGCTGGCCCGCACCCGCGCCGAGCTGCGCGGCCTGGCCCGCGACGACCGGCTGCGGCGGGGCCTGCTGCTGGCCTCACCGACCCTGGAGGAGCGGCTGGACGCCTTCGCCGCCGATCCGGCGCCGGTACCCGGCAAGCGGGCCCGGAAGATGGAACGCTCGCTGCTGTCCTACGTGTACCGCACCGCGTGCAAGACCAGCCCGTTCAGCACCCTCACCGGCGTGGCCCTCGGCGGCTTCGAGAGCGCGGGCCAGGCAGGCACGGAGACCGGTACGCCGGTCGGCGCCGACTGGCGGGGGCACCCGAGGCTGAACGTCGTCGTCCTGACCCGGCTCGCCGAACTCGTCGCCGCCGACCCGGAGCGCCGCGCCGACCTGCCGGTGACCCTCGCCTCCGGCTGGAAACTGGACGAGGACCGCGTCCGCTACGTGCAGCGGGCCGTCAGCGCCGGGGACGACAGCGCCACGGTCAGCTTCGACGCCGCGCAGGACCGGCTCTTCTTCCTCCGCAGGCAGGGCACCCTCGACGGCATGCTCGCGCTGCTGCGCGGCCACGCGGGCACCCTGCGCCACGGCGACCTGGCCGACTGGCTGACCGCCACCACCGGCGCCGGACCGGAGGAGGCCGAGCACTACCTGACCGCCCTGCGCGACCTCGGCATGCTCCAACTGCCCAGCCTGGAAACCGGCGTGCACAGCGGCGACCCGCTGCGCGCCCTCCAGCGTGCGCTGCACGCGCTGGACCGCCCATGGGCCGACGCGCTCGCCACCCGCCTCGACAGCCCCGGCGGCGTCGTCGACCGCTACCCGGCCGCGGACCTGGACACCCGCCGCACCCTCCTCGCCGAGCTGCGCGCCGACCTGACGGCGCTCCAGAGCGAACTGGGCGCCGAACGGCCCACGCTGCCGCAGACCCTGCTCTACGAGGACGTCTCCGCCGGCACCACCACCGCCGACCTCGCCGAGTGGACCGCGCTGGCCGGCCCGCTGCGTTCGATCGGCCGCGTCCTGCCCGCCTTCGACGTGGCCCTGCCGCAGCGGCTCACCCTCAAGGGCTTCTTCCTGGCCCGCCACGGCCGTGGCGGACGCTGCGACGACCTGCTGCGCCTGGTCCACGACTTCCACGAGGACATCTTCCGGCAGTACCTGCAATTCACCGCCACCAAGGACGACTTCCTCCCGGACGGCAGCCACGCCCCGGAGGAGAACTGGCTCGGTCTGCCGGAGATCACCGCTCTGGACCGGGCCAGGGCCGCGCTCACCGCCCGGATGCGCACCGGCTGGGCCGGACTCCCCACGGCGGCCGAGGAGTTCGTCCTCGACGACGCCACCGTCGACGCGGTCGCCGGGGCCCTCGGCGGCGCAGCGCCCGCCTTCCAGCCGTACAGTCATTTCCTTCAACCGGGCCGACGGGAGGGCGAGTTGCGGGCCGTCCTCAACGACTCCTTCGGCGGCCTGTGCTTCCCCTTCACCCGCTTCACCCACTGCTTCGACGGCGCGGACGGCCCCGGTCTGACCGCCGCGCTGCGCGCGGAGCTGCGGCGGCTGTGCCCGCCCGGCGCGGTCTTCGCCGAGATCACCGCCGGTGCGGCCACCACCAACCTCAACCTGCACGGCGCGCTGACCGACTACGAGATCGTCTGCCCCGGCGAGAACAGCACGGCGCCCGAGGAGTCCCGGCTGCACCTGGACGACCTGTACGCCGTGCACGACGCCGACAGCGACCGGGTGATCCTGCGCTCGGACCGTTTGGACCGCGAGGTGGTCCCGCTCTACCTCGGCTACCTCGTCCCCATGGTGCTGCCCGAGGTCCCGCGCACTCTGCTGCTGTTCTCCCCCACCGCCCGTTCCGTGCTGGACGTGTGGCGCGGGGTGCCGGCCGGTCCCGCCGAGGACGGTGTCACCCGGCGGCCCCGGGTCCGCCACCACTCGCTCGTCCTCCAGCGGCGCTCCTGGACGGCCGCCGACGGCAGCCTGCCGCAGCGCGCGCCAGGAATGGCGGACAGCGACTGGTACCTCGCCTGGCACCGCTGGCGCACCCGGCACGGCCTGCCCGGCCGGGTCTTCGTGACCGTCCACGAGGAGGCCGCGGACGGGGAGGAGAGCGGCGGCGCCTGGTTCGGCGGCTCCAAGCCCCAGTACGTCGACTTCGACAGCCCTCTGTCGCTCGTCGCCCTCGAAGGGCTCCTCGCGGGCCGGCGTGCCCGGTGCGTCTTCGAGGAGATGGTGCCCGGCGAGGACGAGCTGTACGTCACCTCCCCGCACGGCCGGCACGTCGCCGAACTCGCCGTCGAGATGCTGCCCGGCCCGGCCGGCCCGTCCGAAGAGGAACCGACCCGATGACCGCACCCCATCCCTCCCCCGCCTCCGCGACGACCGCCCCCGGCACGGCCGCCGACGGAGCAGCGGGCGACGCCCCCGGCGAGTGGCTGGCCGTCCACGTCTTCTACGCGGCCAGCCCCCGCCCGCTGCTGCTGACCTGCGTGCGGCCGCTGGTGGATGCCCTGACCGAAGAGGGCCTGCTCGACGGGTACTTCTTCATCAACTACTGGCTGGAGGGCCCGCACCTGCGGCTGCGGCTCAAGCCGCGGCGGGCCGCGGACGCCGGGCCGGTGCGCGAGCGCACGACCGCCGCGCTGGAGGCGTTCCTGCGTGGGCGCCCGGCCCTGTACGAGGTCAAGGCCGGCTTCCTCGCCGACCTCTACGAGACCCTCTTCACCCTGGAGTACAGCGAGGAGCAGCGCGCCGAATTCCTCGGCGAGGACGGCCGGATGAAGCTGCGGCCCAACAACTCCTTCGAGGAGCGCCCCTACGAGCCCGAGTACGGCAAGTACGGCGGCCCCGCCGGCATCGAGCTGGCCGAATGGCACTTCCAGCACTCCAGCGACCTGGTCATCGAGGCCGCCCGCACGATGAACCTGCATCTGAGGACCGTGCTGCTCGGGCTGTCCGCCCAGCTGATGATGGTCATGTCCGGCACCTTCCTCGCCGACGACGAGGCGCTGCTTCGCTTCCTGGACAGCTACCACACCTTCTGGAACAGGGCGTTCAGCGGCACGACGTTCACCGCCGACCAGGGCTACGACCGGGCCTACGACGCGATGGGCGGCCGGCTGCCCGAGCGGTTCCGGCATATCCGCGAGGCGGTGGCCGCAGGCGAACTGCAGCGGCTTCCGGTGTTCCTGCGCGGCTGGGCCACGCACTGCGCCGAACTCCGCGACCGCGCCGTGGAACTGGCACGTGCCGGTGAACTCACCTTCCGTTCCTGGGACGGCACCCGGGACATCCACGCCACCGACCCCGCGCACGCGCTGCCCATGCTGCTCTCGCCGTATCTGCACATGACCAACAACCGGCTGAGCATGACCATCCGCGACGAGGCGTTCCTCTCCTACGTCCTCGGCCGCGCCCTGCGCGACGGATCCCCGGACGGCGCGGAGTGAGCGCCGACGTCTTCCTCGCGGCCCGGCCACGCGTCCGCCCGGACATCGTGGCCGGACCGAGCCTGGTGCGCGGGGCGGCCCGCATCCACCTGCTGAAGGATCCGCGGACCGGACAGCGCATGGAGGTCGGCCCCAAGGAGCACTTCCTCATCACCCGCCTGGACGGCACCCGCACGCTGGAGGAGATCGGACGGGAGTACACCGGCGCGTTCGGCACCCGCCTCGGCGAGGCGCAGTGGGGTCAGATGCTGCGACTCCTGCACGGCCGCGGCCTCCTCGACGGCGCCCCCGCGCCCACCGCGCCGCCCGCCGTCGTACCACCGGCCGCCCGGCCGAACGGGCTGCTGGCCGGAAGGACCCGGCTGGTCGCCGACGCCCCGGCGCTGATGGACCGGCTGCACCGCGCCACCGCGCCCCTGCGGCGGCCCGCCCTACTGAGCGTGCTCGTCGTGCTGGCCGTCGCGCTGGTCACGGCCGTCGCCGTGCAGGGGGACACCCTGTGGCGGCAGACCGAACAGACCGCCCGGCAGCCCGTGTTGCTCCTCGCCGTCGGCTGCGTGCTGTGGTGCAGCCTCGCCCTGCACGAACTGGCCCACGGCCTGGCCGCGCGCGCCTGGAACGGCCGGGTCACCGAGATCGGGCTGCGCTGGATCCTCGGCGCCACCTACCTCTACTGCGAGATCGAGGACGTCCAGTTCCTGGGCGGCCGCGGCCGCAAGGTGGCCACCGCCTGTGCCGGCGTCCTCGCCAACGTCCTCTTCCTGGTGCCGTTCTACCCGCTGTGGGCGCTGCTGCCGTCCGGCGCCGACGGACGGCCCGCGCTCGGCGCGCTGCTGCTCCTCGGCACGGTCTCCGGCCTCGCCAACCTGCTGCCGCTGGCGCCCCTGGACGGCTACAAGGCGCTGGGGCACGCGCTCGGGGTCACCGATCTCGCGGGCGGCAGCCGCACGTTCCTGGCGCTCGCCCTGCGGGCGCCGCTGCGCCGCGCCCCGGGCCTCGGCGCGTATCCCCCGCGGCTGCGTCTGGTGTACGGGGGCTTCGCGCTGCTCACGGCGGTGCAGTGCGCGGCGCTGCTCGCGCTGTGCGGGGCGGCGCTGCGCACCGTCCTGCCCGACAGCCTGGCGGCGCTCGCCTGGTGGCTGCCGCCCGCGGTGCTGGGCGCCCTCCTGCTGCTGTGGGCGCTCGGCACGCTCGGCCGCACCCTCCGCGCCCCGGCCACCTCGGAGGCGCCACCGGCACCGGCGGCAGCCTCCGGCGGGCGACGGCCCCGCCCCGTCGCCGTACCCATCGCACGTGTGCCGGGGCGGACCGCCCTGGCACGGGCGGACACCGAGGGCGCCGTCGGCGTCCCCGTGCCGTCACCGCACCCAAGGAAAGACGAGATGAGCGGACCCGACACGCAACCCGAGGCGGTCCCCGGCGGCACGGAGACCGAGACGGTCGTCGTCCTGGACGGCGTCACCAAGCGCTACGGGGAGGTGACGGCCCTCGACGGCGTCTCCCTCTCCGTGCGGCACGGCGAGTTCTTCGGCATCCTCGGCCCCAACGGCGCGGGCAAGACCACCCTCGTGGAGATCGTCGAGGGGATGCGCGAGGCCGACTCCGGTTCCGTCACCGTCCTCGGCCAGAGCCCCTGGCCGCGCGACACCGCGCTGCTGGCCCGGATCGGCGTGCAGACCCAGGCGTCGGCGTTCTTCGCCCGGCTCACCGCCGCCGAGCACCTGCGCACCGTCGCCGCGCTGTACGGCATGGACCCGGCGGTGGCGCGCACCGCACTGGAGCGCGTCGGCCTCACCGAAAAGGAGAACGCCCGGATCGACCACCTCTCGGGAGGCCAGCGGCAGCGGCTCGCCGTCGCCACCGCGCTGCTCAACGAACCGGAGATGATCTTCCTCGACGAGCCGACCGCCGCCCTCGACCCGGAGGCGAGGCGCGAACTGTGGGACCTGTTGCGGTCGTTGCGTTCCGAGGGCCGCACCATCATCTGCACCACCCACTACCTCGACGAGGCCGAGGCGCTGTGCGACCGGGTGGCGATCATCGCGGAGGGCCGGCTCGTGGCGCTCGACTCGCCCCGCAACCTCATCCGCTCCCTCGCCGCGCCCGCTCGGCTGCTGCTGCCGGCCGCGGACCTCTCGGCCAAGGAGGCCCTGGCGCTGGACGGCGTCGACCGGGCCGCCGTCGAGGGCGACGAACTCGTCATCGAGACCACCGCCGCCAACCGTGTCCTCACCGCACTCGGTGACCTCGTGGACATCTCCGACGTCACGGTGCGCACCGCCACCCTCGAGGACGCCTACCTGAAGCTGACCGGAACCGGATCGGAGCACCACCGTTGAGCGCGTACGCCGCACTGACCAGGGCCACCTACGTCGCGAGCGTGCGCGACAGGACGACCCTCTTCTTCACCTTCGCCTTCCCGCTCGCCTTCCTGGTCCTGTTCGGCCTCATCTTCCGTGGCCAGCAGGTCGACGGCGGCCTGTCCTCCATCAACTACATCGGTCCGGGCGTGCTGTCGTGGGGCGTCGGCAACGCCGCGGTGTTCTCCGTCGCCTTCGCGCTCATGCAGTGGCGCCGGGACGACGTGCTGCGCCTCATCTGGCGCTCCCCGACCCCGCTGCGCACCCTTCTCGCCTCCCGCTGGACGGTGGCGCTGGGCGTGGCCCTCGTGCAGGCCGTGCTGTTCACCGCCGTCGCGCTGCTGCCGTTCTTCGGGCTGCGGCTGAACGGGCCCTGGTGGGCTGCGCTGCCGCTGCTGGTGCTGGGTGTCACCGCGTTCCTCGCCATGGGTCTGGTGGTCGGCAGTGTCGCCGACACCCCGGAGGCGGTCGCCGCCATCGCCAACATCGTGATGGTGCCGATGGCGTTCCTGTCCGGTTCGTTCTTCCCCGACGACCTGATGCCGGGCTGGCTGCGCACGGTCGCCAAGGTGCTGCCGCTGCACTATCTCAACGACGGTCTGACCGATGCCATGGGCGGACGCGGCGACCTCGGCGACATCGGCGTCGACTGCGCGGGACTCGCCGTCTTCGCCGTGGTCTTCGGGCTGATCGCCACCCGGATCTTCCGCTGGAGCAACCGGCCATGACCACCGTCACCGCCCCCGCGGCGGCCCTCTCCCCGCTGGAGGCCGCCCGCGCGGACCTCCAGGCCCGGCTGGCGGCCCGTGCCGGTGCCGCGGGCCTGCCCGCTCCGGCCGTGTCCCGGATCGGCGACGCCAACGTGCTCGGCGAGCCTGGTGTGCCGGCCGACACCGACGTGCCCGACGTGCCCGACGTCCTCGGCGCGAGTTCCGGCCGGTCCGCGCCCGCGCCCGCCGCGGTGGTGCACCTCACCGCTCAGGCCGTGCTGCTCGGCCCCTGGGGCGGCAGCCCGGACGCCGGGCCGGCCTGCGGCACCTGCCTGGCCATGCGCCGGCAGCGGCTGCGCACCCGGACCGAGCGCGAGGCACTGGAGACGGGCTCCGCGACCACCGCCGCCGGGCGGTGGCCCGTCCTGCCCGACCACACGGTCGACGCCGTCTGGTCCCTGCACCGGCTCATCGTCTCCGGCGCCGCCCGGCACACCCCGCAGGGCCCCGACGCCGCCCTCCCCCGGGTCACCGAACTCGACCTGGAGAGCCTGCGGGTACGGACCTTCCCTCTGGTGCCCGAGCCGATGTGCCCGCACTGCCGCCCGCTCACCGAACAGGCCGAGCGACAGGCCGCGCGGGACGCGGAGCTGGGCCCGCTCACCGCCCGTCCGAAGCCGCACCCGGACGCCTACCGGCTGCGCCGCCCCGCCGACTACGCGCTGCCCGTGAAGGGCCTCGCCAACCCGGTGTGCGGGGTGCTCGGCGGCGGCACCTGGATCGACGTCACGTCTCCGACCACCGCACCTGTCGCCGGCAGCGTCTTCATGCGCGGCTACGCCGGACTCACCGACGTCACCTGGAGCGGCCAGGCCAACTCCTTCACCCGCAGCCGCGACCTGGCCTTCCTGGAGGGCCTGGAACGCTACGCGGGCACCCACCGCCGGCACCGCGCCCCCATGGTCACGGCGTCCCTCGACGAACTCGGCGACCGCGCTCTGGACCCGCGCACCTGCGGCCTGTACGCGCCGCGCACCTACGCCGAGGATCCGATGGTCGAGCCGTTCGACCCGGCCCGGCCGATGCCGTGGGTCACGGGATGGTCCCTGCGCGACGAACGGCCGCTGCTCGTCCCGGCCCGGCTCGTCTACTACAGCGCCGGAACCCGTGCGGACAATTTCGTCTTCGAATGCTCCAACGGCTGTGCCACGGGCGGCTCGGCGGAGGAGGCCATCCTCTTCGGCCTGCTGGAACTCGTCGAGCGGGACGCCTTCCTGCTCGGCTGGTACGGCGGTCTGCCGCTGCCGGAGATCGACCTGGACTCGGTGCGCGGTCCCCAGGTGCGGGCCATGGTGGCACGGGCCGCGCTCCAGGGCTACGACGTCCACGTCTTCGACAACCGGGTCGACCTGCCGCTGCCGGTCGTCACCGGCCTCGCCGTCCGCCGTGACGACGGGCCCGGCACCCTGGCGTTCGCCGCAGGGGCGTCCTTCGATCCGGAGACGGCGGTGGAGTCCGCGATCTCGGAGATCCTCACCTACATCCCGCACCTGCCCCGGCAGGTCGCCGAACGGCCCGCCGAACTCGCCGCCATGGCGCAGGACTTCGACCTGGTCAAGCATCTGCCCGACCACGCGGCCCTGTTCGGACTGCCCGCCATGCGCCGTCACGCACACGGCTACCTGGCCCCACCACAAGTGGCCTCCCTGGCCGACCTGTTCGCCGGATGGCAGGAACAGCGGCCGCGCACCGGCGACCTCCGTGACGACCTGACGCTCCTGCGCGACCTGCTGGTCTCGGCCGGGTGCGATGTCGTCGCCGTCGACCAGACCACGCCCGAGCAGCGCCGCATGGGGCTGCGCACGGTCGCCACGCTCGCTCCCGGGCTGCTGCCGATCGACTTCGGATGGCTGCGCCAGCGGGCGCCGCACATGCCGCGGCTGCGCACCGCACCACACCGCGCGGGCCTGGTGCCGGCGCCGCTCGGGGACGGAGACCTGCGGCTCGTGCCCCACCCGTTTCCCTGACGGCGACCGGCGACCGGCGACCGGCGTCCGCCGCGGGCGCCGGTCACGGGCGGCGGTGCCGGTGCGTGCCGCGCGCCGGGGCCCGTGCACGCCGAAGGTCCCCGGAGCGCGTACGCGCCGGGGACCTTCGCAGCCGGACGGAGAACGTCAGGCGGTGCAGGAGGTGGTGCTGGTGGTGCTGGAGCAGGTGCTCGTGGAGGAGCAGCTGGTGGAGGAGCCGAGCATGACCTCGCTGGCGTCCGAGTAGTCCGTGATCTCGAAGGTCTCGGACTCGAGGTCCAGGATCTCCTGAGCGAGAGAGGCAAGGGTGTTGTCAGCCATGACGACTCCTTCTGGTACGCGGGACCTGTCGTCGGACGGAACGGGACGGCCCCGCCCGATGGTGCGCCGAACGCCCCCTGGAACGCGGGGCCTTGCTGCACCTCCCCTTTCTACGCGCGTCCGCCGTCACCACCCTCACCGTCCGCTGTCACCCCGCTGACATCCACCCCAGGAGACCCGCACATGACCCCCGAGAGCCGAAGCCCCGAAGCCGGCCCACGCCCTGAACGCCCCGCCCCTGCCCCCGCTCTCCCGGGTCTCGCCGAACTGCTGACGCCCACCGCGGAGCTGTACCTCGACCTGCACCGGCATCCCGAACTCTCCGGAGCCGAGCGCCGTACAGCGGGCCGCTTCGCCGACTGGCTGACCGCGGACGGCTTCCGCGTCCTGCGTGACGTGGGCGGTCACGGAGTCGCCGCCGAACTCCGCAACGGCGACGGTCCCGCCGTACTCCTGCGCGCCGAACTCGACGCCCTGCCCGTCGCCGAGGACACCGGCATGCCCTACGCCAGCACCGTCACCGCACCCGGCCCCGACGGTGACACGGTCCCGGTCATGCACGCGTGCGGGCACGACGCCCACCTCGCGTGCGTGGCGGCGGCGGCCCGCTGGCTCGCCGCCCGGCGCGACCTCTGGCACGGCACGCTCCTCGTCGTCGGACAGCCCGCCGAGGAGACGCTCAGCGGTGCGCGGGCCATGCTGGAGGACGGCCTGTACGAGCGGATCACCCCGCCCGACGACGTCCTCGCCCAGCACACCGCGCCCTTCCCGGCCGGCATGGTGGCGCACGCCGAGGGGCCCGTGCTGGCCGGCAGCGTCACGCTGAAGGTGGTCCTGGAGGGCGACGGCGGCCATGCCGCCACCCCGCACCTCACCGCCGACCCGCTGCTCGCCGCCGCCGGTGTCGTGACGCGCCTCGCCGCCCTCGCGGCCCGCGAAGCCGATCCCGCGGAACGACTCGTCGTCACGGCGTCCTCGCTGCGCACGGGGACCGCGGGGCACACCGGGAACGTCATCGCGGCCCGCGCCGAACTGCACGTCACCGCAAGGGCGTTCACCGAGGCCGCCCTGGACCGGGCCGTAGCGGCCGTGGAGCGCGTGGTCCACGCGGAGGCATCAGCGGCGGCCCTGCCGCCCCGAGCCACCGTCACCACGGTCACGCGCTCCGGTGTCACCCTCCCCGACCCGGAACTCGGCGCCGCCGTCCGCGACGCCCACCGGGCGCACTTCGGTGCCGGCCGGGTCACCGGCTGGCCGGGCTCCACCGCGACCGAGGACTTCCCGCTCCTGACCGGCGCCGGCGCCGACCTCCACGGACATCCTGACATCCGCGGCACGTACTGGATGCTCGGCTCGACCGGCCCCGCCCAGTGGTCCGCGGCCCCCGGCGCCAACGCCGCCGAAAAACTCCGCACCCTCCCCGCCAACCACTCCCCCCGCTACCTCCCGAGCGTCCGCCTCACACTCCAATCCGGCACGACCGCCCTCGTGACGGCGGCCCTGGCCCGACTCGGACGGGGTCCGGTGCCCTCCTAGGGCAAGGCTTCGGCGAGGTTGCGCACTGTCCGGTTAACGCGGATTTGCCAGATTATGGGACGGTTTCAAGATTGTCACCGGGAGCGGGCCGCATCGCGCGCCCCAATGATGAGAGTCTGCACCTCCATGACCACATCACGGAGGCGTCCCGGCTGTACGCCTTCGCGTGCCATCCACTCATCGAGGCGGGGATGGAGGTAACTGACCGCCCACGGCCCGGGGCGCCTCAGCAGTGAGCGGCTGACCGAGATCTCTTCCTGGATCTCCCGACGCAGCTCGTCTGTCCAGCCCTGCTCGCGATCAGCACTACTCAGCGGAGCTTTTAGGGCGACCACGGCCTTGCCGAGGGACTCTCGCAGATCCATGGGCTGTCCAATCTATGCATCCCGAACCGTGAGCTATCGCGCTTCTCAGTCCTAGCAGCACCGACGTTGGCGTACGGCGGCCAGGGAATCTTCGCTCTGCCGGTTGGACGGATGCCGGCGAGAGGGCAGGCACGGGCTTCCAAGATCATGGAGTTCTCTACGCCCCGTGGCCTGCCTGGAAGACCGTGCCTGCCGACGCATCATCGCTGATCCCATCCGCCCTTGACCAGCTCCGCGAGCGGCCCCAGGTTGTGCCGGGGGAGGTGCCGGGTCTGCTGGAACGGGTGGCCGAGGTGCCAGATCCTCGTGATCCGCGCGGGGTGCGGCACGCCTTGGCCGCGTGTGCGGTGTCGGCCGGGGCAACCTCACTGCTCGCGGTCGGCGAGTGGATCGTGGACGCACCACCACAGGTGCTGGAACGGCTCGGTGTGCAGCCCTGATCCGGTACTGCCGCACCTCCTGGTGCCAGCTGCTGGACGCCGTCCGACTTGGCCCCGAGGACGACGTGGCCGAGATCACCGCCCGCCAGGTCCACCGGGTAGTCGAGGACCTGATCGCCGGCGGACGCCGGCGCGAGGGCGATCGGGACATCCTCATCGTCTTCGACGCTGGCTACGACGCGGGGGGGCCCCCCCCGCCCCCGGGCGCCGCGCGGGCGGGGCCGGGGGGGGGGGGGCGCGCCGAGGGGGGGCGGGGGGGGGGGCGGGGCGGCGCGGGGCGCCC
>NZ_JBIVUX010000010.1:19642-270763 GCF_044757385.1 Streptomyces sp. NPDC091282
TTTCGGCGGGGGGCCCGGGGGGGGGGGTGGCGTGGTTGTCCCCCCGCGCGCGCCCCCGCGCCCCGCCGCCCCCCCCCCCCCCCCCCCCCGCATGGCCTACCTTCTCGACGGGCTGCCGGTCGAGGTCCTGGGACGGATGCGATCGGACCGTGTCATGCGACGGCCGACACCCACACAGCTGGAGTACGCCCTGGCGTATCCCCAAGGCGGTCCCCCACCGTGCGGAGGAGGCGTCATCGTGCGAGAGGTCCCGTGGGGCGCCCTAAGCGCTCACCCGTCGGTCAGTTCCTCGGTGGCCAGGCGGCCCGCGTCGGCTGTGCGGCGGAGGAAGTCGGCGAGCAGTTCGAGGGCGGACTCGTCGTAGTCGGCGCAGATGCGGTCGACCGAGGAGTTCATTCCGGCGAAGAGGGCAAGCAGTTCGCCGTTGCGCTCTCGCAGGGCCCGGACCAGCAGTCCTCGTCGGTCGGCGGGGTCGCGGTCGCGGGCCACCCAGCCGGCGCGTTCCAGGCGGTCGAGGACGCCGGTCGTCGTGGCCGCGTGCAGGCCGGCGCGTTGGGCGAGGGCGGTCGGGCTCAGCGGGCCGTGTGCGTTGATCAGGTCGAGGCAGTCCAGGTCGATGTCCTTGAGGCCCAGCTGGGTGCCGACCCTGCGGTTGAGCAGGGCCAGTTCGGCGCCGAGGGCGCGCAGGCCCTGCTTCACCTCGACCGTGGCCTGCCGCCGGCGGCGAGCACCCTCCCCAGATGTTACGGGTTCCATAATGTATGACTCCTAAATTGATGTGCTACGGTTCTCGTATATTACGCGCTTCGAAATACCTTGTCGATCAAGGAAGGCTGGCCATGTTCGTGGTGATCGGTGCGACCGGAAACGTGGGGCGCGAGGCGGTCGCCCTGCTGCGGAGGACGGGTGAAGAGGTGGCGGCGGTCAGCCGCGATCCCGCCGCCGTGCTGCCCGACGGGGTGCGGCTGGTGCGGGGTGATCCGTCCGAGCCGGACAGCATCACCGCCTGGCCCGACGACATCGAGGCGGTGCTGCTCAGTCCGCGGGCCGTCGGCGGAGCCACCGCAGACCTGCTGGCGCTCGCCGCGGCCCGCGGTGCGCGGCGGGTGGTGTCGCTGTCGGCGGCGACCGTGAAGCATCCGGCCGGAGAGCGTCGATTCGCCGACGAGTTCAGGGCCGTCGAGCGGGAGGTACGGGAGTCCGGGCTGCCCTGGACGTTTCTTCGGTGCGCCGACTTCGCGGCCAACTCCCTCGCCTGGGCGCCGCAGATCCGCGCGACCGGTGTCGTCCGGGGTGCCTACGGCGGCGCGGCGACCTCGCCGATCCATCACCGTGACATCGCGGAAGTCGCCGTCCGGGCCCTCACCGGCCCCGACCACGCGGGACACGCCTACCTCCTCACCGGCCCGCAGCGACTCGACCAGCGCGACAAGGTCCGCCTCATCGGCGAGGCCCTGGGCCGCGACCTGGCCTTTGAGGAGATCACCCCCGAGGAGGTCCGGCGGGCCATGCTCGGGCAGGGACTGCCCGAGGACGTACCCGACCGGTATCTCGGCTCCTTGGCGGACTACGCGAAAACGCCCGGACCGACCACGGACACCGTCCGGCAGCTGCTGGGCCGGCCCGCGCTCACGTTCGCCACCTGGGCCGCCGAGAACACCGCCGCCTTCATGATCCCGGCCGGCTCATGACGCCCCCACGCGTGGAAGCGGGAGAACCGCGGTGAACAGCCCGCTCGCCAGAGCCGCGCGCTGGGCGAGCCGCCTCTTCTCGGGAGTCTTCGCCGGCTTCCTCATGGGCGTGCTCGTCCTCGAATGGTCCCTGCGGTCCTTCGACCGCCATGTGTACACCCAGGTCCGACAGGTCGAACTGGACTCCCTGGACAGACTCGCCGTCGGCACGCTCCTGCCCGCGCTCCTCGCCACGGCACTGCTCACCGTCATCAGCGCCAGAGCGACCAAGCGCGTTCCGTGGCTGCCGTTGACGGCGTTGACCCTGCTGATCGCGATCCTGGTGCTGACCGTGGAGATCAACCTTCCCATCAACGCCGACCAGCTCGCATGGAACGCACAGGCGCCGCCCGCCAACTGGGCCTCTGTACGCGACCGTTGGCAGATCGCTCACGCCGTACGGTCCGCGGCCGCGCTGCTCGCCTTCGCGGTTCTGAGCGCCGACACGACGAAGGGGGCGGCAAGTCGTGCCGTCCCGGACGCCGTGTCCACGGACCGTGAACTCCCCGCCGTACCGACGAACTGAGGGAGATTGTCATGCCGGAGATCGAACTGTCGGCCGGGACCATCGCCTACCGGGACACCGGCGGTGACGGGCCGGTGGTCGTACTGCTGCACGGACTGATGATGGACGCCTCGCTCTGGGACGGGCCCGTCGCCGAGCTGTCCGCCGATCACCGGTGCGTGGCGCCCACACTGCCGCTCGGCGCGCACCGTCACGCGATGGACCCTCACGCGGACCTGTCACTGCCCGGAGTGGCGGGGCTGGTCGCGGAGTTGCTCGACCGGCTCGACCTGCGGGACGTGACCCTCGTCGGCAACGACACCGGCGGAGCCCTCGTCCAGTTGCTCATGCGCGACGAGGTCACCCGCGTCGGACGGGCCGTGCTCGTCTCGTGCGACGCGTTCGACAACGTCCCGCCCGGCCTGACCGGCAGGACGCTCGTGCTCGCGGGCAAGCTACCGGCCCGGCTGTTCGGGCTGTTCATGCAGCAGATGAGGCTGAAGGCGGTCCGTCGGCTGCCGATCGCGTTCGGGTGGCTGACCCGGCGCGGTGACGCCGCCACGCTGCGCTGGGCCGGGCCGGTCATGCGGCGGTCCGACATCCGCCGGGACACCGTACGGGCCCTGCGCGCCCTCGCCGCGGACACCGCCGTCCTGGAGAGGGCCACGGACCGACTGCGGGGTTTCGAACGACCCGCCCTCGTGATCTGGGCGAGCGAGGACCGCGTCATGCCCCTCGCGCACGGCCGACGCCTGTCCGAGCTGTTGCCACGAGGGCGGCTGGTCGAGATCGAGGACAGCTACACCCTCGTACCCCTGGACCAGCCGCGGCATCTCGCCCGGCTCATCCGGGAGTTCACCTCCGCCGCCACCGACGTCACGCCCTCCGGGAGCGGAGGTCCTCAGCCGTCGTAGCGGGTGGGCGGAAACGGATCGCGGTCCTTGCGCCGGGACGTGCTGGACTGCACCTCGCCCGTGTCGACCTGGCGATCGACCTCCGCCTGGGCCTCCTCGTACTGCGCGCCTGCCGACTCGGGCGCGCCCGCCCGCAGTCCGACGTCGCGCCGGTCCTCCTCGGTACGGCGCTCCAGTTCCGTCTCGTCGGGCCTGCGGGGCATGCCGCGTCCGTGGTCGCTGTCCGGGTCTCCCTCGACCTGCCGGTTGGCCTTGTGGTGATGCACCATGGTCTTCTCCTTGAGGTGAGCACCCGGGTGCCGATGCGACCGGGTCTACCACCGTGTCGCGCGCCGTCCCTGCGGGCGGGCCACGCGCGCCGGCCTCACGGGTGTCCGGTTCCGCTGCCGGTTCCTCGTAGCATCCGGGGAATCGCCGCCGCCGTATGCCGGCCGTCGGACGTCGTACGCAAGCCGTCGGACGTAGACCGGCGGCCAGGGGCGATGAGGCTGGTTTTGTCCGCTTCGTCTCATGCTATACGGCCGACGACCCACCTTCTCGGTCAACCGTTCAACCGTTCCGCTTCCTGGCCCGGCGGCAGCCCGGTCCGTCTCGCGCGCGGACCGGTCACCTGGCCCGTCACCACTGCACAAGCACGCGACGGGCCAGGCGGATCACGACGAGGTCGCCGTCGGCACGCTGCGCCTCACGACCGGTGGTCGCCGCGTCGGAAGGGACTCACAGCGAGGGCCGGAGTACCGGCGGTCATCAAGGCCAGGCGAACCGCCGACGGCGCCGCCGTTCGGCCGGCTCCTCCTCACGGGCGACGATCAAGACGGCCCCCGTCCGTGACAGCCCGACCCGGCACACCCGCCGGCGGCGCCTACCGGCTTCCGTCCCGGCCGCCCGGCGAGTGGCCGGCCGACGAGTGGCCGTCCGGCGGGCAGGAGGCGTCCTGGGTGTCCTTCGGCTCCGGCCGTACGGTGCTCGACGCGGCCAGGGCGACGAAAAGCGGCATCTTGTACAGCGGAGGGGGCTCGCCCGCCAGGCCCAGGCGCTGCCAGGCCAGCCGAGCCGAGATCTTCAGGACCCGGCGTGCGCGCAGAACGAGCACGCCGGCGAGCGGCAGCTCCACCAGCACCGCCGAGGCGACGCTCTCCCAGACATCGTCTCCGCCCACGTTCAAGGAGACGTCGAACCAGGCGTCGCAGACCAGCAGGGTGGCCGCGACGAAGGACAGCGGAATCAGCGCCTGCCGTCTCAGCAGGACCGCCACCCCCGCGGCGGCCAGCGAGACGAGCAGCATGATGTCGAAGCCCACCCACACCATCGGCCAGTACCGGGCCTCGAAGCGATGGGGCAGGGAGAAGGCCAGGTACACGGTCCAGGGAACGAGCACGAACACGCACAGGGCGAACTGCACCACCGCGCTTCGGTGGTGGCGGCGCAGTGTGGAACGGTCCGGTAGGAGCGCCTTGGCTCGGCGGACCGCCGAGTGGGCGGGGTCGTGCTGCTCGCTCAACGTCGTCTGTCCCTGCTGTCGGCTCCGGGCGGGCCGCTCCCCCGAGCCGGCTCCGTCGGCGTGCGCGCGGTTGCTGTCGTCGCACGGCAGCCGACGGGCGTCAGGCCGAGCCGCGAAACCTGTGGATCGTCCCTCGATGGTACGGCGCGCGCGTTTTCCGTCCGCGGCCGGTGCTACCGGCCGGGCAGCGGGACGCCTCCTGTCATCCTCACGCCGGCCTCGGCGACGCGGGCCGCGATCCCGGCGGTGGCGCGTTCGGCCAGTGCGGCGATGGTCAGGGACGGATTGACGGTGAGGGAGGCCGGAACAGCCGAGCCGTCCGTGACGAACAGGCCGTGCAGTCCGCGTAGTTCATGTGTGTCGTCCAGGGCACTGGTGGCCGGGTCGTCACCGATGCGGGCGGATCCGAGGGGGTGGGCCGTCACCGTGCCGGCCAGGGACTCGCTCCACGGCCGGACCTGGGACAGGCCGTCCTTCTCCAGGATGCCGCGGAGCGCCGTGTCCGCCCGTTCCCATGCCTGGCGGGTTCGGTCGGTGGGTCGGAAGGACATCGTGCCCTGCCCGAGTCCGGGTGCCAGGCGGATGAAGCTTCCGGTGGGTGGCACCGCCCCGAAGGTTCCTTCGTTGTCGTCCTCGGTCATCGCGAGCAGGGTGAGCCATGACGTCCAGCGGGCCCGCATCCGCCGCTTCTCCACGCCGAACCAGCCCGGTGAGCCGGCCGCCTGCGCCAGGACGTCGGTCAGCGGAGGGAAGTAGATCTGCTGGAGCATGAACCGGCTGTACTCCGGTGCGGACGCGTCCAGGTGGTCGTACGTGGCGGAGGTGATCGGCCGGCCGATCGGCAGGCCCTGGTAGCCCGTACCGTCGGGGCGGGTGAGTCCGAGCAGCGACTTCACCTTGCCCTCGTCGACGTCGGCGACGCTGACGTGATCGCCGTTGCCGGAGAAGTAGCGGCCGACCGCGCCCGGGATGCCGCCGAGCAGCGGGGCCGACCGCCGGAGGATCACCGGCGTGCCCACCGCTCCCGCGGCCAGCACCACGGCCCTGGCGTGGATGATCCCCGCGTTCGCGGTGCAGGTGTAGTCGTCGGGGTCGAGGACCGTGTAGGCGACGGCGTAGCGGTAGCCGGACTCCGGTGAGGGCGTGATCAGCTGTACCTCGTGGAGCGGCCGGATGACCGCGCCATGGGCCTCCGCCGCGGGGAGGTAGTTGAGCAGCATGGAGCGCTTGGCGTCGAACGCGCAGCCCGACAGCATCCAGTTGCAGTTGGTGCAGGCCTCGGTGTCCACGGCCACCGGCACCGGATTGCAGGTGTGCCCGGCGCGGCGGCAGGCGGCGGCCAGCACCCCGCCCGCGTAGGAGACGTCCTGCCAGCCGGTGCGGGCGACCGGCAACGCCTCCTCCACCCGGTCGTACCAGGGGTCGAGCGTGGCACGGCTGATGGACGTCGGCCACATCCGCCGCCCGATGCCGCCGCGGCGCTCGAAGGCGTACGACGGTGCCCGCAGCGAGGCGGCGAAGTAGACGACGCTGCCGCCGCCCACGCAGTTGCCCGCGACCACCGACACGCCGTCGCCGCGGATCACGTCGACGATCTTGTTGTAGGTGCCCAGGCGCATGGAGTGGCTGAACTGCGCCGCGCCGAGTCGGGGTCCGCGCTCCAGCACGGTCACGCGCGCGCCGCCCGCGGCCAGGTAGTAGGCGGGGATGGCGCCGCCGAAGCCGCTGCCGATCACCAGGACGTCCGTGGTCTCGGTCATGCCGGGCTCCCGGAGGGGGTCGTGGCGGGATGGAGTTCCGCGAGCGGGCGGCCGTAGGAGAAGTCGGGGAACCGCCACAGGCCGTCCGGTCCGGGGGCGGGAAACCTCAGCCAGGTCAGGCCCGGATGGCCCTGGGCCAGGGCGGTGGCGGTGTCCGTCTGCCCGGCGGTGTCGAACGCGATTCCGACGATCAGGCTCATCACCTGCCAGACCGGTTCGTCGATGTCGTCCGAGCCGAACAGTGCGCCGACCAGGTCGGTGCGGTGCGCGAAGGTGAGGCCGACGAACGGCGGCCGGCCGAGGGGCAGCCAGATCAGCCGGGCCGTCGCGTACGCGACGGCCCGTGCGTCGAGCAGGGCCGCGATCTCCGGGAGCAGCGGGGCCAGTGGCAGCTGGGGTGACTTCATGACGTCGATGACGCCCGCCTGGACGGCGCCCGGCCCGGTGACCGCTCCGGCGCACACCTGGTCTCCGGGGAACCGGTGCTCGCCGGGAACGATCGTGTCGGCGAAGGCTCCGAGGGTCTGGGTCGTCCAGTCCTCGGCGACGCGCGCCGCGGCTGCCGCCGGGGCGGCGGTGAGCCCTCCGGTGGCCAGGACGGCAACCGATGCGGTGAGCGCCTTGAGGATCGCTCGTCGGTCCACGGTGGACATGGCCGGTCAGCCGATCAGCGCGCAGCCGGGGTCGGACGGCAGCGCCACCGTCAGACCGGTCTCTCCGGCCTCCTCGCCGTACGCGGACAGCGCGTCGGCGAGGTTGTCGAAGTGTGAGGCGCGCAGGGCGGCGACGGCGTCGCCGATGCCCGCCGTCCTGCCGTCGACGCTGAAGTGGGTGAGGCGGGCGCCGGCCCGTCGGCCGGTCCTGTCCCACCAGTACTGGCCGTCCCACGCCACGTACGGGACGGCGCCGCCGGTGGCCTGCACGCTCCAGTGGTCCTTCTGGTAGTAGCGGCACGTCAGCATGGTGACGGCGAAACGGGAGGGTTCGGCGGCCAGGAAGCGCAGGGCCCCGCCGTCGTCGAAGGTGATGTCGCGCTTGCTGTACTCCACGCACAGCGGGTTCGCGAACATCAGCCACAGGGGCGGCCGTTCGCCCTCGCCGAAGGTGTGCCAGGTACAGGTGGCGGCGAAGCCGGGCTCGGCGAAGGGCCCGACAGGAGGCACGTCCAAGGACGTCCGTACCGCTGGGGAACTCACGTTCCGGACCGTGTGGACGGCGGCGGCCGGTCCGGCGGGTGCGGCGGATGCGTCATGGCTCGGGAACAGCGTGGCGCAGACCCCGAGGGCCAGCGCGAAACCGGCCGCGGTCGTACGCGGGTGTGCGGGGGACACAGGACCTCCTGGACGCGGAGAAGTGTGGTGTCGCTCGGGAAGGGCCGCCGGGGGCGGAGCACCGGCGGGCCGGAGGTGGGCACTTGGCTCAGGGGCAGAGGCGGTGCGAGTGACGGGCCGGGACACGATGGCGACGACGGTCGTCCCGGCGGGGGCGGGGAGGGGCTGTGCGACGGGTCATCGGTCGCCGACTTCGGCGTGGGCGGTGCCCGACAGCCGCCAGACGGCTTCCCGCCGCCATGTGCCCCGCCAGCGCTCCAGGCTGACCACCGCGTCCGCCCTCTCGCTGTTGCGGCAGACCGCGGCGGAACCGTCGGGGTCGGTGTAGTCGAGCGTCAGTGTCCGGTGCGGCGGCTGGGTGACGGTCACCTTGATGCGTCGCAGGCCCGACCGGCCCTCGACCCGCCACTCGGGCAGGCCGAGGTCCGCGCGGAACCGGCCGATGCCCGCCCAGCCCACGGCGGAGCGTTCCGCGCGTCGGGGCCAGCTGCGGCCGTTCCGGTGCAGGCGCAGGAAGACCAGCGGAGGCAGCCTGTCGAGTCCGCGGCGCATGGACACCGCGGCGACGACCTCCAGGACGTCACCGCCACCCAGGTCGGCGTGGAGCCAGGCCCAGCGGCGGGCGTTGCCGTGGCCGTAGATGCGGGCCTCGGCCCCGGGAGCGTGGTCCAGTCGCAGCTCACCGGCGCCGTACTGGACGGTTCCGTCGTAGCGGGAGCGGACCGCGGGGAGCATGTGCGCGGCCGGAAGCCAGGGACGCCGCCAGGACCAGCGGGGAAACGTGTACAGCGGCGGGCCCTCGGGGCTCTCGGTGAGCGACCAGGTGAAGTCTCCCGCGGAGCCCGTGAGCCGTCCGGGCCGGACGCGGACGCCCTCGGCGGTGAAGCCGTCCGGATGCGCCGTCCACGGCACGGGGCCGAAGCGCGCGTGTTCGACGGGGCCGTCCTTGGGGAAGACGGCGATCCAGCCGTGCGCGTAGGCGGCGGAGCCGTCGGACGGCGCGACCAGTTCGTGGTGCAGCCAGATCCCGCTGTCCGTGGCCGGATCGGTCAGCGTCGTGTACCAGACCTCGGTCCGCCCCGGTGTGCGATCCCAGCGCGACGCCTGCTGCCGGTCGGCGGCGGCCACGTCGGCGGCACGCGGGAACCGGAAGCTCGCGAGGAAGGGCAGCAGGCCGGTGAAGAGAGGAAACCGCAGCGTCCCCTCGCCCACGGGGTCACCGTCCTCGTTCTCCCTGAACTCGGTTCCGCGTGACCTCACAGGGCACCTCCCCGGCGTCGCCCGGAGCACGCCGGCCCGTCGGGCATCGTGCGTTCCGTCGCCGCCGGACGCTCGGCGGCGACGGAACGCACCGCACGCTCGGAAGGCGGGTAACTCCCGGCGGGACGACGCTCGGTGAGGAAGTCCTCGCGCGGTCGTCGCTCCAGCGCGTCGACGGTCGTCTCGCGTGGCAGTGCCTCCACCCTGGCCCCCAGCCGTTACGTGGTTCAGTGGCTGAGCCACTGAACCACCGCCGGTGACACGACGTCAATAACCATGCGGCAAAAGGGGTTACGCCTGGACGGATGGGATTGGCTGGTCCTGAGCGCGGTCGCAAAGCCGCGCGCGTCAGGCGGTGAAGCCGCCGTCGACGTGGATCGAGGCTCCGGTGATGTACGCGCCGTCCGCACTCGCCAGGTGGGCGACGGTGGCCGCGATCTCGGCCGGTCGGGCGTAGCGGCCCACGGCCGTGAACCCGGCTGCCACCGGTGATCAGGGCCACGCTTCCTTCAAGTCGCTTCATGATGTTGAGCATCGCTGGCACCGGTGCCGGAGGCCGGCGGTGATCAGACCTGGCGCTCGCCCTCGGACGAGGTCTGCAGGACCGTGCGCCTCACGCCCGGCAACTCCACCTCCCTCAGGCGCCGTTGCGGCCGAGACTCGCACCGCCGTCGACGCGCAGGGTCTGACCGATGATGAACCTTGCGCGGTCGGATCGGCCTCCCCCACGGGCGTCGGCCGCACCACACCCACGCCGTCGAACGGTCCGGCGGCCAGCACCTCGTCCAGGACCCGACCGGTGACAGCCCGGTCGGCGAGGTCGGCTTCGTAGAACCCGCCGGGAAAGGAACGCGGTGCACTGCGGGCGACACCCACAGGGGTACCCCCTTGCTCGCCATGGGCTCGGCCACGGCGCCGCCGATGCCGCCGTACGGCTCTCGCACCCCGGCTCGCGGCTGCCCGTCCACCAGGACGGCCGTCGACACCCGAGCCCCGCCGACGGAGCCTTCGGCAGAGCCGTCGGCCGCCGTTCGGCGCGATCGGCACCGGAGGACTGCCGGGCCGGTGCCGACCTGCGGAGGAAGCGTCGAGAGGGACCGTTTCGCTCGCCGCCGCACGGGCACGCGGCCAGTGAGATCCGCGGAGGTGCTGACATGAGCGTCGGAGAGAAGACGAAGGCGAAGGCCGAGCAGATCGCCGGAAAGATCGTACGGAAAGCGGCCCACGCGGCGCACAACGAAACCCTCGCGGCCAAGGGTGCCGCCCTCGAAGCGCGGGGCAGGGGCCGGGGCATGAAGGAGAGCGCGAAGGACACCTTCCGGCACTGATGACCATGCGGGCGCCCATGACCTCGTGCGGGCGCCGCTGCCTTCCGGAGAGCGGCCCGCAGGCGCGCCATCTGCCCGCGGGGCGGGTACCGTACGCCTGTCCCGCGGCGCTCAGGGCCGCCGTCGCGAGGCCGGCCGCTGGATAGGCTCGCACCGGAGCGACCCCGCACCACCGTCCGTTCTCACCGTCTCCGGGAGCCCTCATGTTCCGCGGCCTCAGCGCGTTCCCTCTCACGCCCACCGACGAGCACGACATCGACCACAGCGCGTACGCGACGCTCGTCTCCCGTCTCGCGGCCGCGGGCGTCGATTCCATCGGCGCGCTCGGCTCCACCGGCGGCTACGCCTACCTCAGCCGCGAGCAGCGCGCCCAGGCCGCGAAAACCGCCGTGGAGGCCGCCGAGGGCGTCCCGGTGATCGTCAGCATCGGCGCCCTGCGGACCTCCCAGGTCCTGGAGCTGGCCGAGGACGCGCAGAACGCGGGAGCCGCCGGGGTGCTGCTGGCCGCGATGACGTACCAGCCACTGACGGACGAGGAGGTGTTCGGCCTCTACGAGGACGTCACCCGCGAGCTGTCCGTGCCGCTGTGCGTGTACGACAACCCGCGCACCACGAAGGTACGGTTCAGCACGGAACTGCACGGCCGCATCGCCCGGCTCCCGAACGTCGGCTCGATCAAGATCCCCGCGGTGTCCGACGATCCCGGCGAGGCGAGGGCACGCGTCGACGCGCTGCGGGCGGTCGTCCCGGAGACGGTCACCATCGGTGTGAGCGGTGACTGGGCAGGCGTCCGCGGCCTGAACGCGGGATGCGACGTCTGGTACTCGGCGGTCGGCGGCCTGTTCCCGCGGGCCACCCTCGCCCTGGCCCGCGCCGCGCAGGCGGGCGAGGCGGCGAAGGCCGACGCCCTCTCCGACGAACTCGCGCCCCTGTGGGACCTGTTCACGCGGTACGGCGGACTGCGTGTCCTGTCCGCCGCCGCCTCGCAGCTCGGCCTGGCCGCGGAGCCGAACCTGCCGCGCCCCCTGCTCGGACTGGACGAGGCGGCCCGGGGCGAGGTCGCGGAGGTGCTGGAACTGCTCCGCCTCACGGCCGACTGAGACCCGGACACCGAGCGGCGAGGCGCATCCCGACGTGCGGGGCCGGTTCGGCGACCGTCTCGGCGTTCAAGTCACCGTCGTCGACCCTCACCGTCGTCATCGATCGTCAGCGGCGACTGCGGCGAGCGGATCAGTTTCCGTCGCTCAAACGGACTCAGAACGCAGCGCTTCGGTCAACATGCGTCAGACCCGGAGACGACGTCCCTCCCGCGCGCGCCCCGGCCTACGGTCCGTGCAGGGGCCGAGGCCGTGACGGCCGGTCCCGCCGCAACCGGAATCCAAAGGGGAGGCGCCGCCATGGCGAGCGTGGAAGTGTCACTGAAGGAAATGATGACCGTCGTCGAGGGTTCGCTGGGAGCCGCGGTCGTCGACTACACCACCGGCATGGCCCTGGGGACGTTAGGCGGGGGCAAGGATCTCGACCTGACGATCGCCGCCGCCGGGAACACGGACGTGATCCGGGCCAAGGTACGCACGATGGGAGAGCTGGGCCTCAAGAGCAACATCGAGGACATCCTGATCACACTCGAGAAGCAGTACCACCTGATGCGCCTGATCACCGGGCGCAACGGGAACGGGCTCTTCCTCTACCTGGTCCTCGACAAGGAGCGCTCGAACCTCGCCATGGCCCGTCACCAGCTCAGGCGCGTCGAGGAACAGCTCGAGGTCTAGAGACGGCTCAGGGCACGGGGCCTCGCGCGCCCACGATGTGAAGACTTCTGCAAGTCACCACATCAGCATGATCCCAAGTCATGTCTGCGCGTGGCCCCGGAAGGCAAGGATCGGCCGTACAGGACCGACGCGGCGGCGCCGCCAGGCGCCGCCGCACCCCGAAGTCCCCTCCAGACCCGACCGGCAGAGAGCGAGCGGTCATGCAAGTCCCCCTCTACCAAGCCAAGGCAGACTTCTTCCGCATGCTCGGGCACCCGGTACGGATCAGGGTCCTGGAACTGCTCCAGTACGGGCCCGTCCCGGTGAGGGACCTTCTCGCCGACATCGAGATCGAACCGTCCAGCCTCTCGCAGCAACTGGCCGTCCTGCGCCGGTCCGGCATCGTCGTCTCCATCCGGGAGGGATCCACGGTCAGTTACGCGCTGGCCGGCGGTGACGTCGCCGAACTCCTCCGCGCGGCCCGCCGCATCCTCACCGAACTCCTCGACGGCCAGAACGTGCTCCTCGCCGAACTCCGCCAGGCCGACGCCTCCGCCTCGCCGCTGCCCGCGGCCAACGGGGCCAACGGCGGCTGACCGGCGGGGCACACGGCGTCCGAGGACGCGCCGCATGCGGTGTCCGGGGCTCTTGTCCACGTCCAGGCAAAGGCCGCGCCCCGCCCCTTGACTGGTCTGGACCAATCAGGCTTTGCTGCTGAAGCCACCACTCACCCCCCTACCTCTGGAGTGGCAGATGAGCACAGCCATGCCCGGCGAGCACCGCAGATTCGCCTATGGCAGGTACATGACTTCCCTGCTGGCCGTCCTGGCCTGCCTTTTCAGCGCGTTCACCGTCCTCGGCACCGCGAGCCCCGCGGCGGCGGCGAGCTGCGCCACGGCCTGGAGCTCCGGCGCCGTCTACACGGGCGGCATGACCGCCTCCTACAACGGCGAGAACTGGCAGGCCAAGTGGTGGACGCAGGGTGAGACGCCCGGGGTCGCCGAAGTCTGGGCCGAGCAGGGAGCCTGCGGCGGCTCCGGCGGCGGAGGCGGCGGCACCACCTGCAACTACCCCGCCTGGGCGGCCGGACAGTCGTACGCGACCGGAGCCATCGTGCGGTACACCCCCAACGGCCAGTACTACATAGCCACCCACGACAACCCCGGCTACGACCCCACCATCAGCACCTGGTACTGGTCTCCCTACACCTGTACCGGAGGCTCCGGCGGAGGCGGCGGGGGCGGCGGCACCGGCGGATTCGTGGTCAGCGAAGCCCAGTTCAACCAGATGTTCCCGGGCCGGAACTCGTTCTACACCTACAGCGGTCTGGTGGCCGCGCTCAGCGCCTACCCCGGGTTCGCCACCACCGGCAGCGCCACCGTGCAGAAGCAGGAGGCGGCGGCGTTCCTGGCCAACGTCGACCACGAGACCGGCGGCCTCGTCTACATCAACGAGGTGGACCAGTCCGGGAACTACTGCGCGAGCGAGCCGTACGGCTGCCCCGCCGGCACGTTTGCGTACTACGGACGCGGCCCGATGCAGCTCAGCTGGAACTTCAACTACAAGGCCGCCGGCGACGCACTCGGCATCGACCTGCTGGACAACCCCGGCCTCGTCGCCACCGACCCGGCCGTCTCCTGGAAGACCGGCCTCTGGTACTGGAACACCCAGACCGGTCCCGGCACGATGACCGCCCACAACGCCATGGTGAACGGCGCGGGCTTCGGCCAGACCATCCGCAGCATCAACGGCAGCATCGAGTGCAACGGCGGCAACACCGCCGAGATGCAGGACCGCGTCAACGACTACGTCTCCTTCACCTCCATCCTCGGCGTGCCCGCGGGCTCCAACCTCACCTGCTGACCACTGCCCTCAGCATGAATACCTCCTGAGCGTGTGCGCGTGTGGTCCCGGTTCGCGCAGCCGGGGCCACACCACACCCGCGAGCCTGCGCCGCCGCGGCGGCGGCCGGCTTCCCGGGCCGATCCGCAATGCATCCAAAGCTCCTATCACTCCCGAAGAGACAGGTAAGACGCATTCCGACCGAATGCCTCCATCACCGTTTCTGTCACATCGGGAGTGATCATGGTCGTGCAGAAGCTCCACGACGCAGGCGTCACCAGCGAGCACGCCTACATGGCGGCGACCGCCTCGATCGGTCTTTCGCTCGTCTCCTGGCTGACATCGAGCAGGACGGAGGACCTTGAGCGCGCCGACCGCTGGGGCATATTCGTCGGCGAGTGGGCGCCCACCTTCTTCGCCCTCGGACTGGCCTTGGCCAACTACGAGGAGCGGGAGCAACGCCTCGGCGCGAAGGACGCGGTCTCATGACGGACGCGCTTCGCCCACCTGAAGAGACTCCCCCGGCCGAGGGATCGACCGCGGAAGCCCACCCCGAGCAGCCGGACGGAGGGATCTGGGAACACCCTCGCTTCTGGCTGGCCCTGATCGTCATCGGGTGCCTGCTGGTGGCCGCGTTCTTCGCCGTCCGGTTCATCGACCTGTGACACCGGGAACCGATCACCAGCCGCCGGTGCGGTCGCCGCCCTTGAACGGTCCCCTGACCTCGGGGGTGATCCAGCCGCCGTAGAAGTCGCCCTCCTGCGGCCGCACCGTGTGGCCGGCCACCGTACAGCGGTCCACCCTCCCCGCGTAGAAGGCGAAGTGGCCGACGAGCTGCTCGTAGGGAGGACGGGGTGCCGGGTAGCTCCAGGCCGCGAGCAGGCGGATGTCCGGTCCGACGACGACGTCCCAGTACTCGGCGCCTCCCTTCCACTCGCACCAGCTGTGATGGGCGGCCGCACGGAGCAGGTCGGTGCGGACGTCCTCCGGCGGGACGTAGAAGACCGGCGGATGGCTGGTCTCCAGGATCTTCAGCGCCCCGGTGGTGGCGGCGACGATCTCTCCGGCGCACTCGACGACGATCCGCCGTGAGTCGCGGCGCAGGGCGGGTGGCCGCGGGTAGTCCCACACCGACTCCGTCGGCGGCATCTCGTGTGAGGGCATGACGGGCCTCCTCGGGGGCGGTCAGCGGACTGCTCTGTATTCCACCGGTACCCCCGGGGCGGATGCGATCCGCCCGGAGATTCGACGTCGAAGGGGAGGCCGCCGTGGTCGGCCCCGGACCGGCGGCTGGCTTCGGAGACCGGTCATTCGGGTGGGGCCGCGCGGCCGCTGTCCTCGGCGAGCAGGCGGGAGATCGCCCGCGCCGTCGCCCGTACGGCAGGACCGAAGGCCGGGGTTCCCGGACCCGTGTCCGGTGCCACGACCGACAGGGCGGCCACCACCTCCTTGCCGTCCCGGACCGGAGCGGCGACCGTGATCACGGGCCAGGGCCGGTCCTGGCGGCCCACGGCGTGGTCCCCGCGCCGGATCTCCGCGAGCACCCGGCGCAGGTCGTCGAGCGTACGGATGTCGTCGTCGCCGCGCTCCGGGCGGTGGGCGGCCACGGCCTCCTCCTGCACGGACGGCGGCGCGAAGGCGAGCAGCACCAGGCCGACCCCGGTCGAGGTCAGCGGAAGACGGCCGCCCACGCGGTAGCGGACCGGGCTCGCGTCCCGCGCCGACAGCCGTTCGACGAGCAGCGCCTCCCCGGCGTCCCGCACGGCCAGCAGCACGTGCTGGCGGGTGACGTGGAACAGATCCTCCATGTACGGCATCGCCACCGCCCGCAGCCCGTGGCCGCGCGGTGCCAGGGACGCGGTCTCCAGGAGCCGCAGCCCGACGACGTAGCGGCCGTCCTCCAGGCGCTCCAGGGCACCCACGCTCGTCAAGGTGCGGGCCAGTCGCAGCGCGCTGCTGCGGGGGATGCCGCTCCGTTGCGCGAGTTCGGCGAGCGTCTGCGCACGGTGGTCGCCGTCGAAGGAGGCGAGCAGGGCGAAGGCCCTCTCGATCACCGGCTGCCCCTCGGGCGGCCGCCCTCCGCCCCTGCGCCGCGCACCGCTCTCCGACACCGCCGTCCCTTTCCCGTTCCCCTCATCATGTTCCATTCATCGGAATGGACGATGCCAATGAACGGCCCGCTTCCTAACGTGGCGTCCGTAGTCACCCGCGGCAGGCGGCGCCGGAGTACCCGAGCACGGCCCCGCGGGATTCCCGGAGCGAAGGAGACCTCATATGCCGTCCACCGGACTCGTCGACGTCCACGCGCACTTCCTCACCGACGGGTACGTGACCGCCGCCCGGTCCGCCGGGGTGGAGCATCCCGACGGGATGCCCGGCTGGCCTTCCTGGAGCGTGGAACAGCACCTCGGCCTGATGGACCGTTCCGGGATCGAGAAGTCCTACCTGTCGGTCTCCTCCCCCGGTGTGCACTTCGGGAACGACGGGGCGGCCCGCGCGCTGGCCCGCGAGGTCAACGAGTTCGGCGCCCTCGTCCACGCCCGGCACCCGCAACGGTTCGGCCACTTCGCCTCCCTGCCGCTGCCCGACGTGGAGGGTGCGCTCGTCGAGGCCGCCCACGCGCTCGACGTCCTGGGCGCGGACGGCGTCACGGTGGAGAGCAACCACCACGGCGTCTACCTCGGTGATCCGCGCCTCGAACCGCTCTGGGAGGAGCTGGACCGACGCGGTGCCGTCGTCTTCGTCCACCCCACCTCGCCGCCCCACGCGGGCGACCTCGCCCTCGGCCGTCCCCGGCCGATGCTGGAGTTCCTGTTCGACACCGCCCGTACGGCGAGTGACCTGCTCTTCCGTGGCGTCCTCGCCCGCCGGCCGCGCATCCGGTGGATCCTCACCCACGGCGGAGGAGCCCTGCCATTGCTGGCCGACCGGATGGAACTCTTCCGCACCCACCTCGGCGGCGGCCCCGCGGACGGGCCGAGCGTCATCGATCAGCTCGGCCGCCTCTGGTACGACGTGGCCGGTACGCCCTTCCCCCGCCAGGTCCCGGCCTTCGACGCCGCCTTCGGGACCGAGCGGCTCCTCTACGGAAGCGACTACTGCTGGACACCCGTCGAGGCCGTCCTCGCGCAGGTCGCCTCGGTCGACTCCGCGCCCGGTCCGTCCGGCGCCGGGTCCTGGCGCGATCTGACCACGGGCAACGCGCTCCGTCTCTTCTCGGCCGCCACCCGCTGACCACGGTCGCGCGCCGCGGCCGCCTCAAGGATCCGTGGGTGTGGTGGAACGCAGGTGGCGCAGGCACAGGAGGGCTGCCACGGCGGTGGCCAGCTCGCCGGTGACGAGGGCCGCCCAGACGCCGTCGACGCCGAGCCGGCCCAGGGCGACGACGAGGGGCACTTTGATCAGGAGCAGGGTGCCGAGGCTGAGGAGGTAGGCGGGCAGGGGGCGGCCCAGTGCCTGTGCGTAGGCGGCGACGAGCGGGCCGATGCCGGCGACGGCGAGACCGACGACGAGGACGCGCAGGGCCTGGGTGGCGGTGGCGACGGCGGCCGCGTCTTTCAGGAAGACGGCGGCGAGGGGCCGGGCCGGCAGGGCGAGCGCGACCGCGGTGAGCAGTCCGTAGCAGAGGGATCCGCGCAGGGCGAGGTCGCGGGCGCGCAGGGCGCGGTGGTGGAGGCCGCGGCCGGTGTTGTAGCCGACGATGGGCTGCAGGCCCTGGCCGATACCGGTGTGCGGCATCGTCGCGAAGGTCTGCAGACGGGCGCAGACGGCGTAGGCGGCCAGGGCGGTGGCCGATCCGGTGGCGGCCAGGGTGGTGTTCACCAGGACGGCGAGCACGGTGATGCCCGTTCCGGCCAGGAAGGACGGCAGGCCGACGGCGAGGAGGGCCCTGAGGGTCGGGCCGTGCGGCAGCAGGTCGCGAAGGCCGATGGCGTACGGGCGTCCGCGTCTGCGCAAGAAGAACCACAGGCTCATCGCCGCGGAGACGGCCTGGCCGCCGACGGTTCCCAGAGCCGCGCCACGCACGCCGAGGCCGCATCCGAAGATCAGCAGCGGGTCCAGGGTGATCTGTACGGCGACGGCGACGACCCACAGCAGCGTGGAATAGCCGGTGCGGCCCTCTGCTCGTACAAGGCTGGAGAAGCCGGTGGAGACCATCGCCCCGCACAGCAGCACCACGGCGTAGGGGCGGGCGATCTCGCGCAGTTCGCCGTGGGCGCCGAGCAGGGCGAGCAGCGGGTCGAGGAAGGCCAGTCCCAGTCCGGTGGTGGCGGCGGCGCAGATCCAGAACAGGGCGAAGGAGTTGCCCGTCGCCCGGGCGGCGGCGTCCCGGTCGCCCGCGCCCAGAGCGCGGGAGACGAGGGAGGCGCCGCCCGCGCCGACGGTGGTGGACACCGCGCCGAGCAACAGCAGCAGCGGGGCCGCGAGGTTGACCGCGGCCATCGCGTCGTCGCCGACGCCGTGGCCGACGAACCAAGCGTTGGTCAGGGCGTAGACGCCGTACACGCCGACCGCGGCGGTCGTCTGGGCGCAGGCGCGCCACAGCAGCCGGCCCACCGGCTCGGTGCCGAGCCGGGTGGTGCTGGTGTCGGGGCCGGCGGCGACGCGTGTGCCGGTCAACGGCGGGTGCGGCCCAGCGACGCCATGGCCTCGTCGAGCTTCGGGCGGGCCCAGTCGTACTGGGTGGTGTCGGCGTGCGCGCGGAAGACGGTCTCGATGACCATGATCAGCATCAGGTACAGGCCGTACAGGTTGCGGCGGACCTGCTGGGTCGCGGTCAGCTCGCCCTGGCCGTAGCCGCGCATGAAGGCCGCCGGGTCGCCGAAGGCGGACAGCTGGCTGCCGGTGAATCCCGCCTCGATCAACGGGTCGCCGTAGAAGGCCCGTTCGTGGTCGATGACGCAGACGAGCTTGCCGTCGCGGACCATGACGTTGCTGTCCCAGAGGTCCCATTCGACCAGACGCGGTTCGGTGACCTCGTCGAGGCCGGCGGCGTGTTCGGCCAGGACCGCCCGGACCGTGTCGTAGTCCCATCCGATGTCCACGCCCCGGCGCTCGCCGTCACGCAGGACGTCTTCGAACATGCCGGTGAACACCCGGCGCCAGCTGGGATCGCCAGGTCCGGCCAGGGGTCCGAACGCCGTGCCGCGCAGCGAGTTGATCTCCCGGTTGGCGGCGCCTACCTGTTCCATGTAGGCGTCGTGGTCGGCGGTGGGAAGCGTCTTGGCGATGATCCCGAGGTTCTCGGCGTCGATGTACGGCATGAAGAAGTAGTCGGCGTCGCACAGTTCGTGGCTCTGGTCGGCGAAGTCGACGGTCGGCACGGGCACGGAGGTGTGTGTGCGCAGAAGCTCCAGCGTGGCCAGTTCGGTCGACATCGCGCCGCGCTCGTAGGTCATCACCTCCACCTGCGGCGGCGGGGCTATCTTCAGAACGACCTCGGCGCCGTCACGCAGGCGTATGCGGTAGGCCACGTTGAACCAGCCGTGTCCCAGCTCGCTCGCCCAGCCGTCGCCGGCCGGCACCCGGTCGGTGCCGTAGGCGCGCTCGACCATGGCCCGCAGGGCGTCCGGCGACTGCCTGTTCTTGGTGATGCTCTCCACGCGTGCCCCTTTGTTCCCGCCGTAGGGCCGGCCGCACCGGGGAGTTGGCTCCCTGACGAGCGACCGGCGCTGCGGACGCAGCCGTTCCACGCGTATGACACCACATGGCTTGATCCCTGAACACGGGCGGTGCGTGGGCGGCAGCGGCTTCACACCAGGGGCTCGGGTGCACCCGTCCGCGCGGCTCCCGGCTGGACACGGCTCGGTGGGGTCACGCCTGGAACTCGGTGAGATCGATGGCGTGGACGTGCAGCGGATAGCCGTGCACCGGGTGTGCGGTCTCCCGTTCCGGTGCCATGCCCAGCTTGCGGATGACATTCTCGGAGGCCGTGTCGCCCACGCGGCTGATACTGATGACACGGTCGAGACCACGGTCCTGGAGCGCGAATTCCAGCGCTGCCTGGGCGGCCTCGGACGCGTACCCCTGCCCCCAGAACTGTGCGCCGAGCCGCCAGCTGATCGCCACCGCGGGCATCACCTGCGGCAGGAAGTGCGGGACGGACAGCCCGGTGAATCCGGCCAGTTCCCCCGAGGCGAGCAGTTCGACGGCGAAGAGCCCGAAGCCCTCCTCGTCCCACTCCTCCTCCCACTCCTCGATGGCTTCCGCCGTGTGGTCCAGGTCGTACACCGAACCGTCGTCGACCCAGCGCATGACCCTGGGGTCCGCGTTGATGTCCGCCATGGAGGTGAGGTCGTCGTCATGCCAGCGGCGCAGGAGAAGGCGGGGTGTGTGAATTTCGGTCATGCGGCTCATCCTGCCGAAGGCGGCGACGTCATGGGTAATCGCCTGGGCGCCCGGCCACGGACGTGGGGCCCCTTCGACGTGGGGCAGCCTCGTGGTGTCATCGACCCTCTAGCTGTTCACCAGGAGGATCTTGCCGAGGTGGCCGCCGGTCTCCATGAGGCGGTGGGCCTCGGCGGCCTCGGCCATGGGGACGGTCCGGTCGATGAGCAGGCGCACGGCGCCGTTCTCGATCATCGGCCAGACGTGCTTCCGCACGTCGGCGATGATGGCCGCCTTCTGTTCCTTGGACCGGGTGCGCAGGGTCGTCCCGTGTACGGAGGCGCGCTTGAAGACCAGTTCGGCGAGGTTGAGGTTGCCCTCCAGGCCGTTCTGCAGGCCGATGACGAGCAGGCGACCGTCGGCGGCGAGGGAGCGGACGTTGCGTTCGAGGTAGTCGCCGCCGACGACGTCGAGGATCACGTCGTACGGGCCGGACTCGGCGAAGTCCTCGGTCCGGTGGTCGACGGCCACGTCGGCGCCCAGTTCCCGCGCCCGTGCGACCTTCTCGGGTCCGCCGACCGTGGTGACGACCCGTGCGCCGAGCGCCTTGGCGATCTGGATCGCCGCGGTGCCGACGCCTCCGGCCCCGCCGTGCACGAGAAGGGTCTCGCCCCTCTTCAGTCCGGCGGTCATCACGATGTTGGACCAGACCGTGGCCACCGCTTCGGGCAGGCCCGCCGCCTCGACCAGGCCGATGCCCTCGGGCACCGGCAGCAGTTGCCCGGCGGGGACGGCGACCTTCTGCGCGTAGCCGCCGCCCGTCAGCAGCGCGCACACCTCGTCGCCCACCTGCCAGCCGGTCACGCTTTCGCCGACGGCGCTGATGCGGCCCGACGCCTCCAGCCCCGGATACGGCGACGTACCGGGCGCCAGCGGGTAGAGGCCCAGGCGCTGCATGACGTCCGCCCGGTTCAGGGCGCTGGCCGCCACATCGACGACCACCTCACCGGCCGCGGGCCGCGGGTCCTCGGCCTCGATCCACTCCAGGACCTCGGGGCCGCCGGGTTCCTTGATCGATACTGCCTTCATGATGCTCCGTTCATATGATGGGGCCAGGGGCTTCTGCGGACGTACGGGGCGCCCGCGCATCCCCTGTGTTGCCTCGGCGCCGTCGTCTCAGCGGACGCCGGTCGCCTTGAGGACCTTCAGCGCGCCCGTCAGCAGCGTGGCCCAGGTCTCGGGGCTGATGCGCGCCGGTGGCGTGAATCCCTGGACGCGCTGGTGGGCGACGGTCTGCGGCTCGGTGTACTTGAGGATGCCGTCGGCTCCGTGCCGCCGGCCGAGACCGGAGTCGCCCATGCCGCCCATCGGCGCGTCGACGCTGCCCCACGCGGCGGCGAACGCCTCGTTCACGTTGACGGTGCCGGCGTGCACGCGGGCCGCGACGGCACGGCCGCGAGCCCCGTTGCCTGACCAGACACTGGCGTTGAGGCCGTACGGGGAGGCGTTGGCCAGGGCGATCGCCTCGTCGACGTCACGGTAGGAGTAGACCGAGACGACGGGTCCGAACGTCTCGTGCTCGCACAGGGTCATGTCCGGGGTGACGTCGGTGAGGATGGTCGGCTCGTAGAACAGCGGGCCCAGGTCAGGTCGCGCCTTGCCCCCGGCCAGGACGGTCGCACCCTTGGCCACCGCGTCGTCGACGTGCTCGGTGACGGTCCGCAGCTGGGAGGGGGTGGTGAGGCTGCCGACGTCGATGCTGTAGTCGTAGGCGGCACCGACCCTGAGTTGCCCGGTACGGGCGGCGAACGCGGCGACGAACCGGTCGCGTATCGACTCGGCCACGTACAACCGCTCGACGGAGACGCAGAGTTGGCCCGCCGAGGGGAAGCAGGCGGCCACCGCGCCGTCGGCTGCCCTGTCGATGTCCGCGTCGTCCAGGACGATCATGGCGTTCTTGCCGCCGAGTTCGAGGGACGCGCCGATCAGGCGCCGCCCGGCATCGCTCGCGATCTTCCGTCCGCTGGCGGTGGAGCCGGTGAACATCACGTAGTCGGCGTTGTCCATCAGCGCGTCGCCGATCGAGCTGCCGCGTCCGACCACCATCTGCCACACCCCGGACGGGAGACCGGCCTCGCGCATCAGGTCCAGGGACCACAGGGCGGTCAACGCGGTCTGTGTGTCGGGTTTCTGGACGACGGCGTTGCCGGCCATCAGGGCGGCGACCGCGTCGCCGGCGGCCATGCTCAGGGGGTAGTTCCACGGGGAGATGACCGTGACGACGCCTTTGGGGTGGCGCAGTTCGGTGGTGTGGGTCAGCACCGGGATCGCCCCGCGACGCCGCCTGGGCGCCAGGTACTTCGCGGCGGTGCGGGCGTAGTAGCGGGAGGTGATCGCGATGTCGGCCACCTCCAGGAGCGCGTCGCGGCGGGTCTTGCCGTTCTCCGCCTGCATCAGGTCCAGCGCCTCGTCCCGGCGGGCGAGCACCAGGTCGTGGAAGCGCAGCAGGACCTGCTTCCGGCGGCTCGACGAGAGGGCGGCCCAGGCCTTCTGGGCGATGCGGGCGCGGGCGAAGGCGTCCGCCACGTCACCCGGCGTGGCAACCGGCAGGTCGGCCAACGGGGCCCCGGTGTACGGGGCGTTGGTGGTGACCCGGGCTGATCCGGGTGCGGCGACGGCGAGTTCCGCCAGCCGCGCGATCCTCGTCGCGGTGAGGGACGCGGGCAGGACGGAACCGTGGGACGCGGCAGCGGGAGGGGCGGCGCTCGGGCGGGTCCCGGCGGCGGAGGGGACCGTGTGCTCGGTGGTCATGGAAGCGCTCCTGTCCTACCGGCCGCGGACCGAGGTCGGGACCGGCATGTGCAGAGCGAGCTGCCCCTCGGTGACGACGTCGAACTGAATCGTGCGGACCGGCCTGAGGGAGCGCAGGTCGTCGGCCATCCGCCCCTCCCCCACCCGCAGCGCGAGCTTGCGCGGGACCAACTCGGTGCCCGCCGACAGGATGTTGGTCTGGCTCAGCGTCGAGTGCCACGCGTCGCCGATCGACGTGTACGAGGTGAGGGCCGAGACCCGGCTGCCGCTCGGGTAGGCGGTCTGGCCCGGTGTGGGTGCGGAGAGCGCCAGATCGGTGCCGCCGTGGTCGTTGGCCACGTGCGCGGTCGTCCGCCGGGCGTCGATGTCGACGTCGAGGGCGGTGACCCACTTGGGGAATCCGTATCCGTCGTGGCCGCGCACCTGGGCTATCTCCGTGCTCACTGGCAGGGACAGCACGTACGAGTCGAGGTGTTCGTTCTTGAGTGCGGCGACCAGGTCGACGAAGCCGAGCTTTCCGTGCCGGGCCGGCTTCACGGCGATCCCGACGGCGGCTTCGGTGTAGAAGTCGATGTCGCACACGTCGTAGCGGAAGAACATGACCGAGACGAGGCCGAGTCCGGGCGCCACCTCCAGCGGTGCCAGTTCCCCGGGCAGCCGGGAGCGGATCGCGCGGGAGCGGGCGAGCATCGTGATCCGGGCGGTGGAGATGCGGTAGTAGAAGTTCGGGGTGAGCGTGGCGCCGATCGGGGATTCGACCCTGGTCTTGGGCAGCGGCCGGAAGAAGTCGACGCCGCTGACGCGCGGGTCGCGGGCGACCTCGTCCAGATCGGTGTCCATCCGGTAGCGGTCGTACAGACCGCCCTTGGGGACCGTGACCGTACGGCCTCCCAGATCGACCTTGACTGTTTCCTGCTGGGGCGAGGGCATGAGGCGGCTCCCTGGCTCAGATGTTGACGGTGATTACATGAGAGTAGACCCGCATGTGAGCACCGTCAACACCGACCCTGGGGAGCACCCCGAGAACGACGAAGCCGGGTCCGCCGGTACCCCGCGGGGTACCGGCGGACCCGGCTCACGAGTCCCTGCGGCAGCCTCAGCCGCCGTGCAGCGCCGTCTTCAGGAAGTCGACGGAGATCTTGCGAGCGATGTTGGCGGCCCGCGTGTCGCGCAGGCTGTCCAGGAGCATGAAGTCGTGGACCATGCCCGCCACCCGGACCGCGGTGACGTCCACGCCCGCCTCGCGCAGCTTGTTGGCGTACTGCTCGCCCTCGTCGCGCAGCACGTCCGCCTCGTCGGTGATCACGAGAGTCGTGGGCAGCCCCCGCAGCAGTTCGAGCGGCGCTTGGAGCGGAGAGGCGTGCACCTCGGCACGCTGGGAGTCGTCGCTGGTGTACGCGTCCCAGAACCACTTCATGCCGTCACGGGTGAGGTAGTAGCCCTCGGCGAACTGGTGGTAGGACGGGGTGTCGAAGTCGGCGTTGGTCACCGGGTAGAGCAGGCACTGGGCCTTCAGGTCGATGCCGTTGCGCTCCTTGTTCATCAGCGCGAAGACCGCCGACATGCAGCCGCCGACCGACTCGCCCGCGACGGCGATCCGCGAGGTGTCCAGGCCGTGTTCCGAGCCGTGCTTCACGACCCACTGGCCCACGGCGTAGTTCTGCTCGACCTGCGTGGGGTACTTCGCTTCCGGCGCACGGTCGTAGACCGGGAAGACACCCGCCGCGTTCGCTCCGACGGTCAGTTCGCGGAAGAGGCGGTCGTGGGTCTTGTCGTCGCCGAAGACCCAGCCGGCACCGTGGATGTAGAACACCACCGGCAGCGGCCCGGTGACGCCCTTGGGCCGGATGATGCGGGTGCGGACCGTGCCCCACTCGCCGGCGTCGACGTCCACCCACTCCTCGTCGACGTCGGGGCGGGGCACGCTCGTGTCGCTCTGCAGGCCGAGGAGGATGTCGCGGCCCTTCTCCGGCGGGACCTCGTAGATCCGCGGATGCGGGTCGGTCGCCTCCGTCAGCTCCTTCGCGGCGGGTTCGAGGTACGGGGTGATCGGCGGCGGAAGATCGGTCACGCTCACCACTCCATGTCTCGGGCCCGGTGGGCCCGGTCATGCGGCCGGGCGCACCGGCCGCCCACAGTGACGGACACCCCCCGGGACGAGCCTCCCCGCCCCATCGTCGGCGCACCCACCACGGCGCGCAACCGCCACCCGCGGCCCCGGCCAGGAAGTGCCGGCCCCCGCGGGCGCGCGCCACCCGTACCGGAAGGAGTGTCGACACTGCCTGCTTGGCGTTCCACGCTCCACATGCAAGCGATGCATACATACATCTGCATACATACATCTGGAGGAGAGGCGCAGGACCACGGTCCGGTTCGTCGTGTCCGCAGCCACCATCCAGAGCCGGCTGGACACCCCCGAGGCACTGGAGACGATCGACCCTGGCGGCTTCGACGGTAGTCCGAGAACTCAGCCGCGGGGGCTCGTGATCCGTTCGGGCTCGATCAGGTAGATCACGCGCACCTGGTCGCGGCCGCCGAACCACGGGTAGGGCCCGCCGAGGTACTTCTGCGCGAGCGCCTCGATGTGCTCGACCGCCCCCTCGGTGGTCACCCGCACCACCCGGCCGCGGATCTGCACGTACGAGGACGGGTCCGCGGGATCGGAGACGGCGAGGGCGATCCGCGGATCACGCGCGATGTTCCGGGTCTTCTGATGCGATTCCACGCTGTTGATCAAGACGTGCTCACCATCGGTGTCGACCCAGGTCTGGGTGAGCTGGGGCGAGCCGTCGGGCATCGTCGTGGCGATGTAGCAGGTGCTGGGGCGTCGCAGCAGCGTCAGCACGTCCTCGCCGAGAGGCACGGACACGGAGATCTCCAGGGGTAGAGCAGGTGAGTACGGCGCCCACGGTAGTCATGCGTGCCGACCGGTCCACGTCCGGCCCCGGCCGGCGCGCACCGCACGCCACCACACGGGCGGACGACGGACAGGCCGGTGGCGGCCTGCCAGGCCTGGTCCTCGTCCTCATCCGCCGCGTTTGCCCGCGTCATGGACGGGATCTACGGTCGAAAGGTATGCGCGCCGCCTGAGCGGAACCCCGGACGACGAGCCGGTGCCGGTGCCGGCGAGGGGGACGCACGAACGGAGCAGACATGCCCAGCGAGACCCACACCGTCACACGCGTCGACGTCCACACGGGCGTGCCCTACGCGCAGTTCGTCACGGCGCTGGAGAAGGCCGCACCGCCCTTCGACCCAGGTGTGTTCGAACTGATCGACGAGGAGGGCGGCAGCTGGGACGACGTCCGTGACGCCATGGCCGCCGAGGCTCCGCACCACCTGATCCGCTACTGGAGGATCAACGCCACTCCGGCCCTCAAGCTGGCGGGCGGGTCGGTCCGCTCCACGGAGTACCTCATCGGCAACCACGTCATCGCGGAGAGCATGTTCCGTCACGATCCTCGCGCCCTGCTGTACGCGCCGCTGCGCATGCTGGTCCGCAGCGACGAGAACGGCGACGCGATCTTCACGATGCACCGCCCGAGCGACGAGTTCCGCAGCCTCGGCAACGCGGAAGTGACACAGGTCGGTGAAGTCCTCGACAGGTACGTGATCGAACTCCTCCGCCTGTGCGGCGTGGACGCCGAAGCGGACTTCGCGTAGCCAGACGGCCCGCCGCGGAACCGACGCGTGCGGAGCCGCGTGATCACGTCCGCCCCAGCGGAAACGTGGCTCGCTTCCGCCAGCGTGTCCCGTCGTGCACCAGCAACTCGACCGCCGAGACCTGCGCGACGACGGGCAGGCCTGCGAGCAGATCCGCCTCGGCCTTCCTCATCACGGCCTCCGTCTGGCCCTGGGCGACGGTCAGATGCGGAACGGCGTCGTCGAACTGCCCACCGAAGGGCGGGTTTTCCGGCCACCGCTCCACGATCGCCTCCGTCAGGCGCCGAAAGCCGGTGTCCGGATCGGGGGCGAGATACAGCACTCCGGGGAACCTGCCGCACTGCTCGAACCGCGCCTCGAAGGGCTGTTGCCCGCCCACCACCTCGCCGATCGCACGGCGGACCCGCTCGTCCACGCGGTTCGCGTCGAGGAACGGGAAGAGCACCGTGACGTGGGCCGGAACGCCCGCGCGGGAGGAAGGGTCAAGCGTGTCACGCCACGGTCCCACCAAGGGCTCCGCCTCCGGAACCCTCACGATCAGCCCCGACTGTCCCGCCCGGAATGCCTGCGCGTCCTCGTCCGCCATCGCATCTGTCTACCAGCCGCCGGCGACCGGCGGGGAGCACTCCGGCTTCCCCGCTGGGCCCAGCGGGGACGGAGCACCGCCCGTGCACGGAGGTGACGGACCGAGGTGCCTCGTACGGGCGCACTCAGTCGCCCGTGGTGAGGACCATGCGGAAGCGGGCCTGTCCCGACTGCTGGATCTTCAGTGCCTCGGCCGCCTCGTCCAGCGGCGCGGTCCGCACCTGCGGGCGTACCCCGGTCGCCAGGGCGAAGCGCATGGCCTGTTCGGTGTCGAGCGGGCTGCCCGTGACGTGCCCGGTGACGTGTCGGGCGTGCATCACCAGCTTGTCCAGCGGCAGTTGCAGAGGCGTTCCGTCGAAGCCGACGACCGTGAGCCGGCCGTGCGGTGTGAGACCGTCGACGAGAGCGGCGAGCGGCTTGCCGCTGGAGGCCGTGGAGAGGATCAGTCGGGCGCCGCCCATCACGCGCAGAGTCCTGCCGGCGTCCTCGGCCGCACCGTCGACGTAGTGGTGCGCGCCGAGGCGGAGCGCGGCCTGCCGCTTGTCCTCGCCGCGGCCGATGGCGACCGTCTCGAAGCCCATGGCGGCGGCGAACTGCAGGGCGAGGTGGCCCAGTCCGCCGATTCCGAGGACGGCGACCCGGTCGCCCGGCTCCGCCCCGCCGTGCCACAGCGCGTTGAAGGTGGTCACGCCCGCGCAGCCGAACGGCGCGGCCTCCTCGAAGGAGAGGCCGTCGGGGACACGGATGAGGGCGGTGGCGGGGACCGTGACGGTGGTGGACCAACCGCCCGCGTAGCTGAGCCCGGGAACCCGGCGTTCCGCGCAGCGGACCACGTCGCCGGAACGGCAGGCGGGGCAGTGCCCGCAGGAACCGCCGAACCAGCCGACAGCGGCCCGCTCCCCGATCGCCCAGCCCGCGACACCCTCGCCCACCGCGGCGACGACCCCGGCGGCCTCGTGTCCGGGAGTGATCGGAAAGCCGTAGGCGGGTGACGGGTGCGCGGCCATGCCCGCGTCGGCCCCGCAGATGCCGGACGCCTTCACCCGCAGTCGTACCTCGCCCGGTCCCGGCTCGCGCGGCTCCACGGCGACGACGCGCAATGGGCCGCCCGATTCGGTCACCTGCGCGGCGCGATGCGCGGGACGGTATTTCTGGGGCACGTTCCTCACTCCTGACGATGGGCCCCCGTAGGAAAGCCCGACGGAAATGTGCGGGAATTGCTTCGCCCACCGTAGGACGCGTACTCGGCGTCCGGTAGAAGGTGATCACGAATGCGGCTATAGCCTGGGGCTGTGACCGGAAGGGGTTCACGATGAACATCGAAGGGCTCCGGTACGCGCAGGCCGTGTCCCGGACGAGGTCGTTCAGCGCCGCGGCACGCGACTACGGCGTCACGCAGCCGGCGCTGTCGAACGGGGTGGCCCGCCTGGAGGCGGAGCTGGGCGTCAAGCTGTTCGACCGCTCACCGCGCGGCGTCACGCCCACGGCGCACGGTGCCCGCGTGCTGCCGATGATCGACCGGGCCCTGGAGGCGCTGGACTCGGTCACGGCCGAGGCGCGGCGGCTGATCGGCCCGGCCGCCGGGGCGATCCGCGTGGGTGTCTCGCCGCTGATCGGCGCGGATCTGGTGGGCTGCGCCTTCAGCGCCGCCCGCGCTCTGAGCCGCCCGCGTGACCTGGTGCTGCGCGAGGCGGACCTGGATCTGCTGCGGGTCGCCCTCAAGGACGGCGAGCTGGACGTGCTGCTGGTGCCCGAGGTGGAGGCCATGCCCGCCCACCGGCACCGCACCATCTTCACCGAGGCGGTCGTCGTGATCGACCCGGCCCTCTCCCCCGGCGCCGACGGACCTGTGGAGCTGAGCGACGCCGCCGGCGCCGACTTCATCCTCGTCCCGGACACCTGCGGCCTGACCACCTTCACCACGCGGCTGTTCCAGGACGCCGATCTGCCGCTGCGCACCTATCCGGGCGAGGCCGCCAGCTACCGGGTCCTCGACGAATGGGCGCGCCTGGGCGTCGGGGCCGCCCTTCTGCCCGGCTCCAAGGTGACGGCGGACCACGCCGGCTGTCGTCCGCTGGTGCGCGGCGGCCGGCCGGTGGAGATCTCCTACGAGGCGGTCTGGGGCCGTGACAACCCGCTCGGTGCCGATCTGGAGGCGTTCGTCGGCCACCTCGCCGACTCGGCGGCCTGTCGTCCGACCGGCCGTCGGCCTGATGGCGCGAACCGTGCGGACCGGGACGGGGATCCGCCGCCGCCAGGTTCCTCCTGACCCATTCACACTGGTTATATCCGCATCACAAAAGATCCTCTACCGGACGCTTTCGCAGACGCCTACCTTTTTCTCGTCCGAACCGTTCGCGGACATATCCGCGAGCGCATTCCGGCGGGCGCATATCGGTAATGACCTGCCGGGAAATCACCAAGGACGCCTAGCCCCCACTCACCACTTTTCATCAGGAGCACGGCATGTCCCGCACCACCATCGACCTCACCGGCAAGAAGGCCGTCGTCATCGGCGGCACCAGCGGCATCGGCCTGTCCGTCGCCCGGCGCGTCCTGGACGCCGGTGGCAGTGTCGTCGTCACCGGCCGGTCGGACGCCAGTGCCGCGAAGGCCGTGGCCGATCTGGGCGGCCCGCACGCGCGAGGTCTCGGCGCCGACCTGAACGACCCCGCGGCCGTGGAGCGCCTGCGGACCGAGTTGGCGCGCGACCACGCCGACGCCGCTCTCCTGGTCAACGCGGCCGGTGTCTTCGCGCCCAAGCCGTTCCTGGAGCACACGCCCGAGGACTACGACCGCTACCAGGCCATCAACCGGGCTTTCTTCCTCGTCACCCAGACCGTCGCCGCCGGCATGGTCGAACACGGCGTCAAGGGCTCCATCGTCAACGTGGGGTCCATGTGGGCCCACCAGGCCGTCGCCGCGACGCCGTCCTCGGCGTACTCCATGGCCAAGGCGGGGCTGCACTCCCTCACCCAGCACCTGGGCATGGAGCTGGCGCCGTACGGCATCCGTGTCAACGCCGTCGCCCCGGCCGTCGTACGCACGCCCATCTACGAGGAGTTCATCCCCAGGGCCGAGATGGATGCCACGCTGGACGGCTTCAACTCCTTCCACCCGCTGGGCCGTACCGGCACCCCCGACGACATCGCCGCCACCGTGCTGTTCCTGCTCTCCGACCAGACGGACTGGGTGACCGGTGCGGTCTGGGACGTCGACGGCGGTGTCATGGCCGGCCGCAACTGACAGGGCCGCCGGGAACGGAGCGGGTCCCGTCGATGAAGAGGGACGGGTCGCCGCCGGGGAGTCGGGCGCGCGGTTGCCCTCGTTGGACTCGTAGAGGCGTGAGCGACGATCCCTCCCCCAGGCGCAGACGGCGTGGACGCGGTGCACGGGAGCGGATCCTCAAGGCGGCCACGGAGCTGTTCACCGCCCAGGGCGTCAACGCGACCGGCATGGATCAGCTGACCTCCGCGGGCCAGGTGTCCAAGCGCACCCTGTACACGCACTTCGGAGGCAAGTACGACCTCGTCCTCGCCTACCTGCGCGAACTCCAGGACGGACTGCTGCCCGGCGCGCCCTCGGCCGGTGCCGATCCCCGCGACCAACTTCGGCGAGCGGCTCGCCCTGCTCTACGACGGCGCCGTGGCGCTCGTCGACCCGCCGATACGCGGACGGGCACGCCTGCCTGACCCGGCCGTGCTCGCCCTCCCGCGCCGTCGGGGACGGTGAGCCCGCATGACAGGAATGTGAAACATCCCCCCGACGGGATGATGTGCGCGGACACCTCCGTTGTGCGCAGGACAGGACACGCACCGAGGGGAGACCGACATGAGCGTGCAGGACGTCGAGCGGGTGGGCTTCGTGCAGGAGTGGACGGAGTGGCACCGGCAGAGGGAGGCGGGGCTGGCCGGGCCGCACGGTTTCCTGGCGATCACCGGCCTCCACTGGCTCAGCGACGTGCCCACCCGGTTCGAGGACGCACCCGGCGCCTGGTCGAGCACCGCCGAAGGAGTGGTCGTGGAACTGGACGGCGACGAGGAGGTGGCCGTCGACGGGCAGGCCGTACGGGGCCGCCACGACTTCGGTGTCCTCGCCGAACGCGCCAGCGTGTACGTCGGCTGGGGAGACGCGGTGATCGAGGTCGCCAAGCGCGGCGGCCACGACATCGTGCGTCCCCGCCACCCCGGCAACGCACTGCGGACGGCGTTCACCGGCACGCCCGCCTACGAGCCCGACCCGCGCTGGGTGCTCTCCGGCCGCTTCCAGCCCTACGACACCCCGCGCCCGGTGACCGTGGGCGCCGCCGTCGAGGGCCTGGAGCACGTGTACGACTCCCCCGGCCAGGTCGAGTTCGAACTGGACGGCGCCGTGCACCGGCTCACCGCGTTCAACGGTCACACGCCCGGAGCCCTGATGGTCCTCTTCACCGACAAGACCTCCGGCGTGACCACGTACGCCGCGAACCGCTCCCTGCAGATCTCCGCCCCCGACGCCGAGGGCACGGTGACCATCGACTTCAACCGCGCCACCAACCTGCCCTGCGCCTACACCGACCTGGCCACCTGCCCGCTGCCGCCGGCCGAGAACCGGCTGCCGGTCGCGATCGAGACGGGCGAGAGGATCCCGCTGGAGCGCGGCGGACGACCCTGACGAGACCGGCTCACCCTCGTCGTCCTTGACGGGGCCGACCTCGGGGGTACGCCACCACGTTCCCCGCGGTCGCCTCCCGTCAGGTGCGCCCCGGACGACACGCGTCCGGCCTGTACGACACCACGTGGTGAGTGAATTTCCGTGGCGCACGGTCGTGTCGGAACGCGCCCGGGTCGCGTCGGCCGGACGCTGAGGAACATGTCCCACCACCTCAGCGGGCCCGACCTCCGGCCGCCCATGAACGACGGCCGACTCGACATGACCGACCTGTTCGCGTTCACGACGGACGACGACCGCACCACCTTGATCATGAACGCGAATCCCGTCGCCCCGACCATGGGGGACGCCTACCACCCCGACGCGGTGTACCGCATCAACGTGGACACCGACGGCGACCACCAGGCGGACGTGGCCTTCAGCTTCGTCTTCGGCCGGCCCGAGAACGGCCGCCAGACGTTCACGCTGCACCGGGCCGACGGCGTACAGGCGCGGGCCCACGCGGCGGGCGGCCGAGCCATCGTCAGCGACGGGCCGGTCTCCTTCGGGCAGCGACCCGAGATCGTCACCGCCGGTCCCTACCGCGTCTCCGTCGGGCTGCGCAGCGACCCGTTCTTCGCCGACCTCGAAGGCATCGGCAACGACTTCACGTGGACGGGCAAGGACTGGGGAGCGGACAAGAACGTGTTCGGCATCGTCCTGGACATGCCCTCCGCCGAACTGAGCCCCGATCCGGTCATCGGCGTCTGGGGCCGGGTGAGCGTGCACCACGACGGCCTGCTCAAGTCCGTCGACCGCGGCGCCCACCCTTCCGTCACCGCGTACTTCAACCAGGAGGACGCCAAGGACGCGTACAACGAAGGGGAACCGGCACGGGACTGGGACACCTATCTCCAACCGTGGAGCGCGGTCCTCGCACACACCGGCCAGTACAGCGCCGAGGAAGCCGAGGCGACGCTGCGGACGATCCTCCCGGACGTCCTGCGCTACGACCGCGGCCGCCCGGCCCGCTACCCCAACGGCCGCACCCTCACCGACGACGTCGAGACGGCACGGATCGACATGGTCTCGCGCGGCCGGATCCCCCACGCCGGCATCCCCCCGCACACCGACCTCCTGCCCGAGTTCCCCTACCTCGGCACGCCCCATCCGGCCCCACCCGCCTGACCGTCCCACAGCGTTCATCGATCGGCGAGCACGGCGGCGTCCCGTGTCACGCCCGCCGTGCCTCGCACCCCGAGGCGCTGTCGGTCCCTGGTGCCGTCATCCTCCAGACCCGGTCCCGACCGAAGTAGCCTCACCATGCCGGAGCGCACCGTTGTGGGAGCACAGCGCCTGCTCCTCTCCCAGCCTCCGATGCGCCCTCGCAGTCGGTGCGTACGGCACGAAGGCGTTACCGTGCCGCTGTGTGCATCTCAACAGGTGAAGCCGTGTTCTCCGGCACGATCGTGTACTGCGGACGGCAGCACCACCCCGAGCACGGCCTCATCCACGTCCTGGGCTACCAGAACTCCGCCGCCAACCTGGCGGACGGCCCGAACGCCATGCTGCTGCATCTGCCCACCAGGCAGCTCACCCCTCGGCACTTCCTGTCCGCCGGACGCACCGGCGACGTCCTGCGCCGTATGGTCACCGCCGTCGAGTCCAGCGCCGCGGACGTTGAGGGCATCGCCTGGATGAGCGCGGAAACCCCGACCGTCCAGGTCTTCGACCATGACGTCTACACGGTGCTCCTGGCCGCCGACCCCACCGCGATCCCGGCCGCGCTGCGACAGGTACCGCCGCACCGGCGCCCCGACCTCGCCCCGGACCTTCTGCGCTTCTACGCCGACCACTTCCCGGACCACACCATCGCCGTGTGCTGTTTCGACAACCCCGACGCGCAACGCGCCAAGCCCCTGCTGCTCTGGTACCCGCCCCTGGACCCCGACCGGCTGACCCTGCCCGCCCTCGACAGCCATACCGGTGGGGCGCCGGACCTCGACACCGCCGTTGCCGTCGACCCCGACCGGCGGGACAACACACTTCTGCCGAACCGCGCGTCGCCCAGCCGAGTCCAGTAGCGTCAGATCCATGATCGTATGGCTCAACGGCACCCACGGCGCGGGCAAGTCGACGACCAGCACGCTCGTACAGCAACTGCTGCCGCAATCACGGGTGTTCGACGCCGAGAAGGTCGGCGAGACGCTCATGGACATCACGCCGCGACTACCGGCGACCGACAACTTCCAGCACTGGCCGCCGTGGCGCGTCCTCGTGGTCGAGACCGCCCGTCACGTCCTCGACTACACCGGCGGCACCCTGGTGATCCCCATGACGGTCCTGGTCGAACAGTACTGGCGCGAGATCAGCTCGGGTCTGGCCCAGCACGCCATCCCGGTACGGCACTTCGTGCTCCACGCCGACCAGGACACCCTCCGCGCGCGCATCGCCGGGGACACCGTGCTCGGCCCCGACTCGCCGTTCCGTCTCCGACACCTGGAGCCCTACGCCGAGGCGTCCCGCACCTGGCTGCACGCCGAGGCCGAGGTCGTCGACACCACGCACCTCACACCGGCCCAGGCCGCCTTGCGTATCGCGGAGGCCGTCAAGAACTGATCCCCCGTCGCATCACTGCACGTCCGACGACCCCAGCCTGACGAACTGCTCCAGGACCTCCCGCGCCCGCGCGCCGAGGGCACTCAGCTCCGTCTTGTCGGCCGCCTTGTGCAGGTTCGACGTCAGCGTGTAAGCCTCCTGCGCGGTGTCGATCAGCGGCCGCGCGCTCGCTATGAGCTGGACCCTGAACAGCGCGTGCAGGGCGACCCCGCGGAGCCGGTGAGCGTCCGTGCGAGCTTCGGCGTAGGCGGGCCCGTACGGATCCTCGTCCCTGCGATGCCAGCGGTCCTGTTGCCCGCGCCGGAACTCCGTCAGCGCTCCGGCGAAGTCGCTGTAGACGGCCATCCGGTCGGCGCGGAGCTGCTGCTGACTCACGAACAGCTGGTCGCGCGCGGACGCGCTGCGCTGGAAGACATGCGTGACGGCGGAGCCCAACAGCGTTCCCACAATGGCGATCAAGGCCGCGATGACACCATCCACCGCAGTATGAGACCACGAGATCGTTTCCCCTGCCCAGCACCGGGACGAGCCGCACTGACCCGAAGTGCCTGACGGCACTTCAGCTCAGCAGCCCCTCGGCACCCGGGCCCGGCAGGACCCGCCGGCAGACGCGTCAGGCCGTCGGACCCGGTGACGACCGTCGTCTACGGCACGGACGCGACGGCCGAGGGCTCCGGCTGCGGAACGGTGGTCGTGGGGGCGACGGTTGGGCTCGAAGGCCGTGCGGGCGGTGCCGGGTGGGAGCGGTCCGGAGTGGCGGCGAACAGCACGATGACGATGGCGGCCGCGGCCGCCGCCGTGGCGGCGACGGCGACGGACAACACCCTCCGCATGCGCCGCGTGCCCCAGGTACTACCGGTGGGCGGGCGGCCCGGTGACAGGTCGTGGGCGCTGATGAGCTGCCCGCGCGCTTGGAGTGCGGCGCGCAGCCGCTCCTCGAGCGGTGCCTGATGACTCATCGGTCCACCTCCAAAAGCTTTTCCAGAGTGGCGAGCGCACGGCTCGCGGTCGACTTGACTGTGCCACGTGAGATGCCGAGGGTGTCGGCGATCTGCGCCTCGGTCAGGTCGGACCAGTAGCGCAGGACCAGCACCTCGCGCTGGCGGGCGGTGAGTTGGGCGAGCGCGTCGAATACCTGCCGGTGCTCCTCGGCGAGCAGCAGCAGTTCGTCGACCGGCGCACCCGGGCCCTGGTGGGGCGGGGTGTACGCGCGTGCGGTGCGCCGCCGACGCAGCATCGAGCGGGCGGCGTTGACCACCGCGGTGTGCAGGTAGGCGTGCGCGTCCTGGAGGTCGTCGAGCCGTTCGCCGTGCCGGCGGCAGACGGCGGCGAAGGCGTCCTGGACGACGTCCTCGGCGGAGTGCAGGTCGTCCACCAGGAACGTCGCCAGCCTGACCATGTCGAGCCGCCGGGTCCGGTACAGGTCGGCGAGTGTGGGGGCATCCTGCCCGCCGTCCCGGTCAGCGACCGAATACAGGTTCCGGAATCGCCGGCCGGTGTGCGGCGCGCCCGACGCCGGAGTGGAGGTGGTGGTCCGGGCGCGGCGCAAGAGCCGGGCCCACCAGGGCGGGGCAAGGGTGAGCTGCATCGTCCTCGTTCAGATCAGGGGTACGGCGGGGCCGGCTCCGGTCCGGCCCCGCTCATGGTCAGGCGGCTCAGCGGCCGGTGGTCCCCGGGTAGGGCTTGCCGTTCGCGTCGCCCGGAACCGGAACCGGGTCACCGTGGCCGGAGCCGTGCGTGCCCGGGGTGGAGGGGACCGGCTTCGGGTAGGGCTTGCCGTTCTCGTCACCCGGGACCGGGGTCGGGTCGCCGTGGCCGGAGCCGTGCGTGCCCGGGGTGGAGGGAACGGGCTTCGGGTCGGACGGTGCCGACTGGGTCGGGTGGGCGTGGCCGCCGGTGGCGGCCTGGGCGGCGATGCCGCCGCCGACCACCAGGGCGAGACCGGCAGCCGGCCCGAGCACCCAGGTGCGCAGGGAACGGTTCGACTTCTTGGGGCGGGAGTGCCGCATAGGAAAGGACTCCAAAGAGTTCAGAGACGACGCTGACGTGTCGGGCGGCTCCCCGGGGCCGTACATGCCGTCCCGGGAACCGCCTTTCAACCCACCAGACGTGCGGCCCCGTCCGAGGTTGTCGCGTTCCGCGAAAAATTCTTCAGCCTTCGTGAACCCGGCCGGTGCGACGTCCTCGGAGGGACGCCGGTGAGGCCCTGCGACGCCTCGGCAAACCTGGTCACACGGTGGCCGACGCATGCGTCGAGGACACGGAGACCCCACCGGGCGCCGCGGTTCGTGCGTGTCTCCGGCTGCTCGATGACGCCCGGGGATGTCACATCTCGTCGACGAGGTCACTAAGCCGACGGGTCAGCTCGGTGACCACGGCCCGCTGGTCGGGCGTGAGTTCACGGAAGGCACGGAGCTGGCGTTCCCGCAGTCGGCTGCGGTGGTCGGCGAGCAGGGTGGCGCCGGATTCGGTGAGCGCGATCTCGACCCGGCGTTCGTCGCCGGGTGTGCGGGTGCGGGTGACGATGCCGTCGCGTTCGAGCTGCTTGAGCATGCGGGTGGCGGTGGGCGTGGTGACGCCCGCGTACTCGGCGGTCTCGCTGACGCCGAGCGGGCCGTGATCGGCGAGTGACTCCAGCAGCTGGACCTGGGACAGCGACAAGGTGGGCCGCGTCTGACCGGCGAGCCGGCCGCGGCTGCGGCGGACGGCGGTCAGGAGATCCTGTACGGCCCGGGTGAACTCCTGGAACTGCGCGTCGTCGGCCTGCGGCAGCGCGTCGCCGGTCCGCCCCTCGGCGGGGTGTCCGTTTTGCCTGGGCGAGGTCATGGGCCTACCGTAGCAGCGAAGCTAATAATTAGCTTGCTAAGTTACTGAGAGGTGAGTAACCGTGACCACTCCCGCGCGCATCGACACCCACCATCACATCGTTCCGCCGCAGTACCGCGACTGGCTGCTCTCCCACGGGGAGACCGCCGGCGGCATGCCCGTCCCGCGCTGGGACGTGGACACCGAACTGGCGTTCATGGACAGCCAGGGCATCCGGACCGCGATCATGTCGGTCTCCACTCCCGGCACCCACCTCGGTGACGACGCCGAGGCCACCACCTGGGCCCGCAAGGTCAACGACTACGCCGCCGAGATCGCCAAGGACCACCCCGACCGCTACGGCTTCTTCGCCACCCTCACGCTGCCCGACGTGGACGGCGCGCTCAACGAGGCCGCCCGCGCCTTGGACGAACTCGGCGCCGACGGCATCGTCCTGCTCGCCAACCACCGCGGTGTCTACCTCGGCGACCCGGCCTTCGAACCGCTCATGGCCGAGCTCGGCCGCCGCGGCACGACCGTCTTCGTCCACCCCTCCGAGCTGCCCGGACCACTCGTCCCCGGCCTGCCGCCGTACGCCGCGGACTTCCTGCTCGACACCACCCGCGCCGCGATGAACCTCGTCCTGTCCGGCACCACCGCCCGCCACCCGGGCATCCGGTTCATCCTGTCCCACGGCGGCGGCTTCCTCCCCTACGCCGCCCACCGCATCGCCCTGGCCCTCCAGGCCCACCAGCAGGTCGGCGGCGTCCAGCCCGTCATGGACCACGAGACGATCCTCGCCGAACTCCGCCGCTTCTACTTCGACACGGCCCTGAGCGCGAACCCCGACACCCTGCCCACCCTTCTCACCTTCGCCGACCCCACCCACATCACCTTCGGCAGCGACTTCCCCTACGCCAGTCCCGAGATGTCCGCCTACTTCACCCGGCAACTCGACGCCTACCCCCTCGACGACGACCAGCGCACCGCCATCAACCACGGCAACGCCCAGACCCTGTTCCCGCGCCTGTCCGACAACGACCAGTAATCCAGTGTGCCTTCGTGATCGATCTGCTTGAGTGGTCGCCGAGTCTTCACCGGTAGCGGCTGCGGTCGGGCCGTCCGGGATGACGAGACAGCTACGTACCTTTGCCCGACAAAAGAACTGCCTGCAGTTGGCCGAACAGCCTGGCCACGCCCGACGTTCATTCAGTGGACGACCCAACTCCACGGTGCAACGCCCCGTAGGAAAACCGGTGGACTACGTCGGGATACTGCCGTCATGGCCGTCACTCAGCAACTCGCTCGGATCCCCGTCGGGTACCTAGCCGCCTGCCGGCAGTCGGCCGATGCGTCGGCGGAGGGTGATCCGTTCTGGGATCCACCGTCGGCGGACGTCCTCGACCTGGATTGGGCGCCCGTGCTGCTCGAACGGGTCTGCGAGCTGGGAGGGCTCGACGACGTCCGCCGCCACGCTCTTCAACAGGCCCTCGACGGCGACACCGTCATCGACGTCGCCTTCCTCAACACCCCTCGGCATGCCATCGGCCCCTTCGGGCCGGCGCCCACGGCTCTGTCTCCGGCTCAAGTCGCCCTGGCTGCCGAACTGCTCGATCAGATCGACTTTCCAGCACTCCTGGCCGCCCTGCCGGCAGACCAGGCAACGGCCGCCTCCCTGATAGGAAACGGCGCGGACAAGATCGCCGGTGGCGTGACGGCCTACCTGCTGGAGCACTTCACCGCGCTGCGCGAGTTCTACCGCACCGCCTCCCAACGGCGCCTTCTCGTTGTGCTCTGGTGGGACTGAGCCGAACCGTCCGGCCCTCGGCTCGTGTCAGGGACCGGGCGGACGTGACGCGGATCATGGGTCTGGGAGAGCATGGATGTCGTGCGCCGCCCGCTGTTTCGTTGGCCGCATGAACAGTCATCGTGAAGATCTTCCCCCCGTTCCGTCCCACTGGATCGACGGCCGTGCCGTGATAGGCCGCGGACCGCGCATCGAGATCGTCAATCCGGCCGACGGGTGCGTGAGCGGGTTCGTCCATGAGGCCACGGCCGAGGAACTGGACGATGCCGTGGCGGCCGCGCTCACCGCCTTTCCCGCCTGGTCGTCGACGTCCCCGGAGGACCGCATCGCGATCATGCGGAACATCGCGCTCGGCATGCAGGAGCGTTCCGAGGATCTCGCGGCCGCGATCACCCTGGAGATGGGTGCTCCCATCAGCTTCTCGCGGCAGGCGCAGGTCGGGTTTCCGGTCGCCTCCACGCTGGCCGCGGCCGCCGCGGCCGAGACGTACACGTGGTCGGAGGAGGTGGGGAACTCCCTCGTCCTGCGAGAGCCGATCGGTGTCGTAGGCGCCGTCACACCGTGGAACTTCCCGCTCCAGCAGTTGGTGACCAAGGTGGTCCCGGCCCTGCTGGGTGGCAACACGGTCGTACTCAAGCCCTCGGAGTCGGCCCCCGCCGGCGCCCGGATGTTCGCGGAGATCGCCGCCGAGGCCGGTCTGCCGGCCGGCGTGTTCAACGTGGTGCAGGGCACCGGCCCCGTGGTCGGAGACGCCCTCGCGCGGCATCCGAAGATCGACATGATCTCGTTCACCGGGTCCACCAGGGCGGGCAGGAGCGTCGCCGCCGCGGCCTCCGGGACGGTCAAGCGGGTGGCGCTGGAGCTTGGCGGCAAAGCCGCGCACATCGTGCTGCCCGAGGCCGACCTCGACTTCGCGGTCCAGCGCGGACTGGCCTACGCCTGGTCCAACGCGGGCCAGGCGTGCGGTGCCTACTCCCGCATGCTCGTACCCGAGCACCTGCAGCAGACCGTGGTCGAGAAGCTTCGTGCCGCGGCCGAGCAGTACCCGCTCGGCGCGCCCGGCGACGAGACGACCCGGATCGGGCCGCTCGCGTCGGAAGCCCAGCGTGCGCGTGTCGACGGCTACATCCGGCGTGGTGTCGCCGACGGAGCCACCCTCGTAGTCGGAGGGCCCGGCAGGCCGGAAGGGTTCGAGACCGGCGCCTACGTCAGGCCGACGATCTTCTCGGACGTCGACCCCAACTCCGTCATCGCGCAGGAGGAGATCTTCGGACCGGTGCTGACCGTGATCCCGTACGGCGACGACGATCACGCCGTCGAGATCGCCAACGGCACCGTCTACGGCCTGAACGCCGCGGTCACCGGGGCCGAGGACCATGCCATGGCGATCGCGCGGCGGCTGCGCGTGGGCCAGGTCGACGTCAATGGCGGAGAGCACAACTTCCAGGCACCGTTCGGCGGTTACAAGCAGTCCGGGAACGGCAGGGAGATGGGTCACGCCGGTATCGAGGAGTTCCTGGAGACCAAGGCGATCACCCGCTGACCCTGCCACGGTCCTGTGCGGCCCCCGGCCCGGAGTCCGCGGTCCGCCACGCCCGGCCCCGTGCGGCGTCGGATGTCACATCGGCTGGTGCTGAGCGGTCTGATGGAAGAGGGCCGCTCATCGGTGGACCCGCCGTCGCGTCACCCGCGCACGTCGCAGGAAAGGACCCGAGCCATGTCGTATCCCTATCCGGAACAGAAGTACTGGGGCGAGGACGGAGAGGTCAGCGCCGTTTTCCGCCCCGCGAGCACCCCGCCGGACATCGGGGAGAGCGGCACCGGGAAGGACGCCCTCCACTACCTGGCGACCACGGACGTCACCCGAGGTGAGTTCGGGCTGTACCGGGTGGAGATGAGGCCGCGGGCCGGCGGCCCCAAGACACACTTCCACCGGCGCATCTCCGAGTCGTTCTACATCCTGGAGGGCACCGTGCGGGTGTTCGACGGTGTGCGGTGGGTCGACGCGCGCAAGGGCGACTTCCTGCACGTGCCGCAGGGCGGCCTGCACGCCTTCCGCAACGACTCCGACGCCCCGGCGGACATGCTCCTGCTGTTCACGCCGGGCGCACCGCGCGAGGAGTACTTCGAACAGGTCTCGCAGCTGGCGGACGCCTCGGAGGAGGAGCGTGCCGCGTTCTTCGACAAGCACGACTCCTACTTCGTGGAGTAGCCGCGAGGAGCCGCCTCGACGGTGAGGCGCCGGCCGAGTCATCGGCCGGCGCCTCTCGCTGTCCCCGCGGTGCGCGCACCGGCTCAGTCGTCGGGGTGGGCCGCCCAGTGCGCTTCCAGGAGCGAGGCGACCTCCGCCGGCCGTTCGAGCACCGTCCAGTGGTTGCAGTCGAGCCGGGCGACCCGGGTCGCGCGCAGGGACGCGCCGAGCCGCTCGCCGAACTCCAGCTGGCAGGCGGGGTCGCGTGCGCCCCAGAACACGAGACACGGAGCAGCGACGTCGGCCAGGCCCGGTTCCCACTCCTTGCCCATCGTCAGCGCGGACCGGTACAGCCTGAGCACGCTGTCCTTCATGACGTCGTCGACGCGGCCGGCCATCTCCTCGGCGGCTCGGGCGGGAACGTCGAAACCGCGCACCAGGTCCGCGGCGAAGGAGTCCGCTTCGAGCAGTTCCATGAAGCGGTCTCCGGCTGCCTGGTCCTGCCATGTCCGCGCGAGCGGGTGCCAGGCGTACTCCGCGCTGATCGGGCCGTTGCCGCCGGCCCAGGTGCGGACGAGATCGGGACGCAAGGACGCGACACGGGCAGTGAAGATGCAGCCCCAGTCGTGACCGACCAGGTCGACCGGCTCACCGATCCGCTCCAACCGGTCGATGAGCCAGACGACGTACTCCTCCTTGGTGGACGCGAACCCGTCCGGCCGCGGCGCGGCAAAGCCGGGGAGGTCCCAGGCTTCCACGTCGGTCCGGGAGAGGTTGCGGCGGACGTCGTCCCACACGTGGTGGGTGTCAGGTACGCCGTGGATCAGGATGGCGGGCATGGATGGTGCCTTTCGTCGGCGACGGGCGTGGGCGTGCTGGGGCGCGAAGTGGTGGGGTGGGCGGCCGGTGCTCGCCGGGGCGTGCGCTCGGGCCGTGCTCTTCTCAGCGGGCGGGACGATGTCACACGGTGGTACGGCTCGGTGAATGGATGGCCCCGGCGGGGAACTCTGCCTCCCAGGAGGCCAGTTGACCGAGCCGAGCACTGCCATGAAGACCGGGTGGACCGCGGAATTGTGACAGCCGTGCCGTCAGGTCCAGGAGCGGAGCTTGTCCGGATTCAAGGTGACCCAGACCTGGACGACGTAGGGAGCGGCGACGTCCAGGGTGAGGACCGCGGCTATCTCACGGTCGTAGTGGGCGACGAGGCCGGTACGACCGTTCACGGAGCCGGTGTTCAGGGTGGTCCGGGGCTGCGGCGCCAGGAGGGTCAGCAGGCTGCGGGCGACCTGTCGGCTGCCGTGGACGCTGCGGACCCGGGTCCGTACCTTGCCTCCTCCGTCGAAGGAGACGCTCACGTCCGGCGCGAGCAGCGCCGCCAAGGCCTCGGGGGCCTGTGTCACGCAGGCGTCCCGCAGTGCGCCGCTCACCGCGTCGTGCTCCTGCGGGGCCGTGGGCCGTGCGCGTCGGGCCCGCAGGCTGTGACGTGCGCGGTCGCCGGGCCCACCGCGTTCCCAGTCCCACTCCCGCTCCGGCTCCGGCTCCGGCTCCGGCTCCGGCTCCGGCTCCGGCTTTCCGACGATGGCGGAGTGCGCGTCCGGTGTCGTGCCGAGGACCCGGTACCGGACGTTAGTGGCCTCGCCCGGTCGGCCGGGGGGCGGGCCGTCCGGCGGGCTCGACGGTCCGGCGGCGAGCCGTGCCAGACAGATGTGGCCGGTGCTCGTGACCAGCCAGGAGAGCGGCCGCACGATCCGCGCCCGCTCACGCGCGGACAGGCCGTACCACCGCCGGTACACCTCGTCGACCACGCTGCCGGCCCCGGCTCTGCTGCCGAGCATCCGGTGCGCGACTGCCGTCAGATGCCGCCGCTCTTCCACCATCTCCGCGATCGACATCACATCGTCGACGGAATCCATGCGCGCGCCTCCACACCCACAGCGTCGAGCTGGGCGTTCCTCCGGCGGCCTCCCGGTCGTGCGCCCGGCGCGCCTGCGGCCTGCCCCCTTCACAAAGTGTGCACGGATTTCACGGCGCGCGCCAGGGAGTCCAGCACATTGTGTTTTGGGCTGCGCGTCACGTCGGACGATCGTCACGGGGACCGTGTCGAACACGATGGGATTGACGTTGTGTTCAGCGTACGCGCACCGGTTCAACGCCAACGCCCGTCACCGCGACGTCCTGGCCGCCGAGCGCAGGGAACACGCCTTGACCGCGAACCCACCCGGTCACAGCCCTAGCTTCCGGTGAAGGCGTTGATCAGGTTGTGGGGGGTGTCGGCGCCCAGCATGTCGTGAAGATCGGGGGCCTGGGCGTTGGCCGCGGCACTGCGCGCGAACATGGCCTGCTCGTACGCGGTGAGTGCGGTCTCGATGTCGTCGGGGTGCGCGGCGATGGCCTTGCCCAGTTCGGCGCCGTCGTACATGGCCAGGTTGGCGCCTTCGCCGTTGGGGGCCGTCAGATGTGCGGCGTCGCCGAGGAGCGTCACCCCGGGCGTCCGATCCCATCGGTGCTCGACGGGCAGGGTGTAGATGTGGCGCAGGACCGGCGGGGTCTCGCCGTCGGTGACCAGAGCGGTGAGTTCCGGCGCCCACCCGCTGAATTCCTGGACGATCCGTGCGGTGGCCGTGGCGGGATCGGTGAAGTCGACACCGGCGAACCAGTCCTGCGGCCTGGCGAGCATCACCCAGGTGTGAAGGTTCCCGCCGCGCTCCCGGTGAGCCAGGATCCCCTTGCCCGGTTCGAGCACCATCATCGCTCCGCCGCCGACGATTTCCGCGCTGGTCGGATGCCGGGTGTCACCTTCGAACAGGTGGGTCTCGACGAAGGAGAAACCGGTGTACTCGGGGACCGCCTCGGAAAGCAGCGATCGGACCCGGGACCAGGCGCCGTCCGCGCCGACCAGCAGGCTCGTGGTGGCGGTGGTGCCGTCGGTGAAGGCCACCTCGTGGCGCCCTTCGCCGACGGCACGGATGCTGCCGGCTTTGCGACCCCACCGGACGGTGCCGCTCGGGAGCGAGTCGAGCAGCATCTGCCGCAGTTCGCCGCGCTGCACTTCCGGGTTGCCGCCCGTACCGTCGTCGGGCACGTCGAGCAGGACCTTTCCGCCCCGGTCCAGGAGCCGCATCGCCTGGCGTCCCTCCAGGATGAGCCTGCGGAACTCCTCGGTCAGCCCCGCGGTCTCCAGCGCCGGCTGGCCGTTGTAGTCGCGGATGTCGAGCAGGCCCCCCTGCGTGCGCGCCGTCGCGGACGTCTCTCCCTCGTACACCGTGGAGGTGATCCCGTGGACATGCAGCACGCGGGCGAGCGTGAGACCGCCCAGGCCTGCGCCGATGATCGTGACGTGACTGCTCATAGTGCTTCCTCACCTGTTCACGCCTGCCGGAGGAACGCCCGGCAGGATCTCCGCACAACGTGACAGGCCCCGCCGACAGGGGGCCGACAAAGCACCGACACCCACCGACACCTCGGCTACAGCCGTTCCCGGCTTCCGACAGCGCACAGACAGGCGCACGGGCAGCCGGACCGGCACACCACGGACGGGCGACGCCGGGCCGATGTGCCGGGTGCCTATCGCAGGCCTTCGCGGGAGGGGTCGGTGGGCCGCGGCAGCAGGATGCCGTCCACGTACAGGTCGACGTGTTCGTTGTAGAAGGCGACGAGTCCGGCCACGCGGTTGGCGTGGATGGTCGGGAAGTCGTAGCCCCAGGCGATGTCCTCGTGGGCGCCGCTCGTGCCGTCGAAGGACCAGTATCCGCTCGTCGTCCCCTTGTACGGGCACTGGCTGACCGTGGCTGACCGGCGCAGCCTGGTCCAGTCGACGTACATGCGCTCGACGTAGTAGCGCGTCGGCAGCCCCGTCTCGAACAGCTTCACGCAGCTGGGCGCGTCCGCGAGCACGACTCCGTCGAGTTCGACACGGACGCTGCTCGACGAACGCAGGGCGTCCACGCGGGAGTAGGGGCTCCTGGGGTGCACGTAGACCGGCTCGTCCTCCTCGAACCAGGTGTCCAGCGCGTTCCATTCGAACCGGACGGTGCCGTGCAGGGAGTTCGGGGCGTCGGTGTCCCACACCCATGCCGCGCCCTCGCGGACTTCGGGGCCGACCCGCAGGGTGTGGCGGTGGGCGTGGCCCGCACCGTGGTGCTCGGTGTGATGGTCGTCGACGAGCGTCGCGTCGACCAAGTCCTCGACCGGGATGCTGAATTGCGGGTAGGCACGCCACTCCCACACGTAGAGCGCGCGGCGGCTGTCGAAGACGACCCGGCCTCCGATGACACCCCGGACGCGGCGCGGGACGGGCTCGACGTGACCGACCGGGACGATCAGGCTCGGGTGCAGGATGCTTTCGGTTGCCATGTGGTGCCTCGCAGGAGTCGGAACGGGAGAAGGAGCTTCTGGGTGGCGGCCGGGCACCTGCGCGGGAGGGACACGCAGGTGTGCGCACCGGCCGTGGCCCGGGGCACCGCCGGCCTCCTCCTCCACTGACCGGACGGGCGGCGCAACTGTGACGGCGTCAGGCGCTCCGGCCGCCGCGGAACCGCACTGTCACATCGCCCGCTGGCAGGCGGTCAGTGTTCTCGTACGCGGTCTGTGCCCCGCGCGGAGGCGAACGCTCCGAGGTCATCGCATGCGATGCGCCTGGTGCGCCACCGGCGTCCGCGCTCCCCACCTCCCGGCAACGAAGGGACGACGCACCATGGCATCTCACGGCCGGCTCCCGGCGCCTGAACACGGCCTTCTCCTCTCACACTTCCTCACCGTGCGGGACGTCGCCGTCTCGCGGCGGTTCTATGCCGACGTGTTCGGCGGCGAGGTGGTGATGGACGAGAATCCGGCGATCGTGCAGATCGCCAACAGCTGGATCATCATGAATCCCGGCGGTGGACCGACCCCCGACAAGCCCGGCGTCACCCTGGAGGTGCCGCAGGACAGTGAGCGGGTGTCCGCCTTTCTCAACGTGCGCGTCGCCGACATGGCCGCGTTCTACGCCCAAGCCGTCGCCAAGGGCGCCCGGTTCCTCACGGAGCCCGTCGACCGTGCCTCCGAGTTGCGCTGCTATCTCCGCGATCCCGACGGCTACTTGATCGAGGTGGGCCAGTCCACCGGCCTGACCAAGGGCATCAAGGCCGCCCCGGCGGCTCCGGAAGAGTAGGCCGTCCGTCGGCAGTGCTCTAGGTTGGCCGACGTGCTGGAGCGTGGGCGGAGTTATCGGTACGTCGGACCGGCTGAGCTGAAGGCCGCGGTCCGGCCTGACGAGGGCGGTCGCCGGATCGGTTCGGCGACCGCCTTCGACGGCTGGATCGCGGAGCAGTCGGCGGCGGAGCTGACCGAACCGTTCACCTTCGTGGTCGGCCTGGACGGAGTGCTCCGGCTGGCACCGCGGCGCGGCGAGCATGTCGCCTGTGCCGGCGGCGACACGGTCCTGAGCGCCGGCGAGATCAGCTTCACGCGCGCAAGGGACCGTTGGACCGTGAACGAGGTCAGCAACCAGTCCACCGGCTACTGCCCGGACGTCACCTCCTGGCCGGAGGTCGCGCGTGCTCTGGACGCGGCGGACCTACGGCATCCCTCCGGCTTCACCCACGAGGTGGTGTTCCGGCGGTGCCCCGACTGCCAGGAGCACAACATCGTCCGCGAGGACGACTTCGTCTGCGTCTTCTGCGGCAGCGATCTGCCCGCGGCGTGGAACGTGGATCCCAGGGCGTGACAGCCGGGGGTGGCGACCGCTCGCCGCCGGCTACGAGGTCAAGCTGTTCCGGTTCGCGTTCACCTTCACGGGGTGGACACCTTCGTTGTCATCTCCGCAGGCACCCCGTCGACCACTCGACCAGGAGGAACCCGTGTCACTCCCGCGACTGAGTATCCCTGAGGAGAAACTCGCCGCCGCGAAGGAGGAGTTGAATCTCCCGCGAATCGTCGTGATCTGCGGCTCCATCCGCTTCATGGCCGAGATGCGCGACGCCGATCTGCGGGAGACCACGGCCGGAAGGATCGTCGTCAAGCCCGTCTGGGAAATGAAGTCGCCGGGCGGATTCTGCTCCGATCCTGTCGAGGCGGAGGCGTTGAAGGTTCGACTCGGCGATCTGCACCGGGCGAAGATCCGGCTCGCTGACGAGGTGCTGGTGGTCGGCGACTACGTCGGAGACAGCACCCGGGCGGAAATCGCCTACGCCCGGTCGCTGGGCAAGCCCGTACGGTTCACGCACCCCGAAGTCGACCCCGACGCCTGACCCGCTCACGGTGGCCCCGCCGTCCCATCCACCCCGCAACTCCCCCTGGGCGTCCGTCGATCAGGTGCGGTGGTGGCCGGCGTTCTCGTACTCCTGGCGGGTTGGCTTGGGTATCTGGGTGCCTGGGCCGTAGAGGGCGCGGCTGAGGGCGGCGCGGAGGCGCTGTGCGCGGCGTGCGGGAGCGCTGTCGGTGGGCCGTGGTGGCATCTCCAGGGGGCTGTACTGCACATGCGCGGTCAGTGTGTGGAGGCGGGCCTGGTCGAGCGGCTCGTGGACTTCGACGTACTCGCCGTGCGGGAGACGTTCGACGGTGCCGGTCTCGCGGCCGTGCAGGACCTCGTCGCGGTCCCGTCGCTGCAGGCCGAGGGCCCAGCGTTTGGCGACGACGAAGACGACGACCGGTGCGGCGAACAGGCCGATGCGGACCGTCCAGGTGACGGCGTTCACGGAGAGATGCAGGTGGGTGGCGATCACGTCGTTGGCGGCGCCGACGAGTGCCATGACGTAGACGGTGATCCAGGCCGATCCCAGGGCGGTGCGCACGGGACGGTTCCGCGGGCGGTCCAGCAGGTTCCGCTCGCCGTCGTCGCCGGTGACCCACGCCTCCAGGAACGGGTAGGCGCCGAGCGCGAGGAACATCAACACCCCGCCCAGCAGCGGCAGGAGGACGTCCAGCGCCAGGGTGTGACCCCAGAGGCCGACCTCCCACCCGGGCATCACCCGCAGCAGTCCGTCGGCGACGCCCATGTACCAGTCGGGCTGGGAGCCGCTGGAGACCTGGTCGGGCCGGAAGGGGCCGTAGTGCCAGACGGGATTGATCTGCGCGATGCCGGCCAGGAGGGCGATCACGCCGACGACCAGGAAGGAGAAGGCGGTCGCCTTGGCCGCGGTCACACGCGGCGGCAGACCGGTCACCCGGGTGTCCGTGCGGCCGGATCCCGGGTACTGGGCCGGCCTGTGACGGATCGTCAGCATTACGCACAGGGCGATCAGGGCGGCCATCCCGCCGGGCAGGATCACGGTGTGCAGGGTGTTGAAGCGGGCGATCAGGTCGCCTCCGGGGAACTCGCCGCCGAAGAGGAGGAACGACAGGTACGTGCCGACGACCGGCAGGGAGAGGATCGTGCCGTTGACGACCTGGAGGCCGGTGCCCGACAGCAGGTCGCCGGGCAGGTCGTAGCCGGTCAGGCCCGCGAACATGCCGAGGACGAGCAGCAGGAACCCGGCCACCCAGCCGATCTCCCGCGGTCTGCGGAACGCACCCGTGAAGAAGATCCGCAGCAGGTGGACCAGCAGCGACGCGAGGAAGATCAGCGCCGCCCAGTGGTGCGCCTGCCGGACGAGCAGTCCGCCGCGGACGTCGAAGGAGACGCGCAGGGTCGAGGCGTAGGCCTCCGACACCGGCAGACCTCGCAGCGGCGCGTAACTCCCGTGGTAGATCACCTGTTGCGAGGACGGATGGAACCAGAGGCTCAGCCAGACGCCCGTGATCACGAGGACCACGAAGCTATTGAGCACGATCAGTCCGAGCATCAGCGACCAGTGGTCCGGAAACACCGCGTGCCGCAGGCGACGGGCGACGCCGCGGGAGCCCAGGCGGCTGTCGGCCCACACGGCGAACCGCTCCTCGGTGCGGGCCTGTCCGGCGGCGGCCGGGGCGCTGTCGTCGCCCATCACTTCACCGTTCCTTTCCTTCGCCACACCCGACGCTCGCGCCCGCTGGCCGCCGCGTCGGCGACGCCTGCGCGTGGCGCACGCTCTGGACGGGTTCGTCGCGAGTCGTCCGCGGTGGTACCGACCGGGCGTGGTTCGCTGGCTGTTGTCCCTCATCTGACCGACCACGGCAGCCGGGTGTGACACGCATGGGACACATCGCACAAGGAGCCCTGACACCGTCCTGCCGCACCCGCACCCGCACCCGCATCCCGTCTCGGTCGGTGCGCCGGCCGCCGCATGTCTGTCACAGGCGCGCCGACAGCGCGGTCATGGTGGGTGACGGCCGACGACGGCCGCGGAGACGATCCGACGAGGAAGGACGCCCGTCATGTACCTGGACTCCGACATCAGGCTCTCCCTGGCAGCCGAGGCCGCCGCTCTCGAAGCGCATGCCGTGATGCTCGGGGAGGCGATCGAGATGCTCGATGGCGACATCCGGGCGGCGAGCGAACGTCTGGCGCGGCTGCGCGGCCCGGCCCGCACCGGCCCGGACGACGCAGCCCCGGTGGACCCGCGCGGCCGGCTTCCCTGACATCGGTGCGCGGTGGGAAGCAGGCGGCCGGGACGACGATGAGTGCTGCCGAATAACAGCGTGTGTCACGACATGACTGCGTGCCTCCGTGCGGTCACACCTTTCGAGCAGCGTGCTGGGGACACGCTGCTAGCATGGGCGGTGACCAGGTCAGAGGGGACGTTTCATGCACGGCGACGCCGGATCCGAGGCCCTCGATCAAGCGACGAGGGACTTCCTCGCGGTCCGGTCGCGGCTCTTCGGCATCGCCTACCGTGTGCTGGGCAGCGCGGCGGAGGCCGAGGACGTGGTCCAGGAGACCTGGCTGCGGTGGCAGAACACCGACCGTTCGAAGGTGATCGAACCCGCCGCTTTCCTGGCCACGACCGCGACCCGCCTGGCGATCAACGTGGCGCAGTCGGCCAGGGTACGGCGGGAGTCGTACATCGGGCCGTGGCTTCCCGAGCCCGTCGACACGCGCAACGACCCCCAGCTCGGTGCCGAGCGGGACGAGGCCGTGGAGATGGCCGTCCTGCTGCTGATGGAGAAGCTGAACCCGGTGGAGCGCGCCGCCTACGTGCTGCGGCAGGCGTTCGACTACCCGTACGCGCGGATCGCCGACATGCTGGAGACCAGCGAGGCCAACGCCCGCCAGCTGGTGAGCCGGGGGCGCAGGCATCTGGCCGCCGAACGCAGGGAGCAGGTCAGCCCGGAAGCCCACCGCCGTTTCCTCGAAGTGCTGCTGTCCGCGGCGCGGACCGGGGATCTGAAGGTGCTGGAGGACGTGCTCACCGCGGACGTCGTCAGTTATTCGGACGGCGGCGGGATCCGTGGGGCGTCCAGGATCCCGGTCGTCGGACGGCCGCACGTCTCGCGGTATCTCGCCGCCTTCGCGCCGCGCTTCTGGCCGGACAAGGAGATCCGCTGGGTCGAGGCGAACGGCCGCCCTGCGGTGCTGGTGTCGTCCGACGGGGAGGCGGTGGCCCTGCTCTCCGTGGACGTCTCCGTGGACGGCATCGACCGGCTGATGTGGGTGATGAACCCGGACAAGCTCCTGCCGTACGCGGCGTCGCTGAGCGGCTGACCGCCGTACGGTCCGCGCGGCCGTGTCGGCGGCGCCCCTTGCGGGCCCCGGTCGGAGACGTGGAAGAGCGTGTTCGCGCGGACGGTGGAGACGGAGGAGGACGGCATGGCGGACCGTGCGGCGCTGGCCGCGTTCCTGCGGACGCGCCGGGAGGCCCTCCAGCCCGAGGACGTCGGTCTGCCCCGCGGACGCCGCAGACGCACCGGCGGACTGCGCCGGGAGGAGGTGGCCGCGCTGTGCGACGTGTCGGCCGACTACTACGGCCGTCTCGAACAGCCGCGGGGCCCTCGCCCCTCCGAGCAGGTGCTCGCGGCGCTGGCCCGCGGCCTGCGCCTGTCGCCGGAGGAACGGGATCACCTGTTCCGCACCGCCGGGCACCCCGTGCCGCGCCGGGAGCGGCGGGGCGACCAGGTCGGCGCGGGGATGCTGAGCATCCTCGACCGCCTCGCGGACACCCCCGCCCAGGTGGTGAACCAACTCGGTGAGACCCTCGTGCAGACCCGCGCAGCCGTCGCGCTGCTCGGCGACGAGACCGCCCACACGGGCCGGGCGCGCAGCGCGCACTATCGCTGGTTCACCGATCCGGCCTCCCGAATCGTCCGTCCCGCGAGCGACCACGCCGCGCTGAGCCGCCTGATGGCGGCCGACCTCCGGGGCGCGTACACCCAGGACGGAAGCGACTCGCCCACGGCGCACCTCGTCGACGCGCTGCTTCGGGAGAGCCCCGAGTTCGCCGCCCTGTGGTGGGAGCACCTTCTGCCGGGGCCGAGCTGTGCCTCGGAGCGTTTCGTGCATCCGCGGGTCGGCCTCCTGGAACTCGACTGCCAGACGCTCCTCGACCCCGACCGGTCCCAGCGGCTCGTCGTCTACACGGCCGCTCCGGGATCCGCGAGCCATACCCGGCTGCGGGAGTTGCAGCCGCCCGGCCTCCGCTGAGGCGGGGTGACACGGGACGCTGTCACAGATACCGGCCCTCAACGGTCTTCATGGATGTACGACATGGATGTACGACTGGATGTACGACGACTTCCGAGGGCGCCCGGCACGGCACAGTGCACGGGCTGACGGGCGGTGGAACGTGATCACGAAACACGGCGGTGTCCAGGTCTTCCGGATCACCACGGCGAGACAGGGACTTCACGAGGACGTCCGCGGCCGTCAGCGCCGCTACATCGCCTCCATGTCCGTGCGCACGCTCTCGGTGATCCTGGCGGCCACCCTGTGGAACGTCGAACGGTACGTCGCCCTCGTCGCGTTGGTGCTCGGCGTCCTGCTGCCGTGCGCGGCCGTCGTCGTCGCCAACGCCGGCCGCAGGAGTGACACCGCATCGCTGCCGGCCGTCGAGCCCGCCGCCGTCTCCCGCCCGGCGATCTCCCCGCTGCACGACGGCGCACCGACGCGACCCTGATCGTAGGGGGCGCTCTGGCCCGGAGCGGTTCAGCCGGTCGGCGTCGTCCGGTCGAGGAAGCGCCGCAGGCCGGTTCGGACGCCGTCCGTGGGCACCGTGGTGGCGAAGGAGGCCGCTTCGACGGCCGGCCCCTCGTCGACGGGCAGGTTGACGCCGCGGGTGACCGCCCGCAGGCAGTGCGACGCAGACCGCGAGCGGCGCGGCTTCGGTGATCTCGCAACCACCGCCGTACGCGAAGCCGTTGACCGCGACGATCATGGGCTTCGGGAATTCCTTGATGCGCCGGGTCAGTGCCTGGCCGCGTCGGACGATCTCGCGCAGCGCTCGTTCGGGACCGCCGGCGATACTGGCCGCGAGCGGCGGATCGCGCTGGCCACGGCCACCCGTGTCTACGCCGAACTCGGCGCGCTGGGGCTGGTCGTGGGAGAGCCGGGGCGGGGCACGTTCGTCAGGGTGCGCTCCGGCTTCGACGGGCTGGAGCCGTCACGCGATCTGCCGGTGCCCCGGGTGGCGGACCTGTCGTTCAACCAGCCGCTCGCCCCGGGGCAGGGCGACCAGTTGCGGCAGGCCCTGCGCGCGCCGGCGACCGCCGGAGACGTCGAGGCGCTGCTGCGCGGGCAGCCGCCGGGCGGGCATCGCCACGACCGTGCGGTGGTGGCCACCCATCTGCTGGGGCGGGGCATCGACACCGTGCCGCACAACGTCCTGCTCACCAGCGGGATCCAGCAGGCGCTCGACGTCGTGCTGCACGCGGTCACGCGTCGGTGACGTCGTCGCCGTCGACGCGGTCACCTGTCCCGGCATCAAGCTCCTCGCCTCGGCACACGGCCTCGACCTGGTGCCCGTCCCGGCCGCGGCCAGCGGTCCGGACCTCGACGTCCTCGATCGGCTGTGCCGTGCCCGGCCCGTCCGCGCGCTCCACACGATCCCGACCGTGCACAATCCGCTCGGCCGGGTGCTCGACCGGGACCGGCGCGAGCGGCTGGCCGCCGTCGCCCGGTCGCACGACTGCGTGATCGTCGAGGACGGTACCCATGCCTTCCTCGAATCCTCTCCCCCGCCGCCGCTGCAAGCCCTCGCGCCCGAGCGCACCTGTCACGTCGCCGACCGCCGCGAGGAGGCGGCCGCCCGGCAGGGCATCGCCCGCGCCGCTCTGGCCGGCCTGGACGTCACCGCCCACCCCGTCTCCTACGTGGTGTGGCTCGGCCTGGAGCCGCACCAGTGTCCCGACCAGGTCGCGGACGCGCTCGCGGAGCGGGGCGTCCTGGTGTCCACCCGCGACGCCTTCGCCGTCGGCCCGCACCGTCCCCGAGCGCTCCGGCTCGCGCCGGCGGGCCCGCGCCGGGACGACCTCGGGCCGGTGCTGCGGACCGTACGGGACGTCCTCGACGCCATCCTGCCGTGAGGTCCGTGTGCGTCTCCCTCATCGATCGGAAACGACCAAAAGGTGTGACACGGATCCCCGCGCACGGGAACGGTGCCTATCATGTGTGTGCGGTATCCACGTCCGCGTCCGGGCCGGCCGGCACGCCGTCGGCGGGATGTGGCCGCAGCGGACAGAGGATGAGAGGAACGCATGGGCTCTGCAACCCGCTCGATGCACGACGTCGAGGCCACCGCCGAACGTCTCCAGGAGGACCTGGCCCGTCTGCAGCTCCAGAAGCAGGCGCTGGAGAGGGAACTGGCGGCGGTCGTGGCGCATCTCGGCTCGGTGCGCCAGGCTCTCGGCGCCTTCGAGGCCCTGATGCGTACCCCGGCCGGCGCCGAGCAGGTGACGGTCCCTCAGCCCGCCGCCGGCGAGGCGGAAGCCGGCGTACCGGAGGCCGCGGCCGTCCCGGCGCCCGCTGCTCCCCGCAGGCCCCCGGCCGAGACCGAGGACACCGGCTCTCCCGCCCCGGACGGGGACGACACGGACGGGCAGCAGAAGTACGGCCGCCTGACCGAGCAGATCATGGACTTCTTCGCCTCCGCCGGCGACACCGACGTACGCGCCCGTGACGTGGCCGCCGCCCTGGGCCGTGACACCGACAGCGGAACCATCAACGGCGTCCGCAGCACACTCGACCGTCTGGTCGGCGCCTCCCGCATCCAGCGCACCGGGCGAGGCCTGTACCGCGCCCGTCGTTCCTAGCGCGGACGTCTCACACCGCCGTGCAGTCACTCCTGGGGCGCTCGTCGGGCCGCCGCGGGTCGCCGCTGGTGACGAACGCGTCCCGTGGATGCTGCACGGAGGCGAGGGACACCAGGTCGCGTCCGAAGACGGCGGCCGTGAGCCAGACCGCGAGGACGCGGATCTTGCGTTCCCAGGAGGGCACGGCCAGCACGTGGTAGCCGCGGTGCATCAGCCAGGCCGGGAATCCCTTGATGACGATCCCCTTGTACTGGAAGATCCCTCGTCCCAGCCCCAGCGTGGCCACCACGCCGAGACTGCTGTGCCGGTAGTCCGCGACGCGTCCGCCGCGCAGGTCGGCGACGATGTTCTTCGCCAGGCGCCGGCCCTGCCGCACGGCGTGCTGGGCGTTCGGCACGGTGTGCGCGCCCGGCACCGTGGACGCCAGGTCGGGCACCGCCGCGTCGTCTCCGGCCGCCCACGCGTCCGGCACGGGCTGCCCGTCGGTGCCCACCCGCAGGTCGGCCCGGACCACGAGCAGGCCGCGTTCGTCGACCGGGAGATCCGTGTGGTTGTGCACGACGGGGTTGGAGGCGTTGCCCGCGGTCCACACGACGAGCGCGGAGTCGAACTCCTCACCGTCGGAGAGCACCACCCGGCCGTCGGCCAGCGAGCTGATCTGCGTGCCGAGGTGGACGTGCGCGCCGCGGCGCTCCAGTTCGCGCACCACCCAGGCGCCCGGCCCGTCGCCGACCTCGGGCAGGATCCGGTCGCGTGCCTCGACCAGGTGGAAGGACAGCTCGTCGCGGCTCAGTTCCGGATACGACGTGAGCATCGCCGTGGCCAGTGACAGCAGTTCCCCGAAGCCCTCGACGCCGGAGAACCCGCCGCCCGCGAAGGTCACGGTCAGCAGCCTCCGCCGCTCCGCGCCGTGCGGCAGGGACGCCGCCTGGTCGAAGGCGGTCATCAGGCGGTCCCGGATGGCGACCGCCTCCTCGACGTGCTTCAGACCGATCGCGTGCTGCGCGAGTCCGGGGATCGGGAAGGTGCGGGTGACGGCGCCGGCGGTGACGACGAGGGTGTCGTAGCCAAGCTCGTACTCGGCGCCGTGCACGGGCCGTACCGTCAGCGACCGGTCCGCGTGGCGGATCGAGGTCACGGTCCCGGCGATCAGCCGGGTGCGGCGCAGGTGGCGCCGCAGGGAGACGGCGGCGTGCCGGGCCTCGACCGATCCGGCCGTCACCTCGGGCAGGAACGGCTGGTACGTCATGTACGGGCGGGGGTCGACGACGGTGATCCGCGCCTCCGCCGGACGGAGCCTCTTCTCCAGGCCCCACGCGGCGTAGAAGCCCGCGTAGCCGCCACCGACAATCACAATCTCACGCATCAGGCCCTCTGTCTGTTGTCCGACACCATGGAGACCGGACAGCCACCCACCATGTGACACAGCGTGTGAACGGCTTGCCTCGCGGGTCCTGCCGGCCCGGTCACAGGCGTTTGACAGCGCGGCCGGACTTCCACCATGCTTCCATTAATTCATTAGTACAAGCATGGTGGAACCGAGGAAGGCGACGTGATCGACTACCGGATCGACCGCGGCGGCGGCGTACCGGCTTACGTGCAGATCGTCGAGCAGACCGAGCGGGCGCTCCGGATGGGCTTCCTCAAGGTCGGAGACAAGCTGCCCACGGCCAAGGAGGTGGTGGCGGCGACCGCCATCAACCCCAACACCGTGCTCCGGGCCTACCGCGACCTGGAGCAGGCGGGCCTCGTCGAGCTGCGTCGCGGTCTCGGGACCTTCGTGACGCGGTCGCTCGCCAGGCCAGGCGCGGAGGACGACTCGCCGCTGCGCCGCGAGCTGGGCGACTGGGTGGCACGCGCACGGGCCGAAGGCCTCGAACGGGCCGACGTCCTCGCCATGGTCACCGCGGCCCTCGACACCCATGACACCGCACACGACAGCCGTGCCCCGCAGGACCGGGCACGGACGAAGGAGGACGCATGACCGGGCCTGACGCGCCGGACGCACTGCGCGCCACGGGACTCGGATTCCGCTACCGAAGGCGAGGCGGCTGGGCCTTGCGGGACTGCGGCTTCACCGTGCCCCGCGGCCGCATCACCGCGCTCGTCGGACGCAACGGCGCCGGCAAGAGCACCCTGCTGCACCTGGCCGGGGGCCTCCTGCGGGCCGGTCACGGAGACCTGCGCGTCCTGGGCGCCGAGCCGGGTACGGCCGAGGCGCGCGACCGGGTCGCCCTGCTCACCCAGGACAAGCCGCTCTACCCCCGTTTCACCGTGGCGGACACCCTGTTGATGGGCGAGAAGCTGAACCTCTCGTGGGACCGGACGGCCGCCGAGCGGATCGTCCACGGGGGCGGCATCCCGCTGCATTCCCGCGTGGGCGAGCTGTCCCCCGGGCGACGCACCCGGGTCGCCCTCGCCCTCGCCCTCGGCAAGCGCCCCGACCTCCTGCTCCTCGACGAACCGCTCGCCGACCTCGATCCCGTGGCGCGTGGGGAGATCATGGCGGAGCTGATGGCCGAGGCCGCCGAGCGCGGCACCAGCATCGTGCTGTCCTCGCACGTCCTGCCCGAACTGGAGGAGACCTGCGACTGGGTGCTGGCGTTGCGCGACGGCCGCGCGGAACTGAGCGAGGACGCCGAGGCACTGCGCGAGAGCCACACCGTCCTGACCGGATCCGTCGGCCAGGCCGACGCCCTGACCGGCACGCACACCGTCGTACAGCGCCGGACCGCAGGCCGGCAGGTGACCGCGCTGATACGCCGGAACGGACCGCTGCGCGGTGACTGGCACACCGCACATCCGAGGCTGGAGGACATCTTGATCGGCTATCTCCAGGCGGACGAACAGCCGGAGCGGGCCACCGCTGCTGCGCGGACGGAGGCCGCGGCGTGAAGGGTTCTCTCTGGCTCGCCTGGCGCCAGCAGCGGGTGGCGGCGGGAATCGGCGCGGGCGTCCTGCTCCTCGCCGCGGCGATCGCCGCGTACTCCCGCTCGGACATGCTCGACGCCTTGCACAGCGGGCTGTTCGACCACTGCGCCACCGGTCCGCTGTACTGCACTCAGTCCGGCACGGGCCTGCCCCTGCTGCTAGACATCGAGCCGCTGAAGTATCTCGGGGCGCTGAACATCGCGCTGCCGGTCCTCATCGGCGTCTTCTGGGGTGCCCCGCTGCTGGGCCGCGACCGGGAACTGGGCACGCACCGCCTGGTCCTCGCGCAGGGCCTGAGCCGCGGCCAGTGGTTCGCCTCCCGGTTCGCGCTGGCCGCGCTCACCACGACCGCCCTCGCCGGGCTGCTGGCGGGGCTGTTCGCCTGGTGGTGGCGACCGGCGGCCGACCGCAGCTACGGACTGTTCTGGTACGACAACACCGCCCTCAGCGGTTCGGGCCCGCGCGTCGTCGCGGCCGCCCTGTTCGGCCTGGCCGCCGGCACGCTGCTGGGCCTGCTGACCCGCCGGGTCCTGGCGGCGATGGGCCTGACCCTGCTGGCGACCGGAGCAGCGACGCTCCTGCTGGAGTGGACGCACTGGTCCCGGATCCTGGTCCCGCCGCACAGCTACGTCAGCGCCGGCGACGTCCCCAAGGCCCCGATGGGCGAGAAGTGGTCCACCGGCGACTACGGCCTGATCACCGCTTCCGGCCGCCACGACTCGGTGTTCGCCTGCGCGTACCCCTCGGGAGCCCAGCTCAGGGAGTGCATGTCGGCACACGGCTACGTCGCCCGCTTCTACCGGGCCAACCCCGCCGGTGACTACTGGGCCTTCCAGTGGACCGACACCGCGATCCTCGGCGGCCTGGCCGTCCTGCTCACGGTCGTCACGGTGCTGATGCTGCGCCGCCGCGTCTGACACACCGCTGCCGCACACCGTTCGTGCCGCCGCCTCCGACCGAGGCGGCCGCATCGAGGCCAGTCGCCCGCCTCACCATTCCTCATTCCTCCACGTCCCACTGTTCCCATTTTCCGCACCGCACGGAGGTCACTTCGTCATGCCCACCGACGCCAACTCGCCGATACGTGTCAGCCGTACGCCGCTCCCCGCCGCGTCCTGACACGGCCGCCCGTGACACCATGCCGTCTCCCGATACCCACGACGACCGGCCGCGCCTCGCGGCGATAGACGGACTCCGTCTGCTGGCCGCGTTGATGGTGGCCGCCTACCACTTCCTCGGCACGCCCACCCCGCACTTCTGGGGCCGCGTCGAACTCCGCGCGTTCGCCCCGTTCCTGCACGAGATCAGCCGCTACGGCTGGCTCGGCGTCGAATTCTTCTTCCTCATCAGCGGATTCGTGATCTGCATGAGCTGCTGGGGACGGACTCCCGCGCAGTTCACCGTCTCCCGCATCGCACGCCTCTTCCCCGCCTACTGGTGCGCCGTCGTCCTGGTGGTCCTGCTCGTCCTGGTCTCACGTCTGGGGCACCGGGCCGCCGCCACGTCCATCGACCCCAGGACCGTCCTCGGGAATCTGACCATGGCCCCGGGGCCCCTGGGGCTCGATCCGGTCGACGGCGTCAGCTGGACCCTCTGGGTGGAGGCCCGCTTCTACCTTCTGATGGCCGTGCTGCTGGCCTTCGGCCTGACCTACCGGCGCGTGGTGGCCTGCTGCGGATGCTGGCTGCTCGCCAGCGTCATCGCGCTCGAACTCCACGCACCGCTGCTCGACGAACTCCTCCTGCCCCGGTACAGCGGCCTGTTCGTCGCCGGGATCCTGCTCCACCTGATGCACAGGTTCGGGCCGAGCCTCCTGCTCTGGCTGCTGCTCGGTTTCGCCTGGTGCTACCAGCTCACCGTGCTCGACCTGCGTGTCGCCGACCACGCGGCCGTGCCTCCGGGCGAGGCCCGGCCCTCCTGGGCCGTCTGCGCGGTCGTCCTCACGCTCTGCCTCGGGCTGCTGGCCCTCGCCGCGACGGGCCCGCTCACCGGCGTCCGCCGGCGTTGGCTGGTCACCGCGGGCGCCCTCACCTACCCCTTCTACCTCGTCCACCAGAGCCTCGGAATCCCCCTCGCCAAGGGACTGATCCAGGCGTTCCCGGCGCTGGGACCGCTGCCCTCGATGACCTTGTCCGTCGTCGGCATGCTGGGCCTGTCGCTGCTCGTCCACCGTCTGGTGGAGCGCCCGCTCGGGCGCCGCCTGAGGCGTCGGCTGGCGCTCGACATGCGCAAACCCGACCCCGCCGCGCACCTGTCGCTCAGCCGCGCGCGCTGATCCCGGACCCGCACCGGGGCGCGCCGGCACCGGACCGCCGCCGAAGCGCGACCACCCTCGCATCACACCGAAGGAAGCACCCGCATGATCTTCAACGCCTCTCCCAGACGGCGGCGCGTCCTCGTCGCCGCGGCGACCGCCATAGCAGCCGTCCTGGCCGTCGCCGTGACGCTGGCCCTGACGGTCACCACCTACGACCACACCTCGCCGCGCGCCGCACGGGAGGGGGCATCGGGATCGGTCAGCGGATCCGTCGACTGCCGCAAGGCGAAGTGCGTCGCCCTCAGCTTCGACGGCGGTCCCAGCCCGACCACTCCGAAGCTCCTGGACATCCTCCGACAGCGCAGACTGCACGCCACGTTCTTCGTGCAGGGCAAGGGCCACATCTCCAAGTACCCGGACATCCTGCGCCGGATCGCCGACGAGGGCCACGAGATCGGCAACCACACGTGGAACCACAAGAGGCTGACCGACCTCGACGAGAGCGACGCCCGCGAGGAACTGGCCAGGACGCAGAACGCCATCGAGCGGATCACCGGCACCACGCCGGTCCTGATGCGGCCGCCGGAGGGCCGCACCAGCCGCAAGGTGGCCAAGGTCTGCCAGGACCTGGGACTGGCACAGGTGTTGTGGAGCGTCACCGCCAAGGACTACGAGACGACCGACTCGGCCCTGATCACCGAGCGGGTGCTCGACCAGACCCACCGCGACGGCATCATCCTGCTGCACGACCTGCACAAGGGGACCGTGCCCGCAGTGCCGGGGATCCTCGACGCGCTGGAGCGGCGCGGATACACCATCGTCACGGTGTCGCAGCTGCTCGCTCCGGCCAAGCCGCGGCCCGGCATGGTCTACCGGCCGTGAGGTGCCGTACGCCGCGAGGCGAACCCGCCGTCGGGTGAACCCGCCGTCAGCCGAGGCGGCCGGAGGTCGGCTCCGGCGGTGCCGAGGTGTCCGACCACGACCTGCCGGGCTGGTCGATCATCTGGGCCAGTTGGAGCGGGCTGACGTTCAGCAGGCGCAGCAGCGCGGCCGTCTGCCGGGCGTCACCGGTCCACAGGCTCCGTTCCTCTGCCTGCTCGTACTCGACCGTGTCCATGCCGATGGAGTGGGCCAGCCTGGCCGTCGTGAACTGCCGTTCCAGACGGTGCTCCATCAGCGTGCGGGATTCGTCGATCCCCATGAGGTCCGTGGTACGGCACCACAGGACGTCGGCGAGGGCGAACAGCTCCTGCTCCGTGGGGTGGTAGTCGCCGAACTCCCAGGCGTGGACGTGCGAGATGTCGATCGAAGCACCGCACGCGTTCATCTGCTCCGCCACTTGCTGCGGCGACATTCCCAGGCTCTGCCTGGCCGCCAGGGCAACGGCGGGCACGAAGGGCGGTCGGTTCACGGGGCGGCCTCTCCTGTTGCTGTGTGCTGAGGACCTGTGCCGACGAGACTCCGTCGCCGGGTGCCGGTCCGGGCGCGCGAGCCTCGGTGCCGCGGACACCGGCACCTCGCGTGATCACGCTGCCGAGCAGAGTGTCCCTGCCGCACTCCTCCACATGCGACGCATGTAACACACATGTGCACGGCCGACCCTCACACCTGCCCTGCCGGTCATCACCGTCCACCACCACGGGTCCTCACGGGGCACAGGCGTGGTGGCCGACAGGGCAGCGGCCCGCCGACGCGTGGAGCCGCGGGGTTCGGGGGATCAGTCTCGCGTCGCCGCCGCGCAGGGTTTCTCCATGAGGGTGAACGACTTGGGTGGACCGCCGGGTTGCGGCTTGCCCTCCTTGTGGCCGACGACCCGGTAACCGGCCTGTAGGTAATAGGAGTTGAGGCGCGCGTTGCCGGACAGGCAGTCCAGGCGCACGAACGCCCGCCCCTGTGCGGCGATGCGCTGCTCCGCCGCACGGAGCAGGACCCGCCCCGTCCCCGGTCGGGCGTTGCCCCGGTGCACCATCAGCCGGTGCACGTAGCCGGCCACCGGCGGCTGCGGCCCCCACGCGTCCTCGTCCTCCCACCACAGCTCCCAGGCCCCGGCCACGCGGCCGTCGGCCTCGGCGATCCAGACCTCACCGCGGCGCATGACCCCGCGGAAGTGGTCCGCGTCGAGCTGACCCGGCTGCCACTGACCGGTGATGCCCTGGGCGAGCATCCAGCGGGCGGCGTCGTCACGCAGCCGCACGAGAGCGGCGAGGTCCGTCTCCTCGGCGGGACGGAAGCACAGATCGTTCACGCCGGGATCCTCGCACAGGCCGGGACGGACGTCGGAGACGGCGCTGCCGGCAGGACACCGCACCGGGCGTCGGTGTGACACATGCGTCGAACGGCGTCGGCGCGGCGGTGCCGCTGCGCGTCACGTCGTCACAGATCGGTTCCGTGTCCGGTCAATGGAGGTGGAAGAGCAGGTGGTGGCGAGGACCACCAGCACGCGCCGGACGGCCGACGGACCGTCCGGGCGCGGTCGAGTCAGGGAAGGTACGTCACAGTGTCAGAGAATGCGCAGCACAGCCACGGTCACGGGCACGGTCACGGGGACGGCGGTGAGGACGGGCCGAGCTGGACCAGGGCGGCCACGCTCCTCCAGGACGCGGCGCCGATCACGATTCCCGAGGGCGCCTCGGCGATGACCATCCACGTGGCGTGGGAGCCGGGCGACCCCGGAACCCCGCCGCACCGCCACTCCGGACCGGCGTTCGGCTACGTCGTCAAGGGTGCGGTCCGCTTCGAACTCGAGGGCGAGCCCGAGCGCGTCGTCGAGGCGGGCGGCACGTTCTGGGAGCCCGGCGGCGACGCCATCCACTACCAGGACGGCAACGCGCTGGCGGACGCCAGGACCGAGTTCGTCGTCACCATGATGTGCGCCCCGGGCAAGCCCATGCTCGAACTCGTCGACGAGGAGGAGCTCAAGCAGCGCGCCCACCTGCGCGCTCCGCGGCCCACGGCCTGATCCGCCTCCGCCCCACACGCCACGCGGGAGGGGACGTGCGGACATGAACGCCTCCGGCGTCGTGCACATGATGCTGACCGTGCTCTTCACGGCCACCGCCGTGCACGGCGTGCACCGGGCCGTGGCGCCCCGCCGGGCGGGATGGCGTGAACGCGGAGACCAACTGCTGCATGCCGCCATGGCAGCCACCATGGCGGCCATGCCGTGGAGCCACGGCGCGTCCCTGCCCCACCCCGCAGGAACGGCGTTCTTCACGGTCGCGGCGCTCTGGTTCCCCGTGACCGCCGTCCGCCGAGACCATGGGTCCCGGCTCGCCGCCCTCGCCAGGAGGCTGCCTCCCGCGACCGGCATGGCCGCCATGGCGTGGATGGAGTGGCAGACGCACGCCATGGCCGGCCTGTCGGCCCCCGCACATCACCTCGGCGCGCTCGGCCACACGGCCCACCTGTCGGCGACCGTCCGGACGGTCACCGCCGCACTGGCCCTGTGCCTCCTGGTCTGCGCGCTGTCGTCACTGGCCCGCGTGCTACCCGGCCGGCGCACCCGGTCCGCCCCGGCCGCGGACTCGATCGACTGGCCCGAGCCGTACGGGCCGTTCTGGGACGGTTCGATGGCACTGGGCACGAGCATCATGCTGCTCCTGCACCACTGAACGGCACCGAGCGCCCGTCATCGCGCATCCGCGGGCCGAGCCGTCCGCATGTTTCGCGGTCACTCCGCGCGGGTGCGGAGGTCGGTGTCCAGGGTGCGGGTCAGTTCGCCGACCCGTCCGCCGCCGCTCGGGGCCGCCGGATAGCGTTCGAGCACGTCCAGGACGGCCGGTGTCGCCAGGTGTGCGGCCCTCCGGAGGTGTTCGGCGGCCACGTTCCGATCGTCGTCGGCGGCGGCGAGTTCGGCGGCTCTGGCCACGTGGGCGGCGGCGCCGAGAATGTGCTTGACCTGGGTGCTCCTGGCCAGCGGATGCAGATACGCGGCGGCTGCCGCGGCCATGGCCGCGCGGGCTCCCTCGCCCGCGGCCGCGGTGTCCGTGTCCTTGGCCGCCCTGAGCGCCGCCCATGCTCTGTCGCGCAGCTCCTTCCCTCGCTCACCGCCGCGGGCGAACGCCCACGCGGCGGTGACGGCGTCCCTGGGCCGCGAGTCGTCCGGCTGGTCGGTCTCGAACACGTCGAGCACCGTTTCCGCGCACGCCGCGGCGAACCCGGTGACCTCGCGGAGGTCCCGCATGCTCAGAGCGATCTCGTCTGCTTCCCCTCTCATGTCTCCATTCTTGTGCCGGCGCGCTCGTGGCCCGTCTTGATCACGTCACCGCGGGCGGGACGTGCCGGAGGGACGCGTCGGCGGTTTGGCGCGGTCCGGTCGGGTCGTGGCATCGCGCCGGTGCCCGCCGTTCAGGGTGGCGGCGCCGGAGAGGGCGTCCGGCAGCGCGCGGCGCGAGTTGATCCCGAGCTTCGTGTAGACCTTCCGCAGGTGCCACTCCACCGTGTGCGGACTGATGAACAGCTCGGCGCCGATCCTCGCGTTGGTCATCCCGTCGGCGGCGAGGGCCGCGATCTGGGACTCCTGCGCCGTCAGGCTGTTCGTCGCCTTGGTCACGCGGGCCTTGACGTGCTCACCGGTGGCGATCAGCTCGCGGCGGGCGCGCTCGGCGAACGCGTCGGCCGGCATGCCGTCGAACATCTCGTAGGCCGTGCGCAGGTGGTCGCGGGCCTGCGACGGTCGACGGTTGCGGCGGAGCCACTCGCCGTACAGCAGGTGGGTGCGGGCGACTTCGACGGTCACGCCACCACGGCCGAACTCCTCGACGGCGGTCCGGTAGAGGGCGTCGGCCTCGTCGCCGTCGGCGAGCAGGGCCCGGCTCCGCGCGCCCGCGCCCGCGGCCCATCCGGATTCGGCGGCACGGGTGAGTTCGAGCAGCCGGGCGAGGGAGGCGTGGGCCAGGTCGGGTCTGCCGCACCGGGTGGCGGCCTCGATGTGTTCGACCAGCGACAGGCCGGTGAAGTTGAACCCGTCGTGCTCGATGCCCGAGCGAGCGGCCGCCAGGGCGTCCTCGTAGCGCGCCAGTCCGTTGAACAGGACGCCCTGGATGTAGCCGGTGGCGCCGAGGAGGGACACCTCGCCGCGTTCCACGGCTCGGGTCCGGGCGTCGTCGATGATGCGGGCGGCCGCGTCCGCCTCGCCCCGCCACGCGGCCAGGACGAGCGCCGCGTACGTGTGCGGTGCGTGCCCGGTCGCGGCGGCGAGCGTGTCGGCTTCGTGGATCATCCGGGCGGCCTCGGCGAAGTCGCCGTCATGGATGCGGACTCCGCCGGCGTAGATCAGCGCCGGCGGCAGCGCGCCGAGCGCACCGATGTCGCGGGCCAGCCGTACCGCGCGCGTCGCCAGCCTGTCCCAGGCGTGCAGGTCCCACGCGTAGTGGATGAACGCCTCCAGGGCGACCGGGACGAGCAGGAGCCAGCGCATGGTGGCCTCACGGGTGCGGAGTTCCTCCTGCGCGAGGAGGTCCAACGCGCGGCGCAGCGCCGGGAGTCCGGTCTCGTAGCCGTCGGTGAGGATCGCCGCAACGCCCTCCAGGAGGAGGTCGGCCGCCTCGGACCCCGAGGGCGGCGCACCGGACGCGCGTGCCGCCGCGGCGGCGGCACGCGCACCCGTCGGACCGTGCACCCGGCCCGCGAAGATGGTCGCGCTGATCGCTTCGAGGTAGGTCTCCCGTGCCAGTGGTGACTTGGCGGCGGTGAACTGCGCTGCGGCTTCGAGGAGGAGCGGGGCGGCCTCGTCGCTGCGGCTGCGTGCGAAGAGGATCCGGGCGCGCAGTCGCGCCAGGCGCGCGCGGTCCAGTGAGCTGAGGGTGCACAGTTCGGCGAGCGTCGCCTGTTCGGTGGCGCGATCGGGCGAGGCGGCCGAGAAGTGGGCCTCGGCCGCGGCGACGGCCCGGCGTCCACGGCGCCGGGCGTCCGGCGTCAACTGCGACGCGCGCTCCAGGAGTACCGCCTCGGCGGCGATTCCGCCGCGCTGTCGCGCCCGGTCGGCCGCCCGTTCCAGCTCCACGGCGACCTCCTCGTCCGGCCCGCAGGCGGCCTGCGCCGTGTGCCAGGCACGCCGGTCGGGATCCTGTGCGGGGTCCGTTGCCGCGGCCAGCGCCCGGTGCACCGCCCGGCGCTCCTCGGGCCCGGCCCGGTGGTAGACGGCGGAGCGGACGAGCGGGTGCCGGAAGCGGAGGAACCCGTGGAGGTCGATCAGCCCCGCCGACTTGGCCGGAGCGGCGTCGGGAACGATGTCGAGCGAGGCCGCGGCGCGCGTCAGGAGTCCGGCGTCCCCGACCGGTTCCGCGGCGGCGATGAGCAGCAGGGTGCGGGTCGGTCCGGGCAGCGAGCCGAGCCGATCGGCGAAGTCCCGTTCCAGGCGGCTCGACACCGTTGCCTCGAACCCCGGAGAGGCGGACGAGTCCAGGCCGTAGGCCAGTTCGGCGGCGGTACGGCCGCGGGAGAACTCCAGCAGGGCGAGCGGATTGCCGTGCATCTCGGCGACGAACCGGTCCCGGACCCGCTTGTCCAGCCGCCCGCCCACCGTGGACTCCAGCAGTTCCGAGGCCGCGAGGGCGTCGAGTCCACCGATGCGGGTCCCCGGCAGACCGGCGAGCGCGGCCTTCCCCTCGGGATCGCGTACGGCGAAGACCATCGCGACGGCCTCGGCGAGCAGCCGTCGGGCCACGAACTCCAGTGTCTGCAAGGACACTTGGTCGAGCCACTGGGCATCGTCGACCACGACGAGCACCGGCCGGGTCTCCGAGGCCCGGGTGAGCAGGGACAGCACCGCGAGGCCGACCAGGAAGCGGTCGGGCGGGTCTCCGGCCGCCGTCCCGAAGGCCACGCGAAGGGCGTCGCGTTGGGGTCCCGGCAGCGCGTCGACCTGCCCCAGGAACGGAGCGCACAGCTGGTGCAGGCTCGCGTACGGCAGTTCCATGTCCGCCTCGACGCCTTGCGCCCGGGTGACCGTCACCTGCGTCGCCCGGGCGACGGCGTACTCCAGCAGTACCGACTTCCCGATGCCGGCCTCGCCACGGAACACCCGCACGCGGGACTCACCGGCGCGCAGACCGACCAGGAGGTCGTCGAGCGCGGCTCGTTCATCCTGCCGGCCGACCAGATCGGGAAGCGTGCTGGTGGTCATGGGACGCGACTCCTATCGGGCTGCGGGTACCTCGCGCGGACTGTGCATGTGCGCGCACAGGCCCGTACACCCGACTGACCGGGAACCGGCAGGATTTGTGACGAGCGGACCGCGGCCGATCCGTCAGTGCGGGCGGCGAGCCTTCCAGCGCCCGCCGCAGGGTCCGCCGACCCCGGCCAGGACGAGGCGCTAGCCGCACCACTCCGGCGACGCGCCCGTGTCCCGCTGCTCTCCCCGCAGGTACCGCAGCAGCTCTCCGTCGGTGTCCTCGGCGGCCATCTGTCCGACGGCGCCGGTGACGGCCCGGTGCAGGACCGGCGTGCCGATCCGCAGCGTGTCGTGGGCGACGGCGGTGAGTTCGATCTCGATGCTGCGACGGTCGTCGCTGGAGGTGCGGACGGTGATCAGGCCGCGGTCCTGGAGGCGGGCGACGAGACGGCTGGTCGCGGACTGGCTCAGCCCGACGACCGCGGCGAGGTCACCCAGGTAGAGGGACCCCTTGCCCGCCCACGTCCCGCGCCGCAGGGCACCCAGCGCGGAGAACTCCCGGGCCCCGAGACCCACGTGCCGGCGAAGATCTCCCTCGATCCGGGCCTCGATCCTCTTGTGGACGCGGTTCATCGTGGTCCATCGCCTGACCATCACCAGATCGTCGCTCACCGGAGAGTGCTCTTTCCCTGTCATGGCCCGTCCGTCACCTCGTGGGACGACCACCGTCCCGGCCGCCGGGGCCTCGGCGCGCCTTCCCCATCAGACAGGGCAGCGGCTCCCCACGTGACACTCGACGGGCACCGGCCAGGCGCCGACGGTCCCCGGTCCGGGGCGGCGTCAGATGAGTTCCAGGCCGCCGTCGACGGTGATGACCTGTCCGGTCGCGTGCCGTCCTGCGGGCTCCGCGAGGCGCAGAACCCAGTGGGCGACCTCCTCGGCATCGGCGATGCGGTGGGTCGGGATGCGCTCACGCTCGTAGGCGTACATGTCGTTCGCGGCCTCGGGGCTGAGGCCGGCGTGCAGCATGACGTCGGTCCGCGTCGGGCCGGGAGCGATCGAGTTGACGCGGACGCCCTCGGCGGCGAGTTCCAGCGCCCAGCTGCGCGTCAGCTGCTCCACGGCGGCCTTCGTGGCCGCGTAGTGGGCGCCTCCTGCCATGGGCCGGTGGCCGTAGGTGCTGGACAGGTTGAGGATCGTGCCGGAGGTTTCGCGCAGGTGCGGCAGGGCCTCGTGGGCGAGCAGGCTCGGGGCCACGACATTGAGCGCGAACAGGTCCTGCACCACCTTCTTGTCCGTCTCGGCCAGCGGCATGACGGCGGTCGCTCCGGCGTTGTTGACCAGGTGGTCGAGGCGCCCCCATCTCCGGACGGCGGCGCCGACGATCTGCGCGGGTGCTCCGTCCTCGCACACGTCGATGGCGAGGATCTCGATGTTGCCGTCGATCGCCGCCGTGTCCTTCAGCGGCTTCTCACGCCGGCCCACTCCGAGCACGTGCGCACCGGCCTGCGCGAAGGCCACGGCCGTGGCCCGTCCGATGCCGGACCCGGCACCGGTGACGATCGCGACGTGTCCGGAGAAGCTTCGGTCCGTTGATTTCGTGATCATGAGACTCTCATCGTTCGAAGGTCGTCGTCCGCGAAACATGATGTGCAAGCGTTTCCCACGCAGTCAAACATGTCCGGCGATCCGTGACGCGAGGCACAGAAAAGTGTCACACCTTGTTGTTCGTCATGCCGCTCGACGGCCGCACGTCCGAGCCGGTTGTCACAGAACGTCCCGGTCGCCGGTCTGTTGACCGACCCACCCAAGCGATCGGAGCAGTCGTGGTTGCCACCGAAAAACGTCTTTCCACCATGGTGCTGGTGATCGGTACCGGCGGCGCGGGCCTGCGCGCGTCGATCGAGCTGGCGGAGGCCGGCGTCGATGTCATCGCCGTGGGCAAGCGCCCCAAGGAGGACGCCCACACCTCCCTCGCCGCCGGCGGCATCAACGCCGCCCTGGCCACGATGGACCCCGAGGACAGCTGGCAGCAGCACGCGGCCGACACCCTCAAGGAGAGCTACCTGCTGGGCGACCCCCGCACCGCCGAGATCGTGACCCGGGGCGCCGCGCGGGGCATCGACGACCTGGAGCGCTACGGCATGGCCTTCGCCCGGGAGGCGGACGGCCGTATCTCCCAGCGGTTCTTCGGGGCCCACAAGTACCGCCGTACCGCTTTCGCCGGCGACTACACGGGGCTGGAGATCCAGCGGACGCTCATCCGGCGCGCCGGCCAGCTGGACATACCCGTGCTGGACGGCGTCTACATCACCCGCCTGCTGGTCGAGGACGGTGCCGTCTTCGGTGCCTACGGCTTCGACCTGGCCTCCGGTACCCGGTACCTCGTGCACGCCGACGCCGTCATCCTGGCCGCGGGCGGCCACACCCGGATCTGGCGCCGCACGTCGTCCCGGCGCGACGAGAACACCGGGGACTCCTTCCGGCTCGCCGTGGAGGCCGGCGCGCGGCTGCGCGACCCGGAGCTGGTCCAGTTCCATCCGTCGGGGATCATCGAGCCGGAGAACGCGGCGGGCACCCTGGTCAGCGAGGCGGCCCGCGGCGAGGGCGGTGTCCTGCGCAACGCCCTCGGCGAGCGGTACATGAGCCGCTACGACCCGGCGCGGATGGAACTGTCCACCCGCGACCGGGTGGCCCTGGCCTCCTACACGGAGATCAAGGAGGGCCGCGGCACACCCGACGGCGGCGTGTGGCTGGACGTGTCGCACCTCCCCCGCCAGACCATCATGCAGCGGCTCCCCCGGGTCTATCAGACCCTCCTCGACCTGCAGATGCTGGACATCACCCGGGATCCGATCGAGGTCGCCCCGACCGCGCACTACTCGATGGGCGGAGTCTGGGTGCGCCCGGAGGACCACGGCACGGACGTACGCGGGCTGTACGCCATCGGCGAGGCGGCGAGCGGCCTGCACGGCGCCAACCGGCTGGGCGGCAACAGCCTCATCGAGCTGCTGGTCTACGGCCGGCTCACCGGGCAGGCGGCGGCCGCGTACTCCGAGTCGCTCACCGCTCAGCGACGGTCGGCCTCCGCGGTCGCCGAGGCGCGGGCCGAGGTCGACGGGCTGCTCGCCGCGGACGGGCCCGAGAACGTGCGCGCCCTGCAGCGTGCCATCCGCGACATCATGACCGAGTACGCCGGTGTCGTCCGCGACGAGCAGGGGCTGCGCACCGGACTCGCGGAGCTGGCGGCCGTCGAGAAACGGATGGACGACGTCGGTGTGCATCCCGACATCGCCGGCTTCCAGGACCTCGCGCACGCCTTCGACCTGAAGTCGGCGGCGCTGGCGGCCCGGGCCACCCTGGAAGCCGCCCTCGAACGGCGGGAGACACGCGGCTGCCACAACCGCAGCGACTACCCGCAGACCGATCCCGCGCTGCGGGTCAACCTGGTGTGGTCCCCCGCGACCGGCGTCACGCGCGAGAGCATCTCCGCCGTCCCGAACGAGATCGCCTCCTTGATGGAGGACGTCACGACCGACGGGAAGCTCGTCGAGTAGGCCCGGAGCCGGCGCTCCGCCCTGTCGGTGTGCCGCAGCCCGCGCGCGTGGCCGTGCCCGGGGCCCGTCGTCCGCACCGGGGAACGGCGGGCCCTTCGCGCTGCCCGTCACCGGTTCCTCCTCCGGCGAGGCCAGGGTGTCCCCCCTCCCCCTCCCCCTCCCCCCGGGCCCCTGGTCCCCGGCCACGCAGCCACCACGCGCTCACCACGTACCGGCCACGGACGGTCAAGGGCGCGACCCACCACCTCGGGAAGCGAGGTTGGTTGCGCGGCCGTCGCGGACCGCTCACCCCCCACAGGACCGAGGAGAAGACCGTGGACACCACCCTCATGGAAGCGAGGCGCGAGCCCGGCGTGCAGGACGCTCCCGCGCTGCCGGACATCGCGGAACTGGACGACGCGGTCGCCGTGTTCACCCGGACCCGCCCCTCGCTGCTGCACATAGCGCACCGCATCGTCGGCAGTCCGACGGAGGCCGAGGACGTCGTGCAGGAAGTCTGGCTGCGGCTGCAGGGCACGGACCGGACGGTCGTGAAGAATCCGTCCGCTCTGCTGCGGACGATCACCGCGCGGTTGGCGGTGAACGTGGCCCTGTCGGCCCGCAGACGCCGCGAGGTCAGCGCCAGTCCCTGGATTCCCGATACGGCGGACCTCGACGTGTCACCGGAGTCGGTCGCCGAGCGGCATGACACCGTGGCACACGCCGTCGCCCTGCTGCTGGCCACGCTGACACCGAGGCAGCGAGCGGCGTACGTGCTGCGCGAGGGGTTCGGGTACTCCTACGACGGCATCGCGGCGCTGCTCCACCTCAGCGTCGTCAACGCACGGCAGCAGGTGGCACGTGCGCAGCAGCGGCTCGGCAGCCGTCGTCACCGCCAGGAGGTCGATCCCGTCGCGCACCGCCGCCTGGTGCAGGCGTTCCTCGGGGCCGCGCGCACCGGCGAACTGGCGCACCTGGAGCGTGTTCTCGTGGCGGACGCGCAGTGAGGGCCCCCAGCACGCGCACCGCCCGATCAGGTCAGCAGGCCGACGAGCAGAGCCGTGCAGGCGATCACCACGACGAGGGCCAGGGCCATACCGATCAGTGTTCCGCGCAGCCACCGTCCGAGGCGCACACGGTGCATCTCCTCCGCCGCGCTGATACTGCCCGCGATGTGGTCCGTGACCATGCGTGCCACGTACCGCTGCTCGTCGAGGTACCACCTCTCGAGCGCGTCCTTCTGGGCCGGGCTGAAGTCGTCTGCCCGCGCGATGAATTCGGCCAGTCGCCGGCGGGCCGCGCCGAGGTGGGCCTCCTGGTAGAGGTAGGCCTCGATGTCGATCAGGCCGCGGGCCGCTGCCTGCTTGTCCGTGTCCATCGTGCGCTCCGAAGTGGTGGGGTACGGCCGCTCGGGTCCCGGTGGCGGCGGCCACCGGCGGGCCTGTTAGCGGCGCCGGAACCCGGGTGGGGGTTTTCACCCCATAGGACCGGGTCGGAGGGTCCGCTGTGACACCGCTCGACGGCCACCACGGCGCGCACGAGACAGTGGCACCACTCTCTGAGAAGTATCCTTTTCCTCCAGTGTCTTACGGTTCGGTACGTATCGCGATACCCGCCCCGCCCCCGCCCCGGCACGCCCGTCCGTCAGGCGGGGGTCTCGGCGTTCGCCACCAGGACCGCCCGGCCGAGGGTGTGGCCGGCCATGGTGAAACCGAGGACGGCCGGGGTGGCGTCGGCCGCGACCCCCGTGGACTCGACGTCGAGGGCGTGCACCACGACGAAGTAGCGGTGCGGGCCGTGGCCGGCCGGCGGGGCGGCGCCGATGAAGCGGGCCGCGCGGGCGTCGCCCGGTATCTGGAAGGCACCGTCGAGCAGCCCCGATCCGGTGTCGTCGCCGGCGCCCTCGGGCAGGTCGGTGACCGTGGCGGGGATGTCGGCGACCGCCCAGTGCCAGAACCCGGACCCGGTGGGGGCGTCGGGGTCGTAGACGGTGACGGCGTAGCTCCTGGTGCCTTCCGGGGCGCCGCTCCAGGACAGCTGCGGGGAGACGTCCTTGCCGCCGGGGACGCCGAAGATGCCGGAGAACTGCTCGGGCGGCCAGGTGCCGCCCTCACGGACGGTGGTGCTGGTGACGGTGAAGGGGGCTGCTCCATCCCGTCGGGGAAGGGGAAGCAGATGCTCTCCGAGCAGGTCCACGCACACCTGCGGGACGCGATCATGCGCGGGGACCACGCCTCCGGCGCCGTCCTCAAGCCGCAGGAGCTGGCCAGGGAGCAGGGCGTGAGCCTGGCCGTCGTACGCGAGGCGCTCGTACGGCTGGTCGGCGAAGGACTCGCCGACCGGCTGCCCAACCGCGGCTTCGCCGTCCCCGCCGCCTCCGACCGTCGCTGGCAGGAGATCGCGGAGGCCCGCCGTACCGTCGAACCGGTCCTGCTGCGCATGTCGATCGAGCGCGGCGACCTCGACTGGGAGGCGCACGTACGCGCCGCCCACCATCGCCTGACCCGCACCCCGCCCTACGTGCCCGGGGAAGGCGAGTACTACAGCGAGGCGTGGTCCGAGGCCCACCGCCTCTTCCACCGCGCCCTGTTGGAGGGCTGCGGCAACCCGGTGCTGCTGGAGACCTTCGACCGGATGTGGACCGCGAGCGAGCTGGCCCGCCGCTTCTCGGCCCGTCGCAATCCGGACCGGGACGGCTTCGACGAGCACCGCCGCCTGGAGGAAGCCGCCCTGGCCCGGAACGCCGACACGGCGGCGGCGCTGCTGACGCGGCACCTCACGCAGACCGCCACCGGGCTGTCGGGCACCTGACCGACCTCCGCGGGTGGCGGCCCGCGGCGGGTCAGCGGGCCGGGAAGGCGTTGAGGTTGCCGAAGTCCTCGGCGCCGTCCAGGGCCGTGCAGGTGCCGCTGGAACGGAATTCGACGGCGGTCTTCTTCGCCAGGCCGTGGAGGGCCTGTGGGCGCCCACTTCGGCAAGCGGATGCACACGACCCCGACCTCGTACCGGCGCACGTTCGCCAACCGGCCCCGGTGGTCGATCACTCGGCCTGACGGCCGGCCCGGCCGAAGATCGACCGAGCCGCTAGTCTCCGAGGCGTGGATCAATCCCCTCGCCCCCGGCAGACGGTCACGCGACTCGTCGGCGGGCACATCTGCGCCTACGAACCGACCGCCGACGCCATGGGTGTTCTGGCCCCGGCAGCAGTGTTTCCGCCCTCCCCGGCCGACGACGTCGCGGGCCGCGCCGTCGCCTCGGACCTGCGGCGCGCCTACTACACGACCCTCGACGCCGCCGTCTGCGTGACCGCGGACGGGACCGAGGTCTGGCGGTCGCCGTTCGAGCCCCGTTCGGACCGGCGGCACGGACACCGGCCCGGCTGCGTGCTGTCGTCGGACCAGCGGGTGCTGTGGGTCTATCGCCCGGACGCCATGGCCGGCCGCGACCGGCCCGACCAGTGGGTCGCGCTGGACTCCGGGACCGGAGCGGTCGTCGCGCAGGCGGATCTGGACACCGTCGGGCACGGCGGGCTGCAACTGCCGCATCCGGCGGACGGTCACGTCCTCCTCGACGTGGGCGAGGGACAGGACGGCTCGGTCGTCTACCGCGCGTCGCTGACCGGGTCCCGGATGGACCTCGTCGCCTATCCGTGGGACGACCGGTGTCTCATCGACCTGTCACCGGACGGCCAGCAGTTCATGACGATCGATCACGGACAGGCCGACGTCGCGGTGCACACCTACCCGGACGGCGCGGTGAGGTTCACGCTGCCCGTCGACGCCTTCGGGCACGATCCCGACGAGATCTGCATGGAGTGGAGCGGCGGCTACCTGACCCAGGACACGATCGTCGTCACCCTCGCCGGCGAGACCGAGGACGAGCAGGAGTGGTTCCGCCACTACCGCGTGGACGCGCTCTCCGGCCAGGTCCGAGCGGTGTTCGAGGCGCACGCCGACAACCCCTACGACATCCAGCCGCTCGGCGACGGGTCCTGGCTCACCACGGACACGTCCGGCCACCCCGTCCGCCGGACCGACGCGTAGCCGCGGCCGCCGGGCCTCCGGGCGGGGCACGGCACCGTGGGCCGCGGTGCCGTCGTGCCCGACCTGGCCCGACGGGTCAGGGAGATCACTCGCCGTATGCTCGCTGCCATGAGTGCCGTACAGCCCGCCCGGAAGCGCGACAGCGCCGCGACGCGTGAGGCCATTCTCGCCGCCGCGATCATCGAGTTCACCGAGCACGGGTACGCCGCGGCCGGGGTCCGGCAGATCTCCGAGCGGGCCGGCGTCACGGCCATGATGATCAACCGCTACTTCGGGTCGAAGCGGAACCTCTTCGCCGAGGCCGTGGAACGCGCTTTCGCACCGCCGACGATCATCGGCGACGATCCGGCCGGGCTGTCCCACGCCGTCGCCCGTACCCTCGCGGAGCGCACGGCGCCGGACGCCGAACGGCTCGACCCGTTCCTTCTCCTGCTGCGTTCGGCCGCGGAACCCGAAGCCGCGGACATCCTCCGCGCGGGCATCGAGTCCCACGTGGGCGCCCGCTTCGCCGGGCTGCTCGACGGACCTGACGCGGAGGTTCGCGCACAGCTCGGCCTCGCACTGGTCGCGGGCACCTGGCTGCTGCGTGCCGTGGTCGGCACGACCGCACTGGCGGAGGCCGGTAACGAGGAGCTGGCGGATCTGGTCTCCGGCATGCTCGATCCCGTCGTCGGCCGGCGCGAGCCCGCCCCGGCGGCCGACGGCGCCGAGCAGTAGCACCGCGCCGCGGCCGGGCGAAGCGCGGGAGAAGCCCCCAGCACAACCGTTCGCATATGCGAATAATTGTCCACAGTGCGGGCCCGCTCATCCTCCCGCGTCAGAACGCGGACCGGATCACGCCGCCGTCGACCCGGAGGGTGGCTCCGCTGACGTACTGGGCGTGCTCGCTGCACAGGTAGGCGACGGCCGCCGCGATCTCGCGCGGCTCGCCGAACCGCTCCTGATCGTTCGGGATGAGCGCCTCGACGGAGTTGCGCTCGATCTCCTCCCACGACTCGCCCCACCCGCGAGCGGGCGCGATGCCCGTCAGGAGGTCCTTCACCGAGTCCACGAGGATCGCGCCGGGCGACACCACGTTCGAGGTCACCCCGGTGCCCTTGAGTTCACGGGCCAACGAGACCGCGAGGTTGTGCCGAGCGGCCAGGGTGGCGTTGTACTGCGGGTGCGTGTCCATCGGCTGGGAGGCGAGCCCGCCGCCGATCGTGACCACCCGGCCCCAGCCCCTCTCACGCATGGGCGGCACCAGGTGCCGGATCATCCGCACCCCCGAGACGACGTTGATGTCGTACGTCGAGAGCCACTCCTCGGGAGTCGCCTCCGACCAGCCCAGATGCCGGTAGAAGCCCGCGTTGTTGACGAGGATGTCGACCGGGCCGTGCTCGGCCGCCGCGCGGGCGACGTCGGCGGCCTCCCCGTCGTGCGCGAGGTCGCCGAGCGCCGTGGTCGCCGAGCCGCCGGCCGCGCGGATCTCGTCGGCGACCCGTTCCGTGCGGCCCTTGTCCCGTCCATGGACGACCACCGCCGCGCCTTCGGCCGCCAGCATCTTCGCGACGGCCTCGCCGAGCCCGGAGCTCGAACCGGTGACCAACGCCCGCTTCCCCACCAGATTCAGGTCCATGCCGTGTTCTCTTCCGTGAGCAGATCACATCGGGGCACCGTCAGGTGACGTTCCCGACAGCAAGTCTACACTTGCATACTTACGACATGCCGACCTTCGTGACCCGCCCCCGCGCCATCCCGGAGCGCACGTCGGCGCCTCTCCGGGGGACATCCCCGGGACGTACTTGGCCGAAAGCGTTTGCTCGACGCTCGAATCGTGTTCTCGGCGTGCGGGCGTCCGCACACCGTCGTCACAGAATGCCGGGTTCCGGACGTTCAAGATCAGTCAGAAACGGGTCAAGTTGCGTATCACACGCATGTGTGGCGAGGGCGGTTTCCCGACTAACTGAACTCGTGTGAGGGATCAGGTCGTTGGTACAGTCCGAGGGGTTCGAGGGGTGGCTAGCATGAGCGGCGTGCGTGAACCGGAAGCCCGCCGTCCTGAAACGGCTGTGCTCCGGGACGTCTACGACGTCCAGTCGCCCACGTGATCTCTGCTCATACGGACCGAGGGACCGCGGAATGCCAGTGCCTGCTCGCCCCCGTCAGCGTCGACGCGGGAAAGGGGCGCGCTCATCCCCCACCGTGTTCCCGGTGATCCTGGTCCTCGCGGCCGCGGGCGCCGCCACCACGGTCCTCCTCGCTCCCGAAGGCGCCCGCACCTGGGTCATGGGCACGGCCGTCGCCGCCTGCGGCTGCCTCGTGGCCGTCGTCAGCACCGCCTCCTACCTCCTGCGCCGCGCCCTGCGGCAGGCGGACGCCTCCGGCGGCGAGCTGGAGATGACCAAGGACAACTGGCGGCAGCAGGAGGCGCAGACGGCCCAGCTCGTCGGCGTCACCCTGCCGGGCGTCGCACGGCACCTGAAGAGCGGCGCCGGCGCCGACGAGGCCCTGTCCCGGGTCGCCGTCCCGTCCGACCCGCAACTGCGCCAGATGCTGCACACGTTCACCGGCGAACTCGCCGAATCGGTTCGACGCGCCGTCCAGGCCGAGGAGCAGCTGCGTGCCGCCCGGACCGAGCTGACGCAGGAGAGGGCCGAGCTGGAGCGCCTGATCGGCGAGACGCTGCCCGCCGCGGTGGCCCTGCTGCGGGAAGGCAGTTCGGGCAACACCGTCCTCACCAAGCTCGCCTGGCCGCAGGACGACGTGCTGGCCGGCTCGGCCGAGTGGTTCGTCCGGGAACTGGCCTACAGCGAACGGCGGTCCGCCGCCGCCCAGGCAGCCTCGGCCAAGGCACTGAGCCGGGTCCAGGCGAAGACCGTCTCCATGCTCGCCGACCTGCGGGACATGCAGGACCGTCACGGCGGCGAGGTCTTCGGCGACCTGCTGCGGCTGGACCACAGCACCTCCCAGCTCGGCCTGATGACCGACCGGCTCGCGCTGCTGATGGGCGGCCGGTCCAGCCGCGTGTGGAACAAGCCGATCATCATGGAGAGCATCCTGCGCGGCGCGGTCGGCCGGATCGCCGCCTACCGGCGCGTGCGGCTGCACTCCTCCAGCAAGGCGGCGATCGCCGGCTTCGCCTCCGAAGGCGTGATGCACCTGCTCGCCGAACTCATGGACAACGCCGCCAACTTCTCGCCGCCCATCGACGAGGTCCACGTCTACGTGGAGGAGCGCAGCGCGGGTGTCGTCGTCACCATCGAGGACAGCGGTCTGAAGATGTCCGACGCCGCCATGCGCCGGGCGGAGGAGTCCGTGTCGGGCCGTGTCACCGACCTCGCCTCGCTGCAGGGCACCCGCCTCGGCCTGGCCGTGGTGGGACGCCTCGCCGAGCGGTACGGCATCAGCGTCAACTACCGGCCCTCCTCGCGCGGCGGCACCGGTGTCGTCGTCCTGCTGCCGCCGCAGCTGGTGGCCCAGCAGCGGGAACCGCTCGTCGAGCGGCCACGGCGCGGCGCTCAGGCCCCGGCGACCGTACCCGCTCCCGCGGCGCCGGAGCCGGCCGCCCGGCTCGCTCCGCCGGTCGCTCCTGCGGACCTCGTGCCGGATCCCGGTCCCGCACCTTCGGCCGACCAGGACACCGTCACCGACAACGGACTGCCCGTGCGCGCCCCCGGCCGCACCATGGCCGAGGCCGAACGCGCCCGGCAGAAACCGTCGGTGCCGGCGCCCTCGGCCGGGTCCCGTGAGCCGGGACCCGCGCGCAGCGCCGGAAGCCAGTTCGGTGCCTTCCACCGTGCCCGGCACGGCGGTACGGCCCCCGACCCGGCCGCCCGCCCCGACGACGGGCCGGGAACAGCGGCCGACTAGGCCGCGAGCGACCACACATCCACGTACGCCCCTGCGCGTACTCCTCAAGGGCAGCCGCCCACCGCCATCGCGCCTCGCCGCCGCCGACGATCGATTGGAGGAACGGGCCGGGTGACCTCACCGGTCACAACCCGTCCCAGCCACCATGGAGACCACTGACAACAGCCTCACCTGGCTCCTGACGAACCTCTTGGAGCGCACCCCGGGCACCCGCCACGCGCTCGTCCTGTCCCGGGACGGCCTGAAGCTGTGCTGGACGGAGCACATGGCCCTCGACCAGGCCGACCAGCTGGCGGCCATCTGCTCCGGCATCCAGGCCCTCGCGCAGGGCGCGTCCGCCGAGTTCGGCGACGGAACGGGCGGCGTACGGCACTCCATGACGGAGTTCCACGGCGGCCTGCTGTTCATCGTCGAGGCCGGTGAGGGCGCGCACCTCGCGGTCGTCGCGCAGGAGGACGCCGACCCCGGTGTCGTCGGCCACCAGATGACGGAACTCGTCGAGCAGATCGGCGAGCACCTGCGGGCCGAGCCGCGCACGCCCGCCGGCCGAGGTGCCTCCGCGTGATGCACAAACCCGTGGACGTGGGCGATCCCGACCGGCTCTACATGGTCACGGGCGGCCGCAGCACCGCCGACGACGCCTTCGACCTGGTGACGCTGATCGTCAGCGAGAGCGAACCCAGCACCGGCATGCAGTCCGAGCACGTGCGGATCCTGGAGCTGTGCCGGCACCCCACGGCGCTGGTCGAGATCTCCGCAGAACTGAAGCTGCCCATCACCGTCACCCGGATCCTCGTCGGCGACCTCCATGACATGGGCAAGGTCAGCGCCCGTCACCCCCGGGCGGCCGAATCGGTCGCCTCGCTCCCCGAAACCGCCCTGCTCCAGGAGGTCCTCCATGGGCTCCGCAACCTCTGAGCTGCCCTCCCAGCGCACGCCGCTGACCGACACCGCCGAGACCGGCCTGAAGATCGTCGTCGTCGGCGGCTTCGGCGTGGGAAAGACCACCCTGGTGCGCTCGGTGAGCGAGATCAGGCCGCTGAACACCGAAGAGGTCATGACGCAGGCGGGACAGGGCGTCGACGAGACGGCCGGGGTGGAGCGCAAGACCACCACGACCGTCGCGTTCGACTTCGGCCGCATCAGCCTCAATCAGCGCATGGTCCTGTACCTGTTCGGCGCACCGGGCCAGGAGCGGTTCTGGTTCCTGTGGGACCGCCTGTTCTCCGGCACCCTTGGCGCGGTCGTCCTCGTCGACACGCGCCGCATGCAGGACTCCTGGTACGCGATAGACCGACTGGAACACCACCGGACGCCGTTCGTGGTGGCCGTGAACCGCTTCGACGACGACGCGAGCCGTTTCTCGCTCGAAGAGATCCGCAAGGCCCTCGCCCTCGGCGAGCACGTCCCGATGGTCGACTGCGACGCCCGGGTCCGGTCCTCCTGCAAGGAGGTCCTCATCACCCTCGTGGACCACCTCTACTCAATGGCCCTGTCCCAGGAGAGCACACCGTGAGCGACCCCACCGGCTCCCCGTCCGCGCCCCCGCCGCCACCCGGCTGCCCCGCGCACGGCTCGGCCGTGCAGCTGGCCGGCCTCCAGTACCAGCAGACGCCCTCGCAGCTGTACCGCTCCCTGCGCCGGGAGCACGGTCCGGTCGCGCCGGTGCTGCTGGACGGCGACATCCCGGCCTGGCTCGTCCTCGGCTACCCCGAGGTCTCCTACGTCACCAGCCACGACGAGCTGTTCGCGCGGGACTCGCGGCGGTGGAACCAGTGGGACGCCATCCCGCCGGACTGGCCGCTGCTGCCGTACGTCGGCTACCAGCCCTCGGTGCTGTTCACGGAGGGGACGGAGCACCAGCGCCGGGCGGGTGTCATCACGCAGGCGCTGGAGGGCGTGGACCAGTTCGAGCTGGCCCGTGAATGCGAGCTGATCGCGGGGCAGTTGATCTCCTCGTTCGCCGGCAGCGGCGAGGCCGAGCTGATGAGTACGTACGCGCACGCGCTGCCGGCCCGTGGCGTGCTGTGGATGTGCGGCATGCCGCAGGACAGCACGGACACCGAGCAACTCGTCGACGACCTGCGGATCTCGCTCGACGCGGGCGAGGGCGACGACCCGGTGGCGGCGTACATGCGCGTCGGCGAGCGGATCATGCAGCTCGTCAAGGAGAAGCGGGATCGGCCGGGCTCGGACGTCACCTCGCGGATGCTGCTGGATCCGGCGGGGCTCAGCGACGAGGAGATCGTGCAGGACCTGATCTCCGTCATCGCCGCCGCGCAGCAGCCGACGGCCAACTGGATCTGCAACACGCTACGGCTGCTGCTCACCGACGAGCGGTTCGCGCTCAACGTCTCCGGCGGCCGGGTGAGCGTGGGCGAGGCCCTCAACGAGGTGCTGTGGCTGGACACTCCGACGCAGAACTTCATCGGCCGCTGGGCCGTGCGCGACACGCAGCTCGGCGGGCGCCTGATCCGGGAGGGCGACTGTCTCGTCCTGGGCCTGGCGGCGGCCAACACCGACCCGCAGATCTGGCCCGAGTCGCACGTCGGCGCGGAGAACTCGGCGCACCTGTCCTTCAGCAACGGCGAGCACCGCTGTCCCTATCCGGCGCCGCTCCTCGCGGACGTGATGGCGCGTACGGCGGTGGAGACGCTGCTGGAGCGCCTCCCCGACCTGGTGCTGGCCGTCGAGGCGGATGACCTGACGTGGCGTCCGTCGGTGTGGATGCGCGGACTGACGTCCCTGCCGGTGCGGTTCACCCCGACCGTCCAGTAGCGGCCGCGGCCCGCGCCGCCGGGCCGGGCAGGTGTACGGCGGCTGCCCGGATCGCCGGCGGGACCGTGGAGCCGGCGGCGGCTCTCAGCCGGCGTTCGGAGTGAAGCGGACCGGCAGCGACTGCGGTCCGCGGGTGAACACCCCCTGCTCGACCGGGTCGAAGCCGTCGGCGAGGCGGAGGTCGGGCATCGCGTCGAGCAGCTGGTTCACGCCGGTCTCGACCTCCGCCTTGGCCAGCAGGGCGCCGACGCAGAAGTGGCGGCCGAGCGCGAAGGCCAGGTGGTCGGCGGCCGCCGAGAACGCCGACGTCGTGGTGAGGTCGTCGCGGAAGATGTCGAACCGGTCGGGCTCGCGGAAGCGCTGCTCGTCCCGGTTGGCGGCACCGATGAGGCAGGTCACGGTGGCCCCGGCCGGGATGGTGCCGCCGCTGACCTCGACGTCCGTGGCCGACTGCCGCATGATCATGTGCACCGGCGGGGTGTAGCGCAGCGTCTCCGCGAAGGCCGCGGATATCAGGCTCCGGTCCTCGCGGACGGCCGCCAACTGCTCCGGATGCACCAGCAGGTTGGCCAGGATGCTCGCGATCGCCTTGTCGGTGGTCTCGCCGCCGGCCGCGAGGAGCAGGCTGCAGAAGGCCTTGATGTCCTCGTCGCTCATCCGGACGCCGTCGACCTCGGCGGCGCACAGCGAGGACAGCAGGTCGTCCCCCAGGTTGTCGCGCCGTTCGCGGATGATCGGGATCATGTACTCGGCGAACTCCACCCGGGTGCGCTCGCCCGCCGCGGTCACACCGGGGTCGCCGGAGAGGTTGCCGAGGAAGGCGATCACGGCGGTGTACCAGCCGTGGAAGCGGGTGTGGTCCGCCTTGTCCAGGCCCAGCATGTCCGCGATGACGTTGACCGGGAACCGGGTCGCGTAGTCGGCGACGATGTCGGCGGAGCCGGAGTGCCGGAAGGCGTCGATGAGTTCACGCGAATTGCGCTCGATGACCGGCATGAACTTCTCCTGCAGGTCGCTGCCGCGGAAGGCGGGGGCGACGAGCGCCCGGCGCACCGCGTGCTCACGGCCGCTCAGCTGCAGGATGGTCTTGCCGTGGACCGGCTCCAGCTGCCAGTCGTAGTTGTCGGTCGTGAACTCCGCGTTCTTGTCCTTGAAGACGCGCTCGACGTCCTGGTAGCGGGAGATGACGTAACTCTGGGTCGCCTCGTGCCAGATGAGCGGTTCCTTCTCCCGCATCACCGCGTAGGCGGGGTAGGGGTCCATGGCGAACTCGGGGGAAAGGATGTCGGGTACCAGCGGGGCAGCGGACACGGAACTCCTCAGGTAGATGCCTGCGCTCACGCGACACATTAATGATCTTCCGGTGACTCAAACAGGCCAGTCCTGGCCGAAGTTGAGCGTGCAACCGATTCATCTGGCGCGCAAGGCATGCGGAGTTCGCCCGGACGCCGGTTCAACGGGCCCTCACATAGGCGGAGCCCGCGATCCGGAGGGCGGTGTGGGAGCTTCGGCACCGCGCCCGCGCGGCTTCCAGGGCTTCCTCGACCTCCGGCGCGAACCGGCCACCGCTCACCGGCCCGAGGACGATGTCGGGCAGATCCATGGCCGCCCGCCACGCGGTCTCGATGGCCCCCACCAGCACGGGCTCGGCGTCGACGAGGAGGCCGACCCGGTCACGGGCGACCGTGGCCGCGCTGCGCGTGGTCGCGCGGGCCGCGCGCTCCTCCGCCGTCTCGGCGTCGCCCGCGCGGCGGGACTCGACGAACAGCCAGTGCACTTCACGGTGGCGTACGACGGCCTCCAGCAACTCGGCGACGGCGCGCGTCACCTCCTGGCGATGCGCGTGCAGGCGAGCCTGCCGATCGCTGGACCGCTGGGCGTGTCCCGCCAGCGCGACACCGGCGAGTGTGCCGAGGACGGCGACGATCGTGGACCACATCAAGGACTCCTTGGACGTGCGGCCACAGCCGGGTTGTGGAGCCCCGGCATCGCCGCGGACGATCTCGACGACGTCGATCTTCCCGCGCCGACGGCGTCGCGGGGAGTCTCGGTGGCGCCCTTCGTGAGGGTCCTGCCGCCCGGCCGGTACGGGTCCGCCCGCACACGGCTGTGGCCCGCCCCATGGGAAACGGGACGGGCCACAGTCGGGTGAGGCGGCGCGGAGGGCGCCGTACGTGCCGGACGCCTTCCGCGTGCGAAGCCTAGGCCGCTCCGAGCGGTTGTTCCGCCGGTACGGGGACCGGCGCGCCGGTGTGCGGGATTCCGCTGTGCGGGAGAGGTGTGGCACCTGCCGGGCTCTGGAGCCGGCCGGCGGGCAGGACGGCCCGCACCCGGTCCGTCCCGGTCGCCGCGCCCGCACCTGCGCCGCCGCTGCTGTCGATCGGCTGGTCGAGGTAGTCGTGCGCCGCTCGCAGGGCGTGGGCGATCTCCCGCGTCCCGGTGGACACGCACAGCGTGTAGACCAGGTCCTCCAGGCGTGCGCCGGGCGCGGTGCCGTCGGCGCGTGTGTCGGCCGCGAGGAGCGTTTCGTACTCCGTGAGCAGTCTGCGCAGGGTGGCGGGGTGGGGCATGAGCATGGGACGGGCTCCTCGGATGCCGGCTGTGGGTAGCGGGGTGTGCGGGGTGTGCGGGGTGTGCGGGATGGCGGCGTGCGTCACTGGTGGAGGGCCTGGGCCCGGACCGTGGCGCAGCTGCGGGTGATGAGGCGGGAGACGTGCATCTGGGAGATGCCGAGCTTGTCGGCGATCCGGCTCTGCGTCATGTCCTCGAAGAAACGCATGTAGAGGATTTCCCGCTCCCTCTCGGGCAGCCGGCGCAGGCCTTCCTTGACGGCTTCCCGGTCCACGACGGTGTCGAAGGAGCCGTCCACGTCTCCGAGGGTGTCGGCGAGGCTGTGGCCGTCCTCGCCGGCGGAGAGTTCGGCGTCCAGGGACAGGGTGCTGAAACTCTCCAGCGCCTCCAGACCGGCCTTGACCTCGTCCTCGGTCAGCCCGGTGTGGGCGGCGAGTGCGGCCCGGGACGGTTCCGGGCTGCCCGGCCGCTCCATGAGTTCGCGACGGGCCACCCGTACGCGGTTGCGCAGTTCCTGCACGCTGCGGGGCACGCGCAGCGCCCACATCCGGTCGCGGAAGTGCCGCTTGACCTCACCGGTGATGGTGGGGATCGCGTAGCTCTCGAAGGCGCCGCGGGACGGTTCGTAGCGGTCGACGGCCTTGACCAGCCCGAGGGCGGCCACCTGGCGCAGATCCTCGATGTTCTCGCCGCGGTCGCGGAAGCGGCCGGCGAGACGGTGCGCCATGGGCAGCCAGGCGGCCACCAGTTCGTCGCGCAGGGCGTCCCGTTCGGGGCCGTCACCGAGGGCGGCGAGCCGGGCGAAGCGGGCGGCGGTCTCGGGGGCGTCGTCGTGGGGGTGCCGGGACGGGGCACGCGCGGGCGTGCGGGACCGGCTGGAGGCGATGTTGCCGGGCATGCGAACAACTCCTGGACGGATGTTCGGAAAGCCCCGGAATTCGGATTCCGGATCTCTGAACGCGTGGTCAGGGGTGCCGCAACGAGGGGACCCGGCACCAGAGGAGCCGGGCAGTCGGGGATGTCCCCGCTGGGCATGCGCCTCCGGTCCGAAGCACTGACCTTCGCGTGCCCCCGATCGCGCACCGCAAACCGAGGAGTGGAACGCACGGGAGCGGCGCGTCCCGACGCGGAGGTCTGAGACCGATCAGGCAGGGGACCCGGGGACAAGGAACGGGTGCGGGAGATTTCCCCCGGGGGAGCCGGCCCGGTCCAGGCTTCTCCGGTTCAGACCGTGAGCCGGAGAAGCCGCCTCCACCGCGACTACAGAGCGCCCTGTTCGCACATCCGGCGGGCGACCTCGCGGAGCTTGACGTTCTGTTCCTGGGAGTACCGGCGCAGGACGTCGAAGGCCTGGTCCTCGGTGAGGTGGCGGGCGCCCATGAGGATGCCCATGGCCTCGCCGATGGTGTGGCGGGTGGTGACCGCCTGTTCCATCTGGGCGTGGGTGCGGGCGGCGGAGAACGCCACCGCGGCGTGCGAGGCCAGCAGCAGACCGGCCGTCTCGCTGGTGGCGGTGAACGCGCCGGGCTCGCGGGAGTACAGGTTCAGGGCGCCGAGGTCTTCGTCGTCGGTGTACAGCAGGAAGCCCATCATGCTGCCGATCCCCAGCTTGTGGGCCTGCGGGGCGTAGGCGGGCCAGCGCTGATGGGCGGCGGTGAGGTCGGAGATACGGAAGACCCGCTCGCCGAGCGAACTCCTCGCGGCGTCGAAGCACGGGCCCTCTCCGAGGTGTTCCTGGAGCCGGTCACTGTCGACGGCCAGCTGGGCGGTGGGGGCGAGCGTCTCCACCTGCCGGTCGTGCAGCACGAGGATGCCGGCCGCGTCGCAGCCCTCGACCAGCTCGGTCGCCGAACCGGTGATCCTTTCCAGCGTGCCGGCCACCGAATCCTGTGCCAGCAGATCACGCGCCATCGCGGCCATCTGCTGCGCGAACCGACCCCAGTCCACGTCGTCCACCCTCTCGTCTCCGGTTACGAGGAGTCTTGTACCCCGTCCTCCGCACACCGCGCAGGGCGAGTTCGACGAGAGCGGCCTTCCGCTTCCCCGGCCCGCGGTCCGCCCCGCAGCGGGGCCGGCCCGTCACCCGCCGATCGAGTCCGCCACGGTGGGCCGGACGTCCAGCACCCGGTCCGCTCCCGTGAGCGCCAGCACCCTGGCGAGCGGGGACGCGGGAGAGGCCACGCGCAGCACGGCCTTCCGGTGGAAGTGCAGCAGCAGGTTCAGGACCGTCGAGTCGGCGAAGGTGAGGCCGGAGGCGTCCACCACCACCGTGGAGTGGGTCCGGACTCCGCTCTCCAGCGCCGCCGACAGCGCGGAGACCGAGTTCAGGTCGAAGGCGCCGACGACGGTCACCACCCACGCGTCACCCTGCGCCTCCTGCGTGACGTGCGGCAGCGACCCCGTGGGCGCCGTGGTCGGTTCCGGCGGCCTCTCTTCGCCGCCACTCGCGGAATTCATGCCGGTGAGTATGTCGTGAAGATCGTGCGTGCGCGAGGGGGCACAGGCACCCGTCGTGCCGAGGGAGCGCGTCTCGCGGGCTCCGGGGCGCGGCGCGGGGAGCACGAGAAGGGGAGGCCGTCGTCGTTTTCCCGGCGGTGCGGCGGGCACCCGGCCGGTGGACGGCCACAGGCCCCGGCCGTCGGCTTCCGCCGCGGCCGGACCGGCGGTTTGCGCCCGCGGGCGCGGACGAAGACGGGCCGAAAGGCGTCCGTGCGGGTCGGCGGCCCGGCTGGTGTCCGACCCCGATCCCCGACCGCGGGAAGGAGCGACGTGATCATGCCGACCGCGACGAAGAAGGCAACCGTCGACGCCCTGCTCACCGCCCACGGTCAGACCTACGCGCAGGAGGCGGGCGTGCGCCTGCGCGACACTCCCCAGCCTCTCTACCAGTTGCTGGTCCTCGCCCACCTGCTCAGCGCACGCATCAGGGCGTCCGTCGCCACGGACGCCGCCCGTGCGCTGTTCGACGACGGGATGCGCACCCCGAAGCGCATGAGCGACGCCACCTGGCAGCAGCGCGTGGACGCGCTCGGCAAGGGGCACTACCGCCGGTACGACGAGCGCACCGCCACTCAGCTCGGCGAAGCCGCCGACCAGCTGCTCGACCGGTACGGCGGCGATCTGCGCAGGCTCCGCAAGGCCGCGGGCGGCGACATCGGGGAATGCGGGCGCCTGCTGCGCGAACTGCCCGGCATCGGTCCCGCCGGATCGGACATCTTCCTGCGCGAGGCCCAGGGCGTCTGGCCCGAGGCCGCGCCCTACTTCGACGCCAAGGCGCTCCAGGGTGCCGCCCGCCTCGGCCTCCCGACGTCACCGGACGCCCTCGCCCGCCTGGCCGGAGCCGAAGACTTCCCGGCGCTCGCGGCGGGCCTGGTGCGATCCGCCCTCGACCGCCGGGTCGCGGAGGACGTCACCGCGCGGGCCGACCGCTGACGGCACCGGACGACGCGGAGGGAACGGCGCCTATGCACGGTCCCGGAGCGGGTACCCGGCCGCGGCGACGGACCGGCCCACGGCACGGGCCGCCACCCCGGCGCCCTGCCCGGCCCCTCCCCCGCGCCGTGGCCACCGCCACCGTCACCGCCGCTGCCACCGCCCTCAGCACATCAGGAAAGGTCGTCGAACATGTCGAAGAAGGTCTCCGACAAGATCCTTGAGCGTCTGCGCGAATGGGGCGTGGAGCACGTCTTCGCCTATCCCGGCGACGGGATCAACGGCCTGCTCGCGGCCTGGGGCCGCGCCGACGACAACCCCCGCTTCATCCAGGCCCGCCACGAGGAGATGTCCGCCTTCCAGGCCGTGGGCTACGCCAAGTTCTCCGGCAAGGTCGGTGTCTGCGCCGCCACTTCCGGCCCCGGCGCCATCCACCTCCTCAACGGCCTGTACGACGCCAAGCTCGACCACGTGCCCGTCGTCGCGATCGTCGGGCAGACCAACCGCAGCGCCATGGGCGGCTCCTACCAGCAGGAGGTCGACCTGCTGAGCCTCTACAAGGACGTCGCCTCGGACTTCTGCGAGATGGTGACCGTCCCCGAGCAGCTGCCCAACGTGCTGGACCGGGCCATGCGGACCGCGATGGCCCGCCGTTCGGTCACGGCCGTGATCGTCCCCGCCGACGTGCAGGAACTGGACTACTCCGCGCCCGGACACGCCTTCAAGATGGTCCCCTCCAGCCTCGGGGCGCCGCACTACGCGCCCGTGCCCGCCGACGAGGATCTCACCCGTGCCGCCGACGTCCTCAACGCCGGTGAGAAGGTGGCGATCCTCATCGGGCAGGGCGCCCGCGGAGCCCGCCAGGAGGTCATGGAGGTCGCCGACCGGCTCGGCGCCGGAGTGGCCAAGGCGCTGCTGGGCAAGGACGCCCTGGACGACGGCCTGCCGTACGTCACCGGCTCCATCGGTCTGCTGGGGACCCGTCCGTCGTACGAGCTCATGACCGGCTGCGACACCCTCCTTGTCATCGGCTCGTCGTTCCCGTACAGCCAGTTCCTCCCCGAGTTCGGCAAGGCACGGGCCGTGCAGATCGACATCGACCCGCACATGGTCGGGCTGCGCTACCCGTTCGAGGTCAACCTGGTCGGCGACGCCCGCGAGACGCTGAGGCGGCTACTGCCGCTGCTCGACCGGGTGGAGGACCGGGGCTGGCGGGAGAAGATCGAGAAGGACACCGCGCGCTGGTGGGAGGTCATGGAACGGCGCGCCGCCGTGGACGCCGACCCGGTCAACCCCGAGTACGTCGTGCACGCCCTGAACGACCTGCTGCCGGAGAACGTGATCCTCTCCGCCGACTCCGGGTCCGCCGCCAACTGGTACGCCCGGCACCTGAAGCTGCGCGGCGCCATGCGCGGTTCGCTGTCCGGCACGCTGGCCACCATGGGCCCCGGCGTGCCCTACGCCATCGGCGCCAAGTTCGCCCACGGCGACCGGCCCGCCGTCGCACTCGTCGGCGACGGTGCGATGCAGATGAACGGCATGGCCGAGCTGATCACCGTCGCCAAGTACTACCGGGAGTGGGAGGACCCGCGTCTCGTCGTCGCCGTCCTGAACAACCGGGACCTCAACCAGGTCACCTGGGAGATGCGCGCCATGGGCGGCGCCCCGCAGTTCGAGCCCTCCCAGTCCCTTCCCGACTTCCCCTACGCCGAGGCCGCCCGGCTGGCCGGCCTGGAGGGTCTGCGGGTCGAGAAGCCGGAGGACGTCCACAGCGCGTGGCAGACGGCGCTGGCCGCCGACCGGCCCTGTGTGCTGGACTTCGTGACCGACCCCGCGGTCCCGCCCATCCCGCCGCACGCCACCCTGGAGCAGATCGAGGCCGCGGCCTCCTCCGTGCTCAAGGGGGACAGCGACCGCGCGGGCATGGTGCGCCAGGGCTTCAAGGCCAAGATGCAGGAGTTCCTGCCGGGTCACCGCCACCGCGAGGACCGGCCCGGCACCGAGGACGGCGCGTGAGCGACACCCCGGGCGAGGGCGGTGCGGACACCACCGTCCGCACCGCCCTCGCCCGGTCTCCCCGCGAAGGCCGTTCCCCCGCCGTAGTCCGCCGTCGCCGGAGGTGGCCGCGGCGCGGTGCGCCCCCGGCCGTGGACCCGCGGCGTCTCAGCCCGCGTCCGGCAGCCGGACGGCGAGGACGCCGTCCGGTTCGGTCCTGGTCTCGAAGCGCGGCTGCGGCGCGGTCGCCGGCCCGCGCACCGGGGCGCCGTCCGACAGCCGGAACACGCTGCCGTGCCAGGGGCAGACCACGCAGCCGTCCGTGACGTCGCCCTCGGACAGCGGTCCCGACAGATGACTGCACCGGTCCGCCAGTACGTCGATGCCGCCGTTCTCGTCCCGGACGACCAGCAGGGACACCTCGCCGAGCATGCGCCGCTCGGGGACTCCCGGCCTCAGGGTGTCCACCGGGCCGAGCCGGTGCCAGCCCGGCTCCACCAGGTGGGCCACGGGCTCGGCCTTGTTGGGGCCCGCGGCCTGCCGGTAGGCGAGATGGCCGCCCACGAACCCGCCGACGCCCGCGCAGACCAGACCGCCGAGTCCGAGCGCCCGGCCGGTCAGCGGGCGCCGCCCCCGCACGACGAACGAGGCGCCGAAGAGCCACACGGCGCCGGCGTTGGCGGCCGCGTGCACCAGGCCGGTCCGCATCTGCTGCTCGTGCTGTTCCGCCCAGTCCGTCCATCCGGCCAGCCCCGCGGGCAGCGCCGCCAGCGTGCCCACCCCGACGAGGACGCGGGCGGACCGCCCGGCGCCGGGCACGAAGTCCAGGATCACGGACGACAGCCAGGCACCCATCGGCACCTGCACCAGCACCGGATGGAGCGGATGGCCGAGCTGACGGCCGTGCAGCACGTCGCGAAGCGGGCCGAGCGGCAGGACCCGTACGGCCATCCGCACGGGTGTCACGACGTGGTCGAGGGCCTTGGCGTTCTCCACCCGGTCGAGGAGACCGATGCAGGAGCGCAGCAGACGGGGCACGGAGGCGGCGGCCCGGACGGGCAGGGTCCGGTGCGGCGGGGCGGTGGTCATAGCTGCCGGTTCCCCTGCGCCATATCCGGCAAAACAGAACATGCGTGCCGTCACCTGAACGGCCATGCGCCCGGGCCTCTCGCGTCCCGACCGCACGGGTACGGCCGTCAGCGGCTCCCGGGCGGGACGTCCGCGACGGTGCCGTCGGCCAGGGCGATGCGGGCGGTGACGCTCTTGCCGGACGACTCCAGGCGGACCTGGAACGACTCGGCGACGGCCATGACGATCTCCAGGCCGTGCTGACCGACCCGGCCCGGATCTCCCGGCCGGGCGGCGGGGTGCAGGCGCACGCTGTCCCGCACGGTCACCTCCACCGTCCCGGCCGCCAGACCCAGCTCCATCCACAGGGGTCCGGGAGCGTACTTGCGGGCGTTGGTGACCAGTTCGCTCACCACGAGCCGGGTGAGGTCCACCGCTCGCGCCGACACCGTCACGCCCTGGTCGGTCCGGGCGCGGTCCAGGAAGTCCGCGGCGAGATGGCGTGCCTGGGCGATGCAGGAGTCGTCCTCTTCCAAGGGGAAGACGGTGGTCGCCGGACGGACACGTGATTCCTCGTCGCCGTCACTGTCGACAGACTGCACGCTTGGTCACCTTCGCTCCCCTTGCCCGCGGGCGTCCGCCACGTGCGCCGCGCCTCTTGTTCTTCTTACTCCAAGTGCCCAGTTCCACGAGCGCTGTTCCCCGTAGTATCTGCGGTGACTCCTCACACAGGAGTCGGCGGCCCAGCCGCTCCAGCGAACGCAGTCGAGGAATCGGTGACAGACGCCCATCCGGACCAGCGTGGCCAACTGACCGTCAGCGAATCCACCGTCGCCGGCATCCGGGTCGTCGCCCTGCGAGGCGAACTGGACCACACCACCCGAGACATCGCCCGGCGGGCACTGGCACCGGCGGCCGACGGCACCTCCTCGCGGACCGTCGCCGACCTCACCCGGCTGACCTTCATGGACTCGGCAGGCATCAACGCGCTCATCGCCGCCTACCGCGCGTCCGCGGACGCCCAGGGCTGGCTGCGCGTGGCCGGCGCCCAGCCGGCCGTCCTGCGTGTGCTGCAACTCGTCGGCATCGACGCCCTCATCCCCTGTCTCCCCACGGTGCGCGACGCGCTGGAGAACTGACCCCGACAGGGGTGCCGTAAGCTGCACAAGCCATATGTTGGCACATCAGTACGAAAACCGAAGGGGCGTCCACATGGCGAAGCCGGGCAACACCGTAGAGCTGGTGAGGCTCCTCTCCGACAAGGACCAGGACCTGGCCGCGGTGTGGGTCGCCGAGGTGACGCGGACGCTGGGCAGTCGCGTGAGCGCGGCCGAGGTCGACCGCGAGCTCCGCGAACTCTACGACGCCCTGGTGGCGGCGCTGCGCGAGGGCGCGTCCGACGTCCACTCGGAGCAGATGTACGAGGTCAGGGCGCTGCTGACCGAACTGTCACGGAACCGTGCCCGGCAGGGCTTCTCGCCGAGCGAGACCGCCGTCGGCGTCTTCGCCCTGAAGCAGGTGCTCGAACCGCTCCTGGCGGACGGCAGCACCGAGGAGATCCAGGCCTACCTGCGGCTCGGCCGCATCCTGGACGGCCTGGGACTGTTCACGATCGAGACCTACACGCAGACCCGCGAGGAACTGATCACCGCGCAGGCCGAACAGCTCCTGGAACTGTCCACGCCGGTCGTGCGGCTGTGGGACGGCGTGATCGCCGTACCGCTGGTCGGCACCCTGGACTCGGCGCGCACCCAGGTGGTGATGGAGAAGCTGCTGCAGGCTCTCGTCGACACCGGCTCCGAGCAGGCGATCATCGACATCACCGGCGTCCCGGCCGTGGACACCCAGGTCGCCCAGCACCTCCTCAAGACCATCGTCGCCGCCCGCCTGATGGGCGCCGAGTGCACCGTGTCCGGGATCAGCCCGCAGATCGCGCAGACCATCGTGGCGCTCGGCATCGAGTTCGACGGGATCGTGACGAAGGCCAGCCTCGCGGACGCCCTCAAGCTGGCCCTGCGCCGGTCCGGCGTGGACATGGTCACGCACCGGAGCGAGCAGCGATGAGCGAACGCATCCCGATCCTGCGGATCGGAGACGTCCTGCTGGTGTCCGTCCAGTCCGACCTGGAGGACCAGACCGTCCTGAACCTCCAGGAGGACCTGGCCGACCAGATCGTCGCCAGGTCGGCCGGCGGCGTCGTCATCGACATCAGCGCCCTGGAGATCGTCGACTCCTTCGTGGGCCGCATGCTGGCCACCATGGCCGCCATCTCCCGCATGCTCGACGCCCGTACCGTGGTCGTGGGCATGCGCCCGGCCGTGGCCATCACCCTGGTCGAGCTGGGCCTCTCGCTCGGCGGTGTCAGCACGGCCCTGGACCTGGAGAAGGGCCTGGCGAAGCTGCGGCGGCCGTCCGGTGCGGCTCCGCGATGACCGCGCCCTGGACGGCCGAAGAGGAGCTCCAGGTCCATCCGATCGCGCGCAGCGGCGACCTCGTCCAGGTCCGCCAGGTCATCCGGACGCTGTCCCAGCAGTGCGGTCTCTCCCTGGTCGACCAGACGAAGATGATCACCGCGGCCAGCGAACTCGCCCGTAACACGCTGATCTACGGCGGCGGCGGCACGGCCAGGACCGGCCTGGTCAGCGCGCGCGGCCGACGCGGTGTGGCGGCCGTGTTCGAGGACTCGGGACCCGGCATCCCCGACGTCGAGCAGGCGATGACGGACGGCTGGACATCGGGCAGCGGCCTGGGCCTGGGCCTCAGCGGCGCCCGTCGCCTCGTCGACGACTTCGAGCTGAACACCGTGCCCGGCGAGGGCACGTCCGTGACCATCGTCAAGTGGGTCCGGTGAGTACCGCGACCACGGTGGACGGCGAGGACGTGGCCTGGTTCCGGGACGACGAGTCGCTGGCACCGGCCGCCCGGGGCGCGGCGGCGACGCTCGCCCGGCGACTGGGACTCACCGGCCACCGCGGCGCCGAGGTCGCCCTCGCCGTCACCGAGGCCGCCACGAACCTGCAACGGCACGCCGAGGACGGCGCGCTGCTGCTGCGCGTGGTGCGCACCGGCGGCGAGGCCGGAGTCGAGTTCCTCACCATCGACTCGGGCCCCGGTATCACGGACATCAGCGCCGCCCTGAGCGACGGCACCTCCAGCGCCGGCACCCTCGGGATCGGACTGGGCGCCGTCGCCCGGCTGTCGGACCACTTCGACCTGCACTCCGTACCGGGCCGCGGCACGGTCATGACCGCGCAGTTCTGGCCCCGCACCGCCGAGAGCCGTGCCGTCCCCGCCGGCCCGCCGCCGGCGCCGGCCGCCGGTGTGACCAGGCCCATCAGCGGGGAGAGCGTGTGCGGGGACGCGTGGGCCACCCGTACCGTGCCCGCCGCGAGCGGACCGCCCGTCATCCTGGTCATGCTGTGCGACGGACTCGGTCACGGACCCCTCGCGGCCCGCGCCAGCCAGAACGCGGTCAAGGCCTTCCACGAGACGGACGACCTGACCCCGGAGGGCGTCCTCGACGCCGTGCACCGCGCCCTGCGCGGGACCCGCGGCGGAGCGGTCGCCGTGGCGCGGATCGAACCCGCCGCCGGCCGGGTGCTGTACTGCGGCATCGGCAACGTCAGCGGTTTCCTCATCGGCGGCAGCCGGCGCCGTGCTCTGCTCTCGGCTCCCGGCATCGTCGGAGCGCAGATGCGGCGCCTGCGGACGTTCGAGGAACCGCTGCCGCGGCACGGCGCCCTGGTGATGCACTCCGACGGCCTGACCGAACGCTGGGACCACGAGACGCTGCCGGGCCTGCTCGGTCACTCACCGCTCGTCGTGGCCGGACACCTGCTCCGCGAAGCGGGCGTCCGACGGGACGACGCGAGTGTGGTGGTCGTCAAGGATGCCTGGTGACCGGTGACGAGTGAGGTGATCATGACACCCGACGGGCTTGAGCGGACTCCGGGCGGCCGCGCACGGGTCCCGGGTCCCGTGTCCGTCGCGACCGACCCGCCGACCCACTTCCGCCTGTTCTCCGCCCAGGACGTCTTCGGTCTGCGCCGCAGTGCTCAGCAGGCGGCCACGGCGGTGGCGCTGGACCGGCAGGACCAGGTCCGGCTGGCGACCGCGCTCAGCGAACTCGGACGGGACCGGCTCGGATGCGATGAGCTGGAGGTCACCTTCGGCCTGGACAGGGCCGACCGGCCCACCGCCCTCGTCGTCACGTTCTCCTGGAACGGCGGACCGCCGCCCGCCCAGGACACGCTCGACCTGGTCGCAAAGCTCGTGCAGGTCGACCACCAGGCCGGCACCCCGGTCAGCCGTGTCGTCATCACGCAGCCGCTCCCCGCCGAGGACACGAAGCCGGACGAGCTGCGCAACCGGCTGGCCGACGCCCTCCATGGCGGCACCCGGACCACCGAGGCGGACCATCTCCGCGCCCAGACACGGGACTTGATCGCCACCCTGGAGGAGACCCGCGCCCAGCGCGAGGAACTCCGCCGGCTCAACGAAGAGCTGGAGGAGACCAACCGCGGAGTGCTCGCCCTGTACTCGGAGCTGACCCAGGAGCTCGAGACCACCAACAGCGGTGTGCTGGCGCTCCACTCCGAACTGGAGGACAAGCGCCACCAGTTGCAGGAGGCCAGCGAGGCGAAGACCCGGTTCTGGACGAACATCAGCCACGAACTGCGCACCCCCGTCAACTCCGTGGTCGCCCTGTCCAGACTGCTGCTGGCCCCCGGCTCCCCGCCGCTCCTCGGTGAGCAGCTGGAACAGGTCGAACTCATCGCGTCCTCCGGCCAGTCGCTCCTGTCCCTCGTGAACGATCTCCTCGACGTCGCGAAGGCCGAGGCCGGCCATCTCGACATCCATCCGGAACCCGTCGACCTGCGCCTGCTCGTCACCCACCTCAGCCGGCTCCTCGTCAGCAGCCACGGCAGGGAGGGTGTCACGCTGGCCACGCCCGGCCTGGAGGACCTCCCGACCCTGGTGACCGACGAGACACTCCTGGTCCGGATCCTGCGCAACGTCCTGTCCAACGCCCTGAAGTTCACCGAGCGGGGCGAGGTGAACCTGACCGTCACCGCGGACCCCGAACCCTCCGCCCCCGCGGTCCTGTTCACCGTCACGGACACCGGCATCGGGATACCTCCCGAGGAGACCGACCGGGTCTTCGAGGCGTTCTACCAGGTCCGCGGCCCGCTGCAGAGCAGGCGGCCCGGCACCGGACTGGGCCTGCCCTACGCCCGTACCCTCACCGAACTCCTCGGCGGTTCCCTCACCCTCACCAGCCAGGCCGGAGCCGGTACCCGGGTACGGATACGGCTGCCGGACCTCGGTCACGCGTACCCGAAGCAACCAGAGGCGGGAGGATCGAGCCGTGACCGGTAGAGCCGAGGACCTGCTGCCCGCGACCGTGCTCGTCATCGACGACAACGAGACGAACCGCTACCTCCTCACCAGCTGGCTGCAGCGCGCGGGACACACCGTCACCGCCGTCGAGACCGGCCGGCAGGGCCTCGACCGGCTGGACTCCACGTCCGCCGACGCGCTCCCGGACCTCGCGATCATCGACGTCCTCCTCCCCGACATGAGCGGCTTCGAGGTCAGCGAACAGCTCAAGGGGTCTTTGCGGACGGCCCATCTGCCGATCATCCAGATCTCCGCGGCCGCCATGAGCCCCGACGACCACGCCGAGGGCCTGCGGCGCGGCGCCGACGCCTATCTCGACCAGCCGATCGATCCCGGTGAACTCCTCGCCACCGTCACCGCCACCCTGCGCTACGCCCGGGCCCGCCGACGCGCCGAACGGCTCGCGCAGCGCCTGTTCGCGCTGAACAGCGCCACGCTGAACGTGTACAGCGCCGTCGGCTTCCACTCCTTCGCCTCCGCGGCGACCGGCGGAGCGGCCGCCGTCCTCGCCAGTCCGGCCACCGCCGTGTTCCTCTCGCCGCACGGGCAGGCGGTGCACAGCGCCGTCGACGGCCCCGAGGACACCGTCGGCACCCACCCGGTCCCTCCCGGCCTGCTGGACCAACTGGCGGCCCGCTGCCTGCCGGAGGAGACCGGTGTCGCGATCACCCGCCTCCCGGCCGGCCAGTGGCGTGCCCTGCTGCCCGCCGACCGCCTCCGGGGCGACGTCGCCCTCGCGGTCGCCCGGACCAAGCGCGGCCGTCCGCCGGTCTGTCTCGCCGTACCCGCCGCAGCCCTGCACGGCACCGACGACGAGCAGTTCTTCCAGCAGCTCGCCAACTCCAGCGCGCTCGCGCTCGAAGCCCTGCGCACCTACAACGAGGAACACGCCCTGGGCCTCGCCCTGCAACGCTCCTTCCTCCCCAAGGAGATGCCGACCGTCCCGGGCGTCGAACTCGCCTTCCGCTACCTGCCCGCGTCCGAACACGCCGAGATCGGCGGCGACTTCTACGAGGCGGTGCCGACGGTCAACGGTCTGCTGCTCGCCATCGGGGACGTCGTCGGCCATTCGCTGGTCGCCGCCACCGTCATGGGCGAGGTCCGCCACGCCCTGCGCGCCTACGCCATCGAGGGCCACCCCCCGCACCACATCCTGCAACGGCTCGAAACGCTGCTGTGCCAGTCCCAGCCCGGCATCACGGTCACCCTCTGCCTCGCCCTCATCACCCCCGACCACCACCTGCACATCGCCAACGCCGGCCACATCCCGCCGCTGGTCATCGACCCGCGGGACGGCCCGCGCTTCCACCACCCGCACGGGCCCCTGCTGGGTCTGGGCCTCCCCCATCCGCCGCCCGCCGTCCTCCCGGCCCCGCCCGGAACCCGGCTGCTCATGGTGACGGACGGCCTCATCGAGGTGCGCCACGCCACCCTCGACACCAGCCTCACCGAACTCAGCGACACCGTGGCCGCCGGACCGACCGGCCTGGAAGACATGTGCGACCTGCTGCTCGACCGCTTCGGACAGAACAAGGACGACGACATCGCCCTGATCACGGCGTCACTCGGGTGAGAAGGCCGAGGATCCGGGCACGGCGCCGTCCGATGAGCTGACGGCGCGTCACGCCACCCGTCGTGCGGCGTAGGAGGGGTTCCGCGGGATACCCGGCACGCATGCACAGGCTTCGTATTCCACGGCGGACGGCAGACCGGAACACCGGCGAGGACACGGCACACCCGATACCGACGCCCGAGGAAGCGGGGCCCGGAGCCGACGTGGAACGGCGGGCGCCGGACGCGCCGACGAAACTCCCCCGACGGGCCTGGGCCGCCGTCTTCAAGGGCTCCCTGCGCGAGTTCGGGGCGGACGAGCTGACCGATCGCGCCGCGGCCCTGACGTACTACGGCGTACTGTCGATGTTCCCGGGCCTGCTGGTGGTCGTCTCCCTGCTGGGGTTCGCGGGCGGGTCGACCGTCGACGCGGTCCTGCGCACGGTACGGCCGCTGGCACCGGGAGCGGCGCGGGACATCGTCACCGAGGCCGTGGAGGAATTGCGGGGCAAGGCCGGTGCCGGGTCCGTCATGGCGGTCGTCGGTCTGGTGCTGGCCCTCTGGTCGGCCTCCGGCTACGTGGCGGCGTTCATCCGGGCCGCGAACACGGTCTACGACATGCCGGAGGGCCGCCCGCTGTGGAAGATCCTCCCCCTGCGCGTCCTGCTCACCCTGGCGTTGATGGTGATGGCGGCGGCCGGTGCGCTCATCGTGGTCTTCACCGGCGGCCTCGCCCGCCGGGCCGGCGCGACCCTCGGACTCGGCGACGGCGTACTCACGGTCTGGTCGATCGCCAAGTGGCCTGCGCTCGTGCTCCTGGTCACGCTGATGATCGCCGTCCTCTACTGGGCGAGCCCGAACGCCAAGGTCCGGGGCTTCCGCTGGATCACGCCGGGCAGCGTCGTCGCCCTGCTGATCTGGCTGACCGCCTCCGCCGGGTTCGGGATCTACGTCGCGGGCTTCGCCTCGTACAACAAGACCTACGGGACCATGGCGGGCGTCGTCGTGTTCCTCGTCTGGCTGTGGATCAGCAACCTGGCCATCCTGCTGGGCCTGGAGTTCGACGCGGAGACCGCACGCCAACGGGCCGTCGCGGGCGGCCTGCCACGCGACACGGAGCCCTACACCGAGCCCCGTTCCACCCGGACCTGGGACGAGGCCGACGTACGCAGGCTGGACGAGGCATCGCCCTCCCCCGCCGACACCGCCGGCGACGACTGTCCTGAAACCGGCTGATCGGGGTACTCGCGCGAACGTCACACCGCCGGGCACGACAGGCCCGACGGGCGGGAACGGAAGAGGAGGTGAACGCCGTGTCGAGCACAGAGCCGTACCAGGCCTCGACGAGCCCGGGCACGGAGCGCCCCGGCCAGGAGCCGGTCGGCGAACTGGTGCAGCGGGCCTCGCAGCAGCTGACCGAGCTGGTCCGCGGCGAACTGAGGCTGGCGCAGGCCGAGATCAAGGAAAAGGGCAGGCACTACGGCAAAGGGGGCGGCCTGTTCGGCGGCGCCGGTGTCGTCGGCTTGCTGACGCTCCAGGCGCTGGTGGCCACCGTCATCGCCGCGCTCGCGTTGGTGCTGCCGGTCTGGGCCGCCGGGCTGATCATCACGGCCGTACTCGGCGTGACCACCGCGGCGCTCGCCCGGAGCGGAAAGAAGCAGATCGGGCAGGCGGCACCGCCCGCGCCCGAGCAGACGGTCGAAAACGTGAAGGCCGACGTGGCCACGATCAAGGAGAGTGCGCACCGATGACCCAGCCGCCCCACGACGAACCCACCGCTTCCACTCCCGAGGAGCTCCGCGAGCAGGTCGAGCAGACCCGTGCCGAGCTGGGAGAGACGGTCGAGGCCCTCGCGGCGAAGACCGACGTCAAGGCGCGCGCCCGGCAGAAGGGCGCCGAGGTCAAGGAACAGGCGGCGGAGCGGGCCCAGGTGGTGAAGGAGCAGGCCGCGGACCGGGCCCACGTGGTCAAGGAACAGGCCGCCGCGAAGGCCGAACAGGTCAAGGCCAAGGCCGCCGACCTCGCGCACCAGGCCCAGGACCGGCTGCCCGACCCCGTCACCGACAAGGCCGCGCGAGGAGCACGTCTGGCCCAGGACAACCGCAAGGTGCTGTGGGCGATAGCGGGTACCACCGTCGTGCTGTGGGCGATCCTCCGTCGTTCGAAGAGGTGAGCGGCGTGAAGGCTTCGAAGATCGCTTACAAGCCGGTGGGGCTGGCTCTCGGTGTGGCCGGCGGCCTGGCCGCGGGGGCCCTGTTCCGGCAGACCTGGAAAGTGCTCGGCCACGACGAGGACGCTCCGAAGGCCACCGACGAGTACCGGTCCTGGAACGAGGTGCTGACCGCCGCCGCGCTCCAGGGCGCCATATTCGCGGTGGTCAAGGCGGCCGTCGCCCGTGGCGGCGCCACCGGCGTCCGCGGCCTCACGGGCACCTGGCCCGGCTGACACGGACGGGAGACACCCCGGCACCGCGACGCGGCGGTAACCCGCCTGCGTCCGGTGCCGGGGTGTCTCCCGTCCCCGCCGCGGCCGGCGGCGCCGGACGGTAAGGAGTGCGGGGGAAAGGTGTGCGGTCCGGGCGGTGGTGTCACTGCCCGCCGAGTGCTTCGGCGCGGACGCGGGCGCAACTGCTGGTGATGAGGCGGGAGACGTGCATCTGGGAGAGGCCCAGGCTCTCCGCGATGCGGCTCTGCGTCATGTCCTCGAAGAAGCGCATGTAGAGGATGGCGCGTTCCCGTTCGGGGAGCCGGCGCAGCCCTTGCTTGGCCGCCTCCCGGTCGATGACGGTGTCGAAGGAGCCGTCGGCGCCGCCGAAGGTGTCGGCGAGGCTGTATCCGTCGTCGCCGGCGGAGAGTTCGGCGTCCAGCGACAGGGTGCTGAAGCTCTCCAGCGCCTCCAGACCGGCGCTGACCTCGTCCTCCGTCAGCCCGGTGTGGGCGGCGAGGTCGGCCACGGTGGGCTCGGCGGAACCCGGGTTCTCGGTGAGTTCGCGGCGGGCGACCCGGACCCGGTTGCGGTATTCCTGGACCCGGCGGGGGACCCGAAGCGCCCACATGCGGTCGCGGAAGTGCCGCTTGACCTCGCCGGTGATGGTGGGCACCGCGTAGCTCTCGAAGGCGCCGCGGGAGGGGTCGAAGCGGTCGACGGCCTTGACCAGGCCGAGCGCGGCAACCTGACGCAGGTCCTCGATGTTCTCGCCGCGGTCACGGAAACGCCCGGCGATGCGGTGCGCCATCGGCAGCCAGGCGGCCACCAGTTCGTCGCGCAGGGCGTCCCGCTCGGGGCCCTCGCCGAGGTCGGCGAGCCGGGCGAAGACGGCGGCGGTGTCGGGGGCGTCGTCGTGCGAGCGGCGGGACGGGGTGTGCGTGCTGCGGCCGGGCGCGGTGTTGATCGGCATGCGGATTCGCTCCTGGACGGTTCCAGAAGACCCGGAACTCGGTTCCGGGAATCTCCTGACTTCTTCTCGGGGGAGTCGCCGCAGCGGAGTGAGACGCCGGCACCGGAGGGCGCCGACAGCTCGGAAGACGTTCCCGCTGGGCAGGCGCCTCCGGTCCGAAGCGCTGGCCACCCGTCTGCCCCCGGCCATGGGCCGCAAACCCGGTACTCCGAATACCTCGGACAGTCCTGTGCGACACCCGTGCGCAACGCCCCTGAGCTGCGGTGCGGGCACTTCGGCCGCACTCTGGGGAAGAGGCCGCACAGACGTGAAGGAGTGCTGTCGTGACACGCAGGCACAAGGCGGGCAAGGACCTGAAGAAGGACGACAAGGTGACGTGGGAGAGCCACGGCGGGCACGCCGAGGGGAAGGTCGAGAAGAAGATCACCGATCGTGTGGAGGCCGCCGGCCGCACCGTGGACGCGTCGGCGGACGAGCCGCAGTACCAGGTGCGGAGCGACAAGTCCGGCCGGTCCGCGGTGCACAAGCCGTCCAGCCTGAAGAAGAAGTGAGCCGGCACGCCCGGCCGGAACGGGGCGTGCGGCGACGGGACACGCAGTCGACGCGTCCATGAGGCATGGCCGCTGCCGATCGGGCAACGCGGCAGGGGTGACACGTAGACGGGCCAAGGGCACGGACGCCGAGGAGCCGTACGGCACCGAACGGGACGTGTACCGGCCGGGTCACGAGTTCCTGGTGCCGTCGATGGCGCCGTGCCCGGTGCCGGAGACGCCGCCGCGCGTGCGGATCGGCGGGCCGGACTGCGGCCGTCCGTACGACATGGCGCTCCTGAACGTCTCGGCGATGAGCTTCGGCTCGCTCTCCGCCAACGCCGTGCTCGCGCTCAACGGTGGCGCGGCCGCGGGAGGTTTCGCCCAGGACACCGGTGAGGGCGGTCTCTCCGAGTACCACCTCCGTCCGGGCGGCGACCTCATCTGGGAGATCGGCACCGGCTACTTCGGCTGCCGTACCGACACCGGCGACTTCGACGCGGCCGAGTTCGCCGGGAAGGCCGCCCACGACCAGGTCAAGTGCGTGTCCCTGAAGCTGTCGCAGGGCGCCAAGCCCGGTATCGGCGGTGTCCTGCCCGGCGCCAAGGTGAACGCGGAGATCGCCGGCGTCCGTGACGTACCCGAAGGGCGGACGGTGGTCTCACCGCCGTACCACCGGGTGTTCTCCACTCCGCGCGGGCGATGATGTTCGCCGTCGGCTGCATCCAGGCCCAGAAGTGCCATACGAACAAGTGCCCCACCGGCGTCACGACCCAGGACCCCCGCCGCGCCCGCGCCCTGAACGTTCCCGACAAGACGGCACGCGTGCGGCGCTTCCAGGAGGCGACCGTGGCGAGCGCCTTGCAGATCATGGCGTCCATGGGAGTCACCGATCCCGGCCGGCTCGCCCCGCACATGCTCCGCCGACGGGTGGACCCCAGCACCGAGCGCTCCTTCGCGGAACTCTACGAGTGGCTCGCGCCGGGAGAACTGCTCGCCGCTTCCCCGGCCTCCTGGGCGGTGGACTTGGCGCGGCGGATCTTGTCCTCCGTGAGATCCAACCGGTCGGCTCGCGCACCGAGGCAGGTGTGTGGCGGCGGTCAGTCCTCGCCGCGTACGACGTTCCAGTCGTCGTCCCGCCGCGTGCCCAGCGGTTCGTGGTCCAGCGTCGCGCGCAGGCAGGTGCGTACGCCTCCTCGCCCGCGCAGCCGACGTGCCCTCGCCCAGCCCGTCTCGGGTCGGCGAACGACGGTCGTACCGAGGGTTTCCGCAGTCACGGCGGCTCAACTTCCTTCCGGATGGGTCTGGTCGAGGTCCGTGGCATCCCGCCCGTCCTCGACGTCCGTCCCGTGCCGGGTGTCCAACGGGCCGTGCGGGAAACCCGATTCGCCCCGGCTGAGACCCGGTCCTCACGAAATCGCCGGAGTCACGGCGTCCTGCTCGCGCAGCGCGGTTACTCCCCCGCGCCAGGCTCCGAGGATCCTGTCGGCGAGCCGGTTCTCCAGCCAGGTCGTCGCGCGGATGCCGAACACGATGTCCGTGTCGAGGTGCGGTTCGCACTCCAGCAGTCCGCCGACGACGTCGTGGCGTACGACCTGTTCGTGCACGGCGTCCGCCTCCACGTGCTCGGTGTAGAACCGTACGGCCGCGGGGCCCGCGCCGGCGCGGCGCATCGCCTCGGCGAGGCGGCGCGAGGCCGGGGACGAGGTCACCTCCACGGCGGCGAAGTGCCCGACGAGCGCGGCCCGCAGCGAGCGGTGCAGACCGAGCAGGGACATCAGGTTGACGGTGGCGAGCGCTTCGGCGGGAGCGGCGTCCACGTACCGGCCGTAGGCGGTGTCCAGGCCGAGGTCCGCCATGAGGGCGGCGAAGAGTTCCGCGTGGATCTCGTCGGCGCGGCCGGCGCCGAACTCGTCGTACTCGACGGCGACCATGGCCGCCTTGGCGCGCCCGCGCAGCCGTGGGATCACCCAGGCGTGCGGATCGGCCTCCTTGAGGTGATAGAGCGAGCGCAGTGCGGCGTACTCCCTCAGGTGCGGGAGGGAGCCTTCCGCCTGGAGGTAGTGCGAGACGCTGTCTCCGGGATCGGCGGCCGGTTCGATCTGGAGTGCGTCGAGGGCCCGCTCGGCGGTGTCGGTGTCCACGTCGACCGGTACGTCGGCGTGGAGCGCGCTCAGGAAGCGGTCCTCCAGCGCATGGCGGACCGCCAGCAGCCCGCTGTCCCATTCCAGGTCGTCGGGTACGGCGTCGAAGCCCCGGTAGTGCAGTTCGTAGAGGGCGTAGAGCGCGAGTTGGAGGTCGTCACCGTAGGGCGACGAGTGCGCCGTGGACGGCACGGCCGCCGGGGCGGCGCCGCGCAGGGCGTCGAGTACGGCGCAGGAGAGCGGGCCGCGGGGCCCGGGCAGTGGGGGCGCGGGGCTGCGGGTCATGCCGCACCGCCTTCCTGCGGTCGCCTGCCGCGGCAGCGATGACTGGTGTCGCACCAGGGGAAGATCCGGCTGCGGCGGCAGGTGCAGACGGCCACCGCGAACCGCTTCGACGCGGTCACCTCGCCGTCCTCGCCCACGACCTCGACCGGACCCTCGACGAGGAGCGGACCGTCGCGCTGGACGCGGATGCGGCAGGGGCGCTCAGGTGTGTTCGGCACGGATCACCACCAGTTCCTCCGTCGTGCCGTCGTGGGTCAGCCCGCGTGCGCGCAGCCAGTCCAGGCGGGAGCGCAGCACCTGTCCGAACGGCAGCCGGGCCCGGTCGACCACGCGGGCGTGCAGACCGGCCGCCGCCAGCCGGGCGAGGGTGGTGCCGGTGCCGCACAGGTGCGAGTGCACGATCAGCAGCGTTCCCGCCGGCCGCAGGACTCTCGGTGCCGCGTCGCAGATGCGGTCGATCAGGACGCGGCCGTCCGCGCCGGCGTCCCACGCCCGGGCGGCTCCCCTGGACGGCACGCCGCCCGGTGCGGGCACGTAGGGCGGGTTGGCGATCACCAGGTCGAAGCGGCGTCCGCCGGGCAGGGCCGTCGTCAGGTCGCCGTGCCGCACGCGCAGGCGCTCTCCGTTGAGCAGGGCGTTGATCCACGTGACGGCGACGGCACGCCAGGAGATGTCGACCGCGGTGACCCGGCCGCCGAGCCGGGCCGCCTCCATGGCGAGCATGCCGCTTCCGGTGCCCAGGTCCAGGACGTCCGTCTCGCCGGTGATGCGCTCCCGGCGCAGCGCCCGGCGCAGGAGCCGGGTGTCGGTCTGCGGTGCGTAGACACCGCTGGGCGCCCAGCAGCGGAGCGGCCGGGGAAGGGCGAAGGAGTCGGCGGTCACGGTGCCCTCCTCAGTCGGCCGTCCGCACGGGCCGTGCGGTCGGGGCGGACGTCCTGAGCGTGCGCTGGACGAGGATCGCTTTCACAGTGGCTCCGGTGTACGGGGGGCTGCCTGGTGGCGCCGGTGCGCCCGGCTCGGGCGCGCCGCCGGCGTCAGCATCGCCGTCCGGGTTTCCGGCCCGCGCCGACCGAAAACCCCATTTGTCACATAACAACCGCTTCGTCGGCTCGAAGGGGCGTTTCCCGGCCCGTCCGGCGGACACTCGCACCGGACGGGCCAGGATTCCGAACGGCGGTCGCCCGACACGCGACACCCCTGGTCAGGGCGCATCCTCCCGAGGGCGGAAGATCCGCGCACGGAGCGAGGGGCGCTCCTCGCAGGACAAGGAGACGGTGTCATGCCGACAGGATCGTCCTCGCACGTATCCGGATCCCTCGACGGTCTGTCCGCCGTGATCACCGGCGGCTCCCGCGGCCTCGGCCTCCTCGTCGCCGACGAGCTGATGGGCCGCGGCTGTCGTGTCACGCTCGCCGCGCGGGACCCCGCCGAACTCGACCGGGCCGGCGCACTGCTGCGGCAGCGGCATCCCGCCGGAACCGTCCGCACCGACGTGACCGACGTGCGGGACCAACGGGCCGTCGCCGAGTTGTTCCGGCGGACCGCGGCGGCCTGCGGCAGCGTGGACATCGTGATCGCCAACGCGGGCATCATCCAAGTCGCCCCGGCCGAGACCGTCGGCGCGGCCGGGTTCGGCGACGCGATGGCCACCATCTTCGACGGAGCCCTCCACACCAGCCTCGAAGCCCTCCCCCACCTGCGCGAGAGCACCGCCGGCGGCAGGCTGGCCCTGATCGGCTCGGTCGGCGGCCTGCTGGCCGTGCCGCACCTGCTGCCGTACTCCTGCGCGAAGGCCGCCGTAGGGGCGCTGGCCGAAGGGCTGCAGGAGGAGGCGGCACGGGACGGCGTGTCCGTGACCGCCGTGCATCCGGGCCTGATGCGCACCGGCTCGCATCTGCACGCCGTGTTCGGCGGCGACCGGCGAGGCGAGTTCGCGTGGTTCTCGGCTCTCGCGGGCACCCCGCTGATATCGATGGACGCGCGCCGCGCGGCGGAGCGCATCGTCACGGCCGTTCAGCGCCGCCGCCTCCGGCTGGTCCTCACCCCGGCCGCCCGCGTGGCCGACAAGGCCCACGGCCTCGCCCCGGTCCTCACGACACGGCTCAGCCGCGCGGCGACCGCGCTGCTGCCGACCGCCGCGGGCGAACCGGAACCGAGCCCGGGCATCGACGTCGAGCCGGCCGCGCCGCGCACCCTCGGGGAGCGTCTGCGGTCCGCGGGCAGTGCGCTGAACGACCGGGCGGCACGCGCCTACAACGAACGCCACCGCATCGCAGCGGAGCGCCACCGGGCGTGAGAGCACGGCCGGTTGCCGTCCCGGCAGCCGGTCGGCCGCGTGCCGTGCGAGCCGTACGTGCACGCAGGACACCCATCTCATGCATGAGAAGCGCGCGACTGGACAACTGGATCACAAGTCAGTCGAGGACAGCGGGCCGTTCGAGGCCAGGGTGGAGCAGGCGTCATGCCGCGAGCACGTGAAGATGCCCGTCTCCGGCATCCGCGGCACCAACGGCGGGGAGAGGCCCGGCTGCCCGGAGTGGCCGCGACCCTCACCGCCATCGCGCTGTACCTGTTCCTCCCCCAGCAACTCCTGGTCGCGCCCCGATTCGTGCTGCCCGCCCTGGAGTTCCTGCTGCTCGTCCCTCTCGTCGCGGTCAATCCGCGACGGCTCACGCGGCAGACACGCGCACTCCGGGTCATGTCGCTGACGCTGGTGGCCGTCATCGCGGCGAGCAACCTCCTCGCGCTGGGAACGCTGATCCACGAACTGGTCTCCGCCGAAGTGAAGGACGGGAGCGCGCTGTTGGTGGCCTCGCTGCAGATCTGGCTCACCAACATCCTCGTCTTCGGCCTGGCCTACTGGGAGCTGGACCGCGGTGGTCCGGTCAGCCGGACCCAAGTGCCGCGCGAGAGGCTGCCCCTGGCGGACTTCCGGTTCTCGCAGGACGAGAACCACGACGCCGTCCAGGAGGTCTCGGACGGCTCCAGCAAGTCGTCCGACTGGGTGCCCACGCTGATGGACTACCTCTACGTGTCGGTGACCAACTCCACGGCCTTCAGCCCCACGGACACCATGCCGCTCTCCTCACGCGCCAAGGTCCTGATGAGCGTGCAGAGTGTGGCCGCGCTGCTGACCTCGCTCCTGGTGATCGCCCGCGCGGTCAGCATCCTCCACTGAACCTCCCGCGCAGAGCGCCGGAGCAAGCGGGGAGGCGTCAGGCGGCTGCCACGGGGAACCCGTGCGGGCATCAGCCCCAGGACGCCGATGCCGATCAGGGCGGAGTGTCCCGGTGGCCCCGCTCACGGACGAATGAGGCGCTCACCGTGGAATTCCGCAATGACCCCGAGGACGTCGTGCTCTCGACGCACGAACGCCTCGTCCTGTGGCACATCGAAGCCAAGCTCGACGGCGACCAGCGTCTCGTACGACGCATGCGCCGCGCGGGCACCCGGCCCTGGCTGCCCCTGTCGGTGGCCGCCCTGACCTGCGCGTCCCTGATACTCCTGGTCCTCGGGATCCTCACCTCCAGCCTCGCGGTCCTGGCGGCCTTCGCCACCGTGTGGCCCCTCACCCTGCTGCTGGCCTTCCGGCTGCCGCGCCGTCCGACCGACGCCCAGGGCCACATCAGGTGGTCGTGACCGCCGTCCGGCGGTCCCTCGCGGTGCGCTGCTCCACGGATTCGCCGAGCAGGTTGCGGATGCGTCCTCGTGAGGGGGAACTCCAGCACGCGCCACTGGCTCAGCCGTCCACCCCGAGGCCGGCGGAGGACCGGCCCATCTCGATGGTGGTGGTCACCCGGGTGAGGGCGGGCCGGTGCGGGACCGAGCCGAAACCGAAGCGGACGGGAGGCTCGACCGGCGCGAGAGCGCCCAGGTCCTCGCCGTCGTAGGTACCCGACAGGTCACGGATCGAGAGCAGGTCCTGCGCGCCGTACCACTCCCTGCGGCCTCCCCCCGCGCTGCCGCGGGTCCGTACACCGGGCAGCAGTGTGCGGGCGATCCCGTCCGTGACCGCGGCCCACGCGGGGCGCCGGGCCAGTGGGCCGGGAACGGTGCGCAGCAGATGGCCGAGGAGGGTGCGGCGGCCGGTGGCGAAGTACAGGTGGAGCCCTCCGGCCGTGACCGTCCAGGTGCCGGCGAGGACGGTCACGTCGACCGGAAGGACACGTACCGTGTCGAAGTGGTAGGTGTCGCCCACGAATTCGGCCGTTCGCCGGGTCGGAGCGAGCAACAGCCGTTCTCCGTCGCTTCGTTCCAGCATCACGTCGCTGAACGGACCGAACGGCGACCGGGGCCAGTGGCCCAGCACGATGCGGGTTCCGGAGGTGGTGCCGAGGCCCGCGATCCAGCCGTCGAAGCACAGCCGGGGGCGGCGGGAGCCCGCTCGCAGCATCCGCTTCATGCGTTGGCCTTTCCGTCGTGGTCCCGGTCGAGGCCCCCCTTCGCGAGGCGACGGCGGCCTGGGCCGGGACCCCATGGGCCCCGCCCACCACGGAATATACGGCCGGACCCACCGCCGCCTCGTGAAGCCGGCGGTTACCGCTCGTGGCTGTCGTAGGGCCGTGTGATGATCTCCATGCCGTGTCCGGCCGGATCCATGAAGTACAGGCCGCGCCCGCCGTGGTGGTGGTTGATCTCTCCCGGCTGCTTCAGCCGCGGATCGGCGTAGTACGTGATCCCGGCCTGCCGGATGCGGTCGAAGGCCGCGTCGAACTCCTCGTCGGACACGAGGAACGCGTAGTGCTGCATGACGATCGACTCGGCCGGGACGGCGGCGAAGTCCAGGGTGACCCCGTTGCCCGTGGCCACGGGGACGAACGGGCCCCACTCGGTCCCGACCTCAAGTCCCAGGACGTGCGCCAGGAACCGGGCCGATTCCCGGTTGTCCCGGGCGTGGACGATGGTGTGATTCAACTCGACTGACATGTGTGGAATGCCTCCGCAAGGCAATCTCACGGGCACCTCCATGCCTCACCCGGCCGGTGACCGACACGCGATGCCGTGCGCGTGATCCTAAGCGCCGTTCGGCGGAGCTGTCAGCAGCGCGACGACCCGAGCCGGTGCGGGCCGGGGGAAGGTGACCCGACGGGGATGCCCTGCTCCGGTGGCGGGGCAGGGCATCCGGCCGAGGGGTCAGCCGATGTGGTAGACCGTGACGGTCACCGCTCCGTCCGGGCCGGGAACGGTGTAGGCGCCGGGGCCGTGGAAGGGTTCGCAGCCCTCGGCGAGGACGTCGTCGGCGTTGATTCCCGTGTCGTCCTCACCGACGTAGGCGCACACCTCGCTGATGGCGTGGTCGGCGTACCGGTGCGTGAAGCCGGACGCCGGGTAGCGGGGCACGGTGGGGGTGTTGATGTCCAGGTCCGGGTGCTCCCACAGGGTGGTCGCCCGGAGGTCACCGTCGGTCACGAAGACCCGGCCGTAGGGCTCGGGCAGGTCGTTGTCGTCCTTCTCCTGCGGGTTGGAGAACTCGATCGCGTAGGTGACGAGGCCACCGGGATACCGTGCCGGAACAGCGGACCGCGCCTGGGCCGTTCCGGCACTCACCCCACCGGCCAGCAGAACGGCCATCGAGGCGAGGGCCACCAGCCGGCCCATGGACGTCGAACGCATCCCTCTCTCCCTTCACTCGGTGCAGTCGTGCGACTACGCCGAGTACGTTAGGGAGTCGCGGCGCCCCCTGGACCGCTCCGCCCTCCAAACCGCCCGCGGGAGGGAGAGCGGAGCCCCGCGCCGACGGTGTCGCGCGAGCGCACGCGCGGCACCTGGCGCACACGGTCACGTGAGCGGGGTGCACGACCGGACGCCACGCACCGCGTGCGCGCTCGCGCGGTGCGTTCAGCCGGCCTCAGGGCCGTAGGCCGCGGCGATGGTCTCCGACGACGCCCACCGGCTGTAGGTCGGGGACTGCGGCCAGCCCTCCGGTGAGTCCTGCCACTCCTCCTGGCGTCCGTACGGCAGGAGGTCGATCAGCGCGAAGCTGTGGCTGAGCTGCTCGGTGCCCCGGCCGTCGGTGTGCCAGGTGCGGTAGACGGTGTCACCGTCACGGAGGAACACGTTGACCGCGAAGCCGCCGCCGGGCGGCGCGCCGACGTCCGTGCCGAACGGGCTGTTCGCCGTCGAGTACCACGTCATCCGGTTGCCGACCCGCTCCTTGTAGGCGAGCGCCTCCTTGATCGGGCCCTGGGTGACGATGACGAAGCGTGCGTCGTAGGCGTCGAGGAATTCCAGGCGGGTGTACTGGGAGGTGAACCCCGTGCAGCCCGGGCACTGCCATTCCTTGCCGCTGAACCACATGTGGTTGTAGACGATCAGCTGCCGACGGCCGTCGAAGACGTCCGCCAGCCGCACGGGGCCGTCCACGCCTTCGAGGGTGTAGTCGGGCATCTCGACCATCGGCAGACGGCGGCGCTCGGCGGCGATGGCGTCGAGCTCCCGCGTCGCGGCCTTCTCCCGGGTACGGAGTGCCTCCAGCCGGTTGTGCCAGGTCGCGGCGTCGACGACGGGGGGTAGCGCGTGGGCGGTCATGGTTGCCTCACAGATCTCGTGCGCGGTCGGGCTAGGGAAGAGGGCAGACTCCCCTGGCCCCCGGAACTCATCGCGCGTGGTCAGAGGCTGCTGAGAAGCGCGAGGCGTTCGGCGCCGGCCGAGCCCTGGTCGGCGTAGTAGACGACGATCAGCTGGCGGGCCTGCGGGCGCACCATCTTCTCGTAGTGCAGGTCGAGTTCGCCGACGAGCGGATGGTTCAGCCGGGTCAGGCCGGTGTCGCGGCGGCGGACCTCGCGGCGGGTCCACAGGGTGCGGAACCGCTCGCTGGCGACGGTGAGTTCACCGATGGTCTCCAGCAGCTCCGAGTCCGCGTCGTCGACGTCGATCATGGCGCGCAGCCCGGAGACGGCCTTCGCGGTCATGTCGTCCCACTGCGGGTAGAGGCCGCGCATCTCGGGTTCGAGGAAGGCGGCCCGCAGCGGGTTGTGGCCGACGGCGAAGAACGGGCACAGCAGGACGGCCAGCCGGTTCGCCGCGACGACCCGCCCGCCGGGCCCCTGCGCGTAGGCGGGCGTCTGCGGCCAGCTGTCCAGCAGGGGCTGCAGATCGCCCTGGTTCGTGCGGGCGCGGCTCCGTGTCCTGCGGGCGGGCGGGGCGGGATGGGCGAGGCGGTGCAGGTAGGCGACGGCGTCCTCGTCGAGCTGGAGGGCACCGGCCAGGGCGGCCAGGATCTGGTCGGAGGGGTTGAGGTTGCGGCCCTGTTCCAGGCGCAGGTAGTACTCGGGGCTGATGCCGGCGAGCTGTGCGACCTCCTCGCGCCGGAGTCCGGGGACCCGGCGCCGCTCGCCCGCGGGCAGTCCGGCCTGGCGCGGGCTGATCTGCCCGCGCCGGGCCCGCAGGAACTCACCCAGGGTGTCGGCCGTCTCGTGCGCCATGCTCTCGACGCTAACCGCTCAGCAGTCCGAGGCGGACCAGGCTCTCCGCGGTGGCCACGACGGCGTCCTCGTTGGAACGCGGAACCCAGTCCAGCTCCTTGCGGGCCTTCGCGTTGGAGGCACGGCGCACCACCCCGAGCTGCGGCACCGTCTCCCGCAGCGCCGGTCTGACCGTCGCCAGCAGGCGCAGCAGCCAGGCCGGGGCCGACCGGGTGGGGGCCTTGGCGGCGGCCTCGCCGAGCCGTTCGCGCAACGTCAGGGCGATGTGGTGGAAGGAGACCGGCTCGCCCGCGAGCGCGAGGTAGCGCTGCCCGGCCGCCCCGGGCGCGGTCATGGCACGCAGGTGCAGGTCGGCCGCGTCGCGGACGTCGACGGTGTTCGTCCAGATCGGCGGCGCGGCCCGCATCCCGCCGGTCAGCATCGCGTGGACGATGCGGATCGACGTGGCGTAGTCCGGCCCGAGGACCGGTCCGAAGATTCCCACGGGGTTGACGACCGTCAGCTCCAGGCCGTCGCCCTCGCTCTCGACGAAGTCCCAGGCGGCCCGTTCGGCGACCGCCTTGGACTTGATGTACGCGGACACCCCCGGCCCGTCGGTCCGCGTCCAGTCGTCCTCGTCGAACACCTCTCCGGTCGGGCCGTGCCCGTAGCCCACCGCCGCGAAGGAGGAGGTCAGGACGGTACGACGGACTCCCGCCGCCCGAGCGGCACGCAGGACCCGCAGGGCGCCGTCGCGGGCCGGGACGATCACGTCGTCCTCGTGCTCCGGCCGCGCACCGGGAAACGGCGATGCCACGTGCAGGACGTAGTCGGCTCCGGTCACGGCCCGGTCCCAGCCCCGGTCGGCGGTCAGATCCGCCTCGACGTAGGAGACGCCGTCTGTGTTCGGTGAGCCGGCCGCCTTGAGCATCCGCTCCACGTCGGGACGCCGTGCCAGGGAGCGGACCGTGGTGGTGACGGTGTGCCCGGCGGTCAGGAGCTGCGCGATCGTATGGGAACCCAGAAACCCGGTTCCGCCCGTGACGAGTACATGTGCCATGTCCCCATGCTCGACAGCCGGACCGTCCCGTTCCAGATCCCGCCGATACCAGTACTCCCAGGGACAGGATCGCGCGAGGACGGCACCTGCCGTTCCGTCGGCCTGACGTGCGCGGGGGATGTACCGGCGGGCCTCGAATGGTTCAAGGCCCGCCGTTCGGGCGGTCAGTGGGGCTGGGTCTCCTGGGCGCGCAGGGCTTCCTGGACCGCCTGCTGGACGCGGGCGTTCTCGCGTTCCGCGCGGCGGGCGCGGGCGCGGCGGGCCAGCAGGAGCCAGGTGGTGCCGGCTGCCGCCAGGACCAGGACGGCGATCAGCAGGGTCCAGGGCACGGCCCAGCCGCCGGCGGTGGCGCGGACGGGCGCGAGCGGGGAGACCGAGCCCGAGGCGTCGGTGAGCAGCGGGGTCAGGGTCACCGTCGCGGTCAGCCGGAACGCCGGGGTCACCTCGTGCACCGGCACCGTCACCTTCCAGCGCTCCCCCGGCAGCAGCTCGGGCGGTGCGGCGACGGCACCGGTCCTGGCCTTCAGCCGGCCGAACGGCCCGTTCAGCGTGACGTTCTGACGGGCCGACAGGACGGCGTTGCCGGTGTTGTGGACCGTGTAGGTCACGGTCGCCCCGCCGGTGGCGAACGGGTTGGCGGTGCCGTGGTAGTCGACCGCGAGGTCCTCGACGGCGAGCCGGGGCCGGAGCGCGCCGCTGACCCGCAGCTTGACGCGGATCCCGAGCCGGCGGTCCACGTTGATGCCCGCGGCGTCGTCGGCCTGCTTGAGGGAGGTGAGGAGGCCGCCCACGTAGTCGCCTGGGGTGGCGTTGTCGGGGACGGTGACGCTGAACGGGACGCGGACCGTGCGGCCCGGCGCGACCTGGACGTTCGTACGGTCGGCGTGCACCCAGGCGCCCACGCCCACGGACTTCTTGTCCCGGGTGAGCAGGTCGAGCCGGCCGGTGTCGGTGGTGTAGCCGTCGGCCGCGTACACCGCGAGGGTCAGCGGCTGCTTGCCGCGGTTGGCGACGACCATCGCGTCGTCGATCCGGCCGCCGGGGTTGACGCCGTAGGCGAAGCTGGAGCGGTCGGAGCCGTAGCCGTTGGGCGCGGTCCGCACGGTCCAGGTGACGTCGCCGCCCGCTGCTGCGGCGGGGACGGTCAGCGGGCCGGTGACGACGAGCGTGGCGAGCAGGGCGAGCAGGGCGGTGCGGAGCAGGGCGGCGACGGTGGTGGTCCGGCGTGGGACGGGCGCGTGCATCTGGGGTCCTCGGGCGGCGGTGGGCGGGCCGTGTCGGGCGGCGGGATCGGAACGCGCCGGACGAGGGCCGGGCGTGACGGAAGTGACGGGAGGGACGGCGACGGAGGTGGGGGCGGGCACTGGCGGTGTCCGCCCCCACGGGTACCGCTACCGGGTCAGCTGCTCAGCGCGGTGAGCGTGAGCGTGGCGCGGTAGGTGCCCTTGTTGACGCTGTCCGGGATCTTCAGGTCCAGGTCGGCGCCGAGCTTGGCCTTGCCCTTGGCGTGCCCCTGCTCGGCCCACGCGAGGCCGCGCGAGACGGACAGGCCCTGGCCGTTGTCGTCGTAGCCGGAGGCCACGGAACCGCTGGCCTTGGCGCCGGCACCGGCCTGGAGCAGGTTCGGCGTCCAGCCGAGGTAGGCGCCGGAGAAGGTCTTGTCGGCGTCCTTGAAGTCGCTGACGCTGGCCGAGACCGACCACGGGGCCTGGGAACGGCGGCTGTCGGAGACAAGGATCGGGTTGATCTGGCCGGCCGCCTGGAAGTACTCGCCGTCGTGGTCCTTGGCGGTGCCGAGGTCCACCAGGCCGTTGTAGCCGTCGATGGTCCAGCCGAACTCGCCGGGAGGCGCGTCCGGGACGTCGACCTGGAGGTCCTGGGAGTCGCCGTGGTACGGGTGGACCGTGACCTTGTCGACGACCGAGCCGACCGGCTTGCCCTCGGCGGTGTTGGTGCAGGAGACCTGACCCAGCTCCACCGACGCGTTGGGCGCCTCGCAGGTGCCGCTGCGCAGGTTCTCGACGACCAGCTTGTCCTTGCGGACGCCGACCTTCACGTAGCTGCGGACGTGCTCCTGGTTCTGGACCGAGTTGTACCAGTAGCTGTCCGGGTTGAGCGGGTCGGCGCCGTTGCCGGCACCGCTCGTGCCGCTGCTGTCCGGCTTGGTGATGTCGTAGTACTTCGAGCCGGAGGCCGAGTTCGACGTCACGTACAGCACACCGCCGGGACCGGGGTACACGTCCGCGGCACCGGGCTGCTCGTCCGGGTTCTCCTTCTGACCGTTCTTGATCAGGTAGCTACGGGAGTAGCTGTGGTCGTGGCCCTGGAGGACCAGGTCCACGCCGAGCTTGGAGAACGTCGTCGGGAAGTCCGTACGGCGGACCTTGTTGTCGCTGTCCTTGGCGTGCGAGGCCGGCGAGTAGATCGCGTGGTGGTAGACGAGCACCTTCCACTTGGCCTCGGAGCCGTGCTTGTTGATGACGTCGGTGACGTAGTCGACGTGCGCCGCGTCACCGCCGCCGCCCTGGGACGTGGCGTAGCTGTTGCTGTTCAGGTCGATGAACAGCACGTCCTTGTAGATGTACCAGTAGTCGCCGCCGGAGGTGTTCGACGCCGGGTTCCCGTTGGAGTAGTACGGGGCCGTGCGGTCGGTGTTCGGCGTGTACAGGTGCTGCTCGTACGCCTTGCCGCCGACGTCGTGGTTGCCGATGGTGGCGGCCCACGGGTACTGGCGGAGCTTGTCGGGCGCGAGGAAAGCGTTCCACTGCGACTCGGTGTTGGCCGTCTCGACCTGGTCGCCGCCGGACACCAGCAGTTCGGCGTCCGGGTTGGCGCCGAGCGACACGTCGAGGGTGTCCTGCCAGCCGGCCTGGTCCTTGGCGGTGTTGCCGGAGGAGCCGATCTGCGGGTCGCCGTAGAACAGGAAGTCGTAGTCGCCCTCGAAGTCCTGCGTCTTGAAGGCGTACGTGGTCGACCAGTTGCCCTCGGAGCCGACCCGGTAGGAGTACGCGGTGTGCTCCTTGAGGCCGGTGACGGTGGCGTGGCGGTTGTAGCCGCCGCTGGTGGCGATGTTGGCGCCGCCGACGGCGTCGAAGCGCGTCGCGTCGGCCGGGAACGCGCCGTTGACGAGCTGCGCGGTCGGGACCAGCTGCACCTGCTGGGCGGTGTCCGCGGAGGAGTACCAGGTCACGGTGCGCTGCGACTCGTTCGCGCCGACACCGAGGATGATGCCGCTGAGCGTGGTGGACTCGGCGGCAGCGGCGGGAGTCGCCAGGCCGTTGCCGAGAGCCACGGCCACACCCAGGAATGCCGCTGCGGCCCCGGAGGCCATGCGGCGCCGCGCAGGCCCGGAGGCCTGCGAGGAGGGTCTTGATCTCATCGATTACGTTCCTTTGGTGCACGGAGTGCATAAATGGACGTCAAGAACTTCTCTCCACTTGGTAAACCAGTCGTAAATGCGATCTTGGGACTCACTGAACTTCCCAGGTCCCCGAGGCGCCGGACCGGCCGCGGCCCGGCCGGTCCGCCGTCCCCGCTCAGACGCCCGCGAGACGCTGGACGAACCAGATCGCGCCCATCACGGCGACGCCCGCCGACACGGCACCGGTCAGCCAGAGCCCGGCCGCGGGGGACCGGCGGCGAACCAGCGCCAGCAGCGGGAAGACGATCACGATGATGCCCAACTGCACCGCTTCGATACCGACGTTGAACACCAGCAGCGACCACAGCAGCGTCCACGACCAGGCCTCGTGAATGCCGAGCGCGCCCGCGAAACCGAGGCCGTGCACCAGGCCGAAGCAGAACACGACGCCGAGCCGCACCCAGCCGGCCCGGTCCAGTCCGAGCCGTCCCGGCGCCACCGCCTCGACGTCGGCGGCCCGGCCGTGCCCGCGCCACAACCGCCACAGGTACCAGGCCGCCACCACGGCGATCGACAGGGCGATGACCGGTTCGACGATCCGGGCCGGCACGTCGACAACGCCGAGCGCGGCGAGCAGGAAGGTCACCGAGTGCGCCAGGGTGAAGCTGGTGGCGGCCAGCACGATCTCGCGCAGCCGCCGCGACCCGGCGATCAGCGCCAGCAGGAACAGGATGTGGTCGATGCCGCCGAGCAGGTGCTCCGCACCGAGCCGGAAGAACTCCCAGAACCGTTCGTACCAGGCCTGGCCGAGCGAGAAGGACGGGTGCGCGGCGTCCAGCGCGGCGCTGCCCGACCGGCCCTCCAGCTCGTAGGTGATGATCGTCTTCGTGTCGCGGACGTAGCCCTCACCGTCGGGGAACAGTCCGCTGCGCAGCACGGCGTCGGCGCTTGGCCCGGCGCAGTCCCAGTCGAGGACGAGCCGGGCGTACGGCACGCCCTCCTGCCGGTGCAGGGTGAACCCGCCCTGCCGGGACGGGGTGCAGGCGCGTCCGTCCGAGTCGACGGTGAACCGGCCGGTGACGTAGTCGACGGCGGCGCGGGAGTGTCCGTTCAGGGCGGCGGCCTGGGCCGGGGTGTCCCCGTCCTCGAAGGCGGCGTCGCCCTGGCGGAAGAGGGAGTCGTCGTGCTGGGTGTCGGCGGCGGACACGACGTAGAGGTCGTACTCGAGGCTCAGGGTTGTCCGGATCCGGCCGTCGTCGCCGGCGGCGACCTGGACGTACGCGGTGGACGTGAACCCGTGGGCGAGTGCGGGGCGGACGGCGCCGAACAGTGCGATCACCGCTGCGATGACCATGACGACGACCCGGCGGGCGTGCTGTGACATGTAGCTCCTTCGGTTGCCCGTGCACGCTCCATGCGGTGGGTGAACTCAGTCCGCCCCGATGGCGAATCATGGAAGAACAGCCGTTCGACCAGCCCCTTTCGGCCATCTCCGACGGGTCAGCTCATATGACTATGTCCTCGCATCAGCAGTCACACCTTGGAGGACGATCCCGTTGCGCACCCCGCTCAGTGCCCTGGCCGCCCTGACCGCGGCCGTCGCCCTGGTCACCGGCTGCGGCTCCGGCGACGACTGGTCGCGCCCGCACGCGAGTCCGAGCCCCGTGGGCACGCTCGGCGCGGGCTTCACCGACCCCTCCGCACCGCCGACGCCGGAGGCGACCGTCACTCCGCGGCCGGGTTCCTGGGACGGCGTCCATCCACCCGAGGGCTACCGGGTGGTGCTGCTCACCTCGGGGACGGACCGCCCCACCAGGACCCTGGTGACGGCGGTCCGGGAGTGGGCGGAGGAGGAGCAGGTGGACCTGCGGACCGTGACCGCCGAGCACCCCGCCGAACTGCTGCCGACGGTCACCGACTCGCTGGGGATGGGCGCCGATCTGATCGTCAGCGCCGGGAACGACCTCATCGACCCGCTGGCCACGGTGACCCCGAGCCATCTGTCACAGCGGTTCCTGGTGGTCGGCGCGGAGTTGGCCGAGCCGACCGCCAACGTGACCTCGGTGGACTGGTCGGGCGCGTCCTTCCGCGGCGAGGGCCTGGGCATGTCCTCCACCTACGACCCGTCGAGTTTCACCGCCGCCCGCTGCGCCGCCGCCGTCCGCGCCGGCGTGGCCGCGGTCCTGTCCGACCTCACCGGGATCGTCGTCTGGCTCGACCTGCACTGACCCGGGCCCACGACGGCCGCACGGGACCGGGCCGGCGGCGGTGGGGTGGTCAGCGTTCGAGCATCCGGGCCTGGGCCTCCGTGTGGGTGTCGCCGGCGGCGGGCGGCAGGCTGGAGAGCCTGTCGAGCTGCCCGGCCGTCAGGGTCACCGCGTCGGCGGCCGTGTTCTCCTCGACCCGGCCGACCCGCTTGGTGCCGGGGATCGGCGCGATGTCGTCGCCCTGGGCGAGCAGCCAGGCCAACGCGACCTGCGCCGGGGTGACGCCGACCTCGTCGGCCAAGTCCCTGACCTGGTCGGCGAGGGCGAGGTTGTGCTGGAAGTTCGCACGGCTGAAACGCGGGTTGTCGCGCCGGAAGTCGTCCTCGTCGAACTGGTCGGTGGAGCGCACGGTGCCGGTCAGGAAGCCGCGCCCGAGCGGCGAGAACGGCACCAGACCGATGTTCAGTTCCCGCAGGACGGGCAGGACGCGCTCCTCGATGCCGCGGGTCCACAGGGAGTACTCCGACTGCACCGCGGTGACGGGCTGCACGGCGTGGGCGCGGCGGATCGTGTCCGGGCCGGCCTCGGAGAGCCCGAAGGCGCGGACCTTGCCCTCGGCGATCAGCTCGGCGACCGCGCCGGCCGTCTCCTCGACCGGCGTCTTCGGGTCGACCCGATGCTGGTAGTACAGGTCGATGTGGTCGGTGCCCAGCCGCTTCAGCGAGCCCTCGACGGCCGTACGGATGTTGGCGGGGCCGGAGTCCAGGTTCCAGGGGCCGTCGCCGCCGTGGGAGACCAGGCCGAACTTGGTGGCCAGCACCACCTTCTCCCGGCGCCCCTTCAGCGCCCGGCCCAGCAGTTCCTCGTTGGTGTAGGGGCCGTAGATCTCGGCGGTGTCGACGAGCGTGACGCCCAGCTCCAGCGCCCGGTGCACGGTCCTGATCGACTCCGCGTCGTCCGTGCCGGAGCCGGTGTAGCCGTGGGACATGCCCATCGCGCCCAGACCGATCCGGGAAACCTCCAGGTCACGCAGTTTGATGTACCGCATCGCGCTCTCTTCCCATCCGTGGTGCCGCCTGTTCTTCTCTTCTCCTCCAACCTTCGGCCGGATCGCTCGCTCGTGGCAGGTCGGGTTCTTCAGGGGTAATGACAGGGCCCCCCACCCGGCGGCGCCGCGCGGGCCCGGCGGGTGAGACTGGTGGCATGGCATCCGAGAGCGCACACAGCGAGGGCGCCGAGCTGGGCCGGTTCCTGCGGGCCCGCCGCACCCAGACCGGCCCCGAGCACGTCGGGCTCACCGTCGGCACCGGCATCCGCCGCACCCCCGGGCTGCGCCGCGAGGAGCTGGCCACGCTCGCCGGGATCAGCATCGACTACTACGTACGCCTCGAACGCGGCAAGGAGACCCGGCCCAGCCCCGCCGTCCTGGACTCCCTCGCCCGCGCCCTGCGCATGGACGACCAGGAACACCAGCACCTGCGCGAACTCGCCGCCCGCGCGGCCCGGTACGCTCCCGAGCCGCCGCCCGCTCCCGCCCGCACGGTACGCCCGCACCTCGGACTGCTCCTCGAATCCCTGCGCCCGTACCCGGCCCAGGCCATCAGCCGCAGCATGGACGTACTGGCCTGCAACCCCTCGGGGCTCGCCCTGTACGCGGGTCTGGACGACTGGCCGCCCAAGCACCGCAACCTGGCCCGCTACATGTTCCTGCACCCCAAGGCCCGCGACCTGTTCGGCGACTGGGACCGGCAGATCGCCGCGTGCGTCGCCCGCCTGCGCGCCGTCGCCGGAACCGCCCCCGACGCTCCCGACCTAACCAACCTCGTCGGCGAGCTGCTCCTCAAGAGCCCCGACTTCGCCGGCCTCTGGGAGCGCTACGACGTGACCCGGCACAAGCCCGCGCAGAAGACCTTCCGCCACCCCCAGGTCGGCGCCCTCACCCTGACCTCGCAGTCCCTGGACGTGGAAGGCACCCCCGGTCAGCGCATCGGCGTCTACACCGCCGAGCCCGGCAGCCCCGACCACGACGCCCTGCTGCTGCTCGACATGACCGCGGCCGGACCCTCGGAACGTCCCGCGGCCTCCTCCCGGCCGAGACCGACCGCCGGTCAGGAGCCGTAGCCGCCCGCACGCGCGAGGACGCCTGCCCGGCGGGGCCCGGCGCGCCGGTCAGTCGGCCAGTGCCTCCTCCAGCGTCGGCCGGACGTCCAGGACGGCGTCCGCTCCCGTCAGCTCCAGCACCCTCGCCAGTTGCGGCGGAGGAGCGGCCACCCGCAGCACGGTCGTGCGGTGGACGTGCAGCAGCAGGTTGAGCACGGTCGAATCCGCGAAGGTCAGGCCGGTTGCGTCCAGCACCACGCGCGCGTGCGAGCGGGCCCCGGCCTCCAGTGCCGCCGCCAGGGCGGGCGTCGAGGTCAGGTCGAACGCGCCGACGACGGCCACCACCCAGGCCCCGCTCTGCTCGCGCTGGACAAGGCGCGGCAGCGATCCACCGGGTGCCGTGACCGGCTCCGGCGGCCTCTCTTCACCACCACTGACGGAATTCATGCCGGTGAGTATGGCGTGGCGACCGCGCCTGCGCGAGAGCGCGGCGGCGGGCCGGAGCCGCGGGCCCAGCACCTGCCCGGCGGCCCCGGTTCCGCACCGGATCCCGGCCGCCGCGTCGCCTCGCGCCCCGGCGGGACCGCGGCAGCACCGCGCCCAGGGTCCGGTGTCACAGGACCGCAGGTGACCGCCCTGGTTCAGGTACGGAACGCAGGCCTTAGAATCGAACGCATGAACGAGTTGCCTCCGGATCCGCCGCGCCTGCGCGCGATCCTGGCGCACCTCGACCAGCAGATCGCCGACACCGACACCGTCGCCACCTACCTGCGCCTCCAGCGCAGCGCGGTCCTCGCCGCGATCTCCGACGCCGACCGCACCCGTCGCGCCACGCCTGCACCCGCGGCGACATCCGCCCCCTCTGCCGCATTCGCGCCGCCACCGCCGCCATCCCCGTCATCGCCGTCATCGCCGTCATCGCCGTCCGCAGCCAGGCGGCCCCCGGCCCCGGTTCGTCGTGAGGCCGGCGGGCGCCGGCCGACCCGCTTCATCGTCGAGCGCCCCGCCAGTGCCACGAAACCCGCGCCCATCCACACCAGCGGCTGCGGCAAGGGGTTCACGGGCAGCAAGCCCATCGACGCCGACCTCGCCCGCCATGTACTCATCAACGACCCCCGAGGCTTCACCGCCTGCCGGACCTGCCGGCCGGACACCGAGCTGGGCATCGACGCCGCATGACCGGGGCGGACGGCGGGCCTGGTGTGACGCGGGTGGTGGCCGCCGGGACCGCGCTTTTGCCGACCCGGCAACGTTTCTGGCCGTTCCCGATGTCGCTGGGCAGGATTCCGGTCCGGGTGCCCGGTCCGGAACCGACCGGCGCACCGACCCCTGGGAAGCAGGAAGGACGACGCCTCGTGGGCACGGAGAAGACCGCAGCGGCCGATCAGCAGGCCGCGATGTTCGAACCGGCGGGCTGGGACGCACGGTACGCCGGCAAGGAGTCCGTCTGGCGCGGAACGCCCAACCCGCAGCTCGTCGCCGTGGCCGAGAAGCTGCGTCCCGGACGCGCGCTCGACGTCGGCTGCGGTGAGGGCGGTGACGTGATCTGGCTGGCGCGTCAGGGGTGGACCGTCACCGGCGCGGACTTCTCGGCGGCGGGTCTCGCGCGGGCCGCCCGGCACGCCGAGGAGGCCGGTGTGGCCGAGCGCACCGACTGGTGGCGCACCGACGCGCGGGCCTTCGCGGCGGGCGGACGGACCTACGACCTGGTGACCACGCACTACCTGCACCCGCCGAACGGCGCGATGGTGGACGTGGTGGGGCAGCTCGCCGAAGCCGTCGCTCCCGGCGGGCATCTCCTCGTGGTCGGCCACTCCCCCACGGCACATCACACCCCGCTCAGCGAGATGCACCTGCGGGCCATGTTCCTGGCCGAGGAACTGGTGGCGGGGCTGCCGGACGGCTTCGAGGTGCTCGCGGCACAGCAGCGGCCCCGCACGCTGGTCCGCGAGGGCGCGGAGATCGCCGTCGAGGACTCGACGCTGCTGGCCCGCCGCCGTCCGGAGTGACCACGCCGGGCGTGCGCGCACGCGGGCCGGTGCCGCGCTAGTCGCCGGCGCCCGTGTCCGTCTCCGGCACGCGGAAGCACGCGCTGACCGACTTGCCGTGACGACAGGGATGGGCCTCCCAGGTGTCGGCCACGGCGTCGACCAGGAACATGCCACGCCCGCCGAGACTCTCCTCGCCGGCCTCTCGACGGACCGGCAGGACGGCGGACTTGTCGTGCACGGAGACATGCAGGCAATGGTCGTCACAGGCCATCACCAGCTGGGCGCTGCTGTGGGCGTGCCGGTGCGCGTTGGTCACCAGCTCGGAGATGGTGAGCAGCACCGAGTCCACCGTGTCCGGCGCGGCGCTGGTCCAGCCCCGGGCCTCCAGGTGCTCACGTGCCCAGTCGCGGGCCGCCTTCACTTCGCTGTCCAGGGGCAGCGAGCAGGCCCAGCCCACTGCCCGGAGCGACGAACCTTCCACGGCGCGATCCTTCTTCGTCGGGGACGAGTGTGGTCAGCGACGGTCACCCGGCTTCCCGAGCCGACTCCGGTCCCGCGCCCACGGGGGGCTGCCGACCGGGTGCTTGACGCGTTCCGTCGCGCCGGTCGCGGCACTCCCGTTCCAAGGCTCCGCGTCCGGACCTGATCCGGATACCCCCGATACGTCGACTCAGCCCTGCCGTTCATGACGGCAGGGCACTCGGCGGACGACCGGCCGCCCCGGGCCCCGCCCGAACGCGCCCCTCCCGGCTGCCGGATGACCGCGGCGGCGGGTGCACCCGCGCTCACCGCCGCGGGTCGGACGGTGCGCCCGCGCCGGGGGCTGCGGGTGATCCGTGGCTCCGGCGACGGGCTCGGCGCGGCTCCTTCAGGCGCGGAAGGTACGCCGGTAGGTGTCCGGTGGAACGCCGACACTGCGGTGGAAGTGGCGGCGCAGGGTGGTGGCGGTACCCATGCCGACGGCCACGGCGATGGTGTCCACGGTGGCGTCCGTGGTCTCCAGCAGTTCCTGGGCGCGACGGATGCGCTGCGTGTGCAGCCACCGCAGGGGCGTGGTGCCGGTGAGGTGCTTGAAGTGACGGCCGAGGTGGCGGGTGCTCATCCTGGCCTGGCGAGCCAGGTCCTCCACGGAGAGCGGCTGGTGGAGCCGTTCCAGCGTCCAGGGGAAGAGTTCGTCCAGGGGGTGGTTGTCCGGCGCGGGGACGGGGGTGGCGATGAACTGGGCCTGGCCGCCCTCGCGGTGGGGCGGGACGACCAGACGCCGGGCGATCTTGTTGGCGACGGCCGAGCCGTGGTCGAGGCGGACCAGGTGCAGGCACAGGTCCATGGCGGCGGCCTTGCCTGCGGCGGTGAGGACGTCGCCGTTGTCGACGTAGAGGACGTCCGGATCGACACGGGCCGCCGGGTGGCGCCTGGCCAGGTCCTGCGTGTGGGCCCAGTGCGTGGTGGCGCGCCGGCCGTCGAGCAGTCCCGCCGCGCCCAGGACGAAGGCGCCCGTGCACAGCGAAGCGACCCGGGCGCCGGCCGCGTGGGCCGCACGCACCGCCTCGACCAGGTCGGCGGGCGGTTCGCTACCGGTGTCGGCCCAGCCGGGCACGATCACCGTGTCGGCGTGCGCGAGGTGGTCGAGACCGCGATCGGGCTCCACGCGGAAGCGGCCGACCTGGACCGGGCCGCTCCCGCAGAGGAAGAAGTCATACCAGGGGTCCACGATGTGGGTCACGTCGGCTCCGAAGACCTCGGTGGCCACGGAGAGTTCGTAGTGGAGCATGCCGTCGGTGACGGCCAGCGCGACAGCGGGCATGTCCGAAACTGTACGGGGCACGTCGTTTCCGACGCTCACGCTGGGGACCGCCCGAGGACAGGATGGTGCGGGTCGGGGCGCGCCGGATCGGCGGCGCGGAGGGCGTTCCAGCACACGGGAGAGTCTCATGGGGGCAGGTCGGCCGGTGGCCGTGTTCGGTGCGTACGGTCACACCGGGCGGTTCGTGGTCGCGGAGTTGGCCGCGCGCGGGTTCGTTCCGGTGCCGTCCGGACGCGACGCGCGGCGCGTGAAGGAGCTGACCGACGAGCACCGGTTGGAAGGCCGGGTGGCGTCGGTCGACGACCCGGCCTCCCTGGACCGGGCCCTGGCCGGCACGGTGGCGGTCGTCAACTGCGCCGGTCCGTTCGCCTCGACCACCGGCCCGGTGATCGACGCCGCGCTCCGCGCGCGCATCCCCTATCTGGACGTCGCCGCCGAACTGGAGGCCAACCTCGACACCTTCGACCAGTACCGTGAACGGGCGCGGCAGGCGGACGCGTTGATCGTTCCGGCGATGGCCTTCTTCGGCGGCCTCGGTGACCTGCTGACCACCGCGGCGATGGGCGACTGGACCGAGGCGGACGAGGCTCACATCGCGTACGCGCTCAGCAGTTGGCACCCCACCGCCGGCACCCGGCTCTCCGGTGCGGTCTCCCGCGAGCGGCGCGGTGCCCGCCGGCTGCGCTACAGCGGCGGACGCTGGGAGCACCGCACCGACGCCGCGCCCGCCCTGGAGTGGGCGTTCCCGGAACCGACGGGCCCTCGGGCGGTGATCGGGGAGTTCACGATGGCGGACGTCGTCACCGTCACCCAGCACCTCTCCATCCCCGACGTGACCACCTACATGAACACCGAGGCGGCTCACGACGTCGCCGCTGCGCACACACCGGCGCCGACCGCCGCCGACGCGAGCGGACGCTCGGACCAGACGTTCCTCGTCGACGTGATCGTCCGCTCCGGCACGGACGAACGCCGGGTCACGGCCCGCGGCCAGGACATCTACGCCGTCACCGCACCGCTCGTCGCCGAGGCCCTGGAACGCGTCCTGGCCGGCCGCACCAGGACCGCAGGCGTCGTCACCGCCGGCGAGGCCTTCGACGCCCCCGATTTCCTGCGCGCGCTCCACCCGCACATCACGCTCGGCCTCGAACGGAAGCCGGGCGCCTGACCGCCTCAGTCCTCCGCCTTGATCTTCTTCATCGTGAGGTGGGAGGTGAGGCGCAGGACGGCGGGCAGGCCGCTGAGCCTGCCGGTGAGGAAGGCCTCGTAGGCGGCGTGGTCGGCGACGGCGACGCGGATGAAGTAGTCGGGGCGGCCGTACAGACGGCGGAACAGGCACGGTGGCGGCGTCCCCGGGACGCCTCGACAAGGCGTACAGCACCTTCGCCCTCTGCGACGAGGCATACGCCCTGGACGGTGCCGAGCAGGCCCGCTCCTGGCCCGGCGGGCGGATCCTGTCCGTGCAGTTCCTCCTGGTCACCGCCGCCGTCACCTGGGGCCTGCGCGCCCTGCCGTTCGCCGCGCTAGTGAATCTTGCCCATAGGGTGTCGGCATGTCGCTGAGCCGCATTGCCCTCTCGTCCGGACGTTCGATCGAGCTGACCGAGCTGCGAATGTCCTCGACCTACGGAGGGATGCTGGAGGGCTACCCGTGCAAGCCCATCAATGACATGAAGGTCAGGAGTCTCCAGCAGCAGGCTGAACGTGCGTTCCCCTCGACGCCGGCCCATGTGATTCCCCCCTCCCGCGAGTACCCGGACCAGACCGCCGGCGCCTTCGGCCCCGTTGAGGTGCTGCCTTCCGTGGCCTGCCTCGGCGCCTTCCGCTCGACAGCGGTCGCCCCTGAACTCGACCCGGTGCTGCACCGTTCCGCTCTCACCGTGGTCTGGTTCCAGACCGGCTTGGACGTCCCGCCGGGCAAGGACGCCGGCCTTGTGCTGCGCGGCATTCGCTGGGAAGAGCTGGCCCGGGACCATGAGCTCTAGGGCATGTTGCGAAAATGGATCAAGGTTGTAAGTAGTCGCGTGCTGCGGGGTCAGGCGGACTGACATACTCCCCGCCATGGCGAATGATCACGGAAACGGCCCGACACTGACAGTTGGTGAACGTGACACCGACCTCAACAAGAAGCTCGACGAGGGGCTCACCGCGTTCAACGCTGCGGCCACGGGTGTGGCCGAGCAGGGCACGCTGTCGGTCAAGGTCACCGACGAGGCGGGTGAGCTGATCGGCGGGCTGGCTGCATGGACTTGGGGCGGTCTGTGTGGGATCGCGTTGCTGTGGGTACGCGAGGACAGCCGCAAGGACGGCTGGGGCAGCAAGATCCTCCGCGCCGCAGAGGAGGAAGTACTGCGACGTGGCTGCGATCGCGTTACTGTCTCCTCCTTTACCTTTCAGGCCCCTGAGTTCTACCAACGCCACGGCTATGTCGAGACCGGCCGGACCCTGGGCATCCCCGGCGGGCACGAGGACGTGCACATGTACAAGTCACTGACCGAGCCGTCGGCGTCGGACCTGCCGTAGGCCTGCATGTCATAGCCATTCGCCGATGACTGCGACCAACGCCGTTGCTTCGTAGCGAACGGCGAGCTTGTCGTACCTTGTCGCCACTGCGCGGTGCCGCTTCAGGCGGTTGATCCCGCACTCGACCGCGTGCCGTTGCTTGCAGTCGTCCTCGTCGAACTTGGGCGGGCGGCCGCCCCGGGAGCCGAGCTTTCGACGGTTGCGTGCCTGGTCCACCTTCTCCGGGATGGTGCACTTCACACCACGTCGACGCAGATAGGCGCGGTTCGCGCGGGAGCCGTACGCCCTGTCCGCGCGAACCTTGTCGGGCTTCGTGCGAGGTCTGCCCGGCCCGGTTCGCGGTACCCGGATGCCATCGAGGACCGGCGGGAACTGAGGACTGTCGTGCCGCTGACCGCCGGTGACGAGCAGGGACAGCGGCTTCTGTCCCTGCTCGACCGCCAGGTGCAGCTTGGTGGTCAGTCCGCCGCGCGAGCGCCCGAGGCCGTGGTCATCGGGCTCGGTGTCGATGCCACCCGGAAGTTCCTTTTGGAGATCCCCTTTTTACGCGCTCCAGCGGCGTGCTGATGAGCGCGGGCGATGGTGGAATCCACGCTCACATCCCACACGATCAGGCCCTTTGCATCAGCCTCGGCCTGAAGTCGCTCGAAGATCCGCTTCCAGGTGCCGTCACGCTGCCAGCGTCGGAACAGGTCGTAGGCCCGGTCCCACGGCCCGTACCGTTCCGGCAGGTCGCGCCATGGCGCGCCAGTCCGGGTCCGCCGACGTATGCCGTCGATCAGCTGCCGGTGCGTCCAGGTCCTCGGGCGGCCCGGCTTCTTGCCCATAGGCAGCAACCGCTCCAGACGCTCCCACTGGCCGTTCGTCAGATCACCACGTCCCACGAACCATGATCATCTATAAGCTTGATCCACTTTCGCAACAGGCCCTAGTGCTCTGACCGGGAGGGTTCGCCGGGTTCGCGTGCAGGTGGATGGCAGGTGGAGACTTCCGATGACGGAGATCCGGCCCAAACGATCTCGAGTCCAGACGAGGGATGTCGGAGGGCGATGATGGAAGAGCCGCGGATACGCCTCGGCAACGATGATGTGTGGCTGGAACTGGCTCAGACCCGTGCAGACAGCTGGCAGATCACCGCAGATTGGTCCTCCTGTCTGACAGCTGACTTCACGACGGATCTCAGCGCTACGGAGGTCGTGGACTTCGTGGCCCGCATGCTCTCTCACCTCAACGCGCCATCGGGTGGACGCTTTTCGGCGGCGGTGACTCCCGGTCGGAACAATCCGCTGGCGTTGAGGGCGGAGCCAGTCGGGGACGGTTTCGCCCTTTTCGTGCGTCTGACTCCCAACGGCGATGACGACGTGTGCCATTTGCAGATGGAGATCGATCCGATCGCCACGTTGGAGCTTCGTGAGAGCTTCAGCGCGCTGCACGCGGCGCTGATGATCTGAACCTCCGGAGTCTCGGTCAGGCTGCCGTCATGAACGGGCGTCCGCCTCGGCGGATGCCCTTCTCGCTTCGTATGCGGGCGCGTTCCCTGCGTTCTGCGGCCGGGACGTCGCGGTGGCGGGCGGTGGCGTTGCGCCAACGCAGGTAGGCGTGCAGGACCCGGGTCTGCACGGTGTGGTTGGGATGGTGTGAGTTGGCGATGGTGAACTGCCTCAGCGGTCCGAAGTGGGCTCCGATGGGGTTGGCCCACGAGGCATAGGTTGGGGTGAAGCACAGTTCGACCTTGTGCTTCTTCGCCCAGCGACGGATGTCGGCGCCTTTGTGGGCGGACAGGTTGTCCATGATCACGTAGATCGGTGCGTCGTCGGGCCGGGCGGCTCGGATCGATTTCAGCGCGGCCAGCGTGTTCGCGGCACCCTTGCTGCGGTGGTTGACACCCCACAAGCGGTCGTCGCCGAGCGAGTAGGAGCCGTGGAAGTACAGGACTCCGTGAGTGCGGTGGTAGGTGGCCGGCAAACGGTCGGGATGTTTCCGCTCGGCCCGGCCCGAGCCCGCGGTGGGCCGGATGCCGAGCGGGCCGAACTCGTCGAAGGCGAAAACTCGGGCCGGGAAACGGTCCAGGACCTCCTCGATCCGGTCCAGTTTCACCTCACGGTCCGGGTCGGGGGATTTCTTCCAGGTCTTGGTGCGCTGGAAGGTGACCCCGCGGCGGGCGAGCAGGGTGCGTAAGGTCTCGCGGCTGATGTGGATCACCCGGCCGTGGACTTTCCGCAGGTAGGCGACGAGTTTGCGCACCAGCGAGTGATGGGCTGGCCGAGCTTGGCGGGGCGCGTGGTGGCCGTCCGGACGACAAAGTCGTCGTCAGGGGTGAGCAGGCGGGGACGGCCTCCCGCCCAGCGAGGGTCCAGGCACGCCAGGCCGATCTCGTTGAAGCGGTGGATGACATCGCGGACGGTGTCTTCGTCAGCCTGCACCAGCTGGGCGATCACCGGCACCCGGTTCCCGCCGGCTGAGGCCAGCAGCATCATCGCCCGCCGGTAGCGCACCGAGTGGGTGCTGCCCGGCGCACGATCTGCTGCAGCTTCTGCCCCTCCTGATCGGTCAGTCTGCGCACACGGACAGGCTCAGCCACCGCACCTCCAGCGGTCGGAACGGACGTCACCGCGCATCCAACCGCTACGGCGGCCAACCAGGCGAAGCAATCCGGTCAGAGCACTAGCGACGGGTGCCGATCACAGCCACTCGTTGATCAGGACGGTCGCCGGGTAGCGGACCGCCGGCCTGTCGTATCGCGTGGCGACAGCGCGGTGCTTCTTGAGGCGGGGCACGCGGACTTTCTCCAGAACGGGGTCGCACTGCGGTGAGTCCCCGCGTTGCCCGACCGTGATCACGATCGACAGTCCGTGGTTTCCGGCTCGGCGAAGACACCGTCCGGTGGTTCCTTCTGCAGGCCGCCCTGCCTTCGGGCTCCGGCCCCGGCGCGTGCTGGTGCGCGCGGCAGACCGTGGAGTCGACGCTCAGGTCCCATGTGATCGCCCCCTTCGTTCGGCTCGGACAGGGATTGGAGCCGGGTAGGGATCCGCTACCGGATTCCGTTCCGCTGCCACCGGCGGGAGAGGTCACAGACCCTTCTGAACGGCGGTCATTCACAGCCCGAGATCCACTTTCGATACACGCCCTAGTGCCGCCCGGCGCCCTGACCAGGCCGCGGCCGCGGCCTGGTCAGCTCGCTGGAGTGGGGCGGTGCCGACGGGGCATCCGGTTGTTCGGGCTCGTACCGGAGCCCGCGAGGTTCCTATTCATGGCTCAGTGGGGGGATTCGGCGTGATAGTCGACGATGCACAGGCGTCTCCGGTTCGCGAGGCGACGTCCGGTGACACCGAGGCGCGCAAGCAACGCCTGCGCCGCCGTCTGGAGCGGCTGATCGGGGTGGCCGCCACCGAAGGCAACGAACTGGTGCGTCTGCGCAACGGTGATGAGATCTTCCCGGCGATGCTCGGGGCGATCCGTTCGGCTCGGCACACCATCGACTTGATGACGTTCGTGTACTGGCGGGGCCGCATCGCGCACGACTTCGCCGCCGCTCTGGCCGAGCGCGCCCGCGCGGGGGTACGGGTGCGCCTGCTGCTGGACGGTTTCGGTGCCAAGGAGATCGAGGGGCACCTGCTCGACCTCATGAAGGACGCGGGCGTGCAGGTGGCCTGGTTCCGCAAGCCCGTGTGGCTGTCGCCGTTCAAGCAGAACCACCGCTGCCACCGCAAGGCCCTCATCGTCGACGAGCACACCGCCTTCACCGGCGGCGTCGGCATCGCGGAGGAGTGGTGCGGCGACGCAGGCGGCCCCGGTGAGTGGCGCGACACCCACGTCCAGGTGCGCGGTCCGGCCGTGGACGGTGTCGCGGCGGCCTTCGCGCAGAACTGGGCCGAGTGCCACGACGAACTCTTCGACGACCGCGACCTCTTCACGGAGCACGAGCAGACCGGTTCGTCGGTGGTCCAGGTCGTGCGGGGCTCCGCGAGCATCGGCTGGCAGGACATGCAGACCCTCATCCGGGTCATGCTCACGTCCGCGGAGGAACGCTTCCGGCTGGCCACCGCCTACTTCGCCCCCGACACCTACTTCATCGACCTGCTGTGCGAGACCGCGCGCCGCGGTGTGCGGGTCGAGATCCTGCTGCCGGGGCCGCACACCGACCAGCGCGCCTGCCAGCTCGCCGGTCAGCACCACTACACGCGGCTGTTGCAGGCGGGTGTGCACATCCGCCAGTACCAGCCGACCATGATGCACGCCAAGATCATCACCGTGGACTCGGTCGCCTCCCTCATCGGGTCCACGAACTTCAACCGCAGGTCGATGGACCACGACGAAGAGGTGATGCTCGCCGTCCTGGACGAGGAGTTCACCGCCACACTCGACCGCGACTACGACGCGGACCTGGAGCGCAGTACGGAGATGGACCTCTCGCGCTGGAGGCGCCGGGCGGTGCTGCAGCGCGTCAAGGAGGCCGCGGTCACACCGTTCCGCCGCTTCCTGTGAGCCGGACCTGTGGGGTGTGTCGTCCGCCGGCCGGGGTCAGCTCTGTGAGCTGAGGCCCGCACCGGCCGGCGGGCAACGGCGTGGTGATCGCGTCTTCGTTGCACGGGCCCGTCAGTCGTGCTTGGGTCGTGCGATGAACCTTCTGTTGACGGCGAGTGGCCTGCGCAACGAGACGCTCCGGGACGCGCTGCGGGACATGCTGGGCAAGCCGTTCGGATCGGCGAACGTCGTGTTCGTTCCGACGGCGTCGGTCGCCGAGCCCGGGGACCACGGGTGGGTCGTCGCGGACATGAACCGGCTGCACGGTCTCGGCTGGCGGGAGTTCGACGTCCTGGAGCTGAACGGCCTGCCCCGGCAGATGGTGATCGACCGGCTGCTCCACGCCGACGTCGTCTACGTCGAGGGCGGCAACCACTACCACCTCGCGCGCAGCATCACCGGCAACGGCCTGGCCGACGGCTTCCTGGAGGCGCTGCGGGACCGGGTGTACGTGGGCGTCAGCGCCGGATCGATGATCTTCAGCCGTAACCTCACCGGCCACTCCGCCGACGTCATCGGGGACGCCAAGGACCTCCGGGTGCTCGGCGCGACCTCGGTGGAACCGCCGTTCGGCCTCTTCGACTGGTACCTCAAGCCCCATCTGTACTCGCCCGACTTCCCCGAACGGGACGACGCATGGGCCGATCGCATCACGGAACGGGCGGACTTCCCGATCTACTTCATCGACGACGAGACGGCCGTGCGCGTCCGGGACGGCAAGGTCGACGTCGTCACCGAGGGCCGGTGGCGGTTCCATCCGTGACCCGCTGACTTCGACTGCTCTCCCGAAGAGGTGCACCAGCGGTCGCCGCTCCGCCTGTCCCACGTCGCACGAGGGCCGACGGCCGCCCGGGCAGGTGAGCAGGCTCGTTCTGCCCTGTTGATCATGGAGAGTGTGCCCCGCGAGGCCATCGGGACCGGGGGTTGTGACGGTCGGGAGGGCAGGCGTGGGGGTCGGTCGTGCATATGTGTGGTGCATGTGTCGCCAGTGGAGGTACGTGGCAGACACACTCTGTCCGGCAGCATGATCACGCGAGGCGCCCGTACCGGGGTCCCCCACCCTCGCGCACTCCCGGACCGACACCGCAGCTGCAGGAATTCACCGGCGCAGGTCCGCACCGCTTGGCACCAAGAGAGGCCGCCCCGTGAACCGACCCCCGTTCTCGCCCGCCGCCGCGCAGTCGGCCAGACAGGGCCTGGGGATGTCACCTCAGCAGATGGTGGAACAGTTGAAGGCGGTCGGGGTCCGCGTCGACATCTCGCAGGTCCACGCGTGGGAGTTCGGCGAGAACAGCCCCACGGAGCAGGAGCTGTTCGCCCTCGCGGACGTCCTGTGGTGCCGTACCGCGGACCTGATGGGCATCGACGAGCCCCGCACGCTCACGGAACACCGTCTGGCACGGCAGTTCACCACGGCCAAGCTGGCCGGCTCCATCTCCATGGACGTAGCCCAGTACGAGCGGGCGGAGGAGCGAAACGTCTGGACCGGTGACGCACAGCAGACCGCCGCACTGCTGCGGCTGCTGAACCTCACTCCCCTCCAACTGACCAAGGCCACCGAGCAGTCCGGCTCACCGGAGCCGGTGTCGCGCCGCGTGCACGCGCGTTGAGGCGTGACCCTCGGCCCCTGCAGGCCAGAGGGCGGGGTCGCTGATGGTGGGCTTCTGCGCTACCAGCGCATCCCCAGGGCGTCGAGGGCGTCGCGTCGTTCGTCGCTCAGTTTCGCGGCGCGGCGGCGGGTGTTGTCGAGCCAGGCTCCGAGTTTGACCGCCGAGCGGTCGCCGTCGCCGACGCCGTGTGCGGTGATCTCGACATGCCGGCGCGGCACCTGAAGGTGTCCCTCGCGGGCGTGGAACTGGCGGGCGGCGGCGAGGTTGGCCGTCCATCGGGCGTCCTGCGATCGCGGGGCGCCCGGTGCCGGTGCGCTGTCGTCCGCGGGTTCTTCGATCCCGACCGACTCCAGCAGCCACCGCTGTGCGGGCATGAGTCTGTCCCACGCGGCGCGCTGCCCGACGGCCCAGAGGCCCAAGTCCTCTCCCTGCACGACGAGTTCACCGGGCCCGGTCGACAGGCTGCCGCCGGCCTTGCGGTGGGCGAGGACCAGCCGGTAGGCCCGTTGCCAGCTGATGTCCCACACCGGGCACCAGCCCGGGTCGAGGTCGGCCAGGGCCTCCGTACGGGCCGCTGTCAGTTCTCCGGCGTAGGGGACGGTCTCCCCGGCTTCTCGTCGCCGTGCGTTGTCGCCGGCTCTACGGGCCGCCGCGCGTTGGTTCTTGAGCCACACCCCGATGGGGAAGTTGTCGCCGCCGAACACGGCCGTGGTGGGCGGGAGCAGGTGCCCGTGTGCCTCCACGTAGGCGCGGGCGACGCCGAGGCCGGCTTCCCAGGCAGACGCCTGCACCGACCACACCATGCCGAGCGTCTCCAACTGCCGTACCCGGGAGGCTTCGAGCGTCCCCGCCGCGTAGGAACGGCGCTGGTCGGCCACCCACACCCCGAGGGGATGGCGCCCGGCGCCCGACCAGTCGCCGGGGGTCACGTAGGTGTAGGGCACGCGCAGTTCGGTGCTTCCGGTGTCGCGCAGCCAGCGCGTGGCCGCCTCGATCCCGCGCAGCCAGTACGTCCCCTCGGGGTCGATCACCCGGAGCCGCACGAACCGCGCGAGAGCGGCCGGGTCGCGTTCCTCGCTGAACTTGATGATCCCGGCGGCCTCCACGCCGACACGGTCCTCTCCTCGGCCGTCGGCGGCACCGCTCCGGCCGGTGCCGTCCGCCGGGAGGGCATTGCGGAGGCGCGGGTCGGCAAGTGCCTCGATCGTGTCCGAGTCGTGGGCGCGGAGCGCACCGAGGATCTTGCTGAGGTTGCCGTACGCATCCGAGGTGAGCAGTTCGTCGGCGTCCTCGTCCTCGCGGAGGAACACCGGGACGATCAGGGTGGCGAGTTTTCCGACGCCCGGCCTCATGCGCAGAGCGCGGCCCACCATCTGCACGATGTCCACCATCGAGCCGCGCGCGTCCGCGAACAGGACCGCGTCGCACTCGGCCGTGTCCACGCCTTCACCCAGCACCCGGACCGAGGACAGCACCCGCAGTCCGGCGCGGACCCCCCTGGTCTCCGGGTCCGGTCCGCCGAGGAAGTCGGAGGCGAACTCGTCGAGGACCTGGCGGCGGTGGGCGGGTGCGTGCTCGCCGCAGAGCCACCGGGCCCACACCTGCGCCGCCGGCGGGAAGGCGACCGGGTCGTCGTCGGCGAGGCGGGCCGCCGTGACCGGGACCGCGGCCGCCATCGCCTGCGCCTCTCCGACACGGCTGTGGAAGGACAGGACCCGGCGGAACCGCTCCTCGACGGCCGCGCGCATGAGCCCGGTCTGCACGGCCGCCAGGCGCGCGCCGCGCACGGCGTCGGAACCGTTCGCCCCGGTCGCCATCGCCGCGTACAGACCGGGATCACGGATGTCGAGGCACAGCACCTGGTACGGCGCGACCAGGCCGAGCCTGATCGCCTCCGAGAGCTTCAACTCGTACGCGACCGGGCCGAAGACCTCGGAGTCGGCGTCCATCGAGGCGACCGGTCGCGGGCGTTCGCCGTCGGCCTCCCAGACCCGGGCGGTCGCGGTCATGTACAGGCGCCGTACGGCGGGGATCTGCGCCTGTTCGTGGACGGCCGCCCACGGCTTGAGACCGTCACCGCTGACCCGGTGGGCCTCGTCCACGACCATCAGGCTCCACACCGGCAGGCCCGCGGCGTGCGCGCGCTGGAGGGTGCCCATGCCGACCGACGCGTACGTCGCGAACACCGTGACCGTCTCGGGGCCCTCGGTCCATGCGATGAGGTCGTCCGGGTCGGTGGTGCACGGCAGGCCCTGGCCGTCCGCGGCCCGCAGGGAGCACACACCGATCATCGCGCCTTGACGGCCACCTGCCCGCCAGGCGGCAGCCGACTGCAGCAGCAGATCCAGCGTCGGCACCAGTACCAGCACCCGGCGCGCGGACAGACGGTTCGCCGCCTCCACACCGATCAGGGTCTTCCCGGACCCGGTCGCGGCGATCACCTGGGTGCGCAGACCCTCGGGCGGCACACCCGTACCGGGCCGCTCGGAGAGGTTCCGCAGCACGGCGTCCACGGCCTCGGCCTGGTGCGGGCGAAGAGTCATCCGAGTCATTCCGGGACCCTTTCTAGCACGGGGAGGTGACCGTGCCGACGCGGACACCACCGCGGGCGTGGGCGAGCTTCCCCGGTGGAGCGCCCCCGCGCCGCGTCTCCCCATGGATGACAGACCGCTTCCCGGACGGCGGGCAGTCGGCCTGGCGATAAATCAGGTGCCCGCCGCGCACGCCCGCCCGTAACCTGGGACGACCGAAGCGGGGTGGAGCAGTTAGGTAGCTCGCTGGGCTCATAACCCAGAGGTCGCGCGGTTCGAATCCCGCCCCCGCCACCACCGGGCACATGGTGCACCACTGTCACCAAGCTGCCCCAAGAACGCACATGTTCTCACGGCAATTGCCCGATCGGCCGCTCATCGCTCACCCTGCGTTCACCACGCCCCTGGACAGTCGGCGCGCATCCATGTAGCGACCACGCACCACGATGAGGGCACATGTGTCTTGACGGACATTGCGAACACGAAGTCGACGTTCTCCACGTCGACCGCACCGACGACGCGTCGAGCGCGCCCGGCCGGCGCCGTTTCCTGACCGCGGCCGCCGCCGGTGCCGCCGCGCTGACCCTTGAGTCGGTCTCCTTCGCGCCGAGTGCGGGAGCCGCGGTGCAGGGCAACCCGCCCCAGTCGGGCGAGGTGACCCGGACCATCAGCGGGTATCTGGACACCGGCGTCGCCGACTTCGTCCACCTGCCGGTCGAGGTGCCGAAGGGCGTGCAGAAGATCGCCGTGTCGTACTCCTACGACAAGCCGGCCGTCCCCTCCGGTACGCCGGGCAACTCCTGTGACGTCGGCATCTTCGACGAGCGCGGCATCGCGCTCGGCGGCCGCGGCTTCCGCGGCTGGTCCGGCGGCGCCCGGACCTCGTTCGAGATCAGCAACAGCGAGGCCACGCCGGGATACCTTCCGGGACCCGTCAGGCAGGGCACCTGGCACGTCGTGCTCGGCCCCTACCAGGTGGCACCGCAGGGCCTGAACTACCAGGTCCAGATCACCCTGACGTACGGCGCCGACGGTCCCGCCGCCCCGCGCAACTACCCTCCGCAGCGCGCCAGGGGCCGCGGCCGTGCCTGGTACCGCGGGGACTGCCATCTGCACACGGTCCACTCCGACGGCAAGCGGCAGCCCGTGGAGGTGGCGACCGGAGCGCGTGCGGCGGGTCTGGACTTCATGGTGTCCACCGACCACAACACCTCCTCCGCGCACGCGGTCTGGGGCGAGTACGCGGACTCGGACCTGCTGATCATCACGGGTGAGGAGGTGACCACCCGCAACGGTCACTGGCTGGCCCTCGGCCTGCCTCCCGGCGACTGGATCGACTGGCGCTACCGCAACCGTGACGACGCGTTCCCGCGCTTCGCGCGCAAGGTCCGCCGCGGCGGCGGCCTCGTGGTGCCGGCCCACATGTACTGCGCCTACGTCGCGAGCCAGTGGAAGTTCGGCTTCGACGACGCCGACGCCACCGAGGTGTGGACGGGCCCGTGGACGTACGACGACGAGCACGCCATCAGCACCTGGGACCAGAAGATCGGCGAGGCCGTCCGTTCGGGCGGGCGGTGGATTCCCGCGATGGGCAACAGCGACGCGCACAGCGAGCCGCAGGTGATCGGCCTGCCGCACAATGTCGTCCTCGCCGAGGACCTGAGCACGGACGCCGTCATGGACGGCATCCGTGCCGGACACAGCTGGATCGCCGAGTCCTCGGCCGTCCAGCTCACCTTCACCGCCAGCGGGAGCGCGCGCCAGGCCGGCATCGGCGAGACGCTGAAGGTGCCCGCCGAGGCTCCGGTGGACATCCGGCTGGACGTCAAGGGCGTGCCCAACGGCACCGTCCGCTTCATCACGGACGAGGGCCAGATGCATCAGGAGTCGGTGAACGCCGCGGGCGAGGGCACGGTGGTGTGGCGTACGACGGCTTCGCTGGCCGCCTACGTCCGCGCCGAGGTACGTCACCCGATGGCGAACGGGTCGCCTGGCCAGGGCAACACGATGGGTGACGCCCTGATGTTCGGTCCGATGGCGGCGCTGACCAACCCCATCTTCCTGACGCCGGACCGTCACTGACGGATCGCCGGACACGGCCCGCAGGGTCCGCCGCCGTAGCACACCTCCTCGTGCGGGCGTTGCGGCGCGGGGCACCGGACGTCGTGTCCGGTGCCCCGCCCCGTGCGGCGCGGTCTCCGGCCGGCCGTGACACCGGCGAGAAGGCGCCCGGCGAAGTCACCTCACGCTGTCGGCCGACCGCGCCATCTCCTCGATCGCCGCCGGAGTCAGTACCTTCCCGCCGACGCCCCAGCCGCCGTCGGCGACCTCCTCCACGACGACCAGCGTGTTCGGGCGGGCGAACTCGCCGTGGATCTCGGCACAGAGGTCGGTGACGCGGGTGATGATCTTCTCCTGCTGCTCGCTGGTGAGGGTTCCTGCGGGGACCTTGAAGTCGGCGAACGGCATGGTCCTCAGTCCTCGTGGTGATGTGCGGGGATGCGGGCCGGAATCCGGCGGGCCGCGCGGGGTCATGACCTGCTCCCCCAACGTCCGCCGCCGACCGCTGCCTGTCGAGGCCAGCTTCCGGCCGGGCACGGACGGTTGCCAGGGCTGCGCTCACCCTGGGGACGGCAGCCCCTGGCTCCGCGGGAGCGGGGCACGAAGGATGGGCGGATGGACCTTCACGAGCTCGCGGCCTTCCTCAAGTCCCGGCGGGACCGCATCCGTCCCGCCGAGGTCGGCCTGCCCGTCGGCCCGCGACGACGCGTGCCGGGCCTGCGGCGTGACGAGGTGGCCACCCTCGCGGGCGCGTCGGCCGACTACTACACCGAGCTGGAGCGCGGCCGGGGCGCCGAGCCCTCGGCCCAGATGCTGACGGCGCTGGCCCGGGCCCTGCGGCTGACCAGTGACGAGCGTGATCACCTCTTCCACCTCGCCGGTCACCCGGCCCCGCCCTCGCACGGTCCGCTCGGCCACATCGAGCCGGGCCTGCTCGGTCTGCTGGACCGGCTCACCGCCACACCCGCGCAGGTCATCACGGACCTGCACGAGACGTTGGTGCAGAACCGGCTCACGCTGGCCCTCCTCGGGCCGCCGCCTCGGGAGCGCGGTATCGGTGCGAGTTTCGTCTACCGGTGGTTCACCGACCCCAAGGCCCGCGCCCTCTATCCGGCCGAGCACATCCCCTTCTGAAGAGTAATTAAACGGCAAAGTTGCACTTACCGCCCAGGCTTCCTATCGAGGTGAGGCTGAGATTCGGACAGACCGAGGAAAGATGTTCTAGGCGTACTCGACGGGCTCACAGGTTTCTGATAGGTTCATGATCGTTTCGCCGGGAAATCACACGCATACCCCAGGGGGAGAAAATCGATGCGTAAGATAGTTTCAATTCTTGTTAGCCTTACAGCCGCGCTAGGGCTCAGTCTGATAGTTGCGCCTTCCGCCTCCGCCACTGCCAACGGCTGCGGAGATCTGTCAAACGGTCAGCTCTGCGTCAAGAAGCCCTCGGGGGTTGCTGGCGATTTCACCTCTGAATACTTCAAGCACAGTGGTTCCGACGTCACCGTGAAACTCGGTGTTCAGTTCAAGAACTCGGATGACCACACGTACGACCCCGATTGGATCGCCACCAGGACCGCCGTCGCAGGCAAGTACGCGCGCGCCACGCAGTACTTCACGACGAACCCGGGGTGGTGCGTGAGGGCGACCATGCAGTCCGGTGGCTCCACCTTCATCAGCAAGTGGCTCTGCTACTAAAGCCCGCGTGATATCTTGCGGCCGGTCGGCTCGGGAGCCGACCGGCCGCAAAGGGGCGCGAAGAAGGATCACGTATGTGGCAATTGATTCTATATGTAACGCCCGTTAATGTCATCATCGGGCTCTTGGTGTGCCTCCTTCTCTGTATGCTCGGCCTCAGGTTTGAGGCGAAGGGCGACAGCTTTCAACTTGGCGCGCGCGTCCTATTGCTGTTCTTTGTCGCCATCACCCTTCTGGCTACAATCACCCCCGATCAGGCCATAGGTTCGGGCGATAACACGATCTGGGCCATTCCAGGACGGGGCATCTTCCTTGACTATTCCACAATGGGTAGCCTAGAGCGCTCCATGTATGTTCGCGAGCAGGTGGCGAATGCCGCTATGTTTATCCCAATCGCCATTTCTTGCCGTTTCGCGCACTCGCGCTTTAGTGGCATGGGCGTAATTTCTGCCAGTTGCGCATTGAGTATTGCAATTGAATTTACGCAGTGGCTTATGAAAGCTGGACGCGTCGTCGACATTGATGACGTGATTGTGAACACATGCGGAGCAGCTATCGGTGTTCTGCTATACGCCCTCGCCGACCGTCTGGTTTCGTCGAAATTGAAGCACCGTTCCCATCGTCGCAGTCGGCTCAGCAGCTTTGACAGGGGATAGAACCTGACAGGCACTCGTCGTCAGGCCAGCCCGTTCAGTCAGCCGAGGAATGCCGAGGACGCCGGCAAGCACTCACGGGCGTTCGTCGCGGACCTGCGGGCGGTCTCCGCGCGCAGGTCCGGGGAGACGGACGTGTCGGACGTCGTGACGCAACTGCGCCGTCACAGTGAGGAGTTCCGCCGGCTGTGGGAGGAACGGGAGGTGGCGCTTCGCCGGGTCGACCGGAAACGGATCGTGCACCCCACCCTCGGGGTGATCGAGCTGGACTGCCACAACCTGTTCAGCGAGGACGGCAGGCAACGGCTGCTGTGGTTCTCCGCCCCTCCCGGTTCCGCGGGCGGCGCGCAGCTGGAACTCCTGTCGGTGGTCGGGACGCAGGATCTCGCGGTGTGAGGCGCAACCCGGGCTGCTACGGCGTGTCGGCGAAGGCGCTGGTCGCCAGGTGCGCCAGGAGGTCCGCGGGGTCCCGGTACACCGCCTGGGCGCCGGCCTCTTCGAGGTCCGCGCGCGGGATTCCGCCGGACAGCACGGCCACCGCCGTCACGTCGTCGCGGACGGCTGCCCTCATGTCCCAGACGGTGTCGCCGACGAACACGGCGCGTTCGCTCGGGACACCCGCGAGTTCCCGTGCCTGCCGGACGGGGTCGGGTGCGGGTTTGCCGTCGTCGACGTCGTCGGCGCTGGTGGCCCCGAGGATGACGTCGTCCGCGTCGATGGCGCTCCGCAGCGCGGCGAGTTCCGCGCCGCCCGCCGAGGTGGCCAGGACGATCTTCCAGCCCTGCCCTGCGAGGGTGCGCAGCAGTTCGCCCGCCGCGTCCAGCGCCGGAAGCCGCTCGAAGTACGTGGCGTAGAGGGTGTGGTGGGCCGCGGAGAGCTGATCGTCCTCGGCGGGGTCGCGGTCGTCGCCGAGCAGATGGTCGAGCAGGTCGCCGCCGCTGAGACCCACCGCGCGGTGGATCTCGCGCATGGGCACGTGGTGGCCCGCCTGCCGGAACGCCTCCCACCAGGTGACCACGTGCAGGTGGTTGGTGTCGACGAGCGTGCCGTCGATGTCGAAGATCGCGGCGCGTTTCGTGGTCATCGGGTGTCCTCGTCGTCTCACAGTTCACGCAGGGCGGGCAGCAGCTTGTGCTCGGCCCATTCCAGGTAGGGCTCCTGGTGGTCGCCGCCGATCTGGACGAGCGCGACCTCGCTGAATCCCGCGTCGACGTACTCGCGTACGGCCTCGACGACCGCTTGCACGTCGTCCCCGCAGGGAATGGACTCGGCCACGTCCTCGGCCCGCACGAACTGCGTGGCGGCCTCGAAGGCGGTGGGGCCGGGCAGTTCGGAGTTGACCGGCCAGCCACCGGCGAACCAGCGGAACTGCTCGTGGGCGCGGGCGATCGCCGCGTCGCGGTCGCCGTCGTAACAGATCGACAGTTGGCCGACCTTGGGCTTGCCGGTGCCGCCGTGCCGTTCGAAGGCGGAGATCAGCTCCGGCCGGGGTTCCGTGGCGATCAGCAAGTCGGCCAGGTGACCGGCGACTTCGCACGAGTGGTCGCCCGAGACGGCGACACCGATCGGCAAAGGCGTGTCGGGCAGGTCCCAGAGCCTGGCGTTCTCGACGTCGAAGTGGACGCCGTGGTGGTTGACGTTGTCGCCCGCGAGGAGTGCGCGGATGATCTCGACGGCCTCCTCCAGCTTCTCCAGCCGCACGTGCGCGGCGGGCCAGCCCTGCCCGGTCACATGCTCGTTGAGGTTCTCACCGGAGCCCAGCCCCAGCCGGAACCGTCCCTGGGAGAGCAGTTGGACGGTGGCGGCCTTCTGTGCGACGACCGCCGGGTGGTAGCGGGTCGTCGGGCACGTCACGTACGTCATCAGGGGAATGCGTTCGGTCGCCTGGGCGGCGGCGCCCAGCACGCTCCAGGCGTAGGGTGCGTGGCCCTGGGCCGACAGCCAGGGAAAGTAGTGGTCGGACGTGACCGAGAAGTCGAACCCGGCCCGTTCGGCCCCCACCACGTGGCCGACCAGCTCACGCGGACCGGCCTGTTCGGTCATCATCGTGTAACCGACCTGCACCATGCCGCTCATCTCCTCGTGGTCCGGCCACGCCTGTACCGGCTTCCGCCGCCCTCACTCCCTCGTCCCGAGCCTGAGGTCGACCTCCTTCTCCTGGTCGCCCGACGCCCCGCCCTGCCGGTCGACGGCGAACGCGGCGCTCAGGGCCTCGACCAGGCGGCCGACGGCGACGTAGTCGCCCTGCAGCGTGGCGGAGACCGGGCCCTCCAGGGAGAGGGGACCGGGCTGGGCCCACTCCTGCGTCGGCTCGAACTCCGCACTCCACACGGCGGCGCGGCCGCCGGGCTGTTCCTCGGGCGCGTCGTCCGCGGGACGGTCCGTGGGGAACACGGAACGCAGCAGGGCGAAGACGGTGGCGGCGTCCTCGGCGGACGCTCCGGTCAGGGACACGGTGGCCATCGGTGGCACTCTCCTTGGGGGGAAGGGACGCCCTCTGCATGGAAGGGCGACGGAACGCGTCGGCCGGCGGCATCGACCTCGTACGGCGGGCCGCCGACGTGTCGGGCGAGCCGCGCCGTCGGGCCGGGCCCGGGCCTCTTCGGGCGCCTCCACCGTCGTCCTCGACGGACGGGCCGGTCGCCGACCCGGTACGCGTACCCCTCCCGTGACCTTTCAGACGGCCCGGATCCGAGAGCAGGTCGCGGACCCTCCGCGCGTAGGTCTGCCCGTGCCGTGGCGCGGGCCCGCGTCAGGTCCGCTCCTTCTTCGGGAACACGTACTCGTCCAGGACCAGGCCGACGGCGACGGCCGCCGGGATGGCGACCAGGGCGCCGATGATGCCGAGGAGCGCGCCGCCGACCAGCACGGCCACGACGGTGACCAGCGGATGGACGTCGACGGCGAACTTCATGGCGCGCGGCACGATGAGGTAGTCCTCGGCGACCCGGAAGACGACGTAGAAGACGGCCGTCGCGATGGCGACGGGCAGCGACACCGACAGCGCGACGAGACTGACCGCGATGCCTGCCAGGGTGGATCCGATGATCGGGATCATGTCCATCAGGGCCGTGAAGATGCCCAGCGCGGCGGCGTACGGCACGCCGGTGGCCGCGCACCAGCCGAAGGTGGCCACTCCGGCGATCCCGGAGGTGACGAGGTTGCCGAGCATGAACTTGCCTATCCGGTTCATGATCTCCTCGGCCAGGCCCTCGACGCGCTCGCGGTGGCTGGCCGCCACGAAACGGAAGCCGAACTCCTTGATGGCGGGCAGCGCCGCCATGCAGTACAGGGTCACCGTGATCACGATCGCCGTGGAGGTGAGGGTGCTCAGGACCAGCTGACCGGCGCCCAGCACTCCCCCGGCCAGGCCGCTCGCACCGCCTCCCGAGCCGATCTGCTGCTGCGCCTTCTCGACCACGTGATAGCGGTCCTCCAGGCGCCCGATCGCCGAATCGTGGTCGTGGACCTGCTGCAACCAGCCCGGTACGGCGTCGACCAGGGCGGAGACCTCCTTGGCCACCGGCGGGATCACCAGGGCCAGGAACCCGCCGAGGACCACGATGAACCCCGTCAGCACGATCCCGACGGCCCAGCCCCGCCGCAGGCCGCGACGGGTGAACCACACGACGATCGGCTCCAGGCTGATCGCGACGAACACGGCCAGCAGCAGCAAGGTCAGCATCGACCCGACCCGCAGAACCGTCTGGACGGCCAGCCACGCCAGGCTCGCCCCCAGGCCCAGAGCGAACCCCACGGTCACCCACGACCGCCGACGCCGCCCGCGCGGATCCCGCGGGGAGGGCTCGTCGAGCACGGACCAGGATGCCGGCGAGCCCTCCCCGGGGCTCGTACCGGGATGGTGCGGCGCTCTCCCGCCGCCAGGGCCGTACTCCTCGCGAGCGGCTCCGGACTCGGACTGCGCGGACATGGCGCCCCCCTCTTCTCGACTGCCTCCGACAGGCGCCGGTGTCTGCACACGGCACTCCTGGCCGCCGTGCGCCGTGCTCGACGGAGGCGTCGGCCTGCATGGCGTGCCGTCGCCCACGAACTGTTCGGCCGGGACGGCGCGGACGGGGCCGCCCCCGGGTTACCTGGACGGGCCGTCCGAATCCCTCCGGGGCAAGGACGGATCGCGCCGCGTGGGCGGACGTCTGCGGAATCGGGTGTCGGGTACCCGGCCCTGCGACGGACCGACCGAGTCGAGGTGCGGGTTTCCGTGCCACACGACGTGCGACACGGAGGAACACCGCGGACGGATCCGCAGCCATACGGAGGGTGACGATCATGGGACGGCGTGCACTGCCTCGGAGACGACGGCCGTACCGGTGCGACGGGCAGGAGCACCGGCGACACCTTCCGCGGGCTGACCGGGGTGAGTCGTGATGGCGCCGCGGAAGGGCGTGAGTGTGCCGCATCCGGCGGAGCGCACCCGTAACGGGCGAGGCTGGTTCGAAAAACTCGCCGAGGCGGCCTCCAACATCACGAGTTCCGCGCCGTTCTACGGCTTCTGCCTCCTGTTGGTCATTCTCTTCGTCGCCGTTCACATCGCCGGTTTGCCGTTGAGCTGGCAACTGCTCGTGGGCGACATCATGACCTCGGTGAATCTGCTGCTGCTGGCTCTGCTGAAGAACTCCGAGCGGCGAGCGGAACACGCCGTCCAGCGCAAACTCGACAGTATCGCGGCCGCGTTGCTCGAACTGAAGGAGGGGCGTCCGCAGAAGACCGGTGACGATCTGCGCGACGCCATCCGGATGGAGGAAGAGCTCTGACCACGTCCTCCACCACCTCGTACGGCGTCCGACGCCGCTCCCGTCCCACGATCGGCCACCGTCACCGCGGCCCCTGTCATCGCTCTTCACAATCTTCGAATTTTCTGCGCGTGCGGATGCATGGGGCCACGGACCATGGGCACTCGCCGCTTCGAGGAAACGCATCCGAATTCCGAAGGAATGCCAAGCCGCTTTACCGTCAGAACAGTTGAGCGTGTAATGCGTTCTCGTGAGGGAGTAGATTTATGACTGACAGCATCTGGGGCTACCAGCCGGCTTCCGGCCACATTCCCGGCACCGACCTGATCGGATACAAGGTCGAGGCCACGGACGGCAGCATCGGCAAGGTCGACAAGCACTCGGACGACGTCAACTCCTCCTATCTGGTGGTCGACACCGGTGTCTGGATCTTCGGCAAGCACGTCCTGCTGCCGGCCGGCACGGTCCGCGCCATCGACCAGACCGAACGGAAGGTCTTCGTCGACCTCACCAAGGACGAGATCAAGGACTCGCCGGAGTTCGACAAGGACAAGCACGTGGGCGACGCGGGCTACCACGAGCAGGTGGGCAGCTACTACACCGACCGCCGCGCCCTCTGACTCCTCGCATCGAATCCGTGCAGCGGGGGCCGACCGTCGAACATCACGGTCGGCCCCCGTCGGTGTGCCGGGCCGTCCACGGCTCGGCGGTCACCCGTGCGCGCACGCGGCGTCGAACCGTCCTCCGTCGATGCGGTGCATCTCGAACACCTCTGGTGCGGGCGGCTGTTGCGAGGAGTTCCAGGTACCGGCGGCGTCGTAGTACTCGACCTTCGCCCGCATCCGGATCTCGTCGCCGCGCCAGTCGCCGTCCATGGTCTCGATCCGGATGTCGCCCCTGGCGGGAGGCAGATGGGGATAGACCGAGAAGCGGCGGCCGCTCCAGGTGTGCACGTCTCCCGTGAGATCTCCCGCGGTGTCCCGGTGGGCTCCGCACACTTTGGCGCGGCCGGTCATGGCGCAGGCCATGGAGCAGTTCTCCTCGTACCGGATCTGCAGCAGCACCTGCCGGCTGTCGGTCGGAGAGTAGACGATCCGGCCCTGCCAGTAGCCGGTGAGGCTGGGCCTGCCCGGCAGCGGATACGCCCAGGGGATCAGCACCGTCCGTGCCACCAGCACGGCCGCCGCCAGCGCGGCCAGTGTTCCGGCGGCCTTGAGGCCCTTGCGCAGCAGCCGCGGTCTTTTGCGGATGTCGTACGGCGCCGCCGTCGTACCCGTGGTCATGATGGTCCGTTCACAGGCGGGCCGCGACCTTGCGGGCGAGGTCCGCGAGGGGCTCGCGGTTGGCCTCGGGATCGTTGAGCCGGACCAGGCGGATGGCCACCCAGGTCGTGGCCTTGCGGAAGAAGACCGCGTCCTCCTCCTGGTACGCCTCCTCACCGGCTCCGGTGACGGGCGTGAACGTGTGGTCCAGCGTGCGGTCGATGTCGTAGATCTTCTTGGCTCCGTCGCCCAGGTAGATCTCCACCTGGGCCACCGGGCCGCTGGTCGGTCCGGTGTAGCGGCATCCCGGGCTGCTCGGCGGGCTCTCCACGCCGTCTTCGAGCGGGACCGTCGCCAGCGTCTCGGCGTCCTTCTTCGGCAGAAGTTCGCAGGCCTTGACGGTCGTGGTCGCGGCCGCGGACGGCTCCGCGTCCTGACTCGGCGTCGTGGTGCGGTGAGGGCTCCCGGGTGCGGGGGCGGTGACCGTGACGGTCGGCGCCGGGGCGGCCTGGCCGGAGCATCCGGTGGCCACGGCGAGGAGCAGCGGTACGGCGGCGAGTGTGCGGCGCATGGCGGTCGTCCTCTCTCAGATCCGGTCGCGCAGCAGGCCGACCAGCTTGACGGCGGTGGAGCGGACGTCGGCTCCGGCGGCGGTGACGACCTGGACCTGGCAGTCGCGGTCGCCCGCGGCGAACCGTGCGACTCCGCCGCTGAGGAAGCGCATGCCGTCGGGCCCCGCCTCGCCGGTGGCGCCGGGCTCGTCCTTGAGTCGGCCCGCCGCGGCCGTGCCCGGTCCGCCGACGCTGACCGTGATCGAGTGGTAGGTGTCGGGGTTCTCCCAGCCGCACACGCTCTCGCCCACTCCCGAGGTGGGCCGGCCGCCGTCGTTCTTCCCGATGACGGGGGTGACGTCGGCGGGCTTGAGCAGGGTGCAGGCGTCGACCGGGGCACGCGTGCCGGAGTCTTCGCGCGCGGCCGGCCTGGCGGAGGGCTTGCCGGAGGTCCGGCCATCGGCGGACGTCGAGGCGGTCGACGTGCCGCATGCGGCGGCGCCCACGGCCAGGGACGCGATCAGGAAGGCTGTCGGGGTGGTGCGCTTCATTTCTGGTTCCCCCATGAATAGAGCCAGGTTGCCGGGCTGATGCGATGCGTCGGCCAGCCGGCCTCGGCCAGGGCCGCCGCCACGGCATCGGCGTCCGGGCCTTCGACAAGTGCCAGTACGACCTCGTCGCTCGGCAGATGGACGACGGCGACCAGGCGCACCGTGTCGGAGGCCGGTTCGGGCAGCTGCCACCCGGCCCCGCCACCGGAGTCGTCGTAGCGTTCCACCGCGAAGAGTCGGCTGGTCACGAGGACGACGCTAGGCCTGGGCGGGGTGCCGCCGAATCGGGTGTTTCCCTACGCGTCGAGAAACGCCCGCTCCATGAGGCACCGCCTGGGACCGCCGATTCCCCTTGTTCCGCTAGGGCGTGTTGCGAAAGTCCTGTCGTTCGCCCGGAGGGCGGGCCGCGCGGCGTCAGGTGCGTGCTCTCGGCGTGCCGGGCGGAAGTCCTCGTACTGGGCGTACTCGGGCTTTCGCCCGGTGCGGCGAGAGTGCGTGCATGGCGTCGCGCGGCAGGCGGGACTTTCGCAACACGCCCTAGGGATCGGCCTCGTTCCGCCGGGTCATGGCCGCGCCCAGCTCGGCGCGGCTGGAGATGCCGAGCTTCTGGTAGACACGGGCGAGGTTCGCCTCGACGGTCTTCGGGCTGATGAACAGCGCGTCCGCGATGGCCCGGTTGGTGCGGCCCTCGGCGGCCAGCCGGGCCACGCGCTCCTCGGTAGCGGTCAGTTCCGGTGCGGACGGCTTCCGGCCTCCGGTCCTGGCCAGTTCGGCCCTGGCGCGGCGCTCGAACGCCAGCGCGCCGATCGCCGCGAACTCGGCGGCCGCCCCTTCAAGTGCCGTACGGGCGGCCCGTCTTCGCCGGGCGCGGCGGTGCACCACGCCCGCGACCAGCAGGCAGCGGGCCCGGTCCAGCGGCAGCACGTGCGCGGCGACCTCGGACCTGGCGGCCTCCAGGCTGCCGACGGCCTCGGTGGCGTCCTCGCCCCGTGCGGCGGCCAGCAGGGCGCGGCTGCGCGCGAGCGCCAGCGTTGTCCACGGCCGGGGCAGCCGCTCGTGCCGTACGACGAGCCGGTCCAGGACGACACGGGCGCTCGCCACGTCACCGACGGCGGCGCAGGCCTCGATCCAGTCGGGTTCGAAGCGTTGCGACAGCGGTTCGGCCAGTCCCGTCGCATCGGCCTCGGCCGCCAGCGCCCGGTACGTCGCCGCGGCGTCGCCCGTACGTCCGTCGGAGAGCGCGGTGAACGCGGACAGTGCCAGGTGGATCCGGCGTGCCCACGGGTCGTCGACGGCCTCGGCGCGCCGCAGGCCCTCCTCCGCCACCCTCCGGGCCCGCTCCAGGTCGCCCCGGTGCGCGTCGAGCAGCCCGGCCAGCCACGTCTCGCCCACCAGCCCGGTGCCGAGCTGTTCACCGAGGTCACGGGCAGCGGCGATGGTACGGGCGGCCGCCTCGTAGTGTCCGGAGACGAGTTCGGTCTCGCCGAGGTGGCTCAGCAGCTCGTGCTGCGCCGGTTCGTCGCCACGCGCGACGGCCTGCTCCAGCATGCTCGACAGGCGGGTCCGTGCCTTGTCGTGCTCGTCGACGGACCGCCACCAGATCGCCGGGACGGTACCGCCCAGCCAGGACGGCCGCTCCCCCTCCAACGCCAGTGCCCGGTGGAGGAGTTCGAGCCGTGGCGATCGTCCGCCGCGGACCTCGTTGAAGAACAGCTGGAGGAGCGACCCCGGGAGCAGCTCGGCGTCCTCGGGCCGGGTGCCGGCGAGCAGTTCACAGGCCGCCTCGGCATGGCGTCGGGCGGATTCGGGCGAGTCGTGGAACAGGCTCAGGTGGGCGTGGATGCGTCCGGCGGCCGGGGACGCCGGGTGCGGTGTCGCGGCCAGCGCCCGCTCGGCCGTCTCGGCGGCCACCGAGAGCGGTTCGTCGGCACTCCAGGCCACCTCCGCGCGCAACAGCAGGGCCTCCGCCTTCAGTTCGCCGTCACACACCGCGGCGACCTGTTCGGCGGCCGTCGCCGCCGGCCGGTAGTCGCCGCTGTCGTACAGACACCGGGCCGCGGCCAGCCGGCGCCAGCCCTGATCCGCCGGGAACGGGGCGGGGGTCAGCCGCGCGGACTGCTCGTAGAGACCGGCCGCGATCTGCGGGGCGCCCCGGCGCCGTTGGCGTTCCGCGGCGGCCTCCAGCTCGGCGGCGGCCCCGGTCTCGGGCTCCAGCACGCACGAGGCGAGCTGCCGCGCCCGCTCGTCGGGGTCGGCGACGGTGTCGGCGAGCCGCCGGTGCAGACGGCGTCGCAGGCCCGCCGGGATGTCCGCGCGGACCGCGGCCGCGTAGAGCGGATGGCTGAAGTGGACCGCGCTCTCGTCCACGGTGAGGAGACGGGCGTCCTCCGCCGGGTCGAGGTCGGCGAGGTCCACGCCGGCGGCCCGCAGGTCACGCAGGCTCGCGACGGACAGCAGGGCCGCGAGCCGGACCGCGTCACGGCTCGCGGTCGGCAGCAAGGCCACGCTCTCGGCGAGCACCTTCGACATCGTCGCGGAGAACGGCAGGTCCTCACCCGGGGACGGCAGCCGCGGCAACCGCAGGACCGCGCGGGCCAGTTCGGTCACCAGCAGCGGATTGCCGCCGGAGTCCCGGACCATGCGGGCCAGCAACGGCCGTGCGAACGTCACGCCCAGCCGGTCGCGCAGCACATGGTGCAGGGCCCCGACGCCCAGCGGCTCCACATCGATCCGGCGCATCCTCCCGGCCAGCCGGTCGAGTCCCAACGGCGCCTCGACGGCCGCCTCCTGGCGGGCACTGACCAGGATCGCCGCCTCGGGGACCCGTCGCAGCGCGTACATCAGGGCCCGCTCGCTGGCCGGGTCCAGCCACGGCGCGTCGTCCACGGCCACCAGGACCTGGCGGTCACCGGCTCCGGCGGCGGCGAGCAGGGACCGTGTGGCGGCTGCCAACGCCCGCTCGTCGACGGCGGCGTTGACGGTCGAGGTGAGCAACGCGGCCTCCACGGCGGCGCGTTGCGGGGCGGGCAGGCCGGTCACCTCGGATTCGAGCGGCCGCAGCAGGTCCGCCAGGGCGGCGAAGGCCAGCGAGGACTCCGACTCGGCCGGTGCGCACGCCAGCACCAGCCAGCCCGCCTGGTGCGCCTTGTCGCCCAGCGCACGCCATATGGCGCTCTTGCCGATCCCGGCCGGCCCTGTGAGTAGTACCGGATCGCCCCCGACGAGCGATCCCCACGCCTGTTCCAGCACGGCGTCCCGACCGAACACCAAAGCCACGAAATCAGCATAGGTCGTAGGCGCGGGACTCCTGTAGCGATGTCCCAGGGACAGCACCCGGCCCGGCTGCCCGCCCGGTGAGGGATCGCGGGGAGGAGCGCGCGAGCCGGGACGACCTTCCTCGTCGCAGGGCACGGGCACGCGGGGCAGCTGTCGGCGGCCGCGAAGGGATCGCGCATGAATTCGAGGGTGCGCTCCCGGAGTGACGGGAGGTTTCCAAGATCGTTCGGCTGCTAGCTTCGCGCCTCGTGACTCATTCGGATACGACCGCTCACAGATCCACGTACCCAGACCCGGCAGCTCTCCGGGACGGTCAAGATGCCTGTCTGCCCGTTCTGTTCGACGCCTCGGACGCGGCGGGTGACGCCGCTCTGGCCGCTCTGCTGCGATCGGGCGCGGTGCGCGAGGTGCATGACCGCATCGACGACCAACTGGAGGAACTGGTCCGCTGTCTGCGGCCCGGGGAATTGCCGGATTCCCGCAGCGTGGCGGCCGCCGCTGCCGACGTGTGCCCGGAGCATCGCCGCCGGACCTACGGAACCTGGGTCTGGTATCCGTGGTCGGGGCGGCTGGTGCACGTCCTGCCGGCCGAGGAGTTCCGCCTGGTCCGGACCGACCGCAACCGGGACCGGATCACCCGGGCGCAGCAGCAGACGCTGCTCGGCCGGCGGATCGGTGTCCTGGGGCTGTCCGTCGGCAACAGCGCGGCGCTCACGTGTGCCATGGAGGGCGTTGGAGGATCGTTCCGCTTGGCGGACTTCGACCGGTTCGGCCTGAGCAACATGAACCGACTGCGCGGCGGTGTCCACGACTTGGGCGTGGAGAAGACCGTTCTGTGTGCTCGCCAGATGGTCGAGACCGACCCCTATCTCGACGTCGAGATCTACCGTGAGGGCCTGACGGAACAGACCATCGAGGAGTTCTTCGGCACCTCCCCCGGCGGCGGGCTCGATCTCCTCGTCGAGGAGTGCGACACCCTGTGGGCGAAGGTCGCCGCCCGGGAACACGCCCGGACCCGGCGGGTTCCGGTCCTCATGGACATGAACGACCGCGGCATGCTGGACGTGGAACGCTTCGACCAGGAGCCGGACCGGCCGCTCTTCCACGGCCGCGTGGACGGACTCACCGCTCACGAGGTCCGCGGCCTCGGCCCCGCCGGCGCGCTCGATGTCCTGTTGCGGATCGTGGACGCCGACCGGCTCAGCCCGGCCATGACCGACGCGCTGGGCCGGATCGGCGACACCCTGTCGAGCTGGCCGCAACTGGCCAGCGGCGTCATGCTCGGCGGCGCCCTGGTCACCGACACCGCGCGGCGGATCCTGCTGGGCGGACCGGTGCCCTCGGGCCGCTACTACGTGGACCTCGAACAGCTCGTCTCCGCCGGCCAGGCCGCGTCGCCGGTCGGAGCCGCGCCATGACCCATCTCCCCGAACTGCACGGCGAGCACCTGTGGTTGCGCGAACTGCGCGCCACCGACCTCACCGCCTTCGAACGCATCTACACCCACCGGGTCCTGACCCGTTACCTCGGCATCGACCGCATGGACGCCCGCCAGGCACAGGACGCCTTCGCGCAGTGCCTCGCCCAGCCCTACACCCACCCGCGGCGCCGGCACACCCTCGCCATCTGCGCGCCGGGCGACGACACGATGGTCGGCACGATGGGACTGCTGGTCGAGGACTACGGCCGCAACGCCATGCTCACCGGGCTCGTCCTGCTGCCCGACGCCCCCGTGCGCGGCCACGGGCACGAGGCCGGACGGCTGTTGATGGCGTACGGGTTCGGGCCGCTGGGTCTGCACCGCATCTGGGCCGGTCACCGGGCCGACCACACACGCATGCGTGACGTCATGCTCGCCGCCGGCCTCCGCCCCGAGGCCACCTTGCGCGAGTTGTTCCACACCCAGGGCCGCTGGCACGACGTCACCACGTACTCCGCGGTGGCACCGGAATGGCGACACTCGGCCACCCACGCCGAGCAGGCCGTCCTCGCGGCGGCGCACAGCCTCCAGTCCAGCTGAAAGGTTTACCCGGCTCTGCCGGGACGGGCTGGGCGGCTGCGCCGGGCCGGCTGGACCGAGCCGGTTCACGACCTCGCGCGCCGCCCGTACCGTCGCCCCTGGGCACACCCGGCTCGGGGTCCGCGGGACCGTACGTGAAACCGCATGCGTTGTTCGCCCGGTCGTGCTGAGATCGATCACCATGAATGATCATCTCCTCGGTGGAACCGGGCCGACCGAACCCGATGTGGCGGACAGGATGGAACGGAACCTGGCGGAACATGCCTGTCACCTGCACCGGAGCATGACCGGAGCGACCGTCACGGAGGCCGGTGACCTTCTGATCGCGGACAGCGGCCTGGACGACGACACCTTCAACATCGTCGCCGCGGCACGCTTCACCGCCGCCGACGCGACGGCACGTATCACCGAGACCGCTCGCGCCCTGTCCCGCACCGGCCGTCGCTTCTCCTGGTGGGTGGGGCCCGCCTCGACACCAGGTGACCTCACCACCCGGCTGACGGCGGCCGGGCTGCCCGCGTCCGAGCACGAGACGGCGATGTGGGCCGAACTGGACGACTCCCCGCCGCCTCCTCCCGTCCAGGGGCTGGACATCCGGACGGTGACCACGTCCGACCAGCTCGCCGACTACGCCACGGTTCTCGCCGCGAACTGGGACCCGCCCGCCGCTACCGTCGAGCACTTCTTCGCCCAGGCGGCCCCGCAGGCACTGGCCGCGTACAGCCCGGCCCGGTACCTGGTCGGCTATGCGGAGCACCGGCCGGTCTGCTCCGCCGAGGTGTTCCACCACGCCGGAGTCGCCGGCATCTACAACATCTCCGCCCTGGCCGCCCACCGCCGACGCGGCTACGGCGGCGCCATCACGCTCGCGGCACTCCGCACGGCCCGCGCCCAGGGCCACCGCATCGCGGTGCTGCAGGCGTCGGCGGACGGCGAGCCTGTCTACCGCCGCCTGGGGTTCCGCTCCTGCGGCCGGTTCACGGAACACGCCATAACCCCCTGAAGCCCTACGGCCCCAGTGGCGGCCTAGTCGGTGAGTGAGAGGGCCGACCCGTCCGGGGTGCCGCCCAGCGCGCCGAGGGTGGTGCGGACGAGCAAGTCGACTCTCGCCTCGATCTCGTCCACGGTGGCGGAGGGGGCTAGGGCCGGAGAGTCCGCGGGCAGGTCGTTGACCTCGTGGAGAAGGGCCAGGTAGACGCGGCGGCACCAGGGCGGGTCCACCGCGGTGATGGCTCGGGCGTCCCGCAAGCGGGCGAACAGCAGGTCGAGGCCGTCGAGAACGGCCGGTGTGAGGGCCGCGGTGAGCTGGACGGCGAACCGGTGGCTGACCTTGAGGTCGAACACCATCTCCGTGAGGCGGTACAGCGCGAAGAGCGGCGGCGCGGTCCTCGCCTTCGCTCGGGACAGCCCGGCCACGTAGCGCTCGCTGAGCTGCTCGGCCAGGACGTCCAGCAGCGCGGTGCGGGAGGAGAAGCGACGGTGGCGCGGGCGAGTCCCGCGGCGTCCGCGATCCGCTCCGGCGACGCGTTGGCATCGACGGCGAGCACGGCCTCGGCTGCTTCCAGCCACCGGTGCCGCCTTCGTCCCCGCCGACCTATCCACGGCCGACGGACCGCGGCTCATGGTCGAGGCAGTCCTGGCCGCCGGATTCGCCCTCAACTTCGACGCGGCCGTACGAACCATCCGCGCGGCCCTGCCCTCGCTCACCGAAGCCAGGGGCGCCGTGGTCAACATCAGCTCCGACAGCGCCCGCCGGCCGGGGGCGGAGCCGCTGCCGTACACCGCCGCCAAGGCGGCTCTCAACACCTTCACGCGCCGGCTCGCCGAGCGTGTGGCGTCCTCCGGAGTGCGCGTGAACGCGGTGTCGGGGGCGCGGGCCGGCGCCGCGAGGCACCTGTTCGATGAGGGTCGAACCCAGCACACACCGCCCACGCCCGACCCGCGTCAGTCGCGGCCGGCGAAGAAGGCGGCGAGGGCGGCGGCGACGGCCTCGGGCTGCTCGTCGGGGATGAAGTGCCCGGCGTCGGGGACGACGACTCCGGTGACGTCGTCGGCCCATGGGCCGAGGGAGGCTGCCATGTCCGGGATGGAGCCGTGGCTGCCGGAGATTCCGAGGACCGGCAAGGTCAGGTGCCGGCGGTCGAGCATCTGGTGGTTCCTGCGCGCCGACTCGGCGGCGGCTCGGTAGTAGGCGAGGGAGGCGCGAAGACCGCCTTCGGCGGCGAGGGCTGCTGCGTAGTGGTCGAGGTCGGCGTCGTCGAACGCGTCAGGAGCGAGGGCCTTCGTCTTCAAGAACCAGCTGACATAGTCCCGTTCGCGGCCCACGAGCAGGGTCTCGGGCAGTTCGGGCACGAGGTGGAACGCGAAGTGCCAGGTCTTCCACGCCCGGTCCGGGTCGGTGGGGATCGACTCCGGGAGGGTGATGCCGGGGATTCCGGCGTCGAGGAGGGCGACCCCACGCAGCTCGCTCTCGTAGGTGAGGGCGAGAGAGAAGGCGACCCAGGCGCCGACGTCGTGGGCTGCCAGCCAGTAAGTCGACACGCCGAGTGCCCGTACGGCGGTGTGGACGTGGGCGGCGATCGTGTGGGTGTCGTAACTGACCGCCGGGCGCTCGGAGTGGCCTTGGCCCGGCAGGTCGATCGCGATGACGCGGAACCGGTCGGCGAGCCTGGGCATGACCTTTCGCCACGCCTGCCAGCTCTGCGGGAACCCGGCGAGCAGGACGACAGCGGGGCCGTCCGGCCGGCCGCCGTCTACGGCGTGAAGGCGGATGCCGTCCGCGTCGACCCAGCGGTGGGTGAACCCGTCCAGGTGGTGCGGGGGCAGGTCGGGGAAAGGGTCGGCTTCGGAGAAGCTCTGCTTGAGGGTCGCTGGGTCGGTCACGGGAATCCTCCCTCGGGGTGGGGTTCGCCGGGTCGGTGCCACGCCCCGGGGCCAGGTCCACGAGCTCGACGGTGAGGGCGGGGGCGCCCGGACTCGGGCGCCGGGACGGGCGGTGTGCCCGTGGCGCGTTCTCGGATCGCGAGGGCCCGTGGTCTTGGCTACGTCGGTAACGTAACACATCTTGAACCAGTCAGTTCAAGATAGAGTGGTGTGCAGCGCGGCCCATGGAGATCGACACACCGGCAAGGAACTGAAACGTGGCAGGCAAGAAGCAGTTCGACATGGACAAGGCACTCGATGCCGCGATGATCCAGTTCTGGCGCGCCGGCTACGCCGACACCTCGCTGGACGACCTGTCGCGGGCAACCGGTCTGAACCGCAGTTCCATCTACTCCTCGCTCGGCGACAAGGACACGCTCTTCCTCCGCTGCCTGGAGCGCTACACCGCGCGCTACGGGGACAAGTACGACGCCGCCTTGTCGTGCGCCGTCTCGGAACCCCTCGCAGCCGTCCGCGCGTTCTTCGACGTCACCCTGGAGCGCATCGCCGATCCCGAACTGCCCGACGGGTGCCTGATCGCCCAGTCGGCGATGGCGATTCCGGTCCTGAGTCCGGCGGTCGCGGCGCACGCGAAGGAATCGCTGGGCTTCCAGCGTCTGCGCCTGCGTGCCGCGTTGAAGGCCGGGCGGTTGTCCGACCGGGACGCCGATGCCTTCGCCGAACACTCGGCGGCCGTGAACCAGTCCCTCGCGGTCATGAGCAGGGCCGGGGCGAGCCCGGCCCAACTCCGCGCGGTGGTCGGCGTGACCGTGGACGCGCTCTCGCGAGCGCTGCGCGACAGCAGGCGTGGCTGAGGGACCGGCTTCGCGACGAGATCGTATGTCGCCGACCGGCGCACGGAGTTCCGCCGTCCAGACCCCGGCAGGATGCTCCCTGGGTGCCAGCCGCAGCTGAGGCTGTGGCACGGAGGGTCCGGGGCCGTCACTCGCACGGTGGGCGGTAGGGCCGGTCCGGCAGGTACTTCTTCCAGTCCTTCTTGGAGATGGGGTCGCCGACCGCGTTGCAGAGGTCGGTGATGACGTGTTGCGGGTCGGCGTCCCACAGGTCGATGCCTGCGGAGGCGCGGACGACGGCGAGGATCTTGCCGTCGGGGGTGAACGCCAGTGAGTAGAGGCCCGATGCGGTCGGCATGTAGAACTGGCGGGTGGGCGCGTCCGGATCGCTCACGTCCCAGACCTCGGGGCGTGTCCCGTAGTCCCCGCTGGAGGCGATCAGCGCGAGGCGGGTTCCGTCGGGGCTGAAGGTCAGCGGGCCGCCGACACTGCCCGTGGACACCTTGGCGGGAGACCCGACGAGACGGTCCCGGCGGATGTGCCACAACTGGAGGGTTCCGCTGTCGTCGTAGAGCGCGAAGAGCTTTCCGTCCGGACGGAATGCGAAGTAGGGGTAGCTGCTGCCCGTGGGCATGCGCACCGACCAGGCCTCTGACGGATGCGCGGGATCGGTCACGTCCCAGCTGTGCACCAGCGGGCCCGCGGGCGGGCGGGACGCCTCGGTCGGGCGTGCGGCACCCTCGTTCATGACCAGTGATCTGCCGTCCGGGGAGAAGGCGAGTCCGTATCCGGTCTTCTCGATGGTGGAGAGCTGCCGTGGATGCCCGGGATCGGCGATGTCGTAGAGGCGGACGACCTGGGGCTTGGTGTTTCTGGCCACGACGCCGTTGTAGTCGGAGACGGCGAGAAGGGGCCTGGTCGGGCTGAAGGCCACTGCTCCCACACCGTTGTTCACCTCGATCATGCCCAGCTTCTGCTTCGGGGCGGAGGTTCCGCGCAGGAAGAGATTGACGTACGTGTCCTTGCCCTGCTTGTAGATCTCGGTGTCCGCGAGGAGCTTGCCGTCCGGACTGAGCGCGATGTCCTGTCCGGTGAACATGTCGGGGGCGTCCGCCGTGAACAGCGGGGTGGACCGCAGATGCCGGACGGTGAGGTCCCGCAGCCAGTTCGTGCCCACGCCCTGGTAGGCGAGGAACAGCCGCTTCCCGGACGCCGCCATGGAGAGCCGGCCTCCGGTGCCGGGCGCCGGCGGAATGAACCCGACCGCCCCCGGCTGGGCGCCGTTGGACAGGTCCCAGACCTGTACCCCGCGGTCGGTGGCCTGGAGCAGCAGTTCGGCGTTGCCGGGGACGAACAGGGCCACCCCGCCGTCCGAGTTGTAGACGGTGTTGTTCGCGCCCGGCAGGATCGCGTCGGTTCCGTAGGTGTAGATCCAGGTCTTCCAGCTGCCGCCGCAGCTCGCTACGATCCGCTTGCTCTTCGAGGCGAACGCCATCGAGGTCACACCGTCCAGGCATCTGCTGCCGGAACTCGACACGCCTTTGTCCGCTGACACGACCTGCCGGGGAGCCCGCGGATCATCGAGGGTCCACAGGGCCAGATCGTCACTGATCGTGAAGGTGCCCTTCTTCTTCGGTTCCTCGGCAGGAGCCGCCAGCAGGCCGCCCGTGCTGTCGAAGGCGAGCCGGTGCGGGGGCCGCACGGATCGCAGGTGTGACAAGGCGGACGGTGTGTACGGAGCGGCGCGCAGCGTGGCGACCGGTGTGGTGCCGGTCGCCTTCCACAGCCGTACCTGCCCGTCGACGCTCGCGCTCGCCAGCAGTCCGCGGCGGCCGGAGAACGCCAGGGAGTCGACCTCTTTGCCGTGGCCGCGCAGCGCGGACAGGGGGTGCGGGGCCGCCGGGTCGCCGGTGTCCCAGCGGAGGATACGGCCCGTCGCCGTACCGGCGAAGAGGGTGTCACCGGCCGCGCCGAGGACCAGCGCGCTGACCGTCTCCGGCGTCGTGGGCGCGGCCAGTCTTCGTGGACGGTCGGGGTGGGAGATGTCCCACAGGCGCACGGTCGTCGAGGTGGCGCCCTCGTTGCTGTAGGTGGCGGCGGCGAGCAGGGTGCCGTCCGCGGTCACCGCGATCGGGCCGGACAGGATGCCGCCGATCCTCCCGTCGCCGTTCCGGGTGCGCAGCACGATCGAGTCGCCGGTGGAAATGGCGAGGACCCGGCCGTCCGCGCTGTAGGACAGGTCGTAGGCCGGATCGTCGCCGTTGATCACGCCAGGGGTGTGCTGGCTGTCGAGGAGCGCGCTGCGGCCGGCCTGATGGTCCATCTGGTAGGAGAGCAGGCTGAGTTGCTTGGCCAGGCCGGGGTGGAGGTCACGCTGGCTCTCGGCCTCGGCGGCCAGATACCGGGCGAGATCGCGCTGTTGGGCGTGGCTGGCCCGCTGCCAGTAGAATCCGGCGCCGGCCAGTCCGGTCGTCGCCAGCAGGGCCAGCACGACGAAGAAGGTGAACACGGCGCGGCGTCGACGGCCGTCTCTCGTGTGCTGACGCCAGGACCTCTCCATGAAGGCGGCGGACGTCGAGCCGAGCGGCGGAGCGCCCGGGGTGGCGGTGCGTTCCCGCATGGCGATGAGGCGGTTGCCTCGGTACAGCAGTGAGGGGTCCCGTTCCGAGCGCTCCCAGGACACCGCGTCGGCTGCCAACTGCTGGCGGGCGCGCAGCAGGTCACGGTCCTCGTCGATCCACTGCTCCAGCTTGGGCCAGGCGCGCAGCAGCGCCTCGTGGCTCACGCGGACGGTGTCCAGGTCGAGCGTGAGCAGCCGGGCGTCGGCGAACCGTTCGATCGCGTCCCGGGCGGCCCTCTCGTCGCTCACCCCGTGCACGAGGAGCGGCCATTCGACGGGCTGCGCGGTGTCGGCGGCGTCCTCGCTCACCCGGGCCAGCCGGGGCAGCATGAGACGCACGGCCTGCCTGCCCGCCGGATCGAGCCGGTCGTAGACGTTCTCCGCGGTGGTCGCTACGGCCTTGGTGATGCCGCCGGTGGCCAGGTAGCCGGAGACGGTCAGCCGTAACCCTTCGCGTTCCTTCCAGGTCTCCTGGAGCACGTGGGACAGGAGGGGCAGAGCCTCGGCGGGAGACCGGCCGCCGGTGGCGCCGCCCAGCTCCCTGAGGACAAGCGGGACGAGTTCGTCGTCGAGTTCCAGCTGTGCGGTGGCCGCGGGTTGTTCGATCGAGGCGCGGAGTTCGTCGGCGTCCATCGGATCGACGAGCAGCTGACTGTCACTCAGCACGGCCCGCAGTTCGGGGTGTACGACCGCCTGGGCGTAGAAGTCCGCCCGGAGGGCGAAGACGACCGACGCCCTTGGAGGGTGCCCCTCTCCTGGCTCGGCCAGTGCGGTCACCGCCCGCAGGAACGCGCTCCGTTCCTCCGTGTCGGTGCAGAGGGTGAACAGCTCCTCCAGCTGATCGACGACCAGGATCAGCCGCTGCCCCGCGTGGTCGAGCAGCGGGTCCACGAGTCCGGCGACGCCGCCGGTCACCGCCGACGTCCGGGCGGCCTGCGGTGATTCGGGTGCGAGGGCGTCGGCCAGGGTCCGGAGCGGGTTGCGGCCGGGGGTCATGCGGCGGCTGGGCCAGCCGGTCGCCCCGGGCAGGCCGGGCAGACCGTGGGTGCGCAGTCCGGCCAGCAGGCCCGCGTTGAGCAGGGAGGTCTTGCCGGAGCCGGACGCGCCGACGAGGATCAGCGGGCCGGGACCGTCGAAGGCCGCTGCCGTCGCGTTCACAAGGCGCTCGGTCATCGCGGTCCGCCCGGCGAAGACGTCGGCCCGGTCCACCGGGAAGGGGCCGAGGCCCGGGTAGGGACAGACGCTGTCGGCGGGCGGCTGCCGAGGGGACGTGGAGGCGCGGGTCCGGAAGGCCGGGTTCGGCGCGATGACGAGGTTGCCGGAGAGGTCCCCGTTCACCCGCCGGGGTACGGGCTGCTGTCTCTCCCGCAGCCTGCGGTCCAGGGCGTAGTAGGCCGCGTCCAGCGTCAGCGACTGCTGTCCCACGTCGTCGCCGTGTGCGAGCAACTCCAGCAACGCGCCCGTGAACGTGGTGTGTTCGGCATCCTCCGGAGCGCGGGCCAGCAACTCCGCCGAGCCGAGGAGGTACATTCCGTTCCCGGGTGCCGCGTTGAAAGCGGTGACCAGGGACGTGCCGCCGAGTGACACCCGCCCGGAGAAGCAGCAGTCGAGTACGACGACCCTGGACGCCGCCCTGCTGGCCAGCACCGCCTGTCGCAGCGCGGCGAAGGAGTACGCCTGGTGCTCGGCCATGCCGGGCGTGAGCTCCGTGGTGTTGCCGGCGGCCAGATAGAGGTCTCCGCCCGGGGTCAGCAGACCGTGTCCGATGAAGTACACCAGCAGAACGGTGTCGGCCCGCTGCGTCGCTCCGGCCACGGCCAGGGCCATGCTCCGAGCATCGGCCGGGTCGAGCACCGCCGTGACCTGTTCCGGACGGACCCCGCACCGCTCGTGCAGGGCCGTACGCAGATCCCTGAAGCTGGCGGCGACCGACGGGACCGAAGGCAGTCCGCCGTCCTGGTGCGTCGCGGTGGCGATCAGCAGAACCTGTACGCCCGCGCCGTCCAGGTCGGTCATCGGTCCTCGCGGCCCTCGGAGCGGACGATCTCCAGGGTGGCGTCTCCTTGCTGGTCCTGCGCGCCGAGCAGCACCGCGGCGTCGGCCACCTGCTGCCGTAGGGCCGCCGCGTCGAGACCGGCCACGTTCCTGGCGGAGAGTTCCAGCGAACGGCGGTCCGGAAGCGTCACCTTGATGCGTATCTCGGCGCGCCGGGTGCGCAGCCAGGCGATGATGGTCGTGGCCAGCGCGGTCGCCGCGGCGCCGGGAGCGAGCGCCACCGTCAGCGCCTCCAGGAGGGGGCCGAGCGTGCCCTGCTCGGGCGGTCTCTCCTTGCAGCCGACGCGGCCCCTCAACTCGTCGACGTCCGTCAACCAGGTGTGCAGTGAACGTAGTTGGTCGGCCGCCTGCGGGCCGTCGATGTTCAGCGTCACGTCTCACAAGCCCCCGTCGCCGCCCCGCACATTCTCCTGCTTTCACGGCCGCGACGAGGCTAACGGCTGTCGCCGGGACAGACCAGGGTGCGTATCGAATCGCGGTCAACAAGCCCACGCCGTCGTCCTGGAGAAGGATCGTCGGCGTGGACCCGAGGACGTGGGCGGGGCCTTCGCTGACGCCCGTCTATTTCGTGACCGCGTACCGCACGTGCGTGGCGTACGGCGAGCTGACCACCTTGACCACCTCGAGGTCGACGTCGTGGTCGAATCCGTCGAACAGGCGCTTGCCGGCGCCGAGGATCACCGGTGCCGTCGAGAGAACCAGTTCGTCCACCCGGCCGGCGGCCAGTGCCTGCCGGATCACGTCCGCACCGCCGCCGATCCCTACGTCCTTGCCGCCGGCCTTCTCCGTCGCCTGCGCCAGCGCGGCGTCGAGCCCGGACACGAACGTGAATCCCGCCTCCGGTGCCGGCTGGTCCCCGGTGCGGTGGGTGAGCACGACCAGTGGTCCGGGGAACGGGTTCGTGCCGCCCCACGCGCCCGCGGCGTCGTACATCCCGCGACCGCAGATACCGGCGCCGAAGCCCGCGGTGAGGTCGTCGAAGAACTCCTTGTCGGGGCCGTGCATCGCGAAGTCGTGGCCGCCGTCGTAGGTCCACGGGCCGCCCATCACCCAGTAGTGCAGGCGCTCCCCGCCCTTGCCCAGGCCGTACTCGGGTCCGTCATCGGGTCCGGTGACGAAACCGTCGACCGACGTGGTGATGGATGCGATGACCTTGCCCATGGTTCCTCCTTCGTCGTGTGTCGCAAGGAAAGACCGGGCAACGGGCCGGAACTCATCGCGTCGATCGACGGAGAGTGGACTTCGTCGCTCGTCCCGACGGGTCAGCCCCGGCACATGCCACGAGGGTCGGCAGCAGAGTATCCGTGCCCGTGCCTGGCGCCTCGACGAGCCGGTGGGACGCGGCGTGGTGGCCGGCGCCGAACACCGCGCGGGGCGTCCCCGGCGCGGGGATCCGACGGCGCGGACCCCGTCCCGAGGTGCGGCATTGCCCGTTCGGCCGCATGGTGGAAGTGGCCGGCCAGCCGCCAAGGAACAGCCATGATCGCCAGCTTCTCGTGGAGGCCTCGTGATCGTGATAGCCCTGCTCGCCCCCTTGGTTCCGCTCTTCCTCCTGTTCGGGCTGCCGATCCTGGAGGACCGTCTGTTCCCGCCGTCACCGCCGCTCCCAGAGGCGACGGAACCGGCGGAGCAGGCCGAGGGCGACTGACGCTCCGTCCCTGGGGCCACATCGATCCACGCGGGACCGGTCCATGCGGGCCGGTCCCGCTCCGTCGTGACGAGGCTGCCTCAAGCGGTGGCCTCGTCCAGCAGTTCCAGTACGTGCCGGTAGAGGCGGCCGGTGGCGCGGGTCATGCCCATCTCGCAGGTGCGATTGCACGAAGCGTACGCGTCGTACGTTCCGCTGTTGATCTCCGCGGCCTGGGCGGCGGTGGCGCTCGCCGTGATCTCCGGGTGGAGCAGACCGCGGTCCCCGGCGAAGGCGCAGCAGCCCCAGGTGTCGGGCACGGTGACGGCGTCGCTCACGGCCGCGGCCACGGTGCGCAGGGCGCCGTCGATGCCGAGGTGCACGGTGGAGCAGGTGGGGTGCAGGGCGAGGCTGGTCAGGCGGCGGGGTTCGGGCAGGGCGGGCAGCAGGTGCTCGGCGGTGAAGACGACGCTGTCGACGAAGCGCAGGGCGGCGAACCGGGCGCGGTCGGGCTCCGCGAGGACGTCCGGCAACTGTTCCAGGCCGTGCGTGCAGGACGAGGCGTCGCAGACCACGGGCAGCCGGCCCTGGTCGCTGGCCCGCCACAGCGCCTCCAGGGTGCGGGCCGCCATGGTGCGGTGGCCGTCGGTGTAGCCCTTGGACTGCCAGGGCGTGCCGCAGCACAGTCCGGGCAGTTCGTCGGGCACGGTGACCTGGACGCCGGCCCGTTCGCACAGGCGCAGGAACGCGGCGGACGCGCCGCCGGTGGTGCCCTCGGCGGCGAAGACGCTGCCGATGCAGGCGGCGAAGAACACCGCCCGCGGCTGTGCCGGGTGCCGGGGCGCGGGGCGCGCCGGGCCGCCGCGCGGGATGTCGTCGGCCCACGGGGGCACGAGTTCTCCGGCGCCCAGCCGGCGGACGGCTCCGGTGGCGGCGCGCAGGGCCGGGGCGGGCAGTACGTGGGCGGTGTTGAGCGCCGCGCGGACGCCCTTGACCGCGGTCCCCCAGTGCCGGGCCGTCGCGTTCCCGGCGCGCTGTGCGGTGGCGGTGTGCCGTTCGGCGCGGAGTCGTTTCATGACGGCGCCGGTGTCGATGGTGACCGGGCAGGCGGTGACGCACAGGCTGTCGGCGGCGCAGCTGTCGACGGCCGCGTAGGCGTAGTCGGCTTCCAGGGCCCGGCGGCGGTCGTCGTCACCGGCGGCGGTGGCGAGGGCGATCTCGCGCTGCAGGGCGATGCGCTGGCGGGGCGTCGTGGTGGCGTCGGCGGTGGGGCAGACGGGTTCGCAGTAGCCGCATTCGACGCACGCGTCGACGGCGGGGTCGACCTCGGGGACGCTCTTGAGGCTGCTGAGGTGTGCGGCCGGGTCGTCCTCCAGGAGTACGCCGGGGTTGAGGACGCCGTGCGGGTCGCACAGCCGCTTCACCTCCCGCATGACGTCGTGGAGTTCGTCGCCGTACTGGCGGCGGACGAAGGGGGCCATGGCGCGGCCGGTGCCGTGTTCGGCCTTCAGGGTGCCGCCGGCGTCCAGGACGAGGTCGACCATGGCGTCGGTGAACCGGGCGTAGCGGTCGATCTCCGGGGCGGAGTCGAAGTCCTGGGTGAGCATGAAGTGCAGGTTGCCGTCGCGGGCGTGGCCGAAGATCACCGCGTCCTGGTAGCCGTGCCGGTCGAAGAGGCCGATCAATCCCTCGCAGGTCCGGGTCAGGCGGTCCATCGGTACGGCGATGTCCTCCAGCAGCGCGGTCGTGCCGGGACGGCGGGCTCCGGCGACGGCCGTGTAGAGGCCCTTGCGCAGATGCCACAGCCGGGCCCTGACGCGCGGGTCGCGCACCAGTGAGGTACCGGTCACCGCGGGCAGGCGGTCCAGGACCGGCTGGGCGGCGGCCACCCGTTCCTCCAGTGCCTCGGCGCTGTCCTCGGCGAACTCGACCAGGAGGGCCGCGTGCCGGTCGACGCGCAGTCCGCGCACCTCGTCCACCGGGTCCGGGGACTGCTGGGCCACCCGCAGCGAGGCGGCGTCGAGGAGTTCGGCGGTCCGGGCGCCCGCGGCCAGCAGGGCGGGCAGCGCGTCGGTGGCCTCGGCGAGGCCGGGCAGCACCAGCAGTCCGGTGGCGGTGTGCGGAAGGAGCGGGACGGTACGGAAGACGGCCTCGCCGACGAAGCCGAGGGTGCCCTCGCTGCCGATCATCAGGTGGGCGAGGATGTCGGCCGGATCGCTGTGGTCCAGGAGCGAGTTGAGGCCGTAGCCCATGGTGTTCTTCATCGCGAACAGCCGCTCGACGGTGGCCCGTGAGGCGGCCGAGTCACGGACCCGGTCGCGCAACCGGAGGAGTCCGGCGTGGAGTTCGGGTTCGCGAGCGCGCAGGGCGGCGTCGGCGTCGGGTGCCGCGGTGTCGACGACGGTCCCGGAGGGCAGCACGAACTGGAGGGATTCCATGGTGCGGTAGGCGTTGTCCTGGGTGCCGCAGTTCATGCCGCTGGAGTTGTTGGCGACCAGGCCGCCGATGGTGCAGGCGGACTCGCTCGCCGGGTCGGGTCCGAGCCGCCGCCCGAACCGGGCGAGCCTGGCGTTGGCCTGACGTACCGTCAGTCCTGGTTGCAGTCGGATGCGCAGGCCGTCGTCGAGGACGGTGGCGGTGCGCCAGTGGCTGCGGACGTCCACGAGGATGCCGTCGCCGCCGGCCTGTCCCGCCAGGCTGGTGCCGCCCGAGCGCAGCGTCACCGGCAGTCCCGCTCCGCGGGCCCCCGCCATCAGGGCGCCGACCTCGGCGGCGGACGCGGCGCGCACCACCGCCTGCGGCGTGAACAGGTACGGCGAGGCGTCGTGGGCGGCGGCGACCCGGCGTGGCAGTTCGGTGCTCACGCGGGCCGGGTCACTGACGCACGAGGCCAGGAGTGCGGCGAGTCCCGCGGGGCGGTCCGCGGCGGGAGGGGTGACGGCGGTGGGGCTCATGGCTCCTCGCTCCTGCGGTGTCAGCGGGCGGACGGGGCGGAGACGGCGGTGGTGGGGGCGGCGGGGCCGGCGTCGGCGGTGATGCGCATCCGGTGCGGCGGCCGTGACGCGGGTTCGGGCAGCCGCAGCGGTGCCAGGCCGGGCGTGAGGGTGCCGAGCAGCGTGGCGCGGCGCGCCCCGGTGCCCGACGGAAGGGTGCCGGGCAGGCCGTGGACGGTGAGGAAGCCCAGCACGGCGAAGGCCAGCGCCTCCTTGGCGTCGGACGGCAGGCCCAGTTCGTCGCTGGCGCGCAGGGTCACGCCGGGAAGTTCCTCGGCGATCACGCGCAGGAGTTCCGGGTTGCGGGCGCCACCGCCGGAGACGACGAGTTCGGTGACTCCGTGGGCGCGGCAGGCGTCGGCCACGGTGACGGCGGTGAGCCGGGTCAGGGTCGCGAGCACGTCGTCGGGGTCGGGTGTGGGTACGGTCTCCAGCGCCCGCTGGAGATAGGGCAGGTGGAAGTGTTCCTTGCCGGTGCTCTTCGGGGCGGCCCTGCGGTAGTAGGGGTCGTCGAGCAGGACCTGGAGGAGTTCGGGGCTGGTGCGTCCGGAGGCGGCGCGGCGGCCGTCCTCGTCGTAGGCGGCGGCGCCGTCGGTGAAGTGCCGTACGGCCGCGTCCAGCAGGGCGTTCGCGGGGCCGGTGTCGAAGGCGAGCGGTTCGGTGTCCGGTGCGAGGACGGTGACGTTGGCGATGCCGCCGAGGTTCAGCGCGGCCGGTGTGCCGGGCAGGCCGCGCAGCAGCAGGGTGTCGGTCATGCCGACCAGCGGAGCGCCCTGCCCGCCCGCGGCGACGTCCCTGCTGCGCAGGTCGGAGACGACCGGGAGGCCGGTGGACTCGGCGATCCAGGCGGGCTGGCCGAGTTGGAGCGTGCCGCGGACGGTGCCGTCCTCCACCCAGTGGTACATGGTCTGGCCGTGGGAGACGACGAGGTCGGCCGTGCCGTCGCAGAGTTCGCGCAGCGCGCGGCCGGCGGCGTCGGCGAACGCCTGGCCGATGCCGGTGTCCAGCGCGCAGACGGTCCGGACGGTCGTCCCGGCCGGCGGGAGGGTCGCCGCGATCAGGGCGCGCAGGTCGTCCTGGTAGGGGACGGAGAGGTGTCCGAGGGGCCGCAGGAGCAGGGTGTCGCCGTCCAGGGTGAGGTCCGCGGCGGCGGCCTCGATGGCGTCGTACGAGGTGCCCGACATCAGGCCGATCACGCGCACGGTGCCTCCCGGTGCGCGGTCCGCCGCGCGGGCGGGGTCGGCTGCTGCTGCGGCATGGCTGCTCCCTGAGGTGGTCGGAACGGGGCGGGTGCGGGGCCGCGGCGGCGGCCCCGCACCGGGTGGGGTGGACGCGCCGTCACTCCTGGCCGGCGGCGACGGCGACCCGCTCGGGGCCGGGATCGCCGTCGCCGGCGGGCAGTTCGGCCGGTTCGGGGGCGCGGTGGAACAGACTCATCACGCCGCCGACGACGAGGGTGATGACCACGCCGATCGGGACGAGCCACTGGGCGGCGATCGCCGTGGGCACGGTGGCACCGGCGACGGTCACGTCGATCTTCACGCCGCGCACGATGTAGGTCATGACGCCGACCGTCACCAGGAAGGCCACCACGGAGTCGACCTCGTTGGCCCGCCGGACGAGCCTGCCGAGCAGGAACGCGCCGAGCAGGGCGCCGTAGGTGTAGCCCGCGATGGTCAGGCCGGTGAGGTAGACGTTGCCGGTGCTGGCGCTGAAGGCGCAGGCGAAGATCGCCATCAGGACCGCCCACACCAGGGTCATCACCCGGGCGAGCTTCAGCAGCGACTCCTCGGAGGGGGTGCTGCGGAAGAAGCTGTGGATGATGTCGGCGACCGTCGAGTTGGACATGGAGTTCAGGGCCGAGGACAGCGAGCCCATCGCGGCGCCGAGTATGCCGGCCACGAGCAGGCCCGAGATCACCACGGGCAGGCCGTGCAGGATGAAGTTCGGGTAGAGGTTGTCGGAGCTGGCCAGGCCGAGCGACTTGAAGTCCTTGCCGTTGTTGTACGACCAGAGCAGGGCGCCGACGAGGGAGAAGGCGGCGAACTGGAGGGTGACGAAGATGCCCGAGGCGATCATGGCCTTCTGGCCGTCGCGCAGCGAGCGGGTGGCCAGGACGCGCTGGACGATCAGCTGGTCGGAGCCGTGGCTGGCCATCGCGAAGATGGCACCGCCGATGATCGCCGTCGGAAGGGCGAACGGGCTGGTGAGGACGTGCGCCAGGTCGAAGTTGGTGTCGAAGAGCTTGAAGTGGCCCGAGTGCAGGGCGCTGGAGAAGCCGTCGGCGCCGACGTGGCCGGAGAGCACCGCGATGGCGAGGATCGCGCCGCCCAGGTACAGGCCCATCTGGATGGCGTCGGTCCAGATGACCGCCTTGATGCCGCCGAGGTAGGTGTAGACCACGGTGATCACCGTGAGCACGATGATGATGACGCGGTATCCGGCGTGCACGCCGAACTCGTCGAGCAGCAGCTTGATCGGGATGGCGGAGGCGAAGAGCCGGACGCCCTCGGCGAGGAGCCGGGTGAAGACGAACGTCACGGACGCCAGGCCCTGGAGTTTCAGCCCGAATCTGCTGCCGAGGTACTGGTAGGCGCTGACGAAGCCGCCGCGCTTGTACAGCGGGATCAGCACGGTGGCCACGACGACGCGGCCGATGACGTAGCCGAGGGCGAGTTCGACGTTGCCGAAGCCCTGCCCGCTGTACGCCCCGCCGGGCACGCTGATGACGGTGAGCACGCTGGTCTCGGTGGCCACCACGGAGAACGAGACGGTCCACCACGGCATGTGGCCCTCACCGACGAAGTAGTCCTTCGCGGTCTTCTGCCGGCCGGCCAGGCGCAGTCCGATCCAGGCGATCGCCACCAGATAGACGACGATCACCACGAGGTCGAGTTGGCGCACGCTCACTCCTAAACATCGGCCGGCGGGGAGACCGGCGGGGAGAGGACAGGGGTAGGGGACGTCGTCCGCCGTACGCGGACGACGTGGGGTTCGTGCGGTGCCGACGCGTCCAGCGCCAGCAGGCGTGCGCCGTCCAGCGGGTCCCCGAGCGGGGGCACCGCCTTCAGGGGGCGCGGGGACCCGGCGAGCGCCGACGTGAGCGGACCGAGGAGCGGGTCGCCCAGGCCGGTGAGACCGCCGGTGATCGTGACGGGGAGGACGTCGTCGCCGCCGACGCGGCGAGCGGCGGCGAGCACGGCCTCGCCGAGTGCGGTGGCCGCCTCCCGCACGATCGCGGAGGCCGCCGGGTCGCCCGCGGCGGCGGCGCGGGCCACGTCGGGGGCGAAGGTCGCGGCGGTGCGCGCGGGGTTGCCGTCCCGGCCGAGCGCCGAGGGCAGCCGGTCGGGGTCGCCGAAGCGTGCCCGGGCGGCGGCCAGCAGTGCGGTGTCCGGGCCGCGGCCGTCGTGGGCGCGCAGTGCGGCGCGCAGTCCGGCGGCGCCGATCCAGGCGCCGCTGCCCTCGTCGCCGAGCCAGGGACCCCAGCCGTCGACGCGGGCGTAGGAGCCGTCCTCGCCGATGCCGATGGCGACGGAACCGGTGCCGATCGCGAGGACCACTCCGGTGCGCCCGCCGAGGGCGCCGGCGTGCGCGGTGACGGCGTCGCTGGTGACGGCCACCTCGTCCGCGGGCAGGTCGTCGAGGAGCCGCCCGGCCAGTTCCCGTGCGGCGTCCGGCGCGGCGGCCGCTCCCGCGGCCCCGACGCAGACCGACGCGAGCCGCAGCGGTCCGGGAAGGAGCGGCAGGACGGCGGCCCGTACGGCGGCACGGGCCAGTTCCACTCCCTGGTCGGCGGCGAGCCCGGGAGCTCCGGGCACCTCGTGGACGCCCGGGGCGGGATCGGCGCCGTCGTGCCACAGCACGGCACGGCAGCCGGTCTTGCCCAGGTCCACCGCCACTGCTGCTGTCTTCACGGCACACCTTCGTGTCTGCACGGATCCGTCGCGGCTGACGGTCATGGGACGGCCACAGGCACGATGACCGGCGCGGATCGCGGTGCAGCGAGTATCGGAAGGCCGACATCCGTATGTCAATAAGTAACGTCGTGCAATTGAGTACGTAAATTTTTGACGCACCGCGAACGGCATGGTTACTGTGTCGCCACCCACTCAGGAGGGACGGCCCATGGCCCGCCAGGAACCACCCAGAAGCGCCCAGCCCGCAGAAGACAGCTCGCCTGCCGCGACCCTGGCGCGGATCCGCGCGGCCCTGCCGTCCCTGGCCCCGTCGGAACGTCGGGTGGCCGAGGCCGTCCTGGCCGATCCCGGGCAGGCGTCGGAGCTGTCCATCAGCGCCCTCGGCAAACAGGCCGACACCTCGGTGGCGACGGTGATGCGCTTCTGCCGCGCGATAGGCGTCGGCAACTACCCCCAGCTGCGCCTGGCGCTGGCGGCGGCCGCCGCCCATGAGCACGCCGTGGGCGGCGAGCGCCCGGCTCCCGGCACCGACATCAGTGCCACCGACAGCCTCGCCGACATCGTCGGAAAGATCATCTACAACGAGGTGCGCGCGCTGGAGGACTCCGGGGCGGAACTGGACATCGAGGTGCTCGGCCGCGCGGTGGACGCCCTCGCGGGCGCCCGGCGCATCGACATCTTCGGCGTGGGTGCCAGCGCGTTCGTGGGCCAGGACCTCCACCAGAAGCTGCACCGCATAGGCCACATCGCGTTCATATGGACGGACCGGCACGCGGCCCTCACCGCGGCGGCCCTCCTCGGGCCGGGCGACGTCGCCCTGGCCGTCTCCCACTCCGGGGAGACCGAGGACACCGTCGAGCCCCTCCAGGCCGCCGCCGAGCGCGGCGCCACCACGATCGCCCTCACCAACGTCCCGCGCTCCACCCTCGCCGAGAACGCGGACCTCGTCCTGACGACGTGCGCCCGGGAGACCCCCTTCCGTTCCGGGGCGACCGTCAGCCGCATCGCACAGCTCGCCGTCGTCGACTGCCTGTTCGTGGGTGTCGCCCAGCGGTCCTTCGACGCCACGACCGTGGCCCTCCAGAAGACCTACGGGGCCGTACAGCGCCGCAAGCGCCGGCAGCCGCCGCGCCGGACACCGTCCGGCACCTGACCACCACCCCTCCCCCACCCTCTCCCGCACCGCCTTGAGCACCACCCCCGAAAGGACGACCGCGCCGTGGACCTCAGCACGCTCGGCTCACTCGCCGCACTCGGCACCGAGACCCGCAACGAGCGGACCGCCGACCTGGACCGCATGCCGGTGACCGAACTGCTCTCGGTCATGAACGCCGAGGACCAGACCGTCGCCCTCACGGTGCGCGACGCGCTCCCGCAGATCGGTGCCGCCGTGGAGGCGATCACCGAGTCCCTGCGGCGGGGCGGACGGCTCATCTACATAGGCGCCGGCACCAGCGGCCGGATCGGCCTGCTCGACGCCGTCGAGTGCCCGCCCACCTTCGGCACCTCCCCCGAGCAGGTCGTCGGCCTGCTCTCGGGCGGCCCCGGCGCCTTCGTCGTGGCGGTCGAGGGAGCCGAGGACGAGCCCGCGCGAGCGGTCACCGACCTGGACGAGATCGGCGTGAACGACCGGGACACCGTCGTCGGGCTCGCCGCGAGCGGACGCACCCCGTACGTCGTCGGCGGGCTGCGGCACGCGGCGGCCAAGGGCGCGGTCACGGTGTCGGTCGCCTGCAACCGGGACGCGGTCGTCAGCCGGTACGCCGACTATCCGATCGAGGTCCCCACCGGACCCGAGGTCCTCACGGGGTCGACCCGCCTCAAGGGCGGCACCGCCGAGAAGATGGTCTGCAACATGCTCTCGACCGCGGCGATGGTCCGCATCGGCAAGGCCTACGGCAACCTCATGGTCGACGTGAAGGCCAGCAACGACAAGCTCGTCGACCGCGCCCGCCGCATGGTCGCCGAGGCCACCGGCGCCGACCACGACAGCGCCGCCGAGGCCCTGCGGGCGGCGGGCGGTCACGCCAAGACCGCGATCGTCATGCTGCTCGCCGGCATCTCCGCGCAGGAGGCCGCCCGGCGCCTGGACGCGGCCCGCGGCGACACGCGGACGGCCATCGGCCTCGCCGGCTGAGGGCGGGTTGCCGTCGCGCCGGGCGCCTCGGCGGCGGTCGCGGAACCACCGGACCGCCGGCCCGCCCGGCGGTGGACGGGGCCGGCGGTCCGCGCGGCCGGCTACGACGTGACGGCTACGGCGTGACGGCTACGGCGTGACGGCTATGTTCGTCAGCCCCTTGCCGCCGGTCACCGTGTTCCCCGCGTACACCGTCGTCCGGCAGGACGAGGTGGCGTTCGTGACGTCGATGGCCAGCTGGGTCGATCCCGTCGCTCCGCTCAGGGACGACTTGTTGTCCCTGAAGACGGTGCCGCAGCCCCAGCCCGACTGCTGCGTGTGGGTCTGGTAGCCGTCGTTCATCGTCTTCGTGCCCGTATTGCCTTCCACGAGCACGTTGTTGCCTTTGACGTCGACCCAGGAGTCGTCGTAGTTCGCGTTGGTCAGGCCGCTGCCGTCGAAGGTGTTGCCGACGATCTGCGCGCCCGTCGTCCCCTCCTTGATGTCGACGTTCTCGCCGCCGACGTCCGGGCCGATGGTGTTGTTGCGGATCTGCACGTTGTCGCTCTTGTCCGAGAGGGTGTTGGCCGTCCCCACGTACACGCCCTCGCCCATGCCGCGGCCGTCGTTGCCGGTGTCGTAGATCTTCGAGTTCTGGACGAGGCCGTCCGGGCTGGAGTTGCGGAAGTGGACGCCTTCCATGTCCAGGCCGTGCACGGTCACGCCGTCGACGATCACTCCGCGAGCGGAGTCGATCATGATGCCCTTCTGGCCGCCGGTGACGGTGATGCCCTTGACCGTCCAGTACGAGGCGCCGTCGAGGTGCAGGCCGTAGCCGCCGCTCGCGGTGAGGACGGCCTTGGACGAGCCGGTCAGCACGATCCGCGCGCTGGACCCGGCCGCCTTGGTGGTCTTGAAGTTGCCGGTGTACGTGCCGTCGGCCAGATGGATGGTGCCGCCCGAAGTGACCGCGGAGAGCGCCGACTTGAGCTGGGCCGCGGTGGAGACCTCGATGACGGCCGCCTGGGGTGACGCCGTGGCGGGCGCGGACAGCGCGGCCACGGCGGCCGCGGCGGCGGCCGTCGCGAGCAGTGTGCAGGAACGCTTGCGCATGGGGGGTGCCTTCCTGTGACTCACTCGTTCATGTTCATGAATCTCGTACGCATTCATGAACTCGGATGGCGACGACAGTAAAAGCGCGCCCATCCGGCGTCAAGGCATCGCGCACGGCACGGAGCGGAAGGGGCCGGGCGGCCGGAGGAGGCGCAAGCGGAGTAGTCCCGTCACCCGCGCGGCGCCGGTGACGGTCGCGGAGCGCCCCCTCTGAGCAGCCCTCTTGCGCCGGCGGCGCACCGCCGCGGCCGGTCGCGGGGCCGCTCCCGCTTCGAGGCCGCGCCGACGTGGAAGTGATCCCCGTGTCCTGGCCGGTCCGCGACCGGACCACAGCCCGGTGCCCGCGCTCCTGAAGAGGTGCTCAGTGACCTTCGGCAGATATTTCGAGGACTTCGAGGTCGGCCAGGTCTTCCGCCACTGGCCGGGCAAGACCGTCACCGAGTACGACCATCACCTGTTCTCCCTGCTGACCATGGTGCGGCACCCGCTGCACCTCGACGCCCACTACGCGAAGACCGCGACGCGGTACGAGCAGCCGCTGGTCATCGGAAGCTACGTCTTCTCCCTGCTCCTTGGCCTGTCCGAAGCGGACGTGGCCGGGCGCGCCATCACGCACCGCGGCTTCGAGAAGATCGAGCACCACGCGCCCCTGCTGCACGGCGACACCCTCTACGCGGAGAGCGAGGTGTACGCGAAGCACGCCGTCCCCGACCGGGAGGGCCGGGGACAGGTGGGCGTGGAGACCCGCGGCCACAACCAGGACCGTACGCTGGTGATGACGCTGCGCCGGGACCTCGTCGTACCCACCCGGCCGCCGGGCTGACCCGCTCCGGGAACCCTTATGTCCGGAGCGACGGGTCGCGGACGAGCCAGGTGCGGAGTCCCTCGGGCAGCCGCCGCACCGCCCGGTCGTGCAGGGCGAGTTCGTCCTCGGAGCACAGGGTGCGCCACTGGCCGCTCGTGCCTTTGTGGAAGAAGTTCCACGAGCCGAGGGCGGAGCCGGAAAGGCCCGAGTCCCAGATCTCGTCCTCGTTCACCTTCATCTCGGCGAAGGTGCAGGCGTGCACCAGGTCGGGCCAGACGCGTTCGTCCACGGTGATGCCGAGGAATTCGGCCAGCCGCCGCATCTCGCCGTCGAGGTCGTCCAGCATGTCCTGGTAGTGGAGCAGACGGATGTTGGGCTCGGAACGGTATTCCCACCACGAACTCAGGTGACGGGTAGGGGAATTGTAGGGCCAGCCGTCCGATTCCCAGGGATAGGCGCTGCGGGTGAAGAACTCCCGCCAGAAGGCATGGACGTCCTCGGGGACTTCCGGCGGCCGGAACGACGAGAGGTTCTCGCCGCCGTGCGCCTGGGCGGCGGCCGCGAGCGCGGCCCGCGGTCCCGCGGAACTCATGCTCCGGGCGTGATGGTGGGTGGACAGCGCGAGGTCCCGCAGGTCACGCCCCACCACCACGTACCGCACGTGCGGATGGAACGGCAGCGCGTCCAGGGGCAGATGCGTCTTGACGAAACGTCGGTGCCGCTGCTCGGAGAGCGTCGCCAGGACGTCGGCGAGGGGGACCATCGCCATGTCGAGCCAAGGGCTGATTTCCATGAGCGGACGCGGCAGGCGGACGCTCTGGAAAATCAAGGACGCCACGATCCGCTGGGCCCAAGTGGTGCCCGCTTTGGTGGCGGTGGAGATGACGATGTCCCCGTGACGGGGCTCGAAGGAATTCCACCGCGTGCTGTCGAGCAGAGGACTTCGGTAGACACGCGAGGGCGGATACGAGGACGTCGGCACGGCGAATTCTGACCCGTTCTTCCGGTGGCTCTCGACGGACGCCTCCACTCCCCCGGATCCGGTCCCGCTCTCCGGGAAGTCTTTCGGCGGCGGACTCCGCCATGGAAGGCAATGTCCTCCGGCCGCCGCAAGCGACGCGGACCGGAACCACTCGATGAGGTGCCGCATCACGTCCACCTGACGCACCGGCCGACCCGGACGACCCGACCTAAAGAACCCGGCCGACGGAACCCGGCCGATGGGACGGCCGGCTGGACGGGCGAGGACTCCCAGCCGCTGAGCCCCAAGGACCACCGCATCAAATCCGGCCACTGCGACGCTAGTTGGCCACTCTTGCGCGCAGCGGGGCCGGGATCGGGTGATGACGGGTGCGGAACGCCGCCGGAGTGAATGGATGTGACAGAGGGAATCCGGCCTGCGTTACATGTCATGTCTCTGTCGATTCATGAGTGGCGGCCAGAGTTCCTCCGGGACATCACCCACAGGAGGACACGTGACCGGTCAGCAGAACCGTCGGCGCTCCATCGGGCTGCGCACGGCGTTGATGGGCACACTCACCACGTGCCTGGCGCTCGCGGGCAGCGCGGGCGGCACGGCAGCCGCCGACACCACCGGGCCGGAGGCGCTTCCGTTCTCGGGAGCCACCACGTCCGGTCTGCACAACACCTACGACCCTGCCGCCTTCACCTACCTCGCGCAGAGTCTGGACACGGGCACCTCGATGATCGAGCTGGACGTGTGGGACGACTTCTTCACGCAGGAGTGGAAGGTCAGTCACGACAGCCTGACGAGCAACAAGAACAACTGCGTCAACGCGTCCACCCCCGCCGACCTCTACACCGGCAGCGCCAACAAGGACCTGGAGAGCTGCCTCGACGACGTGCGGGTCTGGCTCGGTGCCCACCCCGGCCACGCACCGCTCATCATCAAGCTGGAGATGAAGGCCGGCTTCCAGTCCACCTTCGGGATGAGCGCGGCCAAGCTCGACCAGTCGATCAGCGCCCACCTCGGCAACCTGGTCTACAAGCCGAACGACCTGCTCAACAAGCCCGGTGGCGGTCAGTACGCCACGCTCGACGACGCGGCCAACGCGAACAACTGGCCCACCAGACAGGCACTCGCCGGCAAGGTCGTCTTCGAGATCATCCCGGGCACCGTCGAGGAGGGCAACCCGACCGACACCCTGTGGACGGACAAGGAGTACGCCAGCTACCTGCGCGACCTGCACACCCAGGGCAAGACCGCGCAGGCGAACATCTTCCCGTCGGTCCACAACGCCCAGGCCGGAGACCCGCGCACCCGCTACTCCGACACCTCGCTGCGCCCGTGGTTCGTGGTGTTCGACGGTGACGCGTCGACGTACCTCAACGGCTCGATCGACACGAGCTGGTACGACACCCACCACTACCTGCTGTTCATGACCGACTCGCAGAACGTCCAGCCCGCCCTGGACGCCACGAACCCCCCGGTGGCCGACGCCAAGGCCCGTGTCGCCCTGCTCGCCAAGGCCCACGCGACCGTCGCGTCCAACGACTGGCGCGGGCTGTCCGACGTCCAGTCGATGGTGACGCCCCGGGGCTGACCCGGGAGGCACCCGCGGTCCGCCCGGACCACGGCTCCGGCCTGGCGAACAGGTCCGGGCCGAAGGCATGGTCCGGGTCGGACCGCCGGCCGCCCTTCCGTACGGCGTTCACCGCCCGGCGGCCATCGCCGAGGCCGCGGATCAGTAGCGGTGGCCGGGCCAGTGAGGGTCCTCCCAGCGGTCGTCGCCGGTGAGGCCGAGCAGCCGTATGCGGTGGAGCAGCGTCTCCGCCACACCGTGGGCACGGAGCCGCGCGGGCGCGGCACGGACCAGCCAGGTGGTCAGCTCGACGCGCTTGGCCTCCTCGTCCTCCCAGGTGTACCAGGGCAGTTCGTCTCCGAGCAGGTCGTGCTCCCACTCCGTCACCGTCGCGGCCAGGTGCGCGTCGGCCGGGCGGCCGGTCAGCCTCTCCCATGTGGCGAGCCACGGGGTGAGCGTGCCGGACGCCTCGGTGATCACGATCAGCACCTCGGAGGCCGGTACCGCGGGAGCGGGGTCGGTGAGCGTGGCCTCCCACCAGGCGTGCAGGAAGTCACGGACCGCTTCGGCCTGCCCGGTGGGCCACTGCTGCCATTGGCCGCGGGCGAACGAGCGGCCGGCGTCGTCCGGGCCGCGGTACGGGTCGGTGGAGCCTTCGACGAGGACCCTGGCGAACTGCGGCAGGATCCGGCGCAGTACGGAGGCGTGGTCGCTCCAGTCGGGAGCCGGCCAGGTGCGGTTGAGGAGGTCGAGGTCCAGTTCCGTGTCCGCGACCTTGAGCTGGGCGACTTCTTCCGCGCTGCCCCAGTGGCACTCGCAGTTGTGCTCGTCGGGGTGGGCCGTCATCCCCGCGAAGACGGCGGCCAGGGAGTCGAGGGCGGTGGTGAGGCGAAGCCGTGCGGCCGACCGGTCCTGATACGTCATGTCGTTCGCCTTCGGGGACTCCGGAGGTTCCCGCCTCCGAAGATCGTCAACCTACCCGAGTGGTGCGCGGGCCGCCATCGACTTCGTGTTCCGGCCCGCGTCCCGCTCGCGCCCCGGTCCGGGCCCGCCCGTCGGGCCGTGCGGGTGCGGTCACTAGGCTGGCGCGGTGACTGAGGAGCCGGAGCGGGTGCAGCCGTCGGGAGTGTGGGCGACGGCGGTGGGGGTCGCCCGGGTGCGGGCGCGGGAGACCGAGCGGCAGGACGCGCTGTTCCGCGACCCGTTGGCGCGGGCCTTCGCCGCCGCCGGCGGGCATGGGCCCTCGGCTGTGCCGCCGCCCGGTGACGAGGCCGCGCGACGCCGTCGGCTGGGCGTGGCGTTCTCCATCGTCATCAGGACGAAGTTCCTCGACGACCTGCTGGAGGGGGCCTCCGCGTCCGGGGTCCGCCAGGTCGTGCTGCTCGGAGCCGGCATGGACAGCAGGGCCTTCCGGACGGACTGGCCTGAGGGCACCCGGCTCTTCGAGGTCGACACCGCCGTACCGCTGGACTTCAAGGCCTCGGTGCTGCGTCAGGAGCGGGCCGTCCCGCGCTGCGAGCGGATCACCGTCCCGGTGGATCTGCGTGACGACTGGCCGGGCGCGCTGGCCGCGGCGGGGCACGACCCGGCCGAGCCGACCGTGTGGATCGCCGAAGGTCTGCTGATCTACCTGCCCGAGGACGCGGTGGAGCTGCTGCTCGCCCGGATCGGCGCGCGGTCGGCGCCGGGCAGCCGGATGGGTCTGACGCTGGGCTCGCGTGGGGTGATCGAGCGCTTCGGCGCGGACGCGGAGCCGGGGTCGGCCGCGTCCCTGTGGGTGTCGGAGATGCCCGACGACCCGGTGGCCTGGCTGGCCGGGCACGGCTGGGAGGCCACGAGCCACACCTTGCGCGAGCGTGCCGCGGCCTACGGCCGTCCGGTCAGCACCCCGCCGCAGCACGACGAGGGACCCGGCGGACTGATCTCGGCGGTCCGCCGGTAGCGCGCCCTACGACCTCCCGCTGGTTCCGTGCGCGGGCCGGACCGGGTCAGCTCGCCGGCCAGGAGAGCGCGGTGAGGACCGCGGACTGCACCGTGACCGGCGTGCCGCCGTTGTTGAAGAGGCGGACGCGCATGCCGCGGCCGGCCGCCAGGTGCTTGGTGAGCGGGGTGACGTGGAAGGTGTCACCGCGGGTGCCCACGGCCTCGTCGATCGGGTGGTCGGCGATGTGCTGGTCGCCCTCGTACTCGGACATGCGGACCTGGACGGTCTCGCCCACCGGCAGTCCGGCGATGCGCAGACTGACCGAGCCGGTGAACCGGCAGGCGCCGCGCACGAACACGCTCCCGCCGGTGGCGTGCTCGTTCGCCGTGTCGTTCCACTCGGTGGTGAACTCGATCGAGTCCCAGGCGCCGGGGGCGAGTTCGTAGGCCTGGGCGATGCCGAGGTTCACTTCGTCGGGCACGGGGTCCTCCTCGTCGGTGCTCGCCGTCGTACCGGCGGCCCAGGCGCGCAGGGCGGCCTCGGAACGGTAGGCGATGGATCGGTCCAGCGGGGTGCTGGTGAACTGCCACAGCAGCGGCTTCCAGCCGGACGGTTCGGGCTGGGGCGCGGCCTCCGCGCGCGGGTAGTCGGCGGCTCCCCACGGGTAGGCCGGGTACCACAGCGGCAGGCCGCCGGGGACGTGGCCGGCGGCGAGGTCGTCGCCCGAGGTGTAGATCCCGATCCGCTGCTTCGGGAACGCCGCCTGCACGGCCGCGGTCCAGGTCGCCACCCAGGCCCGGATCTGCGCGGCCGAGCGGCCCGCGTAGTTGCGCCGGTCCGGGTAGGCCTCCAGGTCGAGCCAGTGCGTGTACGTCGGGTGCGCGGCGGCGTAGGGTCTGGCGGCGCTGACGTAGTTCGCCGCCTCGGTCCTGGGGTCCTGGTTGGGCCACGCGAAGTGGTAGCTGCCTGGCAGGAGCTGGGCGGCGATGATGCCGGAGATGTGCTGCGGGAAGCGGCTGTCGTGACTGTGCTCGCCCTCGCTCGCCTTGGCGAATCCGAAGGCCACGCCGTCCCGTTTGTGCGTCGCCCAGTTCTGCGGTGCCTGATGCTCGGAGACGTCGATGCCCCGGCACGTGGACAGGGCCATCAGGCACCGCCTTCCGTCGTGCGGACGGACTCGGACGCGGTGGTGTCCCGGTCGGGCGACGGGGCGCCGATGTCGGTGGGTTCGGGCTGGGGCATGGTCGACTCCCTGTGCTCAGCCGTGGATTGACCACGATTGCACCGTCAGGACGGGAACACGCCCATAAGACCGCTTTTGTTCAGCATTTGGATCTTGTTTTTCGTAGCGCACCCACAACTGATCAGGCCGTTCGAGCGACGCAGGCGCCACCGCGGTCCCGCGTCAGGCGCCCGTGGCGACCCGGAGGGGCTGGCCGCCGTCGACGGGCAGACAGACGCCGGTCAGGAAGGTGTTCGTCAGGGCGAAGAGTACGGCGTGGGCGACGTCCTCGGGGGTGCCGATGCGGCCCGAGGGGTTGCCCGCGGAGAGCCGGGCGAACAGTTCGGCCTTCTTCCGCTCGCCCAGGGGGTCCCACGCTCCGGTGTCGATGGTGCCGGGCGAGACGGCGTTGACCCGGATCGGCGCCAGTTCCACGGCCAGGGACCGTACGACGGTGTTGACGGCACCGTTGGTCGCGGCGACGCCGAGGAAGCCGGGGTCGGGTTCGAGCGCGGCCACTCCGGAGAGCAGCACGAAGGAGCCGTCCGCCGGCATGGTGGGCGCGAAGTGCTTGGCGAGCATGATCGGCCCGACGACCTTGGTGTGGAAGGACAGCAGGACGGCCTCCGGTTCGAGTGCGGAGACCAGCCCGCGGGCCCGGGCGGAGGCGGTCGAGACGACGTGGTCCACGGGGCCCACCTCGGCCGCGAGGGCGCTGATCGAGCCCTCGTCGGTCAGGTCGACGGTGGCGACCGCGGCCTCGGTGTCGTCGTAACTCCCGCGCAGCGCCTCCCGGTCGCGGCCGGCCGCGACGACCCGGCCGCCCTCCGCCAGGACCGCCGCGCTCACCGCCCGGGCGATTCCGCTGCCGCGGCCCACCACGAGAACGGTCTTGTCCTTCAGGTTCGTGGACATGGGAACTCCTTGTTCGTCGTCAACGGGTCGGGTCTCGGCGGGCCTTGGCCTCTTCGGCGTCCAGGCCGCGGTCGGCGCCGTGCGGGACGACGCCCTGTCCGGGTTCGGGGCGCAGGAGTTCGCCGTCCAGACGCACCTCGACCTTGTCGGCCTCGAAGGACACCAGGCCGCCGATCCGGTCCACTTCGCGGTAGGCGTCGCGGTAGGTCCAGGCGGCGCGGTGCGCGTCGCCGATGTCGTAGTAGTCGCACAGGCCCTTGTAGGGACAGAAGGTCTGGCCCTCGACCGGCTTGAGCCGGGTCTCGTCGATGTCCGCGCGGGGGACGTACCAGCGCGGGGCGAACCCGGACTCGTAGAGCACGACCGGTCGTGCGGAGCGGGCGATCACGGCGCCGTCGGCGCGGACCTCCAGCGTGCGCGAGGTCGTGCGGATGTCGATGCGGTGGTAGGCGTCGGCCGCGTGCCCGAGGATGCGTTCGTCCTCCTCGTAGAAGGCGTCCACGGCGCGCCAGGCGAAGGCGAGCCGGCCGTCGAGGGCGCGGGCGTGCGGGGGCAGCGCGGTGAACGCCCAGGCGGCGCGTTCGGTGGTGCGCCCGCCCGCGCTCACCGCGTACCAGGCGGTGTCGCCCAGGTCCTGGTGGCGGGTGACCCTGCCACCGTCGACGAGGGCCGTCTGCTCGACGTCCTCGCGGGGGAAGTAGGCGACCGGGTAGCGGCCGGGTTCGTGCAGCAGGACGACGTCCTCGCTGTCGGCGATCCAGCTGCCGTTGAACCGCACGCGCATACGGCGGCGCAGCCGCTCGGCGAACAGCAGGCGCTCGGGCAGCGGTTCGGGGGTGAGGAAGTGCCCGATCGCGCCGGTGGAGAGGGGGCCTTGTTGCCAGGACAGTCCCATGGGACTTTCCTTCCGGGTACGGGGACGGGGCGGGCGCGGCCGTCAGGCGAGGGCGCGGGCCAGGAAGTCGCGGATGTGCGCGGTGATGGCCTCCAGGTGGCTCTCCAGCGCGAAGTGTCCCGAGTCGAGGAGGTGGATCTCGGCGTCGGGCAGGTCCTGGGCGAAGGCACGGGCGCCGTCGGGGCCGAAGATCTCGTCGTTCGCGCCCCAGACCGCGAGCAGCGGGACCTGCGAGTCGGCGAAGTACCGGTGGACCCGCGGATACAGGTCCACGTTGGTGGGATAGTCGCGGAAGAGCTTGAGCTGGATCTCGTCGTTGCCCGGCCGGTCCAGCAGGGCCTGGTCGTGCACCCAGTTGTCCGGGCTGACCAGGCTCGGGTCGGCGACTCCGTTCAGGTACTGCCAGCGGGTGCTCTCCAGGGTGAGCGCGCCGCGCATGGCAGCCTCGGTCTCGGGTCCCGGGGCGTCGGTGTAGGCGAAGACGTCGTCCCAGAACGGCTTGACGAAGCCCTCCTCGTAGGCGTTGCCGTTCTGCGTGACGATCGCCGTGACGCGGTCCGGGTTCCGCAGGGCCAGGCGCCAGCCGATGGGTGCGCCGTAGTCCTGCACGTACAGGGCGAACCGGTCGACGCCCAGCTGTGCGAGCAGGCCTGCGGTGACGTCGGTGAGCGCGTCGAAGGTGTACGGGAACCGGTCGAGGCCCGGCATGGCGGACTGCCCGAATCCGATGTGGTCGGGAGCGATCACGCGGTAGCGGTCGGCGAGCGCCGGGATCAGGTTGCGGAACATGTGCGAGCTGGTCGGGAATCCGTGCAGGAGGACCACGACGGGTGCCTGCGGATCGCCGGCCTCCCGGTAGAAGACGTCGAGGCCGTCGACGACGGCGGTGCGGTGATGGACTGCGGAGACCATGCCCTAACCCTTCTCTCACACTTGACTGGTTACCCACTCAGTCGAGCACACTCGACCTAACCAGTCAAGTAGAGATGAAGGGTTAGACTTCCTGCCGTACGGACGGTCCGGTATAACCTTTCAAGCGAATCTGTCAGGTTAGGAAGAGGTGGCGATGGCAAGCAGCCCCGATCAGCAGGTCACGCTGCTGGAACTGCTCAACAGCACACCCGTCGTGGACGGCGCGGTGCAGGACCTGCTGGCAGATCCGGAGGCGGCCAGGTCCTGGCAGCGCGCGCACGGGGGCAGCGGCGGCAAGGAGGAGCGCCGGTATCTCCTCCAGGCACGCGATCTCCTGCAAGGCGTGGTGACCGGCGGCCGTCCCGCCACGGACCTGGCGCCGCTGCTCGCGGACGTCACCTCGCACCCCGAGCTGTCCGCCGCCGGCGTGACGTGGCACCTCGACGTGCCCGCGCCGCGCCGGCTGGCGGTGACGGCGGCCCTGGCCTGGAGCGCGCTCCAGGAGACGCTGCCGGGACGGCTGCGGGCGTGCGACAACCCGGAGTGCCGGCTCTATCTCATCGACCGCAGCAAGACCAACCGGGCCCGCTGGTGCTCGATGGCCGTCTGCGGCAACCGGATGAAGGCACGCCGCCACCACCAGCGCACGCGCGAGGCCGCCGCCGGGTGACAGCGGCGCCGCCCGCTCGGGCCGGGTCGCGCCGGGGAGCCCGGCGCGGTGCCGGTGGTGGGCGCCGTCGAGTTCGCCGGGCGGCGGGCGCGTGCACCGGCCCCGGTGTCACCGCGGCCGGTAGGCGGTGGCCAGTACGGAGACGGTGACCTCGTCGGGCAGGAGGCCGCCGCCGTCCAGGTCCGCGCGGGTCAGGTGACGTGCGCTCGGTGTCATCGCCACCAGATCCAGAGCGTCCGCCGCGGCCAACGGCACGGCGTACTCGACCTCCTCGGTGACGGTGTCCTTGAAGAAGGGGTCGAGCGCCCGGTGCAGGCGCCGCTCCTTGGCCGGGTCGACGGTGACCGCCGCGGGCAGCCGGTCACGCAGCTCGGCCAGGTGCCGGCCGGTGGGGCGGACCACGATCAGCCGTCCCGTCGGGCGCAGCACACGGCGGAACTCGGCGGGGTTGCGCGGCGCGAACACGTCCAGCACGACATCGGCCGCCCCGTCCGCCAGCGGGAAGGGACGGAAGACGTCCCAGGCCACCGCGGCGGCCCGGTCGTGGGCCCGGGCCGCCGCGCGCAGGGCGCGCACCGACGTGTCCAGACCGAGGCCGCGCGCGCCGGGCAGGTGATCGAGCACCCCGGCCAGGTAGTAGCCCGTGCCGCACCCGACGTCCACGACCGTGGCCGCCCCGGAGACGGCGTCGGCCGCCAGGCGGGCTCCGGCCGCGCGGATCGGCGCGTAGGCGCCGGTGGACAGGAACCGGTTCCGGGCCCGGACCATGGCCGCGTCGTCGCCGCTGGTGGCGCGGGCACCGGTGCACAGCCCCGCGTAGCCGTGGCGGGCGATGTCGAAGGTGTGGCCCACCGGGCAGCGCAGTGCGCCCCGGCCGGGGCGCAGCCGGCGGGTGCGGCACGTCGGGCAGCGCAGCAGGTCGAGGGAGAGTTCGAGGGCAGGGGGAAGCGGCACGGGCACGAGGCACTCCTGGCGTCAGGGAAGGGAAGGGGCCGTGCCCGCGCGCGCTCGCGCATCACCGCGGCCGGAAGGACCACACGGCGACGGGAGCGTGACGGACGCGGGCACACCGGGGAGGGCGACGCCGTCCGGCCTCGCCCTCAGTGCCTTCCGGTCACAGGAAGCAGTGGTGCGGGGTACTCGTGAATGCCACGTCGTGAGTCTAGGGGCGGGTGCGAGCAGCGCGGACGCCGCCCGTACGTCCGGGAAAACCACTGGCCGGAAGATCACCGCACGCCGGGATACTGGGCCGGTGAGCGATGCCATGGCCGACTTCGAAGCGGCCACCGAACCGTTGACGCGAAGGGTCCACCTCGGCCTGCGCGCGGGCAGCCTCGACTCGCGGGACGTCGTCGCCCTCGCCTGCGAACTGTTCGACTGGTCCCTCCGTACCGACGCCGTCGTGGAGGTCGTCGAACGGGATCCGGCCGAGGTGCCGCGGGCGGAGATGACCGTCCTGGCCCGGCGCATCCTGGACGACATCGGCTTCGACCCCGGTTTCGACCTCGCCCCCGAGCGCCTGGAGACCTTGCGTGCGGCGCTGAGGATCGTGGCCCGCGACCTGGTGACGCGGGGCATCCGGGGCGAGCCGGAGATCGAGGTCCTGGAGGACTGCCACCCGGTGGGAGCCGGTGTACGCCTCGCGGACGGCGAACGGCTCGACCGGGGCGGACCGGTCCAGCCGTCCCAGTGCGACGACCCGACCACGGCGCTGACCGCTCTGGCGGTCCTGATCCAGGAGAGTCTGCTGGAACGGACCTGGCAGGTCTGGCCGGTGTGCGCCCGCCACCGCCTCGGCGCGCACGGCTCGGAGCGGGAGGGCGCGGCCGTGTGGTGGTGCGCCGGGGACGGCGGGCACACGCTGGCGCGGGTCGGTGAGCTGTCGCGCACGGCCGGCCGCCGGGGCCGCCACCCTCTCTGACCCGCGACATCTCGCCAGGACCTGAGCCGTAATGCACCGGTTCCGTGACATCCGTCACAGCGGTCCGTGATCTAGGCGTGCCGGATAGTAGCGATCACCCTGACGACATATGGGATTTGTCCGTCTTGGGACGCGCACGCATCGCCCCTTGATCCACGCCTCTGCGCCCGCGAGCCCCCTTCGGCCGTTCCGCCCACGGGTAACGGTTCTGACGGACCGACAGCGATCCCCACGAGGCCCGGGAGACCCGATCAGCGCACCCCACCCCGCCGACAGGGGCCGGCCGAGCCTACGAAGCGACGTAGTACTCAGGCCCTTTGCGCTCACTGTGAAGGCATCCCAAGAATGACGAGCCGCAGGACACCGCCGCAGCTCGGGAGCGGAATCAGACATGGGTAAACATCGCAAGAACGCGCATTTCCGGCGGATAGTCGTCGCGGCGGTCGCCGTGGGCGCCGTGGGCGTACCGTCCGCCGCCCTGGCCTGTACGGACTGGCCGAACGGCGGCGGACAGCGCTCCGACAGCGCCGCGAGCAGTGCGCCGAAGGACCTGCTCGACCAGAAGAACTGGTGGAACGACGCGAGCTGGGGCCGCCCCTGGAACACCGACCAGGCCGGCGAGCCCGCGCGGACGGCATCGAGTACCACCGGGACTCCGAGCGCCTCCACCGGCACCACGAAGACACCCCCTGCCGGCAAGGGCACCGCGAAGCCCGCTCACCGGCACGGAGGCACCGAGAAGACCACCGCGCACCGGCCGAAGGCCCCGGCGCCCTCGCACACCGTACGGATCAGCGTGCCCCGGCCCGCTGCCACCGCGGCACCCAGCCCCCGGAGCACCACCACCGCTCCCGCGGCCCCCAAGCCGTCGAGCACCCCGAAGGCCAGCGCCACCGCCGCCGCGTCCAGCGTCGTCGCGCGCATCGTGGACCTCGTCAACGCCGAACGCGGCAAGGTCGGCTGCTCCGCGCTGACCCTGAACACCACCCTGTCCAAGGTCGCGCAGGCGCACAGCGAGGACATGGCGCGGCACCAGACCATGTCGCACGACGGATCCGACGGCTCCTCCCCCGGCGACCGGATCACCGGCGCGGGCTACACCTGGAGCTCGTACGGCGAGAACGTGGCCTACGGGTACGCCTCCGCCGACCAGGTCATGGCGGGCTGGATGGCCAGCCCAGGCCACAAGGCCAACATCCTCAACTGCTCGTTCAAGGAGATCGGCGTCGGCCTCGCCGAGCCCGGCAGCTACTGGACCCAGGACTTCGGCACTCCCCGCTGAACCGGACCCGCCGTCCGTGACGGTGTACGCCGGTGCCCGCGCCGTCAGTCCCGGCGCGGCGCCGGCCGCCGCTCGCACGGAAGCCGACGGCCAAGACCGCGGCGGCTGCCGGCCCGCCCACCTGTTAGCGTCCTGCGGTGATCTCTCTGGGGGAGCCCGCGTTCTTCACCCGGCTGCGCGACGCGCGGCGGGTGCTCATAGCCGGTGCGGGCGGCGGCTTCGACGTGTACGCCGGGCTGCCGCTGGCACTGGCGCTGCGGTCGGCGGGCAAGGAGGTGCACCTCGCCAACCTGTCCTTCGCCGATCTGTACGGCCTGGATCTCGACGTGTGGGTGGACCAGGACGTCGCGGCCGTCGGGCCCGGCACTTCCCTGAGGGGCGACTACTTCCCGGAACGCACGCTGGCCCAGTGGCTCGCGTCCCAGGACCTGCCGTCGACCGTGTACGCGTTCCCGAGCATCGGGGTCACTCCGCTCCGGGAGGCCTACCGGACGCTCATCGCGCATCTCGGCGGTGTCGACGCGGTCGTCCTGGTGGACGGCGGGACCGACATCCTGATGCGCGGCGACGAGGACGGGCTCGGTACTCCGGAGGAGGACATGGCGAGCCTGGCCGCCGTGAGCGGGCTCGACGAGGTCCCGGACCGGCTGGTGGCCTGCCTCGGCTTCGGGGTGGACGCGTTCCACGGCGTGAACCACTCGCTCGTACTCGAGAACCTGGCCGCGCTGGACCGGGACGGCGCCTATCTCGGCGCGTTCTCGCTGCTCGGGACGGGGCGCGAGGGCGCGCTCTATCTCGACGCGGTGGCGCACGCCCAGCGCCACACCGCGAGCCGCCCGAGCATCGTGAACGGATCCGTCGCCGCCGCGGTGCGCGGTGACTTCGGCGACGTCCGGTTCACGGAACGGACCAAGGGCAGCGAGCTGTTCGTGAACCCGCTGATGGCCCTGTACTTCTGCGTGGACCTGCCCGGTCTCGCCCGCCGCAATCTCTACCTCGACCTGTTGGAGCGGACCTCGCTGATGCGGCAGGTGAGTTCGGCGATCGAGCGGTTCCGCGCCACCCTGCCCCGCCGGCGGCCGCCGCGGGCGTTCCCCCACTGAAGCCTGCGCCTGCTCAGGCCGAGGCTCCCCGCTCCTGGGAGAAGAGGCCGATGACTCCGGCGGGGGCGTCGGCACCGAAGACGAGGTCGACGGTCCGGTGGGCGGCGGCCGCCTTGTGGCTGCGGGGGAACATCCGGCTCTCGTAGGCGGTGAGGGCCTTCTCGGTGTCGTCGGGGTGGGCCGCGAGCGCCTCGCCGAGTTCGGCGCCGTCGAGCATCGCGAGATTGGCTCCGTCGCCTCCGGGTACGGTGGCGTGGGCCGCGTCGCCGAGGAGGGTGACGCCGGGGACCCGGCTCCAGCGGTGGTCGTCCGGCAGCTCGTGGATGCTGCGCAGGACGGGCGCGGAGTCGCCGTCGGTGATCAGGGCCCGCAGTTCCGGCGCCCAGCCGTCGAACTCCGCGGCCACCCGCGCCTTCGCCGCGGGGACGTCGGTGAAGTCGATGCCGTCGAACCACTCCGCGGGCCGGTGCAGCACGACGTAGGTGTGGATGACGTCGCCCGCCTCGCGGTGGGCGAGGAATCCCTTGCCGGGGACGAGGGCGTACAGGGCGCCGTTCCCGACCAGGCCGGCCACCCGCGGATGGGCCGTGTCCACGTCGTGGAGGCAGGTGTCGACGTAGCTCATGCCGTGCTCCGCCGCCCCGGTGGATGATCGAGCGGTACTCGTCCGTGAGCCCGGCCATCTCCAGGGCCAGTTGGCCGTCCTCCTCGTGCAGGTCCAGCTGGCCTCCGCCGTGCGCCTCACCTGCCGTCCGCGACCGGACGCCGGGAAAGGCGCCCCGTCAGCCCGCGTCGAGTATCCGCAGGCCGAGCGGGGTCGCGGTGTGGACGACGTACTTTCCCGTACGGTGGCTGCTGACCAGGCCGCTCTCGCGCAGGACGGCGATCTGGTAGGAGATGCTGGACTGCGCCACCCCCACTGCGTGGGCGACGTCCGAGGACGTGCGGCCGTCCCTGCGGGCGACCGTGGACAGGATGGCGGCGCGGGTGCGTCCGAGCAGGCGCGCGGTGCCCGTTCCCCAGGTCTGGGCCAGGTCCCAGGGCCGCTTGGCCACCGGATAGACGAGCACGGGCGGGAGTTCGGGGTCGGCCAGAGCGGTCGGGCGCCGCCAGCAGAAGAAGGACGGGACGAGAAGGAGACCTCGGCCGTCCAGGGACACGTCACGGTCGACCGGGTAGTCCACCTCGAGGACCGGGTCCCGCCAGCGGGCGAGCGGGGCGAGGCCGTCGAAGAGTTGCTGCACACCACCGTCCAGCAACGCCGCGGTGCGGACGTCGACATCGGCTCCCACCAGGGCCCGGACGCGCGGCCAGTGGGGCCGTAACAGCGTCTCGAAGTAGGTTTCCAGGGAGCCGGCGATCACGGCGGGTCCGGTGTCGTCCGGGCGTGGGGTCGTGCCCGGTCTGCCGATCTGACGCTGTGTCGCGTCCAGGCGGACGAGCTGGCTCATGAATTCACGGCGTGGCGTGCCGCTGATCGCGTCCAGTGCCGCCGGCAGTTCGTCGGTGGCGGCGGGCGTGAGGAAGTCGGGTATGTAGCCGGTGCTGGGTATCAGCCCGCGCAGCGGAAGCAGCGCCGCGCGCAGTCTCTCGTCGCGCTGCAGCCGGTTGCGCGTCGCGGCCCGCCACGCGCCGAACGCCGTCGGGCCCTCGTCCGTCTTCAACCGGCAGACGCTGCAGATCATCTCCCAGGCGGGGTCGGGGTTGCGCAGGATCCGGATCTTCTTCAGGTCGTCGGTGGCGAAGTGCAGGCGCAGCACGGATGCCTCTTTCGCGATGGGCAGGGTGGGGGGACTGCGGCTCGACGGATACGTCGAGCGCCTGGTCGTCTGCCGGTGCCGTCACCGCCGGCGTGCGGGCGGTCACGGCACCATGCCCCTCTCGGGTCATCGCGTACGAAAGTGAAGGAACGGTCCGGACTCACGGCCGTACCGCACGGTAAGCGGACTTCTCCGCCGCAGGACAGGTGAATGGCGCGCAAGAAACTTCCCCCTGGAATTCCGCGGCGGGTCAGACCGCGAATCAGCGCTCGTGTCGCTCCCCCATGCTCACCCGCACCAGGACGGCCGCGCCAGACGGACGCCGGCGAGGAGAAGTCGATGGTTCGATAACGTCGTCTCTATGGTTCCCGGGGACGGTCGGCGCCGAAGACGACGTGAGCCGAGCATTCACCAACTGCGCCTGCTGCTCGCCGTGGCGGAGGAACTGCACTTCGGGCGGGCGGCCGCACGCCACTTCATCTCGCAGCCCGCGCTCAGCCAGCAGATCCGCGCCCTGGAGGAACGCCTGGGCGTCCCCCTGATCGAACGCCTGGGCGGCGGCGTACGGCTGACGTCCGCGGGCAGTGCGGTCGCCGAGCAGTCCCGGGCGGTCGTCGACGGGCTGGAGCGGCTGCTGCAGGTGGCCGACGCGCACGCCGGGGCGATCACCGGAAGGCTGCGGGTCGGGTCGCTGGGCGCCGAGGCCGCCATGCCGCACGCCGGTGCCGTGCTCGCCCTGCTGCGTGACCAGCACCCGCATCTGGAGGTGGAGGTGCGCAACGTCGGCTTCATCCAGCAGTTCGACTCGCTGTCCAACGGCGAGGTCGACGCGGCCTTCCTGCGCGGCCCCCTGCCCTCGGGATTCCAGAGCCTCCAACTGGCGACGGAATCGAGGGTGGTGTGCCTGGCGGCGGACGATCCGCTGGCGAGCGAGGAGACCCTGACGCTGGCTCAGCTCGCGGACCGCCTGGTCGTCGACATGCCGCGGGAGGTGCCCCGCATGTGGTGGGACCACCTCACCGTCAATCCTCGTCCCGACGGAACTCCGGTGCGCTTCGGGCCCGTTGTGCGGGACACCGAGGCCATGGTCCTGGCGGTCCTGCAGAAGCGGGCGATCACCTTCCTGCCGGCCTCGGCCCGTCGCCTCTACCCGCGGCCGGGGCTCGTCTACGTGGACGTCCCCGAGCTGGGCGACTCGGTCTCCTACCTCGCCTGGCTCCCGGCCAACCGGGACCTGCCCGCCGTACGCGCCCTGCGGACGGCGGCCCGCGCGGCGCGGCAGCAGGGCGAGCAGCCCGCCACCGGGGACTGAGCGCCGGGCCGCTGGTCAGTCCCGGGTGACGTCCGCGATCAGGTCGCGGACGCGCTTCTCGATCGCGTCGCGGATCGGGCGGACGGCGTCGACACCCCGGCCCGCCGGGTCGTCGAGCTGCCAGTCGAGGTACCGCTTGCCGGGGAAGACGGGGCAGGTGTCGCCGCATCCCATGGTGATCACGACGTCGGACGCCCGCACGGCCTCCACGGTGAGCGTCTTCGGAGTCTCGGCCGAGATGTCGATGCCGACCTCGCGCATCGCCTCGGCCACCGCCGGGTTGACGGTGTCGGCAGGTGCGGAGCCCGCGGAACGGACCTCGATGCGGTCGCCCGCGAGGTGCGTGAGGAAGGCGGCGGCCATCTGGGAGCGGCCGGCGTTGTGGACACAGACGAACAGCACCGAAGGGCGCGCGGAGTTCATGACGGAGGCTTTCTCGGGCGTGATCAGGAGGAGACGGGATCGGGTTCGCCGACGGGGGCGTCGGCCCGGCTGCCGGCGGGGGAGGTTCGCGGGCCGTTCACGACGGCCACGGCGCCGAGTCCGAGCACGGCACCGAGCAACTGGGCGGCGATGAAAGGGAGTACGGAGGCCGGGGCGATCCCGGCGAACGTGTCGGTGAAGGCACGGCCGACGGTCACCGCCGGGTTCGCGAACGACGTCGAGGAGGTGAACCAGTAGGCGGCCCCGATGTAGGCGGCCACGGCGACGGGGGCGAACCCGGCCCGGCCGACCCTGCCCAGACCGAGGACCAGGAGGATCAGACCGGCCGTGGCGACGAGTTCGCCCAGCCACAGGTGTCCGGCGGACCGGTCGTGCGTGGAGAACCGCACCAGCGGCTCGCCGAACATCGCGTCGGCGAGGACCGCGCCGCCGATCGCGCCCGCGATCTGGGCGGGCACGTACGCGACGACGTCCTTGAGCGTGAGTCCGTCCGGTGCGTCGCGTTCGGTGAACCAGGCGGCGAGCGTGACGGCCGGGTTGAAGTGGGCGCCGCAGACCGGACCGAACAGGGCGATCAGGACTCCCAGGCCGAAGACCGTGGCGAGGGAGTTGGCGAGCAGTTGCACTCCCACGTCATGGGACAACCGGGTGGCCTGGACACCGGAGCCGACCACCACCGCCACGAGCAGCCCGGTCCCGATCGTCTCCGCCGCGACGCGGCGGCCGAGCGGAGCGTTCACGTGCCGGCTCCGGCGCCCCGCGGGACGGCCAGGAACGCGGCGAGCCGGTCCAGCACGCCGGGCAGGACCCGGTAGTACACCCAGGTGCCGCGCCGCTCGCAGTCGATCAGTCCGGCCTGCCGCAGCAGTTTGAGGTGGTGGGAGATCGTCGGCTGGGACAGGTCGAAGGCCGGGGTCAGCTCGCACACGCAGACCTCGCCGCCCTCGCCGCTCGACGCGATCATCGACATCAGGCGCAGCCGGACCGGGTCGCCCAGGGCCTTGAAGAGCTTCGCCAGATCGGCCGCCTGGTCCTCGTCCAGCGGCGCGGCGGACAGGCCCGGGCAGCAGGCGGCGCCCTGGCCGATCACCGCAAGCTGTTGATTCGACATTCCTCTATGTTGACGTTTTTCGATGCAGGACGCAAGGTTGCATCAATGGACATCGATACAGCCTGTTCCACGGTGTGCTGTGTCCCGCGACCTGGGAGTGACGCATGAGCGAGCAGTTGAGCGAGGAGTTCACCGATCTGCGGGAGACCGTCCGCAGGCGCTACGCGGCCACGGCCGTGCGGGTCACCGAGGGCGGTGCCGGCTGCTGCGGACCCGAGCCGGTCGAGGTCGACGAGAACTTCGGGTCGGCCCTGTACGGCGCGGACGAGCGCGAGGCGCTGCCGGCGCAGGCCGTCGCCGCCTCGCTCGGCTGCGGCAACCCGACCGCCGTCGCCGAACTCCGCGCGGGCGAACGCGTCCTCGACCTCGGTTCCGGCGGCGGCATCGACGTCCTGCTCTCGGCCCGCCGCGTCGGGCCGACCGGCAAGGCGTACGGACTGGACATGACCGAGGAGATGCTCGCGCTGGCCCTGGCCAACGCGGCGCGGGCCGGTGCGACGAACGTCGAGTTCCTCAAGGGCACCATCGAGGCGATCCCGCTGCCCGCGCGGACGGTCGACGTCGTCATCTCGAACTGCGTCATCAACCTGTCCGTCGACAAGGCCGCTGTCTTCGCCGAGGCCTTTCGCGTGCTCCGGCCCGGCGGCCGGCTCGGTGTCTCCGACGTCGTCGCCGACGACACCCTCTCCCCCGGCCAGCGGGCCGAGCGCGGTGACCACGTCGACTGCATCGCCGGCGCCCTGTCCTTCGCCGAATACCGCGCCGGTCTGGATGCGGCGGGCTTCACGGACGTCGAGATAACGCCGACCCACGCGGTCGCCGACGGCCTCTTCTCCGCCGTGGTCCGCGCCGCCAGGCCCGCGACGACCGGTCCCTCACGCCCTGACAGCCACGACGGTTGAGGGCACGGCCGTAGGCCGAGCGGCAGCGCGCCCGGTCGCCGGTGACGGGGTCAGGCGGGCGGTGATCCGGTGCCTCCTCGGGGACAGGGGAAGGTGTCCGGCGCGGTGCCCCACGTCAGGCGGTTCTGCCGGTCGGGCAGGATCCCGCAGCTGAGCAGCGTGGTCGTGGTACCGCCCGGTTGCGTGATCTCGCGGATGTAGACGGCCTTGTCGGGCGGGTACTTGTTCTTGCCGTCCAGTTGCAGCACGCCCGAGGCGCCCGGGTAATCGGACACGCCGTGGGCGGTGAGCCACAGGTAGATGTCGTTGGGCTGGACGTCCCGCGAGGCAGGCAGCAGGTTCTCGATGACCTTGGAGACGATGCCGACGGTGTCGAACCCGCCCGCCGCGTCGGCGTCGGCGCTCAGCTGCCCGAAGACGTCCGCGAAGTCCTGCGTGAACTGGGCGTACGGGTCACGCGGGTCCGACGTGGGGGCGTTGGACGTCTCGTAGAAGAGCGTCATGTACGGGTAGGCCTGTGCCGTGCGCGCGGGGCGGAGCTGGAAGTCGATGGGGGCGCTCTCGGCGATCAGGGGAATGGTGGTGCCCTCGGGTGGCTGGCAGTGGCCGCCGGCGCTCTGCATGGCGTTGAGGAGGCTGGGCAGCACGCCCGACCGTGCCAGGTAGACGACGATGCCGTGGGTGGCGGAGACCTTGTTGCACACGTCGGTGGCGATGCTGTCCGGTGTGGTGGCTCCGGGTTTCTCGCTGTAGGTGACCTCGTCGATGCCGCCGTATCCGCGGTAGGCGCGCAGGAAGACGTTCCTGAGGTCCGTGCTGAAGGAGGTGTCGGTCGGGTCGTAGACGACGACGGCGTGCGGGGTGCCGCTGGTGAGGCGGTGGATCCGCGGGGAGTGCCGGATGAAGTCGGCGAACACGGGTCCCAGGCGCGTGTTGGGGGCCGAGATCTGGAAGTAGCGCTGCGGGGAGCCGGGTCCGACCATGGTGCTGCCGGACACGCCGTTGGCGATGACGGGAATCCCGGCCCGGTCGAGTTCCTGGACCGCCTTGAGCGACTCGGGACGGCTCTGGGTGATGCCGATGACCGCGGCGATGTGGTCCGTCCGCTGCCTGCTGATGATCATCTGTGCGATGTCCGGGTCCTTCGGCGCCGCACGGTTGCGCGCGCCGTACTGGAAGTACTGACCGGTGTTGGCGATGAGCAGGCGGACGGGCATCTTGTTCTGGCGGACCCCGGCGTTCAGTCTGTGCTGCTGGGCGATCGCACCGCGCAGGATCTGCAGGCCGAGCGGCGGATCGTCGTAGACGCCCTTCTGCAGGCTCAGGGGTGCGAGGAAGACCAGGGTGCGGTAACGCCCGTCGGGAATACGGGCGTTCTCCTGCGCGACCTGGCGCTCCAGGTCGCGCAGTTCCCTGCCGGGGTCTCCGGGGACCGCCAGGTCGCACTGCTCGCCGTCGGTGACACCCACGCGCTCACCGGTGCGGACCGTGAGGCACGAAGGAGGCGCGGGGTGCGCGGTGCCCGGCCAGAGCGAGGAGGGCGCCAGGAGGAAGGCGGCGGTCGCGAGCGCCAGGACCGGCACGACCGAGGGCCGCACCCAGTCGAAGGGACGGTCCTCCCGGGCCGTGACCCGCGCACCGGTCTCGATCTTGTTCTTGGCCGTGCCCTCGGTGTCGTTGTCGGCCGGCAGCAGGACGAGCCGTACGGGCTCGCGGCTGTCCTCGCGGAGCACGGCGAACACCTTGTCGGCGATGCCGTTCGGCCGGTCGAGGTCCGCGTCGAGCGGTACGGCGTAGTCCGGTGCGGGACCCGCGCAGCCGGCCAGGACGAGCAGCGGCCGGGTCGGATGGTCACCGGCCAGTTCCGCGAACGTGCCCAGGAGCGCCCGGCCGGGTCCGTCCGCGCCGTCGATCTGCGGGATCAGGAGGACGAACGACCAGGGCCGCCGCGACCGCAGGTGGCTCAGCCGGGACCTGCGCCGGGTCGCCGTGCGCAGGTCGGTGAGGAGGGCGCGCAGCAGGATGCGCCGCACGCGCGGGTCCTCGCGCTCCAGCTCGCCGTCGCGGCAGAAGGAGAGCGCGGCGTCCAGGAAGTTGGCGGTACGGAATTCGCCCGCCACCCACTTGAGGCCCCGGTGCCGCAGGTACCAGCGGTAGAACAGCTTGGGAACCCCGACGGCCAGGCCGGCGACGAACCACTGCAGCCAGCCGGTCAGCACGTGCCCGCCCAGGAAGTCCGCCGCGTGCGCGCCGGCGCGCAACGTCCGTCGCCGCTTCAGGAGTTCCGCGTACAGGCTGTCGACGACGGGCTGCTGCTGGGACCGCAGGTCTCCGGTGCCGCGCTCCGACTCCAGCACGGCCCGGCAGGTGTGGAAGGCCGGGAGCCGCAGGTGCCCGGACGGCATGGTGAGCTGGAAGCGCAGGGCCACCCGGTCGATCGCCGGGAGGAAGCCGCCGCGCAGTTCCGCGTCGTCGACCACCGCGTGCGGGACCTGGCCGCGTGTGTTGCCGTGCCCTCGGGCCAGCCGGTGTTCGTACTCGCGGATGACGTAGGCGGGCCATCGGGGGTCGCCGCCGTCCTGCCTGCCGAGCACGAGCGCGGGGACCCGCTCCGCGCCGGATCTTCTGGCCGCGAAGGTGTCGAGCTGACGTATGAGACGGTCCGACCACCTGGGGTAGGCCGGTGTGGAGCCCCTGGGGGCGGGAGAGTTGGTCAAGCGGACCTCCCCGGGTGAGAGCAGGGACGTCAACATGCCATGAGCACATGGCTCACCAGCACGTTCTCTCCGCCAGTGGCCCTTACTGCCCGCTTCGGACCGTTTCGGCGTCGACGGCTGGCGGCATCATGCCGGTGGGCGTCCGCGGCTTGACGGGGGTTCGTCAGGGGTCCCGCGCGGGAGCGGAGGCGGTCGTAAGGCGCGCCTCTTACGGTCGCTCCCCCGAACCAAGCCGGTCCAGTTCTTCGCCGACGGCAGCGCGCAGCGTGTCATGCTCGGGGCCGAAGCCGTACCGCTCGTCGCTCCAGCGGTCGGGGGGATACAGCCATACGGGCTTGCTCACCAGGTCGGCCGGTTCCCACTCGTACCTCGGCCAGACGTGGGCGTGCAGGAACGGGTCCGAGTTTCCGAGGATCTCCAGGTTGACCCGCCGGAAGCCGGTGTCGAACCGGCCGCACGCCCGCTCGACCGCCTCTCCCAGCAGGTCCATGCCGGAGAGGAACGACAGGCGCGCGGCCCTCGGCAGGTCGGACAGGCGCCGGACGCCCGGTTCGTCCGTGAGGAGGACCGAATAGCCGGGCAGGAACTGCACGTCGCCGATCACCGCGAAGCCGGACGGGAGCCGCCGCATCACGGTCGGGTTCTCCCCTCGGAGCGCGGCGCCGATCCGGTCCGTCCGCCAGTCCTCGCTCATGAACCGAGCCTACCGATAACGCCCGACGTACCTGACGGCCCCTGCGCACTGGCCGACGGGGCATCGGTCCGGGTCCCGGCACGGGCCGTGCGGTTTGGCGTGGGCCGGGCGAGGCTACCTATGGCGCATGATTCCCTCCCGCGTCGACGCCGTGCTTCCGGAGCTGGCCCCCTTCGTCCACGCCGTGCAGGCCAGGCGTCCCGACGACGGCACCTGGTGCGAGGCGTGGTCGGTCCGGGACGTCCTGGTCCATCAGGCGGGCAACGCCGAGGAACTGGCGCGTGTGCTCCAGGCGTTCCTGGCGGGGGCGCCGGTCAGGACACGCGGCTTCGACCGTGAGGAGCCGTACCGGCGGCTGTCGGACACCGAACTCTGGGCGGCCTTCCTGAGCCGTTGCGAGAAACTGACGGAGGTCGCGGCGGCCGCGGCCCAGGACCTGTCTCCGGAGACGGAGGTGGAGTGGACCGGCCGCACGGTCAGGGTCCCGTTCTTCGCGGAGCACATGCGCGAGGAACTGATCCTGCACCGCTGGGACCTGACCGGCGACGACAGTACGGCGGTACGGGCACTGACCGAGCCCTGGATGACCGAGCACAGCGTGGTGTCGGTCGGCCGGCCCCTGCTGGAACGCGGCCGCGCGGGCCTGGACCTCGGCGCCGAGGGACGGGTGGAGGGGCGGCTGCGCACGCCGGGCCTGGACGACGTGGTGGTGAGCGCCGACGCCGACGGCGGCACGATCCGGCTCGCGGCTCCCGAGGGCCCGGCGACGATCGAGAGCGACGCCGCCGTCCGCGTTCTGCTGCTGTGGGGCCGCCGTCCCGCCGACCCCTCACGCTGGCACAGCTCCGCGGGCCCGGAAAAGCTGCGCCGCGTACGGGCCCTGCTGGGCGGCTACTGACCGGCGGCCCGTCGGACCGCGATGGCGTGACCTGACCGATCGCTCGGGAGGTCCGACCGTCCGGCCGAAGCCGACGTGCCCGGCTCCGCGCACACGGCGGCGCGCTGCACCCTGTTGCCGCGGCCTGGCCGGCTGCGCATCCTGCTGGGATGCGCTTCTCCGTCAACATCCCGAACTTCGGCGACTTCGCCGATCCCCGTACGGTCGCGAACCTTGCGGCCACCGCCGAACAGGCCGGCTGGGACGGGCTCTTCGTCTGGGACCACGTACTGCACCGACAGCACCAGGGGCGTCCGTTCGCGGACCCCTGGATGCTGCTCACCGCGGCCGCGCTGGCCACCTCCCGGATCCGGCTGGGCACGCTGCTGACCCCGGTCCCCCGCTACCGACCGCAGCAACTGGCCCGCCAGGTGGCCACCTTGGACCGGCTGAGCGGCGGCCGGGTGATCTTCGGCGCCGGCCTGGGCGGTCCCGTCGAGGACGAGTACCGCAGCTTCGGCGACACCGCCGAACCGCGCGTCCTGGCCGAACGGCTCGACGAGGGACTGGACCTGCTGGTCCGCTTCTGGTCCGGCGAACCGGTGGACCACCGCGGCCGGCACTACGAGGCCCGCGATGTCACGCTGCTGCCCGCCACCGCGCAGCGGCCCGCCCCGCCGGTGTGGATCGGCGGTTTCTGGCCTCGTCGCGCGCCCATGCGCAGGGCAGCGCGGTGGGACGGAGCGGTGCCGCTCTTCGAGACGGCCCGGCACGGCCACGCGCCGGACCCGGCCGAGGTGCGCGAGCTGGTCGGCTACGTGCGCGGGCACCGTACGGCCGGAGCCGACCGGCCCTTCGAGTTCGTGGTCGGCGGTGTCACACCCGCGGACGCGGCGGGGGCCAAGGACGTGATCGGGCCGCTGCGCGACGCGGGTGCCACCTGGTGGGACGAGCGGCAGGTCCAGGGCGGCCCCGACCTGCACCGCCTGCCTCCGGTGCTGCGGCGCGTCCAGGCGGGACCTCCGGTGATCTGATCCCGGGGCCCGGCGGGGTGCGGGCCGCGCGCCCGTCAGGAGGAGCCCACCTCCGTCAGGGCCTGCTCCAGGGCCTGGTGGACGGCATCGGGCAACGGGCCGCCACCCGGCCAGTTCACGATCAGCGCGGCCACCTTACGCAGCTTGGTGTTGGTGTGCTGGGAGACCGTCCGCAGGACCTCGAACCCCTGCTCGGGGGAGAGTTTGCCCAGGGAGATGACCACGCCGATGGCCTGGTCGATGACGGCGTGCGAGGCGATCGCTTCCTGCAGCTGGTCGATCTCCTCCTTCAGCTGGGCGATCTGCCTGGCGACTTCCGCCTGCCGGACCAGGCCCGGCATGTCCCTGGGCACGGGACGCCCGTTTCCCGAGTACTCCATCGTGATCACAACTCCGCGGTTCTCCCCTGCCCGGACGGCCGTCACCGCCGGGCAAATGCTTGCAGGACGACAAGCATTTACCCGCCGACGCGAAGGTCATCAAGGCAGACCCGGAAGCATTTAGTGACCCTCGCCACTTCGTCTGCCCGCTGCGGCGGACGTTCCCGCCCCGCCGACCCCCTGGAGTGGGGGCCGGCGCCGCCGTCGTGTCAGCGTTCCAGCGGTACGGCGATCCGGCCGGTGAAGAGCGGGGTCCCGGCCTCGTCGAGCATGGCGGCGGCGACCGTCTCCCGGCTGACGCGCGCGGGGAAGAACCGCTTGGGTGCCTCGTCCAGTCCGACCGTGCGACGCTCCGCGCTCGCCGGGCCGCTCATGAAGGGACCTGAGTGGAAGACGGTGCCACCGGCCTCCAGCACGGCCGCGTCGGCGGTGACCTTGTCGGTCAGTTCCGCGCCCATCGCCTTCAGCAGGGTGCGGGTGGCGAGGCCCGCGGCCTGCGCGGACGGGCCCGTGCCGTAGGCGCCGAGCCAGATGATCCGGCCCGGCCGCGCGTCCAGCGCTGCACGGGAGCCGGCCGTGAGCACGCCGGGCTTGTCCCCCTTGGCCACGCCCAGTCCCGACAGGACGACCTCGCTGCCGTCCAGGGCCCGCGCCATCCCGGCGGGATCGCGGACGTCCGCGGCCACGCGGATCAGCCGCGGCGAGTCCGGCACGGTGATGCGCGCCGGATCGCGCGCGATCGCGGTGACGGTGTGTCCGCGCTCGACGGCCTGGCGGGTCAGCGCGAGCCCGACGGCGCCGGAGGCGGCCAGGATGGTGACGTTCATGGCAGGTTCCGCTCTTTCCCGAGTTCGTGGGTGTCCGGTGACCGCGTGTCCGGTCAGGCGATCGTCGTCAGGACCCGGACGGCCGGGTCGTGCAGTGCCGGGGCGGCGGCCAGGACGGTGTCCGCGCCCGGGGTCCACGGCGTGCCGTCGATCCGGGTGACCACGCCGCCGGCCTCGGTGACCATGAGGGCGCCGGCCGCGACGCCGGGCAGGACCGGTTCGTACTGCCAGAACACGTCGTTGTGACCTGCGGCCACCAGGAGCATGGGGAAGGTGGACGGCACGCTGGCGCGGACCAGCAGGGCGCTGCCGAGCATCGCCGTGATCGACTGGCCGATGCGGCGGTAGGTGGCCTCCTGGTCGGCCTCGGCCTGTCCCGTCACCACGATGGCGGCGTCCAGGTCGGTCTTCGCCGAGACCTTCAGCACCTCGCCGTTGAGGCGGGCGCCGCCACCGCGCAGCGCGGTGTAGGTCAGGTCGCCGACGGGCTGGCGTATCACCGCGAGCACCGTCCGCCCGTCGCGGACCAGCGCCACGGTCACCGCCCATTCGGGCAGTCCGTGCACGTGGTTGACGTTCCCCTCGACCTCGTCGACCACCCACCATTCGCCCGGCGGCAGTTCGGCGGTCTCGTACGCCTCGGTCAACCAGCGCGCCTCGGGGCGCAGCGCGGTGAGGGCCGGACGGAGGATGTCGAGCGAGACCTGTCCGTCGGCCGTGCCGGTCCGGAACATGTCGTGGCGGTCGGCCGGGCGGGACGCGGTCGAGTACCTCGCCTCCAGGGCGCGGCCCGCCTCGGCGGCGATCTCGGCCACGGCGGCGAGCAGGGCCCGGTCCTCGGGGGAGGCGGCCGGGAGGGCGGGGGTGGCGGTGGCGGAGGGAGTGGTCATGATGCGGCCCTTTCGAATCCCGAATGAGGTGCCCGGACCCGCTCGGTCCTGGACGCCTCAAACGCTACGAGCGCAGTGACATGATTGCCAGTGCACTCTTGTAAGGCCATCAGTTACCGTGGTGCATGTGGATCTGAACCTGCTGGTGGCCCTGGACGCCCTGCTGGAGGAGAACAGCGTCGCGGCGGCGGCCGAACGCCTGCACCTGTCCCCGCCCGCCATGAGCCGCACCCTCGCCCGCATCCGCAAGGCGACCGGCGACGACATCCTCGTCCGCACCGGGCGCACCATGACCCCGACCCCGCGCGCGCTCGCGCTGCGCGAGGAGACCCGGCTCCTGGTCATGCGCGCCACCGCGGTGCTCACCCCGGTGACCGAGCTCGACCTGGCCACGCTGGAACGGGACTTCACGCTGCGCTGCCACGACGCGCTCGTCTCCGCCCTCGCCCCGCTCCTGACCGCGGCCGTCGCCGGCACCGCGCCGAACGTGTCGATCAGGTTCCTCGCCGAACCCTCCGGCGACGTCGCGGACCTCGCGCGCGGGCAGACCGATCTGGAGGTCGGGGCCGCCGCGCCGGACCGGCCCGAGATCGCCGGCAGCGCCGTCGGCACCGACCGGATGGTGGCCGTGATGCGCGCGGACCACCCGCTGGCCACGGGCCCGCTCACCCCCGAGCGTTTCGCCGAGGCCGAGCACGTCACCGTCTCCCGCCGCGGCCGGCTCACCGGCCCGGTCGACGACGCGCTGGCCGCGCTCGGCCTCCGCCGGCGCGTCCGCGCCGCACTGCCCACCAGCGGCGCGGCCCTCGAACTCGCCGCCCGCAGCACCCTGGTGACCGCGGTCGCCGAACAGGTGTGCAGGCCGGCCTGGAGCAGGCTGGGGCTGCACGCCCGCGCCCTGCCCTTCGACCTGCCTCCCGTCCCGGTGGTCGTCGCCTGGCATCACCGGTACGACACCGACCCGGCCCACACCTGGCTCCGCGCCGAACTGCACACCGCGCTCCGCGCCATCCTCACCGAGCCCGCGACTCCGCCGTACGGCAGCTGAGGAAATCGTCCGCGTAGCCCCCGGGAAGCGGGGTACTCGGAGGTTCCGGAAGATTGCCCGCTGGAGGAATCATGATCGCTCTCGGTGTCATCCTGCTAATCGTCGGATTCCTCACTGGAATCGGAATCCTCTGGACGATCGGCATCATCCTGCTGGTCATAGGCCTGATCCTGTGGGTCCTGGGATCCGTGGGCCACGCGGTGGGTGGTCGCCGCCACTACTGGTGACGCTCGCACTTCCTTCAGCGCCCGCCACGACGGCCCCGCGCCGTACGACCCGCGCTCGCCGGACCCGTCCCCCGGCGCACCGACCTTGACAGAGCCGACGAGGCGGCACAGGGCCGAACCCCCACGGGTTCGGCCCGTCGTCCGTTACGGGGCCGTTTCACCGGAGCGGTGGACGGTTTCACCGGAGCGCTGCACGGCGCACGGGTCATCGCCCGATGCCGAGGGCCAGCAGGCTCTCCGCGGTCTCCGCGATGGTGTCCCCGACGGGTCGCGCCCGCCAGCCGAGAAGCCGTTCGGCCTTGGCGCTCGTGGCGGCGAGGTCCCGGCCGAGCTGGTGTCCGAGCAGACGCATCTCCGGATTCACGACGCCCAGCGCGCGGGCGAGCCACAGGGGCAGTTCGCGGGTGGGGACCTTCGCCGCGCGTTCGCCGAGCCGCTCCCGCAGGACGTGCGCGATCTCGACGACCCGCATGCTCGGAACGGCGGTCGCGAGGAACCGCTCGCCTGCCGCCGCCGGATCCGTCATGGCACGTAGATGCAGGTCCGCGACGTCGCGGACGTCGACGAAGCCCATGCCGAAGGGCGGGCAGGCCGGCACACGTCCTTCGAGCATTCTGCGCACCACGCGCAGGGACGGCGGGTCGTCGGGGCCGAGCAGGGGCCCGAGGACCCCTACGGGCTGGATCGCCGTCAGCTCCGTTCCGGCGCCTTCGCCCGCGGCGAACCGCCAGGCGGCACGCTCGGCGAGCGTCTTGGACCGCTGGTAGGGCGGGACATCGCCGTCCAGGTCGGTCCAGTCCTCCTCGGTGAACTCGGTTGAGCGCGGCGGGTGCCCCATCCCGACGGCGCCGAAGGCACTCGTGAGGACGACCCGGCGCACCCCGGCGGCACGCGCGGCGCGCAGCACCCGCAGGACTCCTTCCCGTGCCGGGACGACCAGTTCGTCGTGGTGCGCCGGCGCGTGGCGCAGGGTCGGCGAGGCGACGTGGAGGACGAAGTCGCATCCGGCGACCGCGTCGTCCCAGCCGTCGGGGTCCGCCAGGTCTGCCCGTACGACCGTGAGGCGGTCGTCGTCGAACGGCGTGGCGGCGTGCAGCCAGGAGCGCAGTGCCGGCTCCCGTCGCGGGTCACGGACGGTGGTGCGGACGGTGTGACCGGCCTCCAGGAGGGTCAGAACGCACCAGCTCCCCAGGAAGCCCGTCCCTCCGGTGATCAGTACTCGTGTCATCTTCTCTCTGTCTCTTCTGCGTCTCTTGGGCTCGCGGGTGGCATGCCGGAGGCCCGTGCGGGTCTCCGGCGGGACGGTCAGGTGAGGGCCATGCCCGGGACGCGTTTGCGGATGGCTTCCATCTCCGCCTCGTCCGAGACGCCCTGCCAGTCGTGGCGCGGGGTGTACGGGGCCTGAAGGGCGCGCACTTCGTCCTCGGTGAGGTCGAGGTCGAGGGAGGCCACGGCCTCGTCGATCTGCCGGACGGAACCGGCGCCGACCAGCGGTGCGGTGACGACCGGCTGGTGGCGCAGCCAGGCCAGCGCGACCTGGGCGCGGCTGGCCCGGTGGGCGTCCGCGACCTGCCCGACGGCGTCGACGATCGCGCGGTTGGACGCCTCCTGCTCGGGTGAGTAGAGGGTGTCCGCGTAGGCTCCGTCGCTCTGGGAGCGTGCCGTCGAGCGGGCGTCGTCCCAGGCGCGGGCGAGGCGGCCGCGGGCCAGCGGCGACCAGACGACCGTGCCGACGCCCTCGTCCAGGCAGAGCGGGATCATCTCCCGTTCCTCCTCGCGGGCGAGCAGGTTGTAGTGGTCCTGCATCGTCACGAACCGCGCCCAGCCGTTCTGCTTCTGCAGGTGCAGCGCCTTCGCGAACTCCCAGGCGTGCATGGACGAGGCCCCGAGGTAGCGGACCTTGCCCGCCTTCACGAGGTCGCTCAGCGCCTCCAGCGTCTCCTCCCACGGGGTGCCGTGGTCGTTGCGGTGGATCTGGTACAGGTCGATGTAGTCGGTGCCGAGGCGGCGCAGGGAGTGGTCGACCTCGGTCATGACCGCCTTGCGCGACAGGCCGCGGCCGTTGGGTCCGACGCGCATCGGGTGGCGCAGCTTCGTGGCGATGACCACGGCGTCGCGGTCGGCGAAGTCCTTGAGCGCGCGGCCCAGGATCTCCTCGCTGGAGCCGTTGGAGTACATGTTCGCGGTGTCGAAGAAGTTGATCCCGGCGTCCAGCGCGTGCTTGACGAGCGGACGCGCGTCGGCCTCGCCCTTCGACCAGACGGGGTGGCCGCGGTCGGGTTCGCCGTAGGTCATGGCGCCGATCGCGATGGGTGAGACGTCCATGCCGGTGGTGCCGAGCTTGATGTACCGCATGATGCCCCTTAAGGTAAGCGGAGAACTCTCCGAATAACTTAGTGGAGAGTTCTCCGTTTAGCAAGTGAGGTCCTGTGGTCCGTTCAGACGCCCGAGAGAACCGGGCACGCATCCTCGCCGCCGCCCGCGAGGCGTTCGCCGAGGACGGCGGTGCCTCGATGAACCAGGTCGCCCAGCGCGCCGGTGTCGGCGCGGGGACGCTGTACCGCAACTTCCCCACCCGCGAGGCGCTGGTGCTGGCCGTCTACCAGGACGAGGTGACGCGCATCGTCGCCACCGTGACCGACCTGCTGGACCGCGTACCGCCGCTGGAGGCGCTCCGCCTGTGGACGACCGACCTCGTCGAGGCCATGCGCAGGAAGCACGGCCTCGGTGACGCCCTCAGCCCGGGCGCGCACCAGGCCGTCACCGAGCAGAGCTACGGCCCGGTCGTCGCCGCGATCACCGAACTCCTCGACGCCGGCAAGAAGGACAAAAGCATCCGCGCGGATGCGGACCCCGGCGACTTCCTCCAGCTCACCGGCGCACTGTGGCGCGCCGCGTCCAGCCCCGTGGACCGGGCGCCCCACATGCTCGCGCTGATCCTCGACGGACTGCGCACGCACCGGTAGGAGGCGGCAGCCGCGGTGCGCCGGTCCTGCGGAGGACCGGCAGCAGAGAACCGGCCCACGGCCGCGGTCGCGACACGGAGGTGTCGGCGTGCGCGGCGGGCGGGCCGGTTCGTGGAGCCGTCAGACGGCCTGCGATCCCTCCGGTTCAGGGGTGCGCGACCGCTGGGCGCGGCCGGTGCCGAGCCGGCCCGGCCACCACGCCGTCTCCCCGAGGTCCCGGACCAGCGCGGGCACCAGCAGGGACCGCACCACCAGGGTGTCGGCCAGGACGCCGAAGGCCACGATGAACGCGATCTGCACCAGGAAGGTCAGCGGGATCACCGCCAGCGCGGCGAAGGTGGCCGCCAGCACCACACCCGCCGACGTGATCACGCCGCCGGTGCCCACCAGCCCGCGCAGCACGCCTTCGCGCGCGCCGTGCCGCAAGGACTCCTCGCGGACCCGCGACATCAGGAAGATGTTGTAGTCGACGCCGAGCGCCACCAGGAACACGAACCCGTACAGCGGAACCGAGGGATCGGTGCCGGTGAACCCGAAGACGTGGCGGAAGACGAGTGACGACACTCCCAGCGTGGCGAGGAAGTTGAGGCCCACGGTGGCGACCAGCAGCGCCGGGGTGAGCAGTGAGCGCAGCAGCAGGGTGAGGATCACGAAGATGATCGCGAGGACGACCGGCACGATCAGGGTGCGGTCGTGCACGGCGGTGCGCTGGGTGTCGTAGCGCTGGGCGGTGTAGCCGCCGACCTTCGCGTCCGCGCCCGGCAGCGCGTGCAGGGCGGTGCGCAGCCGGGCGACGGTCTCCTCGGCGGCGTCGCTGTCGGCGGCGGAGTCGAGCGTGACGTCCACCCGCACGCGCCCGCCGACGACCTGCGGGTCGCCGCCGGGCCGTCCCGACGCGCTGACCGCGGACGCCGAGGCGACGCCGTCGGTGGCACGGGCGGCCGCGAGCACCCCGTCGAGCCGGTCCGCCGCGGCGATGACCACGGCCGGGTTGCCCGAGCCGCCGGGGAAGTGCCGGGCCAGGGTCTGCTGGGCGGCCACCGACGGCGCGTCGTCGACGAAGGTCTCGTCGAGGGCGATGCCCTTGGAGGCGAGGGTCGGGGCGAACGCGGCGCACAGCAGCAGGCCCGCCAGCGACACCGCCCAGACCTTGCGGGGCGCCCGGTCGACGAGCGCGGCGACACGCCGCCACACACCGTGCCCGCCACTCCGCCACGTTCCGCGCGCGTCGGACGCGCCGTCGGCGGGCCGGGGCGCGGCGGGCCAGTAGGCGGCCCGGCCCAGCAGGACGAGCACGGCGGGCAGGAACGTGAGCGAGGACAGGACCGCGCAGACGATGCCGATCGCGCCGACGGGTCCGAGCGCCCGGTTGTTGGTGAGGTCGCTGAGCAGCAGGGCCAGCAGGCCGAGCGCGACGGTCGCGGCGCTGGCGACGACCGCGCCCCAGGACCGGCTCAGCGCGGCCCGTGCGGCGGCGAACCGGTCGGCGTTTCCGGCGAGTTCCTCGCGGAACCGGGCGGTGATCAGCAGGGCGTAGTCGGTGGCGGCGCCGATGACGAGGATCGAGAGGATGCCCTGCACCTGCCCGTCCACCCGGACCAGGTCGTGGTCGGCGAGGACGTACACGATCGCGCAGGCCAGGCCCAGGGCGAACACGGCGCCGAGGATGATGACGAGCGGCAGCAGGACGCTGCGGTAGACGAGCAGCAGGATGACCAGCACGGTCACCAGGGCGACGACGAGCAGCAGTCCGTCGATGCCGGCGAACGCGTCGGACAGGTCGGCCTGGGCGGCGGCCGGTCCGGCCAACTGGACCGTGGCACCGGGGACTCGCTCGGCGGCCGTGCGGACCCGGTCGAGGGTGCCGGGCAGCCGGTCGCCGAGGTCCGGCCGCAGTTGCACCACGCCTTCGAGTGCGGCGCCGTCCTCGGACGGCAGGGCCGGCGACACCCGGCCGACGACGCCGGAGGTGCCGGTGAGGGAGGCGAGCGCGCGGGTGGCGGCGGGCTGCCGGTCCCGCACGGAACCGCCCGTGCCCGCGGTCCAGACGACGATGACGGGCAGCGTCTCGTCCTGTCGCAACTCCTTCTGAGCGGCGACGACTTGGGTTGATTCGGCGCTGCGCGGCAAGAACGCGGCCTGGTCGTTGGTGGCGACCTCGCCGAGCCGGCCCGCGTAGGGGCCGAGGGTTCCGCCGACGCCCAGCCAGACGATCAGCAACAGCAGCGGCACGAGGAATCGGGCTCGGCGCGAGGTGCGGGACATGGCTCTCCTGGCGGCGCGGACGAGAACGAACGGCGGACATCGCAGATATCTCAACGAAAAACAATCTCAATGATCAAGATATATGGATGCCGGTCGATCGTAGGTGACGCCGTCTCTTCTGCCCCCGAGGGGCCGCCGGATGCGGCCGCGGGCAGCCGGACGCGACGAGAACCGGACGGACACGTGCGTCCTGGCGGGCCGGACCGTCGTGGTCCGCCGGTCAGCCGCCGGGGGACCTCAGCGGGAGGAGTTCCTCGTTCATGGCCGCCAGGAACCGCAGTACGACGTCCAGTTCCTCGTCGGTGAAGCGGGCGCGGGCGGCTTCCGCCGCCTGGGCCAGCGGCCGGAAGTAACTGCGCGCCGCGGCCTTGGCGTCGGCCGCGTAGTACAGGTGCACCACCCGGCGGTCGGCGCTCTCGCGGACCCGGCGGATGTGCCCGGCCCGTTCGAGCCGGTCGAGGCAGGCGGTGACCGCGCCCGAGGTCAGTCCCAGGTGCTCGCGCAGCCGCCCGGGAGTCATCGGACCGTCGGAGTCGAGGATCGCGGCGAGCGCCTGGACGTCCGTGGCGTGCAGGCCCTGTTCGCCGGCGAAACCGTGGACCAGACGGTTGATCTCGCCGTTCATCCGGCGCAGCCGGACCGCGAGCGTCTGCAGCTCCGTCCGCGCGGGCCCACCGGAGGGTACCGCCGTGGAAGCGGGCCGCTGCTGGTCGTCTGCTGTGGTCACGCGGCCAGCCTATAGAAGGCACCGGCACCCGCCCGGCTCACGGCACCGCGCGGCCGACACGCCCGGAACGGTCCCGCCCGCCGCAGGTCACGGGCGCGCGGTGACCCGTTCCGGATTCACTCGTTTGACGGAGTGGCATACCACCGCGTCATCTCGTCCCGTCCGAAAGCGTTCAGCCCCATGCACCTTCGCTCGCCCAGACGTCCCGCACGCGGTGCCAGGCCGCCGGTCCTCGAGGTCGAGTCCGTCCTCGTCGAGCAGTACGGGGATCTGGTCCGCCTGGCACACCTCCTGCTGCCCGCCGCCCTCGGCCGCCACCGCCGCGTGGTCCTCGCCCACTCCCTGGTGCAGCGGGCGCTGACCGGAGCGCGGCCGGGCCCCGGGGCGAGAGTCCCGCACCCGCGCACGGAACGGCCGGGGGGCGTGCCCGTCGAACAGGCGCTGCTCGTGGCCGTGGTGCGCGGCGCGCTCCCGTACGACCACGGTCCGCGCCGGCACCTGATACCGCTGCTGCCCAGGCTGCCGCTCGTGGTCGGCCTGAGGCTCTTCCCGCGGTCCGGCGGTGCGGACGAACTCGCCCTCGCCCAGCGGCTGTCCGGGGTGCCCGCGGCCTGCCGTGCCGCGTTCCTGCTGCGCTCGATGCACGGCCTGGACGACAAGGCCGTGCACGAGGTCCTGGCGGGCGCCGGCGTGCCGGACCCGGACGCCGCCCTGCGCGCCGCTGACCCCCTCGGCGAGAGCGCGGGACCGGTCGCCGCCGCGCTGCTGGCGTCTCCGGAGTTCAACGCCTGCGCGCTGCAGGCCAGTCCCACCGATCTGCTGCGCCGCAGACGCCGGGTACGGCTGGGCCTGGCCGCCGCTGCCGTCTGCTCGATCGCGGGAGCGGGACTGGCCGTGACCCTGCCCGGCGGCCCGGCGCCCTCCGACGGCACTCCGGCGTACGCGGTACGGGCCGCCTACGGCCCGGCGGACCTGCCGCGCACCGGTGACACGGTCTGGGACAACACCTCGCGCGTCGACTTCACGGCCTGGCCGGCCCGCGGTTCCCGGCTGCACGACGAGGCGCTGCTCGGCCGCGCCCTGTCCGCGTGGGCCCGCCCGGCCCGCACCGGCACCCGGCTGACCCTCGCCCCCGGCACGCGCCCCGACGCACCGGTGACCGCACCCCGGTTGCTGTACGCGGGCGAGGTCGGCGGCACCGCCGTGGTGCTGCTGTACGACGGCGAACGCCTCGCCCGCTACGGCGAGTCCGGTCCCGGCCGGACCTCGCTGAGCGTGGCCGGGGTCGACGAGGCCGACGTGACGTCCGCGGCGGCGGTGGCCCTGACCGCCTCCCAGGGGTCCGCGCGCTATCTGCTGGCGCCGTGGGTCGCCGAGGCGCAGACCCGCGACCTGCTGCGCCCGGACGTTCTCGCCAGGCCGCTCGCGGTCGCGAAGGACGGGGTCACCGCACCGGTCCCGGAGATTCCGGCCGGCGGCTGCGCGAGCCGTCCGGTGCTCCAGTTGCGGTCCTCGGAGCGCATCGCCGAGCACCACGCCTTCCTGCTCGCCGGAGTCGGCGACCTCTCCCCCGTGCACCTGACCTACACGCCCCTGCCCGGCCACGGGAATCCGCCTCGTCAGCCGCGGGAGGCCACCGGCGGTCCCGCCCTGGTCGCGTGGGCGCACCAGGCCTGCGGGCTGACGTCGCTGCGCGGGGCCGGGGTACGGGCCGTGAACGCCTGGGACTTCGCCGAGCAGGACCTGCCCGACGGCGGCGGACAGGCCGTGTGGACCTGCGCCCGCGCCGACTCCTGGCGCGGACCCGGCGATGTCACGGTGGGCCTGCGCACCAGCCGGGACGCCCCGGCCGAGCAGATGCGGACGGTGGCGCGCGCCCGGTCCACCGCCGCGTGCAGCCGGTTCGGCCAGCATGTCGTGGCCGCCGCGGGCTGGCGGTCGCCGCGCGGGCACTGGTTCGTCCTGGCCGCCGGGAGCAGGGCGGTGACGGCTCTGCGTCTGACCGGTGACGTGACCGCCGCCCGGGACGGCCGCACGCTGGCGCTGCCCGCGCCGGAACGGCCCCACGTCACGGTACGGGCCCGGCTCGCCACCGGACAGGACCTGGACGGCCTGAACCAGCCCGGCTGACCTCCGGCCGGAGCCCGGCGGCACCGCCTGGCCGTGGCCCACCGAGCCACGGCCAGGCGGACCCGGTCGCCCGGACGCTCTCGGCACGAACTCCCCCTCCCCGGCCGGGATCACGGAGCCGGCGACGCCCGTCCTGGTCCTCGCGCCCGCGTCCGTCGCGACGCCGTCGATGTGCGGGCCGGGCTCAGCGGGCGGGCGCCGCGGTCGCCTCCGTCCCCTCGACGGCGGTGGCCGGGTTCCGCGGGCCGCGCAGTGCGACGTACAGGAGGAGGGCGCCCATGACGGCGACGCCCGCCCACATCGCCTGCTGCCAGCCGTCCACGAAGGACTGCTGGGCGGCGCGGAGCAGTTCGGGCCCGTGCGGGCCGGTGCCGTCGGCCGCCTCGACGGCGTTCGCGACGCCTTCGCGGGCGGTGTCCGCGGCGCCCTGCGGGATGCCGTCGAGCCTGCCGTCGATGGCGTGGCGGTAGCCGGTGGACAGGAGAGCGCCGAGCAGGGCGACGCCGAGCGCGGTGCCGAACTCGCGGGTGACGTCGTTCAGCGCGGAGGCGACGCCCTGCTTCCCGGGCGGCAGGGAACCGGTGATGGCCTCGGTGGAGGGAGTCATGGACAGGCCCATGCCGGTCCCCATGGCGAGCATGCCGGGCAGGATGCTCAGGTAGCCGCCGTCGACGGAGACCAGCAGTGCCATGAGGGCCAGACCGAGGCCCGCCAGGGAGATTCCCGCGGCCATGACCGGGCGCGCGCCGACGCGTGCGGCGAGCTTGGGAGCCACGCCCGAGGTGATCATCATCGTGACGGCCATGGGCATCAGGGCCACCGTGGACAGCAGGCCCGACCAGCCGAGGACGGCCTGGAAGAACGGGAAGAGGACCACCGCGATGCCCGCCTGGACGCCGAAGACGACCAGCAGGGTGACCGATCCCGTGGCGAGGGCGCGCTCACGGAACAGCCGTACGTCCAGCAGCGCGGCGTCGCGACGGCGCAACTCCCAGGCCACGAAGCCGATACCGGCGGCCAGACCGGCGGCGAGGGCGGTCAGGGTGGCGGGGGCGGTCCAGCCGCGTTCGGGGCCTTCCTGGAGGACGAAGATGAGGCCGACCACCGCGACGGCGGAGAGCAGGGCCCCGGTGGTGTCGAAGCGGTGGGCCGAGGTCTCGCGCGAGGCCGGAACGGACTTCACCGTCATGACCAGCGCCACCAGGACCAGGACCACCGGCAGGAGGAACAGCCGGCGCCAGTCCGCCACGTCCACGAGGAGCGCGGAGAGGAACATGCCGAGGATGCCGCCGCCTCCGGCGACGCCGGTCCACACCCCGATCGCCTTGCCGCGCTGTTCCTCGGGGAAGGTCGAGGTGATGACGGCGAGCGTGATGGGCATGATCATCGCGGCGCCGACGCCGGCCGCCGCCCTCGCGACGAGCATCACCTCGGCGGACCGGGCCAGGCCCGCCACGACGCTCGCGACGCCGAACACGCCGAGCCCGGCCACGAGCATGCTCTTCCGGCCGAGCCGGTCGCCGACGGCACCGAGCGGCAGCAGCAGCGCGGCCAGCGTCAGGGTGTAGATGTTGATGATCCACAGAACGGTGCGCTGGGAGGCGCCGAACTCGACGGCCATGTGGGTCTGCGCCACGTTCAGCCCGGAGACCGAGGCGATCACGGCCATCAGCGCGACGGAGACCGCGATCAGGATCGCCCGCAGCCGACGCGCGTCGGGAACGCCCCGGCCGCCGGGTTCGGCGACCTCTACGGACTGGTTCGTCATCATGGGTTCCTCTCGGAGGGGCAGCTCCGAATCGGCGCCGGACAGGGGCCGGCCGCCGGACAGGAGCGGGAGTGTGCGAAGCGTGCGCCGCCCACGCTAAGCACGCCTTGCCACGGAGGCATACGATGTTGCCCATGACGCAAGAAGATGACGGGCTGGACGGCCTGGTCCGCAAACGCATCCGGGCCCTGCGGGTGGCTCAGGGCTGGTCACTGGAGGAACTGGCCACCCGCGCACACCTCAGCCAGTCCTCGCTGAGCCGCATCGAGAACGGGCAGCGGCGCCTCGCCCTGGACCAGCTGGTCACGCTGGCCCGCGCCCTGGACACCACGCTGGACCAGCTCGTGGAGACTGCCGACGCCGACGTCGTCACGAGCCCCATGGTCGACGGCGCCCACGGCCTGATGCGCTGGCCCGTGAAGGCCGACCCGGGCATGAGCGTGGTCCGGCAGCGCATCACCGAGCCGCCGCCCGAGAACCCGGCACGGATGCGCGCCCACCCGGGACGCGAATGGCTCGTCGTCCTGTCCGGCACCGCCGTCCTGCTGCTGGGCCACCGCCGGTTCCGCGTCGAGACCAACCAGGCGGCCGAATTCCCCACGATGATGCCGCACGCGATCGGCGCCGACGGCGGTCCCTGCGAGATCCTGGGCATCTTCGACCGCGACGCCCGGCGCGGCCACCAGCGCGAGACCGGCGACCGCGACGCCCCGGAGAGCTGACCGTCAGGTCGTCACGCGGATCGTTCGGGGATCCTCGGGAGGATCTTCTCGGCGATGCCGAGGAGGGCGCTGTCGTCCGGAAGCTCCCCGGACTGGCTCCACACCGTGATGTCGCAGGAGCCGCCCCGGTCCTTGCGGTCCAGGGCCACGGACAGGGTCCTGGCCAGCGGACCCTGGCCGACGGGTCCGCCGGATCCGCCGCCGCTCCCGAGGTTGATCTCGATCCTCATCGTGTGGTCCGAGGAGAGCACCGCGGGCCGGTCGAGGACCGTGAGCGTCCTGATGTCCCGTTCGTCGCCGTACTTCATGAGCTTCACGTACTGATCGGTCGTCAGCTCGTTGTAGGTGGCCGACACGTTCACGGTGTACGTGTCGAAGGTGATCTGGGCCTCCGGGTTGGCGACCTTGCCGCCGGTCAGCGGCGCGGTGTTGTCGCTGCTGGTGGCCGCGGTGGCGATCTCCCCGGGCGTTCCCAGCAGTTGGGCCAGGTCGGGGCTGTTGAGCGCTTCGCACAGCGCTTCGCCCGTCACGGGCTGCGGCGTCCGCCGGTAGGCCTTCGGCAGTTCCCGGTGCTCCGCGGCCGGACAGGCGGCGGCTTCCGGAGTGCTCTCGCCGGACGGCATCACACGCGGAGCCAGCCACAGCGCGGCCCCGAGCACACCGAACAGGGCAATGGCCGCCGCGGCCTGGCCCCACGCGTTGGGCTCCTTCTCCTGAACGTACGGGCCGGGCTGCGGGCCGGTCCCAGGTACGGGCTGGGGCTGGGGCTGAGACGGGTGAGGCTGGGGCTGGGGCTGGGGCTGGGGCTGCGGGTGCGGGTGGGCGACGGCAGCCGTCACCGTCGTGTTCCCCTCGCCGGCGGCCCCGGTCCGCCTCCGCTCCCGGCGCGCACGCAGGGCCCGGATCACCATGACGACATGGACGGCGGCGAACACGAGGAACAGGACGCCGAGACCGGCCAGGACCAGACGGTGATCACGAACGGCGAGATACAGGATACGTACGCCGAAAACGGACCCGATCGCGATGAACACGGGCTCGCGGACCCAGAAGGGCAAGCGGCGGAGGATGAAACCGAGCACCCGGCGATCTCACCAGAACAAGATCATGCATGCCGTGATGGAAGCCACAGTTCCGGGCCCGCGATGAAGTCGCCGGGCCGCCACCCGGTGAGCCGAGGACTCCCGAGGTCTTCCTCGTCCGCTCACGAGGTCGGCGGGGTCCAGTCGGCGGGAAGGCCGGACTGGGCGAGGACCGCGCCGAGGCTGTAGAAGTCCTGGTCCGCGGCGATCCGGTGGCCGTCCGTGGTGAGCAGGACCGCCAGCGGTACGGCGAACGGCTCGGGGGCACCCTTGATGTGGCCGGCGTACACGCCCTCGACGGTGATGTGGCGGCCGTCCCGGTACGCGGCGCGGACGGTGACGTGGACGTTCTCGATGAGGCCGTCGGTGCGGGCCTTCCACCCGGCGATCTCCTGACGCCCGTGGAACGTCACGCCTATGGCCTGGTCGGTGTAGGTGCCGTCGGCGGTGAACACGGCACCGAGGGCGTCGGGGTCGGTGCCGTTCCAGGCGGCGGACCACTCGGCGACGACGCCGGGCAGGTGCCGGCCGGCGGGCTGCGCGGCGAAGGCGGTGGTGCCGAGAGCGGCGGTGGTGACCATGGCGCCGATCAGGGTGGCGACGGCGAGGTTCGAACGGAGCTTCATGACGACTGTCCTCCTGGTGTCGGTTCGTGGGGCGACGGGACGGGAGGCGGGCGAGGGAGCAGCCAAGCCCCACTCACGGACGCAATCTCCTGTCGCGTTCGTTAGAAGTTCTAACACAAGGAAGAGGTGATAGGCAATCACGTCCGCTAGAGCCTCTAACGCACCCTGCTGACGCACGGTCTCTGACGGGACATGCCTGCCGTCCGCCCGTCAGCGCAGCCCCGCCTCCTCGCCCGGCCCGCCCGGTCCAGCCGGCTCGCCCGGTCCAGCCGGTCCGGCCGGTCCGGGCGGTCCTCCCGGTTCGGACCGCTGGGGTCTCGGGCCGGGCAGGATCCGCCGTTCGGGATCGGTGTCGTCGCGCCCCGGGCCCGCCGTCAGGACCAGCACCTCGTCCTCCGCCTGCCACACGCGTCGTTCGGACTTGCCCGGGGCCAGCCGGACGGCTCCGTACCTGCGGGCCGTCCGCGGGACGTGGGCGTGATAGCCGATCGCGCACTCGCCGCGTTCCAGCGCCGCCGCGACCACCGTGGCGAACGCGGCCTCGCGGCCCGGGAGTACGTAGTGGTCGGCCGTGCGCAGGGCGAGTGCTCCGCCGCGCACCGTGAAGATCTCCTCGAAGACGGCGGCGAGTTGGGGGTCGTGCGCGATCTGGGCCATGACCAGGGCGGTGAGTTCGCCGCGGACGACGACGTCGGAGGCATGGCCGAGCGGGGCGACCCTGCCGCTGCGGCGGTCGTGGAGTTCCGCGACGACCGGCAGCACCCGGCCCGTCCGTTCCTCCCACGACCGCAGGGTCAGCAAAGCCAGCAGGGTCGGGGCGTCGGAGCCCTCGGGGGCGGGCCCGTGGTCCGTCCCGAGGGCGATCACGCTGTCGTAGCCGGAGAGTTCGAGGCCATGCAGGGCCTCGGGGGCGGCCAGGTCCCGGGTGTGGTGCGTGACGGTGAGCGCCGGTGCTTCGGCGTCGGAGTCGAGGGGGCGGTGCCGTGCGAGGGCGAGTTCGAGGTCGGTGCCCGGGTCCGTGACGACGTCGAGGGAGGAGCCCGGCCTGACGGTCCGGCACAGCGCGTCCACGATCATCGGGGCCCGGCGGTTCCAGCCCAGCAGCAGGAGTCGCGCGGCGGGTTCGGGAGCGGGCCCGGACGGTGCGAGGGCCGTCGTGTCGACCGGTGCCCAGCGGTCAAGGAGCGGGACGGGCCGGTCGTCGTGGGCGACGGTGACGAGCCGGTCGCCCGGTTCCACGACCGTCCGCGGCGCCGGGGTGAGCAGGGGGCGGCCGTCCGGGCGCAGCAGTCCGACGGCGCAGGAGGTGTCGAGGCGGAGGGCGACCTCCTCGAAGGACAGTCCGACCGCGTCCGGCACCTCGGTCACGTGGAACTCGGCCCCGGAGAAGTCGAGGAGGTCGCGCAGGGCCGACGGCATCCCCGGGCGCCGCGCGGACTGGACGAGCAGCCGTGCGGCGGTCCGGTCGGTTTCGAGGACCGTGCCGCGCAGACCGACCGCCAGCCGGGCGGCGGGCAGGTAGCGGCCGTCGTGCACCGCCGCCACCACGCGCGGCCCGGGTGCGTCGGCCAGGAGGGTGTGCAGGGCCAGCAGGGTCCGTACGGTCGTCAGGTCGCCGTCGGCGTCCTCGGCGGGCAGCACCACGACGGCACGGGCCGCGGCCGGTGTGACCAGGGCCAGGTCGTCGGGGTCGGTGAGCGTGCCGCTGCGGCAGACCAGCCGGACGTCCTCGGTGACGCCGAGGGCGGCGGTGAGCGCCGCCTCCGTCTGGGCCGGGTCCCGGTCGGCGAGCACGGTGATCACGTGCCGTCCGCCGCCGGCCCGGCCGGCGGTCAGTTCGCGGACGACGGTGACGATCTGGTCGTTCCAGCCCACGACCACGTCGTGGTCGCGTTCCAGCACCCGGGAGCGGCCGCGCCGCAGTTCGGTGAGCTGTTCGCCGAGGCCCGTGGTGACGACTCCGACGACGGTCGACACGCACAGCAGGGCGATCAGGCCGAGCAGGACGGACAGCAGCATCCGCGGCAGCGTGCCCGTCACGGCGCCGAGGCGGAGGGTCTCCGCGCTGGTGCGCCACACCTGGGCGAGGCGTCCGGAGACGGAGTGCGGCGCGTCGGGGTCGGTCCACACCAGCAGGGTGCTGACGGGGACGACGACGGCGAGGCAGCAGAGGGCGAGCCAGCCGAGCAGGGTCCCCGTGCTGCGGGCGAGTGTCCTGTCGAACAGGTACCGCGCCCGGTGCCGTAACGGAGTCCGTTCCTGCCGTCGGTCCACATCTGCCCCCTGCTCCGCGCGCGTCTCCGGGAGTCGAAGCGTGCCGGGCCCGAACACTGCGACACGCCGTCCGACCGGGACGTTCACACTTTCGGGCAGGCCCGGGGCGGTCAAACCCGTCGGGGGCGGGCGGGTTTGGCCGGCCGCTGCGGGCGGGAATCAGGACGGGCTCAGCGGGGTTCGGGCGAGGCGCGGGACGGGTTCACCGCGGGAGCGGGCCCGGTGCGGCCGGCGGTGTCGCGGAGGTGCCGCGGGCCTGTGCGGCGAGCAGCAGCCGGCCGCTCGTCCCCGCGGTGAGCAGGCCCGCGGTCATGACGGCGAGGCCGGTGCCGGGCCCCGAGGCCCAGTCGACGTCGGCGCCGCGCACGGCGAGCACCACGGCCATGGCGGCGGCGGTGCCGGTCAGGGCGAGCAGGGCGGGACGGGTGCGGTGGAGGTCGTCCTCCGCCAGCGCGGCGAGCACGCCGACGCCGAGGGCGAGCGCCCACACGCCGAGGGCCTGGGCGTCGAGGCGTCCGGTGCGCCAGGGGACGAAGGCCGACCAGAAGGCGGGCCGCAGCAGCAGGCCGGTGCCGATGCCGAGCCATGAGGATCCGAGCACCGCGAGCGCGGGCTTCGACCAGGCGGGCAGCGGGAGTCCGCGCCCGGCTGCGGGGCCTGCCGGGGTGAGGCGCTGCCAGGACAGGGCGGTCACCGTCCACGCGCACAGCACGCCGAGCACGAGGAGCCAGCCGATGCTGAAGAACACCGAGAGGACGGGTCCGCCCACGGCGACGTAGAGGCGTCCGGCGTTCAGGACGCTGACGGTGAACAGGCCGAGCAGCACGACGGCGGTGGGGACGAGCAGGGTGCGGGTGTCCTGCCAGGTGCGGGCGCGGCCCACGGTGAACAGGGCGGGCGCGGTACCGAGCATGGCCGCGCCGATCAGGCCCTGGCTCAGGGACCGGGGTGAGGGCCAGGCGCCGAAGGCGTGCCCGGTGAGCGCGACGCCTGTGAGGACCGTGCCGACCAGGAGGTTGACGACGGCCACGGCGACGGCGAGCAGGGCGAGTCCCGCGGTGAGCGGCCGCCCCGCTCCGGTGGCGTTGGCGGCGGGCGGCGGGGTCGGCACCGGGGTGGTCCGGTCGGCGGGCTCGGACGGATCGGTGGCGTGCGGCATGGCGTTTCCTTCCGTGGCGGTGCGGTGGGACGCCGGCCGCACCGGGTGCGCGGGGCTCAGCGGGGTGGAGATACGGCGTGGTCGGTGTCGTCTCTCAGACCGTGGACGCGGGCCGGTGCGGGGCGGCCGGTGCGGTGGACGGGGCGGTGCGCCTGAGGAGTTCGCGGGCGTACAGGACGCGCAGGCTCGTCACGGCGGTCGCGGCGAAGGCGAGCATGCCGCAGCCGACGGCCACTGCGGAGGTCAGTGCCGTCAACCGGTCGAGTTGCAGGCTGCGTTGCAGCACGAGGACGGAGCCCGCGGAGAGCACCGGGGCCAGGCACAGGGCCGTGAGGTGGATGCGCCACTCCTCGCGGGCCCAGGTCCGGCCGGTGCGGCCGGACCGCCGCGCCCCGGCGGCCATGACCGCGTACGTCGCCGCGTAGGGCAGCAGATAGCCGCCGAGCAGGCGCTGTCCCGCCGCTCCGAAGTCGAGGAAGGCGGTGACCAGCCAGGCGAGTGCCGCCGCCGCGGCGAGATGTGCGAGGACGAGGACCGGCAGCGGTGCCCAGGAGCCGGTCAGCCCGGCGACGGTGCGCCGCCGGTCGCGGGCCCGGGACGCCAGGAGCGCCCCGAACGCCACCACGGACCCGAGGTGCATGATCGCCACCCGGTTGATCTCGGTCATGGGCAACTGGGGCCACAGCCACGGCAGGGCACCCCACTCGAGGCGCAGCAGCGGCGCGGTCAGCAGGAAGCCGTAGCACAGGAACATCCAGCGCTGGTGCAGGTCGGGCAGTCCCGCCACGGCGGCCAGGATGCCGAAGGTCACGCTGAGCACGGTGCCCACGAGGATGGTGGCGAGGACGATCCAGAACGCCGCGCCGCTGAAGGCGTCCCGCGGTGCGGTGCGGGCGAGGTAGAGCGCGGCGCCGGCCATCGAGGCGTACACCGTCACCGCGAAGGCGACACCGAGGACGCGGTGGGCCCGGGTGCGGCGGCGGGCGGCGGTGTACAGCTGGGCGGGGCCGAGGAGCATCAGCAGGCCGCCGAGGACCGAGTGCACGATCATCGGCACCAGGCTGTGCCGGTACGGGGCGATCCGGGTGGCGAGCGCGTCGGTGACGTAGCGCGGCGAGACGGCGCGGCCGAGCAGCCACTCGCCGAGGGCCGGTGCGCCGGGCACGGCGTACGGCCACAGTTCGGTCGCGGCGATCGGGGCGTAGGCCAGGCACACGACCGTGACGACGGCCGCGGCGATACGGCGCCGGCGGGCGGGCGTTGGTGGACGCACTGCGACTCCCTGGGGGCGGTACCGGTCCGGCGGATCCGCGATAGTCCAGAGTGGACTATCGCGGGTTACCGACGGTAGAGGTGTCCGCCACCGGGGTCAACGCTCCGTCGTGCGTTCGTCCCTGTCGCGCACCCACTCCCAGAAGCCGACCATCATGCGCTCGTAGCGGATGCCGAACTCCAGCGCCTCCCGCTGGCCGGGGGTCAGCAGTTCGCCGACGCTCCCGGCCAACTGCTCGTACTCGTCGAGCGTCTTGACGTGCTCGCCGAGCTGGGTGGGCGCGAGCACGTCGGGGCGGCCGCCGAACCAGAGCTTGAGGATGCCGCGTTCGCGTGCCTCCACCGGCACGAAGGCGGGGTCCTCCAGCCAGGACCGCAGCGCGGTGCGGCCCTCCCCGGTCAGCGCCAGGACCCGGCGGTTGCGCCCGCTCTCCCGTCGGACCTCCGTCAACAGGCCGCCCTCCCGGAGCCGTTCGCACTGTGCGTAGACCTGCGCGTGCGGTACCGACCAGAACGGTGCGACGGTCCGGGCCGCTTCCACCTTCACGTCGTAGGCGCTGGCCTCCCCGAGCTTGTCGATGATGCCCAGGACGAGGAACGAGGAGGTGGTCAAGCGCGCGTCAGCCATGCCGCGACCGTATCCCCCGTACGTCCGCCCACGGGTCCCGCACGGGCCGCGTGCGATCCAAGAACGAGGCGGCGAGGCCTACTTGTCCCGCCGCCGTTTCCCGCTAGCGTGGGGGCCGCCAGGTCAACAGGTCCGCCTCTCCCCCACCAGAGGTCCGCCTCTCCCCCACCAGGAGGCTCCGTGTCCATCCGTCCTCGCCTGCTCGCCGTCCCCGCGCTGCTCACCGCCGCCGCGCTCGCCCTCGCGGCTCCGGCCGCCCAGGCCAGCGGCACCAAGATGACCCAGTCGGCCGCGGCCTCCAAACTCTCCGCCGCGGGCATCACCTGGAGCTCCAGCGGCAACTGCACCACCCGCTCGAACTCCACGTGCACGTCGTTCGACCAGATCAACTCCGGCACGGTCGACGCCATGGTCACGCTGAAGCGGGCCAGCGGCTGCGCCGTCAACATCACCGGCGGCACGGAGGTCGGCCACGCCTCCGGTACCTACAGCCACTACAACGGCTACAAGGTCGACCTCGCGCACAACTCGTGTCTCGACGGCTACGTGCACAACAGCTTCACCTACATCGGCTACCGCGGTGACGGCTATCCCCAGTGGCAGGCGGCCTCCGGCAACCTGTACTGCGACGAGGGCAACCACTGGGACGTCACGGTCTACTGAGCCACGGGTCCGTCCCGGCCGGTCCGGCCCGCGGCGGATTCCACCGCGTCCGCGAACAGCGGGGTCAGCGCCTTCGCGTAGGACTCCGCCAGGTGGCTCTCGTCGCGGTAGACGAACGTGTCGCCGACCACCAGCGGGCAGCGTCCTCGCGTGGGGCACAGCCACGGCTTCGGGTCGAGCAGCGCGACACCCGTCCGGTGCGCCGCCCGGCGGCTCGCCTCCCTGAGGAGGGGGGCCTTCACGGCATCCCGCTGGTCCTGTTCGCAGGCCGGCAGGTCCAGCGGGTGGCCGGCGGCGCATTCGACGGCGTCGACCCGTGGCCAGGGCGTGTCCAGGAGGGCCAGGACGTGGTCGGCGTCCCGGGCCAGTCGCCGGTAGACGCGCTCGTACCCGGACTGCCAGTCGCGCAGCGGTTCCCGCAGCGGGTGCGCGGGCTTGGCGGCCTCGGACGAGGAGGTCACCACGAGCCAGGGCCGCAGGTGCCCGATCCGTGCGAGCGCGTTCTCGCGCCAGCGGTCGCAGGCCCGGTACGGCCGGTTCTGGGCGACGATCGTCACCTCGCTCGTCTTGCAGGACGACTTGGTGAGCGAGACGAGCCGCCAGCCGTGGCGCCTGCCGAGGTCCTCCAGCGCGGGGAACCACTGGGCGGCGTGCGAGTCGCCGAAGAGGACGACGACCCTGCCGGAGGTCCCGGCGCCGTACTCGCAGGCCGGTGACCGGTCGCCCGCGTACCCGACGTGACAGGCGTCCCGGTAGACGGCCGAGCGCTGGTCCTTGATCTTCGTGAGTGCCGGGGAGAGATTGCGGGGCAGGGCGGTGGCCGCCTCGCCCAGCAGCTCGGTGAGTCTGCCCTCGGGGTCGCGGGCGGTGGCGAGGGCCTGCTCCAGGTGCACGGCGCGGGCCGCCGAGCTGACCGGAGGCGGGAAGGCCGCGGCGACCAGCGAGGCGGTGACGACGGTGGCCGTCAGGCCCAGGCCGAGACCGAGGGCTGCGGCGGGACGACGGCGCAGCGAGCGGTGGTGCCTGATCGGGTTCTCCACCAGCCGCAGGGTGAGCCAGGCCGGCAGCAGCGCGGCGAGGGCCAGTCCGAGGGAGAGCTGCGGAGTGGCCGTACGGGTCAGGGCGGCGGGGCCGATCACGAGGAAGGGCCAGTGCCAGAGGTACCAGCCGTAGGAGAGGCCGCCCGTCCAGGTCGCGGGGCGCAGTGCGAGCAGCCGGGAGCCGAGCGGGCGACTCGCTCCGCAGCCGCCCGCGACGATCAGCACGGCGCCGCCGACGGGCAGCAGCGCGTACGGGCCGGGGAACGGTGTGCTGTCGTCGTAGAGCAGCGCGGCGGCGGCGACGGCACCGAGTCCGAGCCAGGTGCATATCTCGGCCGCCGCGCGCGGCAGTCGCGCGCACGCCGGTGCGGCGAAGGCGAGCAGGCCGCCCGCGCCCAGTTCCCACAGCCGGGTGTGCGGGCCGAAGTACGCCCATGACGGCGACGTTCCGACCGCGCGGGCGGCGAGCACGCAAGAGAGCAGGCACAGTGCCGCGAGCGGGAGCACGCGCAGGCGTCTCCGGCGCACGAGCTTGAAGGCCGCCAGCAGGATCACCGGCCACAGGAGGTAGAACTGCTCCTCCACGGACAGCGACCAGTAGTGCTGGAACGGCGACGGCGAGGCCCCCTCGCGCAGGTAGTCCGTGCCGGAGGCCGCCAGGTCGATGTTGACGCAGTACAGCGCGCTCGCCACCGCGTCGTGCAGGAACTCGCCGTATCTGATCTTCGAGGCGAAGAACCGGCAGCCGGCCAGGGTCACGAGGGCGACCAGGGTGGCCGACGGGAGGATCCGCAGCGCCCGCCTGGCGTAGAAGCGGCCCAGGGACAGGGAGCCGGTGGTCCGGGCTTCCTGGAGGAGGCCGCAGGTGATGAGGAATCCGGAGATGACGAAGAAGGCGTCGACGCCGGTGTATCCGCCGGCGAGGAACGGGATCCGGGCGTGGGCGAGGACGACGAGCGTCACGGCCACGCCCCGCAGTCCCTGGATGTCCTGGCGGAGGAGGGACCCGGCGCCCGGTCCTGAGGGCTGGGGGCCGCCGTGTCGGGGCTCGGGGAGAGGGCCGGAACGCGCGGCGGGCACCCGGTCGCGCGGGGCGCCGGGGGTGGTGGAAAAAGTGGATGCGTGGCTCACGCAGGGGACTGTCCGCTCGCGGAGCGTCGTCCCTGTGAGGACGCTCACGGGCCCCGCGGCACACTCACTCACATCTGGACACACTGTCCAACACACTGTCTGTTACGTTGGCAAGGCCCCCACTTCCCCGACTGTGACCCACGCCATAGGAACTCTCCATGGCGTGCGGACAGGGCCAGACGTGAACGACTCCCTTCGCACCCGCATCAGAGCGGGTGATCAACATGCCTTCGCACAGCTGTTCCGTGCGCATGGCTGCGCGCTCTACCGCTATGCCGCCCGCCTGACCGGCGACAGCGGCTCGGCGGAGGACGCCGTGTCCCTGACCTTCCTCGAAGCCTGGCGGCTCCGGGAGCGACTGCTGCCGGCCGACGCCCTCCCGGTCACCGAGGGATCCGAGGGATCCGAGGACGACCTGCGCCCATGGCTCTTCGGCATCGCCACCAACGTGCTGCGCAACGTACGGCGGGCCGCGCGCCGGCACGACGCGGCACTGGCACGCCTGCCCCGGCACGACACCGAGGACGACTTCTCCGAGAACCTGGTCGCGCGTGCGGAGGACGCCGAACGGCTCGCCGCCGCCCGTGCCGCGCTCGGCAGGCTCCGGCCGCGAGAGCGGGAGGTGTTCGCGCTGTGCGTGTGGTCCGAGTTGAGCTACGCGGACGCGGCGGCGGCGCTCGACGTGCCCGTGAGCACGGTGCGTTCGCGGCTCTCCCGGGCGCGCGGGCGTCTGCGCCGCCTGGCGCAGGAGGAGCTGGCGCACCGTTCAGGGGTCCGCCGGAGCGCCGGAGCGAGATCTTTTCCCCTGACCGGACAGCAAGGGGTGGGCGGGGCCGCGGTGGCCCGGCCGGCACAGTCACAGTCGCAGGAGAAGTACGGATGAATTCCGCCGAACGTGCAGAACTGGCAGCCCTCTTGCCCCCTCCGGAGGTGAGCGGGCCGCCGTCGGCCCGCATGCTCGGGCTCGAAGAGGGCCTGCTGCGGGAGATCGGCCGCGTGCCGGCCGCCGGGCCGCGGCCCCGCTCGCGCCGCCTCGCGGTGCGCGCGCTGCCCGTCGCGGTCGCGGCAGCCGTCGTCGGCGCGGTCGCCACGGGCGGTCTCGGCCGAGGTCCGGACGAACCGCGGACGGACCGGACCGCGGTGGTCGTGCTCGACCGCATCGCCACCGCCGCGGCGGCCGCGAGGACCACACCCGTCCGCGACGACCAGTACGTCTTCACCCAGGTGCAGGGCGTCCAGAAGATCATGGACAAGGGCGAGGACGTCTTCCGCAGGTCGGAGTGGAAGGCCGCCGGCGGAGACCGGTCCGGCCTGGCCCGGATCACCGTGCTGTCCGGGCCGTCGGGACGCGGGACGCGGGACATGCGGCTGGACGCGAACCCCGACGCGGTCACGTACCGGGAACTCCGTCGGCTGCCCACCGCTCCCGCGGAGCTGTACTCCCGGATATGGGAGCGGACCGAGGGTCAGGGGCCGACGCACGAGGAGGCCGCGCTCGAACACATCGGCGCGATGCTGCCGACGGCGGCGCTCCTGCCCGAGCTGGACGCGGCGCTCTACCGCGCGGCGGCCCGGATTCCCGGCGTGACGTTCGTACAGCGGGCGCACGACGCCGCGCATCGGGAAGGGATCGGACTCGCCTTCGGCTCCGGCGGCGACCGGCACGTGTGGGTCTTCGACCGGACCACCCTCGGCTACCTGGGTTCCGACGAGGTGGCCCTGCTGAGGACTGGTGTCGCGGACACGCCCGGCGGGTCGCCGACGGGCTGAGCCGGTGCCGGACGGCGGACGCGTTCCCGCCCGCCGTCCGGCCGCCGGCGCAGGAGAGCGTGCTTCAGCTCCCGGCACGGGGGCGCAGGACGCCCTCCGGGTCGTAGCGCTTCCACAGGTCGCGCACGCGGTCACCGGTCGGGCCCGGGTAGGCCTGCCGGAACGTCGCGCGGCCGGGGCCGGACTCGAAGTTGACGTAGGCGCCGTCGACGTACGGAGCCAGGTGCGCCCAGCCGGTGGCGAGCCGGTCCCGGTCGTACGGCGGGAACGCCGAGGCGACGGCCAGGACGTTCTGGTGGCGGTGCGCGAACGCCGTGGCCGCGGGGTCGGGATCGTGGGTCGCGCCGCCGAGCGACCGCAGCTGCACGAGAACCGGGTCCGCGGCCGTCGTGGCGCGCACCAGGGCGTGCGCCGCGTCCCGGGACAGGCCGGTGAGCAGTCCGTTGGTGGTGCTCGACGGCATCTGCGCCGCGTTGGTGTGCAGGTGGGCGGTGGGCACGAGGTCGGTGTAGCGGACCATCCCCGCCTGCTGTACGGCGACTTCGCCGATCCCCAGCAGCGGCTCCAGGGCCTGCTGGACGGTCCTCTGGTCGTCGGAGGCCACGACGGCGGTGATGAACGCGGCGGCGGTGGCGCCCTGTGACGCCAGCACCACCGAGGTCGACAGCTCGCGCGGGGCCCCGGTGCTGACGTCCGCCCAGCGCCGCAGGGTCTCCCCCGCCGGGTCGACGGCGGCGACCAGCTGTGCGTAGCCGACCGCGCCGAGTTCCATCGCCTCGATCTCGAAGGCGACCGCGATCCCGGCCCCGGCTCCCGCGCCGCGCATCACCCACAGCAGGTCGGGATCGGTCTCGGCGTCGGCGCGCACGAGCGTTCCGTCGGCGAGGACCACGTCGACGGCCCGGATGCGGTCGATCGTGAGGCCGTACCGTCGCACGAGCCAGCCGACACCGCCGCCGGTGGCGATGCCTCCGACGCCGACGTTGCCGTGGTCGCCGGAGCTGATGGCGAGGCCGTGCGGGGCGAGTGCCCGCGCCACCCCGGCCCAGCGCGCGCCCGCCTCGACGCGGACCAGCCGGGCGCCGCGGTCGAGGACGTCGACCCGGTGCAGTGCGCTGAGGTCGATGACGAGCCCGTCGTCGTTGGTGCCGGTGCCGGCAAGGCCGTGGCCGCCGCTGCGGACGGCCACCCGGAGCCCTGCCTCCCGCGCGGTCCGCAGGGCCGCCGCGATGTCGTCCGCGGACTCGGGCAGGACCACCGCGGCCGGCCGGCCCACCGTCGTGTACGTCGACCGCAGGCGCGGGTAGCGCTCGTCGCCGGGTGTGACGATCTTGCCGGCGAGCCGGGCCGGCGCTGCACCGAGGAGGTTCTTCACCACGCGCTCCGGATGGCTTCGGCGCGTTCGCGCACCGCCGGGACGACCTCACTGGCGAACACGGCGGCCTGGCGCTCCGGTTCGGCCACGGGCCACAGGACGAAGGTGTCGAATCCGAGGTCGACGGCCCACTCCGTGAGGGTGTCCGTCCAGCGCTCGACGTCGCCGACGAGTCCGGGGGCGCCGGTGCGCTCGCCGATCGCGCCGATCACGTTGTAGACGCGCCGCACAGTCCGCGGGTCGCGGCCCGCGGCAGCGGCGGCCTCGTCGATGATCTCCTGCCTGGAGGGCACTTCCCGCGGTGTGACATAGATGTTGAGGGGCGAGATCCAGCCGTCCGCGTGTCGCCCGGTGAGGGCGAGCATGCGGCGCTTCTGGGCGCCGAGCCACAGTTCGACCGGCCTCGGCGGCATCGGTCCGGCCTGGTAGCCGCCGATGGAGTGGTAGGGGCTGTGGTGGCGAACGGCCTCGCCGTTCAGGCCCGCGCGCAGCAGCGCCAGGGACTCCTCGGCGTACGCCACCATGTCGGGGCCTCGGCGTGCCGGGCCGCCCATGGAGGCGATGGCGTCGGGTATGCCACCGCCGCCGACACCGAGCCGGACCCGTCCGTCGGTGAGCGCGCTCAGCGAGGCGGCCGCCTTCGCGAGCATCACCGGCGGCCGGAGCTGCAGGTCCGCGACGTCCGTGACGAAGCCGATGCGTTCCGTCAGTGCCGAGAGGTGCGAGATCAGCGTCCAGGCGTCCAGGTGGTCGGGCTGGTAGGGGTGGTCCTGGACGGCGAGGTGGTCGAGGTCGAGGCGCTCCGCGGTGAGCGCGAGCCGCCGGGTCCGCGGCCAGGACCCGGCGGCCGGATCGAGGCTCAGCCCGAAGGAGAGGGGGCGCAGGTAGTCGGTCATGCGTCCACCCTGCGCCGGGGACGCGGCTCGACAGAGCGTCCGGTAAGTAGCTAATCTTTCGTAAGTGAGCACCATTCATGACGAGTCCTGTCCGCGTTTCGAGGACACACTCGAACTCATCGGCCGCCGCTGGACGGGCTCCGTGCTGCAGGCCGCCGGGCGGGGCGCGAGGCGCTTCGGCGAGTACCGGGCGATGATCGAGGGGATCTCGGACCGGCTGCTCTCGCAGCGCCTCAAGGAGCTGGAGAGCGCGGGCCTGGTCGAACGCACGGTGATCCCGAGCACGCCCGTGCAGATCCAGTACCGGCTGGCCCCGGACGGCGAGACGCTGGTGGCCGCCCTGATGCCGCTCGCCCACTGGAGCACGAGGCGCTCCGGCCCGCGAGCCTCGGTCCGGCCGGCCGACTGAGTCCCGGGCCCCGCCGCCTCAGCCCATCAGCTGGTCGATCGTGAACGGAAGCGACCGCAGGCGGCGGCCCGTCGCGTGGTGCACGGCGTTGCCGATGGCCGCGGCGAGCCCGACCAGGCCGACCTCGCCCACGCCCTTGGTGCCGGTGTCGGTCGCCCGGTCGGAGCCGCCGCAGAAGACGACCTCCACATCCGGGACGTCCGCGTTCACCGGCATCAGGTAGTCGCCGAACGTCGCGTTGGCGATGCGTCCGGTCACGGCGTCGGTGACGGTCTCCTCGAAGAGCGCCTGGCTGATGCCTCCCACGGTGCCGCCGACGATCTGGCTGGTGGCGGTCTTCTCGTTGAGGACGCGACCGCCGTCGATCGCGGAGACGACGCGCGTGACGCGCAGCAGCCCGAGCTGCGGGTCGATGCGCACCTCGACGAACTTGGCGCCGAAGGCACCGGCGGCGGCCATGCCGAGCCGCCGCGCGTCGGGCGGGGTGCTGCGGCCGTCCGCGCTGAGTTCCTCCAGGCCGTGGCGGGCGAGGATGTCGGCGTAGGACTCACCGGCACCGGCATCGCCGGTGAGACGCAGCCGGCCTCCGGCCGCCGTCACGTCGTCGGGCCGGGCGCCGCGCAGCGGGGAGGCGTCGTCGTCCCGCACCACGTCGAGGAACTCCGCGACGAGGTTGCGGCACGCCGTGTGCACGGCGTTCGAAAGGGCCCCGGTCAGTCCTGACCCGCCGGCCATCGGGGCGTAGGGCATGTCGGAGTCGCCGAGATCGAAGCGGACCTTCGCGATGTCCAGGCCGAGGAGTTCGGCCGCCAGCTGCGTCATGACCGTGTAGGTGCCGGTCCCGATGTCGGTGGCGGCGCTGCGCACGTAGGCCGATCCGTCGCGGCGCAGCGACGCCCGTGCCTGGCAGGGCACTTGGAAGAAGGGGTACGACACGCTCGCCATGCCGAGGCCGACCAGCCACCGGCCGTCGCGCAGCGAGCCGGTCCCGGGCGGGCGGCGGGACCAGCCGAATCGGGCGGCGCCCTCGGTGTAGCACTCCCGCAGGGCGTTGCTCGACCACGGCAGGCCGAGGACGGGATGGGTGTCGGCGATGTTGCGCAGGCGCAGGTCGAGCGGGTCCATGCCGAGGGTGTGGGCCAGTTCGTCGATCGCTGACTCCAGGGCGAAGTTGCCCTGGGCCTCGGCGGGCGCGCGCATGGATCCGGGACAGGGGATGTTGAGCCGGGCCTGCCGGTCGCGGGTGACGACGTTGGGGCAGGCGTAGGACACCGCCGAGCACAGGGAGACCGGCTCGTAGTCGTCGTCCTCCATCGCCACCGACGACAGGCCGTGGTGCTCGATGGCGACCAGGTCGCCTGCCGAGGTGGCGCCGATCCTGATGTGCTGGACGCTTTCGGGGCGGTGGCCGACCGAGGTGAACATCTGCGGGCGTGTCAGCACCAGTTTCACCGGGTGCCTCACCTCGCGGGCCGCCAGTACGGCCAGCACGGTGTGCGGCCAGACCCGCAGTCCCGCCCCGAAGCCGCCGCCGACGAAGGGCGCGAGGACGCGGACGCCGCTCTCCGGGACACCGAAGATCCGGGCGATCGAGGTGCGGACGTTGTGCGGCCACTGCGTCGAGTCGTGGATGGTGACGGAGTCGCCGTGCCAGGAGGCGATCGTGGTCATGAGGCCGAGCGGGTTGTTGGTGTTGTCCGGGGTGGTGTACTCCCCTTCGACCACGGCGTCGGCCTGCTCGAAGCCCGCGTCCGGGTCTCCGCGCCGGGTGTCCAGACCCCACGGGTTCTCGACGGTCTCCGCGCGGGGGTCCCGCACGTCGAGCAGCGGTTCGGCGGTCTCGTACGTCACGCGCACCAGGGAGGCGGCGTACCGGGCCCGCTCCGGGCTGTCCGCGACGACGACGGCGACGTGCTGGCCGTGGTGCAGGATCCGGTCGTCCTGCAAGGGGGCCGGCGGGGACTTCCCGAGCAGGGTCACGGGTCCGCGTTCCAGCCGTGGTGCCGTCAGGTACGTGATGACCGTGAGGACGCCCGGGGCGGCCTGTGCGGCACAGGCGTCGATGGCGCGGATGCGTCCGGCCGCGATCGTGCTGCCCACCAGCGCGGCGTGCACCAGGCCCGGGTAGCTGAAGTCGTTCGGGTAGTGCGCCGTCCCGGTGGTCTTCAGCGGGGCGTCCACCCGGTCGATGCCCGCTCCGACCGAGGCGGGCGTCTGGAGGGTCGTCATGGGGGGCCTCCCGTGACGGTTTCGAGGGCGCGGATCAGCGTGCGCTTGGCCAGTTCGACCTTGAACGCCGTGCCCGGCAGGGGCACGGCGCCCTCCACGGCCGCCTCCGCCGCCGTCCTGAAGTTCTCGGCGTCCACCCGGCAGCAGCGCAGCAGGGTCTCCGTGTCCCAGGCCCGCCAGGGGATCGTGCCCACCCCGCCGAGCGCGACCCGGGCCTCGGTGATCATGTCGCCTTCGAGTCGTACGGCGACGGCCGCGGAGGTGAGGGCGAACTCGTAGGAGACGCGGTCGCGCACCTTCAGGTAGTGGGAGCGGGTCCCCTCGGGGAGGAGGGGGATCTCGATCTCGGTGATCAGCTCGCCGTGCGTCAGGATGTTCTCGACGTCGGGCGTGCTCCCGGGCGGCAGGTAGAAGCGCGTCAGCGGGATCGGGCGCGGTCCGTCCGCGCCGAGCACCCGGACGACGGCGTCGAGCGCCATCAGCGGGACGGCGAGGTCGGAGGCGTGCAGGGCGATGCAGTGCGCGCTGGTGCCGAGGATCGCGTGCATGCGCTGCGTTCCGGTGATCGCGGCGCACCCGGAGCCCGGGTCCCGCTTGTTGCACGCGGCGACCGCCGGGTCCCTGAAGTAGCGGCACCGGGCGCGCTGGAGCAGGTTCCCCCCGATGGTGGCCATGTTCCGCAGCTGCGGCGACGCGCCGAGCAGCAGGGCCTCCCGGACGACGGGGAGCCGTTCGGTCAGGACCGGGTCGGCGGCGAGTTCCTCCATCGTGGTCAGCGCTCCGACGTGCACCGACGTGGCCGTGTGCCGGATGCCCCGCAGCGGCAGCCGCGTGACGTCGACCAGACGGCGCGGACTGAGGACGCCGTCCTTCATCAGGTCCAGCTGGGTGGTCCCGCCGGCGAGGTAGGACGCCCGCCGGTCGCGGGAGACGGTCATGACCGCTTCGTCCGCGGCGGCGGCGCGCTCGTACTCAAAGGGATGCATCGGGTTCCTCCGACGCGACCTCGCGGATCGCCGCCCGGATCCCGGGATACGCCCCGCACCGGCAGATGTTGCCGCTCATGAACTCGCGCACGTCGGCCTCGTCACCGGCCCGGCCCTCGGCGATCAGGGCCACGGCGGACATGATCTGCCCCGGGGTGCAGTAGCCGCACTGGAAGGCGTCGTGCCGGGCGAACGCCGTCTGCATCGGGTGCGGCGCGTCGCCGTCGGACAGCCCCTCGACGGTGGTGATCTCCCGGCCGTCGTACTGGGCGGCCAGCGCCAGGCAGGCGAGGATGCGCCGTCCCTCGGACAGGACGGTGCAGGCGCCGCAGGCGCCCTGGTCGCATCCCTTCTTGGCGCCGGTGAGGCCGAGATGGTCCCGCAGCGCGTCCAGGAGCGTCACCCGCGCGTCGATCCGCAGGCGGTAGACGTCGCCGTTGACGTGCAGGGTGACGTCCACGTCGGGAATGCCGGAGGCGGCCTGTCCGGGGCGCGCCGTGGTCTCGACGTCCTTCATAGCGCCTCAGTCCTCCGATCCAGCCCGGAGGGAAACGCTGCACCGTCCGGGGCGGTATCTGTCCCAGACTAGAACCGGATCGGCACGCCCGCCCTTTCGGAGGTGCCCGGCCGCGCGGACGGGCGGCGCGGGCGCGGGAGCGGGATCCTGTGCACATCTTTCCCTGGCTGGCCGTCCGCCGTCGGCACACGATGGAACCGCGCGCCGCGCCGTGCCCGACGCACGGCGCCCCGCGCCACGCACCACCGATCTACTCGTGAGGGAGATTTCCCATGACCGTCTGGTTCATCACCGGCGCCTCCCGTGGTTTCGGCCTCGAAATCGCCCGCCAGGCCCTGGAACGCGGCGACAGGGTCGTGGCCACCGCCCGGCGGCCCCGTGACATCGAGGAGGCGCTCGCCGGTCACGGCGACCGGCTGCTCGCCGTCCCGCTCGACGTCACCGACGAGGCGCAGGCGGCCGCCGCCGTACGGTCCGCGACGGACGCCTTCGGGGCGATCGACGTCCTGGTCAACAACGCGGGACGCGGAGTCCTCGGCGCGGTCGAGGAGACCTCGGACGCCGCCGCCCGCGGCGTCTTCGACACCAACGTCTTCGGGCTGCTCAACGTCACCCGGGCCGTCCTTCCCGTCATGCGGGAACAGCGCAGCGGCCGCGTCCTCAACCTGAGTTCCATCGGCGGCTTCAGGGCGGCGGCCGGCTTCGGCGTGTACTGCTCGACGAAGTTCGCCGTCGAGGGTCTGTCGGAGGCCCTGCACGACGAGGTCTCGCCGCTGGGGATCAAGGTGACGGTCGTCGAGCCCGGATACTTCAGGACCGACTTCCTCGACGGTTCGAGCCTGCACGTCGAGGAACGGGTCATCCCCGACTACGAGGGGTCGGCCGGCGCCGTCCGCGGGGCCGTCCCGGGTCTCAACCACGCCCAGCCCGGCGACCCCGTCAAGGGCGCCACGGCCATCCTGGAACTGGCCGACGCCGCCGAGCCGCCGCTCCGCGCCCAGCTGGGCAGCGACTGCGCGGACGCCATGCGGCAGAAGGTCGCGGATCTCGCCGCGGAGGCGGAGGCGTGGCGGCACCTCGCGCTGTCGACGGACCACGACGACGTCGCCGTCCGCGGATGATCCGCGAACCGCTGGCCCGGGGGTCGCGGGAGTGACCGGGCCGTGCCAGGACCCGGAGCGTTCAGGGGTGTGCGATGGCTCAGCTGAGTGAGTACCTGCGGGCGTGCCGGGCCCGGGTCACCGCGGAGGAGCTGGGACTTCCGGCGGTCGGCCGGCGCCGGGTGCCGGGGCTGCGGCGGGAGGAGCTTGCCTCGCTCGCGGGCGTCAGCGTGGACTACATCGTGCGGCTCGAACAGGGGCGGGTGCGCTCCGCCTCGCCGTCGGTGCTCCTGTCGCTGGCCGGGGCCCTGCGGCTGCGGCCGGACGAGACGGAGTACCTGCTGCGCCTCGCCGACGACGACGCGGCCGTCACCGGCAGGGCGGCGCGGACGGCACCGAAGGGCCAGCAGGTGTCGTCCGCGACGCGGGTCCTGCTGGACGGTCTGGTGAACGTCCCGGCGCTGCTCCTCGGGCGGCGCATGGACGTCCTCGCCTGGAACCGGCTGGGCGCGGCGCTCTTCACCGACTTCGGTGACCTGCCCCCGCGGCAGCGGAACCACATCTGGCTGACCTTCCTGGACCCAGGGATCCGGGGGCTGTACGCGGACTGGACGAAGGTGGCGCAGGAGTGCGTCGCGTACCTGCGCATGGACGCCGTGCGCTACCCGGACGATCCCGACCTCGCCCGGCTCGTCGGCGAACTGTCCTTGAAGGACGAGGACTTCGGCGCCTGGTGGTCCGATCACCGGGTGCGGGCCCAGCGGCAGGGCCGCAAGAGGTTCAGCCACCGGGTCGCGGGCGAGCTCGAACTCGACTTCCAGGTGCTCGACGTCCGGGGCGGAACCGACCAGTCGCTTCTGGTCTACACCGCCGAGCCCGGCTCGCACTCGGCCGAAGCCCTGGCGTTCCTGACCAGTTGGTCCGCGGCGCGGGCCCCCGGGAGCCGGCCGGAGCTCGGTTCCGACAGGGAGCACCGGGCATGAACGCCCGCCGCGGCGCGGCCGGTTCGGCGCGGATGCGTTCCCGGACCGGACCGGCGCCCGGTCCCTACGCCGCGGAGCGGGGAGGCGAGGGCCGCCGGAAGACGCCGTACCAGTAGGTCAGCGCGAGTTCCCTGGCGACCGCCGCGTCGGTCGCGCCCCCGTCCCCCGCGACCTGCCGTGCGATGACCTGGCCGCCGCCCCGTACGACGTTCTTCGCGGCGACGGCGGGATCGATGTCGGCCGCCGTGCGACCGGCGTCCCGCTCGTCCTCGATGACGCCGACCGCGTTCGCTATGAACTGGTTCTGGTAGGCGTCCCACGCCTCCCGTACCGCCGGGTCGTACGCGGCCACCTCGTGGATGGCGGACAGCAGCGTGCTGTACCTGCGGTAGTGCTCCAGGATCCGTTCGTAGGTGCGGATCAGTGCGTCCAGTCCTCCGTCGGGGCCCGTCGGACGCCAGGACGCGGCGATGGCATAGCTCTCCCGCTTGAGCGTGCCGCTCAGGCGCAGCAGCACGTCCACCTTGTCGCGGAAGTAGAGGTAGAACGTCGACCTGGAGATTCCCGCGGACCTGGCGATGTGCTCCACGCTCAGTTCGGTGTACGTCGCGCCTTCCCCGAGCAGCTCGTCGATGACCGCGAGAATCCGCTTCTCGAGGACGGCCCGCCGGTCCGAGGCGCTGGAAGGTCGACGCGTCGTGGAAGCCATGTCGTCATCCTAATGGCGCAGGCCGCGGCGTTCCGGCCCGCTGATCCACGGTCCGGCGAGGGTGCCCCGCACGGCGTCCTCGTACACGGTGTGCCGTCGATCGGACATCACGTCCAACAAGCCGTCCGCTCTCTGGCATACGACGGGTCCTGCGCCCCGGATGCCCCGCCCAGCGACGTTTGCCATGCTGAATTGGCCGGGGTATGGAAGGAAGTGGCTGAGGTGAGCGCCACCGAGGAGACACCGCGACATCCACCCGAGTCCGGTCCCCTGACGGCCGACGTGGTCGTCGATCAACACGGTGTGATCACCCGATGGAGCGCGGCGGCGGAACGGTGTCTCGGCTTCACGGCCGCGGAGGTCGAGGGCTCGGCGGCCGCCGGCTTCCTGGCCGCCGGGCAGGCGGCGCGACCGGACGGCGGCGACCGTGTCCGCCGGGGCCGGGAGACCCCGGTGGCCCTGCGCTGCCGGGACGGCCGGGTCGCGACCTTCCAGGTCCGCATCTGCCCGACCGCCGAACCGCCCGGCTGCTGGAAAGTGGCCCTGACGCCCATGACGGAGATCTCCGAGGCGCGGGCGGTGGACGACGCCGTCCTCGACGCCCTGTTCACCCGCTCCCCCACCAGCCTGTGCGTGTACGACCCGCACCTCAGGCTGCGACGCTTCAATCCGGCGGCGCGCGGGATGCCGGGCGTCTTCGACGAAGGCTCCATCGGGAGGACGCCGTACGAGATCTGGCCGGAGTCGAACGCCGACGCCTACGAGCACGACATGCGACGCGTCCTGGAGACCGGCGTCCCGCGGCTCGACTTCGAGAAGCGGGGCCGCCCGCCGGACGACCATGAGCACGAGCACGTCTTCCGGAACTCCATCTTCCGGCTGGAGGATTCCTCGGGTCATGTCCTGGGGCTGGCGACCACCGCGGTGGAGATCACCGAGCAGCGCCGGGCCGAGCGGCAGATCGCCCTGCTCGCGGAGGCCAGCTCGGTGATCGGCACGTCGTTGGACGTGATGGAGACCGGTCAGCAACTGGCGGACGTCTGCGTGCCCCGGCTCGCGGACGCCCTCACCATCGACCTGTTCGCCCCGGTCCTCGCGGGCGAGGATCCCGCGGCCGCGACGCCCGCCCTCACGGCGAAGGACCTGCTGCGCGTCGGCATGCGTTTCGCCCACGACCGGTTCGGCCCCACGGCGACCGCCCGCCCCGGATTCCCCTACCCGTCCGCGGTGACCGCGCTGGTCAGGACCCGTGAGGCGCGGCGCGCGGTCACCGATCTGCCCGCCGACGACGGTGAGCCGCTGTACCGGGGCACGGGCGGCACGCGGTCCGCGCATTCCCTGGTGATGCCGGTGAGCGCGCGGGGGACCGTGCTGGGTTTCGTGTCGTTCTACAAGTTCGGAGAGAGCGACCCGTTCACCGAATTCGACGTCATGACCTGCCGCGAGCTGGTCTCCAGGGCCGCGCTCGGCATCGACAACGCCCGCCGGTACACCCGTGAGTACAACACCGCGCGCGGCATGCAGCGCGACTTCTCGCCGCAGGGCATCGTGGATCACGGCGCGGTGGAGACGGCTCACTACTTCGCCCCCACCTCGTCGGAGGCGAACTGGTTCGACGTCATTCCCATCTCGGGCGCCCGGGTCGCGCTCGTCCTCGCCGCCACGGACGAGGCGGGACTGCGCGGCGCGGCCACCATCGGCCGCCTCGGCGCCGCGGTGCACACCCTCACGCACCTGGATCTGGGCCCGGAGGAGGTGCTGGCCCGGCTGGACGGCGTGGTGACCAGCATTTCCGGCCTCCAGGGGTCCGGCACCGGTACCGGCGGGACCGACACGGCGGCCGGGGACCTCCGGTGCGTGTACGCCGTGTACGACCCGGCCACCGGCGGGCTCGCCCTGTCGAGCGCCGGGCACCGCCTTCCGGTCATCGCCCGGCCGGACGGGACGATCGACGTCCCGAGCGAGCCGGTCGGGCCCGCGCTGGGGACGTCGGAGATGCGCGGCAAGGCGGAGGAACTGCGGCTGGAGGCGGGCAGCACGCTGGTGTTCTCGTCGTCGTTCGCCGATTCGGCCGCCGCCGGTTCCGTTCCTTCCGCCGACGCGCGGGGACGGCTGATGCGGGTGCTGTCGGCCGCGGCGGACGTCCCCCTCAAGGACCTCAAGGAGAGGGTGCTGGAGACCATCCGCCCCGGTGCGTCTCCCGCCGAGGGCGAGGTGCTGCTGCTGGCACGCACCCAGCGGCTCAGCGACGACGACTTCGTCACCTGGGAGTTCCCCGCGGACCCGGCCGTCGTCGCGACGGCACGCAGCCTGGTCGAGCACCAGCTCTGCATCTGGGGCCTGGACGCCGCCGTGTTCACCACCGAACTCGTGGTCAGCGAGCTGGTCACCAACGCGATCCGCTACGCGAGCGGGCCCTTCGGCCTGCGGATGATCCGGGACCACCACGTGCTCATCTGCGAGGTCTCCGACACGAGCGCCACGGCCCCGCACCTCCGCTACGCGCGCTCCAGCGACGAGGGCGGACGAGGTCTGTTCCTGATCGCGGAACTGACCGACCGCTGGGGCACCAGGTTCGGCGACGCCGGAAAGACGATCTGGGCGGAACAGGATCTCCTGGCGGCGTGAAGACCGACGCCACCCCCCTGGGCGCGGCCGTCGTCCTCGCGGCCGGGCCCTTGCCTGCGCGTCGTTCAGGCAGGCTCGCCGAGTCGCGCGGCCGCCGTTCGCCAGGCGGCGGTGACCGCGGTGTGGGCCTGCGCGGTGCGCGTGGTCCGGTCGCCGGTCAGGGTGATCGGCGCACCGACGTGGACGTGCACGGGCGGGCGGCGCAGTGGTGCGGTGACCAGTCCGGCGATCTGCTTGCCGGTTCCACCGGAGGTGATGCGCCGGGCTCCGGCCTGGCCCACGGGGACGACGGGCGCTCCGGTGCGTTCGGCCAGCCGGGCCAGACCGCTGCGGAAGGCGGCGGGCGCGGCTTCGGCGGCGTCGGTACGGCGCGGGAGTCCGCCCTCGCCGTAGATGAGGACCATGCGGCCCTGGTCCAGGGCGGCCGCGGAGAGGTCGAGGCAGTGTGCGGCACGCGGGTCGCCGCGGTGTACCGGGATGTGGCCTTCGCGGGCGAGTGCGCGGCCCAGCACCGGGATGCGCCACAGACCGGCGGCCGCCATGACGGCCGGCTCCGCGCCCAGGCGGCGCAGCGCGGCGAGCACGACGGCCGGATCGGCCAGTGAGGTGTGGTTGACGACGACGATGCTGCCCGGCGCGAGCGCGGCACCGGCGTCGGCGGTCACGGTGAGTCGACCGACGGTCTTCACCAGGACGTCGGCGAGGCGGCTGAGCATGTGTTTCTCCCGGTCTCAACGATGATCCTCATCTTCGAGGTCCGGGGGGTGCCGTGGCGTGAGTGCCGCTACTCAGGCTCGCCGGCGGCCGTACTCAACCCTGGCCGGGCGTCCGTCTCGGTCGCCGGTTCGTCGTCGTCATGGGATGCGGCGGCGTGCGGGACCACGGGGCGGTGCACCGTCAGGTTCTCGACGCGGTAGGACAGTTCGGTGGTCTTGGGGTCGGGGCGGGGGTGGTAGCGGCCGGCGCAGACGGAGAGGTTGACGATGAGGTACGCGTACCAGCCGGATCCGACGCCGCGTCCGTCGGCGAAGACCTGGGTGCCGTTCAGCGTCCAGACGACGCTGCGCCGGCCGAACGTGACCCCGAGGTCGACGACCGCGCCCGGACGTACCGCCGGGTGGCGCAGGTAGGTGTGGCCCTCGCGCACGTGGTTGGTGAGTTCCAGCAGGTCGGGGTTGTCGGGGTGGTACTCGAAGACGTCGACCTCGTTGCCGCCGTCCCGCCAGGTCCAGATCGCGGGCCAGGCGCCCAGTCCCGTGGGCAGGCGGACCCGGGCCTGGAGCTGGTCGCCGGTGCGGACCGCGAAGGCCTCGGCGCTTCCTTCGGTGGTCAGCAGGCCGGTGTTCCACCAGCCGTCGGTCCTCCGGGTGGCGCGTAACGTGCCGCTGCGGGAGTAGGCCGGGTCCGAGGTGAGGTAGTCCAGTTTGTTGTCGTCGGGGTTGGTGGGGCCGCCGTTGGGATAGGCCCAGGAACGTCCGGCCACCCATTGGCGGGCGGAGGTGAAATCGGCCGTGAAGACCACATCGCTCACGTGCGTGCTCCCTCGGTGGCAGACGCGGCGTCGGATGCCGCAGTGCTGCCCGGCCCGGCCGCCGGTCATGCGCTGACCGGCACCTCCTCCCCGATCGTCGCACCTGCGGGTGAAGGACCCACCGCCCGTGACCGAACAAGCGACTGACGCACGAACACATGCTCCGGCTCGCGTCCGCGCCGAGCCCGTCACGGAAAGCACCACGGCGCCGACCGTGACGACCTGGACGACCGGGCTCCGCCATGACCCCTCCTCCGGCCTCGGTTCCGTCGAGGTTCCGTCCGGACAGCCAGCCTCACGCGCTTAGTTCATGACTTGAGTTAACTCATGAGTTTCAATGTTCGGCAAGGCCCCGGGATCCGGAATCTTTCCTCGCCCTCTTCTGCCGGATCCCTTGACACCTTGATGACATGCCCTCAACACTCCTCGGCGGGAGAGCGCTCTCCCACCTGTCTCCCGGCACCCCCGACGTCCAGCACGTGCGACGCCACGTCACGGGGGCGGCCGGCGACGACCTCTGACACCCCCACCCAGGAGGAGGTCTCCATGCCACGGAGATCGAAAGGCCTGTCAGCCACGCTGATCACCGGCGCGCTCCTGCTGACCTCGCTCGGCCTCGGCGGCATCGCCGTCAGCGCCGGTGCGCCCGCACCGCACAGCGCCGCCGCGGACGCGTTCGCGGCGACCCACTCCGGTCACGCCATGGCCGCGTCCACCGCCACCTCCCCGGAGGACCCGGACGGCGACGGCTACATCCCCGCCAACCCGCCGGTCACCGGTGTGACGCCGTCCACCCAGGACCCGCCGCACCGGTACTTCCACGAGTTCCAGGCCAACTGCTCGGTCACCCACACCAAGCCGGACGACCCGATCGTGTACCCGCAGCAGCCGGGCAAGTCCCACGACCACACCTTCATGGGCAACACGACGACCAACGCCAACAGCACGACCGCCACGCTGTCGGCCGGCGGCACCACCTGCAAGGCCCCCGGCGACCTGTCCGGGTACTGGATGCCCACGCTGTACAACGGCGACCAGCAGATCCTGCCCGTCGGCCCGCAGGTCATCTACTACAAGTCCGGTGTCACCGACTACACCAGCGTCCGCCCCTTCCCCAAGGGACTGCGCTTCGTCGTCGGCAGCCCCATGCAGAGCGCCGACGAGTTCCGCCACCACCCCGGCTTCGTCGAGGGCTGGGAGTGCGGTGACAGCTACTTCAACACCGAGTTCCCCGCCACCTGTCCCAACCGCGCCGACGTCCAGCTCAACATCCGATTCCAGGCGCCCAGTTGCTGGGACGGCAAGTACCTGGACACCCCCGACCACAAGAGCCACATGGCCTACCCCGTGGTCAAGCCCGGCACGAACGACAACATGTGCCCGGCCGACCACCCGGTGGCGCTGCCGATGATCGAGTTCAAGATGGCGTTCCCGGTCAACGGCGACATGTCGAAGGTGCGGCTGTCCAGCGGAACGGGGCACAGCTTCCACTACGACTTCTTCAACGCCTGGGACGACCGCACGCTCAAGGCGCTGGTCGACCACTGTGTCGTCGGCGGTCTCCAGTGCGACGCGCGTGGTTACGACGAGACCCATCCGGAGGCGGGCGCCGCGCTCGACGAGCACTACCGACTGCCCTGAGGAGCCTGCCGAGATGACCCCACGCACCCGCATCCGTAACCGAACCCGCACCCGCCGCGTCGCGGCACCCCTCACCGCCGGCGTGCTGGCCGCCGGACTCCTCGCCGCCCTGCCCGCCGCCCAGGCCCACGCCGCGGGCAGCGTCGTCAAGGTCACCGGCGGCCAGGGCGCCTGGCAGCTGACGGTGGACGGGCAGCCGTACCAGATCAAGGGCCTGACCTGGGGCCCGAGCGTCTCGGACGCCGAGAAGTACATGCCCGACCTCAAGTCCATGGGCGTCAACACCATCCGCACCTGGGGCACCGACGCCACCAGCAAGCCGCTGTTCGACTCCGCGGCCGCGCACGGCGTCAAGGTGATCGCCGGCTTCTGGCTCCAGCCCGGCGGCGGACCCGGCAGCGGCGGCTGCGTCAACTACCTGACCGACACCGCCTACAAGAACCAGGTGCTCGACGAGTTCCCCAAGTGGGTCCAGACGTACAAGGACAACCCCGGCGTCCTCATGTGGGACGTCGGCAACGAGTCGGTCCTCGGGCTCCAGAACTGCTACAGCGGCGACGAACTGGAGCGCCAGCGCAACGCGTACACCACGCTCGTCAACGACATCACCAAGAAGATCCACGCGATCGACCCCAACCACCCGGTCACGTCCACGGACGCGTGGGTCGGCGCCTGGCCCTACTTCAAGAGGAACGCCCCGGACCTCGACCTGTACGCCGTCAACTCCTACAACGCGGTCTGCGACGTCAAGGCCGCCTGGCAGCAAGGGGGTTACACCAAGCCCTACATCGTCACCGAGACCGGCCCGGCCGGCGAGTGGGAGGTGCCCGACGACGCCAACGGCGTTCCGCTGGAGCCCGCCGACCAGGCCAAGGCCGATGGGTACACCCGGGCCTGGGGCTGCATCACCGGGCACAAGGGGGTCGCGCTCGGTGCCACGATGTTCCACTACGGCACCGAGTACGACTTCGGCGGCATCTGGTTCAACCTGCTGCCCGCCGGCCAGAAGCGCCTGTCGTACTACGCCGTGAAGCGGGCCTACGGCGGCGACACCAGTCACGACAACACCCCGCCCGTCATCTCCGACCTGACCGTGGAGGGCGGCGCCGGCCAGGTGCAGGCCGGGCGTGACGTCGTCCTCGCCGTGAAGGCCACCGACCCCGACGGCGACCGGATCTCCTACGAGGTCCTCGACAACAGCATGTACATCGACCAGAGCAAGAACCTCGCCTCGCTGCCCTTCACCGATCTCGGCGGCGGCCGTCTGAGGTTCACCGCGCCCGACCGGCCGGGCGTCTGGAAGGTGTACGTCAAGGCGACCGACGGCAAGGGCAACGTAGGGGTCGAGACCCGCTCGATCCGGGTCGTCCCGCCGGTCCCGTCCGGCACCAACGTGGCACGCGGGAAACCGGCCACCGCCTCGTCGTACCAGCCGAGTTACGGTGACTGCCCGTGCACCGCGGCCAACGCGGTCGACGGCAACCAGGCCACCCGCTGGGCCAGCGACTGGAGCGACCCCCAGTGGCTCCAGGTCGACCTGGGCACCCGCACCACGTTCCGGCACGTCCAGCTGTCCTGGGAGGCCTCGTACGCCAAGGCGTACACGATCCAAACCTCCGACGACGGCCAGAACTGGCAGACCGTGCGCACCGTGACCGACGGCAACGGCGGGATCGACGACTTCGACGTCACCGGGACCGGCCGTTACGTCCGCGTCAACGGCACCGCGCGGGGCACCGGTTACGGCTACTCGCTGTACGAGTTCGGCGTCTACGCCTGACCACAGGGCTCTCCCGGAGTGCGGCGACGCGCTCCGGGAGAGCGCTCTATTGCCCGGTCGGCGGGTCCGTTAGGGTGCCTGCATGAGCAGACGGGCCCCGACCCTGGAGGACGTGGCCCGGGAGGCCGGTGTCTCCCGGGCGACCGTGTCCCGGGTCGTCAACGGCATCCGCAACGTGGATCCCGGGATACAGGAAGTGGTCCGCGGGGCCATCGAGCGGACCGGGTACGCACCCAACCGGGCCGCGCGCTCGCTGGTGACCCGGCGGGCCGAGACGGTCGCGCTGGTGGTCTCCGGCGCCGGGGACACCACGGCGGCCGGCCAGGACGCCTTCGCCACCTCGGTGTTCGCGGACCCGTTCTTCGGACGGGTCGTCAGCGGGATCGTCGGCTTCCTGCGGCCCCGCTCGATGCACCCCGTCCTCATGTTCGCCGAGTCCGCCGCGGCCCGCGAGGAGGTGCTGACCTACCTGCGGCAGGGCCGGGCCGACGGCGCCCTCGTGGTCTCCACCCACGCGGACGACCCGCTGCCCGCCCTCCTCGCCGACGCCCGGCTGCCCGCGGTGCTCTTCGCCCGCCCCTCCCGTCCGGTCCCGCTCAGCTACGTGGACCTGGCGCACCGGGACGGCGGGCGCCTCGCCGCCGAGCACCTCCTCGCACGCGGCTGCCGCCGGCCCGCCACGATCTCCGGTCCCCTGGACGTCGCCGCGAGCCAGGAGCGGCTCGCCGGCTTCCGCGACACCCTCGCCCGCCACGGCCACCCCTACATCCCGGTCGCCGAGGGCGGGTTCACCCTGGACAGCGGTCTCGCGGCCATGTCGGACCTGCTGGACCGCCACCCCGGCACGGACGGCGTGTTCGCCGCCAACGACCTCATGGCGCAGGGCGCCTGCCAGGTCGTGCGCGAGCGCGGCCGGCGGGTGCCGGAGGACGTCGCGGTCGTCGGCTTCGACGACTCCGCGATCGCCGTGTCCTGCCGGCCCCGCCTGACCACGGTCCGCCAGCCGGTCGAGGAGATGGCCGCGGAGATGGCCCGGCTGCTCCACGAGCACATCCAGGGCGGCCGCACCGAACCCACGTCGGTCGTCTTCGACCCGGAACTGGTGCTGCGCGACTCGGCCTAGGGCTGGTCCGACGCCGACGCCCGGACCGTCCGCGCCCCGCTCGTCGTGGGATTCGCGGGTCCGGCCGTGAACGGGTCCTCCCGGTACGGCGTTTCGGGGGTGCAGACCCCCTAGGCGTACCGACCAGTCGGTACTACCCTCTGGCCACGCTGTCGGAGCCGGGCCGGCGCAGGGCCCTGTCGTGCCGACGCGAAGCGCCCGGAATCCGGGTATCCCTGGGAGGAGCCGTATGTCCGCCGCCACGCCACCGACCGACGCTCACAGACCCGCGCCCGACGCACCCGCCGCGGAGGTCCGCGGCCCGCTCGCCCGGCTGTACCGCCGTGAACTGACGGACTATCCGCCCACCGGCCGCCGCATGGCGTACCTCGCGATCGTGGTCGTCACCACCGTCGTGCTGTACTACATGCTCTACATCCAGTACGCGGTGGCGACGTCGATCATCACGCACTTCGGCATGACCTACCGCTACTTCATCTGGGTCTCGGTGATCGGCAACGCGGTCGGGGCGTTCGCCTCGCTCGTGGCGGGTCTCGCGGACCGCTGGGGCCGGGCGAACCTGGTGGTCTACGGGCTGCTCGTCGCCTCGCTGCTGGTCTTCTTCGGGCTGCCGAACGCGGCGAACCAGTCCACCTATCTGGTGCTCTTCGCGCTCGTCAGCTTCATCGAAGGCATCGTGCTGGTCGCCACTCCGGCGCTCATCAGGGACTTCTCCCCGCAGCTCGGCCGGGCCACCGCGATGGGCTACTGGACGATGGGCCCGGTCATCGGCTCCCTGGTGGTCACCACCGTCACCAGCAACACCCTGGACAGCGCCACCTGGCAGGACGAACTGCGCTATTCGGCGATCGCCGGGTTCGTCGTCTTCGTCGTCGCGATCCTCGCGCTGCGCGAGCTGTCCCCGGCGCTGCGCGACCAGATCATGGTGACGCTGCGGGACCGGGCGCTCGTCGAGGCCCGCGCCAAGGGGCTGGACACCGAGGCGCTGCGCCGCGGCGAGTGGCGGCAGATGATGCGACTGGACGTGCTGGGCTCGGCGTTCGCCATCGCCGTGTTCCTGCTGCTGTACTACGCGGCCGTCGGCAACTTCGTCGTCTACTTCTCGACCGTCTTCGGCTACAGCGAGCAGCGCACCAACGCGCTGGCCAACTGGTACTGGGCGGCGAACGCCATCGCCCTGGTCCTGGTCGGCCTGGCCTCGGACCGGCTGAAGGTGCGCAAGCCGTTCATGATCGTCGGTGCGGTCGGTTCCATCGTGATGACCGCGGTCTTCGCCACCCGCGCCACCCACCTGACGACCGGCTACTACACCTTCGCCTGGCTCTTCGTCGGCATCGGCGTCTTCAGCGGCATCGCCTACGCGCCCTGGATGGCGAGCTTCACCGAGACGGTGGAGAAGCACAATCCGGCGGCGACCGCGGCGGGCCTGGCGGTGTGGGGCTGGACCGTGCGCATCGTGGTCGCCGTCTCCGCGGCCTTCATCCCGGTGCTGGTCACCTCCGTGACCCCGCTCGTGGAGCACGGCGCCGAGGTCAAGGCCGCCTCCGCGCAGGCCGCGCCGGCGCTGGCCGTCGTCGGTGCGCACCCGGACCTCTTCGCCGAGCTGGACAAGTACACCCCGGCCACCACGCCCCCCGAGCTGAGCGCCCGCGCCGTCAAGGAGGTCGGCGCGGCGGACCTCGCCGTCGTGCAGAAGGCGGGGCCGCAGCTGAAGGTCCTCAAGGAGTACGGCGCCACGGTCCAGAAGGCGTCGAAGGACGGGCCCGGCGAATGGCGCACCTGGTGGTGGATCTGCGTCGGCGGCCAGGTCCTCTTCGTGCCCTTCGTGTTCGTGATGGCGGGCCGGTGGAGTCCGAAGAAGGCGCGGACGGACGCCGAGGAGCACCAGGCGGCCGTCAACCGCGAACTGGCCGCTCTCGCCGCGCCCCAGGAGTGACCCCACGGTCGGCGGCCCGCCGGAACACCGCGTTCCGGCGGGCCACCGCTCCGTTGTGACACGGTGTCAGCACAGGCAGGGGTCCGTGGTGTGGCCCAGGGCCATGACGTCCCTGTCCCTGAGTGCCCCCGCATAGGCCTGGATCTCGTCCACGTCACCGTGCAGGTACTCGCCCCAGCCGTCGCCGGCCTTGCCCCGGCCGACCTGGAGGGCGCCGGTGCTGTGCCACCCGTCGGGCAGGGTCGCGGTCGCCTCGGCGTTGGTGTAGCCGTCCGCGTAGAGCTTGACGGTGTCGGTGCCGTCGTCGTAGACCACGGCGAGGCGGTGGCCCTGGCCCTCTCCGCCGTCGGCGGCCTCGATCTGCGAGACGACCCGCTCGGGTGCTCCGGCCTCGTCCTTCTCCGGCATCACCAACTGCCAGGCGTGCGTGGCCGGTTCGTACCGCACCTTGAACGCGTCGGTGTGCTCGCCGGCCTGCGAGAGCACGGTCATCGGGTGCGCGGGCTCGGAGTCCGCGAGGCGTACGACGACACCGAGGGTGAAGCTGTCGGCGGTGTCCACCACGGGACCTTCGGCGGCCGCGTACCCGGTCTCGCCGTCGAGGGCCAGGTGTCCGTCTCCGGACAGTGGCGGCGGCGTGTAGGTGCAGTCGGGGTCGATCTCCGGTATGCACGAGCTGTCCGAGGCGTGGTAGATGGCGGCGCCGGGACCGAGGTGCAGGGGCGTCCCCTGCGACTGCTCGGGGCTCGCGCCGTCCGTCGCGTCCTCCAGCGACCAGTGGCCGAGCAGTTTCGGTGTGCGGCGCGCCAGTTCGGTGGCCTCCTGCGGTACCACGACCCGGTCGTAGACCCGGACGTCACCGACCTCGCCGTGCCAGCGGTCCCGGTAGCCGGCCGTCCCGCGGGCCCGTCCGATCTGGAACGCGCCGGCCGCTTCGGCGGGGGTCGCCTGCGCGGCCGTACCGACCTCGTGGCCGTTGACGTAGAGGTGGGCGAGGCCCGTCTCGGCGTCGTACAGGCCGAGCAGATGGGTCCACTCGCCGGTCTCGGGGGCGCCGCCGGAGACGCGGGTGCCGCCGATCGTGAACGACCAGTCCTGGCCGCGCAGTCCGAGGGTGAATCCGGGACCGCCGTCCGCGTCCTGGCTGGCGACGGTCATGGTCCGGCCGGTCTCGGCGGGACGTGTCCACGCGCTGACGGCGAAGGTCTTGCGGGTGTCGGCGGCGGGGACGCCCGGGGTGAGGAAGCCGTGGCCGCTGCCGTCGAGGGTGACGGTGGAGGTGGTCTCGGTGCCGCTGGGCGCGGCGGCGCCGAAGGTGACGCCGGTTCCGGCGCGCGCCGCCGTGCCGGTGTCGGCCGCGGCCGAGCGGGAGCCCGCCGGATCGTCCAGTGTCCAGCGGCCGACCGGGGCCCGGCCGGACTTCACGTTGAAGCCGTAGCGCGTCGGTGCGCTGACACGGCCCGAACGGTCGACGGCCTGCACCGTCAGCGTCTGGGGAGCGGCGGTGAGCGGCAGGAACGTGATGGTCGCGGGCCCGCCCGGCTGCTCGGCGTCAACCGTTCCGTAGGGACCGCCGATGAATCCGTACGTGTAGGACACGACGTCGTCGGAGGGCGACCGCACCGTGAAGTGGCCGTACACGCCGACTCCGTCCACCCAGAACTCCTGGTCGGGAGTGGGGTAGTCGGGCGAGGTGATCGTCACCGGCTGCGGGCTGGTGTCGTCGTACACGAAGGAGCAGACGGAGCCGTCGCCCTCGTCGCTCCACGGCGAGGTCGCCTTGCCGTCGTCGGCGCGGACGTGCCAGGAGACGGGTGTGTTCGCCGGGATGTCGGCCGGCGCCGTCCAGGAGAAAGGCATGCCCGAGGACAGCGTGGCGGTGGTGTACGAGCGGTGCTGCTCCACGCCCGCCGCGTCCGTCCACCACGCCTCGAACTCGCCCTTGAGGGGGCTGCTCTCGGCGGGCTGGTTGTCCTCCTCCGGGTCGTACAGCGCAGCGGTCAGCCGCGGCGGCGCCGACACGTAGGCGGTGTCGGCGCCGGTCGCGCAGGCCTTGCCGCCCGACTGGAGGTCCTGGACGCGGGGCTGGAGCGGCGGCAGGTTGTCGACTCCCCAGGCCGTGCCGGCGGTCGCGGCCAGCAGCGCCGTCACGCAGCCTACGACCGCCGTCCGTGCGTGTCTTCGTGTCCTGCTGCGGTTGCTCAAGTGCCCCTCCACCGTGGGTGTTCGGCGCATGTGGATCACATGCGCCGGATGAAGGTAACAGCGGGCACCGACAACGGCCCGGGAATTTCCCGTCGCGGCGGCGGCCTCGACGCCGGCGGAAAAGGCGCTGATCAGCCCAGCACCCGGACCCCCTCGGGTACGACGATGCCGAACTCCTCGTCCACCACGCGCCGGGCCTCGGCCTCGTCGTCGAGGGTGTGCGCGGTCACCGTGCCGTCGGCCAGGGTCTCGGTGAACACCGCGCCGTCGAGGGCGAGATGGCGTTCGCCGGTGGTGCGCTGGAGGTAGGGGCGCCGGGTGAAGGGCGAGCGGGGGTTGGTGGCGACGTGCCAGTTGAAGACCTCGAAGTCGGAGGCGGCAAACGGCTCCTCGGTGAACGCGTACTGGCTCACCCAGTCCTGCGTGGTGAAGTCGTAGGCCTGGAGCGCCCACAGGTCCAGCGGGCCGTCGTGCGGGAGGCGGGCGAACCGGTGCCGGCGGCCCGCGCCGTCGTGCTCCGCGCCGAGGACCAGCGGCAGCGGCTCCAGCAGTGCGCCGGCCGCGCCGAAACCGACGTCGGCCAGGTACGGCGTCGGCTCGCCGGGCACGCCCACCCGCAGCATCATGTGCGTGCGCGGCCTGCTCTCCACGCTCGGCGCACCCAGCACGACCCGTCCCGCGAGCCCGGTCACGGCCAGGCCGAGGCCGGTCAGGGCCAGCCCGAGGAGGGTGTTGTGCTCGTAGCAGTAGCCGCCGCGGCGCCCCCGGACCAGCTTGGCGACGAGGTCCTCGGGTGCCAGGGAGGGGGCGCTGCCGGCGAGCGGCTCCAGGTTCTCGAAGGGCAGGGACAGGGCGTGCGCCCGGTGGACCCCGCGCAGGGTCGCGAGGTCGGCGCGCCTGGCCCCGTCCCACCCGATGCGTTCCAGATAGGCGTCGAGGTCGAACCGCTCGGTTTCGTACATGGCACGAACCTATGCGACGTCCCGCGCCGCAGGCGTGGAGGGTCGTGAACCCGCCCGGCGCCGGTCGGCAGGTGGCGTACCCTCGGCGCGATGTCCGGCCCCCGCTCACCGGCGTGCGGTGAGCGGGGGCCGCGTCGGTCAGTACACGCGGACGGTCACCGTGACCGTCTTGAGCACGGCCGGCAGCTTGGTGGTGTCGACCTTCAGGATCTCGCCGTTGTCGGTCTGCCCCGTGGACGGCAGGACCTTCTGGTGGACGGTCCACTTCCCGTCGGGATCGACGGCGATGGTGTCGATGCCGAAGTCGTCGTCGTTGGACAGGTACAGCGTCCGGCCGGCGTCCGTGGTGGCGACGCCCTCGACCTTGTCGTGCGCGAAGAAGCGGCCGCTCGGGTCGAGCTGGCTGACCAGCGTCCCGAGGTCGAGGTACGGCTGCTTCTGCGCGACCTGGACGCCGGCCGCGGTGAGCGCGCTGAGCGCGGCGTTGGTGCCCGCCTTGCCGACGAACGCCTCGGGCGACTTGCCGCCGATCGTCAGCCCGCTGACGTCGGTCGCGCCGTTGATGTCGACCTCGTAGAGCGACTTGCGGGCGAACGGCTCGACGTTGCCGTCCCGTTCGTCGACGACGAACTTCGTGGCGGACAGCGCGGTGATCTCGCTGCTGGCGTCGCCCGTGGTGGCCGGGTCGTCCAGCAGGTACAGGTACTGCTTGGTCTTCAGCGTGCGCAGGTCGACGGTGACGATGCGGGTGGGCGCGAGGTTGGACGCCTTGGTGCTGCCGAGGTCGGGCTGCTGCAGCGCGGCCTGCATGACACCCACCAGGGTCGAGCCGTCCGGCGTGACCGTCAGGCCCTCCATGCCCTTGTTCTTCGAGCGGTTGGCCAGTTCGGCGGGCAGGTAGCCGAGGATCTTGTGGAACTTGTTGTCCTGGCTGTCCTTGTACGGGGTCAGCCGGCCCAGCTCGTAGCCGTTGGCGTCGAAGTGCGTGAGGTACGGGCCGTACTCGTCCGAGACCCAGAACGTGCCGTCGGGCAGCGCCACCAGGCCCTCGGAGTCGTAGCCGTAGGGGTCCCGCTCGACGGGCACGGGAGTGCCGCCGGCCGCGTTCGTGGCGTCGACGTCGTCGATCACCTCGCTCGTGTCGTGCGGCGGACGGCCGCTGTAGCGCACGCCGCCGAGGCTCTTCGGCCCCTTCAGGGTGATCGTCCTGATCAGCTGGGCCTTGCCCTTGTGGAGCTTGAACTCGCCGAGCTGCGGCGTGAAGTCGGTGAGCATCTCCGACTTGTTGCCGTCCGGGGCGTCGGCGTTGGGACCGCGGTCGGTGAGGCCGTAGAAGCGGTCCGTCCGGCCCGGCACCGGGGCGAGCGCGGAGCCGTATCCCTCGCCGGAGATCCGGGTGGTGGTGCCGCCCGGTCCCGCCACCGTCGCGAGCGAGGGCAGCGGGTTCCCGTTCGGCTGGGTGTCCTTGAACAGCTGTACGGCGTCGGTCGCCGTGTACGTGAAGGTGTCCGTGCCCTTGAATCCGGGGCTCGGCGTGTACGTGAAGGTGCCGTCCGCGTTGACCGTCGCCGTGCCGTGGGACGGATCGGTGTGCCGTACGACGGCGGTCGCGCCGGAGTCGTTGCGCAGCACGTCTCCGGTCACCTTGTCGTGACCGGAGAAGGAGTCGGCGGCCGCGTCGAAGTCGTGCGTCGGGGCCGACAGCCAGCCGTGGGCCTGAGCCACGACGGTGCCGGTGCCGGCCACGGCGACGGTCACCGCGATCGCTATGCCGATCCGGGTGCGCTTGCGCAAGCGAGGTCTTGAGGTCATGCCCATGAACTTGTAGGCCTGGGATGAACTCCGAGTCGTCTTTCGGTGAACCCGCGGTTCAGAACGGGCCTGTTTTCGCTCCTGAGGCGCCCGGGATCAGAGCGTCCCGGTGGTCTGCTCCCCCGACGCGCTGCCCGCGAGCCACTGGTCCCAGCCCAGGTTGAAGTCGGCGTAGCCGTTGTCCGCCGAGGCCTTGGCGCGCGGCGAGCCGGTGATGGTCACCGGGTCGCCCTGCTTGACCTGCCCGTAGAACCACTTGGCGTCCGACATGGACAGGTGGACGCAGCCGTGCGAGCCGCGGGCGCTGCCGCTGCCCGGGTTCGGGTCGCCGGTCGAGTAGTGCACGTAGGTGCCGGACTGGGTGAGGTGGACGTCCCAGGGCAGCGTCAGGTCGTAGTAGTTGGGGCTGCCCTTGTCGCAGCTGATGCCGACGCTGCAGGAGGTCATGTGGACCTTCTCCTGCTTGTCGATGACGGCCATCGTGCCGTTCCACGTCGGGTACTGGGCGCTGCCCGCGTTGATCGAAAGGGTGCGCACCGGACGGCCGTTGCGGGTCACCTTCATGGTGTGGGCGGTCACCGAGACGTCCGCGCGGACGTCGTCGCCGATCTTGAAGGTGTGCGTGTAACCGTGCACGCCGTAGCGCCCGTTGCCGTTGCTGACGCCCTTCATGTCGGCGTCGATCTTCACCGTCGTACCGGAGGGCCAGTAGTCCTTGGGCCGCCAGTCGGCGCGCCGGTCGCCCATCCAGTGCCAGGCGCCGGCCACCGGCTGCGAGGCACTCACCTTCAGGTGCTTCTCCACCGTGGCCCGCGCCTTGGCGGCCACCGGGTCGGTGAAGATCACCGAGATCGGCATGGCCACACCGACCGTGGTTCCGGTCTGCGGGGTGATCGTGTCCAGCAGCATCGGCGGGCCCGCGGGCTTCGTCGGGCTGGGTGAGGCACTCGTACTCGGCTTCTGCGACGGCTTCGCGTCGTCGCCGCTCGCCTTGTCGCTGCCGCCCCCGCCGCACGCACTGGCACCCACCATCATCATGCCCGTGACGAGTGCGATGCCTATGCCGCCCTTGCGCCGCCCCACCGTGTGCCCCACTCTCTCGTTCCTCGGCCCTCGCGAGGCCGCTCCGACTATCTCTCAGACAGTCATCGCCCGGCCCACGGTTGCCCGTCCCGTGTAAAGCGTGTCTCAAGATTCCGTGTGCGCGGCGGCCGTCCGCCGCCGCGCGGGCCTCGCGTACCTACGCGGCCAGGGTCTCGTCCTGCCGGGTGCCCTCCTCACGGGCGGACAGGTACCCCTGGAGCAGCCGGTCCGCGGTGCGCAGGGCCTGGTCGGCGCCGGTGGCTCCGGTCATCACGCACAGCGTGTACGTGGCGTCCTCCAGCAGGCGGCTGGTACGGCCGGTGGGGCGCACGTCGTGCTCGATGCGCGCGTCGGCGAACCGGGCCAGCGCGGCCCGCAGTTCCTTCTCCGCCGGATGAATCATGGAGATTCCCTCTCCCCCAAGCTCAGCTCGCGGACGCGTGGGCGCCACTCACGAGACACAGGTTGCACGGGTGGCGCCCGGCGCCACCGTTCGGCGCCGGATGGCGCCGAGTGATCCTCCGTGTGCCCCGGGATCAGAGGTCCATACCCGGATGTCCGAGAAGTCGGGGCACTGTGGCGCAAAGCCGCCGGGCTCGCCTACCGGCCGTGCGGCAGTTCACCGCACATCAGGTTGCCGGGTTCGCGCGGGTCGTCGCTGGTCCAGAACTGGGTCCACAGGGCGGCGAACTCCGGCCGGTCCAGGTAGCCGTCGCCGTCCTGGTCGAGGCGGTCGAAGACGTCTCCGGTCTCGATGGCCCGCCCGTGCCAGGTGTCGATCATGTGCCGGTGCTCGTCCCGGCCGATGCGCCCGTCGCCGTTCTCGTCGACCGCGTCGAAGACGGTGTCGGCGGTGGCGGTGACCGCCTCCGGGACGGTGGGCAGCAGGTCGACCATGTGGAGCAGGTCGTCCATGTCGATCCTGCCGTCCCCGTCGGCGTCGACGGTGGCCGACAGCTGCCGCCACCACCCCCGCATCACGTTCTCCACCCGCGCCGCCAGCCCCGAGTCCGCTCTGACCCGTGGCAGCCGTCCCCAGCGGACCGCGAGCGCCGCGAAGTCCGCCTCCTCCAGATAACCGTTGCCGTCCGCGTCGAACGCCTCGAACATCGCCCGGAGCTTGTCCCGCTGGAACTCACTGGCCATCACACGCCTCCTCGCGCAGTGCTGAGGAGATGCTGTCCGCCGGCACCGCTCCCCCAACGGCGCACCCGATCACTGGCGCACACGCCGACGCCACCGCCAGCCGGGCCGATGCCACGCGCGCCGGTTTACGCGTCCGGCCGGACGGTGCGGACTCCGGCCACATCTGACATGTTCACATCTTGACGTAGTTGGTATAGACCTTTTACCTTCCCGATGTCAGGTTGTCCCGACGTGCGTCCCCGGTGTCCGCCACACCCACGCGCCGCCTCGGAAAGGCTTCCCCACCCCCCATGACCGCTCGCTCGCCCTTCCTCACCACCGCGTTACGCGGAACCCCCGTCATCGCCCTCCTCGCCCTGTCCCTCGGCCCGCTGACCGCGGCACCGGCGGCAGCGGCGACCGGCCAGATCACCGGCCTCGCCGGCAAGTGCCTCGACGTCGCAGGCGCGGGCACCGCCGACGGCACCCCGGTGCAGCTCTACGACTGCAACGGCACCGGCGCCCAGCAGTGGACCACGGGCGCCGACCACACCCTGCGCGCCCTCGGCAAATGCCTGGACGTCACGGGCAACTCCACCGCCGACGGCGCCAAGGTCCAGCTGTGGTCGTGCACCGGCGCCGCCAACCAGCAGTGGACCGTCAGCGCCGCCCACGACATCGTCAACCCGGCGGCGGACAAGTGCCTCGACGTCACCGACCGCTCCTCCGCGAACGGCGCCCGGATCCAGATCTGGACCTGCACCGGCGCCACCAACCAGAAGTGGAACGCGCCCGCGCAGCAGACCGGCGAACAGTGCTGGGCCACGCACTACGGCCCCCAGCCGCCCGGCGCCCTCACCGCCAGCGGCGAGGTCTTCGACAACACCGCGGACACGGCCGCCACCTCCCTCTCCCGCCAGCCCCAACTGCCCTTCGGCACCCGCGTCCAGGTCACCAACGTCGCCAACGGCCGGTCCCTGACCGTCCGGATCAACGACCGCGGCACGTTCGCCCAGACGCCGCAGGAACCCAAGTGCCTCGATCTCACCGACGGCGCGTTCAGCCGGCTCGGGGGCGTCCTCGACCCCGACGCCGGACACATCGTCGTGACCCAGCAGGTCCTCGGCTGAGCCGCCCGCCCCGGCGGGCCGGTCACACACCCCCACCCCCCTCACCCCACCTCAGGAGCACCCCCATGCGCCTCCCCGCCCTCATGTCCCGCCTCCGCGGGCACACCGTCCTCGGCAGACTCACCCTGGCCGTCGTCCTCGCCGCGGTCCTGTCCGCCCTGTTCACCGTCGTCCCCGCCCAGGCGGCCACCGGCCAGATCACCGGCCTGGCCGGCAAGTGCGTCGACGTGGCCGGCGCGAGCAGCGCCAACGGCGCCGCCGTCCAGCTCTACGACTGCAACGGCACCGGCGCCCAGAGCTGGTCCAACAACGGCGACGGCACCCTGCGCGCCCTCGGCAAGTGCCTCGACGTGGTCGACCGCGGCACCGCCGACGGGGCCGCCGTCCAGCTCTGGGACTGTTCCGGCGGAGCCAACCAGCAGTGGGTCGTCACCGCCGCCCACGACATCGTCAACCCCGCCGCGAACAAGTGCCTGGACGTCCGCGGCAACAGCAGCGCCAACGCCACGCGCCTGCAGATCTGGACCTGCACCGGCGCCGCGAACCAGAAGTGGAACGCGCCGGCCGGCAGCGGCGGTGGCGGCAACCCGTCCGGGTTCGTCGTCAGCGAGGCGCAGTTCAACCAGATGTTCCCGAACCGGAATTCCTTCTACACCTACCAGGGCCTGACCGCCGCGCTCGGCGCCTACCCCGGCTTCGCGAACACCGGCAGTGACACGACCAAGAAGCAGGAGGCGGCGGCCTTCCTCGCCAACGTCAACCACGAGACCGGCGGACTGGTCTACGTCGTCGAGCAGAACACCGCCAACTACCCGACGTACTGCGACCGGAGCCAGTCCTACGGCTGCCCGGCCGGACAGGCCGCCTACTACGGCCGCGGGCCCATCCAGCTCAGCTGGAACTTCAACTA